>JAYRKJ010000007.1:0-191220 GCA_041905785.1 Burkholderiaceae bacterium
GTCTGGGCGGTCCCCCGAGGGGACGTCAAAGCGGGCGGCGTTGAGCCGCCCGCTTTGCCATGAGGGCCGGCTTGGGGCGGCCCGGCGCTCGGCCCGGGGGATACCGCCGCCTCGCTCGGCCTTTTCTGTTTCTACGTTCGTTAGAGCGGCTGGGTTGCTGGTTCGAGCGCCAGGTGTTGCAGGACTTGCTCGGCCAGTGCCAGGCAGCTGGTCAGGCCGGGAGATTCGATGCCCAGCAGATGCACGAGGCCCGCCCGGCCATGCTGGGCAGGCCCTTGTATGTGGAAGTCCCGAGCAGCCGTGCCGGGGCGGTGCAGCTTGGGGCGCACGCCGCTGTAGGCCTGTTGCAGCACACCGTCGGGCAGGCCTGGCCAGTAGCGGCGGATGTCCTCGGCAAAGCCCTGCAGGCGCTGCGGGTCGACCGCGTAGTCCAGCGCCTCGGGCATCAGGTCTTCAGGCAGCCACTGCACGTCAGGGCCGAAGCGGGCCTGACCGCCCAGGTCCAGGGTCAGGTGCACGCCCAGGCCGTCGCCCTGCGGCATGGGATAGATCAGCCGTGAAAAAGGCGCTCGCCCCTGCAAGCTGAAGTAGCTGCCCTTGCAGAATGCCGTTACCAGGCCCGACGGCAGGCCAGTGCTGGCCTCCGCCAGACGGGTGGCCCACAGGCCGGCCGCGTTGACCAGCATGCGGCAGCCCAGCTCCGAGACCTCCCCATCCGCCGACTGCACCCGCAGCAGGTGCAGCCCGTCCGGCGCCGTGTGCCAGTCCAGCACCCGGCTGCGCAGCAAGACCTGGCCCCCGGCGGCCTCCAGGTCGGCCTCCAGGGCCTGCATCAGGGCGTGGCTGTCCACAATGCCGGTGGAGGGCGACAGCAGCGCGGCATCCGCCTGCAGCGCAGGCTCCAGCGCCCGCGCCTCGGCCCCTTCCAGCCATTGCAGATCGTCGACCCCATTGGCGCTCGCCTGGGCTGCCAGTGCCTGCAGGGCCGCACGCTGGGCCGGCGCAGTGGCCACCAGCAGCTTGCCGCAGCGGCGGTGCGGCACCTGCCGTGATTCGCAGAAGCCATAGAGCAGCGGCTTGCCCTGCACGCAACAGCGCGCCTTGAGTGAACCCGACGGGTAGTACAGCCCGGCATGGATCACCTCGGAATTGCGCGAGCTGATGCCCTGGCCGATGGCGCCATCCTGCTCCAGCACCAGGGTCTCCTGCCCCTGCCGAGCCAGGGCGCGCGCCACGGCCAGGCCTACAACGCCGGCGCCGATCACAAGGGCTTGTACGGTCTCCATGCGGGCATTCTGCCTTGGGTCTCAGGCGGCTCCCGCCAGCGGACGGCGCCGACTATTTCACGCGCAGCGGCAAATGCTGACGCCGCCGGGTGTTTTTCCTCTCGCAAACCGCTTGTCGCCTGCAAGACACTTCGGGCACGGCAGCGCCTCTTGTGATCTTGACAAGCCATGAGGAGGACCACTGCCGCAGCCAGCCGGACTGTCCACAGTCCCCAGGCCGCCCTCGAGGGCACCCCGCTGACCCGGCCATCAAGAGCCATGGGCGCAGGGGTGACGGGCAGCCTGGCCTGCAGAGCGGGACCTGAGCCCGCCCCTGGCGCCAGGGAGCCGTCGGTCGTCCCAGCCTTCATGGGATCGGCCCTGATGCGCGTGCCCCATCGGAGGAGCTTGCAAGAAGATGAATGAAAAGATCACGAGTGAGGAATCCCGCCGCGTGCTGATCGTTGACGACAGCCGCGCCATCCAGGCCATCATCCGCCGCGTGCTGCAGCACGGAGAGATGGGGCCTCTGCAGATCCAGACCGCCAGCGACGGCGCCGAGGCGCTGCAGCGCATGCAGGAGTTCAAGCCGGACCTCGTGGTCTCGGACTGGCACATGCCAGGCGTCTCCGGCATCGAGATGCTGCAGACCCTGCGCCAGATCGGCCAGGGTCATGTGCCCGTGGGCTTCGTGACCACAGAGACCAATGCCCAGTGCCTCAACCAGGCCCGCAGCAACGGCGCTGCCTTCGTGGTGCACAAGCCTTTCGACGAGGCCACGCTGCGCCGCGTGGTGCATGACTCGCTCTACGGCCAGTCCGCGCTGCGCGAGCAGGCCGCCCAGCCCAGGGCCATCGCCCCGGCCGCGGCGGTGCTGCCGGGCGCGCTGCAATCCCTGGGACTGGCCCAGCAGCAACTGCATGCCCTGCTCTGCACGCGCAGCTTCGACCTGCTGAAGTCCGAAGCCCGGCATGATTTCGAGCACTACCCGCTGCTGGTCGGGCTGTACGGCTGCACCGGCCGCAAGACGGCCTACGGCGTGGGCCTGCTGGACGCCGCCGCCGTCGCGATGATCGGCGGCCTGGCCTTGGCCCTGGGCAAGCAGGACATCGTCAAGGCCATCCAGGCGCGCCAGCCCAGCCCCCGCATGGTGGAGGAAGCCGGCCGCTACCTGCGCAGCATGGCGGCCGTGCTCCAGAAGCCCGGCGCCGGCAGCGAGGTCCAGCTGGGCAGCGTCCGCCTGGCACCGCAGCCCTTCGACAAGCTGCTGCAGCTGCTGCAGCAACCCACGGCCCGCACGGACCTGAGCCTCACCCTGCCCCTGCTGGGCAAGGAGGCCGGGACGGGGCGGCTGTGCTTCTTGCTGGTGTGAGCAGGCGCGCGACGGCTCAGCCCCGGTCCGCCTGACGCAGCCACCATGCGCACACCAGCGCCGCGTCCGGGCTGAAGTCGCCGTCCGCGATACGCTGCGCAAGCGCATGCGGGTCCAGGCATTCGAAGGCGCTGACCTCGCCGTCCTGGTTGCTGGGCACAAAGCCGGCCGGCAAGGGCAGCTCGAACACATGCAGCCATTCGTCGTGCCAGCCCTGGGGCTCGACGCGGCAGCCGCGCAGGCGGCCCATCAGGCGCAAGGAGCCGCACAGCGCAGCGGGCACGCCGGCTTCTTCCCACAGCTCGCGCCGGGCGCAGACGAACAGCTCCTCGCCGGACGCCAGCCCGCCGGCGGCGAGGTTGTCGAGGCGACCCGGATCGGTGGCCTTGTGCAGGGCGCGGCGCCCGCACCACAGCGCGCCGGAAGCATCCACGCCATTGACGTGCACCGCCTGGCTGCTGAGGCCGAAGAAGCGGTAGGCGGCGCGTTCGAGCTCGAAGAACGGCGGACCATCGGCTGGGCCGTCGACAGACGATGGCAGCGTCTGATGAAGCGTCTGATGAAGCGTCTGAGGCCGCGTCTGAGGCCGCGTCTGAGGCAGCGATAGGCGGCAGCAGTAGCGCTCATCGCGCCAGCCGCTCACCCAGCCCGCGTCGCGCAGACGGTCGGCCAAGTCGGCCAGCCAGGCCGTGCGTGCGGCGGGGTCGCTCGTCCCGCTGAGGCAGGCCCAGGTCCGGACCTGCGCATCCGGCATGGATTCGCCCAGGCCCCAGTCCGCCAGCAGGCGCTGGTGCGCGGGGGCAAGCCACCCCAGATCATGGCCATCGAACCGCCACCGCCACCAGACTGCAGGAGGACGGCAGGCGTCCTGCGCCTGCCCCACCGCAGAGACCAGACCCGCCATCGCGCCCTCCTTACTCCAGAAGCCGACAGCATGCCAGAGCCCGGCGCCTGCCTGGCCAGGCAGCAGACAGGCAGAGCCAGTGAGCCGCCAAACAAAAACCCCGCAAGCCTTGCGACTTGCGGGGTGATCTTGGTGGGCGGTGCAGGGTTCGAACCTGCGACCCCTGCCGTGTGAAGGCAGTGCTCTACCGCTGAGCTAACCGCCCGGTATGCATGCGACTGCGGCGACGTGGGACAGATCTTCCAGAGCGCTCCGATGCGATCGCCGGAGCTGTTGCGAACGGAGTACCAAGACTCGACCGCTTGTTCTGGTGGGCGGTGCAGGGTTCGAACCTGCGACCCCTGCCGTGTGAAGGCAGTGCTCTACCGCTGAGCTAACCGCCCGATCAATCTGTCTGCTGGCGTCGCTGCCAGTCAAACCCTGTTGTTGCCTCGATGCCGCCCCGGAAGGCTCACCGCTCGCTTCAACAAAGTTCGTTAACCGGGAAGCCCACGATTATGCCACGAGTTTTTCGGCTTGCACATGTATTTGTCGAAAAACTTGCTGGAGCCGATCAGGACGCCGGCGCAGCCACTGGGTCGGCCGGCGCCATCTTCCAGACGCGCTTGCCCCCGCTGGCCTTGTCCAGCTCGGCAAGCACCTTCTCATGCGCCGCCAGTTCTTCCTCGGTGGGCGCAAGCACCGGCAGGACGTAGCGGCTGAAATCGGTCGCCGCCACCCGCGCGTCGCCGGCCTCGTGGCCGCCGCTGCTACTGTCGTCCATCAGCAGGGCATCCTGGCCGCGGGTCAGGCGGATGTAGACCTCGGCCAGCAGCTCCGAGTCCAGCAAGGCGCCGTGGAAGGTCCGGTTGGAGTTGTCCACCTCCAGGCGCTTGCACAACGCGTCCAGGGAGTTGGCCTTGCCGGGGAACATGTCCCGGGCCATCAGCAGGGTGTCCCGCACGCCGCCGACGAAGTCCGTCACCAGGGGCCGGCCCAGGCGCTTGAGCTCGGCGTTCATGAAGCCGATGTCGAAGGCCGCGTTGTGGATGACCAGCTCGGCGCCGCTGAGGAAGTCGACGATCTGGTCTACCACCTCGGCGAACTTGGGCTTGTCGGCGAGGAACTCGACCGTCAGGCCGTGCACGCGCACCGCTTCCTCGTCGATGTCGCGCTCGGGGTTCAGGTAGAGGTGCAGGTTGTTGCCCGTCAGCTGACGGTTCACCATCTCCACGCAGCCGATCTCGATGATGCGGTCGCCGGCCTCGGCGCGCAGGCCGGTGGTTTCGGTGTCGAAGAAGATTTGTCGCATGGGAGGGTCAGGTCTTGCTGCTGCGCCGGCCGGCCCAGGCCCAGATCGCCAGGCCGGCCAGGATCATCGGCACGCACAGCCATTGTCCCCGACTCAGGCCCAGGGCCTGCAAGCCCAGGTAGACATCCGGCTCGCGGAAAAACTCGATTACGAAGCGCTGCAGGCCGTACAGGAACAGGAAGGCGCCGGAGATCTGACCGGTCAGGCGCGGCTTGCGGGCATACAGCCACAGCAGAACGAACAGCACCACACCTTCACCAAAGGCCTGGTAGAGCTGCGAGGGATGACGGGGTTCGGCGGTCGGCGCCTGCGGAAACACCATGGCCCAGGGCAGGCCGGGGACGGCCGGACGGCCCCAGAGCTCGCCGTTGACGAAGTTGGCCAGGCGCACCAGGCCGAAGCTGATCCCCACGCAAGGCGCCACCAGATCGGTCACCTCGAAGAAGCGCCAGCCGCGCCGCCAGGCGAAGACGGCCAAGGCCAGGGCCACACCCAGCAGGCCGCCATGGAAGGCCATGCCGCCCGTCCAGACCTTGAAGATCTCGAGGGGGTTGGCCAGGTAGTAGTCCGGCTTGTAGAAGAACACGAAGCCCAGGCGCCCGCCCAGCACCACGCCCAGCACACCGTAAAAGAGCAGGTCGTCCAGGTGCAACGGCGTCCAGGGCTGCGTGACCAGCCCCGGCTGTCGGATGCGCCAGCGCGCCAGCAGCATGAAGACGGCAAAGCCGGCCAGATAGGCCAGGCCGTACCAGTGCACAGCCAGGGGGCCGAGCCGAAAGGCAATGGGATCGAACTGGGGATGCACCCACATGGCGTGGTCCTCGAAGGTCCTGGATTGATCAGGCGCGCATCATAGTGGCCCGCACGCCGCCACAAGCGGGCGCGCAGGCGGCTGCCCTGTCGGCATGACGCGGCTCAGCCCGGAGCGGGCCGCAAGGCCGCCAGCGAGCGGCGGACCTCCTGCTCGTTGCGCGGGTGCAGATGACTGCCGGCCAGGTAGCGCTCGTAGGCGGCGCGGGCCTGGGCCTTGTCACCCAAGCCTTCGTAGGCATTACCCAGGCGCTGGTCCAGGGGCAGCAGCTCGGCGCCATCCAGCTTGCGGGCCCGCTGCAGCCAGTCGATGGCCTCCTCGAAGCGGCCCTGGTCCTGGGCCAGGCGCGCCATCAGGTAGGGGCCGGTCGCCTGCTGCGGCTGGTCGCGCATCAGTTGGTCATAAAGCCTGCGGGCGCGGTCCCATTGGTGTTCCTTGACCAACTGGCGCCCCAATTGCCCATACGCCACGCGGGCATCGAAGGCCAGACGGGGATCCGCCCCGATGCGCAGCGCCTTGAGCTCGCGCTCGGCGTCGGTCCAGCCCTCGTCAGCCAGGGCGACGAAGATGCGCAGCATGCGCGCCTGCTCCGGATTGACTTTGCGCCAGTCCTGCTCAAGCTGACGGGCCTGGCTGCGGCTGCCACCCGCGACGAGGGGCACGGCCAAGTAGTACTGCGCGAGGGCGCTGCGGATCTCGTAGCTGCGCGGATCCAGCTCGAAGGCGCGCTGCAGATGCCGGCGGATCTGCGGGCTGAGGCTCAAGGCCTTGAGCGCGCCGCCGCGCACGGCCTGCACGCTCAGCAGCGAGCCCAGCACATAGTGGCAGGCGGCCGAATCCGGCTGGCGCTCGACGCAGGCGCGCATCTGCCGCTGTGCCGGCTCCAAGGCCTCCGGCCGGCCCCATTCCAGGTCCGCCAGCGCCTGGGCTAGCTGCCCTTGCAGGTCATTGGCGTCCGCGGCCAGCCGGGCCTGCGCCGCGCGCTCCAGCTCGAGGGCCTGCCCGGCTGCAAACAGCGCCTGCAGCGAGGGATCGCTCAGCACGGCAGACTGGCCGGCAGCCGGCAGGAACAGGCACGACACGAGCAGCAGCCCGCTCCAGGCGGGGGCGCGAGGCAAGGACAGGGTACGGGCAAAGCGCAGCATGGCCGTGATGCTAAGGCCTGAGCCGCGCTCGTGCCGGCGGCCCGCCCATCACCCCAGCTCGGCCAAACGCTTCCGGGCGTCCTCGGCGAACCGCTTGCTCGGCAGCTTGCCGGCCAGGTAGCGCTCGAGCGCAGCCTTGGCTTGCGCCTTGTCGCCCTTGGCCTGCAGCATCAGCCCCAGGCGGTAGTCGATGGGCAGGTCCTTGGCGCCCTCCAGGCCGCGCGCCTGATCGAAGCAGCGCGCGGACTCGTCCCAGCGCTGCTCGGCCGCAGCCACGCGGGCCAGGCCGAAAGGCCCCAGGGCGGCCTGCGGCTGTTCCTTGGTCAGCTGCTCGAACCAGGCGCGCGCCTTGCCCAGTTGCTTGTCCTGCAGGTAGCTGAGGCCCAGGCCCGCCCACTGCTGCACCCAGGCCCGGTTGAGCCCGAGTTCCTTGCCTGGCTTGAAGGCCCTCAGCTCACGCTCGGCCCCCGCCATGTCGCCGTCGTTCTGCAGCACGCGAGCCCGCAGCAGGTGGGCCAGCTCGGGCTGGCTGTCGCGCACCTCGTCGGCCAGGGCGCGGGCCTTGCTGGCGGAGCCGCCGGCAATGCCGGGAGCCATCAGATAGAACTGCTGCAGGGCTTCGCGCGCCTCGAAGGACTGGGGGTCCAGCTCCAGCGCCTTCTGGAAGGACTCCTTGATGCGCCCGGTCAGCGTCATGGCTTTCATCATGCCGCCGCTCATGGCCTGCGCGCCCAGCACCTGGCCCAGCGCGTAATGGCAGGCCGGCTCGCGCGGCTGGCGCTCCACGCATTGCTGCAGGAGCTTGGCCTGGGCCTCCAGCTTGGCGGCATCGGCGTCCTGCAGGCTCAGCAGGGCCGAGGCGGCCAGCCCCTGGGCGTCATGCGGGTCGGCCTTCAGCCGTGCGCGGGCCTGGGCCTGCAAGTCGTCGTCGCGGTCAGCGTCCAGAGCCTGCTGCAGCGCGGGATCCTTGAAGACGGCGGCATGCGCCAGACCGGCACTCAACAGGGCAGCCAGCAGGATCACTGGGAGCAGCGGACGCGGGGCGTTGCGGGGCATGGGGCATCTCCTCAGGGTAGGTGTGTCGGCGTACAACGGGTGCATTCGCGCTGCGTTGACGGCGCTGGCGAGCGCACACGCGGCTGCGCCAGACGGCTGGGCGCTGTGCGCCCTGGCGCGCATTCTGTGGCCTGGCGTCGCATGACTTCTGGCTATTTTTGCCCAGCGTCAGTCGGTGTTTCCCCTCAGAGCCTGCCTCACGTGCGCCACGAACCCGGCCACCACGGGCGCGGCAGGCATCCGCCAGATCAGCCGGGTCTCGCAGCGCGGCAGGCCCGGCAGACGCAAGGCCCGGTAGCTGACACCGGCGCGTTGCAGCGCCATCACCGAACGCGGCACCCAGGCCACGCCCATGCCCGAGGACACGAGGTTGACGATGGTCTGCATCTGGATGGCTTCCTGGGCGATCTGCACGCGCCGGCCCTGCGCGGCGTAAAAGCCCAGCACCGCATCGTGCAGCGAGGGCGCGATCTCGCGGGGAAAGATGATCAGCGGCGCATCCAGCAAGGCCTTGGACGCGCAGGCCGCCGCGCCTTCGGCATGGGCCAGCACCATGGGCTCCTCCGACAGACGCAGGGTCTCGAAACCGGCAGGGGCCGCGCCGGGCGCGTGGATCACGAAACCGGCATCCAGCTCGTCGCGCTCGAAGGCCTGCAGTTGCACGTCCAGCGTGGCCTCGCGCAGCTGCAGGGCCACCTCGGGAAAGCGTTCGCGGAACTGGCGCAGCCACTGCGGCATCTCGCCATAGCCAACGGTGGAAACAAAGCCCAGGCGCAGCCGCCCGCTGATGCCCGCTGCCGCCGAGCGTGCCAGCGCCGGCAGTGCGTCGGCCTGGGCCAGCAAGGCCTCGGCCTGCGGCAGCAAGGCGGCGCCCGCAGCGCTGAGACGCACGCTGCGCCGACTGCGCTCGAACAGGGTCGTGCCCAAGGTCTGCTCCAGCTTCTGCATGGCCAGACTCAGCGGCGGCTGGGTCATGTGCAGGCGCTGCGCGGCGCGGCCGTAATGCAGTTCGCGGGCCAGCACGCAGAACTGGCGCCAGGTGCGGAGCTCGATCATTGATACATCCAGCAAATCAATCGGTGGGTTTATATATATTGGACACCATATCCGTCCATGCCCATACTGGCGTCAGCCTCGGCCGCCCTCCCCGCGCGGCCACCCCATGAACGGAGACCACCCCATGAGCTACAACCGCCGCTCCAAGAACATCACCGAAGGCGTCGCCCGCGCGCCCAACCGTTCCATGTACTACGGCCTGGGCTACAAGGAAGAGGACTTCGGCAAGCCCATGATCGGCGTGGCCAACGGGCATTCCACCATCACGCCCTGCAACAGCGGCCTGCAGCGTCTGGCCGACGCCGCGGTCGAAGGCCTGAGGGCGGCCGGCGCCAATCCGCAGATTTTCGGCACGCCCACCATCAGCGACGGCATGGCCATGGGCACGGAGGGCATGAAGTACAGCCTGGTTTCGCGCGAGGTCATCTCCGACTGCGTCGAAACCTGCGTGGGCGGCCAGTGGATGGACGGCGTGATCGTCATCGGCGGCTGCGACAAGAACATGCCCGGCGGCATGATGGGCATGCTGCGCGCCAACGTGCCCTCGCTCTACATCTACGGCGGCACCATCCTGCCGGGCAAGTACAAGGGGCAGGATCTCAACATCGTCAGCGTCTTCGAGGCCGTGGGACAGTTCTCGGCCGGCAAGATGGACGAGCGCGACTTCTGCGAGATCGAGAAGCGCGCCATTCCCGGCAGCGGCTCCTGCGGCGGCATGTACACGGCCAACACCATGAGCTCGTCCTTTGAGGCGCTGGGCATGAGCCTGCCCTACTCCTCCACCATGGCCAACGTCGAGGACGAGGTCGTGGAGAACGTCAAGAAGGCGGCGTCCGTGCTGGTCGAGGCCGTCAAGATGGACCTGAAGCCGCGCGACATCGTCACCAAGAAGGCCATCGAGAACGCCGTGGCGGTGATCTTGGCCACCGGCGGTTCCACCAACGCCGTGCTGCACTACCTGGCCATCGCCCACGCCGCCGAGGTGGACTGGACCATCGACGACTTCGAGCGCATGCGCAAGAAAGTGCCGGTGCTGTGCAACCTCAAGCCCAGCGGCCAGTACCTGGCCATCGACCTGCACCGCGCCGGCGGCATTCCCGCCGTGATGAAGGAGCTGCTCAAGCACGGCATGATCCATGGCGACGCCATGACCATCACCGGCAAGACCGTTGCCGAGAACCTGGCGGACGTGCCGGACCTTTCGCCTGAGCAGGACGTGATCCGCCCCGTCAGCAACCCTCTTTATGCCGAAGGGCATCTGGCCATTCTCAAGGGCAATCTCTCACCCGAGGGCGCGGTGGCCAAGATCACCGGGCTCAAGAACCCCGTGATCACCGGACCGGCGCGCGTCTTCGACGACGAGCAGTCCGCGCTGGCCGCCATCATGGCCGGGCAGATCAAGGCTGGCGACGTGATGGTGCTGCGCTACCTGGGCCCCAAGGGCGGGCCTGGCATGCCGGAGATGCTGGCCCCCACCGGCGCCCTGATCGGCCAGGGCCTGGGCGAAAGTGTGGGCCTGATCACCGACGGCCGCTTCTCTGGCGGCACCTGGGGCATGGTGGTCGGCCATGTGGCACCGGAAGCGTATGAGGGCGGCACCATCGCCCTGGTGCAGGAGGGGGACAGCATCACCATCGACGCCCACCAGCTGCTGCTGCAAGTGCATGTCAGCGACGAAGAGCTGGCGCGCCGCCGCGCCACCTGGACGCAGCCGGCGCCACGCTACACCCGTGGCGTGCTGGCCAAGTTCGCCCGCAATGCAGCCAGCGCCAGCGCGGGCGCGGTGCTGGACAAGTTCGACTGAATCGACGGCCAGTCCCCAATCCCGAAAACAAGGCCCTGCCGGGCAGTCGATCCCGGCAGGGCCTTGCTGTTGTCATCGGTCACTCAGGGCCGCCGGCGCCAGCTTTGGGGTGGCCCCTGGTCTCAATGCCGTCTCAATGCCGCTGGCCGGGCTTGTCCCGCCCCAGAGCCTCCATGGCACGCTGGCGGCGCTTGCGCTGACGCGCTTCCAGCCGGTCCATGGCCCTGCGCTGCGTATAGCCGCTGCCGTCCGCCCACACCCACCAGACCACGGCCAGGGCAAAGGGACTCAGCACGGCGATCCAGCTCCAGCCGGCCACGAAGCCGACCTCGCCGACCTTCAGCAAGATCAGCAGCACACCCAAAGCCACAAACCACATGGACGGATTCCTTTCCTTGTTCTTGACCCCACGCAAGAAGCACGCCCCTGCCGTGGGTGACGGCGCCTCGTAGAATGGGCCGCGCCGGTTCTGGCCTCACTGTAGAGCAGTTTGAAGCCAGGGCCATGCCCCCAATCCCTGACGCTTGTTTCGAGAGGAACCCATGAAGTCCAAGCTGATCGCCATCGCTGCCCTGGCTACCGTCTTCGTCGCCCCTGCCTTTGCCAACCAGGAACTGGCGCAGAAGAAGAACTGCATGACCTGCCATGCCCTGGACAAGAAGGTGGTGGGGCCGGGCTACAAGGAGGTGGCCGCCAAGTACGCCAAGGACAAGGACGCCGTGAAGAAGCTGTCCGAAAAGATCATCAAGGGCGGTTCGGGCGTCTGGGGCCCGGTGCCCATGCCCGCCAATGCCGTGACGCCCGCTGAGGCCGAGACGCTGGCCAAGTGGGTTCTGACGGTGAAGTGATTCCCCCCCTACGCGCTTCGCGCGCCCCCCAGGGGGGCCGGCTCGGCTGACCCGCAGAGCCGGATCAGCGAGCCGCGTGGGGTGCGAAAAGGCCCGGCTGCTGTGCAGCGGGCCTTTTCTTTTTTCGGGTGAGCGCTTTGCATCTTTGGTGCTGTGCGTGGAGGCCCGGCTGCTGCACAGCGGGCCTTCTCTCTTCCGGCGCTGGCGTCGGTGCTCGACGCAGCGCTCACTGCCTCGCCCGGCCTCAGCCCCGCCCGCGGCTGGGCGCCTTGTGGGGTGCCGAGGAGGGCAGGGGTTCGGAGCTGCGCGCGTGAGCGCGCTTTGTGCTCTGACTGGGCGCGTCTGTTTGAGCGCAATGAGCGCAGCGAATGGAGCGAGTTACGCGCCCGCTCCGGGCCGCGAGCACCGCAGGGGAGCCGGTCCGCAGGGCCGGTCGCCCCACATGAAGCCCGGCCGCGGGCGGGGCAGAGGCCGGGCCGCTCCAACTGAAGCAACGCTCCCAACAAGTTGCCCAACACCTGGCACCTGGCATCAGGCACCAGGCACCAGGCACCAGGCATCGAGCGCCACCCGCACATGAAAAAGCCCGCAAGCGCGGGCCTCGGAACGCGGCAGCTGCAGCAATCAGTTGGTCTGTGCCAGCTGCTCCAGGATGGCCGGGTTCTCCAGCGTGCTGGTGTCCTGCGTGACGGCTTCGCCCTTGGCGACCGAGCGCAGCAGGCGGCGCATGATCTTGCCGGAGCGGGTCTTGGGCAGGTTGTCGCCGAAGCGGATGTCCTTGGGCTTGGCGATGGGGCCGATCTCCTTGGCCACCCAGTTGCGCAGCTCGTTGGCGATCTTCTTGGCTTCCTCGCCCGTAGGACGCGGGCGCTTGAGCACCACGAAGGCGCAGATGGCCTCACCGGTCGTCTCGTCCGGGCGGCCCACCACGGCGGCTTCCGCCACCAGCTCGGTGCAGCTCACCAGCGCCGATTCGATCTCCATCGTGCCCATGCGGTGACCGGAGACATTCAGCACATCGTCGATGCGGCCGGTGATGGTGAAGTAGCCCGTCTTGGCGTCACGGATGGCACCGTCGCCCGCCAGGTAGTAGCCCTTGAGCTCGGACGGGTAGTAGCTCTTCACGAAGCGCTCCGGATCGCCCCAGATGGTGCGAATCATCGAGGGCCAGGGCTTCTTGACCACCAGGATGCCGCCCTGGCCGTTGGGCACGTCATTGCCCAGCTCGTCCACGATGGCCGCCTGGATGCCCGGGAAGGGCAAGGTGCAGGAGCCCGGCACCAGCGGCGTCACACCCGGCAGCGGCGTGATCATGTGGCCGCCGGTCTCGGTCTGCCAGAAGGTGTCCACGATGGGGCAGCGACCGCCGCCCACATGCCGGTGGTACCACTCCCAGGCGGCCGGGTTGATGGGCTCGCCCACCGAACCCAGCAGGCGCAGGCTGCTGAGGTCGTACTGCTTCGGGTGCACGGCCTCGTTGGTCTCGGCGGCCTTGATCAGCGAACGGATGGCGGTCGGCGCCGTGTAGAAGATGCTGACCTTGTGCTTCTGGATCATCTGCCAGAAGCGGCCGGCATCCGGGAAGGTAGGCACGCCCTCGAAGACGATCTCAGTGCCGCCCAGGGCCAGCGGACCGTAGGTGATGTAGGTGTGGCCGGTAACCCAGCCGATATCGGCCGTGCACCAGAAGACATCGTCCGGCTTGAGGTCGAAGGTCCACTTGGTGGTCAGGGCCGCATGCAGCAGATAGCCGCCGCTGCTGTGCTGCACGCCCTTGGGCTTGCCCGTGGAGCCGGAGGTGTAGAGCAGGAAGAGCGGATGCTCCGCCCCCACCCACTCGGGCTCGCACTGCGTGGGCTGGCCTTCCAGCACTTCGTGCAGCCACTGGTCGCGGCCGGCCACCCAGCCGATGCTGCCGCCGGTGCGCTGGTAGACGATCACGTCCTTGAGCGTGGGGCAGCTGTTGTCGGCCAGGGCCTCGTCGACGATGGACTTCAGCGGCAACTGCTTGCCGCCGCGCACCTGCTCGTCCGCCGTGATCAGCAGCACCGCGCCGGCGTCCTGGATGCGATCGCGCAGGGACTGGGCCGAGAAGCCGCCGAACACCACCGAATGCGTGGCGCCGATCCGGGCGCAGGCCTGCATGGCCGCCACGCCTTCCACCGACATGGGCATGTAGATGACGACGCGATCGCCCTTCTTCACGCCGCGCGCCTTCAGCGCATTGGCCAGCTGCGAGACCCGGGCCAGCAGCTCGCTGTAGCTCACGCGGGTGACGCTGCCATCGTCGGCCTCGAAGATCAGGGCGGTCTTGTCACCCAGGCCGCGCTCGATGTTGCGGTCCAGGCAGTTGTAGGACACGTTCAGCGTGCCATCCTCAAACCACTTGAAGAAAGGCGCCTGGCTGTCGTCCAGGGTCTTGGTGAAGGGCGTCTTCCAGCTGACCAGCTCACGGGCCAGGCGGGCCCAGTAGCCGGCGTAGTCGGTCTCGGCTTCCTTGCACAAGGCCTCGTAAGCGGCCATGCCGGACACATGCGCGGCCCGTGCACTGGCCTCGTTGGGGTGGTACAGCGTCGTCTCCTGCGTATTGCTCATGGCTTTGATCTCCTTGACGGGTGCGGGCGCATTCCCGTTGATTTTGCGCTGCACCAACTGTGCGTTTCGTCACTGACGAATCGCTGACTCTTATAGAAGTGTTCTCGGGCATTCTGCCCCCGGCCCTCAGCACGGCCGGCATGGAACGCGCATTGATGCTTCACAATGCGCCCGCGATCGTCTCACTAGAATCGCCGCCGACCCCACCTGGAAGTTACCAATGAGTTCCCAAATGAATCGAAAGCTCGGCCCCCTGCCCGCCCTGATGTTCGGCAGCCGCTGGCTGCAGCTGCCGCTCTATCTCGGATTGATCCTGGCGCAGGGGGTCTACGTCTTCCAGTTCTGGACCGAGCTGGTGCACCTGATCGAGGCCGCCTTCGGCCACCAGGAGGCCCTGGTGACGCTGGTGAAGAGCATCGGCTACAAGGCCGTGGCCATCAAGGATGCGAGCGACACCATCATCGGCTACGAACCCATCACCAAGCTCAACGAAACCATCATCATGCTGGTGGTGCTGGGCCTGATCGACGTGGTGATGATCTCCAACCTGCTGATCATGGTGATCGTGGGCGGCTATGAGACCTTCGTCTCGCGCATGAACCTGGAAGGCCACCCGGACCAGCCCGAATGGCTCAGCCACGTGAACGCCTCGGTGCTGAAAGTCAAGCTGGCCACCGCCATCATCGGGATCTCGTCCATCCACCTGCTCAAGACCTTCATCAACGCCGACAACTACAGCGAGAAGACCTTGATGTGGCAGACGCTGATCCACATCGCCTTCCTGTGCTCGGCCATGGCCATCGCCTACACGGACAAGCTGCTGACTTCCGCCCACGGGCACAAGCCGGCCGAACACTGAAGCGCCGCGGCTGCGGCCAGCGCGGGCCGGTGCAAACTGCCGGCCCGTCCGCGCGACCCGGCTCGCGTCAGTGGGCCTTGCTCCGCGTAAGGACCCAGGCGCCCACGGCACCCGAGAGCAGGCTGCCGCCCAGCACGCCCAGCTTCACATGCGTTTCATAGCTGGCGTCCAGGCCCGCGAAGGCCAGGCCACCGATGAACAGGCTCATCGTGAAGCCGATTCCGCACAGCACGCAGACGCCGAAAAACTGCGCCCAGCTCGCACCGCTGGGCCGCTCGGCAAGGCCCAGGCGCACCAGCAGCCAGCTGCTGCCGAAAACCCCCGCCGCCTTCCCCAGCAACAAGCCCAGGGCAATGCCCAGCGAGATGGGATGCACCAGGTCCTGCAACCCGATGCCGGCCAGCGACACCCCCGCGTTGGCAAAGGCGAAGACGGGCAGGATCAGGAAAGCGACCCAGGGGTGCAAGGCATGCTCCAGCTGCTCGGCCGGCGAGCCGCCCTTGCCGTCGTCCATGGGGATGAACAGGGCCGTGGCCACACCCGCCAGCGTGGCATGCACGCCGGACTTCAGCACGAAGACCCACATCAGCAAGCCCACGAGCACATAGACGTCCGAACGCTTGACGCCCCACTGGTTCAGCAGCCACAGCATCAACAGCGCGACGCCCGCGCCGGCCAGCATGAACAG
Source organism: Burkholderiaceae bacterium (assembly GCA_041905785.1). Classification (GTDB taxonomy): domain Bacteria; phylum Pseudomonadota; class Gammaproteobacteria; order Burkholderiales; family Burkholderiaceae_C; genus Roseateles_B. Next base: position 15,695 of record JAYRKJ010000007.1, read on the forward strand.
CGACAGCTGGTGCGTGTAAAACAGCGCGATCACGACGATGGCCCCCAGGTCGTCGATGATGGCCACCGCCGTCAGGAAGACCTTCAGCGACGCCGGCACCCGAGAGCCCAGCAGCATCACGATGCCCAGGGCGAAGGCGATGTCCGTCGCGGCCGGGATGGCCCAGCCGTTCAGCGCCTCGCGATGGTTCATGTTGAAGCCGGCGTAGATCAGCGCCGGCACCACCATGCCTCCCAACGCCGCCACCGCGGGCAGCACGGCCTGCGAGCGCGTCTTGAGCTCGCCGACCAGGAACTCGCGCTTGATCTCCAGACCGACCAGGAAGAAGAACACCGCCATCCAGAGGTCGTTGACCCAGACCAGCAGCGGCTTCTTCAGCACCAGCCAGTCGCCGGCAAGGCGGAGCTCGCCGGTCAGGGCATTGAAGGCCTGGTAGCTGGGCGCCCAGGGCGAGTTGGACACGAGCAGCGCCAGCAGCGCAGCGATGGCCAACACGATGCCGCCAGCGGACTCGCTGGCAAAGAAACGGCGCAGTCCCGGCGTCACGGGCTCCTCCTTGGGTCATGGGGTGGGCAGCCATCGCTGCGGACAGGTCCAGCCGGCGTGTGCCGCCCCCGCTGAAGGCAGGAACAGCCCGGCATTGAACCAGACCCCGAATGATGCCTCAGCTCTCCGGCCCGCCTCACCGATTTCCGGGACAGGCCGCGCCCTGCGCGGACCCCATGTTTCAGGGGCAGCACCGCCCCAAGCGCCGTCGCGCGCAGTAAAAGGAGGACTGCAGTACCCCTGCGCATGGGCGACACCACGCGCCCATGCGCCCCAGCCCTCGCGGCCTTCAGATTGGGACCTACGCCATGAAGTTCCTCCCCCTGCATGCCATCGCGCTGGCCCTTGCCAGCCTCGTTGCCGGCCTGAGCGTCAGTGCCGCCAACGCCGCCAACGCCAACGCAGACGCCGAGGCGCGCGCGCGCGCCCACATCGCGGCCTACCCCGGCCTGTCCATGCACGGCGACGGCCATGCCTACGGCCTGCGGGACCTGGTCATGGACGCCGACGGCAGCGCCCATGTGCGCTTCGAGCGCCGCTTCCGCGGCATGCCCGTGGTCGGCGGCGACCTGGTGGTGCACTCGGATCGCCAGGGCCATCTTCGGGGCATCTCCCGGACCCTGAGTCACGCGCTCAACCTGCCCCAGCAGGCCGGGATCCAGGCGGCCGATGCGGCGAATGCCGTGCTGGCCCGCCACCCGGGCATGCTGCTGGACGGACGCCCCAGCCTGCTGGTCTATGCCCGCGACCGCGCCCCCACCCTGGCCTACGACGTGCGCCTCCTGGGCGAGGCGGCCGATGGCACGCCCCGCGAGCTGCACGTGATCGTCGACGCGACCAGCGGCGCCGCCCTGGACAGCTGGGACGACATCCACACGGGCGCTGCCAGCGGCACCGGCAGCGGCTTCTTCAACGGCACGGTGGCGCTGACGACCAACTCGACCGGCTCCGGCTACGAGCTCAAGGACCCGACGCGCGGCAACCAGTACACCGTGGACATGGGCAACAAGCAGGGCGGCAAGGGCGCGCTCTTCAACGATGCCGACAACAGCTGGGGCGACGGCACGCTGTCCAACCGCCAGACGGTCGGCGTGGACGCCCAGTACGGCACGGCCGTCACCTGGGACTACTTCAAGAACGTGCACGGTCGCAGCGGCATCGCCAACGACGGCGCGGGCGCCTACAACCGCGTTCACTACGGCCGCAAGTACAACAATGCCTTCTGGTCCGACGCCTGCTTCTGCATGACCTACGGCGACGGCGACGGCAGCACCTTCAACCCCTTCGACTCTCTGGACGTGGCAGGCCATGAGATGACCCACGGCGTCACCAGCCGCACAGCCAACCTGACCTACTCCGGCGAGTCCGGCGGCCTCAACGAAGCCACCAGCGACATCTTCGGCACCGCCGTCGAGTTCTACGCCGCCAATGCCAACGATCCGGGCGACTACCTGATCGGCGAAAAGCTCTACAAGAGCGGCGGCAGCGCCCTGCGCACCATGATCCAGCCCAGCAAGGACGGCGCTTCGTCGGACTGCTGGTATGCCACCGTGGGCAGCCTGGACGTGCACTACTCCTCCGGCGTCGCCAACCACTTCTTCTACCTGCTGGCCGAAGGCACCACGGCAGGCAGCCCCAGCAAGACCTGCCAGGCGGGGGAAACGCGGGTCGCCAGCGGCATGGGCACGGTGACGGGCATCGGCCGGGCCAAGGCCGAGAAGATCTGGTACCGGGCACTGACGGTCTACATGACCTCCAGCACCAACTACGCGGGCGCACGCGCCGCCACGCTCAGCGCCGCAGCCGACCTGTACGGCAGCGGCTCCGTGGAACAGAGTGCCGTGGCCGCGGCATGGACGGCGGTGGGGCGGCCCTGAAGAAGGCGAAGGCGTCGCCCCAAGGCCTTGCAGCCCTGGAGCGGCGTCAAAGGCGCGTCAGCGGCCTGCGGGATAATCCCTGCAGGTTCACGACCCCGCTTCGAAAGCCATGACGACCACCATCCGCTACGCCGACCTCGTCGACAGCGTCGCCGCCGCCCTGCAGTACATCAGCTACTACCACCCGGCCGACTACATCCAGCACCTGGCCCGCGCCTACGAGCGCGAGCAGAGCGCCGCGGCCAAGGACGCGATTGCCCAGATCCTGACCAACTCGCGCATGTGCGCCGAGGGCCGCCGCCCGATCTGCCAGGACACCGGCATCGTCAACGTCTTCCTGAAGATCGGCATGGACGTGCGCTGGGCCGACTTCCCCGGCTCCATCCAGGAGGCCGTCGACGAAGGCGTGCGCCGCGCCTACAACCATCCGGACAACAAGCTGCGCGCTTCCGTGCTGTCCGACCCCATCTTCGAACGCAAGAACACGCGGGACAACACGCCCGCCGTGGTCTTTATGGAGGTGGTGCCGGGCAACACCGTGGACGTCACCGTCGCGGCCAAGGGCGGCGGCTCGGAGAACAAGAGCAAGGTCTACATGCTCAACCCCTCCGACAACATCGTCGACTGGGTGCTCAAGACCGTGCCGACCATGGGCGCCGGCTGGTGCCCGCCGGGCATGCTGGGCATCGGCGTCGGCGGCACCGCCGAGAAGGCCGCGCTGCTGGCCAAGGAAGCCCTGATGGACGACATCGACATGTACGAGCTGCTGCAGCGCGGCCCCCAGAACAAGCTGGAGGAGCTGCGCATCGAGCTGTACGAGAAGGTCAACGCCCTGGGCATCGGCGCACAGGGCCTGGGCGGCCTGACCACGGTGCTGGACGTCAAGATCAAGACCTACCCCACGCACGCGGCCTCCAAGCCCATCGCGATGATCCCCAACTGCGCGGCCACCCGCCACGCCCATTTCGTGCTGGACGGCTCGGGCCCCAGCTACATCGAGCCGCCCAGCCTGGACCTGTGGCCCGACGTGCACTGGGCGCCGGACTACAACAAGAGCACCCGCGTCGACCTCAACACGCTGACCAAGGAGCAGGTCGCCAGCTGGAAGCCCGGCCAGACGCTGCTGCTCAACGGCAAGATGCTGACCGGCCGCGACGCCGCCCACAAGCGCATCCAGGACATGCTGACCAAGGGTGAAGCGCTGCCGGTGGACTTCAGCAACCGCGTCATCTACTACGTGGGTCCGGTCGACCCGGTGCGCGACGAGGTGGTCGGCCCCGCCGGCCCCACCACCGCCACCCGCATGGACAACTTCACGCGCATGATGCTGGAGAAGACCGGCCTGATCGCGATGGTGGGCAAGGCCGAGCGCGGCCCCGTCGCCATCGAAGCCATCCGCGACAACAAGAGCGCCTACCTGATGGCCGTGGGCGGCGCCGCCTACCTGGTCTCCAAGGCCATCAAGGCGGCCAAGGTCGTGGGCTTCGAAGACCTGGGCATGGAAGCCATCTACGAGTTCGACGTGGTCGACATGCCGGTGACGGTGGCGGTCGACGCCGGCGGCACCAGCGCCCACCAGACGGGCCCGGCCGAATGGCAGGCCAAGATCGGCAAGATTCCGGTTGCCGTGGCCTGATCCAGCAGGACCAGGGAAAACCCCGACGACCCGCGTGCAGAGCCAGGCCATCGCCCCGCGATGGCCTTTTCACTGCGTTATCACCGCGTTTTCCCCGTGCATTCACCGGCTGCCGGCCTGGGAAATCTCAAGCAATTGATACAGGAAGTCGCATCCGCGCCACCGCCATGGCATCAGTCCGCGCCAGGCTTTCTAGAATGGCGCAGCTTTCTGAAAGGCCCCCATGATTCAACGCAGAAACCTCCTCATCGCCGGCGGCCTCGCCCCCTTCCTGGGCGCCTGCTCGCGCCTGCCGGACACGGTCAAGATCGGTGTGGCTCAACCGCTGAGCGGCCCCCTCGCGGCCCTGGGCAAGGACATGCTGGCCGGCGTGCAGCTGGCCGTGAAGGAGCTCAACGAGAGCCACTTCTCGGTCAAGAACCAGGCCATCACGCTGGAGGTGGTTTCGCGCGATGACAAGTCCGATGCAGCCACCGGCAAGAAGGTCGCGCAAGAGCTGGTGGACGCCGGCGTCATTGCCGTGATCGGCCATCTCAACTCCGGCGTCAGCATCGAGGCCGCGCCGGTGTACGCCGCCGCAGGCATCCCGCAGTTGGCCATCTCGACCAATCCCAAGTACACGCAGCTGGGCCACCCGACCACGCTGCGCCTGGTCGCCAACGACGACCTGCAGGCCAAGGCCATGGCCAGCTATGCGCTGTCCAACCTCAAGGCCGAGCGCTTCGCGCTGATCGACGACGGCACGCCTTACGGCAAGTCCCTGATCGCCGGTGTGCAGAGCCTGTTCAAGAAGAAGAACAGGGAGGCCGCCCTGACCGCCTCACTGGACGCCAAGACCACCAGCTTCGACGAGCTGATCGCCAAGATGGCGGCGGCCAAGATCGACGGCGTGATCACCACCCTGGCCGACTTCCAGGTCCAGGCCCTGATCATGGGCATGGCCAAGGCCGGTCTGCGCGATGCCGTGCTGCTAGGCGGCGACACGATCAAGACCAATCTGCTGCCCAAGATGGACATGCCCATCCGCGCGGTCTACTCGACCTCGCCGGTGATCGAGCCCTACGAGTTCAGCGCCGGTCGCAGCTTCGAGACCCGCTTTGCCGCTGCCACCAAGCAGGAAGTCGTCTACGGCGCCCACTATGCCTACGACGCCGTCCACTCCATCACCCTGGCCATGATCCGCGCCGGCAGCGCCTCGCCGTCCAAGGTGCTGGCAGCCATGAAGGAGCTGGACCTGCACGGCCCCGTGACCGCCAGCCTGCGCTACGACGCCGCCGGTGAGCAGGCCTTCGGCACCATCAGCGTCTATGCCATCGAGAAAGGCCGCTGGGCCTCGGTGATGCGCACGCGTGATTGGGACTGAGCCCCGCGAGCCCCGGCCCGCTCCTGCGCGCAAGGCCTGACCCCGTCAGGCCTTTTTTCATTGCGCGAACGAGCTTCAGCCGCCACCGGGGCGCTGATCGCCCTTTGCGAACCCTATGCAGACGCTTCGCAAGCCCTTGGTACGACGCCGTCAAGAAACGCTCAACGCGCAGCGCCTACACTTTGCCGCCATTTTTTCTGAAGTGGCGCACCGCCAGGGCGGTGCCCTCAACATTCGTCAAAGCAAAACAACCATGCAACTCATGAAGCAGCGTGTTCTCTTGTCCAGCGTGCTGGCTCTAGCGTCGGCCTTGACCGCCTGCGGGGGTGGGGGCGGCAGCGATACCGGCACCAACAGCCCAGCCACGCCCAGCCCAGCCACGCCCAGCCCTGCAGCCTCGACGTCCATCGCACCCACCATCACCGAGGGCAATTACCTCCAGGGCGTGGCGCTGACCAGCCTGGCCGCAGAGCGGGTCAATGACGTCAACACCATGATCGCCTACCTGTACAGCGCGGTCATCGCCACAGGGGGTCGTGCTGGCAGCTACCCCTGCCCCAACGGCGGCAGCGTCAATGTCAGCCAGCAGGGCGGCACCTACACCTTCGCCGCCCAGGGTTGCCGCTTCTCCGGCTATACCGTGCAGAGCGGCAGCATCAGCGCCACCGGCGCCAGCGCCAACCTGGTCAATGGCGTCTACTACCTGATGGGTGGCGACTTCGGCTTCACCGACGTGGACTACAGCAGCCAGGCCCATGCCGGCAATCAAGTCATGAACGGGCAGTTCAAGCTGGCCCGCAACGCCGACCTGAGCATGGATGCCAGCGGCCAGGCCAGCGTCAAGCGCAATGGCCGCGTCGACAGCTACAGCCAGCTGCAAATCGTCACCAGCAAGCCGGACACCCGGACGCACGAGGTGCAGATCGACAAGCTGGCCTTCCGCCTGGACTCCCCGCGCTTTGCCCTGGCACTGACGGTGTCCGGCGACAGCCGCACCGGCGTCATCACGGCCAGCGACAGCTCCAGCATCAGCTACAGCCAGCAAAGCCAGGGCGTCAAGTACGAGCTGCGGCATACCACGGGCGCCAGCCCCTTCTTCACCGCCACGCTGAGCGCCTCCGACGCCGGCCTCAAAGCCGCGCTGGAGGAGATGCTGAAGTAACAGGCATCGACGCCTGATGCAGCACCCGCTGCGGATAGGGGATCTCCACCCCCATCCGCCGCAGGGTGCGCAGAATGCAGAGGTTGACCTCCGAGCGCACGCCGCCCTGGCCGTTCTCGGGGTCGCCGATCCAGAACACCAGGGTCAGCTCCAGCCCGTCGGCCGCGAAATTGCTCAGCTGCACCGTCGGTTCCGGGTCCTTCAGCACGCGCGGCACCTCAGACACGGCGGCCACCAGCGCTGGCATCACGGCGTCGAGATCCGCCGAGTAGTCGACCTGCACGGCCGTGGTGATCAGCACCTTGGGATCGGCCAGCGAAGAGTTCTCGACCCGGGTGGTGATCAGGGTCTCGTTGGGCACGATGGCCTCGCGGCCGTTGAGCGCGCGGATGACGGTGTAGCGGGTCTTGATGTCCGAGATGCGGCCCTCGAAGTTGTCGACCTTGACCATGTCGCCGATGCGCAGCGAACGCTCGGCCAGGATCACGAAGCCCGACACGTAATTGGCCGCCAGCTTCTGCAGGCCAAAGCCCAGGCCCACGCCGACCGCACCGCCCAGCACGCCCAGGGCCGTGAGGTCGATGCCGGCGGCGCTCAGCGCCAGCAGCAGGCCGATGAAGAGCAGCACCGCCCGCGTGAGGTTGACGGCGATCTTGCGCAGGGACAGGTCCGTCGTCGCGTTGCGCAGCAGGCGCCCCTCGACCACTGCAGACAGCCACAGCGCCAGCACCATCACAAAGACCGCCGTCAGCCCGCCTTCGATCAGGGCGCGCAGCGTCACCTGCGTCGACCCCATCTTCCAGGACACGTTCTCCAGCTCGTCCATCACCGCCGGCAGGATGCCGGTGATCCACAGGATGGAGCCGCCCCAGGCCAGCCAGGACACGCTGCGCTCCAGAAAGCCGACCCAGCGCGATTCGGGCATGGCCGCCCTCAGCACCCGCGCCGCCAGGCGGATCAGCACCAGGGACACCAGCACCGGGATGATGAGCTTGAACACCGCCGACTTGATGCCCAGCATCGGCAAGGCCCGGCGCGCGAAAAAGGCCGCCGCCAGCGCCAGTACGGGGAACAGCACACCGTCGACCACATGACTGCCGAACAGCACCGAGGCCGGCCTCTGCTGCACGAAGCGCTGCAGGCGCGACACCAGGAGCCAGGACAGCGCCAGGCAGGCCAGCATCAGGCCCAGCTCCATCAGGGCGGAGGTGGTGGCAAAGGAAGCCAGCAGGCGCTGCACCTCCTCGAAATCAAGGGACTGGGTACTCATGCACTTTCTTTGAAAACAACAAGGGCGGCCCGCTGCCGCCCCCTATTCTCAAGCACCTCAAGCACGAGCCTCCACCGCATGCCCCGACAAGGATCAGCCGACATCCGGGATCCGGCTCGGCAGGTCCCGGGGCTGGACCCTCACAGGCCGGTCAGCACGCGAAGATGCGTTCCCACGCTGCGCGCCAGGGCCCCCAGGTGGTAGCCGCCCTCCAGCACCGAGACGATGCGCCCCTGCGCATGGCGGGCCGCGATGTCCTTGATGCGCAGGGTGATCCACTCGTAGTCCGCCTCGACCAGGCCCAGCTGGCCCAGGTCATCTTCGCGGTGGGCATCGAAGCCCGCGGAGACAAAGACCATCTGCGGCCGGAAGCGCTCCAGCGCCGGGATCCACATGGCCTCGATCATCTCGCGGATCTCGCCGCCGCGCGTGTAGGCCGGGATGGGCACGTTGACCATGTTCTCGCCTTTGGGGACCGCCCCGCTGTAGGGGTACAGCGGATGCTGGAAGATGCCCACCATCAGCACACGCTCGTCGCCGGCGAGGATGTCCTCGGTACCGTTGCCGTGGTGCACATCGAAGTCCACCACCGCGACGCGGTCCAGGCCGCGCACGTCCAGGGCATGGCGTGCAGCGATCGCCACGTTGTTGAAGAAGCAAAAGCCCATGCTCTGGTCGCGCGTCGCATGGTGGCCCGGCGGCCTCACGGCGCAAAAGGCATTCTCGGCCTGGCGGTCCAGCACCAGGTCGGTGGCGCGCACCGCTGCACCGGCAGCGCGCAGGGCGGCGCGCCAGGTGTGGGGGTTGGCAATGGTGTCCGGGTCTATGGCCCGGCATTCCCCGCTGGCGGTCACCGCCTCCAGCACATCGCGGATCTCGGCGACGTAGCCATGGGTATGGGCCAGCTCGACGTCCGTGATCTCGGCCAGCGGCGCCTCATGGCGCGCGAGCGCGATGTCCAGCCCGCTGGCAATCAGCCAGTCCTCGATGGCGTCCAGGCGCTGCGGGCATTCGGGGTGGCCGGCGCCCATGTCATGGCGGCGGCAGTCGGGGTGACTGAGGAAGGCGGTGGACATCGCGGGCACTGTCTCCGGGAACGCTTATACGGCTTGCGCACCGTCGACGCGCATTTGCGTTATGGTGCATGGCCTATGCAAGACCTATCCCCCGCCAGCATCGCCCGCCGGTTCGAGGCCCTGTCGCGCCAGATTAGCACGATCATCCGGGGCAAGCCCTCGCAGATCGAGGATTGCCTGACCTGCCTCATGGCAGGCGGTCACCTGCTGATCGAGGATCTGCCCGGCGTGGGCAAGACCACCCTGGCGCACACGCTCGCCGTCTCGCTGGGCCTGCGCTATTCGCGCGTCCAGTTCACCGCCGACCTGCTGCCCTCGGACCTGCTGGGCGTGAGCCTCTACGAGCGCGAACGCGGCGGCTGGCAGTTCCACCCCGGCCCCGTCTTTGCGCAGGTGCTGCTGGCCGACGAGATCAACCGCGCCGGCCCCAAGACGCAGAGCGCGCTGCTGGAGGCCATGGAGGAGCACCAGGTCACGGCCGACGGCCAGACCCACGCCCTGCCCCGGCCCTTCTTCGTGATCGCCACCCAGAATCCCAGTGAGCAACTGGGCACCCACCCGTTGCCGGAATCGCAGCTGGACCGCTTCCTGATGCGCATCAGCCTGGGCCTGCCCGACCGCGCCGCGGAGCGCGAGATGCTGCTGGGCCAGGACAGCCGCGAGGCCATCCGCCACCTGAAGTCGCTGATGCAGCCGGAGGAACTGCTGGCCATCCAGGCCCGCATCCCACAGGTCCACGCCGCGCCTGCGCTGCTGGACTACCTGCAGGCCCTGCTGGGCGCCACGCGCTCGGGCCAATGGTTCAGCGACGGACTCTCGCCGCGCGCAGGCCTGGCCCTGCTGCGCGCCGCCCGCGCCCGTGCGCTGCAGCGGGGCCGCGACCACGTCACCCCCGACGATCTGCAAAGCATCCTCGCGCAGACCATCGCCCATCGCCTGCGCCCGCGGCCCGGCAGCGGTCGCGGCGCCGCCGAGCAGGTGCGGGCGATGCTGGAAGCCGTGGCCCTGCCCTGACCCGCCATGGCCTCGCCCGCCAGCCGCTGGCAGCAATGGTGGAGCGCCCGCCATCCGCGCGCCGACACCCACCGCCTGACCCAGCGCAATCTCTACATCCTGCCCACCCGGCCGGGCCTGTTCTTCTGCGCCACGCTCACCGTGCTGCTGGTGGCCTCGATCAATGAGCAGCTCAGCCTGGGCTTTGCCCTGAGCTTTCTGCTGGCCGGTGCCGGCCTGGCCTCCATGCTGGCCACGCATGCGAACCTGCGCGGCCTGGACCTGGACCTGCGCCCGCCCGCGCCGGTGGATGCAGGCGCCGAGGCCACGCTGCTGCTGCGCCTGCACAATCGGGGCGCGGCGCGCTTTGGCATCGCCCTGGGCGTGGACCGCCGGGAATGGCGCCAGTTCCTCAAGGCCGACCCCATGAGCGGCAGCGCCTGGGCCGACGTGCCGGCCCAGGGCCACGCCCAGGTGCAAGTCGCCCTGCCCGCCCTGCCTCGCGGCCTGCATGCCCTGCCTACGCTGCGGCTGGAAACCCGCTTCCCGCTCGGCCTGTTCCGCGCCTGGAGCTACTGGCGGCCGGCCAGCACCCTGCTGGTCTATCCCCGCCCCGAAGCCCTGCCCCCACCGTTCCCCGCGGGCAGCGGCGACGGGCGGCGTCTGCCCCTCCTTGCGTCTGCCGGACGCGGCGGTGATGAAGTCCAGGGCCTGCGCCCCTACCAGCGCGGCGACCGTCCCAGAGACATCCACTGGAAGAAGGCACTGCCGCAGGGAGATGCGCCGCCCCAATGGTGGGTGCGCGAGCGCCAGACCCCGCAGGGGCAGGAGCTGTGGCTGCGCTGGGAGGACACGGCGGGGCTGGACGAAGAGGCCCGGCTCTCGCGCCTGTGCGCCTGGGCGCGCCAGGCACAGGCGCAAGGCCTGCGCTACGGCCTGCACACGCCCGGCCAGCGCCTGGCCCCCGACAGCGGTGACAAGCATTTGCAAGCCTGCCTGCGCGCCCTGGCGCTGCATGGCAGCCCTCAGGAGCACCCGGCATGACGTCGCAAGCCGACAGCGCAGGCAAGACCTGGCCCTGGCCGCCCGCCCGCTGGCGTGCCCCCGGGCGTGAGGCGCGGGACACTTACTTCCTGCTGGGCCTCGTCGCCGCGACTCTGGCGCCGCATGCGGGCCATCTGCCGGGCTGGTGCCTGGCGTTGGCCGCCCTGGTGCTGGGCTGGCGCGCCTGGCTGGCCGCCGGCAACCGACCACTGCCCAGCCGCTGGACCCTGGCCGCGGTGCTGGCCGTGGCGGTGCTGCTGAACTGGCTGCAGTTCCGCACCATGCTGGGACGCGAGCCCGGCATCACGCTGCTCGTGCTTTTGATGGGGCTCAAGACCCTGGAGCTGCGCGCCCGGCGCGACGCCTTCGTGGTGTTCTTCCTGGGCTTCTTCCTGGTGCTGACGCACTACCTCTATTCGCAGTCGATGCTGACGGCGCTCTGGACCCTGGCCTGCACCTGGGGCCTGTTGACGGCCCTGGTGCTGGCACAGATGCCCCTGGGCCAGCCGCATCTGGCCCTGGCCGCGCGCCAGGCTGCGCGCGTCACGCTCTGGGGTCTGCCGGTGATGGCAGCGCTGTTCCTGCTGTTCCCGCGCATCGGGCCGCTGTGGGGCATTCCCGCAGAAGGCATTGGCCGCACCGGCCTTTCGGACCAGCTGCAGTTCGGCGCCATGAGCGAAATCGCCAGCGATCCGAGCATTGCCCTGCGCGTGCGCGTGCTGGAGGGTCGTGCCGACCCGCGCCAGTGGTATTTCCGCGCCGCCGTGCTCAGCGAGTTCGACGGCCAGCGATGGAGGGCCAGCCAGGCCCTGCTGCCGGGCGAAGCGACCCTGGCGCCCGAGCAGGAACAAGCCTTGACCCATGCGCCAGCGCTGCGCTACGAGATGACGCTCGAACCGCTGCGCATCCGCATCCTGCCCGTGCTGGAGCAGGACCCCAGGCGTGCAGGCGCAACGCTGCACCTGGACGACGTGAAGCTGGACCTGGACCGGGAGCACGTCTGGCGTGCCAGCCAGCCCTTGACCTCCCGGCTGCGATTCCAGCATGACGCCCGTACCGCCGCGGCCCTGCCTCAGCGTTTGCACGCAGCCGAGCTGCGCCGCTACCTGGCCCTGCCGGCCGGCCTGAATCCGCGCAGTCGAGCGTTCGCCCAGGCCCTGCGAGAACGGCTGGCCGCGGGCGAGCTGCCGGCGTCGGCCCTGCACCCGACCCTGGTCGAGGCCCTGCTCCAGCACCTGCGCGAGCAGCCCTTCACCTATACGCTGGCACCGGGCCGCTACGGCGAGCTGGGCCCGCACCTGATCGACGAGTTCTGGTTCGACCGCCGCCTGGGCTTTTGCGAGCATTTCGCCAGCGCCTTCGTCGTGATGCTGCGGGCCATGGGCGTGCCGGCGCGGGTCGTCACCGGCTACCAGGGCACCGATCCCGACCCGCAGGATGGCTTCTGGGTGGTGCGCCAGTCGCAGGCTCATGCCTGGGCCGAGTACTGGCAGGCTGGCCAGGGCTGGGTGCGCGTCGACCCCACCGCGGCCGTCGCGCCCAACCGCGTCCAGCAAGGTCTGACCCTGCAGGCGCCGCCCGGCCTGGTGGGCAGCATGCTGGACACCGTCAGCCCGGACCTCTGGCGACGCCTGCGCAGCAGCTGGGAGACCCTGGACAACCGCTGGCAGCAATGGGTGCTGGGCTATGCGCGCCAGGAGCAGTTCCAGCTGCTGCAGAAGCTGGGCTTCGAAAGCCCCGACTGGACGGCCCTGGGCCAGGCCGCCGCCGGCCTGATGGCCGCCGCGCTTGGCTTGGCCCTGGCCTGGAACGCCTGGCAGAGCCGCCCGCACGACCCGTGGACGCGCCAGCGGCTGAGGGTGCAGCGGGACCTGGCGAGGCTGGGCGTTGCGGTGCCCCTGCACGGCAGCTACAGCCAATGGGCCCGGGCACTAGAGGTCTGTCACGGACCGCGCGCTGGTGCCGCCGCCGAGTTGCTGCGCGACTGGGATCTGGAGCGTTACGGCTCGAGTGGCGCCACCATCGGACGTGCATCGTGGCGCCGCCCATGGCGGCAGGCGTTGCGCCGGATGCGCTGACCCCGCGAGCGCCACCTTGCGCGAGGCGAACCAGACCCGGGATATCCAGCATGGGGGTCATCAAAACAACTAGTTACAATGCCACCCCCTATAAGCAAAGGTCCTGGGAGGAAACCTTGAAACTTGCAATGATCGGCGCCATCGCGGGCGCACTGGCACTGAGCGGCTGCGCCTCGGTGATGAACGACAGCACCCACCCGATGAAGGTGGAAACCAAGACCGAGAGCGGCGAAGTGATCGCTGGCGCGGACTGCAAGCTGACCAACGACTACGGCAGCTTCAGCGTGAAATCGGGTGACACGACCCAAATTCGTCGCTCCGGCAAGGATCTGGACATCCTGTGCAAGCACCCCAGCAACCCCGACGCCACCGCGCGCGCGGTGTCGCGCGCCAACTCGGGCATGTACGGCAACATCATCCTGGGCGGCGGCATCGGCGCCTTGATCGACCACAACAAGGGCACGGCGTACACCTACCCGACCTGGGTGCAGTTGCAGTTCGGCAAGAGCCTGGTGTTTGACCGCACGACGGAAAAGGAAGGCCAGCCGGTGCCGCCGGCCGAGGTCGCCAAGTAAACCGGTCCCACATGCATCGGGGCTCCCGCCGGGAGCCCCGTTTTCATTGCAGACTCGTTGCCGACGTGCGGGAATGCCGCCTTGCCGTCGCAGTGGTGCTGCCGCCATCATGGGAGACGCCACAGCGGATTCCTCACCCTCGTTCAAGCCTTCGCCCATGCACCGCGCCATCATCAAACGACGCCATTTCCTCCAGTCCACCGCCGCGCTGGGCCTGGCCGCGGGCCTGCCCCGGCTGGCCCATGCCGGCCGCGAAAGCCTGCGCCTTGGCATGATTGGCACGGGGATGCGGGGTCAGGTCTTGCTGCGGGAGCTGCTGCGCCGGCCGGACGTGGAACTGGCGGCCCTGTGCGACATTGAGCCCCTGATGCTTCAAAAGGCGCTGACCCAGGTCGACAAGGCGGGCCGGCCGCGGCCGCAGGTCTTCGGCGAGGACGGCGACACCCAGGCCTACCAGCGCCTGCTGGCCCTCAAACCGCTCGACGGCGTGATCATCGCCACGCCCTGGGAGTGGCACGCCCCCATGGCCATCGCCGCGATGGAGGCCCGCGTGCCCGTGGGCTGCGAGGTGGTGGCCGGCATCAGCCTGCAGGACCACTGGGACGTACTCAACACCCAGCTGCGCACCGGCACGCCCTACATGCTGCTGGAAAACGTCTGCTACCGGCGTGATGTGATGGCCGTGCTGCAGATGGTGCGCGCCGGCCTCTTCGGCGAGCTGGTGCACCTGCAAGGTGGCTACCAGCACGACCTGCGCGCAGTGAAGTTCAACAGCGGCGACCCGGCCCGGCCCTATGGCAGCGGCGTGGAGTTCGGCACCCGCGGCTGGTCCGAGGCGCGCTGGCGCACCCAGCATTCGGTGCAGCGCAATGGCGAGCTGTACCCGAGCCACGGCATCGGCCCCTGCGCGATGTTCGCCAACATCCACCGCGGCAACCGCTTCACGCACCTCAACAGCTTCGCCAGCAAGGCCCGCGGACTGCAGGACTATGTGAACCGCAAGATGAAGGCCCCGGCCGAGCACCCCAGCGCCAGCGCGCGCTTCAAGCTGGGTGATGTGGTCACCACCACCCTGGCCTGCGAGAACGGCGAGACCATCCTGCTGCAGCACGACACCTCCCTGCCCCGCCCCTACTCGCTGGGCTTTCGCGTGCAGGGCACCGATGGTCTGTGGATGGACCTCAACCGCTCGATCCACATCGAAGGCAGGAGCCCGCCCCATCAATGGGAGGACTTCCAGGCCTACCAGGACCGCTACGACCATCCCTTGTGGAAGAAGTACGCGGCCCAGGCCGAAGGGGCGGGTCATGGCGGCATGGACTTCTTTGTCGTCCATGCCTTCGTCGAGGCGCTGAAGGCGCAGGCGCCCATGCCCATCGACATCTACGACGCCGTGGCCTGGAGCGCGATCACGCCGCTGTCCGAGCAGTCCATCGCCGAAGGCTTCAAGACCCTGCCCTTCCCGGACTTCACCCAGGGCCTGTGGAAGTCCCGCAAGCCCATCTTCGCCTTCAACGAGCACTACTGAGGCGGGACAGACATGACCGATGGCGCGGCGCGGAGGCTCGCCGCACAATCGCGGCGCATGACGCCCCTCACCCGCACCCAACTGATCGAGGCCCTGCAGCAGGCCCTGGCCGCCCACCCGGACGTGGACGCCGCCTGGGAGGGCGGCAGCGCCGCCTTCAGCTACCGCGACGAGCTCTCGGACATCGATGCCGTGCTGGTCGTGGCCGACGCGGCCGTCGAGACCGTGTTCACCGCCGTCGAGCGGGCGCTGGCAGCCCTGTCGCCCATCGCCCTGCTGCATGAGGTGACCGGCACCGCCGGCTACTGCCAGCGCTTTTACCGGCTGCGCGACTGCAGCGAGTTCCTGGTGGTGGACCTGGTGCTGATCCGCCGCAGCGACCCCCTGCTGTTCCGGGAGGTGGAGCTGCACGGCCACGGCCGGGTCTGGCATGACAGGACCGGCGTGCTGCACGAATCCCACCTCGATCTCGAGCAGGATCTGGCCGCGGCCCGCGCCCGCATTCCCGTGCTGGCCACGGCCTTCGAGATGTTTCAGCACATCCCCACCAAGGAGCGGCTGCGCGGTCGCGCCGTCGAGGCCCTGCACTTCTACCAGGCCATGACGGTGCGCCCCCTGTTGGAGGCGCTGCGCTTGCTGCACTGCCCGGCGCGCCGCGGCTTCGGCCCGCGCTACCTGGCCCGCGACCTGCCGCCCGAGGTCTGCCGGCGCCTGGAGCGTCTCAGCTATGTGCGGGACCTGCAGGACCTGGCCGAGCAGCATGCCCAGGCCCAGGCCTGGTTCCAGGACACCCTGGCCCTGCTGCGCCGTGATGGGCCTGGCTCGGGCTCGGCACGGGAGGCATGAACACCTTGCACAGCGCCCCGCAGCGCTGACATCCCGTATGCTCTGGCCCCCGCATCTGCCTTTGCGCCGCCCGCCGCGGCATCGCCCATCTTGCTGCTTCTGCCTGCCCTGCCCCGCCCGCTCATCGCCCTGAGCCTCCTGTCCGCCGGCCTGTTGCTGGGCATGCCCACCTGTCTCGCGCAGGCTAGCGCCCCGGTGACCGCTCCCTCCGCCGTGCCGCCCGCGACTGCCGCCAGCAAGCCCGCTGCGGGGCGCAAGGCGGCTGGCGCCGCTCGAAAGACCGCCAAGCCCGCGAAACCGAGCAAGGCTCAGCCCGCCCGACACGCCAAGGGGGGAACCGCCCCCAGCAGCGCCGATGCCAAAGCACCTGCCCTCGGCCAAACGACAGCCGTGCTGGACTTCGCCGCCGAACACGCGGCCTCGCTGAACCAGCCCCCCGAGCAGATCGCCGCCCTGCTGGCCCAGGCCCGCATCCTGCCCAGCGTGCAACGCCTGATCATGCCGCCGCCCGCAGGCGCGGCCAAGGACTGGATGGCCTACCGGGACCGCTTCGTGGAACCGCGCCGGCTGCAGGCCGGCCTGGTCTTCTGGGAGACCAATGCTGAGGCCCTGGCCCGCGCCGAGGAGCGCTACGGCGTGCCGGCCGAGATCGTGATGGGCATCATCGGCGTGGAGACTTTCTACGGCCGCATCATGGGCGGCTTCCGCATCCTGGATGCCCTGGCCACCCTCAGCTTCGACTTCCCCACCGGCCGCAGCGACCGCAGCCCCTTTTTCCGAGAGGAACTGCACCAGTTCCTGCTGCTGTGCCAGCGCAACGGCCTGGATCCGCTGACGCTCAAAGGCTCCTATGCCGGCGCCATGGGCCTGGGCCAGTTCATGCCCGGCAGCTGGATGCGCCATGCGGTGGACTTCGACGGCGACGGCCGAGCCGACCTGATCAACAGCCCTGCAGACGCCATCGGCTCCATCGCCAACTTCCTGGCACAGCACGGCTGGCAGCGCGCCCTCCCCACCGACTACACCGTAGCCGCCCCCACCGGCACGGCGGAGCGCGCCCAGCTGCTGGCCCCGGACGTGCGGCCCAGCTTCACCCCGGCGCAGATGCAGGCGCTGGGGGCGCAGCTGTCCGAGGCCGGCCAGGAGCATACCGGCAAGCTGGCCTTGGTCGAGCTGCAGATGGGCGACGCGGCGCCGGTCTACGTCGCCGGCACCGAGAACTTCTACGTGCTGACCCGCTACAACCAGTCCGCCTATTACGCGATGGCGGTGATCAGCCTGGGGCGCAGGCTGGGCCAGATGCGGCGCGCCGGCGCCGACTGAGTGCCGACTGAGCGTCAACTGCGCGCCAACTGCGCGCCAACTGAGTGCCGGCATCACGGCTCATCAAGGCCCGGCTCCGCTGGCGGCACGGCTTGCGAAGCCAGGCCGGCATCCTGCCAGTAGCGTGGGTCACGCTCACGCTCGCAGCTCGGCCCTGGATCGCCACTGAGCCAGCGCCAGGCACCGCAGCCCGCGCTCTGCCAGACCGGGACGGCCGCCGCACGGTAGCGGTCCAGCACCTCCGGATGGGGATGACCGAAGCGGTTGCGGTAGCCGGCCTGCGCCAGGGCCAGGCGCGGCGCGACCGCGGCGATGAAGGCCGGCGTCGAGGAAGTCCGGCTGCCATGGTGCGGCAGCAGCAGCACCTCGCTGCGCAAGACCTGACCCTCCTGCAGCAGGGCCTCTTCGTCCGGCGCTTCGACATCGCCGGTCAGCAGGGCGCTGTGGCCACCCGCGTCCGAGATCCGCAGCACGCAGGAGCGATGGTTGGGACGGGCTGCGGCACGGGTCCGCGGCGGTGCCGCCGACAAGGGCCCCGGATGCAGGATCTCGAAACGCACGCCGTCCCATTCCCAGTGCTGGCCGCGCTCGCAGGGTTCATGCGCCTGGCCGGCCAGCAGAACGTGGCCGTCGGGCAGGCTGCTGCGCACGAGCGGCGGCTGCAACTGGCGCAGCAGCACGGGTGCGCCGCCCACGTGGTCCAGATCCTGGTGGCTCAGCATCAGCAGGTCCAGCGGCGTCCAGCCCAGGGCGCGCAACAGCGGCAGCAGCACGCGCTGGCCGGCATCGGCCCCGCTGCCCCAGCGCGGCCCGGCGTCGTAGAGCATGCGATGCGTCCGGGTTCGGACCAGCACCGCCGTGCCCTGGCCCACGTCCGCCGCCAGCAGCTCGAAGCGACCGGGCGGTGGTTGCGGGACCACCGGCCACAACAGCCCCAGCAGCATGGGCAACCCCGCCAGCCGCAGGGAGCGCGGCAGCGGCAGGACCAACAGGGCCGCGCCCAGCAGACCGGCGGCCTGTGCCCACGGCGGCGCAACCGGCAGGCTCAGCACTGCCGCTGGCCAGGCGGCCATGACGGACATCCAGCCCAGCCAATGCCCGGCCAGCCAGGCCCCCCAGTGCCACAACAGGGGCACCGCGATGCCCAGCAGCGCCAGCGGCGTGATGACGAAGCTCACCAGCGGAATGGCCAGCAGGTTTGCCAGCAGGCCCACCAGCGAGAGCTGCTGGAACAGGATCAGGGTCAGCGGCGCCAGGCCCAGCGTGACCACCCCCTGCTCGCGCAAGGACGCCGCCATCCAGGCCCGCCAGCCGGGCCGGTGCGAGCCCTCGCCCTGGCTCATCAGCAAGCCCACGGCGCCGAAGCTGAGCCAGAAGCCGGCCTGGCAGCTGGCCCAGGGGTCCAGCAGACACACAAGACAGGCTGCGGCCAGCAGACACAGCGGCCAGGGCCAGCGCCAGGCGCTCTGCCGCATCCACGCCAGGCCCAGCAGCATCCACACGGTGCGCTGCGCCGGCACGCCCCAGCCGGCGAAGGCGGCATAGGCCGCCGCCGCGAGCACGCCCATCCAGGCGCCGGCCCGCGGCGCCGGCCATGCCAGACACAGGTGCTCGCTGCGCCGCCACAGGGCCGAGACCAGCGCCGATGCCGCCCAGGCGAACATGGTGATGTGCAGGCCGCTGATGGCCACCAGGTGCGCGACGCCGGTATCGCGGTAGACCTGCCAGTCGGCGGCAGGGATCGCGGCCTGGTCGCCCAGCGCCAGCGCTGCCAGCAGGCCGGCGGCGCTGCCTGCGCCCAGCTCACGCTGCAGCCGCTCACGCCAGGCCTCGCGCCAGTGCGCCAGGCAATGCCAGGGAGCCGGCGCCATGCGCTGCTGTGGGGCCGGACGGATCTGCGCCCGCGCCTGCAGGTCTTGCTCCAGCATCCACAAGGCCTGGTCGAAGCCATGGGGATTGGCCAGGCCCGGGGCGCGCTGCAGGCGCAGGCGCAGCTGCCACCGTTCGCAGGCCCGCCAGGCCGCCTGGCCTGCCAGCGGATAGCCCAGGGCCAGCACCTGCTGCGGCGCCCCTGCGGGCAAGACCTGACCCGGCAGGGCTTGCAGCTTCAGCACCAGGCGCCAACCCGGCTGGCCTGCGAAACCCTGCACGGGCTGGGGCAGCCCCTGCACCTCGGCCTGGACCTCGAGGTCCCGCCCCTCCAGCACTGGCGCCATGCGCGCCTGCAGGCGCTGCTCGGCACGCAGGCAGCCGCTTCCCAGGCCCAGCAGGCAGGCAATGCCCAGCCAAAGGCTGGCCCGCGCCCAGGCTGGCGCCTGCCAGCGCAGCAGAGCCGGCACCAGCAGGGCGCCGCCGCCCAGCATCAGCCAGGACCAGTGCGCGGCCGGCAGCCGGCCGAGCTGGTGCAGCAGCGCCAGGCCCAGCAGCCAGCCCAGCATGAAGGCGGCGGGCGTGAGCATGGCCGGCATTCCTGTCGCGGGTGTAGGATGCCGGCCAGTTTTTCACCAATCCCCTGCGAGAGCCGCCATGAGCACCCCCAACTCTGTGTATGACCGCCTGAACGCCCTGGGCATCACCTTGCCGCCGCTGGCCGTGCCGGTGGCCGCTTATGTCCCCTTCGTGCGCAGCGGCAATCTGCTCTTCCTGTCCGGCCACCTGGCCAAGAAGGACGGCGCGGTCTGGGCAGGGCAGTTGGGCAAGGACGTGGACACCGCCATGGGCAAGCAGGCCGCACGCAACATCGCCGTCGACCTGATGGGCACCCTGCATGCCGCCGTGGGTGACCTGAACAAGGTGCGCATCGTCAAGCTGATGAGCCTGGTCAACAGCGCTCCCACGTTCACCGAACAGCACCTGGTCACCAACGGCTGCTCCGAGCTGCTGGCCGAAGTCTTCGGCGAGAACGGCAAGCATGCGCGCAGTGCCTTCGGCGTGGCCCAGAACCCCATGGGCGCCTGCGTGGAGATCGACCTCGTCGCCGAAGTGCTGGCCTGATGTTCCGCCGCCCTTCTCCTTGGCCAAGCCGCGTGCTGGCCTTGATCTGCCTCAGCAGCTTTGCCTCGCTGGCCATGGCGCTGGTGGCCCAGCACTTCTTCGATGTGCGGCCCTGCCCCTGGTGCGTGCTGCAGCGCGGGGTGTTCCTGCTGCTTGGGATGGTGGCCGGGCTGGGCTGGCTGCTCGGACGCTGGCCACCGGCGCGCCTGCTGAGCCTGCTGCTGGTGACCGGCCTGGCGCTGGCCGGTCTCGCGGCTGCCGTCTGGCAGCATGAGGTGGCCGCCCAGTCCGCCAGCTGCAACATGACCTTTGCCGACCAGCTGGTGATGGCCCTGCACCTGGATGAAAGCCTGCCTTCGGTCTTCATGGCCACCGCGGGCTGCAACGAGGCGGCCGCCTACCGGCTGCTGGGCCTGCCTTACGAGGTCTGGAGCGGCTTGCTCTTTCTGACGCAGGCCCTGGCCGCAGCCTGGAGCCTGCGCACCCTGCTGCGCGAGCGCTGAGCCTCGGCCACGTGCTGTCCCGCAAGCCCCGCCCGCGTCACCGGCCGGGGCTTTGCTTATTCGGGCGAGGCCTGGCGCCGCGCTGATCAGGATCAAGCGCCCCGCCGCCGGGCTCGGCTACCCTGCTCGCGCCTTCAATGCCGGCCTCGCGCCCTCACGCATCGTGCAGACTCCGCCCCCCGCAGACTCCGTCCTGATCATCGGCGCCGGCCCGGCCGGCCTTTCCATGGCCGCAGCGCTGGCCGACATCGGCATTACCTCGACGGTGCTGGAGCAGGCGCCGCTGGCCGCCATCGCCGACCCGCAGGAAGACGGCCGCGAGATCGCCCTCACCCACCGCGGCATGGCCATCCTGCAGCAGCTGGGCGCCTGGCAAGACCTGCCCCCGGAGGCCATTTCGCCGCTCAAGGCGGCCCAGGTCTTCAATGGCCAGGACGCCCGCTTCCTGGGCTTCACACCGGAAGGCCAGGGCACTGACCGGCTGGGCCACCTCGTGCCCAACCACTGCTTGCGTCAGGTGGCCTACCAGGGCGTGCAAAAACGCCAGGACCGCATCACCCTGCGCTGCGGGACGCGCGTGCAGAAGCTCCAGCTGCTGGCCCAGGGCGGGCGCGCGGCCGAGGTACTGCTGGAGCACGGCGAGCGCCTCAGCGCCCCACTGGTGATCGCCGCCGACAGCCGCTTTTCCGCCAGCCGCCGCCTGGCCGGCATTGGCGCCGACATGCTGGACTTCGGCCGCAGCGTGATCCTGTGCCGCATGCATCATGAGAAGCCGCATCAGCACACCGCGCTGGAGTGCTTCCATCACGGCCACACCATGGCCTGGCTGCCTTTGCAGGAGCATCTGGCCTCCTTGGTGCTCACCGTCAATGCCGACGAGGCTCAGGGCCTGCTGGACATGGATGACACCGCCTTCCTGGACTGGGTACAGACCCACAGCCAGGACAGGCTGGGCGCCCTGCGGCTGGCCGGGCCCCGCCATTTCTATCCCTTGGTCGCGACCTATGCCCGGCGCTTCGTGGCCCGGCGCTTCACGCTGATCGGCGACGCCGCGGTGGGCATGCACCCGGTCACCGCCCATGGCTACAACTTCGGCCTCTATGGCGTGCAGGCCCTGGCTCGCGAGCTGCAACAGGCCCGCCGACACCGCGCGGGCTGCGACCTGGGGGATGCCGTGGCGCTGGAGCGCTTCGAGCGCGAGCACCGCCGCGCCACCCGCTCCATCTACCTGGGCACCAATGCCGTGGTGAAGCTCTTCACCGATGAGCGCCCCCTGGCCCGCGCCTTGCGCCAGGGGGTGCTGCAGGGCGCTGCCCACCTGCCGCCCTTGAAGGCACTCATCAGCCAGCAGCTGACGGGCAAGGGCCCCTCGCTGCTGCGGCAGATTCGGTCGCTGGCAGGTTGAGGTCGCTTGCCGGCCTGGCCTGACCTGGCCTGCGCCGCCCGGCCCGGCCCGTCCCGCGCCAGCGCCAGCGCCAGCGCCAGCGCCAGCGCCAGCGCCTGCGCTGAAGCGTCAGGCGAGCGAGGGCGTTCGAACCGACCTCTGCGATCCGCTGCCCGGCGGCCGTTCACCGCGAATGTGGTCGCGCATCCTGACCCGCAAGTGGCTGCCACTGCCACTGCCACTGCCACTGCCACTGCCACTGCCACTGCCACAAGCACAGCGACAGCGCGCCAAGCCATACGGCTGCCGTCAGGGCCGCAGTAGACCAGGACCTGGTCAAAGCCAGCACCACGAGCGGCGGCAGCAGCTCCGCGAGAAAGCAGACGACGGCGACCTTCCACCGCGGCCGCCTCGCCCGTGATCCGCGGCGAATCGGCTCAATCCCCTCGCGCCACGCCTTCCCGGCGTGGATCCGCCGCGCCAAACCAGCCGGAGCCCTGGCGCTGCAAGCCGTGCAAACCACTGGTCATGTCGCGCTGCTGGACGGCGTGCCCGCGCGCCTTCAGTGCCTCCACGGTCTCGGCCGGGAACTGCCCGGCCTCCAGCACCGTCGGCCCGTTGAAGCTGGCGAAATTGGGCAGGGCAAAGGACTGTTGCAGGTTCAGCCCCCAGTCCTGCATGCCGACCAGGCTCTTGGCGACGTAATGGATGATGCCCTGCCCGCCAGGGCTGCCCAGGCTCATCATCAGCCGGCCATCCTGCGGGTTGAAGACCAGGCTGGGGCTCATGCTGGAGCGCGGGCGCTTGCCCGGCTCCACGCGGTTGGCCACCGGCCTGCCTAGCGCGTCTTGCGGCGCGAGCGAGAAATCGGTCAGCTCGTTGTTGAGCAGGAAGCCGCCCGTGAGGCCCGTGCCGCCGTCGCTCATCAGGCGCGAGCCGAACACGGCCTCGATGGTAGTGGTCATGGCGATGGCGCGGCCCTCGCGGTCCACCACGCTGATGTGGCTGGTGCCGTACTCCGGCTGCGCAGCCATGGGCGCATAGGCGCTGCGCTGCGCCACCGGCTGGCCGGGCTGGGCCTGCCCCATGCTGCGCTCGCCCACCAGGCTGGCGCGCTGGCGCAGGTAATCGGGCGCCAGCAGGGTGTCCCAGCGTCCGCCGGGGGCCGGCACGAAGTCGGGGTCCGCGATGTACTGGTTGCGGTCGGCAAAAGCCAGGCGCGCGATCTCGGTGTAGCGGTGCAGCCAGTCCGCCCCCGGCTTGCCCGACTGCAGGGCCTGGGCCGCCGGCACACTCGGCAGCATGCCCAGCATCTGCATGAGGGTCAGGTGGCCAGAGGACGGCGGCGGAAAGCCGCAGATGCGCCAGGGCTGGCGGCCCTGCCCGCTCCAGTCCGTGCACAGGGGTTCGCGCTCCCTGGGGCGGTAGGCCTGCAGGTCGGCCAGACTGAGCAGGCCGGGGTTGGTGGGGTGGCTGCGCACGCGCCGGATCATGTCCTCGGCAATGCCGCCGCGGTAGAAGGCCTCGGCCCCTTCGCGGGCGATGCGGCGCAAGACCTCGGCCAGCGCCGGGTTGCGCAAGACATGACCCCGCGGCCAGGGCCGCCCCTCGACGTCATAGAAATAGCGGGCGGCCACGGGGTCCTTGCGCAGGAACTCGTCCTCGGCCAGCAGCTTCTGGAAGCGCGCACTGACCGCAAAACCCTGCTCGCTGAGGTGGATGGCGGGTTCGAAGAGCTTCGCCCAGGGCAGGCGCCCCTCGGCCGCATGGGCCTGGGCCAGCATGCGCAGCAGGCCCGGCGTGCCGACGCTGCGCCCGCCCACCACGGCCTGCATGAAGCTCATGGGCTTGCCGTCTGGCAGCAGGAAGAGCTTGTCGTCCGCCGCGGCGGGCGCGGTCTCGCGGCCGTCAAAGGCGCGCAGGCGCTGGCCGTCCCAGAGCATGAGGAAAGCGCCGCCGCCGATACCGCTGCTTTGCGGCTCGACCAGGGTCAGCACCATCTGCACGGCAATGGCGGCGTCCACTGCATTGCCGCCGGCCCGCAGCATGGCCACGCCAGCGTCCACCGCCAGCGGGTGGGCGGCGGCCACGCCCTCGTGCTGCAGCAGCCAGCCCGGCTTGTCTTCCCAGCCGCTTTCACTCTCGGGCTGCGCCTGGAGCTGGCTTGCCGCGGCAGGCTGCGAAGGGGCCTGGGCGCAGCCCGCCAATGCAGCGGCAAGACCTGACCCCAGCGCCAGCAGCAGGGCCCGCCGGCGCAGCGCCCAGGTGGTGGGGGTCAGTGTGGGGAGCAGTCGGGTCAAGGTCATGGCGAGCTCGGGTGTCGACGAAGAGCGGCCAGTGTAGGCCGCCCTCGCCCTGCCGCCATCCTCAAACGAAATAACCCAAATCCTTGACCGTGTAGTTGCCGATCTGCGGCAGCACCGTGGGCAGCTCGGTGGCGCTCACGCCCATCCAGCCGGCCAGTGTGGCGCCCAGTTGGTCGACCGCGGTGGTGGGCAGCAGGCGCCCCTGGCCGACGTCGTCCGGACCGTTGACCGAGACCGAGGGCAGTTGGCCCCAGAAGCGTCCGCCCTTGACGGCGCCGCCCATCACGAAGTGGTGGCTGCCCCAGCCGTGATCGGAGCCGTCGCCGTTGCTGCTGAGCGTGCGGCCGAAGTCCGAGGCGGTGAAGGTGGTCACCGCGTCCGCGATGCCCAGCTCCACCGTCGCGTCGTAGAAGGCCCCCAGCGCATCATTGACCGCAGTCAGCAGGCCGGGGTGTTGGTTGGGCAGGAAGTCGTGCAGGTCAAAGCCGCCCATGGACACGAAAAACACCTGGCGCTTCACCCCCAGGCTGGTGCGCGCGCCGATCAGCCGGGCCACGATCTGCAGCTGCTGAGCCAGGTTGTTGGCGGGATCGAAGACGGTGGTCAGCGGAGGCAGGCTGTTCAGCGCCCCGGCCACGATGGTCTGGGCCGAAATCGAGCGCGACACCACACGGTTCAGCTCTTGCTCCATCCAGTGGCTGCGCGGCGCGGTGATCAGGCTGCGCAGGGCGTCCGCGCAGGCCTGGGAGCCATACAGGGGTTTGGTCACGGCATTGACCGCCACGGCGCCGTTGCTCGCCACCTGGTACTGCACCGCCTGCTGGCCGGACATGAACACCGCATTGCCCGAGGCGTTGATGCAGGTGAAGGTTGCGTTGCCATTGCCCGCCAGGAAGCGGTCCCCCATGCGCCCGCCCCAGCCGGTGACCGCGCCTTCCGGGCTGGAGGCCTGCCAGACGCTTTGCTGGTCGTTGTGGGAAAAGAGCTTGGGCGGCAAGGGCACGCTCTGTGCCTTGTACTGCGCCAGCGTGGTCGGCTGGATCAGCGTGCCCACGTTGAGCTGGATGCCCAGGCGGCCCACGTCGAACAGGCTCTTGAGCCGGCCCAACTGCGGCGCCAACGCCATCTGGCGGCCATCGGGCAGGGCCACGCGCGGCGTCAGCGCGGTTGCGGCCAACTGGTCGCGCGGGGTGGCGATGCTGCCGCGGATGGTGGCGTAGGCACCGTAGTTGGCAGTGTCGTAGGGCACCAGGGTGTTGCCGTAGTCGTTGCCGCCATAGAGGAAGACGCAGACCAGGGCCTTGTAGTCATTGCCGGCGGTCTGCGCGGCGGCCTCGCCCAGAGCCGCCAGATTGAGGGCGAAGGGCGCCGCCGTGCCGGCCAGGCCCAGGGCCGAGGCCCGGCGCAGGAACTCGCGGCGTTGCAGCTGGGGCAGCTTGTTGATGTGCATGGCGGTGCTCCTCACTTCTGGACCAGGTACTCGGGGCAGGCCATCAGCATCAGGATGGCGGCACGCACGCGGTTGAGACGCCCGGCGTCATTGGCCACATTGCTGGCGGCAATGGCGCCCACGGCATTGGCGATGACGGACAAGGTGTTGCCGCTCACCGCATCACCAGCCAGCAGCAGGGCCAGTTGGGCAAGCAGCTTGGGCGGGTCCAGGGCCAGGGCATCGAAGGCGGTGTAGACCGGCTTGAGCTCGCCGATGCCGTTGGCGATCACGCTCTGCATGAAGTTCAGGTAGCCGGCCACCGTACTTTCATTGAGCAACTGAAACTCGGGCGCCGTGACCTTGTTGTCGCCCAGCACCGAGTTGGGCGGTACATAGCCGGGCCGGAAGAAATTGAAGACCGAGGGGCTGCGCAGGGGGCTCTGGCCCAGCCGGTTGGCCGGGTTGCTGAGGTCGCCCACATTCCACAACTCGGTGGGCGAGCTGAGCCCGGCCAGACGTGCCCATTGCACGAAGCGCAGCACGGGCTCGCGCAGCTTGCCGACGTCCAGGCCGCCGCCGGGCGAACGCGCCTCGCTGTCAAGCAGGATGGCCTTGAGCACGGCCTTCATGTCGCCACGCTGGCCTTGGCCGTTATTGTTGAAGACCGTGGCCACGCGCTGCACATAGGCGGGGCTGGGGTTGGAACCGACCAGGCGCTGGATCAGCTGACGCGAGATGAAGGGCGCCGTGTTGGCATGGTTGGCCAGGGTGTCCAGCACGATTTTCAAGGCGGCCGGGCCGTCGGCGCTGGCGGGGATGTCCACGTCCAGCACCTTCTTGGCCCCGGCGGAGAAGCGCGCCGGGTTGTTGACCATGGGCTTGCGCATGTAGCTGGGGTCGGTGGCATTGGCGCCGTCGAAGTCCCAGCCGGTCAGCACCCGGGCCAGATCGGTGATATTGGCCTGCTTGTAGGTCTCGACGGGCTTGCCGCCGCTGAGCTGGAGCGTGCCGTCCAACTTGAGCTGGTACAGGCCGATGCTGAAGAGCTGCATCAGCTCGCGGGCATAGTTCTCGTCCGGCACGCGACCGGTCTTGGGATCTTCCTTCTGGTTGCCGCGCATGTTCAGGTAGACGCCCATGGCATTGGACAGCGTCACGCCTTCCAGCAGCTCCCGGTAGCTGCTGAAGGCCTTGGCTTCCAGCATGTCCAGGTAGCTCGCCACGGCCATGCCGCGCCAGGCCACCGGAATGCCGGCCATGGAGACCACGAAGATCTCGCTCAGGGCCAGCACCACGCGCTGGCGCAAGGTGTCGGGCGAGCTGATCAGCTTGCGCCAGATCGTGTTGTCCACGCCGCGGAAGTCATTGCGGAAATCCACCGCGCCATAGCCCTTGGCGATCATCCAGTCGTAGTGGCTCTGGCTCAGCGGCTTGGCGAACTCGGCGTCCAGCCAGGCGGCATAGCCCTGAGCCTTCACCGCGGCTATGCCTTCGGCCGTGGCGCAAAAACCGGCCTGGTTGAGGAAGCGCGCGGCCTCGGCATCGGTGGGCGGGGCGGGCGGCGGCGGCGGGACGGGCGCCGGCACCGGTGCAGGCGTAGGCGCCGAACTGGGTCCCGAGCCGCCATCCCCGCCGCCACCGCCGCAGGCCGCCAACGGCAGGGCGGCCGCGAGCGTCGTCAGGCCGCCCAACGGCCTGGGGGAAGGCGCGCCGCCCTGCTGCTGTGCGTAGGGGGCGCCCGGCGGCGGCGCCTCAGGCGCAAGGGCGGCGGGATCGGCGTCGGCAATGGCTGAGACATCTGAGACGGGCATGTCGTGCTCCAGGCTGCAGGACGGGTCGTGGATTCCGCGCAGCCTAGGCCATTGCCTTGTCCGCATTGCGAATTAGAGTGTCCAATTCGCAAGCATTCGTTAACGATGGCTCTTGCGCTGCCGATCCGCTTGCCAACGTTGACAGGCGCTTGCAAGGCTGACAAGTCGGCATCGTCTTGACGCTTCTTTACCTGGCGACTGCACCACTGCGCAGCCTCGATGGCGGCGGACCGGGGCGTCCTGTGCGGCCATTCAAGGTGGGTGCCGAACCAAGCCACCTTGGATCATTTCAGGCCCGACACAGTAGTGGTATCTCGTCGTCTTCCTTGCTCCTTACCGGTTGGCAAGGTGTTGCATTTCAGACTGGAGCCTGCCCGACCCCATGCCAGACGATTTTCATATCTCGCGCTTGTACAGACCCTTGAGCTTGTGCGCGATCTCGGCCCAGTACAGCAGCTCGTGCAACTTCATCGTCGGCGAGTCTTGGTGCCGCAGATTAAGGCTCTTTGCGCACTGCTTCGTGATGACTCATCTGATGAGTCACCCAGAAGGGATACTGGCTCGAAAGGCCCCAGGGGTAACGGGAGTCAGAGATGCGCAGCCGAGAACTCCAGAGGATGCTGGCCGAGGCGACCAGGCTGACGACCAGGCAGCGGCAGGCGCTGGTGCGTGCCCTGAGCAGCGCCGATGAGGCGGCGCAGGTGGTGCACACACTGCAATCGCGCCCGCCGAGCTGCCCCCATTGCCAGGACGAGCGCGTGGTTCGCAATGGGCACGCCAGTGGTATGCAGCGCTACAAGTGCCGCGCCTGCGCCAGGACCTTCAATGCCCTGACGTCGACGCCGCTGGCCCGGTTGCGGCACAAGGGCAAATGGGAGCGCCAGGCCGAGGCGTTGCGCCAGGGCTTGAGCGTGCACCGAGCGGCAGACGCCCTGGATGTGGCGCCCAGCACGGCCTTCCGCTGGCGCCACCGTTTCCAGCAGTTGGCCCGGGATGTGAAGGCACAGGTGCTTCAAGGCGTCGTCGAAGCGGACGAGACCTACTTCCTGCGCTCCAGCAAGGCGCAGTCGGTGTGCTCGCGCCAAGCGCGGCATCGTGGGGGCAGGGCGGCCAAGCGCGGGCTGTCCGACGAGCAGGAGCCGGTGCTGGTGGTGCGGGACCGCTCGCGCGCCACGGCCGACTTCATCCTGGAGCGGGCCGACAAGCGCCATACCATCGAGGCGCTCGCGCCAATGCTGGCGCCGGATGCCGTGCTGTGCACGGACTGCGGCGGGGCTCTCGGGGCGGCAGCGCGACACCTGGGCGTCGAGCATCACCCGCTGAACATCTCCAAGGGCACCGCGGGTGCAGGGCGCCTGGCACATCCAGAACGCCAACGCGTACCACAGTCGGCTCAAGCACTGGATGCGACGGTTCAAGGGCGTGGCCAGTTCGCACCTGGCCAGCTACCTGGGCTGGTTCCGAGCCCTGGACCGGTCAGCCCAAACACCCCGCCAGCCCGCGCCGTTCCTTGCTCTGGCGGTCGGGGCTTGAGGCGTCACGAAGTAATGAGCAAAGGCCTATTTCTTCGGCAGGGACGCTAAAGCTCAAGGGCCCGACGCGCCCGGAACGGACACTTCGGGCAAAAGGCGATGGCTCGGAGCCGTACTCGCCGCAGGCAAGGTTCAAGCGCACGCGGCTGGGGCGAGGGCCTGGAGAGCCCGCCGTCGCGGGGTGACCCAAGCCCCGGCGCAAGTGCGATCTGCTCGCGCGAACGCCGCCACCAAATGCCAAAAGCCGGCGCAAAGGCCGGCTTCCAGTGGATGCAGGGCCGAAGCCCTGCAGTGGCGGTGCCGCCCGATCAGATCAGGGGCACCCCGGTCTTGCTCTGCACGAACTCGCGCGTCACGCCTTCGGCCAGTTCGACGAGCTTCAGGCCCTCGGGCGTCACGTCCATCACGGCCAGGTCGGTGATGATGCGGTTGACCACGCCCTTGCCGGTCAACGGCAGCGTGCATTCGGGCAGGATCTTGAGGTCCTCGCTGCCGTCCTTCTTGCGGGCGACATGCTCCATCAGCACGATCACGCGCTTGACGCCAGCCACCAGGTCCATGGCGCCGCCCATGCCTTTGACCATCTTGCCTGGAATCATCCAGTTGGCCAGGTCGCCCCGGGCCGTGACCTGCATGGCGCCGAGGATGGACAGGTTGATCTTGCCGCCGCGGATCATGGCGAAGGAGTCATGGCTGCCAAAGATGGACGAGCCGGCAATGGTGGTGACGGTCTGCTTGCCGGCGTTGATCAGGTCGGCGTCGACTTCGTCCTCGGTCGGGAAGGGGCCGATGCCCAGCATGCCGTTCTCGCTTTGCAGCCAGACGTCCATGTGCGAGGGCACATGGTTGGCCACCAGCGTCGGAATGCCGATGCCGAGGTTCACGTAGAAGCCGTCTTGCAGTTCCTGGGCGGCGCGGGCCGCCATCTGGTCTTGGGTCCAAGGCATGTTCGTCTCCTCAAGCAGGACGGGTCGTGCGCTTCTCGATGCGCTTCTCGGGATGGGGGTTGTGCACGATGCGGTGCACGTAGATGCCCGGGAGATGGATGGCGTCCGGGTCCAGTGCGCCGATCTCCACGACCTGCTCCACCTCCACCACGGTGATCTTGCCGGCCATGGCGGCGGCCGGGTTGAAGTTGCGCGCCGTGCGGCGGAACACGAGGTTGCCGCTCTTGTCGGCGATGTGCGCCTTGACCAGGGACACCTCGGGCACCAGGGCGCGCTCCATCACATAGGTGTGACCGTCGAACTCGCGCAGCTCCTTGCCCTCGGCCACGATGGTGCCCACGCCGGTGCGGGTGAAGAAAGCCGGGATGCCGGCGCCGCCGGCGCGCAGCTTCTCGGCCAGCGTGCCCTGCGGCGTGAACTCAAGCTCCAGCTCGCCGGCCAGGTACTGGCGTTCGAACTCCTTGTTCTCACCCACGTAGCTGGAGATCATCTTCCGGATCTGCCGGGTCTCCAGCAGCTGGCCCAGGCCGAAGCCGTCGACCCCGGCATTGTTGGAGATGACGGTGAGGTTCTTGACGCCGCTGTCGCGCAGCGCAGCGATCAAGGCCTCGGGAATGCCGCACAGGCCGAAACCGCCCACGGCCATCAACTGGCCGTCCTTGACGATGCCGTCCAAGGCCGCGGCGGCGCTGGGATAAAGCTTGTTCATCGGGTTCTCCTAAGGGGGCTGTCCCGCGCCAGCCGACCTGGGGCGGCACAAGCGGGAGTAGCGTACTACGTAATGCATTACGTAGAATCAATTATCACCACTCGAGGACCAGCGCATGACCCCCAGCCAACTGCAGGCCGCCATGCCTGGCCTCTTTGCCCCCTGGATTGTGCAGATGGGGCTGACGGTGGTGGCGAGCGAGGCGGGCCTGGTCCGGCTGCGCCTGCCCATCACGCCGGACATCATCCACGTAGGCGGCGTCCTCTGCGGGCAGGCGGCCATGGCCGCCGCCGATACCGCCATGGTGCTGGCGCTGATGACGCAGCTGGGCGAGTTCCGGCCCATGACCACCGTGCAGCTGCAGACCAGCTTCCTGCGCCCCCTGAGCGGCAGCCATGCCATCGTGCAGGCCCGGGTGCTGCGCAGCGGCAAGAGCCTGGCCTTCGGCAACATCGACATCCTGGACGAGCAGGACAGGCTGGCAGTGCAGGCCACCACCACCTACGCCCTGCTCTGAGGCGCCCGCCGTGAACCTCGACTACCGCACTGCCTTCCACCAGGCGCCCGTGGGCCTGGTGCTGTCCGAACGCCGGCTCATCCGCGACTGCAACGAGCAGGCCCTGTCCATCTTCGGCGCCAGCCGCGAGCAGATCATCGGCCAGAGCTTCGCCCTGCTCTACCCCAGCCCCGACGAGTTCGAGCGCATGGGCGAGCGCATTGCCGCCAGCCTGGACGCCCGGGGCTACTACGCCGATGACCGCGTGATGAAGCGCGTCGGCGGCCCGTTGGCCGGTGAGCTGTTCTGGTGCCATGTGGCCGGCCGCGCGCTGCGGCCTGAAGAGCCGCATGCCCAGGGCATCTGGAGCTTCGAGGACCTGTCGGCCCATCGCCGCATCACGGGTGACCTGACGCCGCGCGAGCGCGAGATCGCCGCGCTGCTGATCGAGGGGCTGACCAGCAAGCTGATTGGCCGGCGGCTGGAAATCAGCCCGCGCACGGTGGACGTCTACCGCGCGCGGCTGATGAAGAAGTACCAGGCCGCCACGACCCCCGAGCTGGTGAACAAGCTGCTGCAGGGCTGAGCCGCGACGCTCCGGCGGCCTTGGCCGCCCAGGAGGGCCTGCGCGCCCTGGCCACCCTAGAGCCCCGGGATGTCCGGCTGCCCCCGCACATACGCCGTACGCAGGGCCGCATTGAGCTGGTCGACCAGTTGCGCCCAGTCGGCATTGGCGGCCAGCTCCTCGCGCAGCAGGCAGGCCTGGGCGGGCGTCCAGAACGGGGCTTCTTCGATGCGCAGCTGTGGGTCCAGCGGCGAGTGCTGCCAGATGAAGTGGCGGATTTCCTCAGGATGGTTGGGCAGGCCCAGCTGGGCAAACAGTTCCGAGAAGCTGTGGTTCATGGGGGTCACGGCAGGGTCCTCCGTTCAAGCAGGCCGGCGGCTCAGTTGCCGCAGCACGCGCAGCAAATCAGCCGGCTGCACGGGCTTGGCGAGATGGCGCTGAAAGCCTGCGGCCAGTGCGCGCATCCGGTCTTCCGGCTGGGCCATGCCCGTCAGGGCCACGGCGGGCAGGCGGCGTGCGAGCGGCAGCTTTCGCTGCGCCTCCAGCGCGCGGATGCGGCGGGCGACCGCGTGGCCGTCCCCACCGTCGTCCCCACCGCCGTCCTCATTGCCGTCGCCGAGGGCGATATCGCAGATCAGCACATCGGGCCAGTCGGCCACCTCACGCGCAGCCAGGCGCCGCAGGGCCTCGCGCCCCGAGGACAGCGGCTCGACCCGCGCGCCTTCGGCCTCCAGCAGGGCCGTCAGCGAAGCCAGCGCGTCCTCGTCATCATCGACGCACATCAGCCGCACACCGGCCAGGCCGCGCCCGGCATCGAAGGCATGCGCCGCAACACCGCCGCGCGCTGCCACGGCATTCGCGGCACTTGAAGAAGCGTCCGCCGCTGCCATCGCCGGCGGTGCCAGCACGGGCAGGGGAAACTCCACCTGGACCAGCAGCATGTCCTGCGCCACCTCGCGCTGCACCGTCAGTCGCCCGCCCGCTTCACTCGCGAGGGTGCGGAGTTCCAGCGTGTCCGGCGCGCCGGACGATGCGGGCTCCTGCCGCCCGTGATAAGCCACCCGCAGGCGGCTGAACAAGCCCTCGCGCGACAGCCGGGCCTCCATGCGCCCGCCGGTCGCGCCATGCAGGGCCAGTGCGCACAGCAGCTGCACGATGCGCGCAATGCGGCCGGCGTCGCCCTGCACGTTGGCCACGGCCATGTCCAGGCTGGTGAAGAGCTCGA
This sequence comes from Burkholderiaceae bacterium, assembly GCA_041905785.1. Lineage (GTDB taxonomy): Bacteria > Pseudomonadota > Gammaproteobacteria > Burkholderiales > Burkholderiaceae_C > Roseateles_B. Next base: position 48,916 of record JAYRKJ010000007.1, read on the forward strand.
TTTCCTGGGCCGACAAATGCTCGTGCAGGCCGTCCAGCGTGAGGATCAGCTGTCCGGCCAGATTGACCGGATGCTGGCTCAGCCGTCGAGCCAGGGTCTGCGCATGCTCCTGCTTTCGCTGCAGCTCCCACAGCTGCGCATAGAGCCCGGCGCGCTCCAGCAGGGCCTCGTGCCGCCCCTGCTCGACGATGCGCCCGCGGTCCATCACGACGATCTGGTCCGCGTGCACGATGGTGGAGAGGCGGTGCGCGATGATCAGCGCCGTTCGGTCCCGCGCCGCCTGCTCGAGCGCCGTCTGTATCGCGCGTTCGGCGCGCGTGTCCAGCGCCGAGGTGGCTTCGTCCAGCACCATGATGGGTGGGTTCTTCAGCAGCGCCCGCGCAATGGCGATGCGCTGCTTCTCTCCGCCGGACAAGCGCGCGCCGCGCTCGCCCACCACCGTGTCGTAGCCTTCGGGCAGGAGCTGGATGAACTCGTCCGCCTGCGCCAGCCGCGCGGCGGCCACGATGTCCTCGCGCGCGGCGCCGGGCCGCCCATAGGCGATGTTGTAGGCAATGCTGTCATTGAAGAGCATGGGCTCCTGCGGCACGATGCCGACGGCTTCGCGCAGGCTCTTGAGCGTCACCTCGCACAGGGCCTGGCCCCCGATGGTGATCCGCCCCGCGTCGGGCTCATACATGCGCATCAGCAGCCGCGCCAGCGTGGACTTGCCCGATCCGCTGCCGCCCACGATGGCAAAGCGCTGCCCATGCGGGATCTCCAGCGACAGGTCTTGCACCACGCGGCGCTGCGGCTCATAGCCGAATTCGAGGTGCTCGAACCGCACCGTCATGTCGTCCAGCTGCAGCGGCCTGGCCTGCGGCGCGTCGCGGATCTCGACGCGCTGGCGCAGCAGCGTGAACAGGCGCTCGGTGTTGAGCAGGGCGTCGCGCGTCTCGCGGAACACGAAGCCCAGCGTGTTCAGCGGCAGGAAGACCTGGATCAGGTAGGCGTTGACCAGCACCAGGTCACCGATGCCCATGAGCCCGCTCACCGTGTCGCGGCCGGCGACCAGCATGGCGCCGCCCACGCCCAGGGCGATCAGCGCCGCCTGCCCGAGGTGCAGCGTCGACAGCCGACGCTGGCTGCGCACCGCGCCCTCCACCCATTGCGACAGCACGGCGCGGTAGCGCTGCTGCTCGTCCGCCTCCCGTCCGTGGGCGCGAACCGCCTCGTGGTTCAGCAGCGTGTCCAGCAAGAGGCCGCGGGCATGGCTGTCGTGCTCGTTCATCACGCGCTGGCTCTCGACGCGCTCCCGCGTCTTCCAGCCCGTCCACAGCGCATAGGCCAGCATGGTGGCGCCGATGATCCACAGGAAGCGTCGGCCATAGCCGAGGCTCAGCACCCCCAGCACCGCCGCGAACTCCACCGCGGTCGGGAGCACCGTGAACACCCCCGCGCCCAGCAGATAGCCCAATCCATCGGTTCCGCGCTCCACCTCGCGCAGCAGGCTGCCGGTCTGCCGCCTTGAATGAAAGCGCGGACTCAAGGCCAGCAGATGGGCAAAGGCCCGCTCCGCGTAGTCGCCCACGACCTGTTTGCCGACGCGGGCAAAGACCAGGTCGCGCAACTCGGTGCAGAGGGTGGCGGCATAGCGCAGGGTCGCGTAGGCGATCAGCAGCCAGACCGGCAGCATGAGGCCTGCGCCGAGCGTGCGCGGCGCAGGCGTCAGCCGATCGACGATGGCCTTGAGCAGGGCCGGCACGCCCACCGCCGCCAGCTTGGACAACAGCAGCAGGACCAGGGCCAGCAGCACGCGCCAGCGCCATGGCCGCAAGAAGCGCCAGAGCTCGCTCAGCATCTGCGGCGCAGCAAGGGTTGACGATCCAGCTCCATCCATCGACCCGCACCCGCAATCGACGTGCCTGCCCCTGGCCTCGCCCCTGGGCACCAGCAACGGCATGCGCGGCAATAGCTGCTGCAAAAACGGCCGCACGCGGCGCCGCGCTGCCCTGCCGGTCGGGCCGTCATTCTCGGAAAGGGTACCGTGCCGGGCGCGGTAGGGGTGGCGTGCACTGCAGGAGCGCTGCAGCGGGAACGGGCCTTGCTGCCTGCGTTGCCAAGGGCCTCGACGCCCCACAGGAGCAAGCATGACACTGGCCGCCGACATCATGACGCCCGATCCCATCACCGTCCCCCCGCGGGCGACGCTGCAGCGCGCTGCGCAGCTGATGGATGAGTTCAATGTCGGCGCGCTGCCGGTATGCGAGGGGCCGGTGCTGCTGGGCATCATCACCGACCGCGACATCGCCGTGCGCTCGGTGGCCGCCGGCCAAGACCCGACGGCCACCCTGGTCGGCGAAGTCATGAGCAGCAAGGTGCGCGTCTGCCGCTGCAATGTCGAGGTCGACAAAGTGCTGGGCGAAATGGCGCGGGTGCAGATCCGGCGGCTGCTGGTGCTTGACGAGGCCCAGCAACTGGTGGGTGTGATCTCGCTGGGCGACTTCGCCGTGCGGGACCCGGCCGGCGTGGAGGCCACGCTGCGCTTGATCTCCCTGCCGGGCCGGCCCGAGCGCTCGCAGCCCGCCCCGGCCGGCGTACCCGTTCCCATGCACGGCGCCGGGGCACCCCTTGCCTGAACCGCCGCTAGATCGCCACACGCCGCCCCTTGATCGCCTGCCACTGAGCCTCGATGTAGCGGGCGTCTTCCTCGCTGCGCGGCTGCAGGCTCAGCAGGATGCCGCCCTCGCGCAAGCCGGATTCGTAGCTCTTGACGCGCTCTTCCGGGATGCTCCAGCCGATCAGCGCGCCCACCAGACCGCCGGCCGTGCCCCCAAGTCCGGCACCGGCCACCGCGGCGGCCAGCGGACCGGCGACCACCAGCCCCAGGCCGGGAATGGCCAGGGTGGTGCCGGCAGCCGCAATCGCCGCCGCAATGGCGCCCAGCGCACCGCCGATGCTGGCGCCCAGGCCCGTGCCTTCCGCCGCCTTGGAGCCCAGCTCGGTGCTTTGCACGGTCGAGGGCGGAAAGAGCCGGTGGCGCGTTTCCTCCGTCATCAGCACATTGACGTCCTCACGGCGGTAGCCGCGGTCCACGGCCTTCTGGTACGCCAGCTCCGCGCTCTCGCGGTCCGGGAACAGCGCCGTGACATCAGGGATGGGGGAAGCGGCCATGGTGTGTTTCTCCTTGGAGGGATGCTGGAAACTGCCGCAGCGCAAGGGCCGCGGCGAAAGCGGCACCTTCAATGCGTGGTGCCTGGCAAGCCACGGCAAGCGCCGCGCCCAGCGCTCTCGCAGGCCCGTCCCCACCCGTTCCCCGAGCCATCCGCGGCCTGCTTCCGTCACGCCACGGTCAGCTGCAAGCGCGCCGGCACGGGGATTGCCTTGCCGGCGTCACCTAGCTCACGGAGCCGCTCATGCCCCTGCCCCAAACGAAATCCAGGACCATCAATCGAATCCGTGCGAAGGCGCGCAGCGAGCTGCTCGCCCAGCTCAAGGACGATCATCAACGCGTCAAGAAGGCCTATGCCAGATACCGCAAGCTGGATGCGCGCGAAGACGCGGCGCTGCGCCGCGAGCTGGTGGACCAGGTGCTCGACGAGCTGCGCCTGCATGCTCGGCTGGAAGAGGAGCTGCTGTACCCGGCCGCCAAGGACGCGATCGCTGCGCCCGCGCTGGTCGAGGAAGCCGAGGTGGAGCACGAGATGCTTCGCGTGCTGATGGACTCACTGCGGAACCCGCAGCACCGCCTGGAATCAAGCGATTCAGAGGCCGCCGAGCGCGACGCCCGCTTCACCGTGCTGTGCGAATACATGCTGCATCACGTGAAGGAGGAAGAGCGCGAGATGTTCCCACAGTTGGCGAAAGCCAAGCTGGACTGGCCTGGGCTGCTGAGCGCATTCATCGAGCGGCGTTCGATCCTGAGTTCGGACCTGCGCCCAGCGCTTGCTCGCGACACGGAGGTCAAGGACGGGCGTGGCGCCGACGCGCCGGCGCAAGAGCAGCAGCCGCAGCACCGGGACGACGGTGCCGCGGGCCGCGCCGAACGGCGGCAGCGGTCCGCGTCCCCGCGTGCCGGCAGAGCGCCCTCAGCGGCTCGCCCGCGCGATCAGCAGGCCCAGCGCAGCGGCCAGCGCGACGGCCGTCATCGGATGCTCGCGCACCGTGCAGCGCAGGCTCTGCGCCCACTCTTCGCCCTCCTCCCGCGCCTGGCCGGCGCGCCGGCGCAGCGAGTCGCCGGTCGCGCCCACGCCGTCTTGCAGACGCTGAAGGCGCGGCGCGGCAAGCTCGGCCAGACGGTCGATGCCGGCGTGGGCACGCTCGACCCAGCGTTCCAGCCACTCGGTGCCCAAGTCTTGCTCCGAAGCGTCCGCTGCCGCCTGTTTTGGCTCGACCGGCGGCGGCTGCGGCTGCCCGCCCTCCTCGCCCTTGCTGAGCAGATCGTCGCCCGGGAACACGCCCGCGGGCGGCTGCCCGGGAGACTCGGCGGGGGTGGAAGCGCCGGAGGACGGCGCCGGGACTTGCGAAGCAGAAGTGGCCATGGCTGATCTCACGAGTTGAAAAGGGAGGCGAAACGGCACGCGAACAAGGCAGGGCGTCAAGGCCAGGCATCAGGGCAAGATGTCAACGCCCCGGGGGCAAGGCCTCAGCGCGCACGCCTTCACTGCCGCGCACCCACGAACGGGCGCGCCACGCCGGGCGGGCCTGCCGTCATTGCGGCAAGCGCCATGCCCACGGATGCCGGCAACGCTGTCGTTCACACGGGAAACGCCGCGAGGAGCAGGCACGGCGCTTGCAAGAGACCTCGCATGCATGGATACAAGCAACGCTTCCCCACCTCGCCCGGCAGCGCGCCAGGCTTCGACTACCTGATCGTCGGCGCCGGCTTTGCCGGCAGCGTGATGGCCGAGCGCCTGGCCAGCCAGGCCGGGCAGCGCGTGCTGCTGGTGGACCGCCGAGCGCACCCGGGAGGCAACGCCTGGGACCACTACAACGCCGACGGTCTGCTCATCCATCCCTACGGGCCGCACATCTTCCACACCAATTCGGCGGAGGTGTTCGACTACCTCTCGCAGTTCACCCGCTGGCGTCCCTATGAGCACCGGGTGCGGGCCAGCGTCGACGGCCAGCTGCTGCCCCTGCCCATCAATCTCGACACCGTGAACCACCTCTATGGCCTGCAGCTCAGCAGCGCCGAGCTGGAGGACTTCTTTGCGCAGCGTGCCGAGAAGCTCAGCCCGGTGCGAAGCTCGGAAGACGTCGTGGTGTCGCGCATCGGCCGAGAGCTCTACAACAAGTTCTTCCGCGGCTACACGCGCAAGCAGTGGGATCTGGACCCCGCCGAACTGGACGCCAGCGTCACCGCGCGCGTTCCCGTGCGGACCAACCGCGACGATCGCTACTTCACCGACACCTACCAGGCCATGCCGCTGCACGGCTACGCGCGGCTGTTCCAGGCCCTGCTGTCGCACCCGCGCATCCAGCTGATGCTCAATACCGACTACCGCGAGATCGTGCACTGCATTCCCTGGCGCCACATGATCTACACCGGCCCCATCGACAGCTTCTTCGACCACTGCTTCGGGCGTCTGCCCTACCGCAGCCTGCACTTCGAGCACTTGACGCAAGAGCTGCCCAGCCAGCGCGAGCACCAGCAGCCCTGCGCCACCATCAACTACCCCAACGACTGCGCCTACACGCGGGTGACCGAGTTCAAGCATCTGACCGGTCAGGTGCATCGCGCAACGGCCCTGGTCTACGAGTACCCGCGATCCCAGGGCGACCCCTACTACCCGGTGCCGCGGGCCGATAACACCGCCCTGTACCGGCGCTACGAAGCCGAGGCGGCACAGCTGACGGACGTGAGCTTCCTCGGCCGGCTGGCCACCTACAAGTACTACAACATGGACCAGGTGGTGGCGCAGGCGCTCAGCCAGTTCAAGCGGCTGCACGTGCAGCCGTCCAGCGCATGAAGCGCCGCGACAAGGCCGCGGGCGCCCGGCGCGCGGTGCCGCCGCCACCCCGCCCTTGCGCCAAGCCTGGCCGGCGCTGAACGCGCTGCCGTGTCGACCAGGCGGTGGCACAAGGATTGCCGCGTCCACTGGCCTGGCCCCGTTGGGCCGAACAGAAGGAGCCTTCACATGGTCAATCTCATCGTATTGCTCGTCATCGGCGGCCTGATCGGCTGGATCGCCAGCCTGCTGATGCGGACCGACGGGCAGCAGGGCATCTTGCTGAACATCGTCGTCGGCATCGTCGGCGCGGCCATCGCCGGCATCTTCATCACGCCTGTCCTGGGCATCCCGACGATCAACCAGGGCGTCTTCAGCTTCGCCGCGCTGCTGGTGTCTCTGCTGGGCGCGGTGATCCTGCTGGCCATCGTCAACCTCGTCCGGCGCGGGCGTGCCCGCTGAGGCGCCGGCCCACTCAAGACCCACCACGGCCACGGCGCTGCCGGTACGCATGCATCATCGGCGTGACCGACACGCCGTGCAGCACGATGGACAGGGCGACGCTCAGCAGCGTGGCTGCGATCAGGGACTCGGCCGTGGGATTTCCCAAGCCCTGTTCCAGGGCAAGGCAAAGGTAGAACAGCGAGCCCAGTCCGCGAATGCCGAACCAGGCCAGCAGCCAGCGCTGGCCTGGCTGCAGGGCCCCGGCAGGCAGCACCAGCAGCACCGACAGCGGTCGCACCACCAGGACCATGACCAGCGCAAAGGCCAGGGTCCAGGCCGTGACGTACACGCTGTGCAGCGCCAGGCCCAGCGCCAGCACCGACACGGCTTCCACCAGGCGCTCGACCCGCGCGCCGAAGGCATGGCATCGCTCAGGCAGCGACGCCACGGCGGACTCGATGGCCACGGCCCCCCCGGCGGACTCGGCGCCCCCAGCGGCCTCGCCGCGCACCGACTGCAGCAGGACCACACCGGCGCAGAAGACCAGCAGGAAGGCCGAGGTTTCCGTGGCGCGCGCCAGGCCACAGGCCAGCGACACCACGCCGACATAGAGCAGCTCGTCGCGCAGCAGCCGCTCGCCCTGCGCATGCCGCAAATGCAGCAGCCGGCTGAGCAGCCCGCCCAGCCCCAGGCCGAGCAAGGCACCGCCGCCCATGGGCCACAGCAGATCGTTCCACCACCAGTGCAGGCTGCCCAGCGGGCCACCGACGCCCAGCTCATGCAGGCCCGACAGACCCAGCGCCAACATCACCGCAGGCGCCACGCTGCTGTCGTTCAGCGCTCCTTCGGCCGTCAGGGACTGTCGCAGCGCATCGCGGTCCGCCTCGGAACGGACTTGCACCTCCGAGGCCAACACCGGATCGGTGGGCGCCAGAATGCTGGCCAGCAGCAAGGCGGCCGCCCAGGGCAGCCCCAGCAGCAGAACCGCAGCGAGGCTGCCCAAGCCGATGGCCAGCACCACGCCAGGGCCGGCCATCAGCAAGGCCATCGTCCAGCTGCGCAGATTGGGTCTGACGCGCAGGCGCAGGCCAACCGCGAACAACGACATCAGCAGCGCCAGCTCGGCTGCCAGCCGCAGCAAAGCCGCCTTGCCCGCCCCCAGTGCCGCCGAGGGCGCGCCCAGCAGCCATCCCGCCAGCCAACCCACGAGCAAATACACCAAGGCCGCCGTCAAGGGCAGCCGGCGCAGCAGGCGTTCCCACAGCGCCAGGACCAGCAGCACGAGGCCCAGCATCAACAGCAACTGCGTCAGCATCGCCCCGGCTCCACTCGGCGCGGCACCCTCGCGCGGCTCGTGCAGACCATGGCGGAGCCGAGGTCCGGTTCAGCGGACCGCGCTGCTGCCAGATCGTCCCTACCGTCCTTCATCGGCGTCCTTGCATCGGCATGCGCCCTGGACCGGGGCTGGGCAGCCCCCATGCCCGCGCCGACGCAGCCCCAGCGACGCCGGCCCAACGGCTGCCGGACAAGCTTGCGGCAGGATTTACGCCGCTCCCCAAGGGCGGCCGACAAGACGGCCACGGCCGCGCAAGGCCAGGGCATATCGATTGCCCTGCGCCCGGCCACGACACCACAGGACCTGCGCATGATCACCCTGGGACTGAATGCCTGCTTCCACGACCCTGCCGCGGCCCTGGTGCGTGACGGCAAGCTGGTCGCCGCAGCCGAGGAGGAGCGCTTCACGCGCGTCAAGCACGGCAAGCGCCCCCTGCCCTTCACCGCCTGGGAACTGCCCTGGCATGCCGTCGACTACTGCCTGGGCGAAGCCGGCATCACCCTGGCCGATGTGGATCATGTGGCCTACAGCTTCAACCCCCGGCTGTTCGTGGAGGAGGGCGACACGCACGAGCGCTGTTTCGTGCTGCCACTGCAGCCTTCGGCCAGCGACAAGGGCGATTGGGAGAGCCCCTGGGATCCGCTGTTCGCCACCTACGTGAGTTGCGCGCCGCGGCTGCTGGTAGACGCTGTTCCCTACCATCTGCGGCGGCGCTTTGCCGGCGTGCGCCACGACCAGGCTCCCTATGAATGGCACTTCGTCGCCCATCACCTGTGCCACCAGGCCAGCGCCTTTCTGGCCTCCCCCTTCGAGCGCTGCGCGGTGATGACGCTGGACGGACGCGGTGAGCGCGCGAGCACCAGCTATGGCCGCTACCGGGAGCAGCGCTACAGCGTGCTGGGCGAGGTGCGGGTTCCGCATTCCCTGGGCCTGCTCTATGAACGCGTGACCGCCCACCTGGGCTTCCTGCACGCCAGCGACGAATACAAGGTCATGGCCCTGGCCGCCCTGGGCACCCCACGCTACGCCGCCCTGCTGCGCGAGCACCTGCAGACGGGCGAGCAGGGCCAGTTCCAGCTGACGCCGCTGGACATGGCGCAGGCCTTCGGCCCCGCGCGCACGCCGGGCGCCCGGCTCGATGAACGCCAGCTGGACCTGGCGGCCTCGCTGCAGGACCTGCTGGAAGACACCGTGCTGCAGCTGGCCCGCTGGCTGCGCGAAGCCAGCGGTGAACGCCACTTGGTCCTGGCCGGCGGCGTGGCGCTGAACTGCGTGATGAACGCGCGGCTGCGCGACAGCAGCCTCTTCGAGCGCATCTGGGTGCAGCCGGCCGCCGGCGACGCCGGCACAGCGCTGGGCGCCGCGCTGTGGGTCGATGCACGGGAGCGCCTGGTGCGCGACGCGGCCGATGCCGCGCTGGATCGCTCGCCCGCCGCCGACCCGAGCACCAACGGCCCCGTCTACCCGCTGGCGCCGCGGCGCTGGCAGATGGCGCATGTCTATCTGGGGCCAGCCTACGAAGACCCGGAGATCGAGGCCCTGCTGCGGTGGGCGCGGCTGTCCTATGAGCGCCTGGACGACGTGGCCGAGCGCACGGCCGAGCTGCTGGCCGCCAATCGCGTGATCGGCTGGTTCCAGGGCCGCATGGAGTTCGGTCCGCGCGCCCTGGGCGCCCGCTCCATCCTGGCCTCGCCCATGGACCCGGCCATGCAGGCACGGCTCAATGAGCTGAAGGACCGCGAGGACTTTCGTCCGGTGGCCCCTGCCGTCCCGGTGGAGCTCTTTGCGGACTGGTTCGAACCAGCGCCTGCCGGCGGCGGCGAGTCGCCCTTCATGATGTTCGTCCACCGCCTGCGGCCAGGACGGCGCGAGCAGATTCCCGCGGCCTGCCATACCGACCAGAGTGCGCGGGTCCAGACGGTCAGCCCGGACGACCATCCGCTGTTCCACGCCTTGCTGCACGCCTTCGGCCGGCGCACCGGCGTTCCGGTGCTGATCAACACCTCCTTCAACGTGCGCGGGCAACCCACCGTCTGCACGCCTCGCCATGCGCTGGAGGCCTTCGTCAGCACGCCGCTGGACGCGCTGGTGATCGGGCATTTCCTGCTGCTCAAGCCCGAGCTGCGCATGCTCAACCAGGGTGCCGTCTAGCGCCACGCCCAGGCAGCCCCGGCACGGCGATTGCTGCTGGCGGACATCGGAACCGCCCATCCCCCGCAGCGGGGCCTGGGCGGGCCGGTAGGCGCCGCACCCGGGCGCCCCTGGAACAAGACATGCAAGAGGAGCAGCAACTCACCTCCCAAGGGTGCCTCCGGGCGCCCATTTGGCCCGGGTCACGCGATCCGGGCCCTTTTTCCCCCTCCCATATTCCTCCCCTGCTTTTCCCATTCATTGCCTCACAGACAGGAGCAAAGCCATGCACAAGCCTTGCCATGAAACCCTCTTCAATCGATGCCTCCTGCTCGCAGCGCTGTGGGCCGCCAGCGGCTGCGCCTCGATGGACGAGCGCGACCGCCGCACCGCCACCGGCGCAGCGGTGGGCGCCGCCACGGGTGCCGTGGTGGGTTCGGTCGCCGGCGGCAGGGCCGGCACGGGTGCGGTGATCGGCGGTGCCCTCGGCGCGGTGGCCGGCCATGTCTGGTCGCGCCGCATGGAAGCCAAGCAGCGTGCCCTGGAGCAGGCCAGCGCCGGCACCGGCGTGGAAGTCAGCCGCACCCACGACAACCTGCTGCGCATCCATGTGCCTGGCGACCTGTCCTTCGACGTGGGACGCGCCGAGCTGCGGCCGGCCATGCGGCCCGTGCTGGACCAGTTCGCCCGCGAGCTCGACACCGGCGTGCAGGTCCAGATCGTCGGACACACGGACAGCAGCGGCGGCGACGCCGTCAACCAGCCCTTGTCGCTGCAGCGCGCAGAGACGGTGCGTGACTACCTCGCCGCGCGCGGCGTCCCGCTGGCGCAGATGACGGTGGCCGGCCGCGGCTCGCGCGAGCCGCTGGCCGGCAATGACACCGCGCAGGGTCGCGAGCGCAACCGCCGCGTCGAGATCCTGCTGCGGGAGCAGGCCGGCTGAGCGGCCTTGCAGCCGCCGGCGGCACGGGGGCGCTGAGCTGCCCGCCATCGCCCTGGTGCTGGTGCTGCGAGCTGCGGACCCCGCTCGGTCCAGCTCAGTCCCGCTGGGGCGGGTCCGGGACCTTGGCCCCCGCCTTGCGTGCGCGCGAGAGGCCAATGGCGATCGCCTGCTTGGGGTCGGTCACCGTCTTGCCGCTGCGTCCGCTCTTGAGCTTGCCGCGCTTTTCCTCATGCAGGGCCTTGGCCACTTCCTGCTGTGCCTTCTTGCCGTACTTCGCCATCGTCGACTCCCTCAGCAGCACCGCACGCCGCTGGACGCTCATGGGACCGCGCCCCACACGCGGCATACACGCGGCGTACAAGCGACTGCGGCAATCGCCATGCCGCGGTATGGCGATTGCCGCAGCCGCATGCCGGCACGGGACCGGCCTGACCCACGCCAGCGAAGGAACCCTGATGGCCAGCCGAAAATCTCCCTCGACCGCCGCCACCCGACCGCAAGCCGCGTCCGCACCACGCCGCGCCAATGGCGCCCGCGGAAACGCCCGAGAAGGCACCCAGAAGAGCGCCCATGAACGCGCCCCAGCCTCGGCCTCGGAACAGGCCGTGCAGTCCCTGGGTTCGGCGATGAGCACGATGTCGGGCCCGGCACAGCTGAGCGCCGACCCACTGGCTGCGCCTGGCGTTCACACGGAGGCCCAGCTCAAGCTGTTGCGCCGCGCGGTCGGGACGCAGGCCTTGGCCCAGGCCATGCCTTCCAACCGCCTCAAGGCCGCCGAGTACGGACGCGCCCAGGCCTTCGACCCCCTGCCCGGCGAACAGCTGGCAGCGGGGCTGGAAGAGGCCAGGGCCAGCACGATCACCGAAGGCCGGGCCTCACACAAGGTCGGTGAGGGCCTGCCTGAGAGCGGCTACAACGCCTGCAATGAATCGCTGGATCGCGTGCGCAGCGATGCCAGCGGGCAGGCCCTGTCGACCAACCAGGGCGTGCGCATCGCCGACAACCAGAGCTCGCTCAAGGCCGGCCTGCACGGCCCGTCCCTGCTGGAAGACTTCATCCTGCGCGAGAAGATCACGCACTTCGACCATGAACGCATTCCCGAGCGCGTCGTCCACGCGCGCGGCTCTGGTGCGCACGGCTACTTCGAGTGCTATGACCCGCGGCAAGACCTGACCCTGGCGGCGCCCTTTGCTGCCGCCGGCAAGCGCACGCCGGTGTTCGTGCGGTTCTCGACGGTGGCCGGCGAACGCGGCTCGGCCGACACGGTGCGCGACGTGCGCGGCTTCGCAGTCAAGTTCTACACCGAGGAGGGCAACTGGGACCTGGTGGGCAACAACATGCCGGTGTTCTTCATTCAGGACGCGATGAAGTTCCCGGACCTGGTCCACGCACTGAAGCCCGAGCCCCATCACGCGATGCCGCAGGCCTCCAGCGCACACGACACCTTCTGGGACTTCGTGTCGCTGATGCCCGAGTCCACCCACATGCTGATGTGGCTGATGTCGGACCACGCCCTTCCCCGCAGCTTCCGCATGATGCAGGGCTTTGGCGTGCACACCTTCAGGCTGGTCAACGCCCAGGGCGAGGCGCGCCTGTGCAAGTTCCACTGGACCCCGTCGGCCGGCACGCACGCGCTGCTGTGGGACGAGGCGGTGAAGATCGCCGGCGCGGACCCGGACTTCCACCGCCGCGATCTGTGGGAGGCCATCGAGGCCGGCCTGAATCCCGAATGGGAACTCGGCCTGCAGGTCTTCAGCGACGCGCAGGCCGAGCGCTTCAGCTTCGACGTACTGGACCCGACCAAGCTCGTTCCCGAAGAACTGGTGCCGCTGCAGCCGGTCGGCCGGCTGGTACTGACGCGCAATCCCGACAATTTCTTCGCGGAGACGGAGCAGGTCGCCTTCTGCGCCGCGCACCTCATTCCCGGCATCGACTTCAGCAACGATCCGCTGCTGCAGGGCCGCATCCACTCCTATGTCGACACCCAGCTCAGCCGCCTGGGAGGTCCGAACTTCCACGAGATCCCGATCAACACCGCGACGACCCAGGTCCACAACAACCAGCGCGACGGCATGCATCGGCAGACGCTGGCACGCGGCCGCGTGGCCTACGAGCCCAATTCGCTGGGCGGCGGCTGCCCTTTCCAGGCCGGCCGCGCAGGCTTCGTCAGCTTCCCCGAGCCGGTCCGGGGCGAGAAGCTGCGCGGCAAGCCCGAGCGCTTTGCCGAGCACTATGCCCAGGCGCGCCTGTTCTGGCGCAGCCAGACCCTGGCGGAGCAGATGCACCTGGTCTCGGCCTTTCGCTTCGAGCTGACGCGGGTGCAGGTCAGCGCCATCCGCGAGCGCGTGCTGTCGCAGCTGGCCTGCGTCGACGCACGCCTGGCCCATGCGGTGGCTGCGGGCATCGGACAGGCGCTGCCGGCGCATCAGGCGCTGCTGCATCCGGACGAGCGGCAAGACGATCCGCAGCCGCGCAGCTCGGCCGGGCTCTCCCTGCTGTCCCGCCCCGGCAATGGGACGCCCGCCGGCCGCCGCGTGGCGCTGCTCAGCCACGAGGGCATGGATGGCGCCAGCATGCGCAGCGTCCATGCGGCCTTGCTGGCGGCGGGCGCCGTGCCGCGCTTCGTCGGCCGGCGCCTGGGCGCCTTGCAGGCCGGCATCGAGGACGAGCCGGTGCAGGTCGAGGTGACGCTGGAGGCGGCCCCCTCGGTGCTGTGGGATGCCGCCGTGCTGCCCGATGCCCTGGCGATCGACCGGCACCAGGCCGGCAGGAACGCGGCGCCGCTGCACCGTCAGCCGGAGCTGGTGGACTTCGTGCGGGAGCAGTTCCGCCACGGCAAGCCCATGCTGCTGCTGGGCGAGGCCATCGAGCTGCTGCGCGCGGCGGGCGTTCCCGAAGCGCTGCTTGACGGCGATCCGCAGCAAGGCCTGTATCGATGCGAGGCGCCGCGGGATCCGGCCCTGCAGATCGATGCCGAGTCCGTCGCCGCCTTCATCGCCGGACTGGCTCGGCACCGGCACTTCGAACGCGAGGCATGAGGATTGCCGGCAGGCGCGCATGGACACTGTTCAGGAACGCGGTGTGCGCGGCGCGCCGCAGGAACCGCCCATGCTTGAGCCCCGCTGGCTGGCCGCCGTGGTCCATGATGTCGCGCCAACGACCTGGCGGCAGTGCCGCGGCCTGGTGGATGCCCTGGACGAGCTGGGTCTGCGCCCCCTCAGCCTGCTGACAGTGCCGCGCTATCACGGCAGCGCGCGGCATGAGGCCTTCGAGCGCTGGCTGCAGCTGCGTGCCGAGGCCGGCGACGAGCTGGTGCTGCACGGCTATGAACACCGCGACCCCATGCCGAGGCGCGGGCCCTGGCAGCAGCTGCGGCGCGGGGTCTACACGCAGGGTGAAGGCGAGTTCGCGGCCCTGCCCTACGAGGAAGCGCGGCGGCGCCTCCGGGCCGGGCGGCGCTGGCTGGAGTCGCTGGGGGTGCGCCCTGCCGGTTTCGTCGCCCCCGCCTGGCTGCTCAGCGAGGGCAGCTGGCGGGCCTTGCGCGAGCAGCCGCTGCAGTACACCTGCACGCTGCGCCACATCGTGCTGCTGCCGGAGGGGCCGACGCTGGCCTGCATGGCCCAGGTCTGGAGCGCGCGCAAGACCTGGCGCCGCGTCGCCTCGGCCTGGTGGAACGCCGGCCTGCTGCGCCTGCAGTCCGGGCGCCCGCTGCTGCGCCTGGAGCTGCATCCGACGGACGCCGGCCATCACACGTCGGATCGTTCCTGGCGGCAAGTTGCCGCAGCCGCCGTGGCGCAGGCGCGCCGGCCCGTCAGCCTGCGCCAGGTCGCGGCCTTCCTGGCCGACGCAGCCTGAGCGATTCAGCCCACCGGCAGCTGCATCGCGCCGGCCATGCCGCGCTCGTCGCACAACTGCTGCAAGGCCGATTCGAAGGCGCCCAGCACCTCGGGCAGGTGATGCCTGAGCGCCGTCTCCCGGGCATTCTGACGCAGCGCATCCAGGCTGGCTGACGGCGCGGCGAAGCGCAGGACGCCGTCGAGAAAGGCCGTCTCATCGCCCGCGGGCGCCAGGAAGCCGTTGACCCGCGGCACGATCAGGTCCGCGGCGGCAGCGGTGTTGAAGGCCAGCACCGGGAGCCCCGAAGCCATGGCCTCCAGCGTCACGTTGCCGAAGGTGTCGGACAGGCTGGGAAAGAGAAAGGCGTCGGCACTGGCATAGCAGCGCGACAGCGCGTCGCCGCGCAGCACGCCCAGGAAGTGCGCGGCGGGATACAGGCGCTGCAGCTTGGCCCGCAACGGCCCATCCCCCACGACCAGCATCTGGCAGTCCGTGCGCATCCGGCGCAGCAGCGCGTGCGCGCGCAGGGCCAGCTCCACGTTCTTCTCCGGTGCCAGCCGCCCCACGTGCAGCAGCACGACGCTGCGTTCGGCACCCCATTGCCTGCGCAACGCTTCGCTGCGCCAGGCCGGCGAGAAGCGCCAGGCATCCACCCCGCGGCCCAGCAGCTGCAGGTTTCGAAAGCCGCGGTCCGCCAACTGCCGGTAGGTCGAACGCGAGGGCACGAAGGTGCGCTGCGTGCGGTTGTGCAAATGCCGCAGGCCGGCCACGACCAGCGGCGCCAGCAGGCCCAGGCCGTAGTGGCGGCTGTACTGGTGGAAGTTGGTGCGGAAGTCCGAGCTCAGTGCCAGGCCCAGCCGTCCCGCGGCCCGCGCCGCGGCCCAGGCCAGCGGCCCCGGCGTGGCCAGGTGCACCAGCTCCGCCTGCCGCTCGCGCAGTCGCGCCGCCAGGGCCGCCGCCGAAGCCAGGCCGAAGCGCAGATCGGGATACACCGGAATGGGGCAGCCCCGGCACAGCCACTGCGATCCGCCCGCGGGGTCGCCACCTGGGCGCTCGTGGCGCTGCGCCGGGCGCAGCAGGTCGACCTCATGCCCGCGCGCACGCAGGTGCTGGACCACCCGTTCCACGCTGAGGGCCACGCCATTGAGCTCGGGGGGGTAGGTTTCGCTGATGTAGGCAATGCGCACATGGCCTCCTCGATGTCAGATCGCAGCGACGCTGCCGGTCATCGGCAGCACGAGTTCGGCGGTGCAGGGCGAGCACACGGGGGAGGCGAGAAAGCGCTGGCTGCTGCCGCGGCAGTGCTCGGCCATGAAGCGTCGCGGCGGGTCCTGCTGCGACTCGCGGCCGGACTTCGTCGGGTGCCGGGCGGGCTTCTGGTTCATGGCAGTGTCCTCCTTTGCGCCCTGGGGGTCGTCTGCCTCGAACAGGCCGACGCCTGCGCCAGCCCCGGCAGCGCGGCAGTGGCAAGCCGCGCGCCGGGTCTGCCGATCCGGGCCTGGCGATTGCATGCATCCTTGGCCCGCGCCAGGGCAAGCCCCGGGACCGCACAGCAACCCCACAGGAGACGTCCATGAAGATGCCGCACGCCCACATCAACCCGCCCATCCCGCCCGAGCTGCCGCCGGTGCCGCCGCCGCCGCACGGCCCGCAGCGGTCCCCCGATCCCCTGCCGCCGGGTGTCAAGGAGCCGGAGCCCACCGAGGCCCCGCCGCCCCTGGGCGAGCCGCCGACCCTGCCGCCACCCGTTGCCTATGGCCTGGTACCCAGGTCCAGTTACGCAGGCCCTGGTGTGCATGTCCCATTGCGCCGCTCGCATCCAACAGCACACGGCGCGCTGACGGCATGAATTGCCGACAGAGATGCCGCAGCAGCGCTGCGCCGGCAGCGCCGTGCCCGCGCATGCGGATTGCCGGCCCCGCATGACCAGCTTCTCTTGGAAAGCTGATGGAAGGAGTGATTCATGAAGCCAACCCTTCGTGGAACTTCGCTGAGCCATCTGCTGGCATGCGCGATGGCTGCGGCCAGCGCCGGGGCCTGGTCGCAGGCCGGTGCGGCAGCGCCTCCCAGCGAGCGCGCATCGCAGTCCAAGGCGGCCTCCGCGCCGTACGCCTCCGCCTCCGAAGCCGTGCTCCAGGAGCGGCAGCGCACGACAGCGACTGGCAGCCTGTCCCGCACGGACCAGCAGTTCCTCAGCAAGGCGATGGCCGCCGGGCAGGCGGAGGTCGAGATGGGACGACTGGCCCAGAGCCGCGCCCAGAACGACGAGGTCAAGCGCTTCGCCGCACGCATGGTCGAGGACCACACGCGGATCAACCAGGAGCTGCGCACCTTGGGCGCCGCCCGCGGCGTGTCCTGGCTGGACGGCGGACCGACGCCGGTCGCCGCAACCGGCGGTTCGGCGCCGCATCCGGCCCAGCTGGCCAGCTCGGCACGGCGCGACCTGGACCGCCTGCAGAACACCAGCGCTCCGAATTTCGACCGGGCATTCGTCAAGCAAATGGTGGCGGACCACAAGGTCGCCGTCGGTGACTTCCAGCATGCCGCGGCCCATGCCAACGATCCTGAGCTCAAGGCCTTTGCGCAGCGGAACCTGCCCGGCCTGCAAGACCACCTGCAGCAGGCGCGCCGCATCAGCGAACGCCTCTCTGGCCGCTCACAGCGCTAGACGATGGCCGGCTTGCCGGTCTGCGAGGGCAAGCGCCTGGTCGGCAGGGTGACCGACCGCGACCTGGTCCTGCGCGGCCTGGCGCAGGACCCTCCGGCCGAAAGCACCCGCCTGGGCATGGGGCTTGCCTGAATTGCATGACGGGTCTTGCAAGCACCCGTCAGCCCTCAACTTCGGAGTCCTCCATGCATGACAAGTCCCAACGAGTTTCTCCTTGCCCAAGCCGCCGCGCGCTGCTGACGGCGGCTGCGATCAGCCTCGCCGCCCTCCACGCGCAAGCCCAGACCACCCCCCCCCAGCGCGCCGCCCGCCAGCCGCCAGCCATCACAGACGACGGCACGCGATGCGCGCGTGAGTCAGCTGATCGGCAAGGAAGTCCGCAATCCCCAGGGGGAGAAGCTCGGGGAGATCAACGACCTGATCATCGACGTCAACAACGAGCTCATTCACTACGCCATCCTCTCCTTCGGCGGCATCATGGGCCTCGGAGACAAGCTGTTTGCCTATCCGCTGAACGTGTTCCGCCACGCCGTGGAGCGGGACGAGCTGGTGCTGGATGTCGACAAGGAGCGCCTGCGCCGCGCCCCCGGCTTCGAGCGCAACCGCTGGCCGGACTGGTCCACGCCGGAGTACGGCAGCACCGTCGATCGGCACTTCGGTCAGGGCGCCCGCATCACCCCGAGGCCTAACGCCCATCTGCTGCGGACCAGCCAGCTGCTGGGCAAGAACGTCGACGACAACAACGGCAAGAACGCTGGGGAGGTCGCGGACATCGTGGTGTCCATGTCCAGCGCAAAGGTGCGCTACGTCGTGCTGGATTTCGACCGGTCCTGGAACATGAAGGACCGGCTGATCCCCCTGCCCTTGAAGGCGCTGCGCTTCCCGGCCGACCGCCGGCCCGACCTGGTGCTGCTGCTGCCGCGCGAGCAGCTTGACATCAAGCAGGGTTTTGAAAAGCGCCAGTGGCCGGATGTCAATGACCCGAACTTCCGGCGCCAAATGGACAGCTCGCTGGAACACCTGGTGAGCAGCCTGCGCTGAAGCAAGCGGCCTGCCCATCGCGGCAAGGGAGGAAGCAAGAAAGGGGGCGGCCGAGCGGGCCGCCCAATTTTTCCGCTGCGCGCCGACCGCTCAGGGGGTTGCGCTGGGCGGCGAAGCCGGGGGCTGCGGCAGTGAAGGCGATGAAGGCGACACGGCAGGTGGCGCTTCGGGCTGCGTGCTGCGGCTGTCGGGTGGCGGCTCGCTGCGACGCTCGCAGGCCTGCAGTCCCAGCAGCAGTGCTGCGCACAGCAGCAGCGACGATGGCCTTCGCGCGTACCGCGGCAGCCTGAATGGCGGGATCGAGTTCATGGCGTGTCCTTTCTGTGGCGCCGGACACCCGCTGCGGCGGCCGGCCTTTGCATGGGGGATGTCTTGGCAGTCCGGCACGCGCTGGGCCTGCCTGGGACCCGTCAACGCCAGCCTCTGCCGGCATGCCCTGCGGACTGCGTGTCCGCAAGCGGCTCCAGCAGCCGCACCATGTCCCGGCGGGACTGGGGCTTGCGTGCCTTGCCGCGTGGCCGCCGCAGCGTTCCCAGGTCATCAACGGCCTCGCGCTGCTGGGCCTGGTTGCGGTGCTGATCCAGCTTCGCATGCTTCATGTCGGTCTCCTCGTTGTCGACGGCGTCGTCGCCGTCGCGCGGGTGCAGCAAACCGTGTGCCCTGTGAGCGCAGGTGGGGCGCCCCACCCTGCAGCAGTGGCGACGCCTGGGCCGCCAGCCGCGCAGGCGGCCCTCAGCCATGGCGGCGGCGGCGTTCGACCGATTCGATCTTGAGCATCTGCCGGTACTTGGTCACCGTGCGCCGGGCCACCACCAGGCCCTGGCGGGCCAGCAGCCGGGTGATGTCGGCATCGGAGAGCGGATCGGCCGGGTTCTCGGCCTCGATGATGTCCTTGATCAAGCCACGGATGGCCGTGCCCGAGCAGGCGCTGCCGTTGCTGCTGACGATGGCGCGCGAGAAAAAGTGCTTGAGCTCGTAAACGCCACTGGGGGTGGCCATGAACTTGTTGTTCGTGACGCGCGAGACGGTGGACTCGTGGATGCCGACCTCGTCGGCAATCTCCTTGAGCCCCAGCGGCTTCATGGCCATGGCCCCGAACTCCAGAAAGTGCCGCTGCCGCCGCACGATGGCGGAGGCCACGTCCAGGATGGTGGCGAATCGCTGGTCGATGTTGCGCAGCGTCCAGCGCGCCTCCTGCAGGTGATGTGCCATCTCGGCATCGCCTTGCCTGCGGTGGCGCTGGAACAGCTCCGCATAGACCTGGTTCATGCGCACCCTGGGAATCACGGCCGGGTTGAGCTGCACCCGCCACTGACCACCCACTTTGGCCGTTAGCACATCCGGCACGATATAGGACGCCTGCGTCGCACTGAAGCGCCATCCGGGCCGCGGGTCGAGCCGCCGCAGGCGTTGGCAGACGGCTTCAGCCTCGGCCGCGCTGATGCCGAACCGCTCGGCCAGCCCCTGCATGTCGCGCAGGGCCAGCAGCTGGATGTGGTCGCGAACGATGCGTTCGGCGAGCCGGCGCGTCTTCTCGCAGGCAATGCCGGGCAGCTGCAGCCAGAGGCACTCGGCCACGCTGCGCGCGCCAACGCCGGCGGGATCCAGCGCCTGCACGCGCTTGAGCGCGATGAGCATCTCGTCCATGTCGGCGGCCGGGTCCAGGCCGCTCAGCGGCGCCAGTTCCTCCAGCGGCGTGCGCAGGTAGCCGTCCTCGTCGACAGACTCGGCCACGATGCAGGCCAGCACCCTGTCGCGCTCCGTCAGCTTCAGCACGTTGAGCTGGCCGCGCAGATGATCGTGCAGGCTGCAGGGCACCGGCGTCAGTTCAAGGGCGCTGAGTTCGCCATCCTCGGCTCGGCGCGCCCCGGAGCCGCCATCGGACCGCCATATCTCGCGGTCGTCATCGAGAGGCGCCTCCAGCGCCTGCCTGGCCTCGCCCGCCTCGATCGGCGCCGGCTCGGCCACCGCCAGCGGCGCCGCCGCGGGAAGCACCTCGTCGTTGGCCTCAGCCGCTTCGAGAAAGGGGTTGCGCCCCAGCATGTCGTGCACCATGGCGCTGAAGTCCAGCGACGACATCTGAAGAAGCCGGACCGCATGCTGAAGGCGTGGCGACAGTGTCTGGGTCTGCGTCTGTCTTTGCGTGCTTCGAAGTTCGGTGAATATCAATTGCCTGCTCCTGTTCCGTGCTTGGGGCGGCAGGGGATCCCACAGACAACGCTGCCAAGCAGCCGCCGCAACGGGAGCGGGCCCCGCCATGCCCACGCCCTGCCACGCAAGTTGTGTGCCGGCGCTGGCGCGAGGCGGGTCGTGCGGTGGGCCGTGCGGCCCGGCAGGCGGCCGTTTTGCCCCGCTGCCACGGGCCTCCAGCGGCCTTTCCCCCTGCGCGACAGCGCGTCGGACGGCCGGCGCTGGTGCTGCGTTACCCGCCGGCAAGCGCGCAAGCCACGCGACATTTGCAACTCTTGCAGCAAATCCGTCGTCGCTGCGCTGCCATCCCGCGAATGCGCGGATGCGGGCCCGAGGATTGCCCACGAGGGGTGCGGGCGCTGCCTGCGATTCCCATCACTTCCGGAGCAAGCCGATGAAGCAAGTTCTCTATGCCGTGGCCGCCGCACTGGCTCTCTCAGCGGGCGTCCATGGCTGCGCGGTCACCAGCGGCCAAAGCACGGTCGGCCAGTACGTGGACGACGCCACCATCACCGCGCGGGTCAAGGCCCGCATGGCCGAGGACCCGACCGTGGCCGCGATGCGCATCAATGTGGAGACGCTCAACGGCGTCGTCCAGCTGGCAGGCTTTGCCACCAGCCAGACCGAGAAGGACCGCGCGGAAGCGATTGCAGCCGCCGTTCCGGACGTCAAGAGCGTGCGCAACAACATTGTCGTCAGCCGGCCGGAGAAGTGAGCCTGCAGCGCCTGTGCCAGGACCCCCAGGGTGCTGCAAGAACGGCCGACCGACCGCATCGTCGTGCGCAGCGCATGGGCGATCCGGGGCCTGTTCCTCATTGCCCTGCTGTGGCTGCTGCGGGAGGCCAGGCCCTTGCTGCTGCCCATCGTGATTGCCCTGCTGCTCACACTCGTGCTGACGCCGGCCGTGCGCCGGTTGCGCCGCTGCGGCGTTCCGCAGACGGTGGGCGCGGCCGTCCTGGTGGGCGCCCTGCTGGCCTCTGGGAGCACATTGGCGGCCCTGCTGGCGGAGCCTGCGGCGCGCTGGTGGGAACGCGCACCGCAGGCGCTGGCAGCGGTGCTGGCCCGCGTCGACCGCTGGCGCGACGAAGCCTCCGGCCTCAAGAGCCACGCCGGCAGCCGGTCCGCTGCCACGCAGGGCGCCGCGGAATCGGTGAAGGCCAAGCTGGCCAGCGAGGGCATCGCGCTTACCGGCTCCTTGCTGACCGAAAGCGCCCGCTTCACACTCTCCGCCGCCTCCACCGTGATCCTGCTTTACGTCCTGCTGGCCTCGGAGCACTGGCTGCTGTCCCGCTGCATCGAAGCGCTGCCTGCGCGGCGCCGGCTGCGCGTCCTGGTCCTGGGCGGCCTGCGGGCCCTGCAGCGCGACCTCTCGCGCTACCTGCTCACGCAGAGCCTGGTCAATCTGGGCGTGGGCCTGCTGACGGCCCTGGCCATGAGCGCCTTGTCGCTGCCCAATCCCGGGCTGTGGGGCGTGGCAGCGGCCCTGCTCAACTTCATTCCCTACATCGGCCCGTGGATCACGGCCGGTGCCCTGGGGCTGGCGGCGGCCATGGCCGGGTCGGAGGGGCTGGCGCTGCTGCAGCCGGCGCTCGCCTTCCTGGCCATCCATGCGGCGGAGAGCAACCTCGTCAGCCCCTGGCTGATAGGCAGGCGGCTGGCCCTCAACCCGCTGTCCATCTTCATTTCGGTGCTGTTGTGCGCCTGGCTGTGGGGCCTCGCGGGCGCCGTGATTGCCGTGCCTCTGCTCATCAGTCTTCGCTGCGTTTGCCGTCGCAACCGTAAACTGCGCATCGTTGCGCTGTATCTTGCAGCTAGCAACCGACCCTGCGAGAGCCTTCGCGGGCTGCTCGGTCCCGGTCGTTCGACGCCCAAGGTCCCAGGCTGAATCGGGGCAAGGCGCGCAGTGATGGATGTCGGTCCATGTTGGAACGCGATGAGGTGAATCGCTCGTCAGGCAGCCGGATTGCTTCGGCCCGGCAGCGGCTGAGGCGCTGGCTCGCTGCGGCGCGTGCCCGCATTCCTGTGCCCTCGCTGTCGGTGCGCACGCGGCTCGTGCTGCTGGTGCTGGTGGTGCTCGTGCCCGGCGCCATCGCGGCCCTGTGGGCGACCTGGCGGACCGACGAAGAGCGGCTGCAGCGCCACCTGCGCGACGATGCCCGCGCCCTGTCCATGGTGGTGGATCGCGAGCTGGCCCAGCGCGCTGCGATTGCCCGCGTGCTGTCGCTCTCCCGTGCGCTGGACCACCTGCCGGAGGTGGACGCCACCGATCTGCGTCTGCTGGAAGTCCAGGCGCGGCGGGCCATGCAGGGGCTGGACGGCTGGGTGGTGCTGATCACACAGGACGAGGTGCTGTTCAACACCCTGACGCCCGCCACACAGGCCAACGCACCGGCATCCCTGCGGCGCCCGCGGCCGGTGAACGCGCCGCCGCTGGTCGACCGACCCGTGGTGGGCGCGCTGACCTCGGGCCCCTTCGGCGCGCCGCCGCACGCCGCGCTGACACATCCCGTCGAACGCGACGGACGGGTGCTGGCCAATGTGCTGGTCACCATCCTCCCGCACGAGCTCCAACGCGTCATCGACCGCCAGGATCTGCCGGCCGACTGGACCGCTGCGGTGCTGGACAGCCGCGGGCAGGTGGTGGCGGGATCACCCGGCAAGGCCCTGCCGACCGAGCCGGCCGGCTGGCCACAGCTGGAGGCGCAGATGCGGGCTCAGGACGAAGCCGAGTTCGAGGGCACGAGTCCCGACGGCCAGCCTGTGCAGGCCTACTTCAGCACGTCTGCACAGGGCTGGAGCTTCCTGGTGGCGGTGCCGCGCGGGCCCACGGCCAGCGGCCATCTGCCGGCGCTGCTGCCCGTGCTCTCCGGCGCCGCACTGCTGATGGCCCTGGGTGTGGCCGGCGCGCTGTGGCTGAGCCGGCGCATCGCCGCGCCGCTGGACGATCTGACCTCGATGGCGCAGTCCCTCCAGTCCGGCGGCCTTTTGCGGCAAAGGCGTACAGGCATCGTCGAATGGGACGATGTGTCGCGCGCCCTGGTCAGCGCCAGCGAAGCGCTGCGGCGCTCGCGCAACGAGCTCGAACAGCGCGTCAACGAGGCCGTCGAGCGCACGCGAGAAACCGAGCAGCTCAGCTCGCGCAGCCAGCGCATCGCCGCACTGGGGCGGCTGACGGGCGGTGTGGCGCATGACTTCAACAACCTGCTGGGCATCATCAGCAACAGCGCGCACCTGATCCAGCGGCATGTGCACAACGAGACCCTGCAAGTGCCGCTGGGCGCCATCCGGCGTTCGGTCGAGGTCGGCAGCCGGCTGACCCAGCACCTGCTGCGGTTTGCCGGGCAGCAGGCCGTTCACCCGCAGTCGCTGGACCTGGCCAGCACTTTGAACGACCTCCGCATCCTGCTGGGCACCGTGCTGGGCAAGCGCGTCGAGCTCAGCATGGACCTGCAGCCGGGCGTGCGCATGGTGACGGCCGACCCGTCCGAGCTGGAGCTCGCGCTGATCAACGTGGTGCTGAACGCGCGCGATGCGCTCAACGGCATCGGGCGCGTCGGCATCAGTCTGCGCAACGCACGGGCCGAGGAGGTGTCCGGCCTGGCACCTGGTGCCTACGTGCTGATCGCGATCGCCGACAGCGGCCCCGGCATCGCGCCGGACATACTGCCGCGCGTCTTCGAGCCCTTTTTCACCAGCAAGCCCGTGGGGCGGGCCACCGGCCTGGGGCTCAGCCAGGTACTCGGCTTTTGCGTTCAGGCCGGCGGAACGGCGCGCGTGGACTGCCCACCCACGGGGGGCACCGTCGTCAGCCTTCTGCTGCCGGCCACCAAGGGCACGGGCAGTGCGGAAGGCGCGGGCGAATTCGCGACCGCCTCCAGCCTGGCCGGCGTGCGCGTGCTGCTGGTGGAGGACAACGAAGAGCTCAGCCAAGTCACCGCGACCCTGCTGCGTTCCTTCTCCTGCCAGGTCGCCTGCGTCTACAACGCCGACGAGGCCCTGCGCCGCTTCGGCACGGGCACGGGCATCGACGTCGTGCTGTCCGACGTGTTGATGCCCGGTCCCATGGACGGCCTGACCCTGGTCCAGGCGCTGCGCGCCCTGCGCCCGGCGCTGCCTGCGGTGCTGATCAGCGGCTACAACGAGTTGCGCAGCAACGATCCCGCCCTGATCGTGCTGCGCAAGCCCTGCTCGCCGGTGCAGTTGCTGGACGCCCTGCGCCGCGCCATGGCGAGCCAGCGCCAGGCGTCGGATGAGGACGGCACGGCCCGGTGCTGACGGAGGCGTGCGGCCGCGGCCAGCAGCGCGCGGGCGGCTGCCAACGGCTGCGGTCGGCGGCGGGAATATGGATTGCTGATCCCGGGTTCAGGCGCCGATGACCGTCGGCGCCATGACCCAACTTTCGGAGGCGCAGCCATGGAAAAGGACGATGTCGTCGACACACTCAACACGCTGATAGAAACCTGCAAGGACGGCGAATACGGTTTCAACACCAGTGCCGAGCATGTGCGCAGTGCCAACCTTCGCCAGACCTTCACGGCGCGCGCCCTGGAGTGCCGTGAAGCCGCGCTCGAGCTGCAAAAGCTGGTGCGCCAGTATGGCGGCGAGGCCGAGGACGAAGGCAGCGTCTCCGGCGCGGTGCATCGCGGCTGGGTGGCCGTGCGCGGGGTGCTGGCCGGCTACAGCGACCTGGCCATGCTGGAGGAATGCGAACGCGGCGAAGACGCTGCCGTCGCCCGCTACCGCAAGGCCCTGGAAAAAAACCTGCCCGCCGACGTGCTGCTGGTCGTCCAGCGCCAACTCAGTGGCGTGCAGCGCAACCATGACCAGATCCGCCGCCTGCGGGACGAGGCCCGTGTCGGCGGCAAAACCTGCTGAAGCGGCGGCGCGCAGATCAGCGCCAAGGGACGCACGGGAACCAAAGCAGGGCCTTGCGGCCTTCCACGCGCGCAGAGCGGTCAGTGCGGGCACGAGAGGTCTTGCTGCGTGCGATGGACGGCACGCGGCCGGCGCAGCGATCTGGCAACGCCACCCGGGCACCACCAGTGCGCCACTACGGTTGCCTGTGCGTCGGCCTTGTTGCCGGCGGCTGACCCGGGTCGGCCCGGCCGCCCAGCAGCGTCGGCAGCGCCCGCTCCAGCGCCCTCAGCAACAGCGGCTTCAGCCAATGCTGCAAGGCCAGCGCCAGCAGGGGTCGCGACCACGACAGCCGGCGACTGCGAGCACGGCGCTGCTCGTGGCCCCCGCTGGCACCGTCCCCTCGCGGCCCCGCGTCAGGCCGGCGCCGAGCCCAGAGCCCGTGCCACACCAGACCGAGCAGGCTGCCACCCAGCAGCCCCAGGACCATGGGACGCAACCACCGCCGTGGCGACAAGGCCTGCTGCATCTCGTGTTCCAGTTCATGCCAGGCGCGCTGCAGGGACTGCCGCCGCCGCGCCATGCGCAGCTCGGTCGCGGCAATGCGCTGCTCCAGCTCCGGGCTGGACAAGGCGCGCTGCGTCGAGCGATGTTCTGCGCGGCTGTTCATCGGCCCGCTCCGCCGCCCCCCGAGGGAGCGCTCCCGCCCGGCGCAGCAAGGTCTCCCTGCGGCGGAGGCGGCGGGGCGGCGGACTCGGCAGCGTCCCGCCACAGCCCCAGCTGCCTGCGCGTCGCCGGCAGCGCGAACAGCGGCCTGAGCAGACGGCTGTATGAAAGGCACAGCGCCAGCACGCCCGCGTTGGCCAGCGCCACGACGGCGCAGGCGAGCGGCCAGGCCATGCCGGCGTCCGCGAGCACCAGCGCCAGCCCGACCCAGAAGAACAGCCAGGCCGTCATCAGCGCGGCGCAACTCAGCAGCAGCAGCCACAGCAGCCGCTCCAGCTGCCGCAGGCCGCGCTGCACCTCCAGCGACAGCAGCTCCAGCCCGTCACCCAGCCAGTCCAGCAGGTTCAGGAGCAGGGTCTGGGCGCCGGCCATCCAGCCGGCCGACTGGCCCTCGTCGGCGCGCGGCGCGGAGTCGCCCGCAGGCGGCAGAGGCGGCTGCATCAACGCGCCAGTCTGGCCAGCAGGGCCCCGAGAGCCAGCGCTGCAGCGAGCGTGGCCAGCGGATAGGCCCTGACCTTGCTGCGCAGCCCTTCGCGCCATTCGCGACTCACCTCGCGCAGTTGGCCGGCCTCCTCCTGCAGCATGGCCCCGGCCTCCTCCAGGTGATGCTGGAGCTGCTGTGCGGCGGGAGCCGCGCGCTGGGCCATGCGATCCAGCGCCTCGTGGGCACCCAGCGCCGCACGCTCGACCAGCTCGCCGGCCGCATGCCGAGCCGGCTCATCGGCCCCATGCGCGCTGCGCTGCGCCTTGCCGCGCTCTGCGGCATTACCGGATTCATTCGTGCCCATCATGGCTTCCTTTCAGCTCACAAGTGAACGCCGGGCCATCCAGGTCTGCCTGGACATCCCGGGCCCGGCGAAGTGGCGGGTGCGCGGTGCGTGGCCGTAGCTGCCCCGCCCTCACTGGCGCACCTCGCGGCCCGACTTCATGGCAAGCCGCATGCCGCCGTCGCGCAGGCCGTCTCATCGGCGCGGCAAGCCGGGATCCAGCCCGCGCGCCGGGCTCTCGGTCCGCTGCGGCTGATCGGCCGGATGCCGGATCAGCTCCACGATGAGGAAATGCCCGTAGTACTGCGCCAGCTCCGCGCCATGCGCCTGCGCGCTGCGCGCAATCTGCTGGGCGTGTGCCTCGCTGCCGGCCTTGACCAGCAGCCAGTGGCAGCCCGCCAATGCGGCCTGCTTATGGAAGCGCAGCAGATTGAGTTCCTGCCCGAAGTCCGCCATCGGGCTGACGCGCGCCAGGTCCGCCTCCACCTGCCGCAGCATGTCGCGGTCGCTGTAGCGCCGGATGTCCGCGTCACTGACGCCCTGCTGCAGCAAGGCCCGACAGGTGTCCGCGCTGGCCGTCGCGCTGGCAAAGCTCAGCAACACATGGCCGACGGGCCTGAAAGCCCCGAGCGTGGTGGCATGTGCCGGCACAGGCTGTTCCGGCTGAATCGGTGCAGCCGCGCTCGCGGGCTTGCGATCTGCGCTCATCGTCGTTCTCCTGGGGTGGGGGTGTCTGCGCTCAGTCGCATCGGCCATGACGCGGCAAGGCGCACGCCACCGGCAGCAGCGCAGCGCAGGCCTTGCGGGCGACGCACGCCCAGCAATTCATGCGGCAAGCCTTACGCGGCAAGGCCCCGGAGCCCTGGAACGCGGCCTGCTCCGCTGGCGGGCAGGGGCCGCCTGCCCGACCTCGGCGCCGTCATCGCATCAAGCCGCGGCGCTGCAGCTGCTCCCTGCTGCTGCCTGCTGCTCCCTGCCGCGCCATGGAGCGCAGCTCGCGGCACACACGGCGGCACATGCCCCCAACACACGCCAGGACCCATGCCATGAACGATGCCGCACCCAGCACACTGGACCTGTTTGGCGACAGCGCCGCGGGGCCGGCCCGCGAGGCATCTGCGGACTCGCTGCGCGGGCGCGTCGTCCTGATCACCGGCGGCGCACAAGGGCTGGGCGCCGCGATCGCCAGGGAGCTGGGCCTGCGGGGCGCGCACATCGTGCTGACCGATCTTCATCTGCAAAAGGCAGAGGACCAGGCGGCGGCGCTGGCCGCGCTGAACATCGGGGCGCTGCCGCTGCAGCTGGACGTCACCGACCCGACCCAATGCCGCCTGATGGTGGGCCGCGTGGAGCATCGCTATGGTCGGCTCGATGCCTTGATCAACAACGCGGCCGTCGACGTGACCGCGCCGGTGACGGAACTGCCCGTGGAAGACTGGCTGCGCATCCTGCACACCAATCTGTCGGGCCCCTTCGTGCTGAGCAAGTTCGCGGCGGCCTGCATGGCCGCCCAGGGCCATGGCGGGCATATCGTCAACATTGCGTCGACGGCCTCCAAGCGAGCCTGGCCCCACGCCAGCGCCTACCACGCGAGCAAGTGGGGCCTGCTGGGGCTGTCGCATGCGCTGCATGCCGAGCTGCGGGAGCAGGGCATACGGGTCTGCGCCATCGTCGCCGGCGGCATGCGGACGCCCTTCCTCCTGGATCGCTTTCCGGGCATCGACCTCAGCCGGCTGCAGGATCCGGCGCATGTGGCGCGCGCCGTCCGCTACGTGCTGGAGCTGCCGCAGGGAACCTGCATCCCCGAGCTCACCGTGCTGCCCGAGCGCGAGACCTCCTGGCCGTGACAGGCAGCTCACGCGCACCTGGCTCGCACCTGGCTCGCACCTGGCTCGCACTTGGCAGGCACGCCACAGGCACACCCCATGACCCCGCGAGCACGCCGCGCGCCGTCGACGCACCGCTCCGCGTCCGCCCGCAGGCCGGCGCTCTTCATCGACAAGGACGGCACGCTGGTGGAGAACGTGCCTTACAACGTGGACCCGGCCCGGCTGCGCCTGATGCCGGGGGCCGGCGCGGTCCTGGCCCGCCTGGCCGGCGCGGGCTTTGCGCTGGTCCTGGTCACCAACCAGAGCGGCATCGCGCGGGGCTTGTTCTCGCATGCGGACTTCGCCAGACTGGAGCAGGCGCTTCGCCGGCGGCTGCTGGACGCCAGCAGCGTCCGCCTGGACGGCGTGCTGCTGTGCCCTCACCTGCCCGCCTTGGACGGACATCCCGCCTGCCACTGCCGCAAGCCGGCGCCCGGTCTGCTGGTACGCGCCGCCGCACAGCTGCAGCTGGACCTGGCAAGCTCCTGGATGATCGGCGACACGCTGGACGATGTGGAAGCCGGCCACCGCGCCGGTTGCCGCAGCCTGCTGTTCGACAGCGGCGGCGAAACCCAGTGGCGCAGGGAGCCGCTGCGCATGCCCGAGCACCAGGTGCGCCACTGGGCGGAAGTCGAAGCGCTGGTCTGCGGCGCGGATCCGGCGCCCGGTCCCTGAGCAGGACCCGCACCGACAGCCGTGCGGGCCCACGTCAACGCACTGGGCCTTCGCGCGCGAGATGCAGCGAATGGTGCGAATGGTGCGAATGGTGCGAATGGTGCGAACGGTGCGAACGGTGCGAACGGTGCGAACGGTGCGAACGGTGCGAACGGTGCGAACGGGACGAACGGGACGAATGGGGCGAACGGGGCGAACGGGGCGGACAAGGCAGACATGGCATCAGGCCTCAGGCATCCGCCTTGCTGAACCGTCACCATGCAACACCACCCTACGCCGTCCCCCGCCCCGGCCCTGGGCCGTGCCGCCGCGCCCCACGTGCTGGACGTCGCGATGTTCTGGAGCAGCCACCCGGCAGGCGGCGTGCGCCGCGTGCTCAGCGCGAAGCGCCAGCACTTGCTGGCCGCGGGCTGGCGGCACAGCCTGCTGGTGCCCGAGGACGCGGAGGAAGGCTTCCTGCAGTGCGGCGGCCTGCGGCTGCCGCGCTCGGGCGGCTACCGCTTCGTCATCGACCGCGCGCGCGCCGCGGCGCTGATCGAGCAGGCGGGGCCGGACCTGATTGAAGCGGCCGATCCTTATGTGCTGGGCTGGGCCGCCACCGATGCGGCAAGGCGGCTCGGCGTGCCGGCCATCGCCTTCTGCCACAGCCACCTCCCGGCCATGGTGGAGCGCTGGGCCGGCAGTCTGGCGGGCCGCTGGGCGGCGCAGTGGGCGGGCCGGCAGGCCCAGCGCTACCTGGTTCGCCTGTACGCGCGCTATGACCTGGTCCTGGCACCCTGCCGCGCGCTGGAGCACCAGCTGCGGCGCTGGGGGCTGGAGCAGGTGCAGTACCAGCCTCTGGGGGTCGACTGTGGCGTCTTCCGACCGGAAGCTCGCCGCTCGGCCTGGGCGCGCTGGATCAAGCGGGAGTTCGGACTGGCTCCGTCCACCCGGCTGCTGCTTTACTGCGGGCGCTTTGCGGCCGAGAAGCGCCTGCCGCTGCTGGCCCGTGCGGTGCGGTCCCTGGGGCCGCGACACGTGCTGCTGTGCGTCGGTGCCGGTCCCTGCGTTCCCGCCGGCCCCCAGGTGATCGTGCTGCCGCCGGAGCCCAGGCCGGTGCGGCTCGCACGGATCATGGCCAGCTGCGATGCCTTCGTCCACGCAGGGGACCAGGAAACCTTCGGCCTCGCGGCGCTGGAGGCCATGGCCTGCGGGACGCCGGTGGTGCTGAGCAGCCGCGCAGGCCTGGGTGAGCTGGGCGCGGACGTCGCATGGGCGGTGGACAGCCAGCGTCCTGCCGACTGGGCAGCGGCCCTGCATGCGGCACTGAACGAGCCGGATGCCGAACGCCGGCAGCGCGCCATCGCCCGCGCCCGCACGCTGGACTGGACCCGCGTGGTGGACCTGATGATGCGCCGCTACGCCATGCTGCTGAACCGCGGCGCCAGCGCCTGCGCGAGCCCGGTTCAGGAGCGATCGTCGGGCCAGCCGGCTTCCGCGGCGGCGTACTCCTTCAAGCGGTTGTAGAGCGTCTTGAGGCTGATGCCCAGCACGGCGGCCGTGCGCTCCTTGTGCTGCTTGTAGTGATTCAGCGTGGCCAGGATGAAGCGGCGCTCGATCTCGGCCATGGAGCAGCCGATGGGCAGCACCAGGGCCTCCTGCCCGCAGTCGACGTCGCGGGTGCTGAGCGGAGCAGGGCTGGCGACGCCCACGGCGCCCCCGGCCCCCACGACCCGATAGGGCGAGGCCATCGAGGGCCCCAGTGACGGCGCGGGGTCGCGCTCCCCGACGCAATGGACAAGGCTCTCGTCCGCCCCGCGTGCCGTCACGGGCAGGTCCGGCGCCGGCAGCCATTGCTCGGTGATGAACTCACCGGTGGCCATCACGTAGGCGCGCTGCACGGCATTGCGCAGCTCGCGCACGTTGCCGGGCCAGCGGTACTGACAGAGCCGCTCCATCGCCGCGGCGGTGAACTGCTTGGGCTGCCCTTCCCTGGCTGCGATCGCGCGCAGGAAGTGCTGAGCCAGCAAGGGCACATCGCTGAGCCGGTCGCGCAAGGGCGGCAGCTCAATGGGGAAGACGTTGAGCCGGTACAGCAGGTCCTCGCGCAGCTTGCCAGCTTCAACGGCCTGAGTCAGCGGCCGGTTGGACGCGGCGATCACCCGCACATCGGCCTCCAGCGTCTGCGTCGATCCCACGCGCATGTAGCGGCCGGTTTCCAGCACGCGCAGCAGCTTGGTCTGCAGCTCCAGCGGCATCTCGGTCAGTTCGTCCAGGAACAAGGTGCCGCCGGTGGCCCGCTCGAAGAAACCCTGGTGCTGGTGATCGGCCCCGGTGAAGGCGCCCTTCTCGTGGCCGAATATCTCGCTCTCGATCAGGTTGGGCGAAATGGCTCCGCAGTTGACGGCAAGAAAGGGCTTCTTGCGGCGCCGGCTCAGGTCGTGCACCGTCTGGGCCACCAGCTCCTTGCCGGTGCCGCTCTCGCCCTGGATGAAGACCGACACGCTGGTTCCCGCCACGCGCGAGATCTGCTCGTAGATGGGCAGCATGGCCGGCGCCCTGCCCCAGAGGTGCCCGAAGTTGCCGGCGTCGGCCAGGTGCGCGTTGAGGTCCGCCACCTCGGCCTTCAACTGCGCGGGCCGCATCACGCGGGACAGCACCCCCTGCAGATGGCGCAGGTTGATGGGCTTGACCAGGTAGTCGGCGGCACCGAGCCGCAGCGCCTGGATGGACGTCTCCAGCGAGGCATGGCCGGTGATCAGCACGACCTCGGAATTGGCCAGCAACTGCGGATCCGTGAACAGGTCCATGCCGTTGCCATCCGGCAGTTCAAGGTCCAGCAGCACGAGATCCGGCTGCTGCAGGGCGATGTGCCGCTTGGCATCACGCAGGCTGTAGGCCACCGACACGGTGAAGTGCTCCGCTGCAATCAGCGCCTGCAGTGATTCGACGGAATCCCCATCGTCGTCAACGATCAGCGCATGTACCACCCGGTCCCCCTTTTTTCATCACGCTCTTCATCACTCTCATCGTCACGCTCGTCATCCGACTGGTCGTCAATCTGGCGTCCAGATTGAAGCTTCCGCGGACGCTCCCCCACCGGCATTCACAGTCGATGGGTGCCTGAATCTTGCAGCGACGACCTCCGAAATGGCTCACACTGCAAGCACCCATTTGCATCAGCTTGTGACACCGCACATGCCCTGTGGCAGGCATGTGCATTGCCATCGATCGTCATTGCACGCAAACGGAGACATCCATGTATCCAAGCACCGCTTCCCGTGCCGAAGCCTCGCAAGATGATCAGCACCACGCTTCGTCAATGCACAGGCCCCGGTCCCGATGGAGCCGACCGGGCCGGCTGGAACGCTGCCTGTGCTGGGTCGGTGCGCTCACGCTCGGCGCCATCAGCCTCCACTGCGTGCGGCGCACGCACCACCGGCGCAAGACACCCCTGTCTTGAACGCCGACCGCCGAGCTTCCATCGCGTGGATTGCGGCTGGTGCTGGACCTGTCAGATGCCCGCTTCGGGCGCCAGGCGCTGCCAAGCACTGTCAAGAACAGCCGGAAGCTGCCAGCCATCGCCAGGGCCGCATTGCCCTTCGAGTGCAGGCGCTAGCGTACTTCCCTTCGCCATGTTCGGGCGCGCTGCGTTTTGTATCGCGCATCGAGGGCTTCATCAACCGTCACTATGAGGCCATGACGGCGCGGTCGTCCTTCGTCGACGACGAGCGCGCCAGTTTCGCCCCGGTGTTCCTGGTCGTTCAGCGGGCGGCGCCTTGCATTTTGCGATTGCTGCGGCCACTGGATTCAATGGGTTGCCAGCTCACACACCCTTTCATCGATGTGCTTCAATCAGGCGCCCAGCGGCATTCCACCGCGAAACGAGCGGGGTGCCTGCAGGGCTGCAAAGCAAATCAAGAACCCACAGGGGCAGATACCCATGCCGACAGCAGGGAGCCCATCGCGCTGGCTGGCGCATACCCTTGCGCTGGCGCTGGCCCTGCTCGCGACTTTCTTCGAGCAGACCCCGATCGGCCGCGCCTGGCCTGGGGGCAGCGCCGGCTGGACCAGCACGGCGCTGGCCTTGACCGTGACGGCCTACCTCGGCGCGGCACCGGCGTTCACGCTGCTGGCCGGCAGCCTGGTCCTGTCTTGGCTTGTTCGATCGTCCGGCGGTGCGCCCGAGCCCGGGCAGGCGCTGCTCGCCGGCCTGGGCGCCCAAGCCTTGGCAGGCGGTCTTCTCGTGCACTTGCTGGCGCGCCAAGTCCACAGGCGTGAGCAGGCCGCACGCAAGACAGCCGAAGCACAGCCGCAGCCCGGGACCAATGGCGCGCGCCCCCCCACGCGGCAGGCCGGGGCGTCGCAGGACGCACGACCGGATGCACGAACGGATGCACGACTGGACGAACAGCCAGACGCGCAACGAGGCGCACAACTAGGCGCACAACTAGGCGCACAACTGGACGACCTGCGCCGCCTGCATGAACTGAGCAACCGCCTGCTGGTGCCGGCAGCGCTTGAGGACCAGCTTCAGCAGATCCTGGCCACCGCACTGCAGATCCACGGCAGCGCCCAGGGATGGATCAGCGTGCTCGAGCAAGGCCAGCTGCGCATCGTGGCCCGCGCGGGCTTCGAGGGCGCATCCAACGACGAGCTGGCAGGCATTGCCAACGGCGGCGGCCTCTGCCGGATCGCGCTGCGCGAGCGGGCCCAGGTCATGGTCCGCGACCTGCAGAGCGACCCCCGCTGCCTGCCGCTGCGCGCGTGGGCCGTGCAGTGGCGGCTGCAGTCCGCCCACGCCGTCGCCCTGCTCAACGACCGCGGCGAAGTGATGGGCGCGATGATCGTCTTCCTGCAGCTGGCCCGCCTGCCCAGCGAACGCGAAAGGACCGCGATGGACATCTGCGCCAACAAGGCCGCGCTGTTCATCGAACGCGACCGGGCGCGGGCGGCGCTGCAGGCCTCGCGACTGCGCTTCGAGTCGGTGCTGGATGCCTGCGCCGTCCCCTTCGCCGTGCTGAGCCCTGTGCGCAGCGATCAGGATCAGCTGACGGACTTCCGGATGGACTACCTGAACGCTGCTGCCGCCCGGCTCCTGCATCGCCCCGGAGACTCGCTGCTGGGCCAGCCCGTGCGAGCCGTGCTGCCCGAGGCCTGGCAGCGCAGGCCGGACGTGCTGGCCCAGGGGCAGCAGGCGCTCCTGCGCAAGGCGACCCTCGAATTCGAGATCGATGTGCCCGACGCGCCCGACGCGCCCGACGGCGACGCCGCCGGCCTGGTCCTTCACTGCGTCGTCTCGCCCATGGATCAGTCGCTGGCGGTGTGGGCCGCCAACGTCAGCGAGCGCCGCCGCCATGAGCAGCTGCTGCGGGAGGCCGACCGCCGCAAGGACGAGTTCATCGCCACGCTCGCACATGAGTTGCGCAACCTGCTGGCGCCGATAAGGCAGGCCTCGCGCCTCACCAGCGCCATCGGCGCAAGCGAAGAACAGAAGCGCTGGGGCAATGAGCTGATCGACCGCCAGGTGCGGCACATGGCCCTGCTGCTGGACGACTTGCTGGACATCTCCCGCATCGCCCGCGGCGCCCTGCTGCTGCGCCTGGACCGCGCCGAGCTGGGCAGCATCATCCACAACGCCGTCGAGGCGGTGCGCCCCTTGCTGGACGCCAAACACCATCGGCTGATCCTGGAGCTGCCGCCCCGGCCGCTGCGCTTCGATGCCGACGCGCTGCGGCTCTCCCAAGTGGTCGCCAACCTGCTCAACAACGCCGCCAAATACACCGACCCGGGCGGCGAGATCCGGCTGCGCGCCCAAGCCATCAGGGGGGAGGTCGTCGTCGAGGTCAGCGACAACGGCATGGGCATGCCGCCCGAGTCGCTGTCGGACGTGTTCCACATGTACACGCGGCTGGGCCCCGGTGATGACGGCAGGCCGGGCGGCGGCCTCGGCATCGGCCTGGCGCTGACGCGCGGCCTCGTGCATCTGCATGGCGGCAGCATCACGGCCTTCAGCGAGGGGCCGGGCCGGGGCAGCTGCTTCACGGTGCGACTGCCCCTGCTGCATGTCAGCCAGCCCGTCGTGCGGGAGCCGGGACGCGCTGCGCCGGCCCCGTTGCCCGAGCGGCCCGTCCACGTCCTCATCGCCGACGACAACGAGGACGCGGCACAAAGCCTCGCGGCGCTGCTGCGGATGCAGGGGCACCGCGTCAGCTGCGCCTATGACGGCGAGCAGGCCGTGGCCGCCTTCCGTGCCGACCCGGCCGACATCTGCCTGCTGGACATCGGCATGCCGCTGCAAGACGGCAAGCAGGTGGCGCGCGCGATACGAGCGCTGCCCGACGGCCAGCGGCCGGTGCTGATCGCCATCACCGGCTGGGGCCAGGAGGCGGACCGGCGCGAGGCGATCGCCGCCGGCTTCGATCATCACCTGACCAAACCCGTGGACCCGGAGCACGTGCTGCGCCTGATCGCCGACTCCGCGCCGCGGCAGCGCACGGCGCCTGCGCCGCAGTCCTGACCGGGCAATCCTTGCCGCAAGTCTTTCGGGCCGCTGCCGCTGCAGCCGGCGGCAGCGATGCGCAGGATCCGCCGCTGCTGATTACCACCCCGGGCACGTCTTCTGCCCGGGCGACACATCCACTTCCACCGAGGAGCATTGGCATGGCGCAGCAGGCCTGGAACAGCGCGAGGAAATGCCTGCCACCAGCCGCCCTGCTGGCCATGGCCGGCAATCTGCCGCGCCCGCTGGTGTTCACCAACGGCGTCTTCGACCTGCTGCATGTCGGCCACGTCAGCTATCTGGAGCGGGCCAGCCGCCATGGGGCCTGCCTCGTGGTGGCCCTCAACACCGACGCCTCCGCCCGTGCGCTGGGCAAGCCCGGACAGCGCCCCGTGCTCCCGCTGACGCAACGCGCACGCCTGCTTGCCGCGCTGGCCTGCGTCAGCTGGGTCAGCTGGTTCGACGAGCCCCGCCCGCGAGCGCTGCTGGACGGCTTGCGGCCGGAGGTCTACGTCAAGGGTGGCGACTACCGGGTGCAGGACCTGCCGGAGGCGCAGCAGGTGTCGTCCTGGGGCGGCCGGACGCGCATCGAAGCCTATCTGCCCGGGCATTCGACGACGGCGCTGCTGCTGCATCTGCGCCGCGGCGGACCGCTGCCCGCATGGGGAAGGCAAGATGAGCACGCCTGAGGTGCTGGTCGTCGGCGACTGCATGCTGGACGTCTACCTGGAAGGGGCCGTGCAGCGCATCTCGCCCGAGGCTCCGGTGCCGGTGCTGCGCATGCAGCGCCGTTTGCCCCGCGCCGGCGGCGCCTCCAACGTGGCGCTCAACCTGGCCAGCCTCGGCTGCCGCTGCAGCCTGGCCGGTGCCGTGGGCGAGGACGCGGCAGGCCTGTGCCTCGAACAACTGCTGTGCCATCCGAACATCGATCGTCACTGGGTTCGCAGCTGCCTGTTCCCGACCACGCAAAAGATACGCATGGTGAGCCAGCGCCAGCAGCTGCTGCGCATGGACATCGAGCAGGTTTTGCCTGCGGAAGTGGCGGAGGCGTTGATGTCGCTGGTCCGCCGGCTGCTGCCGCAGCATCGCTACCTGCTGTTGTCCGACTACGGCAAGGGCAGCCTGCGCGAATGCGCCCAGCTGCTGGCGGACGCCAGACGCGCGGGCTGCCGCACGCTGGTCGACCCCAAGAACCCCGACCTGCGCGCCTACCGCGGCGCCTGGCTGCTCAAGCCCAATCGGGTCGAACTGCAGGCCGCGCTGGGCGAATGGGACAACGAAGAGGACCTGCGCCGCAGGCTGGACACCCTGCTCGCGACGCTGGAGCTGGAGCACCTGCTGCTCACCCGGGGGGCCGAAGGCATGACGCTGTACTCGCGCGGCGGCCGCTGCCTGCATGTCCCCGCCGATGCACGCGAAGTCCATGACGTCAGCGGCGCCGGCGACACCGCGCTCGCCGCGCTGACCTGCTTTCTGGTGCGAGGCCACAGCCCGGAGCAGGCCGTGCGCGCGGCCAACCGGGCGGCGGGGATCGTCGTGGGCAAGTTCGGCACCGCGCATCTGAGCCCGGCCGAGACGGGCCAACTCCAGGAGGACTGGGCATGAACGAGGCCCTGTGCGCCGCCGACCAGCGCCGGGTGGGCCAAGTGGACGAGCTGGGCGCACTGTTCAGCGAGCAGCTGCAGGCACATCTGGCGCTGTTCCACGGTCTGCTGCGGCAGCAGCGGCTGGTCAGCCTGATCGGCCTGCAACTCAGCGCCGTGCTGCATGCCGGCCACAAGCTGCTGTTCTTCGGCAACGGCGGTTCGGCAGCGGACTGCCAGCACCTGGCGGCCGAGCTCAGCGGCCGCTTCCAGCGCGAGCGCCGACCGCTGGCCGCCCTGGCGTTGACCACCGACAGCTCGGTGCTGACCTGCGTGGCCAACGACTACGGCTACGACGAGGTCTTCGCCCGCCAGGTGGCCGCACTTGGGCGGCCCGGCGACTGCGCCATCGGCATCTCGACCTCGGGCAAGTCGCGCAGCGTCCTGCGCGCCCTCGCGGTCGCGCGGGCCGCGGGCCTGCACACCGTGGGCCTGAGCGGTCGCGACGGCGGCCACATGCCGAGCTTCTGCGACCAATGCGTCGTGGTGCCCCATGACGACACGGCGCGCATCCAGGAAGCCCACCTCTTCATCGGCCATGCCTGGTGTGCACAGATCGAGCACAGCCTGGGCCTGTCCGGCGCCAGCGCGGCCGTGGTGCGCTGATCCAGAACGGCAGGGAGCCCGGCGTGAACAGCCCGCTGCGTTCCTTCTGGATCGGCGGCTACGAGGGGGCCGACCACGTCAATGGCGCAGGCCAGGCCCTGGACATGGCGCGTGCCACCCATCATCT
Source organism: Burkholderiaceae bacterium (assembly GCA_041905785.1). Classification (GTDB taxonomy): domain Bacteria; phylum Pseudomonadota; class Gammaproteobacteria; order Burkholderiales; family Burkholderiaceae_C; genus Roseateles_B. The sequence goes on from JAYRKJ010000007.1 coordinate 87,182, forward strand.
GCAGCGGATCGACGAAGACTACGCGCGCGCCGCCCGGCTGGGCCTTCGCACCGTCCGCGAAAGCGTGGGATGGCGCCTGTGCGAAGGCCCGGGGGGCCAGCTGGACCTCGGCCGCGTGCTGCGCATCGCCCGGGCCGCCCGGCATGCCGGCATCCAACCCCTGTGGACGCTGATGCACTACGGCGTGCCGGTGGACCTCTCGCTGCACGACGACGCGCTGATCGAGCGCTTCGCCCGGTTCTGCACGCAGGTGGGCCGCCTGCTGCTGCGCATCATGCCGCCGCCGCGTTTTTACACACCCGTCAACGAAATCAGCTTTCTGGCCTGGGCTGCGAGCAGCGGCGGCCTGCTCTGCCCCGACGCCACGGCGCGTGCCGCCGGCAACTCGCTGGGCGGTGCCGGCACCGAGCTCAGCGGCTACCAGCTCAAGCGCCGCCTGGTGCGGGCCGCCCTGGCCGGCATGGCGGCCCTGCGCGCCGTCGATCCGTCCGCACGCTTTCTGCATGTGGAGCCCCTCGTGCACGTGTGCGCACCGCTCGAGCAGCCCGAGCTGGCAGCGCTGGCGCGGCAGATCTGCGACTACCAATGGCAGGCCCTGGACCTGCTCAGCGGCCGGCTGGAGCCGGAACTGGGCGGCCATGAAACGGCGCTGGACTGGCTGGGCTTCAACCACTATCACAGCAGCCAATGGGAAGCCGTGAGTGAGGCGCGCCTGTCCTGGCACCGGCGCGACCCGCGCCGCCGGCCGCTGTCCGAGCTGCTGCAGGAGGCCTGGCAACGCTACCGGCGCCCCCTGCTGCTGGCGGAGACCGGCCATGTGGGCATGGGCCGGGCAGCCTGGCTGCACGACATCGCTGGCGAGGCCCTGCTGGCGCGCGCGCGCGGCCTGCCGCTGCGGGGCATCTGCCTCTACCCCTTGCTGGATCGCCCGGACTGGCAAGAGCCTTGGCGCTGGCATCGCTGCGGCCTGTGGCAGGTGCGCGAGGAAAGGGACGAGCAGCCGCCAGCGCCAGCCGCGGGGCCCGCCCCGCAGCCCGGTTCCCGCCATCTCGTGCATGCCTACGCGAGCGCCCTGCGGGCCTGGCCGTCGATGCCGGCCCCGCCGCCGCCACGCCCGCGCCGCCTTATCGTGCTGCTGCCCACGCGCTGGGAAGCGCTGGACGCAGGACTTCAGCTGCTGCTGCGCCGGCTGTCGGGCGAGGCGCCGCTCTGCCCGGTGCGGCGCCAGCTGGCAGCGCGCGGCGGTGGCTTCGGCGTCGTGCTGGTCGAACCGCCAAGCGGCCTGGGCGCACGGCCGCTGCTGCGCCGCTACCGCCTCGGCCCTGCGCTGGAACTGCTGTTGCTGCACGGACTGCCGAGCGCGTGCGCAGGCGCCTGGTCGCAGGCCGATCAGGCCCTGCACCTGCTGAGCGCCGAGCTGGGTGACAGTCCTGCAGGTGGCAGCCTGCTCTGGTTGATGCGCTGGCCTTGCACAAGCCTGGGACCGCTGCTGCGGCGACGCGTGCTGCTGGAGGATGCCGTGGCGCTCCAGCCCGACGCGCAGGCCACCGCTCCCGACCCCGACGGCGCCGATTCGCCAGCGCTGGCGGACCTGCTGCTTTGCGAGTCGACCGTGCAGGCAGCACAGCTGTCAAGCCGCCACGCCCGCGCCATTCGCCTGCCGAGCGGCCTGACGCCGCGCCTGCTGCGACCGCCGCCGCCGGGCAGCTATGAGGCGCTGGAGGTGCAGCGCCTGCTGCGCGTGGGCGTCGGGCCCCGCCTGCTGGTGCCCTCGCCCACGCACGGGTCCGTCGATCTGCCCTGGCTTTGTGCGCTGGCCCGGCTGCGTCCCCATTGGCACTTCTTCATGCCGGGCTTCGATGCGCCGGCGCACACCCCCCTGCCACCCAACTGCCACGCCTTGGGCGAGCTCGCCCCGGAGCTGCTGCCCGGCCTGCTGCACGGCTGCGACGCAGGCTTGATTCTGGCCCGGCCGGGCCCGGCCATGGCGCAGCACCGCCCCGAGTTGCTGGACGCCGCCGCGTACACCGGCCTGCCGCTGGCCAGCACGCCGCCGGCCGGGCTGTGCGAGCCGGCCCAGGGGCAGAGACTGCGCATCGCCTGCGACGCGCCGTCCATGGCCGCGGCGCTGGAGCAACTCCTGCAGCAGGGTCGGCAGCGTCCGACACGGCGGCAAGCTCTGCGCTGGCAGCAGGCGGCGCTGGCGCAGGAGCTGGCGCTGGCCGATGCCTTTGTCGAAGCGCTGGACGAGCGGCGACGGTGCCAGGCGGGCACCGGTCCGCGGCCGCGCGACGGCGGGCCTCAACCCGGCTGAATGCCGGCCGCCATCGGCCGCTGCGACGGGTGGTGCAGCAGTGTGCGGAAGTAGGCCACCGTGCGCGCCAGCCCCTCGTCGAGGTCGACCTCGGGCCGCCAGCCCAGCCATTGCGCTGCCAGGCGGACATCAGGGCGGCGGCGGCGCGGGTCGTCGCGCGGCAGCGGCCGGTGCACCAGCCCGGAGCCGCTGCGGCTTGCGGCCAGCACCCGCCTGGCCAGTTCGAGCATGCTGCACTCGCAGGGATTGCCCAGGTTCACCGGGCCGCACCGCCCCGATTCCATGAGCAGGCACAGGCCCCTGATGGTGTCGTCCACATAGCTGAAGCTGCGGGTCTGAAGGCCGTCGCCATACAGCGTGATCGGCTCGCCGCGCAAGGCCTGCACGATGAAGTTGCACACCACGCGGCCATCCCCCGGCCGCAGTCGCGGGCCGTAGGTGTTGAAGATGCGGGCGATGGCGACGTCCGTCCCGTATTGCTGCGCATAGGCCATGAGCATGGCCTCGGCGCAGCGCTTGCCCTCGTCGTAGCAGGATCGCGGGCCTATGGGGTTGACGTGGCCCCAGTCCTGCTCGCGCTGCGGGTGGCGCAGGGCCTCGCCGTACACCTCGCTGGTGGAGGCCTGCAACAGCCGGGCGCCGCTGAGCCGCGCCAGCTCCAGCATCTGCCAGACACCCTGCGCGCAGGCCAGCACGGTCTGCACCGGCATGCGCTGGTACTGGGCAGGGCTGGCCGGACAGGCCAGGTTGAAGATGCGGCTGACGCCTTCGGCCTCGGGTGGCGGCGGCGCGCAGATGTCGTGCTGCAGGAACCGCAAGCGGGGGTGCATCAGCAGATGAGCCAGGTGCTGCCGATCGCCGCTGCACAGATTGTCCAGCGCGAGCACCTCGCACCCACGTTGCAGCAGGCGCTCGCACAAATGGCTTCCCAGAAAGCCTGCGGCACCGCTGACCAGCACACGTTCACCCGGCTGCAAGGGGCTGCGCAGAATCGGTTCCTTCATGCGCTGACCTCCTCCAGCACCCGCATCCAGTCGGCCACGAAGCGCTGGATGCCGAAGCGCTCCCGCGCCAGGCGCCGGCCCTCGCGGCCCAACTGCTCGGCCAGCGCCCTGTCCTTCAGCAAGGCCTGCATCGCGTCGGCCAGGCGCTCGCAGCGGGTGTCGACGAAGCCGTTCACGCCGCTGTGGATGACGCTGGACAGCTCCGTGCTCGCCAGGCCGACCACCGGCATGCCCAGCAGCATGGCCTCCACCAGCGCCAGTCCGAGGCTGGTGTAGCGGACCGGATGGAAGAAGAAACGGTGCGCGGCCATCAACCGCGGCAGCTTCAGCTGGCTGATCTCGCCGAGACCGCCCGGCAGCGGCTCGCTGCCCATGCCCGCCAGGCTGAGCGGCAGCCGCTCCTGCATCTGCAGGTACAGATCCGCACCCAGGCGCCGGCCCCGCCGGGCCAGATGGTTCACCACCGCGAGGCCGCGCGCCAGGCCGCCATGCCAGGGCATCTCGTCCAGCAGCCTGACGCCATGCTCGATCACGCGCACCGGGCAGCGGCCCGGATCCCACATCAGCGCGTTATAGGGCGTGACCTGGACCAGCAGGGTGCGCGGGTCGTCGGCCCAGTGCACCGTGTCCGTGGGGTGCTGCAGCGGCGGGTCATGCTCCAGCACGATGCGGGGCAGACGCTGCTGGGCCGGGCTGAGCAGCTCCAGCCGGTCCTGCTGCCAGGCCTGGCGCGACTGATAGAGCACGAGGTCAAAGCGCAGGGCATGCAGAACCTCCAGCGGCGCGTCATGCACGTTGTCTCCCCAGGGAAGAAGGCCGCATCGGCCCTGCCGTTGGGGGCTGCCGGCAGCGTCCTTCAGCAGGTAGAAGTCATGGGGCACCTGGCACAGGTTGTACAGATAGTTGCCGTGCACGTGCCAGGTCAGTATGCGCAGACGACGCGCCATGGTCAGCTCCCTCCGCATTGATGGAGATGGGCGGCAGATCGAGTAGCGGCTGCAGCGCTGCCAGCACCTCGTAGACACTCAGCGCATGGGCGCAGCCGTGGCCCGTCGGGCAGTCCGGATGCGCGCAGGGCCGGCAGGGCGCCGGCTTGCTCAACACGCGGTGCAGGCGGGCATCCGGCGGCGCCCAGCGCTGCACGTCACCGCCGCAGGACACGATCAGGCTGGGCACCCGCAGCGCCGCGGCGACGTGCGAGACGCCCGTGTCGTTCGCGATCAGGCAGCGCGCCGAACCGACCAGCGCCCCCAGGGTCCAGAGATTGGTCAGGCCGACCAGGTTGACGCAGGGCGCCTTCATCATGGCCTCCAGCTGCAGGCCCAGGCGCTGCTCCTGGACCGAGCCGCTCAGCACGATGTGGTAGCCGGCGTCATGCAGGGCGTCCGCAACGGCCGCGAAGCGCTGCGCTGGCCAGCGGCGCGAGGCCAGCTGTGCACCGGCATGCAGGCAGACATAGGGCCGCGCGCGGTGGAACTCCGGCCAGACCTGAGCCAGCGACTCGATGTCCCCTGCCCGCACGGGGAACTCCAGCGTCTCGTCGACCGCCGCCAGGCCCAAATGCCGGCACAGCGTCAGCAGGCGCCTGCTTTCATGGCCCTGCTCGGGCCAGGGCACGAAGCGCACCTCGTGCCCCGGAGGCAACCAGGCCCCTGCCCGGCAAAAGCCTGCACACAGCCGCGCGCCCAGCAGGGCCAGGAGGCCGTTGCTGGCCTCGCCGCTGCCATGCAGCTGCAAGGCCAGGTCCAGGCGCTTCGCCTGCATTTCCGCCAGGAACTTCGGCAGCTGCTCCACCTGCAGCGCCTGCTCGCTCATGCCCGGCCAGCCGGGCAAGCCGACCCAGCGATCCAGCGCCTCGATGCGCGCCACGTATTCCTGAGCCCAGGGCAGGCCCAGCAAGGTGATCTCGGCGTCCGGGAACGTGGCCCGCAAGGCGCGCAAGGCGGGGCCGGCGCAGATCAGGTCGCCCAGGCCCAGCGCACGCAACACCAGCACACGCCGGATCCTGCCCGGCAGCATCCAGGCCTGGCTCATAGAAACATCACCCGGAAGTGCAGCGCCCCGCGCAGGCGCCAATAGACCGACAGGAAGGGAATCAGCGCCGAGGTCAGCAGCACCTCGCACACGTGGCCCGGATCGCGCGCGGTATGGCGCAAGCGCCGCCACGCCAGCCCCAGCGTCAGCGCCAATGCGCCGGCCAGCAGCTGGGCCGCCATGACCCACGGACCTGCAAAGGCCAGCAGCAGCCCGAGCAGGGTCAGCAGCACGATGCCGTAGTAGTCCCAGGGCGGCCGGCGCCGCACGCGCAGGCGATAGAGCCGCGGATGCTTGCGATACAGCAGCGCGTCGAAGAACACATGGCGCTGTTGACGCAGCGCCACGCCCCATCGCTCCGGCCGCACGGGATGCCAGACCAGCGCGGCCTCGCAGCGCCCCACCGGACCCACGGCCTCGAGCCTGAACTGCAGGTCGGCATCCTCGCGCCAGGGGCGCTGGAATCGCTCGTCGAAGCCGCCGACGAGCGCCAGCGCCGAACGCCGCACAAAGGCGTTGGCCGTGACGAACTCGGCCCGCTCCAGGCCCTGCGTCATCAGCTCGTGGTCGGTGGGCCGACACCCCGTCGGATGCAGGAGCGGCACCCGCACGCGCCCGGCCAGCGCCAGCCAATGGGCGCGCATGCCCGTCAGGCCATGCTGCAGCCACTGCGGGTCCGCCACGGTGTCGTCATCGGTGAAGGCGACCAGGGCGGCGCGCGCCGAGCGCCAACCGCAGTTGCGCGCCACGGCCGGACCGCGGCCCTGCGGCGGGCGCAGGTAGCGCAAGGCGGGCACGCGAGGCAATGCCGCCAGCCTGGCCACGAGGCCCTGCACTTCGTCCTGGCGGCCGTCATCCACCACGATGATCTCGTAGCAGTCAGGGCTCAGACTCTGGCGCAGCAGGGCCTTCAGGCAACGCTCCAGCAGCGTGACGCGACGGCAGGTCGGCAGCACGACGGACACCAGCAAGGGCAGCTGGCGCCGCTGGGGAACGGCTCTCATGACAGGCGCTCCTCCATCAAGGCCAGGGCAGCGCGGGCCACCTGCTGCGGCGCCACGCCACGCAGGCACGGGTGCTGCGCCTGCGGGCAAGTGCTTTGCAGGCAGTCGCGGCAGGGCACCTCGCGGCTCAGCACCCGCGCCGGCACCTGCCAGGGCGTGTGCTGCGGGTTGGTCAGCGCGTACAGCGCGACGACCGGCGTGCCCAGCGCCGCAGCGAGATGCACCGGTCCGCTGTTGTTTGCCACCAGCACGCGTGCGCCAGCGATCAGTGCGGCCAGCTCGCCCAGGCTCAAGGGTCCCGGCAGCAGGACGGCCGGCCGCGGCAGGGCGCGGCCGAACTCCTCCAGCAGCGCCAGTTCGCCAGGGCCGGCGCAGGCCACGAGGGCCGTGCTGGGGCCTTGCCTGCCTCCGCAAGCCCGGCCACCGTCGGCGCACAGCTGGGCTGCTGCGGCGGCGAAGCCGGTCGGCGGGTAGCGGCGCGAGGCCGCGCTGGCACCGGGGTGCATCAGCACATAGGCTTGCCCGGCCCCCAGCCCTGCTGCCTCCAGCACTTGCGAGATCCGCTGCACGTCGGCGGCGCGCAGCGCGAAGCGCAGGCGATGATCCGCCGTGTGCAGACCGACGCTGGCCACCAGGTCCAGCTGGCGCTGCACCTCGTGGCGCATGGATGGGCTCAGCAGGTCGGCGTCCGGCAGGCGATGGCTCAGCAAGGCATAGCCGTTCTCGCGCGCGTGGGCCAGGCACAGGGGGATGCCGGCCAGACGGCACAGCAGGGCTGCAGGCCATGCGCTTTGCGTGCAGGCGCAAAACACGATGGCGGCGTCGAAGGACCGGCGGCGCAGCTCGTGCAGCAGGGCCTGCTCAGCCTTGCCGGGTGCCAGGCCTTGCGCGGCCTGCGCTGCGGCGCCGGACTTGATCCAGGCGGCGTCGCAGCCGAGCACCCCGTCCAACCAAGGCAGGTGCGGCGCCAGGGCAAGGCCGGCCGGCGAGGTCAGCAGGGTCAACCTGGCCTGCGGCAGGCTCTCGTGCACAGCGGCCATGGCCGGCGTGCTCATCAGCACGTCGCCCAGGCCGTCCAGGCGCACCAGCAGGATGCGGCGTGCCGCCACCCAGGCGGGCTGTGCTTCGGCGGCGTTCATGCGCTCACCCCCCTTGCCTTGGGCCCGCTGCCGCGGGGCCCGTCGGGTCCTGGATGCGGTCCACGATGCGGCGCGCGGCTGCCGGAGGCCGGATCGCCTGGGTCGGCCGAGCTGCGTCCGTCGCAGCGCAGGAGGTAGGTGGCCGCCTCCATGAGCTTCATCCGGCTCTGTCCGCGCAGCAGCGGCCAGCGCCGATGCGGCTGCCTGCCGGGCTCCAGCAGCCTCAGCGTGCGGCAGCCGACGCGCCGGCTGGCGCTTCCCAATTCGTCCGCGCAGCTCAGGAACCAGGCCAGATGCAGGTCCAGGCCATGCGCCGCCGCGGCTTCACGCAGTCGCTGCGGGAGGTCCGCCGGCCCTGCATGCGCGAGCATGCCCGCCACCGGCACCGACGCCTCCCGCGCCAAGCGGTCCAGCAGCGCTTGATCGAAGGCAACCGATCGCCCCGCTGGCCAGGCCGCACGGCTGGCCTGTCTGCCGACCAGCATCAATACATAACCGTTATCATGAATGTCCCGCAGTGCCGCCAGCACCTGCGGGCGCCAGTGCATGGAATGCGCATCCAAAGCGGTGCCGCCGCCATGCAGCAGCCCCTCCTCGGCGACAAAGACAGCCGCTTCACCCGAGCGCGGACGCCCCAGGCGCCCCTGCCTGCCCGACGACTCGGCCGCTCGCATGCGCGATGAGCGCGGGCCGTTCACGCCTTGTACCCCCACGAAGCCAGCGGCACAGCGTCCGTCGCCAGTTGCCGGGCAAGCTGCGGCGTCAGCGGCGTCTGGAATGGCGGCGCGGCAGCCGCTGACCGCACCGCCGGCCGGCGCTCCGCCGCCACGCGCCGATACACCGCCTCCAGGCGCGCCGCCACCTGGTCCCAGGTGAACATGCGCCGCACCCGCCGCAATCCGGCACGCCCCATGGCACCGGCCTGCTGGGGATGGCGGCGCAACCAGTCCAGGTGCGTCGCCAGCGCAGCAGGGTTGTGGGGCGGCACCAGGTAGCCGGTGACGCCATCCACCACGGTGTGCTGGATGCCCCCGACCGCGCTGCCGACCACCGGTGTGGCGCAGGCCATGCTTTCCAGGGGCGTGATGCCGAAGGGCTCATACCAGGGCGTGCTGACGAACACGTCGGCCGCCTGGTAATACGGCGCCAGTTGGGAGGGCCTTCGCCGTCCGATGAAGTGGACGCGCGCCTCCAGTCCCAGCGTGCACGCCAGTTGGCGCAGCCGGCCGATCTCGGGCGTCAGGCGGACGTCCGGCGCTTCCGAGTCACCGCCGACGACCAGCAGACGGGCCGTCCGCTGCGCATCGTCCTGCAGCAGGGCCAGCGCGCGGATGACGTTGTCAATGCCCTTGCGCGGCACCAGGCGGCCCAGCTGCAGCACGATGAAGTCCTGGGCAGGCAGGCCCAGCGCCTGGCGGGCACGCGCCATGTCGCCGGGCTGGAACTCGTACAGATCGACGCCACAGGGCACCTCCACGATGCGCTGGCCCGGCAACTGGCAGTGATGCATCAGGTCGCGTCGATCCTGCGGGCATTCGGCGATGACGCGATCGGCCGCATGCGCCACACGCCGCTCGATGGCCAGACGCTCGGAGGGGAAGGCATCCGCGCCGTTCTGGTGCAGACGCCGGACCGCCCCCAAGGCATGGAAGGTGACCACCAACGGCAGGTCCAGCCGGCGCTGGAGATGCATCCCCACGAGGCCGGACATGAAGAAGTTGGCGTGCAACACATCGCAAGGCCCCAGGCGCCGCAGCAGCTGACGGGCCTGGCGCTCGAAGTCCGCCATCCAGGGCAGCAACTGCTCCTTTGGCACATGGGCCGCGGGCCCTGCGTCCAGGTGGTGAACCTGCACGCCCGAGCCCATGGGCTGCAGGGGCGGCAGCGCGGCGCTGTCCCTGCGCGTGAGCACGTGCACCTGGTGACCACGACGCGCCAGGCCCGCCGCCACGTGCGCCACGTAGACGTTCTGGCCGCCGGCGTCCACGCCGCCCGCCGGGGCCAGCGGCGAGGCATGCTCGCTGATCAGAACGATTCGCAAGGGTCGGGCTGCCATGGCTTCTCCGCAGTGTCAGATGGCCAGCCAAGGCAAACGCAATGCCCACCCTCGCGGCGCCCGGCCGGCAGCGCCGCCAGTGCCGGGCACTTCACCGGAACCACGTCTGACCCACGCCAGCCCACACGCCAGCCCACACGGCTTCCGGCACGCCGGCCGAGCGGCCCTTCGGTCTGCGGCACGCGCCCGGCTGCCGCAAATCTTGCCGACAGTCTCCTCGGCCATCGCTCAGCGCCACGGCATGCCGCTTGCCCGGCAGGCCAAGGCGCTGCGCGCATCGCCGCCGCCGCTCATGCCTCGCGCTCCACACCATTTCACCCACCTTGACCACCATGAAGGACTTCAAGATGCATGTACGTACCGCCCTCCCCTCCAGCCCCACAGCGCGGTCCCGGACCTGGCGCGCCCTGCTCAGCCTGCTTTTGGGCATTCTTGCCGGCGGCCTTTTCATCTGTGCAATGGCCCATGCGCAGAGCAGCAGCACCTATCCTTCAGGGTCCGCGCTTACGACGGACGCCCGACTGGCCCAGCAGGACCAGCATGGAGGCAGCAGCTATGCAGGCAGCAATGCCGCCAGCTATGCAGGCAGCGACTACGCCTGGCTTCCCTACACCCGGCGCGGTTACGTGGGTCTGAACCTCGGCAATTCGGATTACGACACCCCCTGCGGCCCGGCCCCGCTGAGCTGCGACAGCCGCGACCGCTATGTGTCCGTCTACACGGGCGGCATGTTCAACGACTTTCTGGGCCTGGAACTGGGTGCCAAGCACTTCGGCACCGTCGACCGCGCTGGCGGCCAGGTGCGTGCCTACGGCGCCGCGCTCAGCCTGGTCGGCCTGGCGGAGCTGGAGAACGTCAGCCTCTACGCCAAGGCCGGCGCAATCTACGCCCGCACCCGCCTGTCGGCAGACCCGCTGGCGGCAATCCCCACCGGCACCGCAAAAGGCTGGGGCCCGACGATGGCCCTGGGCCTGGGCTTCAACTTCAATCGCAACTTCACGCTCGCGCTCGAGCGGGGCCGTGACCGCATCCGCCTGCCAGGCGGGTCGCGCGCCTACGTGCAAAGCACCAGCCTGGCTCTGAAGTACCGCTTCTGACAGCCGCAGCGCCCTTGCGCGACGACGAAGAGGCCTCCTGCGAGGCCTCGTTCTTTTCATGGTGCCGACAGCCGCCTCTGTGGCCCAGGGACCGTCAGCGATAGCTCAGGCGGCCCTGCTCGTCCGAGAACAGGATCTCCACCCGACGGTTCTGCTGGCGGCCTGCGGCCGTGGCGTTGTCCGCCACCGGATACGCCTCGCCGAAGGCACGCACCTCCACGCGGTCCGGGGCAATACCGGCATGGATCAAGGCACTGCGCACGGCATTGGCACGGCGCAGCGACAGGCGCTGGTTCAGGGCCTGGCCGCCGGTGCTGTCGGTGAAGCCCTCGACCAGCACGCGCCGCTCGGGGTGCTGGCGCAGGACCCCGGCCACGCATTCGAGCGCGCTGCGGGCGCCCGGTTGAAGATCGGCGCGGCCGGTGGCAAAGAGCATGTCCTTGAGCATGACCATCAGCCCACGCTGCGTGCTGCGGGCATCCAATGCCGCCAGCTCGCGCTGCAGCGCGGAGGCTTGATCCTGTGCCTGCGCGGCGGCACTGCGCGCTGCTTCTTCATTGCTGCGAGCTCGCTGCAGTTCGGCCTCGCGGGCCAGCAGGCGCAGCCTGTCGCGTTCGGCGCCGGCCTGCTGGACCTGCTGGTCCGCATCACGCCGCTGGGCCTGGGCCTTCAAGGTGGCCAGCTGCCGGCTCGACAGGTAGGCGAGATGGCGCGTCTGCTCCAGGTTGCGTTCATCGACCCAATAGCGCTGCGCCCGCGACAGCATGCTGCGGACCTGGGCCAGCTCGGTGGCCGCATGGCGCTGCACCAGGGGGTCGGCCGCCGCCTCGCGGTATTCGCGCTCCGCGGCGTCCAGCGCGGCGTCGCGCTCGGGCAAGGTCTGGCAGCCCGCCAGCACGCCGAGCGCTGCCGCCGTCAGAAGGGTTTTGAGTTCTTGCATGGTGACTCCTGCAGTCGAGTTGTGGGCATGCATCCAGGCCGTCAGCGCGAGGCAGCCGGCATGGGCGCCTGGGCCGCGCTGCGCTGCAGCTCCTCACGCAAGGCCTGCAGCGACTGGTTGACCTCCTCCAGCGCGCGCCCTGAACGCTGCTGCGCCGCGCGGGCGCGCGCCAGCTCGGCATCGGCGCCGGCCTCCTCGGCCAGACGATGCGCGCGCAGGCGGTCGCTGGGCGCGAGCTGTCTGGCCCTCTGCAGCTTGTTGCGGGCCTGCTCCAGCGCGGGGCCTGCGAGCTCCACCGTGCCATCGGCATTGGCTGCATCGATGCTGCTTTGCGCCGCGGCGATGGAGGCGGGCGGACCATCCGGCGCGGCGCAGGCCGCCAGGGTCAGCAAGCCCGACATCAGGCCTGTGGCATGCAGCCGCCTTGCGAATGAATGTGTCATGGCAGTCCTTTGGGTTCTGTGGCCTGCCCTTGCGGCAGCTTTCATGCCCGGCCGCCCAGGCCGCCCCGCCCCCTTCTCACGCGCGAAGCTGGGGGACGCGTCCGACAGCGGGCCGTCAGAACGCGCGACCGATCGCGCTGACGTCTTCCAGCCGATGCGGCCTGTGCGCCGGGCGCGCCAGCGCCTGCATCAAGGCCGCGACCCGGTCCAGGCTGGGCCGCAGGTCCAGCCGCTGCACCATGTCCTGGCGAGCCGCCGCGCCCATGCGCTGGCGCAGGGACGGCTGATCCAGCATCAGCCGGACGCGGGCGGCGATGTCTTCGATGTCGCGCGCCGCCACCAGCCAGCCGCTGGTCGCGTGCTGCACGATCTCCGGCAAGCCTCCTACGCGGGTCGCGATGACCGGCAGGCCGCTGGCCATGGCCTCCATGACGGCTAGAGGCATGGCTTCCGAATGGGAGCTGGACACCAGCAGGTCGAGCTCGCGGTACAGCGACGGCATGTCCTCCCAATGTCCGACCAGCTGCACCCGCGAGCCCAGGCCGAGGCGCTGCAGCTCGGCCTGCAGCGGCGCCTGCAGGGGACCCTCGCCCACCATCACGAAGCGCGTGCCTTGCGGCAATCCCTCCTGCAGCAAAGACACGGCGCGCAGGAACTGCTCGGGGCCCTTCTCGGGCGACAGGCGACCGACAAAGCCCACCAGCGGTGTCGCCGGAGTCAGGCCGAGCCTGGCACGCAGACCCTGGCCGGGGCGCGGGCCGGGTTGGAAGCGGCGGGTGTCCACGCCATTGGGCTCACAGCTCAGCCGGCGCATGTCCACCCCCAGGCCCAGGGCATGGAAGTAGCTGTGGCGGCACACCACGCTCAGATGGCTGCCCGCCGCGCGATGCGCCTCCAGGTCCAGCAGCGTGAGTTGACGGCCGTGGATGGTGCTCAGCACCGGCACATCGCAGAGCTTCGACACCAGCCCCGCCAGCACATGGGCATTGGGCAGGTGCGCATGCAGCAAGTCCACGCCGGTGCTGCGCACCAGGGCCTGCACCACCTGGACGGTGCTCCAGCAGGGGTCCTCCGGCATGGGCACGCAAAACACCTCGGCACCCAGGGCCCGCATGGCCGTGCTGAAGCGCCCTTCGTAGGGGCAAATCAGGCTGACGCGAAAGCGGTCGCGCGGCAAATGCGCCAGCAGGCGCTCGACCCAGCACTCCATGCCACCCACGATGGCATTGCCCACCAGCTCAAGCACATGAAGGCGGCGCGCGGCCGCCGCCGCGATCGCCTGTCTGGCCACGGCCTGCCTGTCCATCGGACATCCATCCCGCTTCAGCAACAGCGGGCCAGCCAGGCGGCGCCCGCACCGCCCTCGCTGCGGCGCAACAGCCAGCCCTGGCTGGGCGCTGCGGCAGTGTCGGCCTGGCCCGGCTCGGGCGCGGCCGGCGCCAGGCCCGTCTCGGGCAGGGCTGGCTCAAGACCCAGCCAGGCGGCGGCGGTACGCCACCAGATCTGCTCACGCGCCGAGGCGTCCAGCGCCAGCTCGTCCATCAGCGCCTGCACCCAGCCACGGCGCTCGCGCAGGTGCGCGCCGCTGCAGGGCAGGAAGCAGTCGCTGCCGAACTGCAGGGCGCCGGCGCCCAGCACCGCCAGCATGCGCGTCAGCACCTCCCGGCGGTAGGGCGGCGGCGCGCCAAACGAGATGTCCAGCCGGAACTGCGCGCGCTCATGCGGCACTTGGTGGATGCGGTCGATCAGCGCCACCGCCAGGGCCTCGTCCGTCCACGGCCAGCCCATGTGGGCGAGCGTCACGCGGGCGCCGGGATGATCGCGCAAGGCCTCGAAGTAGACGGGGCGGCAGAAGCGGCCTGATCGGCCGTCGATGAAGATGCCGCTGTGAAACAGCATGGGCAGCTGCAACGCCGAGGCCAGCGCATAGACCCGCCGGGCCCGCTCCTCGAAGGGGTACCAGCCGGTGGGCACCATCTTGACGCCGCGCAGACCCAGCCCTTCGATGGCATGGCGCAAGTCCTGCGGCGCATGATCGTCCCGCGGGTCGACCACGGCGAAGCCCACCAGCCGATCGGCGTGCCCGCGTACCAGGCTCGCCACATGGGCATTGGCGCGCCGCAGCGAGGCGGCATCGCCCAAGGCATGGCCAGGGCTGAGAAACGGCGCGAGCAACACCGCCATCTCGATGCCGGCTTCATCCAGCGCGCGCAGCACGCCGCTGCTGTCCTCCCTGCCGCTGCAATGCAGATGCGCGTCAATGATCTTCATGACCGCTCCTGCTCAGCTGCCGCTCGGGCGCGAGGCCAGGGCCGCGGCCGCCAGCACGGCGGACGGCCCCTTCTCTGCGGCGGCAGGAGCCTGGGCGCCGGCCGGCACAGCTGCCGGCGCGGCCTGCGCAGCTGGCCCGGACAGCCGCCGCTGCAAGGCCGCTTCCAGCAGCTCGCACACGACCCGCGCACTGCCATCCCAGGAATAGGAGGCCACCACATCCATCGCGTGGGTCAGGCGCTGGCGGCGCTGCGCTGGCGTCTCATGCAGCGCCCGCTCGCAGGCCTCGATGAAGTCCTCCGCGCCCTTGGCGATGCGCACGACGGCCCCGTAGAGCCGCAGCACGTCGGGCACCGGCGTGCTCACCACCGGCTTTTCGCCGGCCAGGTATTCCAGGGTCTTGGTCGGGCTGATGAAGCGCGTCGACTCGTTCAGGGCGAAGGGCATGAGGCAGACGTCCCAGCCCGCCATCAGGGCCGGCAAGGTCTGGTAGCTCTGCATCCCCAGCCAATGGATGTTGCGCCTGCGCGGCAGGCTTGCGGCATCGATCTTGACGACCGGCCCCACCATCACCAACTGCCACTCGGGGCGGGCATCGGCCAGCCGGGCGAGCAGGTCCAGGTCCATGCGCTCGTCGATGACGCCAAAGAAGCCCAGGCGCGGGCGCGGCAGGCCGCCTTGCGCCAGCTCGGCGCGCTCGCAGGCGGCTGCGTCCTGCACCTGGAGCTGGAAGTGCTCCACGTCGACGGCACTGGGCATGCAGTGGACGCGTGGATGCAAGCCGCGCTTGGCCTCGTACAGCGTCGGCCCGCCGGTCAGCACCAGGTCGGCCAGCCCCAGCAGTTCGCGCTCACGATCGGGCAGTTCGGCCGCAGCCCCCTTGAAGGCCGCCAGCTCGTCCATGCAATCGTAGACCCACAACACCGGGTCGATGGCACGAGCCAGCGGCAGGGCCATGGGCGTGTACAGCCAGGCCATGGGCGCGCGAAAGCCGCGCTCACGCAGCGCTCGGCGCAGCAGCGGCTGCAGCTGGTGCGCCTGCTGCACATCGAAGCCCTGCGCCGGCAGGGAGGTGCGAGGCGTCAACACCTCGAGCGAGCGCCCCTGCCAGCTGCTTTCCAGGCGCGCAGGCCCGGGATCGAACAAGGGCTCCTCGATGAACAGCACCGGGTAATGCCGCGCCAGGCGAGACATCAGGTGCTGAGGTCGCTGGTACACGAAGGACCAGCGCAGATGACTGAAGACGACAAGAGGTGACATGAAGGTCCTGATGCCTGCGCCGGGACCGGGACGCATGCCGAGGGCGTCCCGTCAGGCGGCGCTGGCCTGGGCTGAGATCCTGGGGCCGGTTCATGCCTTCCACGTCAGCGCGCCCGCCAGCGTCAAGAATCCGGCGGCATGGCGTCGGTACCGCCGCACCTCTTCGAAGGTCGGCGCAAGCGGATTGGCGTGATGAAAAGCAGGACCAAAACGCCGCGAGGCGCTCAGGGCGGACAGGGCTTGCAGGGCCGGCCCCGCTGGCAGGCGGCGCCGGCGGGCGTCGCAAGTCCCCCGTCCGGGCGTGGTGTGCAGCGGCGGCCTAGCGCGTCTTGCTGCCGCTCGCGCTGCCCGCATTCGGCGTATCGCCCGCCTCCTCGCTGCTGCTGCTGCCGCTGCTGCCGCTGCCCTGCTGCGGACGCTGGCTGCGCCAGCGGCTGAACTCGTCCGAGAACTTCTTGTAGCGGTCCTGCCGCCAGGATTGGTAGTCGTTGTCCAGATTGCGCAGCTGCTCGGCACGCCACTGTTGATAGTCCGGGTCGAACTGCGAGTGCTGCCCGCCATGCTCAAACTCGCCGCCCCCGCCACCCATGCCGCCGCGAGCGCCATAGCCGCCATAGCCGCCATAGCCAGTGTCATGGTGCTCACCCTGCGCTGGCATGGACGGCCAGCCGCGGCCCATGTCCTGTTGGGCGCCGCGGAACTGCCCTTGGTAGGGCGTCGGATAGGGGTTCGCATGGCCCGCACCCGGATGGTTCGGGCCGTAGCTGCCTCCGATGCTGCCACCGAACTGGTCACCGAACTGGCCACCGAACTGGCCACCATCAGGCGCACCCTGGCGCATGCCGCCGTAGCCGCCGGCATACTCGGCGGCATAGCCTCCTTGGTAGGCGTTGCCGTGATGCTGCTGTCCCACCATGGCGCTCTGGTAGCCGCCGGGGTAGCCCTGCTGGTAGCCCGCCTGCTGGCCCCAGGGTCCGGCGCCCGGGTACTGCTGGCGCGGAAACCCTTCCTCCTGGCCCCTGGGTCGGTTGTTCGACCCGTCGCCGTAGTTGCTGCCACTGCGGCTGCGATGGCCGTGCTCCTCATGGCGCCCCTGCTGTCGACCCTGCTGGTTCATAGTGCGTCCTTTCGCGAGTGTTCCATTTCATGGGGGACCGGAGCGTGCAGCGCTCCGGGTCTGCCCTTGGATGGCAATCGCCGTACCCGGCTGCCGGGACAGGACGCTGGCAGTTTTTTCCGGCCGGCTAGCCTCGCGTCACCAATTTCCGACCGGGCGGGGGTCAGCCCTTGCCGGCTTCGCGGACACCAGCTGACACCCCGTGGGCATGGGACTTTCCCGGCCTTGTGCGCCCGCAGCCCCCTGCCCTTGGGACTTTTGCGCAATCCATGGCTTGCAGCCCCCTGTTTATCGGGCACAATCCGCGCCGCCCGAGCCTGTTCGGGCTCAACCAACAGTCCTACGAATGAACAAGACCGAACTGATCGAACACCTGGCTTCCAAGCACGAGCTGACCAAGGCCGAAGCCGGCCGCATCGTCGAAACCCTGCTCGACGCCGTGGTCACCACGGTGAAGAAGGGTGGCTCCGTGTCCATCCCCGGCTTTGGCTCCTTCAAGCAGCATGCCCGCGCTGCCCGCACCGGCGTGAACCCCAGCACCGGCGAAAAGATCAAGATCGCCGCCGCCAAGCTGCCCAAGTTCACCCCGGGCGCCGGCTTCAAGGCCGCCGTGGATCCCAAGGCTGCCGCTCGCAAGGCCGCCAAGGCCGAAGCCAAGCCGGCCGCCAAGGCTGCAGCAAAGCCCGCTGCCAAGAAGAAGAAGTAATCAAAGGAAGTCATCGCGCCGCGGCCCGTCCGCAGCTCGACACTTCGCAAGCCCGGCGCCGCCGGGCTTTTTCATGTCCACTTCAGCCTTCGTTCTTCAGGGCTCGGCGTCCGACATGCCGGCGAACTCCTCGCGCAGCCAGTCCGCCATGGCTCGCACCCTGGGCAGCCGCCCGGCGCCCGGCGCCTGCAGCAGCGCGTAGCCGTAGTCCCAGGGCAGCTGAAGGCCGCGCAGCCAGCGCAAGCGCCCCTGCGCCAAGTCCTCGCTGGCCAGCGACAGCGGCGCGAGCGCCACGCCGTGGCCGGCAACCGCCGCCTGCACGAGCAGGCCGGCATGGCTGAACCCTTGCGCGAAGTCCAGCCGCCGCCCGCCGAATCCGATGGCATCCAGCAGACGCAGCCAGGCACCGGGGCTGCCTTCGTACAGCAGCGGATAGCGCGCCAGCACACTCAGGCCGGGGTCGCCCTGGGCGCGGGCATCGCGCCCCTGCAGCAGGGTCGGTGCATAGACCACCACCAGGCGCTCGGTCCACAGCCAGTTCGCCTCGTCCTCCCCAGCCGCCCGGCGCAGGTAGCGCAGCGCCAGCTCGCCATCCGCCAGCGGGCCGGCCAGCGCCGCATCGCTGGCCTGGAGCTGCAGTTCGACGCCGGGATGACGCAGATGAAACCGATGCAGGCGCGGCATCAGCCACTTCATGGCAAAGGAGTAGGTGCAATGCAAAGTCAGCTGCATGGCCGCCTCCGGCTGCTGCAGGGCCCGCACCGTGCGCTGGATCTCGCCCAGGCTGCGCTCCAGCACGGCTGCCAGTTCGGCGCCCTGGGGCGTCAGCTCAATCGCGCGGACACGCCGGATGAACAGCGCAAAGCCCAGCTGCTGCTCCAGCTGGGCAATCGCCTGGCTGACGGCCGCCGGGCTCTTGTTCAGGGCCTGCGCCGCCCGTTTGAAGCTGCCCCAGCGCGCCGCGCCCTGGAAGTCCAGCAGCCCCGAGAGCTGGCGCAGAGGAGCAGGGTCCATGGAATGGAAATTTGGATTCATGACCACAGCATAGGTGGTTTGCCCGGGGGCTCGGCGGCTGACACCATCAGTGCATCGCAAGCCCCACACTCCTTCCCAAGTTTCATGAGCAAATCCGTACTTCTCATTGGCGGCACGCGCTTCTTCGGCCGCAGGCTCGCGCGTCGCCTGATCGAGGAAGGTCACGACCTGACCCTCGCCACGCGCGGCCATCGTGCCGACGACCTTCCGCCCCAAGTGCGCAGACTTCGCATGGACCGGCACGACCCCGCCTCCATGCGCGACGCCCTGGGCCGCGACGCATCCTGGGATCTCGTCTATGACCAGATGTGCTACAGCCCGCTGCATGCGCAGTCGGCCGTCGACCTGCTCAGCGGGCGCTGCGGGCACTATGTGATGGCCTCGACCATCGAGGTGTATGCCCAGCAGTGGCGGGCGCTGCCCGCAGCCGAGCGAGGCGTGCCGCTGCGCGAAGAGGCGCTGCAGCTTCCCGGCGGCACGATGCTGGCGGCCGAGCTGCAAAGGCCTTGGCAGGAGCCCCCTTACCTGGACCGCCACTATGGCGAGGGCAAGCGATTGGCCGAGGCCGTGCTGGCCGCTCAGCACCGCCTGCCATGGACCGCCGTGCGCATTGCCCATGTCCTGGGTGGCACGGACGACTTCACGCAGCGCCTGGCACGCTACGCCAACTCCCAGGCCGCCTCGACCGGTGCGGCCGAGGGTCGGACCAGTTTTTTGCATGCCGCGGCCATCGCCGAGGCGCTGCTGAAACTGGGCCGGCTGGAAGCCCAGGGACCCCTGAACGCGGCCTGCGCGGCACTCAGCTCGGCTGAGTTGCTGCACCAGGCCGCGCTGCGCCGTGCAGCACACCATGCGGCGTGCCTAACCATGCCCGCGGGGGCCGGCCCGCTGCCCTACGACTACGAACAGGACTTCCTGATGAACACCCGCAAGGCACAGACCCTGGGCCTGCTCTCCCCGAGTGCCGACTTGGCCTGGCTGGCCCAGCTGATCGACGAGCATCTGCGGGCGATGGGCCAGGCCCTTCGCTCGAAGGAGACGTCCTGATGCCGGTACAGCACCTCGAGTCCTTCATGCTCAGCGCCCTGGCCCTGATCCTCATCCCCGGCCCCGCCGTCGCGCTGATGCTGTCGCGCCAGCGCATGGCCGAGGCCGCCGGCACGTTGGCGGGCATCGTGGCTGGCGACGTCGTGCACATCGGCGCCAGCGCCCTGGGCCTGGGGCTGCTGCTGCAGCGCTGGCCCGCGGCGCTGGGCCTGCTGCAGCTGCTTGGCGCCGGCTATCTGCTGTACCTGGCTTGGCAGCTCTGGCCTCGGGCGCGCACGGCAGCCCCACGGGACACCGCCCGGGCGGGCGCGTCGAGCCCGCAGCCCGCACCGAGCGCCGTCGCGGCCGCCCGGCAGGGCCTGTGGATGACCTTGAGCAATCCCAAGCCCCTGCTGTTCTTCTCGGCCTTCTTTCCGGCCTTCATCAGCGACAGCCAGCGCGCCCTGCTGGCCTATGTACTGCTGGGGCTTCTGTTCGAGGGGCTCAACGTGCTGGTCTTCGCCGGCCTGCTGGTGATGGCGCGGCGTTGGCGCCAGGCCGTGGGGCCCTCCAGGCGCTGGCACCAGTTGGGATCGCTGGGACTTTTTGCTTGCGCGCTGCTGAGCTTGTGGCCGCTTCTGCGGGGAGCGGGCGCGGCTTGACCCGCAACAAGCCTAAGATGGAGGCTTGATTTCTCCCCCGTCCATGGCTCTGAACGATCTGCGGGTGCTCGCGCTCATCCCCCCGATGACGCAGCTCAACACGCCCTACCCCTCCACCGCCTACCTGACAGGCTTTCTCCGCTCGCGCGGCCTGCATTGCGAGCAGCGCGACCTGGCCCTGGCCCTGGTGCTGCGCCTGTTCTCCAAGCCCGGCCTGGGCGACATGCTCGAGGCCGTGCAAGCGCTGGGCCGCCGGCAGCTGACGGCGCAGACGCGCAGCTTTGTCGAGCAGTTTCCGGCCTACGAGGCGACCATCGAGCGGGTCATCGGCTTTCTGCAGGGGCGCGACCCCACGCTGGCGCACCGCATCAACACGCGGCAGTTCCTGCCCGAAGGCGCGCGTTTTGCTGCCATCGACCACTACCTCGCCGACGACGGCGAGGACCCGTTGGCCTGGGCCTTCGGCGCATTGGGCCTGCAGGACCGGGCTCGCCATCTGGCCACGCTCTACCTGAACGACCTGGCGGATGTGCTGCGCGACGCCGTCGATGCCCGCTTCGAGTTCGTGCGCTATGCCGAAAGCCTCGCCACCGCCCAGCCGCATTTCGACCCCCTGGCCGAGGCCCTGGCGGCGGCGCCCAACCTGATCGACCGAACCCTGCAAGACCTGACCCTCAGCGCCGTGGACGAAGTGAAGCCGGACATCGTGCTGCTCTCCGTGCCCTTTCCCGGCGCCGTCTATGCGGCGCTGCGCATGGGCCAGGCCATCAAGGCGCAGCGCCCCGGCATCCGGCTGGTGCTGGGCGGAGGCTTCGTGAACACCGAGCTGCGCGAGCTCTCCGAACCCCGCGTCTTCGACTATGTCGACTTCGTCACCCTGGACGGCGGCGAGCGCCCGCTGCTGGCGCTGCTGGAACACCTGGCGGGCCAGCGCTCTGCGCAGCGCCTGGTGCGCACCTTCGTGCGCGAGGACGGCGAGGTGCACTGGCGCCATCTCGCCGAGCCGGACATTCCCTTCGAGGAAGTGGGCACGCCGACCTGGGACGGCCTGCCCATCGGCCACTATCTCTCGCTGCTGGACATGCTCAACCCCATGAACCGGCTGTGGAGCGACGGGCGCTGGAACAAGCTGACCGTGGCTCATGGCTGCTACTGGAAGAAGTGCAGCTTCTGCGACGTCTCGCTGGACTACATCTCGCGCTATGAAGGCGCCACCGCCGCCACGCTGGTGGACCGCATCGAGGCCATCGTGAAGGAGACGGGGCAGACGGGCTTCCACTTCGTCGACGAGGCAGCGCCGCCGAAGTCGCTCAAGGCCCTGGCCGCCGAGCTCCAGGCGCGCGGCACCGCCATCAGTTGGTGGGGCAATGTGCGTTTCGAGAAGACCTTCACGCCCGATCTGTGCCAGCAGCTGGCGGACAGCGGCTGCATCGCCATCTCCGGCGGGCTGGAGGTGGCCTCGGACCGCTTGCTCAAGCTGATGAACAAGGGCGTGAGCGTGGAGCAGGTGGCGCGCGTCACCAAGGCCTTTGCCGATGCGGGCGTGCTGGTCCATGCCTACCTGATGTATGGATTCCCCACGCAGACGGTGCAGGACACCGTGGACGCGCTGGAGTACGTGCGCCAGCTCTTCGAGAACGGCTGCATCCACAGCGGCTTCTTCCACCGCTTCGCCTGCACGGTGCACTCGCCGGTGGGTTTGAACCCCGAGCAGTTCGGCGTGCAGCTGCTGCCGCTGCCCGAAGGGCGTTTCGCGAAGAATGACGTGGGCTTCGTCGACCCCACCGGCACCGACCACGACGCCATGGGCCGCGCGCTGAAGAAGGGGCTCTACAACTTCATGCACGGCATCGGCGTCGACGAGGACGTGCGGCGCTGGTTCGACGTGCGCGTGCCCAAGCCCACGGTCAAGCGCGGGCATATCGAGCGGGCGCTCGCGCAGCGGGAGTGAGGGCGCAGCAGCCCCAGCCCAGTGCTTTCGCACGGCCCTGCTGACTGCCTAAGGGTGCCTGGCTCCGAGCCAGCCAGGCGCCCTCCCCCGTCAGCAGACTGCAGCAGCGGCTGCGTCAGTTCGCATCATGGCTGCCAGTTCACCGTCACCGTCGCCGTGCCGCTGGCGGGCGTCGTGAACGTGTGGTTGCTGCCACCTTCCCAAGTGACCGCCGCGCCGTTCTTCTTGATGAACTTGAACTGCAGCGTCGTGTTGGCCGGCACGCTGACGTCGTAGTACCAGTTCGGGTAGCTGGTGATGACCTGGTTGAACGCCGGGCCGACGGGTGTGCTGGTGCTCCAGTTGCTCAGCTCCGCGGCGCTGCCCGTCAGATAGACGTTCTCACCCAGCGCCGTCGTGGCGTTGGTGACGATGAAACGCACCGCGACCTGCGGGCCGCTCAGCACCTGATAGCCGGCATAGCTGTTGCTGTCCACAGCGCTGGCGGTGCGCACCTTGACGGCATAGCGGCCAGCCGCCATGGCGGGCACGCTGACCTTGATCTGGCTGTCTTCCCAGCTCAGGATGCTGGCGCCGGTGACCGCCGTCGTGCCAAAGAAGACCGAGCCCTTGGTGGAGCCAAAGCCACGGCCATCCAGCGTCAGCACATTGCCGGGCTTGCCCATCATGGGGCCGACGTGGCCCAGCGTTGGCGCAGTGATGGCGGGCGCTGCCTGCCAGACCGCCACCGCGCCGGCACCCAGCACGAAGTTGGGCACGGCACCGCTGCTGCCCACCGTCAGCGAGCCGCCGCCCAGCAGACCGCCGAGCACGTCGGCGTAGCTGCCAGCCGGCAGCGCGGTCTGCAGGCCGCTGATGGTGGTGGCCGTGGTCGTGCTGCGGTTCACCGCCACCAGCACCACTTGCGACCCGAACTTGCGCTCATAGAGGTAGACGTCCGGGCTCAGCCAGCGCTCCTGCTGCGTGCCATAGGCCAGCGCGGCGTTGCTCTTGCGCAGCGCAGCGAGCTTCTTGACCAGCTGATAGGCCGTGGTGCCGGTGGCGAAGCCGCTCATCATGGCGCGGTTGTTCGGGTCGCCATTGCCCGTCATGTATTGCTCGCTGCCGTAGTAGATCGCCGGCACGCCACGCGAGGTCAGCGTGAGGGCCAGCGCCTGCTCCAGCTTGCGTTGGGGCGCGCCGAGCTGGTGGAAGCGGTCCATGTCATGGTTGTCCACGAAGGTGACCTGGTCGATCACCTGACCGTACTGCGAGGCGGTGTCGACGATGGTCTGGTGCAGGTCCTGCATGGTCTTGCTGCCGTCGCGCAGCACCTGGCGCACGCGCTGGGCGTACTGGAAGTCCAGCAGGCTCATGCCGCTGCCATTGGCGAATGCATGGTTGGCGGGATCAACTTCGTTGACGCCCAGGAACCACTCGCCGAAGGTGAAGACCGGCTTGTAGCCGTGGATGTGAGCCATCCAGTTCTTCTGCCAGCCAAAGGGCATGTGCTTGACGGCGTCGACCCGCAGCCCGTCCACGCCCAGGTCCAGCCAGCCCTGGATGGCGGACTTGAAGTAGGCGTCGACGCTCGCGTTGTTGTGGTTGAGATCGGCCAGGTCGAAGAGGTTGCGGTAGATGCCGTCCTCCAGCGAGGAGAAGGTCGTGCCGCCGTTGTGGTGGAACAGGCCGCCAGGGTCGCTGCTGTAGCTGGCCATCAGCGTGCCGTTGTTGTAGAGCCGGCCGTTCTCGGCGAAGGCGCTGTTGGCGGGATCGGCGGGCGAGCTGTGGTTGGGCGCGAAGTCGATGATGACCTTGATGCCGGCGTTGTGCGCGGCGGTGATCAGGGCCTGGAAATCGGCGACGGAGCCGAAGGCGGGGTTGGGCTTCTTGAAATCCCGCGCCCAGTAGCCATGGTAGGAGGTGCTGTTGGTGCCCGAGTAGTTGATGACGGCGGTGATGTTCTCCACCGGCTGCGAAATCCACAGCGCCGTGATGCCCATGCCAGTGAGGTAGCCGTCGCTGATCTTCTGGGTGATGCCCTTCCAGTCACCGCCGCAGTAGAGCTTGAGCTGGGTGCAGCCCGCGCTGAAGGCGGCGCCGCTCGGGTTGTTGCTGCCGTCGCCGTCCTTGAATCGGTCGGTGACGATCTGGTAGACCACGTCAGTGGCAAAGCTCTGCTTGTTGGACACATGCGTGTCCGGACTGGCCTGGGCGGAAGAAACCGCCAGGGCCGCCAAGGCCAGCAGACTCAGGCTGACGCCGCGCCGCGCATGGCGGCCTGCAAAGGGGGTGCGCATATCTCTTGTCTCCGGTATCAGGCCTGTAGCCGGCCTGTCATTGGCTTGTGGTGGGGAATCCCTCGCGCCTCGGCGGCCATTAAGGCGCCAAGAATGCATATGTAGTATTGCTACTTCACTCACCGGAGAAATCGGGACGAACACCAGGAAATATGTTGGTAACTCGGCTGAAATTGCGCCAAATTTGCTGCAACGCACCCAGTCGCCAGACAAAGCGCCCAGGTGCAGTTATGTACTTTGCATACATCCATACGTATTCGGCCGCATTCCAAAGCGGGCGGCAAACGCACCTCGATTGCTGCCATCCACCCACTGGCCGCGCCGGCGCTGGACAATCCGCCGAAACCAAGAAAGAGGGAGTGCCACCATGCCAGACCCAGCCACCCTGCCTGCCCCCGCCGCGCGGCGCCCCGAGGGGCCGTGGCGAAGCTCGCTGGCCTCGCCGGCCATCGCGCTGTGCGTGCTGCTGTCCGCCTGCGGAGGCAGCGGTGGCGGCGCAGGGCCCGACAAGCCCACCGAGCCACCCGAGCCCCCCGTCCTGCCGGTGACCGGCCCTGGCGAGCTCAAGTCCGCCGCGGCGCTGAAGCTCATCAGCAGCAGCGAGATCCAGGCCGCCATCAACGCCGCCGGCCCCAAAGCACCCGCGCTGACGCCGCGCTACGCAGTCCAGACCTGGCGCCTGAACTACCTCACGGTCGACAGCGCCGGCAGCGCCGTCGAGGCCTCTGCCCTGGTCTGCATTCCCGTCAAGCCCAGCGGCAGTCGCAGCCCGGTGCTGAGCTACCAGCACGGTACGACCGTCAAGGATGCCGAGGCCCCCAGCAATCACGCCAGCGCCGACGAGGCCGCCGTGGTGATGGCCTCGGCCGGCTACATCGTGCTCGCTGCGGATTACCTGGGCTATGGCGTCAGCAAGGGCCGCCCGCACCCCTACCTGCAGTCCGCCCCGACGGCGGCGGCCGTCAACGACCTGCTGACGGCCGCGCGCTACTGGCGCTACACGCAAGGCATCAAGGACAACCGACAGCTCTTCCTGGGCGGCTATTCCGAAGGGGGCTATGCCAGCGTGGCGGCCATGCGCGCGCTGCAGTCCGGCAGCAGCGAGCACAAGTCGCAGCTGCAGATGACGGTTGCCGGCGCCGGCCCCTACGAGGTGGACCGTGTGCTCGATGATCTCCTGGCCAAGGTCAAGGCGGAGAACAAGGTGCTGGGCCTGCTGCTCAACCCCGGCTTCCTGAAGCTGCTGGGCGACGGCGACAGGCGCAAGGTCCGCGACCTGCTGCTGAGCAAGGCCATCGGGGACGATGCCGATGTCGTCTTCGATCCGACCTTTCTGGATCTCTACCTCGTCGATGACGTGGCCGGCATCGAGGCCAAGAGCAACGTCTACAACTGGAAGCCCGAACTGCCCTTGCGGCTCTACCACGGCAGGGACGATGCCACGGTGAGCTATCGCGCCTCCACCGACACCGTCACGGCCATGCAGCAACGGGGCGCCGGCAGCCTGGTCAGCCTGACGGACTGCCCGGCCCGGCCGGCCGGGCACCTGGACTGCGTGCAGCCCTTCTGGAACCACATGCTGCAGCAGTTCGGTGCCGTGGCGAAGGACCTGTAGACGCCATTGCGCCCCTCGCCGCCCGATCAGGCCTGGCGCAGCGCCCCGGCCAGTCCCCAGGCATCGAGCAGGTCCTGGGGCCATAGGCCGCGCTGCAGCAGCGCCGTCATGGCCAGCGCCTGCGCCTCGCAGGCCAGGCCCTGGGCCTGGCGCCAGCCGGCGTCGTGGTAGCTGAAGCGGTAGCGCTCCCCGCTGTCGCACAGCAAGGTCACGACGGAACCCTGCTCGCCGCGCTCGCGCATCTGCTGCGCACAGGCCAGGGCCGCCAGCAGATTGGTGCCCGTCGAAGGTCCCACAGGCCGCCCCAGCTGCTCGCTGAGCGCCAGCGTGGCCGCCATGGACCAGACATCCGGCACCTTGACCATGGCGTCGATGACCGAAGGCAGGAAGCTGGCCTCGACGCGAGGGCGGCCGATGCCCTCGATGCGCGACCCCTGCTCGATTCGCAGGTCCGGATCACGGCTGAGGTAGTGGTCGAAGAACACCGAGCGTTCGGCATCGGCGCCGCAGACCAGGGTCTCGTGCCGCGAGTAGCGCACGAAGCGCCCCATGGTGGCCAGGGTGCCGCCGGTGCCGGCCGAGCAGACGATCCAGCGCGGCACCGGATGGACCTCCTTGCGCATCTGCTCGAAGATGGACTCGGCGATGTTGTTGTTGCTGCGCCAGTCGGTGGCGCGCTCGGCGTAGGTGAACTGGTCCATGTAGTGGCCGCCTAGCTCCCGCGCCAGGCGCTGCGATTCCACGTAGATCTGGGTCGGGTCCTGCACCAGGTGACAGCGCCCGCCCTGGAACTCGATGGCACGGATCTTCTCGGTGGACACCGTAGCCGGCATCACGGCCACGAAGGGCAGGCCCAGCAGGCGAGCGAAATAGGCCTCGGACACCGCCGTGGAGCCACTGGAGGATTCCACCACCGTGCTGCCCTCCTGCAGCCAGCCATTGCACAAGGCATACAGGAACAGCGAACGCGCCAGGCGGTGCTTGAGGCTGCCCGTGGGGTGGCTGGATTCGTCCTTGAGGTAGAGGTCGATGCCGGCGAAGCCCGGCAGGCTCAGGGGGATCAGGTGCGTGTCGGCGGAGCGCTGGAAATCGGCCTCGATGCGGGCGATGGCCTGCCGCACCCAGGACGGCGAGGTTGTCGTGAACGTGCTCATGGGCCCGCACTGTACGCCCAGCCTGCCGCCGGATGCCCGTGCCATATCAACCCTATCGATCAAGCCGCGTCGGATTCATGCGCTGCGTTCGTCGCCAAGCCCCAGTTCCGCCATCAGGCGGGCCACCTGCGCCTTCAGCAGATCCACCTCGGCGCGCAGCAGCTGCAGCTCCTCGTCGCGCCCAGCCGCACGCCCCTCATCCCGGTCGCGCGGCCCAGCCAGAGCCTCGGCCTGCACCGGCCCGCACAGCAGGTGCGCCCAGCGCTGCTCGCGCGCGCCCGGCGCACGCGGCAGCTTGACCGCCAGCGCCGGCTGGCGCTCGGCCAGCTCTTCCAGAAAGCCTTCGACCGACGAGATGTCGGCAAAGCGATGCAGGCGCTCGGCATTGAGCCGCAGCTCGGCCGCCGTCTGCGGGCCACGCAGCATCAGCACCGTCAGCAAGGCCTCGGCCTGCCCCGGCACGCCGTAGACGCGCCGCAAGTTGTGCTCGAAACGCACCACGCGGCTGCCGCTGACTTCCTGCACGAGGCTCATGCCCTTGAGCTCGTTCAGCGCCTCCAGCACCTCGGCTTCGCCGAGGTTCAGCACCGGCTCGCGCGCGGTCTTCTGGTTGCATCCCTGGGTCAGGGCGTTGAGTGACAGGGGGTAGCTGTCCGGCACCGTGTGCTGCTTCTCGACCAGCACGGCCAGCACGCGCGCCTCGGTGGCGCTCAGATCACGCAAGCTCATAGCTCACACCCCGAAGCCGTCGTCCGCCTGGATCACCGCGCCATTGATGAAATGGCTCTCGTTGGCGCACAGCATCAGCAGGGTCGTGTCCAGGTCCTGCGGATGGCCCACCCGCTTGCGCGGCAGCAGCTCGATGAGCTTGCGCCCCTGCTCGGTGCTCCAGTGATGGTGGTTGATCTCGGTGTCGATGTAGCCGGGGCAGATGGCGTTCACATTGATGCCGAACTTGCCCCATTCCAGCGCCATGGCGCGGGTCATGTGGATGACCGCGGCCTTGCTCATCGAATAGACGCCGATCTGGCTGAGCACCCGCAGGCCGGCCATGGAGGCGATGTTGACGATGCGTCCGCCCGTGAAGGTGCCTGGCGCCGCACCGCGTGCGCGGGCCAGCATGCGCTTGCCGACCTCCTGCGCCACGAAGAAGGCGCCGCGTACGTTGGTGTCCATCACGAAGTCGTAGTCATTGGCCGTGACCTCGGTCAGCTTCTGCGTGGTGCTCACGCCGGAGTTGTTGACCAGGATGTCGATGGTGCCCATCTCGGTCTCGGCATGAGCCACGGCGGCCTTGATGGAGTCCAGGTCCGTGACGTCAAGAGCCACCACGTGGGCGTCGCCGCCGGCGCCTTCGATCTCGGCGCGAAGATCCTTCAAGCGCTCGATGCGCCGCCCGGCGAGCACCACGCCGGCACCGGCCTTGGCCAGCGTCCGCGCGAACTGCGCCCCCAGGCCGCTGCTGGCCCCGGTCACCAGGGCCACGCGCCCTTCCAGATCAATGCTGTAGCTCATGGCTCACTTCCTTCGTGCAATGTCCGGCGGATGTTAAGCCTTTGCATAAGCCTTTGGCTGCGACCCTTGGCACCCGCACGGCCTGGGAGGCAGACAGGCGGACCACCATCCGGGACAACACCCGGCTAGAGCGGCATCTCTAGGGGCTGGCACCACAAAAATAGCACGATCGTTCTATTTTCTGGACACCCCAGTAGAATGCGCCGCAATTGTGCCGATGCGTGGCCCGACGCTGCGCCCCGGCAGAGCCCACTACAAATCCTGAAGGACACCCGATGACCAGCGAAGAACTTCTGGCCCAGTTCGGCCCGCGCGAGAACATGGAATACGACGTGGTCGTGGTGGGCGGTGGCCCGGCCGGCTTGGCCACGGCCATCCGCCTGAAGCAGCTGGCCCAGGCGAAGGGCCAGGAGATGTCCGTCGTCGTGCTGGAAAAGGGCTCCGAGCCCGGCGCCCATATCCTGTCCGGCGCCGTGATGGACCCCAAGGCCATCACCGAACTCTTCCCGAACTGGAAGGAGTTGGGCGCCCCGCTGAACCAGCCGGTGTCGGCCGACGAGGTGCTGTTCCTGACGCAAGACGGTGCACGCGGCACGCCCCAGTGGCTGATCCCTGAGTGCTTCCACAACCACGGCAACTACGTGGTCGCACTGGGCGCGGT
Organism: Burkholderiaceae bacterium; assembly: GCA_041905785.1. Classification (GTDB taxonomy): domain Bacteria; phylum Pseudomonadota; class Gammaproteobacteria; order Burkholderiales; family Burkholderiaceae_C; genus Roseateles_B. The sequence continues at coordinate 116,465 of JAYRKJ010000007.1, forward strand.
CACCAAGTGGCTGGGCGAGCAGGCCGAGGCTCTGGGCGTGGAGATCTTCCCCGGCTTCACGGGCGCGGAGATCGTCTACGGCGAGGACGGCAGCGTGCGCGGCGTGGCCACCGGCAATGTCGGCATCGGCAAGGACGGCGAGCCGCATGAAGGCTTCCAACTGGGCATGGAGCTGCTGGGCAAGTACACCATCTTCGCCGAGGGCGCCCGCGGCCACCTGGGCAAGCAGCTGATCGCGAAGTACCAGCTGGACGCCGGCAAGGACCCGCAGTCCTACGCCATCGGCATCAAGGAGCTCTGGGAAGTTCCGGCCGACAAGGCCAAGCCCGGCCTGGTGGTGCACACCGCCGGCTGGCCGGCCGACCACGAGACCTACGGCGGCGGCTTCCTCTACCACCTGGAAGGCAACAAGGTCACCCTGGGCTATGTGGTCGGCCTGGACTACAAGAACCCCTGGCTCTCGCCCTTCGAGGAAATGCAGCGCTGGAAGACGCACCCCAGCATCCGCCCCCACATCGAAGGCGGCAAGCGCATCGGCTATGGCGCGCGCGCCATCACGGCGGGCGGGCTGCTGTCCCTGCCCAAGCAGGTGTTCCCGGGCGGCGCTCTGGTCGGATGCGACGCCGGCTATCTGAACGCGGCCCGCATCAAGGGCAGCCATGCCGCCATCAAGACCGGCATGCTGGCCGCCGAAGCCGCCTTCGAAGCCATCACCGCCGGCCGCCAGCATGATGAACTCAGCGCCTACCCCGCCGCCTTCGAGAAGAGCTGGCTGCATGAGGAGCTGCACCGCTCGCGCAACTTCAAGCAGTGGTTCAAGAAGGGCAACACCGTTGGCACCCTGATGACCGGCATCGAGCAGTGGCTGCTGCCAAAGCTGGGCATCAAGAGCCCGCCCTGGACCCTCCGTCGCGAGCTGCCGGATCACGTCTACCTGCGCCCGGCCGCCGAGTGCGCCAGGATCGACTACCCCAAGCCCGACGGCAAGCTGACCTTCGACCGACTCTCCTCGGTGTTCATCTCCAACACCAACCATGAAGAGAACCAGCCGGCCCACCTCACGCTCAAGGACGCCTCGGTGCCGGTGCAAGTCAACCTCGCCAAGTTCGCTGGCCCGGAAAGCCGCTACTGCCCGGCGGGCGTCTATGAATTCGTGAAGAACGAGGACAACAGTGACCGCCTGCAGATCAACGCGCAGAACTGCGTGCACTGCAAGACCTGCGACATCAAGGATCCGACGCAGAACATCGTCTGGGTGACGCCGGAAGGCGGCGGCGGCCCGAACTACGCGGGCATGTAAGCCTGCTCCGGCCCGCAAGGCAATCCCACAAAGCAAAGCCCGCAAGCCGCGGGCTTTTTCGATGGCTGCGCGAAGCTGCCGCGCCGCAGCGCACTCTCAAGCCATGGCGGCGAGCCTGGCCTTCACGGCGGGCCATTCGCTGTCGATGATGGAGAAGTAGACGGTATCCCGCACCCGGCCCGAAGCGCAGACCAAGTGGCGCCGGAAGATGCCCTCCTGCACGGCGCCGATGCGGGCAATGGCCTTGCGGGACTTCTCGTTCAGCGCGTCGGTCTTGAGCTCCACGCGGTGCGCGCCCAGGGTCTCGAAGGCGTGGGTGAGCAGCAGCGTCTTGGCCTCGGTGTTGACCCCGGTGCGCTGATGGCTGGCGACCACCCAGGTCCAGCCGATCTCGAGGCGCCGGTCCGCTGCAGAGATGTTGCCGTAGCGCGTGCTGCCCAGGATGCGCCCCGTCGCCCGCTCCCGGATCGCGAAAGGCAAGGCCTGACCCCGTGCCTGTTCGGCCAGGGCCTGCTCCACGTAGGCGCGCATCTCCGTTGGGCTGCCGACGCTGCTGGGAATCCAGCGCCAGAGCGCAGGGTCCAGGCCCTGCTCGCACAGGCCCTCCACGTGCTCCAGGCTCAGCGGTTCCAGCTGCACGAGGCGGCCGACGAGGGTGAGGGGACGGATGTTCAAGGGGTCAGGTCTTGTCATGGCGGGATCGCTGGCTGTCACAGGAGAGTCGTTGAAGCTCACAGGCCCAGCTGCCGCATCCAGCGGGCCATGGCCGGGGAGGCGCCGGCCTCGAAATGCTCGATCAGGCGCTGGCGTTCGGCCGCCGACCGGTTCTGGCTCAGCTTGGCCTTGGCCTCGATCGAGTGCACCGCCACCCGCAGGCCCACGATGGCGCCGAGCAGCCGCTGCTGGTAGTCCCCAGGCAGGCCCAGCCACTGCGGGATGTAGGCCGGGTCGCGCGGCTGGATCAGGCGCTTGAGCAGGCGGTCCTTGGCCATGGCGTCATCCACGAGTTCAAGCGTGCCCTGCACCTCGACGGCCATGTAGTTCCAGGTCGGCACGTTGAGCGGGCCGTCGTAATGGGACGGCGAGACATAGGCGTCTGCTCCGGTGAAGACCAGCCGCACCGTCTGGCCGCCGGCCAGGCCGCCGAGCTGCGGATTGGCGCGCGCCAGATGGCCTTCGAAGGCGCTGCGCCCGTCCTCTTCGCTGCTCCACACCATGGGCAGATGCAGGGCGATCGGTGGCGCCGCCGCATCGCGAGCATCCGCAGCGACCAGCAGGGCCAGGGGATGCCCGGCCACCAGTTGGCGTTGCAGTGCGGCGTCATCGAGCCGGAAGTGCTTTGGCGTGTACATGCGCAGCTTGTGTTGCATCAAGAGGGTTGGAATGGAAGTCAGGATAGGCCATGGATTGGTACGATGAAAGATCCAATTGATCCAACATCCATGGGACCAATGTCATGAATGCACCGCCCGCCCCTGCCCTGCTCTTCGACATCGCCGGCATTCGTCTGGACGGTCCCGGCCCGCTGACGCGCCAGCTGGTCGAACAGCTGCGCCGGCGCATGCTGCAGGGCAGCCTGCCCGCCGGGGCCCGCATGCCCACCACGCGCGAGCTGGCGGCGGCGCTCGGCCTATCGCGCAACACGGTGGTGCGCGCCTATGAGCACCTGTTGGATGAAGGCTTGATCCGCAGCCGCGTGGGCGACGGCAGCTATGTGACGCCGCCACTGGCGCAGATGCGGCATGGCGACGCCCAGGCTGCGATGGCGCATCGGCCATCGTCGGCCGCGCTCGAGCCGGACACGCCGCGCTGGCGGGGTCTGCAGCATTTCACGCCCTCGCGCACGCCGGCCGGGCCGATGCGGGCCTTTCGCTGGGGCAGCCCGGCCATGGACCTGTTCCCCACGGCGCTGTGGTCGCGCCTGCAGTCCCAGGCGTGGCGTCGTGTCGACACCAGCACCCTGGCCTATGGCGACCCCGCCGGCCTGCCGGCCTTGCGCGAATGGCTGGCGGACTACCTGCGCAGCGCGCGCGGCCTGGCGTGCAGCGCCGATCAGATCCTGATCACAGGCGGCGCCCAGCAGGGCATTGCGCTGGCCGCACTGGCCTTGCTGGCGCCCGGGGATGAGGCCGCCATGGAATCGCCCGGCTACCGCTCCGCTGCAGCAGCGCTGCGCTTGTGCGCCGAGCGCCTGCACCATGTGCCGGTGGACGGCGAGGGCCTGCGGCCCGCCGCCCTGCAGGCGCTGGGGCCGCGCTGCCGGCTGCTATACGTCACGCCCTCACACCAGTTCCCCACCGGCGTAGCGATGAGCCTGCAGCGCCGCATGGACCTGCTGGCCTGGGCCCGCCGCCAAGGCGCCTGGATCCTGGAGGACGACTATGACAGCGAGTATCGCCACGTGGGCTTGCCGCTCGCGCCGCTGGCCAGCCTGGACACCGCCAGCCGCACGCTCTATGTGGGCAGCCTCTCCAAGCTGATGTTCCCGGGATTGCGGCTGGGCTATCTGGTCGCCCCCGCCGGCTGGCTGCCTACGCTTGCTCGGCTGCGTGCAGTGCTGGACCGTCACAGCGCCTGCATGGATCAGCAGGTGATGGCTGCATTCATCGCCCAGGGCCACTTCCTGCGCCACGTGCGCCGCATGCGCCGCGCTGCCCGCGAGCGCCGTGACGCGCTGCTGGGCGCCTGGGCCCGGTACATCGAGCCCATGGGGCTGCCGCTGCCCGCCCCCGAGGCCGGACTGCATGCCTATCTGCCGCTGCCGGACGCCCGGCTCGAACGCCGCCTGACCGAGGCCGCCACCGCCGCGCAGCTGGAGGTCGGCGCCATGCGGCAGGTGGGCGGCCTGCCTGAGGTCTCTGCCCGGGCCGGCTTGATCCTGGGCTTTGCCGCACTCCCCCCGGCGGCCACGGGCCGCGCCGTGCAAGCCCTGGCGCTGGCCTGGCGCCAGGCGCTGGCCTGACACCCGGCCGCGCGCAGCGGCACGCCTGTACGGCCGAGGCGACCCAGCGCCGGGACCGCGGCGACGGCCGGGCGCCTGCCTGGTTAGCGCACCCGTGCCGGCCATGCCGGTGCACCACCAGAGCCAGTACGGACTTGCTGGTCAAGACGGATTTCTTGTGCGAATATGTTCTGCAGCACCGCACAGTCGGGCACCCCGTACGTCTCCGGCACGCCGGAGTAACTGCAGTTCTCGGAGGATGCAGTGAAAAATGTACTCGCCACGGCAGCCATTGCCCTCGTCCAGCGATCCTCGCCTGCAGCGAGCATCGCCGCCAAGCCCTCCATCCAGCGCTACCTCAGTGCCATCCGAGCGCACCTGGGCATGGAGGTGGCCTTCATCTCCGAGTTCGCCGATGGACGCCGCGTCTTCAGGCATGTGGACGCGCAGCTGCCGGCCTGTCCGGTGCAGGTCGGCGGCTCCGATCCCCTCGAGGAAAGCTACTGCCAGCGCGTCGTGGACGGCAGGCTGCCGGAGCTGATCCCCGACGCCTGCCTCAACATCGAGGCGCTGACGTTGGCCGCTACGCAGGCGCTGCCGGTGGGCGCCCACATGAGCGTGCCCATCCGGCTGGCGGACGGTCAGCTATACGGCACCTTCTGCTGCTTCAGCCGTTTCGCGGACCCCTCGCTGACGCATCGGGATCTGGACATGATGCGTGCCTTCGCGCAGATGGCCGCCGAGGACATCCAGGACGAGCTGAGCGCCCGCGAAGCCCATCGCATCATCGAAGACCGGATCGAGGCCGTCTGCAATGCCGAGGGCCTGACCATGGTTTACCAACCCATCGTCGACGTGAACCATGCACGCGTCTGCGGCTTCGAGTCGTTAGCACGCTTCGTGCCGCAGCCCTACCGACCGCCTGACGTCTGGTTTGCCGAGGCGGCGCATGTCGGGCGGACCGTCCAGCTGGAGCAAATGGCCATACGCCTGGCCCTGGGCGCTCTGGCGCGGTTGCCGCCCGACCTCTACCTGACGGTGAACACCTCGCCCGAGACCATCGTCAAAGGCGAGTTCGCGGCGCTGCTCGCGGGCCACCCCCTGGACCGCATCGTCGTGGAAGTCACGGAACACCAGGCCGTCGAGCGTTATGAAGACATCGCGGCGGTGATGCAACCTCTGCAGGCGCGCGGCCTGCGCCTGGCCATCGACGATGCCGGCGCAGGCTACGCCAGCTTCAGGCACATCCTGAATCTCCACCCGCACATCGTGAAGCTGGACCACAGCATCACCCGCTGCATTGACTCCGACCGCACGCGTCGCGCGCTGGCGGCCGCCCTGCACGGCTTCGCCGCCGAGACCGGTTGCAGCATCGTGGCCGAAGGCGTCGAGACGCCCGCCGAGCTGGAAACCCTCCGACGCCTGGGCATCGGCAAGGCGCAGGGCTACCTCCTGGGCCGCCCGATGTCACTGGCACAGGCGCTTGGCCTGGTGGGGCTGTCCGAGCATATCTTTCACTGAAGAGTGCCCCGCCGCATTGGCTGCGCACCACTGAAGCATCACAAAAGCCAATGAAAAAACCCGCCGCAAGCTCGCTTGGGCGGGTTTCTCAATGCTGTCTGGCGGAGACGGAGGGATTCGAACCCTCGATGCAGGTTTTGCCCACATACTCCCTTAGCAGGGGAGCACCTTCGGCCACTCGGTCACGTCTCCAGCAGAGCCTCGCAGTATAGCAGTGCTTTTTCAGGCCCCGCCACAAATTCCCGATTTTTTTATCAGGCGGCTTCCTGGTCCAGGTCGAAGGCGCGATGCAGCGCGCGCACGGCCAGCTCCATGTACTTCTCGTCGATCACGACGCTGGTCTTGATCTCGCTGGTGGAGATCATCTGGATGTTGATGCCTTCCTCGCTGAGGGAGCGGAACATCTTGGAGGCCACGCCCACGTGCGAGCGCATGCCGATGCCCACGATGGAGACCTTGCAGATGCGCGGATCACCCAGCACCTTGGCGGCGCCGGTGGCCGGGGCCACGGTCTTTTCCAGCAACTCCATGGTGCGCTGGTAGTCGTTGCGGTGCACGGTGAAGCTGAAGTCGGTCTTGCCGTCGTGCGAGACGTTCTGGATGATGACGTCGATGTCGATGTTGGCCTCGGCCACGGGCCCGAGGATCTGGAAGGCGATGCCCGGCTTGTCCGGCACGCCCAGCAGCGTCACCTTGGCTTCGTCGCGGTTGAACGCGATGCCCGACACGACGGCTTGTTCCATGTTTTCGTCCTCTTCAAAAGTGATCAGGGTGCCGGACTTGGCTTCCTCGTTGATGTCGATGTCCCAGGGCGTGAAGCTGGACAGCACGCGCAGCGGCACCCGGTACTTGCCGGCGAATTCCACCGAGCGGATCTGCAGCACCTTGGAGCCCAGCGAGGCCATTTCGAGCATCTCCTCGAAGCAGATGCTCTTCAGGCGGCGCGCCTCGGGCACGACGCGCGGGTCGGTGGTGTAGACGCCGTCAACGTCGGTGTAGATCAGGCACTCGTCGGCCTTCATCGCAGCGGCGATGGCCACGGCCGAGGTATCGGAACCACCCCGCCCCAGCGTAGTGATGTTGTTGTTCTCGTCGATGCCCTGAAAGCCCGTGATGACCACCACCTTGCCGGCCGCGAGGTCGGCACGCACGCGCTGGTCATCAATGCTCTCGATGCGGGCCTTGGTGTAGGACGAGTCGGTGGCCACGGGCACCTGCCAGCCGGTGTAGCTGAGGGCCTCCAAGCCCTCGGCCTGCAGCGCGATGGCCAGCAGCCCTACCGACACCTGTTCGCCGGTAGCCGCGATCATGTCCAGTTCCCGCATCAATGCCGGGCTGCTGCTGGCGGGCGAGAGCTCCTTGGCCAGGCCCAGCAGGCGGTTGGTCTCGCCACTCATGGCCGAGGGAACCACCACCATCTGATGGCCCGCACGCGCCCACTTGGCGACGCGTTTGGCCACGTTGCGAATACGGTCGGTCGAGCCCATCGAGGTGCCACCGTACTTGTGAACGATCAATGCCATGGTTGTGAAATAGCGCGGAGTTGAAGGGGGTTTCTTGCGCCGCGGTCGCTAGTGGCCAATTCTAGGTTGGCCTTGGCGAAGCACGAAGCCCCGCGGAGGCGGCGCACCCGGCCCGCACAAGTCGCTCAGGTCTCATCCGGGCACCAAGCCAAACGAAGCAAGGGTCCCTCACCCTCCCCCCAGCAGCGGGCATCCAGCCCCAACGCCGGCGCCCACAGCAAGCGCTCGCCAGCCGCTGTTTCCCCAGGGACAGACGCAAATACAAGCGGTCCGCCGCGCCCCAGCGCCGGCACGCCCGCCGCCTGCCAGGACTTCTTCAAGGACCGCGCCGGCGTACCTGGTGCCCGCTGAAACTGCTCGCTGCCTTCGCGTCGACGCAAGATCACATTGCGCAATAGCGATGAGCCTACGCCTGGGGACGAAGGCTCATCGACCTGCTCCACCCGCCAGCGGCCACCCCACGCCGGGCAGGCGTGCCAGCCTGGCATGCTCAGGTCCATGCGCAGCACCGTCGGCGGCTGGGCCATGGCGGGCGGCGCAGGCAGGACCAGCAGCATCCCCTGGTGCTTCTGAATCGCCCTGCTGCGCGCAGGCCAGGCTGCACCGTGCGGGGCAGCCGCTGCCTCGTCCAGCAGCCGCGTCACCAGGCTGGCCGGCGCCGCGTTGCCCAGGGTCAGCCGCAGCCAGTGCCGCAGCAGATTGCTCAGCCGCGGCCTGGACAGGGCCTTCCAGGCCTGCAGATCCAGGCCGTCTGGCTGGCGGATCCAGAGCCGGCCATCCTGCAGCGCCAGCTCTTCCAACAGGGCCTGTGCCTCCTGGGCCCAGCAGGCCGACTGCGCCAGCGCGGCTTCGGCGCCTGGAAATCCAGACTCCAACACGGGCCAGAGCTGCAAGCGCAGGCGGTTGCGAGCAAAGCGCGGGTCAGCATTGCTGTCGTCCTCAACGTGCGCGAGGCCCAGCGCCTGGACGTAGTGCTGGATGCGCTCGCGAGGCTGGTCCAGCCAAGGGCGCGCCCACACCAGACCATCTCTGCACTGTTGCTGCGGCATCGACGCCAGACCGGCCAGGCCAGCGCCACGCAAGGCCTGGAGCAGCCAGGTCTCGGCCTGGTCGCGCCGATGATGGGCCAGCAGCAGCAGCGTCGCTCCGGCCTCCTGCGCCATGCGCTGCAGGGCCGCATGGCGCCCGGCCCGGGCCCAGGCTTCCACACTCTCCCCTGGCGCCGGCGCGCCGTTCAGGCGATGCCAGCGCAGCGCCACTGGCAGCCCCTGCGCGGTCCAGGCCTGCAGTTGCTGCTGCAGCTGGGCCAGCCAGGCGTCAGCCTGGGGACTCAGGCCGTGGTGCACGTGCAGGCCCAGGACCCGCAAAGCAAAGCCCTCATGCGCCAGGGCTTGCGCGCAGCGCGCCGTGGCATGCATGAGGGCAGTGGAATCGCGGCCGCCGCTCCAGGCAACGGCTACGCAGGCGCCAGCGGCGCCGGAGTGACCTGGGGATGGAGGCTCAGCGGTTCTTGGTGTCGCTGAATCGGCCATAGGCCTGCAGGCGCTCGTAGCGGCGATCCAGCAGTTCCTGGGTCTTGAGATCCGAGACCTGGCGCAACGCATCGGAGAGTGCGCGCTTCAGGTTGGAGCACATCTGCTTGGGGTCGCGGTGAGCGCCGCCCACCGGCTCGTTGACGATCTTGTCGATCAGGCCCAGCGCCTTCAGCCGATGAGCGGTGATGCCCAGGGCTTCGGCCGCGTCCGGTGCGCGCTCGGAAGTCTTCCAAAGAATGGAGGCACAGCCTTCCGGCGAGATCACCGAATAGGCCGAGAACTGCAGCATCAGTACCTGGTCGGCCACGCCGATGGCCAGAGCACCACCGGAGCCGCCCTCGCCGATCACGGTGGCAATGACGGGCACTTCCAGCTGCGCCATCTCGAAGATGTTGCGGCCGATAGCCTCGGACTGCCCGCGCTCCTCGGCACCGATGCCGGGATAGGCGCCCATGGTGTCGATGAAGGTGAAGACGGGCAGACCGAACTTCTCGGCCAGCTTCATCAGGCGCAGGGCCTTGCGATAACCCTCGGGACGCGGCATGCCGAAGTTGCGCAGGGTGCGCTCCTTGGCATCGGCGCCACGCTGATGGCCGACGACCACGCAGGGCTGGCCGTTGAAGCGGGCAATGCCGCCGACGATGGCCGCATCATCGGCAAAGTGGCGGTCGCCGTGGAGTTCCTGGAACTCCGTGAAGACATCCTTGCAGTAGTCCAGGGTTTGCGGACGCTGCGGGTGGCGAGCCACCTGGTAGGTCTGCCAGGGGGCGACGCTGGAATAGATGTCCTTGGTCAGCTGCTGGCTCTTCTTGGAGAGGCGGTCGATCTCCTCGGAGATGTCGACGGCCGACTCGCTTTGCACGTAGCGCAGCTCTTCGATCTTGGTTTCGAGCTCGGCAATGGGTTGCTCGAATTCGAGGAAATGTTTCTTGCTCATCAGTCGTCCTGATTTCAAAAAGCCCACCGCGCAAGGCACCGCATCGGGCCGACATGACCCTTGCAGCCCCCTTTGCCCCAGCTGGACAGCGCCCGCGCATTCACCCTTTGTGGGGGCTGGCGCACGGACATGGGGTGGGCTAGTACTCCACCGGTAGCGGATCGAGACTTCGCCAAATGTACCATGTGGCTACCGAGCGGTAGGGGGCCCAGGCCTCGCCGACTTCCCGGGCCTCGGCACGCGAGACTGGCTCGCCGGAGAAATAGTTCTCGCTGATGCCCTTGAGCAGGCCCAGGTCGTCCAGGGGCATCACATTGGGTCGCATCAGATGAAAGATCAGGAACATCTCTGCCGTCCATCGACCGATGCCGCGGATGGCAACCAGCTCCTCGATGATGGCTTCGTCGTCCATCTGCGTCCATTGGCGCACATGCACGCGACCCGCTTCGAAATGATCCGCCAGGTCGCGCAGGTATTCCACCTTGCGCGCGGACAGGCCGGCAGCGCGCAGCGCCGTCACGTCCAGGCCCAGCACGGCAGCGGGCTGGATGCGATGGGCCGGCCCGCTCTGCAGGGCCGCAAAGCGGTCCCAGACGGACTGCGCTGCCTTCACGGAAATCTGCTGCCCCACGATGGAGCGGGCCAGTGTGGTGAAGGCATCACCCTTGCTTTGCAGCCGGGCCTCGCCGAATTGGGGGATGAGCTTCTTCATCACCCGATCGCGCTTGACCAGGTGCTTGCAGGCTTCGTCCCAATAGTCCGGGGTCACCCCGGCGGCAGCTGAGCGCGCCATCAGGCCTTCATCCAACTCGTGCCGGCGGGCGAATCCTGCAGCACGATGCCAGCGTCCAGCAGCGCCTTGCGGATGCGGTCGGCCTCGGCAAAGTTCTTTGCGGCCTTGGCCGCGGCGCGCGCCTCGATCTGAGCCTGAATGGCGGCTTCATCGAGCGTGCTGCCAGCCTGCAGGTAGCTGCGCGGCACCTGCTGCAGCAGGCCCAGCGTGGCGCCCAGGGCCTTGAGCAGCCCCGCTTCTTCGGACGAACGGCTGCGGTTCAGGCTGGAGGCCAGGTCAAAAAGCACGGCCAGCGCCGCCGGGGCGTTGAAATCCTCATCCATCGCCGCCTTGAAGGCCGCGGCCACCGGGTGGGACCAGTCGATGCTCAGCGCAGGCGCTTCGACGCCATCCAGCGCCGTATAGAGCCGGCGCAGGGCCTGGCGGGCGTCGTCCAGGACGGCGTCACTGTAATTGATGGGGCTGCGGTAGTGGGTGCGCAGCATGAAGAAGCGCACCGTCTCGCCGTCATAGCTCTTGAGCACGTCCTGGATGGTGAAGAAGTTGCCCAGGGACTTGGACATCTTCTCGTTGTCCACGTTCAGGAAGCCGTTGTGCAGCCAGTAGCGAACAAAGGGCTTGCCCAGGGCGCCTTCGCTCTGGGCGATCTCGTTCTCGTGGTGGGGGAACTGCAGGTCCATGCCACCACCGTGGATGTCGAAGGTCTCGCCCAGCACGGCGCAGCTCATGGCCGAGCACTCGATGTGCCAACCCGGGCGGCCGGGGCCGTAACGGCCCTCGTACTTGGCGTCGGCGGGCTCATCGTCCTTGGCCGCCTTCCAGAGCACGAAATCCAGGGGGTCGTGCTTGCCTTCGTCCACCGCCACGCGCTCGCCGGCGCGCAGGTCGTCCAGGTTGCGGCGCGAGAGCTTGCCGTAGCCCTGGAACTTGCGCACGGCATAGTTCACGTCGCCGTTGCTGGCGCGGTAGGCCAGGCCCTTGTCCTCGAGCAGGCCGATCATGTCCAGCATCTGGCCAACGTACTCGGTGGCGCGCGGCTCATGCGTCGGGCGCTCCACGCCCAGCGCGCCGATGTCGCGATGCATGGCAGCGATCATTTCGTCCGTCAACTGCCGGATGCTGATGCCACGCTCCAGCGCGCGCTTGATGATCTTGTCCTCGATGTCCGTGATGTTGCGGACGTAAGTCACCCGGTAGCCGGAGGCCTTGAGCCAGCGCTGGATCACATCAAAGGCCATCATCATGCGGGCGTGCCCCACATGGCAGAGGTCGTAGATGGTCATGCCGCAGACATACATGCGCACGTGGCCAGGCTCGATGGGGGCGAAGGACTCGACCGCACGGGTCAGGGTGTTGTAGATGCGCAGGGACATGGGCTCGCAGGGCGAAATGGTGCGTGTCAAGGAGGGACTTCGCCCGCGTTGGGCGAAGCTGGGCCAGGCCAGCTTATAGAATCCTTCAGTATACCGATTGGGCTCCAGCCACCTCGCCCCTCTTCATGAATCCCCGCCCCTTGCTCCTCCAGCGCTTTGCCCCCCTCCTGCTGGCCGCCGGCCTGTGCCTGAGCGCGCCTGCGCACGCGGCCGGCGAACTGGAAAGGGCGCAGCAGCAGTGGCTTCAGGGCCATCAGGCCGAAGCCAAGAAAGCGCTGGAGACCGCACTGGGCGAGGACCCCAACAACGCCCGCATGCGCTTTGCGCTGGCGCTGATGCGCATGGAGTCCGGCGAAACGGCTCAGGCCGAAGCCCTGCTGAGGCGCCTCACCGAAGACTTTCCGGATCTGGCCGATCCTTTCAACAACCTGGCGGTGATCCTGGCCGGGCGCGGCGAGATGGATGCCGCACTGGACGCCCTGCAGCGTGCAGTCGCCCTGCAGCCCGAGCACGTGCAGGCGCAGGAGAACCTGGGGGACGTATTGCTGCAGCTGGCCGCGCGCGCCTATGCGGCGGCGGCCAAGCCGGGCCCCCAGAGCTCGATCAACGCCGGCCTGAAACTGCGCCGCACCCAGGAGCTGCTGCGCGGGCTGAACGCCCCCTCTCGCTGAGGGACAATCTGGTCTTTGGCCGCCGCCGGCGGCCCCCGTTGGCCTTCATCTTTGGACATTCACCGAGGGAGTCTTGTCGCCATGGCTTTTGCCGCCTCGCTTCGTTCGCCACTGCGGCGCCTTCTGGGCTGCTGCGTCCTCGCGCTGACCGCCTTGGGTGCGCAGGCCCAGGTCGTCAAACTGGCCACCAGCCAGGGTGACATCCGCGTCGAGCTGGATGCCGAGAAGGCGCCCAAGACCGTGGCTAACTTCCTGCAGTACGTGAAGGCCGGCCATTACAACGGCGTGATCTTCCACCGCGTGATCGACGGCTTCATGATCCAGACCGGCGGCTTCACCGACAAGCTGGTGCAAAAGCCCACCCGTCCGCCCATTGCACTGGAAGACAAGTCCGGCCTGAAGAACGAGCGCGGCACCGTCGCCATGGCCCGCACAGCCTTCCCCGACTCGGCCACAGCGCAGTTCTTCATCAACGTGGCCGACAACTTCGGCCTGGATGCCGACAACACCCGCGACGGGCGCGGCTACGCCGTGTTCGGCCGTGTCATCGAGGGCATGGAAGTCGTGGACAAGATCCGCGCCACGCCGGTCGCCCCCCACGGCGCCTTCCAGCACCTGCCCACCACCCCCATCTTCATCAACAAGGCCACTGTGGAGCCCAAGCCATGAGCAAGTTTGTCGAAATGACCACCAACAAGGGCGTGATCCGCCTGGAGCTGGACGAGGCCAAGGCCCCGATCACCGTCGCGAACTTCCTGAACTACGTCAACAAGGGCCACTACGACGGCACCATCTTCCACCGCGTGATCAAGCGCTTCATGATCCAGGGCGGCGGCTTCACCCCCGACATGGAGCAAAAGGCCACCGACGCCCCGATCCAGAACGAGGCCAACAACGGCCTGAAGAACGCCCAGTACACCATCGCCATGGCCCGCACCAGTGCGCCGCACTCGGCCTCGGCACAGTTCTTCATCAACACCATCGGCAACGACTTCCTGGACTTCAAGTCCGAGTCCGCGTCGGGCTGGGGCTATGCCGTGTTCGGCAAGGTGGTCGCCGGCACCGAGGTGGTGGCCGAGATCGAGAAGGTCGCCACCGGCAACAAGAACGGCCATGGCGACGTGCCCAAGGAACCCGTCATCATCGAGAAGGCTGTTGAAGTCCAGGGCTGACAGCCTGCCCTGCCTGGCAGACCTGCCAGGCGAGTGGATCGCCCCGCCCCAGTGGCGGGTGATCGACTTCATCTCGGACCTGCACCTGGCTGAGAACACGCCGGCCACGCAGACCGCGCTGGCTCATTACCTGAGCCACTCGCCGGCCGACGCCCTCTTCCTGCTGGGTGACATCTTCGAAGTCTGGATCGGCGACGACGCCCGACACCAGCCCTACGAATCCGACCTGCTGGCGATGCTCGCGGGGGTCACCAACCGCCCCCCCCACCGACCTGTTTTCTTCATGGCGGGCAACCGCGACTTCCTGCTGGGCGCCGCCGCGGCCGCGGATGCGGGACTGACGCGCCTGGCAGACCCCTGCGTGCTGCAGGCCTTCGGCCATCGCTACATGCTCAGCCACGGCGACGCCTGGTGCCTGGAGGACAGGGACTACCAGGCCTTCCGTACCCTGGTTCGCAGCGTCGAGTGGCAGCAGGCCTTCCTGGACAAGCCCTTGACCGAACGTCGGAGCATCGCGCGCAGCCTGCGTGAGCGCAGCATGGCGCAGAAGGCCATCCAGGCGGATCGCCCTGAGCTGTGGGCCGATCTGGATGCCGACAGCGTCCGCGCCGCCCTGCAGGAGCACGGCTGCACCGTGCTGATCCATGGCCATACCCATCGCCCCGCCTGCCATGCACTGGGCGACGGCCTCAGCCGCGAAGTACTGAGCGACTGGGACCTGGACCATGGCACCCCGCGCGCCGAGCTGCTGCGCCTGAGTCCCCAGGGCCTGCAGCGGCTGCCCCTGCGGGCCGCCATCGCCGACGCATGTTGAGCCAGCTTCTGCAAGCCTGGAAGGCCAGGCGCGAGCGGGCGCAGCTGGCCCGCCACGCCATCCCGGATGCGCTCTGGGCGCTAACGCTGGCTCGCTACCCCTTCATCGCCCGCCGCAGCGAGGCCGACCGCAAGGCCTTGCGGCGGCTCAGCTCGCTGTTTCTCGCCCGCAAGGAATTCCATGGTGCGGGCGGCTTCCTGGTGACGGATGAAGTGGCCTTGGCCGTGGCCGCGCAGGCCTGCCTCCCCGTGCTTGCCCTGGGCCTTGACGCCTACGATGGCTTGGTGGGCATCGTGATGCACGAGTCCCAGGTACTCGCGCCGCGCGAATTCATGGACGAAGACGGCATCGTCCACCAATATGAAGAAGAGCTGGCTGGCGAGGCCATGGAAGGCGGCCCGCTGATGCTGGCCTGGAGCGAGCTGCAGCCCGACCCAGCGTTGGGCGCCGGACCGGTTTACAACGTCGTGATCCATGAGTTCGCCCATGTGCTGGACATGGCCAACGGCGCCGCGGATGGCGTCCCTGCCCTGCCATCCGCCGAGGCCACCGACGCCTGGATCGCGGTGATCGACAGCGAATGGGCGCAGTTCTGCCAATGCGTCGACGCAGGTGAAGACACCCTGATCGACCCTTATGGCGCCGAGTCCGTCGAGGAGTTCTTTGCCGTCGCCTCCGAGGCCTTCTTCGTCGAACCCCTGCTCATGCGGCAAACGTACCCGGCTCTGTATGCCCTCTTCGCCGACTTCTATCGCCAGGATCCCGCAAACGGCTGACCCCGACTGAAGTCGACGGTGGCCGGCTGTACCAGCGGCGCGGAACCGTACAGCCAAAGGCATCTGGCCATGCCATGGCGGGCCGAACAGGCTGGCGAAGCTGGCAAGGGACTCAGACAAGAAGCTTGGCCAACAAGCTCGGCCAAGAACGCCAGACAGGAGCCCCGCCCATGCAGGAGACGCAGCCCAGCGAGCTGGCGATGCGGGCGCCTGACTGCTGAGGCAGGCGTCGATTCAAGGCGCCGGAAGTCGCGACTCCTCGAGGGGGTCGATGCGGTCCGAGGTGCAGACCAGCAGGCGCGCCAGCACGAAGGCCAGATCCTCGGCGGAGAGCACCGCAACAAGCTCGCGGGCAGTCTCCAGCGCCTGCGCGATGTTGTGATCACCAGCCAGCGTCGCGCGAAGGCGCTGGAACACCTCGAAGGGCAGCGCGTCGTAGGCGTAGGCCACCCTCAGCACCAGCTGAGCCAGCCGAGCCGTGGGCACGGGCGATGACTGGGGCAAGTCCGGCTGCATGCTCATGCCCCCCTTTTCAGACCCAGGGCCACTGCCACACGATGCCCTTCGCCGTACAGCCCCTTGTTCACACCGCGGATGACTTCCGAGACCGTCCGGTACTTGAACCCGTGCATGCGTGCGAATTCGCTCAGGGTGATGCCCTGCATCTGCAAGGCTCGCTTGGCCGCGGCGGGCGATTCCTGAGGACCGAGGCAGTGCTGCTTAGTTTCCGCACTATGCCCGTCCGTTTCTTGCCTTGCGTGCGGATTGTTCATGGCCGTCAATAGAGTTTTATTGAACCGGCATCAATGATATTTAAACAAAGAAGTCCCTCCAGATGCAGAATCAGCAATTTGTGTCAAATGGTGAAAATTCCAGAGACTCATCCACCCAATTGATGACATCCATGGGGCTAGCCATGTTCATTTGTTGATGCGACACTGGCGACAATCCCACCGTCAATTCACTGTGATGCAGCGATCTACCGACATGGATTCCACAAACGTTGGCATTGGCGAGCGCCTTAGGGCAGAGCGGCTGCGCCTGGGTTTTGCGCAGGGCGACTTCGGGGCCGCCGTCGGGGTCAGCAAGACGACGCAGTTCAACTACGAGGCCGGCGATCGCATGCCGGACGCGCGCTACCTGAGCAAGGCCGCCGGCCTGGGCCTGGACGTGCTGCTCGTCGTTACCGGCACGAAGGATGACCGCGACACCGACCGCTTTGTGAAGATTCCCGCCCTGGAGGCACAGGCCAGCGACGGCAGCAGCGCACTCAACGAGGATGCCGCCGCCTACGAAGCGGGCGGCCTGTGCTTCAGCAAGAAATGGCTCGCGGCACGTCAGCTCTCACCGGTCAAGCTGACGGTGATTACCGTGCGCGGATCGTCCATGGAAGGCGTGCTCTCCGACGGTGACCAGGTGCTGATCGACCAGCAGGACGCCAAGCCCCGCAGCGGCTTCATCTACGCGCTGCGGCAGGGCGAAGAACTGCTGGTGAAGTACTGCCAGATGCTGCCCGGCGGCGTGCTGCGGGTGACCAGCGCCAATCCCTCCTTTGCGCCTTACGACGTGGACCTGGCGAGCACCCCAGATGTCCAGATCGTCGGCCGCGTCGTCGCCTCGATGCACGAATGGTGAAGCCGGCGCGCCAGCGCTGAGACCGCAGCGGCGCAGCCCGCACCGCCCGCGAGGGCAGCAACAGGCGTGGCTGCAAAGCAAAACGCGCCCGTCAAGGGCGCGCTTCACCTCGTGGGGCAAGGCCCCGCTCAGCCCGCCGTGGCGGCCTCCGCCTTGGGCGGCTTGCTGTCGGACTTCTTGCCGCTGGGCTGGATGTCCAGCTGCACCTCGCCGGCAGCATCCACGTCCACTGCCAGCCGTCCGCCGTCGACCAGGCGACCGAAGAGCAACTCGTCGGCCAGCGCGCGACGCAGCGTGTCCTGGATCAGGCGCTGCATGGGCCGCGCGCCCATCAGGGGGTCGAAGCCCTTCTTGGCCAGGTGCTTGCGCAAGGCGTCGGTGAAGGTGACCTCCACCTTTTTCTCGGCCAGTTGGCTTTCAAGCTGCAGCAGGAACTTGTCCACCACACGCAGGATGATCTCCTCGTCCAGCGCACGGAAGGACACGATGGCATCCAGCCGGTTGCGGAACTCGGGCGTGAACAGGCGCTTGATGTCGGCCATCTCATCGCCCTGCTGGCGCTGCGTCGTGAAGCCGATGGTCGACTTGTTCATGATCTCGGCGCCCGCGTTGGTCGTCATGATGATGATGACGTTGCGGAAGTCGGCCTTGCGCCCGTTGTTGTCCGTCAGCGAGCCGTGGTCCATGACCTGCAACAGCACGTTGAAGACGTCCGGATGGGCCTTCTCGATCTCATCCAGCAGCAGCACGCAGTGCGGCTTCTTGGTGATGGCCTCGGTGAGCAGCCCACCCTGGTCGAAGCCCACGTAGCCCGGAGGCGCGCCGATCAGGCGGCTCACCGCGTGGCGTTCCATGTACTCGGACATGTCGAAGCGGATCAACTCAATGCCCAGGATGTAGGCCAACTGCTTGGCAACCTCGGTCTTGCCCACGCCGGTGGGGCCGGAGAACAGGAAGCTGCCGATGGGCTTGTCCGGCTTGCCGAGCCCGGAACGCGCCATCTTGATGGCGGCGGCCAGGGCGTCGATGGCCGGATCCTGGCCAAAGACCACGCTCTTGAGGTCCCGGTCCAGGCTCTTGAGCTTGCCTCGATCGTCGCTGGACACGCTGGCCGGCGGGATGCGCGCGATCTTGGCGACGATGTCCTCGACCTCGGCCCGGGTGATGGTCTTTTTCTGCTTGCTCTTGGGCAGGATGCGCTGCGCAGCGCCGGCCTCGTCGATCACGTCGATGGCCTTGTCCGGCAGGTGGCGGTCATTGATGTACTTGGCCGAGAGCTCGGCCGCCGCCTGCAGGGCACCCAGCGCGTACTTCACGCTGTGGTGCTCCTCGAAGCGGGACTTCAGGCCCTTGAGGATCTCGATGGTCTGCTCCACCGAGGGCTCGGCCACGTCGACCTTCTGGAAGCGCCGCGACAGGGCGGCGTCCTTCTCGAAGATGCCGCGGTACTCGCTGAAGGTGGTGGCGCCGATGCACTTCATCGCGCCGGAGCTCAATGCCGGCTTGAGCAGATTGCTGGCATCCAGCGTACCGCCGGAGGCCGCACCAGCACCGATCAGGGTGTGGATCTCGTCGATGAAGAGAATGGCGTTGGGCTGATCCTTGAGCTGCTTGAGCACGGCCTTCAGACGTTGCTCGAAGTCGCCACGGTACTTGGTGCCCGCGAGCAGCGCCCCCATGTCCAGGGCATAGACCTGAGCTTCGGCCAGCACCTCCGGCACGTCACCCTCGGTGATGCGCCAGGCCAGGCCTTCGGCGATGGCCGTCTTGCCCACGCCGGCCTCCCCCACCAGCAGCGGGTTGTTCTTGCGCCGACGGCACAGCACCTGCACCACGCGCTCCACCTCGGCCTCGCGGCCGATCAGGGGGTCGATCTTGCCGTCCTTGGCCTGCTGGTTGAGATTCTGGGTGAACTGCTCCAGCGGCGAGCCCTTGGCACCGCCAGCCGCGGCTTCGCTCTCCTCGCGTTCCGCCTCATTGCCGCCGCCCTGGCCATCCTGGCCCTTGGGCGGCTCCGGCGGCTCACTCTTCTTGATGCCGTGCGCGATGTAGTTGACCACGTCCAGCCGAGTCACCCCCTGCTGATGCAGGTAGTAGACGGCGTGCGAGTCCTTCTCGCCGAAGATGGCGACCAGCACATTGGCACCGGTCACTTCCTTCTTGCCGCTGCCCGTGGACTGCACGTGCATGATGGCGCGCTGGATCACACGCTGGAAGCCCAGCGTGGGTTGTGTGTCCACCTCTTCGGTGCCGCCCACGGTGGGCGTGTTGTCCCTGATGAACTGCGACAGGCTCTTGCGCAGGTCATCGATATTGGCCGAGCACGCGCGCAGCACTTCGGCTGCGGACGGGTTGTCCAGCAGGGCCTGAAGCAAATGCTCGACGGTGATGAATTCGTGGCGCTGCTGACGCGCCTCGACGAAGGCCATGTGCAGGCTGACTTCAAGTTCTTGGGCAATCATGCGGCCTCCATAATGCACTGCAAGGGATGGCCGGCACGCCTCGAGGCGGCCAGCACCAATTCGACCTTGGTCGCAGCCACGTCCTTGGTGAATACACCGCAGACGCCGCGGCCTTCGTGATGGATCTTGAGCATGATCTGGGTGGCCGTATCCAGGTCATGGCGGAAGAACTCCTGCAACACCATCACGACAAACTCCATGGGCGTGAAATCGTCGTTGAGCAGCAGCACCTGGTAGAGGCGCGGCGGCTCGGTTTTCTGGGGCACTCGCTCGAGGATGACGGTCCCGTCCGCATCGTCACGGCCCGGCACCACGCCGGGCGTCTGGCCCGGCGGCATGGGGGGCTTGTTGGGAAGATCAGGCATGAACCAATTCTATAGACAGCCATATGGCCACACATGGCGCTGGCTTGATCATCATTCAAGGAACCGACCTTGAAAAAGGGATGTGCGGGAGCCACTGCCACCATATTCGCGCCATATGCCACGCCCCCCATGCTTTCGAACCCTCAGCAGCTCGGGGGAGGCCCCGAATTGACACGCAGGCGACAGAGCTTTGAGAATCCGCCTCGGTGCGTTAGACACCGGGATGGAGAAGGAAAATGCAACAAGGAACCGTGAAGTGGTTCAACGATGCCAAAGGCTTTGGTTTCATTGAACCGGAACAAGGTGGCGAAGACGTGTTCGCCCATTTCTCGGCAATTCAGATGGAGGGGTTCCGCACCCTCAAGCAAGGCAGCAAGGTCAGCTTCGAGCTGGTCGCCGGCCCCAAGGGTCAACTGGCGCAGAACATCACGCCGTTGAACACCGACACGCAGGCCGTCTAGCGCCCTGCCACGCTCGCCGTCCATGAGGCGCCAGCTTCCGCCAAGCGCCTGATCTCGCCGGCCCCACGCCCGCCGTTCAGCACCCCAAAAAGGTGCCGAGGGTCGGGCGTTTGCGCTTTGCAAGACCGAATGGCGGCCGGCAGCGGCTCGGCCATGCCCAGCCGGTGGCGATGGCTTCGCTGCGGCTGCATTGGGGCTGCCAGGCTCTTGCCCGGCCTCTGCGCCATCGCCGGAAGCGAGGCTGCGGCGTTGTCCAGGGTCCGTGCGGGGCAAAGAAGGCCGCCGCATCCGCAGCGACGGCCTGCAGCGCGCCGCCACCCCGGCCCACCGAGCGCCGGAACAAGGCCCCTGCCTCTCCCTCGACCGATGTGCTCATCGACAGCCAAGGAGCAAAGCGCAAAAAAGCCCCGGTCCCATGACGGAGCGGGGCTCAGGGAGCGGCGCCGGGAAACACCCGGCGAACCGATCACATGTTGTCGATCATCACTTGCCCGAAGCCAGAGCAGGACACCTGGGTGGCGCCGTCCAGCAGGCGGGCGAAGTCGTAAGTGACCTTCTTGGACAGGATGGACTTTTCCATCGAAGCGATGATCAGGTCAGCAGCTTCGAGCCAGCCCATGTGACGCAGCATCATTTCGGCCGACAGGATCTCGGAACCGGGGTTCACGTAGTCCTTGCCCGCGTACTTGGGAGCAGTGCCGTGGGTGGCTTCGAACATGGCGACGGAGTCGCTCAGGTTCGCACCCGGGGCGATGCCGATGCCGCCGACCTGCGCAGCCAGAGCGTCGGACACATAGTCGCCGTTCAGGTTCAGCGTGGCGATCACCGAGTACTCGGCCGGGCGCAGCAGGATCTGCTGCAGGAAGGCATCAGCGATCGAATCCTTGATCACGATGTCCTTGCCCGTCTTCGGGTTCTTGAATTTGCACCACGGGCCGCCGTCGATCAGCTCGGCGCCGAACTCCTTCTGAGCCAGGGCGTAGGCCCAGTCGCGGAAGCCACCTTCGGTGAACTTCATGATGTTGCCCTTGTGCACGATGGTCACGCTGGGCTTGTCGTTGTCGATGGCGTACTGGATGGCCTTGCGCACCAGGCGCTCGGTACCTTCCTGGGAGACGGGCTTGATGCCGATGCCCGAGGTCTCGGGGAAGCGGATCTTCTTGACGCCGAACTCGTTCTGCAGGAAGGCGATCAGCTTCTTGGCCTTGTCGCTCCGGGCTTCGAACTCGATGCCGGCGTAGATGTCTTCCGAGTTCTCACGGAAGATGACCATGTCGGTCTTCTCGGGCTCCTTCACGGGCGAGGGCACGCCCTTGAAGTAGCGCACCGGGCGCAGGCAGACGTAGAGGTCCAGCTCCTGGCGCAGCGCGACGTTCAGCGAACGGATGCCGCCGCCGACGGGCGTGGTCAGCGGGCCCTTGATGGACACCACGTAGTCCTTCAGGACCTGCAGCGTCTCCTCGGGCAGCCAGACGTCAGGACCATAGACCTTGGTCGACTTCTCGCCGGCGTAGATCTCCATCCAGTGGATCTTCTTCTTGCCGCCATAGGCCTTGGCCACGGCAGCGTCGACGACCTTGATCATCACCGGCGTGATGTCAAACCCCGTGCCGTCGCCCTCGATGTAGGGAATGATCGGCTGATCGGGCACATTCAGGGAGAAGTCGGCGTTGACCGTGATCTTCTGCCCGCCCTCGGGCACCTTGATGTGTTGGTACATGTGTTGTCGTCTCCGCTAGTCGCGAGGTTGGATGCGGCGGTCGCCGCCATAAAGAAATCGATTCTATGCCAGCGCAGCTTGCACGGGCCTGATACGCTGGCCGCCTGCAGGTTTCAATGCGGTTTCACCCTCGGTGGCAGCGAGGGGGCTCGACGCATGGACCGGTGCGCGGAGCATGCCGTGTGCGGCATCAGCTGCAATAGGCCTGGACCTGCGCCCAGACGCCATGCCCCAGGGCCCAGCCCGCGCTGAGCACCAGACCCAATCCACCCAGGCGCGTGGCCCAGCGCATGCCGCGCCCTTCTTCCGCGCGGCCCAGTCCCAGCAGCTTCCACAGCAACGCAGGCCCCAGGACGAGCCCCAGCCCGGAGCTCAGCGCAAATGCCGCCATGACCGCGGCCCCGGCCGCAGCACTGTTGGCCAGCGCAGCCAGCAGCAAGGCCGACTGCAGCAGGCCGCAGGGCCACGCCACCCAGCCCAGTCCGGCCAGCAGCGCGTGCCAGCGCGGGCGCCGCGCGGTACTCAAAGCCGGCGCGCCACCCGTAGCCAGCGCCGCCAGCGGGATCGTGCTGTCGCGGCTGCCTTCACGACCCAGGGCCGACAACCAGGCCGGCTGCCGCGCCTTCCACAGCAGATAGAGGCCCAGCGCCAAGGCGCCCAGGTGCAGCAGCAGCCACAGGGGCCGCAGCCAGGCCACCGTTTGCCCCCACTGCGCCATCAGCGACACGCTGGATGCCGCCACGGCGCCCGCAGCGCTGTAGCTGAGCAGGCGCCCGACATGAAAGCCGGCATGCGCGGCGCTTCGCGCCGAGCCCTGACTGAGCGCAGCACAGGGCGCGCCGCACATGACGGCGCAGTGAGGAGTTCCCGCCAGGCCCATCAACAGGGCCGAGCCGACCAGGGCAGCATCCATAGGCGGCAATGATGCGTGAAATGCGTGCGAGCGCCTCAGATGATGCGCGAGAACTGCGCCCGGGTGCGGTCGGCCTGCAGGTAGCGGTCGAAGACCATGGCCACCGCACGCACGAAGTACCAGCCCAGCGGCGTCACCTGGATGGCCTCCGGCTCCAGCATCACCAGGCCCGTCTCCTGCAGCGAGGCCAGTTGCGCCAGCTCCGCACGGAAGTACTCGCGCACCTTGATCAGGTGGGCCAGCTCGATGGATTCGAACTCCACGCGGCCCTGGCACATCAGCGCCATGATCATGGCGCGGCGGACCAGGTCGTCACGGGTCAGCGCCAGGCCACGCTGGATGGGCAGTTGCCCCTGGTGGATGGCATCGTAGTACTCGGGCAGGGTCTTGGCGTTCTGGCTGTAGGTGGCACCCACGCGGCCTATGGCCGAGACGCCCAGGCCGATCAAGTCGCAGTCCGGCTGCGTGCTGTAGCCCTGGAAATTCCGATGCAGGCGGCCCTGGCGCTTCGCCACCGCGAGCGAGTCATTGGGCAGCGCGAAATGGTCCATGCCGATATAGGCATAGCCGTGACCCACGAAACCGCTCAAGGCCGTGGACAGCATGGTCAGCTTGGCTGCGGCAGCCGGCAGCTGGCTGGCGTCGATGCGGCGCTGCGGCTTGAAGCGGGTGGGCAGATGGGCGTAGCCATACAGGGCAATGCGGTCCGGCCGCAGCGTCGCCACCTGCTGGATGGTGCGCTGAAAGCTCGCCGGCGTCTGCTGCGGCAGGCCGTAGATCAGGTCCACGTTGGTGGACTCGAAGCCCAGCGCCCGTGCCTGATGCATCAGCGCTTCGACCATCTCATAGCTCTGCACACGGTGTACGGCCTTCTGCACCTCGGCGTCGAAGTCCTGCACGCCAAAGCTCAGGCGGTTGAAGCCCAGGCTGCGCAGGTGCAGCAGGCGGGCTTCGGTCACCGTGCGGGGATCCACCTCGATGGACACCTCGGCGCCCGGGGCCAGCTTGAAGCGCTGCTTGATCGCGTCCATCAGGCGCGTCAGCTCCGCGTCGCTGAGGAAGGTGGGCGAGCCGCCGCCAAAATGCAGCTGCGAGATCGCCTGCGCACGCCCCAGCTGTGCCAAGGTCAGGTCCATCTCCTGGATCAGCGCCTCCAGGTACTCCGCCGCACGCTCGTGGTGCTTGGTGATGACCTTGTTGCAAGCGCAGTAATAGCAGACCGACTCGCAGAACGGAATGTGGATGTAAAGGGACAGCGGCGCACCACCCCCCACCACGCCACCCTGCGCGCGCTGGTTCAGCGCCTGCTTGTACTGCTCGACGGTAAAGGCCTCGACAAAGCGATCGGCCGTCGGGTAGGAGGTGTAGCGCGGACCGGACACATCGAAGCGGCGCAGCACATCCTCAGTGATGCCCGGCAGGGCGGCAGTGTTCATGGTTTGCATGCCGCCACTGTGCCAAGCCTGCACAAGCACTGATTGACCTGTATCAAGCTTGATCAACTGGCGCGGGTAAACAATGGCTCCAGTCTTGAGGAGCGTCATGTTGAACCCACCCCCCGCACGGGCCGCGGCCATTGACAATCCTTCGCCGCACCGGCAGACCCAGCCCATAATGAGCAACATGAATACCCAGACCCCGATCAAGATCGAGCCCTTCAAGGTCGCCTGCTCCAGCTGCAACTTGCGCGAGCTGTGTCTGCCCGTGGGATTGTCCCAATCGGATCTGGATCAGTTGGACACCCTGGTGGCCACCCGCCGCAACGTGTCCCGCGGGGACACCTTGTTCCGCACCGGCGACGCCTTCCAGTCGCTCTACGCCGTGCGCACCGGTTTCTTCAAGACCTGCGTCTCCTCTGAGGACGGCCGTGACCAAGTCACGGGCTTCCAGATGGCCGGCGAGCTGCTGGGCCTGGACGGCATCAGCAATGACCGCCACTCCTGCGACGCAGTGGCGCTGGAAGACAGCCAGGTTTGCGTGATTCCCTATACCCAGCTGGAAGAGCTGTCCCGCGAGTTCACGGACCTGCAACACCAGTTCCACAAGATCATGAGCCGTGAGATCGTGCGCGACCACGGCGTGATGCTGCTGCTGGGCTCCATGCGTGCCGAAGAGCGGCTGGCCGCCTTCTTGCTGAACCTCACCCAGCGCCTGCAGGCTCGCGGCTTCTCGGCCTCGGCCCTGGTGCTGCGCATGACGCGCGAGGAAATCGGCAGCTACCTCGGCTTGAAGCTGGAGACGGTGAGCCGCACCTTCTCCAAGTTCCAGGACGAAGGCCTGCTGGAGGTGAAGCAGCGCCAGATCCGCATCCTGAACCAGGACGGCCTGCAAAAGCTGGTGAACACCGCGCACTGCAGCTGAGCCCCCTGCCCTCAGGACCGCAGCCCGCCGACACGCGGGCTGTTTGCTTTCTGCGCGGTGCTGCGCGGGCGCTCAGTGCGGCCAGTGCCGTGGATGAAGCTCAGCAGCGTCCGCAGGCTGCGTGGCCAGCAGCAGGGTCACGGCCGAAGCCAGGCTGAACAGCAGCCAGAAGGCCAGGAAGCTCAGGGTGTAGATCGCCTCGCGGCTCAGCAGGACGGGGGCGCCACCAAACCAGCTCAGGTCCATGGGATCGACCATGGCAAACACCAGCGCCTCGGTCACGCCAGCCATCACGAAGGCCGGCCAGAGAATGTGCATGGCCCGGCGCCCCGGGCCTTCTTGCTCACCTATCAGTCCCATCCCGGTGTCCTCCACCCTGGCCTGTGAATGACTACTTGCCGCTTGCTGGGCCGCCTGTGGCCGCGTGATTGCGCGCAGCAACGGCCGGCGCCAGAGCTGCGGACTGCGGACCATCGGCGGCACTGTCGGCCGACAGCCGCTGCCGCGTCTCGATCACCGGGTCTGGATGCTTCAACGCCAGGCCCAGGGTGACGAAGCTGGCGAACACCACCGCCGCTGGGCCTCCCACCACCAGCCACATCATGCGCTCGCGCCACCAGGCGCGTGGAGCCGGCGAGGAAGATTCAATGTCAGCCATGTCTTGCTCCTAGCGCGGAACCACAAAGGTAGATTTTTCGACCAGCTGGCTCGGGGCGCCGCCAGCCGCTGCATCGCGGACGATGCGGAAATGGATTTCGTGCGCGCCACTGCCCACAGCCTGTGCGGTCTGTGGCGGCACGCGCAGGGCCAGGGACACCCAACGGGCCTCGGCGGGCCCCACCGTCAACTGCAGCGGCTGGGTCAAGGCCAGGCCGTCCAGGCCTTGTGCCGTCACGCGGTAGGACTGCACCTGCTCGGTCGCGTTCATGACCTGCAGGCGGTAGACGTTTTCGATGTAGCCGTCGTCCACCAGGCGGGCCAGCGAGGCGCGGTCGCGCACCACGTCGACCTTGAAAGGCGTGCGGGTCAGCAAGTGCCAGAACAAGGCCGCGCAGATCAGCACCAGGATGCCGGCATACACCAGCACCCGCGGACGGAACATGCGTCGGATCAGTTGCGCGCGGCTGAGATGCTCGCTCAGTCCGTTCTGGGTGTCATAGCGGATGAGGCCGCGCGGGTAGCTCATCTTGTCCATCACGCCATTGCAGACGTCGATGCAGGCCGCACAGCCGATGCACTCGTACTGCAGGCCCTTGCGGATGTCGATGCCCGTCGGGCAGACCTGCACGCACAGATTGCAGTCGATGCAGGCCCCAAGGCCGGCGGCCTTGATGTCGATCTTGCGCCCGCGCGAGCCGCGCGGCTCGCCGCGTTCGGCGTCGTAGCTGATGATCAGCGTGTCCTTGTCGAACATGGCGCTCTGGAAGCGCGCATACGGGCACATGTACTTGCAGACCTGCTCGCGCATGTGACCAGCGAACAGATAGGTGGCAAAGCCGTAGAACAGCACCCAGAACAGCTCCCAGGGGCCCAGCCCCAAGGCCGCCACCTCGGCGGCCAGGACCTTGAGGGGCGTGAAGTAGCCGACGAAGGTGAAGCCCGTCCACAGGGCCAGTGCGACCCAGACAAGCTGCTTGCCGCCCTTGCGGGCGAGCTTCTGGAGCGACCAGGGCGCGGCATCCAGCTTCATGCGGGCCGCGCGGTCGCCTTCGAACCTGCGCTCCACCCACATGAAGATCTCGGTGTAGACCGTCTGCGGGCAGGCATAGCCGCACCACAGCCGGCCGGCGACTGCGGTGAAAAGAAAGAGCGCGTAGGCTGAGATCAGCAGCAGCGCCGTGAGGTAGATGAAGTCCTGCGGGTACAGGACCAGGCCGAAGATGTAGAAGCGACGCGCGCCGAGATCGAACAGCACGGCCTGGCGCGCATTCCACTCCAGCCAGGGCAGCCCATAGAAGAGGAGCTGCGTGAACCAGACCAGGGCCCATCGCCAGCGGATGAACCATCCACTGACGGCCTTGGGGTAGATCTTTTTCTGAGCCTGGTAGAGCGACACCATCTCACGCGCGGCGTCGTCGCCTGCCAGGGCGGACGATGGTGTCGCGCAAGAGGTGTCGCCGCTACTGCTCATGGGGATCAATCCTTGCTGCAGCGAACCTTACTTGGCGGCAACGGCGGTGCCCTGCGACAGGCTCCACACATAGGCACCCAGCACGTGGATCTGCTCGGGGCTCAGGCGCGAGGCATGGGCCGGCATCACGTTGTTCTTGCCGTTGTTGATCATCGCGATGACGGCGTCCTCGCCCCAGCCATGCAGCCAGATCTTGTCCGTCAGATTGGGCGCACCCATGGCCTGGTTGCCCTTGCCGTCCGGGCCATGGCAGGCCGCGCAGGCACCGAACTTGGCCTTGCCCAGCTGGGCGGCGATGGAGTTGTGAGGGCTGCCCGAGAGGCTCAGCACGTAGTTGGCCACGTTCTTCACATCCTCCGGCCCGCCGACGGCCGCGGCCATTGGCGGCATCACGCCATTGCGACCGCCGCCGATGGTCTGCACGATGGTCTCGTGCGTGCCGCCATACAGCCAGTCGTTGTCGGTCAGGTTCGGGAAGCCCTTGGAGCCCTTGGCGTCGGAGCCATGGCAGCCGGCACAGTTGTTGGCGAACAGCCGCTCGCCGATGGCCATGGCCGAGGGATCCTTGGACAGGCCCGCAGCATCCATGGCCTTGTACTTGGCGTACACGCCTTCCAAGGCCGCGCGGGCCTTGGCCTGCTCGGCTTCGTACTGGCCGGTGCTGGACCACTTGAGGCTGCCCTCGTTGCTGCCCAGGCCCGGGTACATGGCCAGGTAGATGCCCGAGAACACCACGGTGATCACGAACAGGCCCATCCACCAGCGCGGCAGCGGGTTGTTCATTTCACGCAGGTCCACGTCCCAGACATGGCCCGTGGTGTTGTCATCGGCCATCACGCGGCGGCGGCTGGCGATGATCAGCAGTATCAGGCACAGCACCAGCCCGGCGATGGTGGCGGCTGCGACGAAGGTCGACCAGCCGCTGGAGAAAAAGTCACTCATTGCGGCCTCCTTGGGAGGAGATTGCGCCGGCGGCCTGATCGTCCATCAGGGGCAGACCGCCCAGCTCGTCAAAGGATTGCTTGTTCCGCTTGGAGAAGGCCCAGGCGACGATGCCCAGGAAGATCACCATGGAGAACAGCGTGAAGGCGATGCGGAAGTCATTGACGTCCATGAAGAGCCTCCTTACTTCTTCAGCGCGGTGCCCATCACCTGCAGATAGGCGACGACTGCATCCATCTCGGTCTTGCCCTTGACCTCATCGCCAGCCTTGGCGATTTCGTCATCGGTATAGGGCACGCCGACCACGCGCAGCGCCTTCATCCTGGGCGCCATGTCGGCCGGGTTGACTGTGGCCTTGCTCAGCCAGGGGTAGGCAGGCATATTGGACTCGGGCACCAGGTCGCGCGGGTTGTTCAGGTGGATGCGATGCCATTCATCGCTGTACTTGCCGCCCACGCGGTGCAGGTCCGGCCCCGTGCGCTTGGAGCCCCACTGGAATGGGTGGTCGTACACGAACTCGCCCGCCACCGAGTAGTGGCCGTAGCGCAGGGTCTCGGCGCGGAAGGGACGGATCATCTGCGAGTGGCAGTTGTAGCAGCCCTCGCGGATGTAGACGTCCCGGCCGGCCAGCTGCAGCGCGGTGTAGGGCTTCAGGCCCTCGACCGCCTGGGTGGTCGAGCGCTGGAAGAACAGCGGCACGATTTCCACGATGCCGCCGACGACCACCGTCAGCAGCACCAGCACGATCATCAGGAAGTTGCTGGTCTCGATCTTCTCGTGACCGGAAACGGCGTGGTTGTTGTTAGCCATGTTTGGTTCTCCCATGCCTCAGGCGTGTGCCGCCACAGCGGGAACGGGTTGCGCTTGCACCTTGCCCACGCCGACCGTCTTCACGACGTTCCAGGCCATGATCAGCATGCCGCCGAGGTACAGCAGACCGCCGCACAGACGGATGACGTAGAAGGGATAGGTGGCCTTGACGCTTTCGACGAAGGTGTAGACCAGGGTGCCGTCCGGATTGACCGCGCGCCACATCAGGCCCTGCATCACCCCGGCGATCCACATCGCGGCGATGTACAGCACGATGCCCAGGGTAGCGACCCAGAAGTGCAGCTCGATGGCGCGCTTGGAGTACATCTCGGTGCGGCCGAACATGCGCGGGATCAGGTGGTACAGCGAGCCCATGGAGATCAGGCCCACCCAGCCCAGGGCACCGGAGTGCACGTGGCCGACGGTCCAGTCCGTGTAGTGGCTCAGCGCGTTGACCGTCTTGATCGACATCATCGGCCCTTCGAAGGTCGACATGCCGTAGAAGGACAGCGACACGATCAGGAACTTCAGGATCGGGTCGTCACGCAGCTTGTGCCAGGCACCCGAGAGGGTCATGATGCCGTTGATCATGCCGCCCCAGGAGGGAGCCAGCAGCACCAGCGAGAACAGCATGCCCACCGACTGCGCCCAGTCGGGCAGCGCGGTGTAGTGCAGGTGGTGGGGGCCCGCCCACATATAGGTGAAGATCAGGGCCCAGAAGTGCACGATGGACAGGCGGTAGCTGTACACCGGACGGCCGGCCTGCTTGGGGATGTAGTAGTACATCATGCCCAGGAAGCCGGCTGTCAGGAAGAAGCCCACGGCGTTATGGCCGTACCACCACTGCACCATGGCGTCCTGCACGCCCGCGTAGGCGGAATAGCTCTTCCACAGGCTCACCGGGATCTCGGCGCTGTTGACCACGTGCAGCAGCGCCACGGCAATGATGAAGGCGCCAAAGAACCAGTTGGCCACGTAGATGTGCCGGATCTTGCGGGTACCCACCGTGCCGAAGAAAACGATGGCGAAGGACACCCAGACCGCGGTGATGGCAATGTCGATGGGCCATTCCAGCTCGGCGTACTCTTTGCCCGTGGTGATGCCCAGCGGCAGCGTGAGCGCTGCGGCCAGGATCACCAGCTGCCAGCCGATGAAGGTGAACCATGCCAGGCCGGGGGCGAAAAGGCGCGTCTGGCCGGTGCGCTGCACCACGTGGTAGGCCGTCGCGAACAGCGTGCAGCCGCCGAATGCGAAGATCACCGCATTGGTGTGCAGAGGCCGCAATCGGCCGTAGCTGAGCCAGGGAATCCCGAGATTGAGCTCGGGCCATGCCAGTTGGGCGGCGATGACCACCCCCACCAGCATGCCCACGATGCCCCATAGGACGGCCGCGAGCGCAAACGCGCGCACGACGCCGTCCTCATAAACCGGCCCGGCCGGCTGAGCGACACTTGCCATTGACGTGCTCCTTCACACTTGATTGACCCCGGGATTCTTAGGGGATTACTTTGTCCATGGCTTGATCGCCATCAACCCCCTGAGATTCGTCATCGAGAATGCGTTCGCCCTCGCGTTCCAGATCGTCCAATTGGCCACTGTTGATGGCCCAGCCGAAGACGCCGACGATCAGCAGCACCAGCACCACCGACATCGGAATCAGCAGATAGAGAATGTCCATGTCTTGCACCCTGGCCCATGGGGTCAGGTCTTGCTCTCCCGCGACAGGCGCAGGGCGTTGAGGATCACCAGCAACGAGCTGCTGGCCATGCCTATACCGGCGGCCCAGGGGGGCAGCCAACCTGCGAGGGCCAGCGGGATGCAGGCGGCGTTGTAGACCGCGGACCAGGCCAGGTTCTGCCTGATCACGCGCCGCGTCCTGAGGGCCAGCGCGCGCATGCGGGCCAGCTCGGACAACCTGCCCGACAGCAGCACGGCATCTGCCTGCGTGCGGGCGATCAAGGCGCCCTGCCCCATGGCCACGCCGGCATCGGCGCGTGCCAGCACCGGCGCGTCGTTGATGCCGTCCCCCAGCATCAGCACCTTGTGTCCTCGGGACTGCAGCGCTTCGACATGGGCCAGCTTGCCTTCGGGGCTCGCGCCGCCGCGGGCCTGCCCGATGCCGGCCGCCAGCGCGACGGCCTCCACGCGCTCGGGCCGGTCACCGGACAGCAGCTCGACCTGCAGGCCCAGCGCCCGCAGGGCCTGCACGGCGGGCACCGCGTCCGGCCGCAAGACCTCCTCGAACTGCAGCGCCAGCGCGACGACGCCCTCGCAGCTCAACAGCAGCTGCGCGGAGGGCAGCTGCGCAGGCACGGTGCCGGCCCAGCCGTCAGCGCCCAGGCGCCAGCGGCGGCCCTGCTCGTCCAGCGCCTCCATGCCCTGGCCTCGATGCTCGCGCACCTCATGCAGCTGCAGCTGCAGCGGCTGCGCCCTTGCGCCCAGCCCGCCCTGCGCGGCCTCCAGGGCGGCACGCGCATAGGGATGCAGCGACTGCCGCGCCAGCGCCTGCAGCAGCTGCAGGACGTCCACTGAGGGCGACTGGGGCCAGGTCTTGCCCAGGCGCATGCGGTCCTCGGTCAAGGTGCCCGTCTTGTCCATCACCACGGTATCGACCTGCGCGAGCGTCTCCAGCAGGTCCAGCCGCGCCAGCAGCACGCCGCGCCGCGCCAGCAGCCCGGTTGCTGCAAGCCAGGCGGACGGCGCGGCCAGCGAGAGCGCGCAGGGGCAGGTCACGATCAGCACCGATACCGCCACCCACACGGCGCGCGCCGGGTCCACCAGGCTCCACGCCACCGCTGCCGCGGCAGCCAGCAGCAACACGCCCCACAGAAAGGGCCCCGCGACCCGGTCCGCCAGGCGCAGCTGCGCCGGACGCTGCGTCAGCGCACTGCGCATGAGCCGCACGATGGACTCGTAGCGCGTGTCCGCGCCGAGCCCGCGCAGCTCCATCAGCACGGGTGCCTGCAGGTTCAGGCTGCCCGCCACCAGCTCGTCGCCTCTGCCCTTGCCGACCGGCAGCGATTCGCCGCTGAGCAGCGATTCGTCCGCCGCGCTGGCGCCGTCCAGCAGCACACCGTCCCCAGGGAAGGCCTGGCCTGCCAATACGCGGACCCTGTCACCCACCCGCAGCTCGGACAGCCCCACGGCCACGAACTGCCCGTCGGGCTGCTGGCGCTGCACCAGTTCGGGCAGACGCTCGCCGGCCAGCTCCAGCGAGCGGGCCACGCGGTGCCGCGCGCGCAGCTCCAGGTAGCGCCCGCCCAGCAAAAAGCTGACGAACATGGTCAGGGAGTCGAAATAGACCTCGTGGCCGAAGATGCCGGCCGGGTCGAAGACGGCGCCGCTGCTCGCCACGAAAGTCACCAGCAGACCCAGGGCCACCGGCACATCCATGCCCAGGCTGCGGCTGCGGATCTGTCGCCAGGCGGCGCTGAAGAAGGGGCCTGCAGAGAAACACATCACCGGCAGGCTCAGCACCCACTCGCCCCACTGCAGCAGATTGCGCTGGTCCGGCTCCATATCGCCCGGACCAGCCACATAGATGGGCGTGGCCAGCATCATCACCTGCATCATCAGGAAGCTGGCCACGAAGAGGCGCCACAAGGCCTGGCGATGCTCCTTCTCGCGCAGCTGGCGGGCCGGCGCGGCCAGGTCGGGCACGGCGCCATAGCCGGCGCGCTCGACCGCGGCGATCACCTGCGACACGCGCGTCTGGGCCGGGTCCCACAGCACTTGCAGGCGTTCGGCCGCGCTGTTGACGCGCGCCTCGACCACGCCGGCCTCGGCGCCCAGCGCGCGCTCGATGATGCCCGCACAGGCGGCGCAGTGCATGCCCGAGAGCTGCAGCTGGGACTGCCCCAGGCGCCGCCCATCCCGGTCCTGCCACTCGGTGTAGCGCGCCAGCTGGGCCGCGTCGTCGCAGGCGGCTTGGGGCGCGGCAGCCCGCTTGGCGGCAGGACCCGTGGACGGGGGCGGCGCGGCGGCGCGCAGCGTGGCACTCATGGGCTGTAGCGGTCCTGCTCTTGAGGATCAATGGACACGGACTCCGGCGAAGTCCGACAGGCCCCAATCTAGCCAAACCCGGCCGCGGCGGCATGACTTATATCAAGCCGACCTGCGGATTCGTCCGGATTCCTCATCCACGCCACAGCCCGGCGCCGGGCGAAGGGCGCTGCGCCGCGGCCCTAGCCCGCGAGCGGATTCGACAGCAGAGGCAGCCGCCAGATCAGTTCCAGCCCGGGGAAGTCCGGCCGGCTGCGCACCTCCCAGCGGCCACCGAGACGGCGGATGACGTCGTGCGCAATGGTCAGCCCCAGCCCCGTGCCGTCCTGGGCGCGCACATCGGCCCGCTCGCCGCGCCAGAAGGCCTGGCCCAGGCGCGGCAGGTCTTCGGGCGGAACGCCGGGCCCGTCGTCGCTGATGTGGATGCAGGCCCAGCCGTCCTCGGCCCGCAGCTGGACGCGGATGTGGCGTCCGCCGTAGCGCAAGGCGTTGTCCAGCGCATTGCTGAGTGCCTCGCTGAGCCAGACGGCGTGGGCGCGCGCCTCGATGGGCTGCTGCGGCGCCTCATCCAGCTGCAGCTGGATCTCGCGACCGCGCCGGACAGCCTCCAGCGCCAGCGGCTCCACCGCCTCATGGATCAGGGGCCCCAGGGCCAGGGGCTCGACGCCCTGCATCTGCATCAAGGTGGCTTCGGCTCGGGCCAGGCTCAGCAGCTGCGCAATCAGCTTGCCCATGCGCTCGCTGGACTGCTGCAGTCCGTCCAGCAGCGGTCCCACGCGCCCCGGGGGAGCGCTGCCCTGGCTGCGCAGCTCGGCCGCCAGCTCCTGGCTCAGCACGCGCAGGCCGGCCACCGGGGTGCGCAGCTGGTGGGCTGCGTCAGCCACGAAGCGCCGCTGCAGGGCAACGGACTCCTCCACGTTGGCCAACAGACTGTTGATGCGCTCGATCAGCGGCAGAACCTCGGCAGGCACGCCCTGCACGGCCAGGGGGCGCCAGTCGCTGGCCTCGCGGCTGGCCACCTCGGCGGCAACGGCGCGCAAGGGAGCCACGCCGCGCCGTATGCCCCAGGCCAGCAGCGAGAGGGTCAGGAAACCCAGCCCCAGCGTGGGCACGGCCATCACGGTCAGCACATCCAGCACCAGGCGCTGGCGCTTGTGCAGGGTCTCGACCACCAGGATGCTCACGTGGCGGTCCAGCATGGGCGACGCAATGGAGAACAGCGCACCGCGAACGGCCTCGTCGCCCATGCGGGCGTCGTACAGCAGCGGCCTCTCGAAGGCCCGGCGCGACACCCGCTGGCGGGGCGTCGGCACGGCCGCGTCGCCGGCCAGCACCTGGCCCTGCTCGTCCAGCATGGCGTAGCTGCTGCGCTCGGTCTGGTCCCAGGTCAGCAGCTCAAAGTACTGGCGGCTGACGTCCAGCAAGGGACCGCGGTCCGTCCAGACCACCTTGCCCGCCAGAGCCGTCGCCGAGTCCTGCAGGCCACGGTCAAAGGCGGCGTCACTGGCCACCACCGCCAGCTCATAGGCACCGAACGCCGCCACCGCCAGACCCAGTGACCAGATCCAGGCCAGCGGCCTGAGCAGCTGCGCACGCAGGCTGCGGGCCCGGCGCGGACCGGGCAGAGCCGACCCGGCTTCAGGCATCGGCACCGACCGTCTCGCCGGGCTGCGCCTGGTCGATGGCGTAGCCGAAGCCCCGCACCGTACGGATGGCCACCCCCAGCGCGGCGAAGCGCTTGCGCAGACGGCAGACATAGACCTCAACCGAGTTCTCGCTGAAGTCCGCTTCCCAGCTGGACAGGCGGGCCACGATGGCGTCCTTGCTGACCACCCGGCCTGGGCGTTGCATGAGCATTTCCGTCAGGGCGTACTCGCGCGGGCTCAGCCGCACGATCTCGCCCTTGTGACTCAGCTCCTTGTGGGCCAGATCCAGGCTCAGTGCGCCCAGGACCAGGCAGTCGCTGGTGCGCCCTTCCGCTCGGCGCTTGAGGGCCCGCAGCCTGGCGATGAGCTCGCTGAGATCGAAGGGCTTGACCAGGTAGTCGTCCGCGCCGGCATTGAGGCCGCCCACGCGGTCGGACAGCTCGTCGCGGGCCGTCAGCAGCAGGACCGGCAGCTTCAGGCCCTGGCTGCGCCACTCCCGCAGCACGGACATGCCATCGACGCCGGGCAGACCCAGGTCCAGCACCGCCAGGTCGAACTGCCCCATCATGCCGGGCGCCAGGGCCGCCCGACCATCCTGCAGCAGGTCCACCTGCCAGCCTTCGCGCTCAAGCGCGCGGGCCACGCCCAGGCCCAGGGCGGCATCGTCTTCGACCAGGAGCACTCGCATCAAACACCCTCAACAGCACCGGGAAAGCGCCCTCGATTGTGCAGCCAGGCCAGGGGGCGCAGGACGCTGAAAGATGGCACAAAAAAGCCGGCTCGAGAGCCGGCCATTCACCGAGGAGACGCCGACGGCGCCTCGGCAGCTCAGGCGAAGTTGGCCTGAGCGAACTCCCAGTTGACCAGATTGCTCAGGAAGGTCTCGACGAACTTCTGGCGCAGGTTGCGGTAGTCGATGTAGTAGGCGTGCTCCCACACGTCGACGGTCAGCAGGGCCTTGTCGGCGGTGGTCAGCGGCGTGCCGGCAGCGCCCGTGTTGACGATGTCCACGCTGCCGTCGGCCTTCTTGACCAGCCAGGTCCAGCCGGAGCCGAAGTTGCCCACGGCGCTCTTGACGAAGGCTTCCTTGAAGGCGTCGTAGCTGCCCCACTTGGCGTTGATGGCATCGGCCAGGGCGCCGGTCGGTGCGCCGCCGCCGGTGGGCTTCATGCAGTTCCAGAAGAAGGTGTGGTTCCAGATCTGGGCGGCGTTGTTGTAGATGCCGCCGCTGGAGGTCTTGACGATCTCTTCGAGGGTCTTGCTCTCGAACTCGGTGCCCTTTTGCAGGTTGTTCAGGTTCACCACGTAGGCGTTGTGATGCTTGCCATGGTGGTACTCCAGCGTCTCAGCGCTGTAGTGCGGGGCCAGGGCGTCCTTGGCATAGGGCAAGGGGGGCAGGGTATGTTCCATGGTGAATCCTCTCTTTGTCGATGGTGAAGCGGCTCCGCGACGGCACGGGGCCACGGTCCGAGAACTGGGTGCCGAGGCATTGTAGGCAGAGCCGCCAAGACCCTGAACGACCCAGGCGCATTGACGCCGCTCAAGGTTTTGCGACTTTGCCGCGCCGCCCCGCTGCCGGGCGCGCCCGCCCCTTCCCCTCGGCATCGCCGAGCCGGAGGGACAACACTTGCACGGACGCCTCGCCGTCCGCCAGCACGGCGCGCAGCTGCTGCCCCGGCTGCAACTGCTGCACGGAGCTCAAGGCCCGCCCCTGGCCGTCATCAAGCCAGGCATAGCCACGGGCCAGCACGCGCTTGGGGTCCAGAGCAGCCAGACGGGCGGCCAGGCCGTCCAGACGCTGCCGCCCGCCCCTCAGGAGCTGGGGCGCGGCCGCCCGCTGCCGCAGGTCCAGATGTTCCAGCCGCTGGGACTGCAGCGCCAGCCATCGGGGCAAGACCTGACCCCAGCGCTGGGCCAGCAGCTCCACGCGGCGGCGCTGCTGCGCCAGGCCGTCGGCCGGCCGGGCCAGGCGCAGGGCGACGCGGTCCAGGCGTTGCGCGGCCGTGTCCAGTTCACGCCGGACCCGCCGCTGCAGCACCTGCTCCAGATGGGCCAGTTGGGCCACGCACGCCTGCCGCGATGGCGCGGCCAGCTCGGCCGCGGCCGTCGGCGTGGGGGCCCGCAGATCCGCGGCGAGGTCCGCCAGCGTGATGTCGGTCTCGTGCCCCACGCCGGCGATGACGGGAAGCTCGGACGCCACGATGGCGCGCACCAGGCGCTCATCGTTGAAGGCCCAGAGGTCCTCCAGCGAACCGCCGCCGCGGCACAGGATCAGCAAGTCGGCATCGCGCCGGCGATTGGCCTGGGCCAGCGCGGCCAGCAGGCTGGCCGGCGCATCGGCGCCCTGCACCAGGCTGGGATAGACGAAGACCTCCACCTGCGGCGCACGCCGGGCCAGGGCCGTCAACACATCATGCAGGGCGGCGCCGGCGGTCGAGGTGATCACGCCGATGCGGCGCGGATAGGCCGGCAGCTCGCGCTTGCGCGCCGCATCGAACAGGCCTTCCGCCTCCAGACGGGCCTTGAGCCGCAGGAACTGCTCGTACAGGGCGCCGGCACCAGCCCGGCGCAGGGCCTCGGCCACGAACTGAAGGTCCCCGCGTGGTTCATACAAGGCCACCCGGCCGCGGATTTCGACCCGCTGGCCATCGGCCGGCTGGAAGTCCAGCAGGGCCGCTGTGCGCCGGAACAGCGCACAGCGCAGCAGCGCGTTGCCGCCGTCGGCGTCCTTGAGGCTGAAGTAGCAGTGGCCGCTGGCGGCGCGGGTGAAGCCCGACAGCTCGCCCTGTACCGTGACGCCGGCAAAGCGGTTGGCCAGGCTGTCGCCGATGGCCCGTACCAGCCCCGCAACCGACCACGCCTGCCGTGCCGATGCGGGCTTGAAGGCGTCATCCATGCGCCAGCCCAGTATCCATGCGGGTCCAGAACTCCACAGCCGCGCCAATCAAGGCTTTCCGGGCCATTCGCCCCGTCATGTCCGCGTCACAGACACATAAACGCTTGTTTTTCAAGACCTTTTTCCTGCCCAAAAATGCAGCAATCTGAGCCGAAGCCCGATTTGGCGGGCCCTGGCAACGTCGGATGACAGCTTGCCCACAAAGTTATCCACAGGCTCGGTGGATGACTGCGCCGGCCCCTGCCGGCAGCACGCAGCGGCGTGCGAAGCCCTCACGTCTACTTGCAAACCTGAGTCCGACCGGGGTGGCTTCGCGCCATAATCCCGCGCGCAGCCTCGCTGCTGCAGACCTGCGAAACCGTCGAGGGGTAGCCTTTGTTTTCGATCATACAAGCCGCTGGCTGGCCGATCTGGCCCTTGCTTTTGTGTTCCATCATCGCCATGGCCCTGATCATCGAGCGCCTGGCCAGCCTGCGTCCGCAGCGCATCGCGCCGCCCAAGCTGGTCGAGGAAGTGATTGCCGTCACGCAGCAGCAGATCCCGCCGGCTGACGTGGTGAACAAGCTGGCCGACAGCTCGCTGCTGGGCCAGGTGCTGGCCACCGGCCTGCGCGCCAACGTGCTGGAGCCCCGTATTCCCGAGGCCAAGCTGCGGCACACCTTCGAGCTGGCCGGCCGTGGCGCCATCCACCAGTTGGAGCGCTACCTGAACACCTTGGGCACCATCGCCACCGCGGCGCCGCTGCTGGGCCTGCTGGGCACCGTCGTGGGCATGATCGAGATCTTCGGCAGCCAGGGCCCGAGTGGCAACAACCCGGCGCAGCTGGCGCACGGCATCTCCATCGCCCTCTACAACACGGCTTTCGGCCTGATCATCGCCATCCCCTCGCTGATGTTC
This sequence comes from Burkholderiaceae bacterium, assembly GCA_041905785.1. Taxonomy (GTDB): domain Bacteria; phylum Pseudomonadota; class Gammaproteobacteria; order Burkholderiales; family Burkholderiaceae_C; genus Roseateles_B. The sequence goes on from JAYRKJ010000007.1 coordinate 155,062, forward strand.
TACCGCTACTTCCGCGGACGCATCGAGGCCTATGTGCTGGAGATGGAAGAGTCCTGCGACGCGCTCCTGAGCCACTTGATGCGCCTGTCCCAAGGCCTGCCGCGATGAAGTTCCGCCAGCGTCAGGGCGAAGAGCCCGAGATCAACCTGATCCCCTTCATCGACGTGCTGCTGGTGATCCTGATCTTCCTGATGCTGTCCACCAGCTACTCGAAGTTCACCGAGCTGCAGATCACCCTGCCCACGGCCAGCGCCGATCAGCTGAAGGACCGTCCCAAGGAAATCATCGTCGCGGTGTCGGCCGATGGCCGCTACGCCGTCAACCGGCAGTTGGTCGAGGGCCGCTCGGTGGAGATGCTGGCCGCCGCGCTGGCCCAGGCCGCGCAAGGCAGCAACGGCGTGGACCCGGAGACCACCATCACCGTATCGGCGGACGCCGCTGCGGCTCATCAGTCGGTGATGAACGTGATGGATGCCGCCCGGCGCGTGGGCCTGGCCCGCCTGACGTTCGCCGCTCAAGGCCCGGGCAGCCCCTGACCGCCATGGGCTGGCAGGACAGGCTGCAGCGCGCCTGGCAGGCCGACGACGCACTGGCGCAATGCCTGCGGCCCCTGGGTGCCCTGCATGCGGCGCTGCTGCGCCTGCGCGCCTGGGCCTACCGCCGGGGCCTGAAGAAAAGCGCGCCCCTGGCCCGGCCGGTCATCGTCGTGGGCAACTGGATTGTCGGCGGCGCGGGCAAGACGCCAGCCACCCTGGCCCTGCTGGACATCCTGAGCAGGCAAGGTGTTCGGGCCGGCGTGGTCTCACGGGGCTATGGCCGGCAGGACGATCGGTCGACCCTGCTCGTGCAGGCCGACAGCCCGGCTGCTGCGGTAGGCGACGAACCCCTGCTGATCTTTCTTCGCAGCCGCTGCCCCGTGGCCGTCGGCCGTGACCGGGTCGCTGCGGCGCAGGCCCTGCTGGCCGCGCATCCCGAACTGGACCTCATCGTCGCGGACGACGGTCTGCAGCACTGGCGACTGCCGCGCCAGCTGAGCATTGTGGTCATCGACGATCGCGGCCTGGCCAATTGCCGGCTGTTGCCTGCGGGGCCGCTGCGCCAGGCCGGGCCATTGCCGGCCCCGCCAGGCAGCCGGGACGACGCCTTGCTGCTCTACAGCGCCGGCAGGCCCAGCACCCCCTTGCCGGGCTTTGTGGGCACGCGCCGCTTGGCCGGTGCGGTGCGGCTTGCGCAGTGGTGGCAGGGCCGGCCAGCCAGCCTCCATGCGCTGCATGCCCTGCGCGGCCAACCGGTGCTGGCCGCCGCTGGGCTGGCGCGCCCGCAGGCCTTCTTCGACATGCTCATCGAGCAAGGTCTGGACATCCGCCCGCTGCCCCTGCCTGACCACCATGCTTTCACGACGCTGCCCTGGCCTGCCGATGGCGCGACGGTGCTGCTCACCGAAAAAGACGCCGTAAAGCTGCCGCCGTCAAGGGCGGGTCAAACCGAGGTCTGGGTGGTGGCGCTAGACTTCAGGCCCGAGATTGCTTTCGAGCAGGCCCTGCGCGAGCGCGTGCAGGCCCTGCTCCCCTGAACATGGACACGCGACTGCTGGAAATGCTGGTCTGCCCGATCTGCAAGGGCCCCCTGGAACATCTGCGCGAGGACGGCCGGCGTGAGCTGGTCTGCCATGCGGACCGCCTGGCCTTTCCCATCCGCGACGGCATCCCCGTGATGCTGGAGAACGAGGCGCGCGCATTGGATGCCCCTGCGCCGGCCCCGGCGTCGGCCACCGTGCCGCCCGCCGATCCGGCATGAGCTTCCACATCATCATCCCGGCGCGCCTGGCCTCCACGCGCCTGCCCGACAAGCCGCTGGCCGACATCGCCGGCCTGCCCATGATCGTGCGGGTGGCCCAGCGGGCAGCGCTGGCGGGCGCCGAGCAAGTGGTGGTGGCCACCGACGCGCCCGCCGTGCAGGCTGCCTGCGAGGCGCACGGCGTGCGCGCCTTGCTCACCCGTGCCGACCACCCCAGCGGCAGCGACCGCCTGGCCGAGGCGGCGGAACTGCTGGGCCTGGCCGACGAAGCGGTAGTGCTCAATGTGCAGGGGGACGAACCCCTGATCGCCCCCGGCATGATCCGCGCCTGCGCCGAGTTGCTGCTGAGCCGCCCGCGATGCGCGATGAGCACGGTCGCCCACGGCATCGACAGCGCCGAGGAGTTTGGCAACCCCAATGTGGTGAAGCTGGTCTGTGACGCGGCCGGCCATGCGCTGTATTTCTCCCGCGCGCCCATTCCCTGGTGGCGTGACGCCCCTGGCGGCGGTGCCCAGCCTCACGCCGGCACGGTCTTGCGCCATGTGGGCCTGTACGGCTATCGGGCCGGCTTCCTGCGCCGCTTTCCCCAACTGGCACCCAGTCCGCTGGAGCAGATCGAGGCGCTGGAGCAGTTGAGAGTGCTCTGGCACGGCGAGCGCATTGCCGTGCATGTCAGCGAGGCAAGACCTGGCCCCGGCGTGGACACCCCTGAAGACCTGGCGCGCGTACGCCGCCTGTTCGCCGAGGCTGATGCGAGCTGAATAGTGCAAACTGAGGGGTGCGAACGCAGTGGTGCGGCGTCAAGATCGCAAGCCTGCGCTTCGCCGGCGCTCAGACGTTCCGGAAACCTCGGGTTACACCGCATCAAGGTCAGGGAGCGCGTCAGCCAGGCGAAGGCCGCCGCGTGCTATTCTCCCCGGCAGTTTGTCGGAGCACCGGGCAGGTGCATCCCTTTGAGTATTGAGGACCCCCAATGCGACTGATTCTCCTCGGCGCCCCCGGCGCTGGCAAAGGCACCCAAGCCGCTTTCATCTGCCAAAAATTCGGCATTCCGCAGATCTCCACCGGGGACATGCTGCGTGCCGCGATCAAGGCCGGCACGGAGCTGGGCCTGGCCGCGAAGAAGGTGATGGACGCCGGCGGCCTGGTCAGCGATGACATCATCATCGGCCTGGTCAAGGAACGCATCGCCCAGCCGGACTGCGCCAAGGGCTTCCTCTTCGACGGCTTCCCCCGCACCCTTCCACAGGCCGACGCCATGAAGGCCGCCGGCGTGAAGCTGGACTACGTGCTGGAGATCGATGTCCCCTTCGAGGCCATCATCGAGCGCATGAGCGGCCGCCGCGTGCACGTGGCCTCGGGCCGCACCTACCACGTCAAGTTCAACCCGCCCAAGGTCGACGGCAAGGATGACGCCACCGGCGAAGAGCTGATCCAGCGCGACGACGACAAGGAAGAGACCGTCAAGAAGCGCCTGGAGGTCTACCAGGCCCAGACTCGCCCCCTGGTGGACTACTACTCCAGCTGGGCCGCCCAGGGCGATGCCCAGGCGCCCAAGTACCGCCGCATCGAAGGCCTGGGCTCGGTGGACGAGATCACCACCCGTGCCCTGGCAGCGCTGAGCTGACCGGCGTCACAAAAATCCCGTCAAGCCGCTGTTCAGCGGCTTTTCTTTTGCGGGAGAATTGACGTTTACGTTAACGTCAGTTGTTCAGGAGACAACAAGCATGGACATCGCAAACAAGGTTTTCATCGTCACCGGTGGCGCCTCGGGCCTGGGTGAGGGCACGGCCCGCATGCTGGCCCGTGAAGGCGGCAAGGTCGTGATCGCGGATCTGAACGTCGAAAAGGGCGAGGCCCTGGCCGCGGAACTGGGCGGCGCCTTCGTCAAGGCCGACGTGAGCCAGGAAGCCGATGCGCAGGCCGTGGTGGCCAAGGCCCTGAGCCTGGGCAAGCTGATGGGCCTGGTGAACTGCGCCGGCATCGCCCCCGCCGCCAAGACGGTCGGCAAGGATGGCGCGCATGCCCTGTCGCTGTTCCAGAAGGTTATCAGCGTGAACCTGGTGGGCAGCTTCAACATGATCCGCCTGGCCTCCGAAGCCATGTGCAAAAACGAGCCGGAAGCCACCGGCGAGCGCGGCGTGATGATCTCCACCGCATCGGTGGCAGCCTATGACGGCCAGATCGGCCAGGCGGCCTATGCGGCCTCCAAGGGTGGCGTGGTCGGCATGACCCTGCCCATCGCCCGCGACCTGGCCCGCAACGGCATCCGCAACATGACTATTGCCCCTGGCATCTTCGGCACGCCCATGCTCTTTGGCATGCCGCAGGAAGTGCAAGACGCGCTGGCCGCCAGCGTGCCCTTCCCGTCGCGCCTGGGCCGCCCGGAAGACTATGCCAAGCTGGTGCACCAGATCATCACCAACGACATGCTCAACGGTGAGGTGATCCGCCTGGACGGCGCCATCCGCCTGGCCCCGCGCTGAATCTGGCAGACGACCGGCGGAGCCCGAAGGAAGGGCGCTGCCGCCCACGCCAGCGGTACTTGGCAGGCACAGCCTGCCGGCCTCGCTAACGCAAAAAAGCGGCCCATGAGGGGCCGCTTTTTCATTTGGGCAAGGCCCTGGATCAGCGCCTGGCGCTGCGTGCGTACACGCTCCACAGTCGAGCCATGTCCTGCACGCCGTCCGTGCCCTTGACCGAGCGCCAGGCCGCCTGCGCCTTGCTCACGTCACCGCCCTGGAAATAGGCCAGGCCTTGGTACAGCTTGGCGTCTTCGGGGCGCTTCAGGCCGCCCTTGGCAATGCCCTGCTCGATCAGCTTGGCACCCTTGGCGGCTTCGCCGCGGAAGGCGTAGGCCAGCCCCAGGTTCACCAGCGCGTTGCCATCCTTGGCATCCTGTGCGTCCTTCTCCGCGGTCGGCGCGGCAGCCTTGGCCTCGGCCACCTTCTTGACGATCAGGTCCTGCAGGCGCTTGTGGCGAGCACCGTCATTGCCCTGTCCCAGCACGCCAGCCGCAAAGCCCTTGTCGACGATCTGCTTGCCTTCATCCGGGAAGCCTGCCTGCACGGCCAACTGGGCGGACTCCATGTAATCGTTGGCGTCCTTGAAGTTGCCGGTGGCCAGCTTCAGGCGGTAGATGTCCAGCGAGAAACGGTCCGAGAAGCTGGGCTTCTGCTGCACGCGGCTCAGGACATCGGCCCACAGCTCCTTGCGGGGGTAGTAGGCCAGCAGCTTTTCCAGGGCCGAGGCCTCGGTCGCGCTGTCCTTAGCCTTCATCGCGGCATTCAGCAGCAGGTTCAGCTTGTTCTGCGAAGGCGTACGACCCGCCTTCTCGTCAGCCGCCACTTCCTCGCTGGTCTCCTTGATGATGGAAGCCATGTCGCCGGACAGGTACTGGGCCTGCGAGAGCACTTCCTTCATGGTGGCGCTGTTGCCACCTTCCTTGAAGTAGCGCTGAGCCCAGGTCAGGGCCTTGGCGTGGTCACGGTTGCGCAGGTAGGTGCCGGCGATCGATTCGATCATGCGCAGCTGGTCCTGGGCGCCGAGCTTGCCGCTGGCCTTCAGGGCTTCGAAGCCCTTGACCATGGAATCGGTGTCCGAAGCGCCGGACGCGGCAGCCACGCGCATGTACTCCAGCTGGTAGTTCTCGCTGGCAGTACGACCGGACACGCCTTCTGCGTCCTTCACCTTGGCCAGCGCTTCCTTGTACTTGCCGGCCTTGATCAGCGCGCCCGCATCCTTCAGGTGCTTGCCGATCTCAGGGCGAACACCCTCGGACTGCGCACTCGCCTGCGAGAAACCGATCTCTCCCTGGGGGCCGGCACCCAGAACCAGTGCCATGGCGCCGACGGCGGCCGTGGCCAGTGCCTTGATTTTCATTGTTTCATCTCCTGACGTGAAAAGACGCGCGGCCCTTGCGGACAGCGCGTCCATGAAGTCTACGCAAGTTTTACTTGACGAACTGCTCGTTGCCGACGATGCCCATCTTGGTCACACCGAGGCGTTGAGCGGCTGCCAGCACCATGGCTACGCGGCCATAGTCCACCAGCTTGTTCGGCTTGATATGAACTTCGGGCTGGTCGGGACCCGGCTTGGCGGCTTCGATCAGTCGGGCCTCCAGCTGGTTCTTGTCGACCTGCTCGTTGTTCCACAGGACCGTGCCGTCGAAGTCGATGAAGATCTCGACCACCACCGGCTCCTTCACCTCCGCCGGAGGCGGCGCGCCATTCGGCATGTTCATGTTCACCGAGTGCAACTGGATGGGGATGGTGATGATCAGCATCACCAGCAGCACCAACATCACGTCAATCAGAGGCGTGGTGTTGACATCCATCATCACATCGGCTTCGTCCCCGCTGGACGAACTACCAACATTCATTCCCATGCTGTGCTCCTGCCTCAACCACCGCGCGCAGGCGGCTCGGTGATGAAGCTGATCTTCAGGATGCCGGCACGCTGGCAGGTGTAGATCACCTTGCCGACGGACTCGTAGCGCGCATGCTCGTCGCCACGAATGTGCACCTCAGGCTGAGGATTCAGCACGGCCACTTTCTTGAGGCGTTCGAAGAGCGCGTCCGTGTCGGGCACATTGGCGGTCGCCCAGTAGATGTCGCCATCCTTGGTGATCGCGATTTCGATGTTCTCCGGCTTGGTGACGCGAACCAGGTTCGTTTCCTTGGGCAAGGAAAGCGTGACCGACTGCGTCACCACCGGAACGGTGATCAGAAAGATGATCAGGAGCACCAACATCACGTCCACGAGGGGCGTGGTGTTGATGGTCGAGACCACTTCATCATCGCCGGAAGAGGATCCGACGTTCATTCCCATGATGGAACTCCGGGATGAATTGGATTAGCGCTTGACTTGACGGCTGCCCATCAGGACGCCATGCAGGTCGGCGGCGAAGGCGCGCACTTGAGCCATCACAGCCTTGTTGCGGTTCACCAGCCAGTTGTAGCCCAGCACGGCGGGCACAGCGACGGCCAGACCGATGGCGGTCATGATCAGGGCAGCGCCCACGGGGCCGGCGACCTTGTCGATCGAAGCTTGGCCAGCCACGCCGATCTGGGTCAGGGCTTGCAGAATGCCCCACACGGTACCGAACAGGCCGATGAAGGGAGAGGTCGAGCCCACGGTTGCCAGGAAGCCCAGGCCGCCTTGCAGACGGGTGTTGACTTCGCCGACAGCGCGGTCGACGTTCATGGTCACCCAGGTGTTGTGGTCGATGTTCTCGGTCAGGGCACCTTCGTGGTGGTCAGAAGCTTCCACGGCGCTCTGGGCGATGTAGCGCATGGCGCCGGTCTCGCTCAGGGTTTTAATGCCGTCTTGCAGGCTGGCCTTCTTGAAGAAGGTGGCGCGAGCTTCCTTGGCTTCCTTGGCCAGCTTGGTGGTGTCCCACAGCTTGGTGAACAGGATGTACCAGGAACCCATGGACATCACGGCCAGGATGGCCAGCACCATCTGGTCGACCACATTGCCGTGCGCAACGATGTTGCCCAGGCTGTACGGATTCTCGGTGGACTTTTCAGTCACGGGCGCAGCAGGAGCGGGTGCGGCGGCTTCAGCAGGAGCTGCGGTTTGCTCGGCAGGCTTCTGGTCCTGGGCGCGGGCAACCATCGGCGACACGGCCAGGGTCGCAGCAACTGCGATTGCCGCAATCAAGGCGGAGATACGAGAGATCATGGAGTCAACTCCTACGCAAAGAAAACTGAAATTCAGTTGAGAAACCGGGGCCGGGTGCCAGCCCCTCTTGTATCGACAGCCGGGCGAGGCGCCCGGGCTCATCATTCGATGTTGAACACGAAGTCCTGTTCGAACACGTGGTCGCCGGGGCACTCATAGGTGTCCGCCAAGGCCTGCTGAATCGCAGTGATCATGGCTCGCTGGGCCTTGCGATCCGACGCGCCGCGAATCACAGCGATCGTCGTTTCCGACGGAACAACCCGACCGGCCTTCACGACCGCAGTCACCTTGAACTCGGCACGGCCCGACCAGTTCATAGACGGCACCTCAGGCTTACCGTACTTGGTGCAGACCATGCCGACCGTCTTGGGGCCGGTGTGAGCAACCGGAGCCGGAGCCGGCGCAGGCGTCGGCGCGGGCGTCGGGCGCACGTCGGTCTTCGGTGGTGGCGTCGTCGACTGCGTCGAGATGGTCGGCGTTGGCGCGGGCGCCGTCACCTGCACTTCAGGCGGAGGAATGAACGGGGGCGGCGGAGCCTTCATATCAGGAGGCGGCGGCACCACCTTCTCGACCGGAGGCGGCGGCTTCTTCACCTCTTCAATGACCTTGGTCTCGATCGGCGCGATGGCCTGGACCACCTTCTTCGCCAACCCGCTCGCCAGGGCATAAGCCATCAGCACGTGGATCAACACCACGACGCCAAAGCCCGTCAGCCGAGACGAACTGTTGTTCTCCTGCGCAAAGTTCATGCGCGCTCCTTCAAAAGACTTCGAAACACTCAGCAATACGCGCCGCAATGCGGCGCCACACAGGGAAGCCCAGGAGGACGACCCATCTCCACTTCAGCAAATGCCCAGTCTCCAAAGCACCTGCCAGCAATCGACGCAGGACCGGCAATGTATCAGCAAGCAGCCTGAAGCCAGCTTCAAGCGGGTTACCGCAACTCCCGGCACACGCGCGCGAAGTGCGCCGCGGACATGCGAAAGAGGCGAAATGATACGCGAGAGCCCTCTCTAGACTGGCTCGGGCTTACCCGGAGCTTGCAAAGCAGCCGCCAGACACCCGCGCGGCGCCTCACCCAGACGCGAGGCGGTATTTTACTGGTCACATCACACCTCCGCCGCGCACCCCTCGCCGCTCGCGCCCGGAAGTCACAAACAACGGGCATGCATGCCTGTTTGTTGCAGGGCAAACACAAGGGTATACGCGCACACCTCGCCGCGCATTGGCAGCGACTCGCAGCGCGCCCAGCCGCGCCGCAACCAGCGATTCTCCTGGGCTGACACATGTTTGGCTTGATCCAAGGAAGGCGGCGACTACCGCGCACCCTGCGCGGCCGTGCCTGCCGTCATGGGCTAACCCCTAACGGTCGGCCTGGACAAAGTTCTGACAATCAAACGCGCAGTTTTGGCTGACCGCGCTTGCTTCACGACCCACAAGGTCGCAAGGGTGGGCAAAGACTGAATGCAGTCGTCCTAACAAACGAGGGTTTTCCTATGGCAAATCGAATGAATGAAAGCTCCCTGACCTTTGCGCGCCGCACCGCGGTCGCAATGGCCGTGGGTCTGATGGTGGCATCTGGCGCGGTCTATGCGCAGTCGACCACCAACAGCACGGTCTATGGCGCTGTCGCGGCAAAGCCTGGCACGACCATTCAGTTGGAGAACGTTGCCACCGGCGCCAAGCGCAGCGTCACACCCGACGCCAAGGGCCAGTTCCAGGCTGCGGCACTGCCTCCCGGCACCTACCGTGCTCAACTGGTCGTCGACGGCAAGGTGACCGCAACTGACACCATCGAACTGGTGGCAGGCCAGGGCTTCGAACTGAAGTTCGCCGCTTCGGCCGCCAATGCCCTGCAAACCGTCGAAGTCACCGGCCGTCGCCAGATCATTGACGTGTCGCGCTCCAACAGCGGCGCCACCTTCACCTCCAAGGACATTGCCCGCCTGCCGGTGCAGGAAAACGTGGCTGCCGTGGTGCAACTCGCCCCCGCCACGACCCGCGCCGACTTCCGCTACGGCAACAACGCCGCCAGCTTCGGCGGTTCTGGTTCGTCTGAAAACGCGATCTACATCAACGGTTTCACTGCCACCAACGGCATGTTCCAGGTCGGCTATTCCTCGCTGCCCTTCGGCGCGATTGCCTCGACCAACGTGATCACCGGCGGTTACGGTGCTGAATTCGGCCGTTCCACGGGCGGCGTGATCAACATCACCACCAAGTCCGGCTCCAATGACTGGGAACTCAGCGTTGGTGGCTCCTGGTCGCCCAAGTCGCTGCGCGGCAAGCAGCGCGACATCAGGTATGGCAACACCGGCGCCTTCCCCGCCACTGACGGCAAGCTGTTCTTCTACAACGGCGACGACACCGTTGATGAGAAGCGCGTGACGGCCGCCATCAGCGGCCCCATCCTCAAGGACAAGCTGTTCTTCTATTTCGCCGCCGAGCGGACGGAAACCAACCACGAAGGCACCCGCCTGGCATCCAACAGCGTGGATGCCGGCAAGACTGGCTGGCTGGAGCAGACCCGCACGGTCCCGCGCTCCTTCCTGAAGCTGGACTGGAACATCTCGGACAACCACCACCTGGAGTACACGGCGATCCGCGACACCGTCAAGGCCAAGGACCGCTACTACGGCTTTGACTACACGACGCTCAAGCACAACAACGTCCTGGGCGGCGGTGCCGACTTCGAGAACTACGCTGCCGGCGTGCCCTTCCTCAGTGCCACGGGCGCTGCCATGTCGGCCCCGCAAGGCGCCAATTTGGACATCCTGAAGTACACGGGCTACCTGACCGATGATCTGACGGTGCAGGCCCTGGTCGGCAAGAGCAAGACCGTTCGCGTGCAAAGCCCGCTGAACTACGTTCCAGGGCTGTACCCGATCGCGGCCGCCGTGGATTCGCGCGCGCCTGGCATCAACTACACGCCCAGCCAAATCCAAGGCTTCACGTCCAACCTGCTGCGTGACGACGCCCATGACGAGAACCTGGGTTATCGCTTCGACATCGAGTACCGTGTCAACGACCGCCACACGGTTCGTGCCGGCGTGGACTCCAATCACATCAAGGCAGCCAACGGCAACTCGGCGGCGGGTGGCGGCAGCTACACCTACCTGCGTTCGGATACGCCCAACGTGCCGCTGGCAGGCATGACGGCGGCTCCGTCGTCGACGGGCAGCCCGCTGGGTGCGCTGGGCTACTACGTCAGCGAAAACCACCTGCTGCAAGGTGCAACGCCCGAAGTCAAGCAGGCCGCCCAGTACATCGAAGATCGTTACCAAGCCACCAAGAACCTGCAACTGGTGTTCGGTCTGCGTAACGAGCAGTTCACCAACCTGAACACGATCGGCGAAACCATCATCGAGAAGAAGCGTCAGCTGGCGCCCCGCTTCTCGGCATCGTGGGACGTCAACGGCGATGCCAGCATGAAGGTGTATGGCACGGCCGGCCGCTACCACCTGCAGATCCCCGCCAACCTGGCCGTGCGATTTGCTGGCGGCTCGCTGAACACCCAGCACTTCTACACCTATACCGGTGTGGACCCCGTGACGGGCGCTCCGCTGGGCAAGGTGTCGATCGGCAACGTTTACTCGCCCAACAACGAGTACGGTGTGCCGCCTGACGCCCGCGTGATCGCTGCCAAGGACATCCGCTCCAACACCCAGGACGAGTTCGCCATCGGTATCGAGAAGGCGCTCTCGGCTGAGTACATCGGTGGCGTGCGCTTCAACTATCGCAAGCTGAAAAGCTCGATCGACGACGTCAGCGACACCCGTCCGTTCAAGAACCACATGACGGCTGCCGAGTACGCGTACTTTGCAGAAAACTGGGGTGGCAGCCTGTTCAACCCCGGCCAAGACAACACCTTCATCGTTCCTGTCGGCGAGACCACCGTCAATGGCAAGACCGTCCAGACCATGAAGGAAGTCGGCATCAAGTGGAGCGAGTGGGGCTTCCCGGAGGGTCTGAAGCGCAATTACATGGCGCTGGACTTCTCGCTGGAGCACCCGATGCGCAACGGCTGGTACGGCAAGGTGACCTACACCCTGGCCAAGAGCACCGGCAACACCGAAGGCCAGCAGAAGTCTGACAACGGCCAGGCTGACGTGGGCTTCACCTCGGTGTGGGACTTCCCCGAGATCATGATCAACGGTAACGGCCCGCTGCCCAATATGCGTCGCCACCAGATCAAGGCCATGGGCGTCTACGAGTTCAACAGCCAGTTCTCGATCAGCGGCAACGCGCTGATCGCTTCTGGTCGTCCCCGTTCCTGCTCGGCCATTCTGCCGGTGGAGCAGGACACGGCTCACCTGAACTCGGGCTATGGCTCCATCTTCTATGTCTGCAAGGACGCTCCTGGCCGCGGCGGCCTGGGCTTCCTGCCCTGGGAGACCCGTCTGGACCTGGCGCTGATGTACAAGCCCAGCTGGATGAAGGGCCTGACCCTGAAGGCTGAAATGTTCAACGTCTTCGACAAGCAGACGGTCACGGCCGTCAACGAAGCCTACAACACGGCCGGCGGTGCACGCAGCGCCCTGTATCAGATGGAGCAGAACTACTCTGCACCTCGTGCCATGACCTTCTCGGCACAGTACAACCACAAGTTCTGATCCTGGCGATACGCCCTTCCCTCTTCTGCCGCGGCGGAAGAGGGGCATGAAAAAAGGCCCTGATGGCGACATCAGGGCCTTTGTTCATTGGCGGCCCGCAATCCGCAGGCGCAGGCGATACGCCCTCGAGTTCAGTGCCCCCAGGCCGCGATCACATCCCGCCCCTGCACGAGCAGGTCCACGCGGTGCCCCACCGGCAGGCAAACCTTGGTCCGCACGTGACCGAAGGGCAGGCCGGTCAGGATGGGTGTCTTGGTGCGGGCGCGAAGGGCCTCCAATACCGCCTTCAGCGTGTAGCCGCGGTCCAGCGGGGACTTCTTCCAGCCGCCGAAATCACCCAGGATGATGGCCTTCTGATCGTCAAGAACGCCCGCCTGCAGCAGCTGCAACAGGTTGCGCTCGACACGGTACGGGTGCTCGTTGATGTCTTCCAGGAACAGGATGCCGCCCTTGACCTTGGGGAAATGCGGCGTGCCCAGCAGGGAGTTGACGATGCTCAGATTGCCACCCCACAAGGTACCGCGGGCTTCCAGGCCGTCAAAGCCGGGCTCCGTGCGAAAGCCGATGGCCTCGAGCTCGCCATGCATGGCCTCCAGGAAACAGTCCTGGGTGACGTCGTCCACCCCGCCCTCCTCCTCGGTACGGCCAAAGTCCTCACAGGCCATAGGCCCGGCCCAGCTGACGGCCTTGGCATGCTTGAGCAGGCCCAGTTGCAGACTGGTGAGATCGCTCAGACCCACCCAGCGCGTGCCCTGCTCCACGCTGCGGCCCAGCAGTTTCCAATCGATCTGGTCCAGCAGGCGCGTCATGCCATAGCCGCCGCGCGTGGCCATGGCCACCGATGGCGCTGCCTGCGCAACCCGGTGCAAGGCTGCCAGCCGCGTGGCGTCATCGCCGGCAAAGCGCTGGTGCTTGGCCAGCGCCGCCTCGTCGATGCCCACGTCGAAGCCCAGTGCACTCAGGCGCTTGGCAGCGCGGCGCAGGGGCTGGGCCTGGGGCAGAACGCCGGCAGGGGTATAGAGGGTCAGGCTGCTGCTCATAGGCTGGGAAAGTCCTTGGGTGGAAAGTCCAGCGGGCTGACATCGCCCACCGGAATGCTCGATTCATCTTGTGTCGCACCGGCGGCCCGGCGCTGCTCGCGCCGTTGACGCGCCGCCTCGCGGCGTTCGGCAAAGAACTGCCGGAGCAAGGCGGCGGCCGGCTCCGCGAGGACGCCGCCCTGAATGCAGGTATGGTGGTTCAACCGGCGCTCGTCGAACAGGTTCAGCACCGATCCAGCAACGCCCGTCTTCGGGTCGGTGGCGGCATACACCACGCGCTTGAGCCGGGCGTGCATCATCGCCATCGCGCACATGGCGCAGGGTTCCAGGGTCACGAAGAGCTCGCACTCCGGCAGGCGGTAATTGCCCAGCAGCTGCGCTGCATGGCGCAGCGCCACGATCTCGGCATGCGCGGTGGGATCGTGGGTGGTGATGGGCCGGTTGTAGCCCGTGGCGATCAGCTGCCCCTGCCGCATGAGCACCGCCCCGACGGGCACCTCGCCGACCAGCCAGGCGTTGTGGGCCTGATCCAGCGCCAGGCGCATGGCGTATTCGTCGGCAGGAGAGGCAGGCGCGGCGTGCGGCGCGAGAGGGGACACGTTGTCGCTCATGGAGCTTTCCAGTGTAGCAAGCCCACCTCCGGTCCACTCCACAGGCGCCACACAGGGGCCGGACTTCGCCCACTTTGCCCAGCGTCGGTCAGACTTATGCTGTGCGCCATGCAAGAGAGTCTCTTCCCGGAGCAATGCGCCCTTGCTCCCGCAACAGCACCGGCACCCGCCGCCCCCGCGCAGCCGCTCGCGACCTCCGCCGCCGGTGACGACACCGCACCCTCGCGACGCCGCAGCATCCAGCCCGCGGCGCCGACAGCCGACCTGCTGGCTTTGGCCGGGGCGCTTTCGCCGCGGATCCGCCTGGGCGGCTCGACTTGGAGCTATCCGGGCTGGGCCGGGCTGGTGTGGGACAAGCCCTATTCAGAATCCCTGCTGGCACGCCGTGGGTTGCAGGCCTACAGCCGGCATCCGCTGCTGCGCTGCGTCTGCGTCGACCGCAGCTTCTATCGGCCACTGAGCGCCGGCCAGTACGAGCAAATGGCCCTGCAGGTCGGCGACGACTTCCGTTTCATGGTGAAGGCCCCTGCCCTGGTCTGCGACGCGCAAGTGCGGGACGAACAGGGCCGGGGGCGGCAGCCCAATCCCGCCTTTCTGGATCCACGGCTGGCCGTGCAGGAATTCGTCCAGCCTGCCATGGAGGGTCTGGGCGCGAAGCTGGGCGTGCTGGTCTTCCAGCTGAGTCCTTTGCCGCTGCCCTGGCTGGACCGTATGGACAACTGCCTGGCGAGGCTGGATGCCCTGCTCGCCGCCCTGCCCGCATTGAGGGAGCGCTGCCCGGACGGACTGGTCGCCATCGAGGTGCGCGATGCGCAATGGCTGAGCGAGGACTTTGCCGCTGTACTCAAGCGCCATGGCGCCTGCTACTGCCTGGGCCTTCACCCCAAGCTGCCCCCCATCACCGAGCAACTGTGGCTGCTGCGCAAGCTCTGGCCCTCGCCCCTGGTCTGCCGCTGGAACCTGCACCGCAGCCATGGACCCTTTGGCTACGACGAGGCAGAAAAGCGCTACGGCGACTATGCCCAGCTGGTGGACCCCGATCCCGACACCCGCGCCGTGCTGGCCAAGGTGGCACGTGGCACCGCTGCAGCCGGGTTGCCGGTCTACATCGGCATCAGCAACCATGCCGAAGGGTGTGCGCCGCGCTCGGCCAGGGCGCTGGCCGAGGCCATCGTCGCTGCCGCCTGAGGTGTTCAGGGAGCGGCCAGTTCCGAGGCGCGCTGCGCGGCGGCCTGGTCCATCTGGCTTTGCAGCTGCATGCGTACCGCCTCCGTCTGGTTCCTGGGGCTGGAGGCCGCCACGCCCGAACCTGCGTTGGCCGGCACCGAAGCGGACAAGTGACGGGCCGAGTTCCGCAGGTTGACCATCACGATGGCCAGCACGATGACCAGGCCGAGGATGCTGAAAGCTGCGCGCATGATGGACCCCCAATCTCGATGGCGTGCCGAAGCTGCCGGCAATCTTCGCATGCTGGGCCTTTGCCTCGCGCGCCAGGGCTCAGCGCTTGCGCACCCGCTCAACGGCTGCCTGGCACGAACAGTGACGGGCCCAGCTTCATCTCCGAGTCCAGCAACAGCTTGCTGCGCAGGGCCGCCTGCACGCGTTCGAGATGCCGCTCGGTGTCCACGATATGGGCCAGCATCAGCGTGGCGACCCGTGCCGCATCACGCTCACGGGCCGCGGCAAGAATCTTCTTGTGATGACGAACGGCGGCGCGGCCGAGCTGCTGGTAGGCCTCGGCGGATGCATGGACCGAGCCGATGACCAGCGTCTGCAACAGCGCGTTGATCAGCTTGCATTGGAAGCGGAGAAAGGCGTTGGGGCAGGCATCGGCGAAGATGTCATGGAAATGCAGATCCTCGGTGCGCTGCTGCATGGACTCCGAGACTCCGGCGATGGGCTCGCAGATCTGGATGCTGCGCGCCATGTCCGCGTAATGCGCCGCCGTCAAATGCGGGACCGCCGCCGCGGCCAGGGCAGGCTCAAGAAGGCGCCGTACGGCGTAGATGTCGTGCACGCTGATGTCCTGAAAGAACAGGTAGTTCTGCAGAAACTGGAAGGTGCGGTCCAGTGACACGGACTCGATGGTGGCACCACCGCCAGGGCCGGTGGACAGGCTGATCAGGCCCTGCACCTCGAGCGCCTTGAGCGCCTCGCGCATCGTGCCGCGGCTGACGCCGAAATGCTCCTGCAGCTCGGCCTCCTTGGGCAGCTTGGCGCCGGGGCGCAGGTTTCTCTCGGTGATCCAGCGCTTGATCTGCTCGACGACCAGATCGCCGCGTTTGAGCCCGCGCGGCACCAGCAGTCGCTGCTGAGGTTTCTCCACGGAACGCTCCCGGCCAGAAGTGGCGCCGGCATGACAGGCCCGCTCAAGCGCGCAGCGTGCTCATGTCGATCACGAAACGGTAGCGGACATCGCCCCGCAACAGGCGCTCATAGGCTTGGTTGATGTCCTGCATGCCGATGCGCTCGATGTCGCAGGCGATGCCGTGCCGGGCGCAGAAGTCCAGCATGTCCTGCGTTTCAGCGATGCTGCCCAGGGTCGATCCCGCCAGGCTGCGCCGCTGCCCGATCAGACTGAGGGCGCGGATCGAGTGTGGCTCCGGCGCGATGCCCAGCATGACCAGCACGCCATCGCGCCGCAGCAGAGCGCTCAGCGCATCCAGATCCACGCCGGTGGACACGGTGTTGAGGATGAGGTCGAAGGCCCCGCGCAGCCGGGGCTCGGCGGCAAGGTCTGCCAGGCCATGGAAGGCATGCGCGCCCATGCGCAGCGCATCCTCCCTCTTGCGCGCCGAGTGGCTCAGCACGGTGACCTCCACCCCCATGGCGCGAGCGACCTTGACGCCCACATGACCCAGCCCGCCCAGACCCAGCACGGCCACACGCGTGCCCGGGCCAGCAGCCCAGCGCCGCAGCGGCGAGTACATGGTGATGCCGGCACACAGCAGCGGCGCCGCGGCATCGGGAGGCAAACCCGCGGGCATGAGCAGCGTGTAGGCCTCGTCGACAACGATGGCCGTGGCATAGCCGCCATAGGTCCGCGTGACGCCGTCGCGCTCCACGCCGTTGTAGGTCGCCGTCATGCCCTGGGCGCAGTACTGCTGCAGACCTCCCAGGCACGAGGGGCAGCAGCGGCAGGAATCCACGAAGCAGCCGACGCCCACGCGCTCGCCTACCCGGCGCAGCTGCACGGCCTCACCCAAGCGCACGACTGTGCCGACGATCTCGTGCCCCGGCACCATGGGGAAGAGCTGCCGGCCCCACTCGCCGCGCACCTGGTGGACATCGGAATGGCAGACGCCGCAGTAGTCGATCTCGATCAAGACGTCACAGGGGCGCAGCGCGCGGCGCTCAAGCTGCCAGGGTCTCAGGGGTTCGCCGCGACGTTGCGCCGCGAGGGCTTTGGCCAGATACATGCTTGCTCCATCTTCGACTGTCAGTGCGCGGCGCGCGGGGGCGCCGCTGCGCGAGCACGGGACGATGCCGGGCTGCCCCCCGACGCGCGCCTCAATGCTTCCAGGGCGGTGGCGCCACCGGCTCCGTCCGGATCTCCGGCGGCCAGACCACCGCACGCTCGCCATCGGGGCGCCACTGGGAGATGGGGATGGAGCGATAGCCGGGACCGAAGCGGGCGTTGTGGTTCTTCTCGAAAGCCCAGCGCGCCGCCACGCCGACGACATCGGTACCCTCCATGGCGGCGACCAGCTTGTCGGCATCGGTGCCGCCCTTCTCTATCGCCTGCTTGAGGATGAACAGCGCATCGTAGGTATAGCCGCTGGTGTAGTCGGGTGAGACCTTGTAGCGCGCGACATAGCGGTCGTACCAGGGAATGGTCTTGGGCGTCATGGCCACACGCTGGCTGCCGACAATCAGGTTCATGTGGCTGACCGCATGGCCGTCCGTGTCTTTCCAGAAGCGTGTGGAGGCACCCGAGGCGTTCACGCCGAACATGGGCGGCCCCTGCAGCTCACCCCACTGCTTGACATAGATGGCGCCGTCGACATGCGAAGACAAGTCGATGATGTATTGCGGATCGGCGCGCATGATCTTGGTCAGCAGCGGCTTGAAGTCCTTGGTGTCGACGTCAAAGGACTCCTCGGCCACGATCTTGACGCCGGCTGCGCCCAGGTTCTGCTTCAGCGCGGGCAGCAGGCCCTTGGCCCAGACCGCGTTCTCCGCCAGGATGCCGGCGCGGCTGAAGCCCTTCTCCTTGAGCAGGTGGCGAACGGCGAAGTCGCTGAGCGAGCCAGCCATCTCATCGGTCGTGTGCATGACGCGGAACCAGTACTTGTGCCGGCCGTAGTCTTGCGACACCCGGTCGGAGAGCTGCAGGGTGGCCGCCCCGGTCGAGATGAAGGGCACCTTGTAGCGCACCATCTGGTCGAGCACCGCCATGGCCACGCCGCTGGACGCCGTTCCCACGACCGCGGTGACCTTGTCCGACAGCGCCAGCTTCTTGTAGGCATTGACCGCGCCATCGGGCTTGTACTCGTCGTTGGCGACCACCAGCTCCAGCTTGCGACCGCCGATGCCACCGGCCGCGTTGATGTCCTCTGCCGCCATGCGTGCGGCATTGAGAAGGCCATCGCCAGGCGGTGTATTGAACGGGGCGATAACACCGCTCTTCAGCGCCTCCTGCGCCTGGGCTTGCAGCACCGCCGCCATGCCAAGAGCAAGCGTGAGGGCCGCTCGCAAGCCGCTCCAGATCGTGGACGCCCGCTGCGTCCGCCCTGCGGAAATTCCTGTCACTGCCATGGCTCTATCTCCTTCTCCGGGGTTGGGGATTCGGTACTGAGTCGCTGCATGCGCGGCCCATCGTCATTGCTCGCTCAGTCGGCTGCCTTGGCAGCGACGATCTCCACTTCGATCATCCAGCGGGCATCGACCAGGCCCGAGACCCACACCAGGGTCATGGCGGGCTTGATGCTGCCGAAGTAGCGGTGGCGGACTTCGGCGAAGGTGGCCATGTCGCACTGGGGCTTGAGGTAGCCGGTGAACTTGACGACGTCGTCCCAGTCCATCTGGGCTTCGCGCAGGATCTCGGTGAGGTTGCTCATCACGAGCTCCGCCTGTTGCCCGAAGTCGGCCGGCGCGCCGCCTTCGGGATCAACGCCGACGGTGCCTGAGCTGAACAGCAGGCGCGAATTGGGCGGCACGACAAAGGCGTGCGAGTAGCGGCGCCGGTACGGCGGGGCGATGGTTGGCGGATCAAGCACGGTATTCATGCAGTCGGTCTCCTTGTTTCGACCCGGAATCACAGCCCGAGGTAGGCCTCGCGGATGGCGTGCTGGCTCATGAGCTCAGCGCTGGGGCCCTGCAGTGCAATGCGCCCGCCTTCGAGCACATAACTGCGATGGGCGAGGCCCAGCGCCAGCCGGGCGTTCTGCTCGACGATCAGCGCCGTCAGCCCCTGGTCATTGAGCTGCCGCAGGACCTCGAAGATGCGCTCGACAAGCAGCGGCGCGATGCCAAAGGATGGCTCGTCCAGCATCAGTACGGCAGGCCGGCCCATCAGCGAGCGCGCGATGGCCAGCATCTGCTGCTCGCCGCCGCTGAGCGAGCCCGCGCGCTGGGCGCTGCGCTTCTTCAGCACCGGGAACAATTGGCAGACGCGCTCGTAGTCGGCCTCGACGGACGCACGGTCGCGCCGCAGGTGGGCGCCCAGGCGGATGTTGTCCTGCACGCTGAGGTCGGAAAACAGCTGGCGGCCCTCGGGGCAATGGATCACGCCGGCCTGCACGATCCGGCGCGGCGAACTGCCCTGCAGGCAGCGACCACCGAGCCATATGCCGCCCTGCGAACTGACCAGGCCCGAGACGGCGCGCAGCAGCGTCGTCTTGCCGGCGCCATTGGGCCCGATGAGCGCGACCAGCTCGCCGGGCTGGACCTGCAGCGACACCTCGTGCAGCACGGCCATGCCGCCGTACCCTGCGCTGAGCCGGTCGATCGACAGGCCCTCGTGAGCAGGCCTGCCCGTGTTCGGGGCCCTGGTGGCGTTCATGCCGTTGCGCCTCCCTTGCCCAGGTAGGCCTCGATGACCATCGCGTCGCGCGCAATCTCCTGCGGGCTGCCCACGGCCAGGAGGGAGCCGAAATTCAGCACCAGGGAGCGGTCGATCAGGGGCATCAGCTCACGCAGGCGATGCTCGATGATGAGGGTCGTGCCCCCTTCTTCACGGCGCTCGCGAAGGCGCTGGACTAGGCGACGGATCTCTGGGGCCCCCAGTCCAGCGAAAGGCTCGTCCAGCAGCAGCACGCGCGGCTGCGCCACCATCGCCCGGCCGATGTCCAGCAGGCGCAACTCACCCTGGTTGAGGTCCTCGCTGGCCGTGTCCGCCTTGTGGGACAGGCCCAGGCTCTCGAGCATGGCCCCGGATCGGGCCTTGCGTTCGGCGGCATCGGCGCATGTGCCGGGCAGGCACAGCGGCAGCATGAGGGTTTCCTGCGCCGTCAGACCCACAAAGGGCCGCACGAGCTGGAAGCTGCGCAGCAGACCCAGCCGGGCGATCGCATGCGGACGCCGCCCCAGCATCTCCACGCCCGCCAGGCGTACGGAACCGCGGTCGGCCTTCAGGAAGCCCGTCAGCAGGTTGAACAGGCTGGTCTTGCCCGCGCCGTTGGGACCGATGATGCCAAACAGCGTGCCTGCCTCGACCTCGAAGTCCAGGTCGTTGACGGCATACAGGCCGCCAAAGCGTTTACTCAGGCCGTCGATGGCAAGCAGGCTCATGGCGCGTCCTCCTTGCGCCGCAGCGAGAACAGCCGTTGCAGCGGGCGCTTGTTGGCAAACCCGGCCGGATTGAAGTAGACCAGCACGATCAACAGGCCGGTGAAGATCACCACGCGGTACTGTTCGATGACGCGCAGCCATTCACTGAGCAGCGTCAACAGCGCCGCTGCCAGTGCCGGGCCGACCAGCGTGCCGCGGCCGCCCACCGTAGCCAGCAGCACGATCATCACGGACAGGCCGGCCGACAGCAGCTCGGGATTGGCCTGCATCTGCGTATGTCCATACATGCCCCCGCCGATGCCGGCGAGGAAGCCGCTGAGCGCAAAGGCCAGCACTTTGTACCAGGCGGTGTTGAAGCCCGAGGCGAGGGTGGCGTCCTCGTTGTGCCGCGTCGAGCGAAGAATCAGCCCGAAGCGGGATTGCTTGAAGGCCAGCATGGCCACGAAGCACAGCGTGAAGACGGCCAGGCAGACGAGCAGGTCCGTCGCTACGTCGCCGCTGAAGGAGCGCAGGCCCGACAGCCCTTCCTCGCCCCCCGTCACCGAGGACAGGATGTAGGCCAGCTTGTAGCTCATCGCGGCAAAGGCGATGGTCGCCAGCGAGAAGTAGGGCCCTCGCAGGCGCAGCGTCAAGCCGCCAATGGCCGCTCCGGCCAGCGCCGAGGCCGCTGCTGCGACCGGCACCGACAGCCACGGATCCAGGGCCAAGTGCCGGCCCAGCAAAGCCGACCCATAGGCCGCGCCGCCGACGAACATGGCATGCCCGAAGTTGTCGAGCTCGGTGCATCCGCACAGCAGATCCCAGCTGGCGGCGAACTGGGCATAGACCACGGCCAGGATCAGCACCTCGTGCAGGTAGACGTTGTTGGTGAACAGGGCAACGCCGGCGGCGGCAAGCAAGGCAAGCCCCAGCGACGTGACGGAGCCCCGCAGCAATGGCGTCCTCATAGGCTTCTCGCCGCGAACAGGCCGGAAGGGCGCAGGATCAGCACGACGACGATGATCAACAGCGCAACGAGATCAGCGAACTGATCGGACAAGGCAAAGGTGGTCAACACCTCGGCGAAGCTCAGGATGAACGCCGCCAGCACGGCGCCTGCCAGGCTGCCCAGGCCGCCCAGGATGGCCACCGCAAAGGCCTTGATGAGCCAATACGCCCAGATTGTGGGTACCACGGTGATCAGCGGTGCGACCACGGCGCCGGCCAAGGCAGCCAGCCCGGCCGAGACCACGACAACGCCGGCAATGACGGCCGAGGCGTCGATCCCCACCAACTCGGCCGCCTGCCGGTTCTGCGCCACCGCGACGATGGACTTGCCCAGCGCCGTGCAGCGCAGAAAGGCCCACAAGGCCGCCAATAGCGCCAGCGCGAGCGGCACCAGCAGCACCTCAAGCTGGAGCACGCGCACGCCCCATAGGTGCAGGCTGCCACGCATCAGCGGCGGTACACCGGTGCTGGTGGCACCGAACATCACGCGCAGGCATTGCTCGACGAACAGCGCCACAGACAGGGTCATGACCATGACGTAGGACGACGATGCCAGCCGGCGGCGCAACAGCACGGCGTGAAGCAGTGCGGCCGCGAGGCAGGTCGACAGCACGGCCAGCGCGATGGCCGCCGGCAGCCAGCGCCCACCGAAGACCTGCTCGAAGAACAGATGCGTGAAGTAGCCCCCCAGCATGAACAGCGTGCCATGCGCGAGGTTGAGCACGCCACCTACCGAGAAGACCAGCACGAAACCCACGGCGACCAGCGCGTAGACCGCGCCGCGGCTCAGCGTGAACAGGGCGACCTCAAGCAGCACGGCGACCTCCTCGGCCGTGCAGGCGGCCGGTTTGCGCGTTCCCGCCAGGCGAAGGCCTGTTGGCATCGTCGAATCGCATGGGAGGTCCCCCGTGTCAATTTATGATGATAAATATAATTAATTAAGGAAACCCATGTCCAGGACGAATGACTAGGTATTTACCCGGAAACGCAGGGCGCGAGGCCGGCCTTGCGTCGGGCAGGAAATGGGAGAAGCAAAAAAAAGGAGAGCCGAAGCTCTCCTTGAATTCTGGTGATCGAGACTGTGCTGGGTCTGGTGGCGCTTGCAAGCGCCTCGGAGTCATGCGGCGTGCACTCACCACCGCTACAGCACTGCCACCACCCACCTCGGCGCTTGCAAGCGCCTCGGAGTCATGCGGCGTGCACTCACCACCGCTACAGCACTGCCACCACCCACCTCGGCGCTTGCAAGCGCCTCGGAGTCATGCGGCGTGCACTCACCACCGCTACAGCACTGCCACCGCCCACCTCGGCGCTTGCAAGCGCCTCGGAGTCATGCGGCACGAAACAGTCCTCAGGACTGTTTCGTGTCCGCATTACTCCCATTCGATCGTTGCAGGGGGTTTGCTGGAGACGTCGTAAGTCACACGGTTGATACCGCGTACTTCGTTGATGATCCGACCGGACACCTTCTTCAACAGGCCGTAGGGCAACTCCGCCCAGTCGGCAGTCATGAAGTCGCTGGTCTGCACGGCACGCAGCGCCACGACGTAGTCATAGGTGCGGCCATCGCCCATCACACCCACACTCTTCACCGGCAGGAACACCGTGAAGGCCTGGCTGGTGAGGTCGTACCAGCTCTTGCCCGTGGCCTCGTCCTTCCAGTTGCGCAGCTCCTCGATGAAGATGGCGTCGGCACGGCGCAGCAGGTCGGCGTAGTCCTTCCTCACCTCACCCAGGATGCGCACACCCAGACCCGGCCCCGGGAAGGGATGGCGGTAGACCATCTCGTGCGGCAGGCCCAGGGCCACGCCCAGTTCGCGGACCTCGTCCTTGAACAGCTCACGCAGCGGCTCCAGCAGCTTCAGGCCCAGCTGCTCGGGCAGCCCGCCGACATTGTGGTGGCTCTTGATGGTGGTGGCCTTCTTGGTCTTGGTGCCACCGCTTTCCACCACGTCGGGGTAGATCGTGCCTTGCGCCAGGAAGGTCGCACCCTTGTGACCCTGCCCGCTGGCCTTGAGCTTCTCGGCCTCGGCCTTGAACACGTCGACGAACAGGCCGCCGATGATCTTGCGTTTCTTCTCCGGGTCAGTGACGCCGGCCAGCTGGCCCAGGAAGAGCTCGCTGGCGTCCACGCGGATCACGCGCGCGTGCAGCTTGCCCTCGAACATGTCCATGACCATGTCGCCCTCGTTGAGGCGCAGCAGGCCATGGTCCACGAAGACGCAGGTCAGCTGGTCGCCGATGGCGCGATGGATCAGGGCCGCAGCCACGCTGGAGTCCACGCCGCCGGACAGGCCGAGGATCACCTCCTCGTCACCCACCTGCTCGCGGATCTTCTGGACCGCTTCCTCGATGTAGCCGCCCATGACCCAATCGCCCTTGCAACCGGCGATGTCACGCACGAAGCGCGTCAGCAGCGCATGGCCCTGCACGGTGTGCGTGACCTCTGGGTGGAACTGCACCGCGTAGTAGCCCTTGGCCTCGTTGGCCATGCCGGCGATGGGGCAGCTGGGCGTGGACGCCATCAGCGTGAAGCCCGGCGGCAGTGCCGTGACCTTGTCGCCATGGCTCATCCAGACCTTGAGCATGCCGTGGCCCTCGGGCGTGGCGAAGTCCTGCAGGCCGTCCAGCAGCTTGGTATGACCATGGGCGCGCACCTCGGCATAGCCGAACTCGCGGTGCTCGCTGGCCTCGACCTGCCCACCCAGCTGGACCGTCATCGTGAACATGCCATAGCAGATGCCCAGCACCGGCACGCCCAGGTCCCAGACAGCCTGCGGTGCGCGCAGCTCGTGGTCCTCGTAGGTCGAGGCATGGCTGCCGGACAGGATGATGGCCTTGGGCGCAAAGCCGCGGATGAACTCGTCCGAGACATCGTTCGGATGGATCTCGCAGTAGACATGGGCCTCGCGGACGCGGCGCGCGATCAGCTGGGTGACCTGGGAGCCGAAATCGAGAATCAGGACTTTGTCATGCATGGTGGTGCTCGCTCAGTGACCGACCGACGCTGCGGTGGCGGCGCTGGTCGCAGGGGTGGCCCGCGCAAAATGGCGCCAGGCAAAAAACAGGGACAGTGCCTGCAGCAAGGCACAGAAGTAGAACGGGGCGCCGGCCAGCCAGTGGGTGGTGGCCACATCGGACACCAGGTACATCAGCCCCGGGCCGATCACGGGCGCCAGCACGGCCATCACGCTGTTGAGCGACGAGACGGCGCCCATGGTCTCGCCCTGCGTCCGCGCGTCGGCGGCGTTGGAGATCAGGCTCTGCAAGGCCGTGCCAGCGGCAAAGCCCAGCACGTTGGCGAAGATGGGCAGGTACATCATCCAGCCCTCGACCGCCCAGCCCCAGAACGCGTAGGTCAGCACCGACGAGGCCAGGCCCCACAGCACCAGCTTGTGAGCGGCGAACGCCTTGAGCAGCCTGGGCATCAGGAAGCCCTGCACGATGACCGACATCACCCCCACCGCGAACAGCGACAGGCCGTTGGCTCTGGGACCCCAGCCGAACTTGTGCGCGGTGTAGAGCACCCAGCTGCTGTGCAGAATCAGCTGCGCCAGGCCGCTGAGGCCCAGCACGAAGACCAGGCCGCCCACGCCCTTGAGCTTGCCCAGTCGGCTCAGCGCGCTGACCGGGTTGGCCTTGCGCCATTCGAAGGGGCGGCGGTTCTCCGGCTTCAGCGATTCCGGCAGCACGAAGAAGCCGTACAGCCAGTTCACCAGGGCCAGCGAGCCGGCTACGAAGAAAGGCAGGTGCAGGTTGATGTCGCCCAGGATGCCGCCCATGGCCGGCCCGAGGATGAAGCCCATGCCGAAAGCCGCGCCCAACATGCCGAAGCGCTTGGCGCGTTCCTCCGGCGCGCTGATGTCGGCCACATAGGCATTGGCCACGGCGGCGTTGGCCTGCATGGCGCCGCTGACCAGGCGCACCGCCACCAGCATCCACAAGGCCGTGGCGACAGCCGTGACGAAGAAGCTCAGCGCCAGGCCGCAGAAGCCGATCAGCATCACCGGGCGGCGTCCGAAGCGGTCGGACAGCGAGCCCAGGATGGGTGAGCCGAAGAAGTTGGCGATGCCGAAGGCAAAGGCGACGACCAGGTAGGCCAGGCTGTGCTCGGCCGGCGTGCGGGCGAAGGTGCCCACCAGCGGCGGCAGCACCGGGATGATGAGGCCGATGCTGATCATGTCGATCAGCACGGCGATCATGATGAAGACCATGCCCGCCTGGCGCCCGGGCCTGGCTGCAGGGGCTGCTGTTTCAGTCACTGGCTATCCTCGCGCGGATCAGGTCGTCCGCCTTGTGTGCCGCTGGCGCGTCCAGGCGATGCCCAAATCGCGCCAGCGTTGCATCCATTTCGTCTGCCGGGCCGCCCGAAGTTCGCAAACGGCGGACGAAATGAGAAAGCCCGGGCGGGGCCACCCCCGCGCGGGCTTTCGCCCCCACGGGGGCCGACATCACTCGGAACGGTAGTTCGGCGCTTCCTTGGTGATCTGCACATCGTGGACATGGCTTTCGCGAATGCCCGCGGCGGTGATCTCGACGAACTCGGCGCGCTCGTGCATCTCGGCGATGGTGGCGCAGCCGCAGTAGCCCATGGACGCACGCACGCCGCCGGCCATCTGGAAGACGATGGCGACCATGGAGCCCTTGTAGGGCACGCGGCCTTCGATGCCTTCGGGCACCAGCTTGTCCGCGTTCGGATTGGTGGTCTCGTCGTTTTCCTGGAAGTAGCGGTCCGCCGAGCCGGCCTTCATCGCACCGATGGAACCCATGCCGCGGTAGCTCTTGTAGGAGCGGCCCTGGAAGAGGATGACCTCGCCCGGCGCTTCCTCAGTGCCGGCGAACATGCCGCCCATCATCACGGCGCTCGCGCCGGCGGCGATGGCCTTGGCGATGTCGCCCGAGTAGCGGATGCCGCCGTCAGCGATCAGCGGCACGCCCGTGCCCTTGAGCGCGGTGGCCACGTAGTCGATGGCGGTGATCTGGGGCACGCCCACGCCGGCCACGATACGGGTGGTGCAGATGGAGCCCGGGCCGATGCCGACCTTGACGCCGTCCGCGCCAGCCTCGACCAGGGCCAAGGCCGCCGCGCCGGTGGCGATGTTGCCGCCGATGACGTCGACCAGCGGGAAATTCTTCTTGACCCAGCGCACGCGCTCGATCACGCCGGCACTGTGACCGTGGGCGGTGTCGACCACGATGGCGTCGACGCCTGCCTTGACCAGCAGCTCGACGCGCTCTTCCGTACCCTCGCCCACACCGACGGCAGCGCCGACGCGCAGCTTGCCTTGCGCGTCACGCGCGGCGTTGGGGAAGTTGGTCTGCTTGGTGATGTCCTTGACGGTCATCAGGCCGCGCAGCTCGAAGGCGTCGTTGATGACCAGCACGCGCTCCAGCTTGTGCTTGTGCATCAGCGCCTTGGCCTCGGCCAGTGAAGCACCTTCCTTGACCGTGATCAGGCGCTCGGCCGGGGTCATGATCTCGCGGACAGCGGCGTCCATGCGGGTCTCGAAACGCAGGTCGCGCCCGGTCACGATGCCCACCACCTTGCTGCCTTCCAGCACCGGGAAGCCCGAAATGCCATGCTGCTCCGACAAGGCCTTGACCTGGCGGACGGTGGCATCCGGGGTGATGGTGATGGGGTCGCGCAGCACGCCGGACTCATAGCGCTTGACGCGGGCCACTTCGGCGGCCTGCTGCTGCGGCGTGAGGTTCTTGTGGACGATGCCCATGCCGCCTTCCTGGGCCATGGCGATGGCCAGGCGGGACTCCGTCACCGTGTCCATGGCGGCAGACACCAGGGGCAGGTTGAGCCGGATATTGCGGGTCAGCTGGGTGGCGAGGCTGGTGTCGCGAGGCAACACCTGGGAGAACGCAGGCACCAACAACACATCGTCGAAGGTGAGCGCTTTTCCAAGAAGGCGCATGAGGGTAGCTCCAGACGCAAAGCGGCATTATAGGGAAGTCCCGCCCGCGCTGGCTGCCGGCCGGCAAAAACGCCCCCAGGCCCGAGGCCCGCGGCGCCGGTCTTTGCCGGTCTTTTCGGGTTCGGCGGGCCCTCCGCCGCCAGCGAGCGTGAACTATGGCCTTGGCACCTGCACAGCCTGGCCTTAGCGTCAAGGATGTTTCACATTCGCTGACAACTGCACAACCCGGCGCCCAGGGCCGCCAGGGCGGGCCGGACTACACTCCGTGGGATTGACTCGGAAAAAAACTGACATGTCGTTGCGCCTATCTTCCTGCCTTCAGTTGCTGTCCTTGAGCGCCTTGCTGCTGCTGGGCCAAGCCGCCCATGCGCAGTGGAAGTGGAAGGACGCCAACGGCAAGATCCAGTACAGCGACCTGCCCCCGCCTTCCAGCGTGCCCGACAAGGACGTGCTGATGCGTCCGCCAGGCACCCGGGCGACCGTCGTGCCCTACGGTTCGGCGCAGGCCGCCGCCGCCAGCGCTGCTGCGGCCGCATCGGCCAATGCGGCCGCCCAAGCCGCCGCCAAGAAGGAAGGCGAACTGCAGGACAAGGCCAAGAAGGAAGCCGATCAAGCGCAGGCCAAGAAGGCGGCCGAAGAGCAGAAGCTGGCAGCCGCCCGCGCAGAGAACTGCAGCCGGGCCCGCCAGCACCTGACCCTGCTGGACTCTGGCGTGCGGGTCACCACCCTGAATGCCGCGGGCGAGCAGGCTGTCCTGGACGACAAGCAGCGCGCCGCCGAACGCGAGCGCGTGCAGTCCATCATCAAGAACGACTGCCGCTGAGACGCAGCCGCTGAAACCCAGGGGCGCCCCCGCCTTCTACGGCCGGCCCTTCGGCTGCCAAACCCTCAGCCGCCTGTTTTTCCCGCCAACGGCCGGTGCCTCGACACGATGCGCCGCCCCGTGGCGCGATAGCGCAGGCGTCGTGCTTCCTTGGGGTCGACGGTCAAGGGCCGATAGACCTCCACGCGATCGCCGTCACGCAGCAGGGCATCCGGCGCCTGCTCACGCCCCCATACGCCGACGCGCAAACCGCCGGCCGCCGACGACAGCGCGGCCCGATCCGTCTCGAAGGCGGCAGAAGCCGCCAGCGCCTGGGCCACGGTGCTGCCCTGCGGCAAACGCAGCTGTTCGATGCGGGTGGTGCCGGGCGTGGGGCTCCACGCCAGCTCGACGCGCAGCCAGACGGGCTCAGCGGGGGCCATAGACCACCTCGGCGCGCTTGACGAAGGAATCCACGAAGGTCGCCGCGATGCGATCAAAGACCGGACTCACCACAGCCTCCAGCGCCGCACTGGAGAACGCATAGTGCAGTTCGAACTCGACCTTGCAGGCCTGGGGCGGCTGCCCCGGCGCACCGCCCAGGGGGAGGAAGGTCCAATCGCCTTCCAGCACCGAAAAGGGACCGTCCACCAGGCGCATGGCAACGCGCTCATGGCCCACGTGGGTGTTGCGGGTGGAAAAGGACTGCCGAACGCCGGCGATGGACAGGCCCACGCGGGCCGTCACGCCATCCGCATGCGTTTCCAGCACCTCGGCGCGATCGCACCAGGGCAGGAACTCGGGATAGCGGGGAATGCCGGTCACCAGCTCATGCATTTCCTGCGGCGTGTACCAGAGCAGAACGGACTTCTTCACGTGCTTCATACAATGCCGGGATTGTATTGGCCGCATTCGGCCTGAATGAAGCTCCATGTCCATCGCAGAAAACCGCCGCGCCCGATTTGAGTACCACATCGAAGAGCAGTACGAGGCCGGCATCGTGCTGGAGGGCTGGGAAGTCAAGGCCATCCGCGAGGGCCAGGTGCAGCTGCCCGATGGCTACGTGGTGATCCGCGACGGCGAGCTCTTCCTGATCGGCTGCCGCATCAACCCCTTGCGCACCGCGTCCACGCATGTGAACCCCATGGCCGACCGCACGCGCAAGCTGCTGATGAAGAAAGAGCAGATCCGCCGCCTGATCGGCAAGGTGGAACAGCGCGGCTTCACCCTGGTGCCGCTGAACCTCCACTACAAAGACGGCCGAGTCAAAGTCGAAATCGCCCTGGCCAAGGGCAAGGCTCAGCATGACAAACGCGAGACCGAAAAAAAACGCGACTGGGAACGAGAAAAGGGGCGGCTGATGCGACACAAAGTCGCATCCAACCCGAAGGGTTGAGAGCGCAGCGACCGCCACTTTGGACAAAAGGGGCGGCTGATGCGACACAAAGTCGCATCCAACCCGAAGGGTTGAGAGCGCAGCGACCGCCACTTTGGGCAAAAGGGGCGGCTGATGCGACACAAGGTGGGCTAACCCGCCAAGGCCGGACGCCAACGGACACACTCGGCGCTGCACATTCGGCACATACTGTCCTGTCGCCACCCCACCCGGAGGACCGTCATGCCCGAGTCCGCCCTCTCCCAGGACGCCCTGCTGACCCTGCTGCGCCGAGCGCCCAAGGCCGAGCTGCACCTGCACATCGAGGGCACGCTGGAGCCCGAGATGATGTTTGCGCTGGCGCAGCGCAATGGCGTCACCCTCCCCTACCCGGACGTCGACACCCTGCGCCAGGCCTACGACTTCCGGAACCTGCAGAGCTTCCTCGACCTCTACTACGCCGGCGCCAGTGTGCTGCTGCAGACCCGAGATTTCGAAGACCTGGCCTGGGCCTATTTCCAGCGCGCACGGGCCGACGGCTGCGTGCGCTGCGAGATCTTCTTTGACCCACAGACGCATACCGACCGGGGCGTTCCGCTGCCCCTGGTGATGCAGGGCCTGAACGCCGCCATCGCGCGCGCCAGGCAGGAGCTGGGACTCAGCGTGGGCCTGATCGCCTGCTTCCTGCGCCACCTCAGCGAGGAAGCGGCACTGGACACGCTGGATGCACTGAAACCCTATCGCGAGGACCTGCTGGGCGTGGGGCTGGACAGCAGCGAGCTGGGGCATCCCCCCGACAAGTTCGCCATGGCCTTCGCCGCGGCCGGCGCGCTGGGCCTGCACCGCGTCGCGCACGCCGGCGAGGAAGGCCCGCCTGCCTACATCTGGGACGCGCTGCTGAGCCTTCACGCCGAGCGCATAGACCATGGCGTGCGCTGTCTGGAGGACGCCGATCTGGTCGCCCACCTCCGCCACGCCGGCACGCCGCTGACGGTCTGCCCGCTGTCCAACGTGAAGCTGCGCGTGGTGTCCAGCCTGGCGGACCATTGCCTGCCCGAGCTGCTGGACGAAGGGCTTTGCGCGCTGATCAATGCCGACGACCCGGCCTACTTCGGTGGCTACCTGATGGACAACATCGCCGCCTGCGCCCGGGCCATGCCCCAGCTGGGCCTGCGGCAATGGCATCGCCTGTTCGCCAACAGCCTGCACGCCAGCTTCGCGCCGCCCGAAGACAAGGCCGCCTGGCGGGCCCAGCTGGACCGCGACTTCGCCGCGGCGGGCTTCAGCCCAGACGCCTGAGTGCCTGGGCCAGGTCGGCCTGCAGGTCGTCGGCGGCCTCCAGACCGATGGCAAAGCGCACGATGTGGCCGGCTTCGTAAGGCAGACCCAGCGAGCGGCTGCGGCTCATGTTGTACGGCACGGCCAGGCTCATGGGGCCCGCCCAGGAGTAGCCGATGCCGAAGAGCGCCAGCTCATCCACGAAGGCATCGACCTGTGCGGCGCTGTACTGCGGCTGGAACACGGCCGAGAACAGGCAGGCCGCGCCCCCGGCGCTCAGCTCGCACCAGTGCGCATGCCCCGGTGAGCCGGGCAGCGCCGGGTGCAGCACCCGCGCCACCTGCGGCTGGGCCTGCATCCAGCGGGCCAGCTGGCGGGTGGCGGCGTCCTGGGCGCGGTAGCGCAATTCCAGCGTGGGCAGGCCGCGCAGCACCAGTTCGACGTCGTTCTGCCCCAGGCCGTAGCCGAGGTGCTCGTGGCAGTCGTTGATGCGCTCGTGCAGTGCGAGGTCGCGCGTGTAAACCGCCCCCATCAACACATCCGCCCCGCCGGATGGGTACTTGGTCAGCGCTTGCATGGAGATGTCCACGCCGAAGCCCGGCTCGCGATCCGGCAGCAGGTCGAAGGGCTTGAAGGCCACGCCGGCACCCCAGGTGTTGTCCAGCGCGGTGGTGATGCCGCGCGCCTTGCAGACGCGGATGAGGCCGACGAGGTCGGGGAACTCCAGGGTGATGGAGCCGGCCGCCTCCAGCCATACCAGCCGAGTCTTCTCGCTGAGCTGGGCCTCGAAAGCATGCAGGTCCAGCGGGTCATAGACCTTGTGCGTGATGCCCAGGCGCGGCAGGAAGCTGGCGCAGAGATGGCGGTTCTGGCCGTAGACGTTGTCGGGAATCAGCACCTCGTCACCGGGCTGCAGCAGCCCCAGGCTGACCACCGTGATGGCGGACAGACCGCTGGGCGTGAGCAGACAGTGTTCGGCGCCCTCCAGCGTGGCCAGTCGCGCCGCCAGCGTGTAGGACGTGGGCGTGCCGTGCAGGCCATAGCGGTAGCTCTTGCCGTCGCGGGGGCGGTAGGTGTGCAGATCCGCCGTGTCCTTGAACAGCACGGTGGAGGCCTTGAAGACGCCCACCGGCATGGCGGCCCAGCCTGCGGGCGGCTGGTAGGGATGGTGGATCTGCTCAGTGGCGATGGCGCGCTTGGGCTTCATGGACGGGACTCGGCGTTGCGGGCCCGCCCGGGCATGCCGGGCGCCGGCCCAGGATGGGGGCGCCAGCCGCGTGGCCGGCGCCGATCAGGGCGTCGGGTTCAGATCGGCAGGCCGATCAGGTCATGGCCTTCGGCGGCCACGATGCGAGCACGGGTGAACTCGCCCACCTTGAGCGTCTTGCTGGCCTTCTCGGGCGGCAGCAGGCGCACGGTGCCGTCGATCTCGGGCGCATCCGCATAGCTGCGGCCCACGCCGCCCTTGCGGCCCAGGGCCGGGGCGGCGTCGACCAGCACCTGCATGGTGGCGCCGATGCGGCTGCGCAGCTTGTCAATGGACACGGCCTCGGCGATCTCCATGAAGCGGGCCTGGCGCTCCTTGCGGACCTCGTCGGGCAGCGCGCCGGGCAGTTCATTGGCCGAGGCGCCGGAGACCGGCGAGTAGGCGAAGCATCCGGCGCGGTCGATGCGCGCTTCCTTCATGAAGTCCAGCAGGTACTGGAACTCGGCCTCGGTCTCACCCGGGAAGCCGGCGATGAAGGTGGAGCGGATCACGATGTCCGGGCAGACGGCGCGCCAGGCCTGGATGCGCTCCAGGTTCCTCTCGCCATTGGCAGGGCGCTTCATGCGCTTGAGCACGTCGGGGTGGGCATGCTGCAACGGCACGTCCAGATAAGGCAGGATCAGCCCCTCGGCCATCAGCGGCAGCACCTCGTCCACATGCGGATAGGGGTAGACGTAGTGCAGGCGCACCCAGGCGCCGTGCTGCTTTGCCAGCTCACCCAACTGCGCGACCAGGTCGAACATGCGCGTCTTGACGGGCTTGCCGTCCCAGAAGCCGGTGCGGTACTTGACGTCCACGCCGTAGGCGCTGGTGTCCTGGCTGATGACCAGCAGCTCCTTCACGCCGGCCTCGAACAGCGCGCGGGCTTCATTCAGCACATCGCCGATGGGGCGCGAGACCAGGTCGCCGCGCATGCTGGGGATGATGCAGAACGAGCAGCGGTGGTTGCAGCCCTCGCTGATCTTCAGGTAGGCGTAATGCTTGGGCGTGAGCTTGATGCCCTGGGCCGGCACCAAGTCCACGAAGGGATCGTGGGGCTTGGGCACATGCTGGTGCACGGCGTCCATCACCTCCTGCGTGGCATGCGGGCCGGTGACGGCCAGCACGCTGGGATGCACCTCGCGCACCAGGTTGTCGGTACTGGCACCGCTCTTGGCACCCAGGCAGCCGGTGACGATCACCTTGCCGTTCTCGGCCAGGGCCTCGCCGATGGTGTCCAGGCTTTCCTTGACGGCATCGTCGATGAAGCCGCAGGTATTGACGATCACCAGGTCCGCGCCGGCAAAGGTCTTGGACGTGTCATAGCCCTCGGCCCGCAGCTGGGTGAGGATGAGTTCGGAGTCGGTCAGGGCCTTGGGGCAGCCGAGGCTGACGAAGCCGATCTTGGGGGCGGCCAGGGCCGCAACGGCCTCTTGGCCCGTGGAGGTGGATGCGCTCATCCCGCGATTTTAGGCGGAGCGGCCAGCCGGCTCTGCACGCGCCACGCGCGGCGCCGGTCAAATGAACGCGCAGCGGTAAATTCTTGGCGGCGAGCCGCCCGCCGCCGCAAGCTACTTCTTGCCACCAAAGCCCGGCATGCCCGGGAACATCGCGCCTGCCTGCTGCATCTGCTCCTGCATCTGGCTCAGCAGGTTCTTGGACTGCTCCATATAGCTGCCCATCAAGTCCTGCATGGCCGGCGCCTGGCCGCTGAGGAACTGGGCCCACAGCTCGGGACTGAAGGGCAGCCCCTTGCTCTGCTCGACGAAGCTGTGCTGCAGGTCCGTGAAGGTCTGCAGATTCTTTTCCAGGTAGGCGCCCATCACGCCCTGCATGGCATGGCCGTAGAAGCGGATGATCTGCTCCAGGATCTGGGTGGTGAACATGGGCACGCCGCCCGTCTCCTCCTCCAGAATGATCTGCAGCAGGATGGAGCGGGTCAGGTCCTCGCCGGTCTTGGCGTCGCGCACCTCGAAGCTCTGGCCCTGCAGCACCATGGACTTGACGTCCGCCAGCGTGATGTAGCTGCTGGTCTGGGTGTCGTAAAGACGCCTGTTGGGATATTTCTTGAGCACACGCGGCCCCGCCTTGGCGGACGGATCCTGCGTGGACGACGCCTTGCCGCGACGGGCAGTGACCATGACAACTCCTTGAGCAAGATCGGGGATTCTAGGAGCGCCCCCGCAGGCAGCCGAACGGGTTTTCCCCGGCGTTTGCGGGGGGGCGGCTTGCGTCGCGGATCAGGGCCTGCTGCTGCGCAGAAAGTCCGCGGCCACGTCAGCCGGGATCGCGTAGGTAATGCCGGTGGGCGTGCTCAGCGCCGACTCGCGCGTGCCCTTGATCAGCACCATGCTCACCACGCCCAGCACCAGGCCGCTGTCCGGCTCGAAGACCGGTCCGCCGCTGTTGCCAGGATAGGCCGTCACGTCCAACTGCATCACCTGGAAACCGCCGTCGCGAAGCTGCCGGATGGCGCGCGGGGACAAGGCCTGCGCCACCGGCGGCGGCAGCACCACATCGGTCATGGCCGCCAGCACGCCGCGGTGCGTGACCGCCGTGTAGCCCACGGCACCGGCCAGCGGAAAGCCCATCAGGGCGATGTCCATGCCCTCGCGCAACTGATCGGCGGAGGCCAGGCGCAGCGGCTTCACCGGCGCACCCTCGATGCTGATCAGGGCCAGGTCCCGGCTCACGTCCTGAGCCACCACCATCGCGATACGCTGGCTCCACTTGCCCCTGCCCTCAGGCACCTGCACCACCAGGCGCCGCCCGTCGATCAGCGCCGCGGCTTCGGGGATCACGTGCGCATTGGTGAGCACATGGCGGCCCTCCAGCACGGCGAAGCCGCTGCCGCGAAAGCTGAAGCGCGGGGTGTCGGTCTCTGAATGCGTGCCGACCATCAGGACGGAAGGTTTGAGCTGCTGGACCGTGTCAGGCAAGGCAGCGGGCGCGGTACCCGGCAAGGCCACAGCCGCGGCGCACAGCCCCGCCAACAGGTGGCGACGCCCAAACAACCCGGCCCCCAGACGTCCTAGTTTCTTCATGTGCCGCGCGCTCCCCGTCAATGCGTGTGGATGGCGCATCTTCGCATTGAGACAGCAGGCTTGCCGAACACCACAGAACCCTCTCGAACACCGGGCCCTTGCGAAGTGCAGTGGCGCGGATGCCGAAGGAACGCAAGCATGCAAATGCCGAATCCGCTGCACCGCGCCGGCGCACCGTGGCCGAGCGCAGCATGCACCTGGAGCAGCCCCTGGCCAGCGCGTGCATCGAGGGTCATCAGCCCAGCGCGGAGTTTCTGAGTGACCGGCCAGCCACCCCACCTTGAACCCCGCCGCTGAGCCGACAACGGTAAGCAGCCAGCGAACACATGTTGACCGACGCAGAGCGTTCGGTCAGGAGGCCGGTGCCCAGTGATGAGGCAGCAGTTCGTCGATGTCGCAGGCGCGTTGCGTCGGCAGCCGCTGCAGGACGTCCTTCAGATAGGCGTACGGGTCATGCCCGTTGAGCTTGGCTGACTGGATCAGGCTCATGATGGCCGCGGCGCGTTGTCCGGCAAGCAGCGTCCCTGCGAACAGCCAGTTCTTTCGCCCCGTCGCCCAAGGACGGATTTGCTGTTCGTCGTGATTGTTGTCGATGGGCAGCGCCGGGTCGTCCAGGTAGCGCGTGAGCGCCGCCCAGCGGTTGAGGCAGTAGTCGATGGCCTTTGCCGTGGCCGTGCCGTCCGTGATCTTGCCGCGCTGTGCGAGGAGCCAGTCGTGCAGCGCCCTGGCGATGGGCGCCGCGCGTGTTCGTCGCTCGTGCAGCCGCTGCTGCGAGGTGAGCAGTTTGGCCTCGCGCTCGATCCGGTACAACTGGCACAAGGGGATCGCCACGGCCGGCCTGATGGCGCATGTGGCGGTGGCCAAGTACATCGACCACCAGCCGCTGTACCGCCAGGAGGGCAGCCTCGGTCGCGCCGGCCTGGCCATACCGCGCTCGACGCAGGCCGAGTGGATCGGGGCCATCGGTGTGGAACTGGCCCCGCTGGTGCAGGCCATGCGCGAGGACCTGCTGAGCCGGCGCGTGC
>JAYRKJ010000035.1:0-3722 GCA_041905785.1 Burkholderiaceae bacterium
GGGCGGACCGCGCCCTGGGGCTGTACATCAACACCTTGCCCCTGCGCGTCAAGCTGCAGGGCCCGGTGCTGGGCGCGGTCAAGCAGGTCCAGCAAGACCTGGCCGGCTTGCTGCGCCACGAGCATGCACCGTTGGCCCTGGCCCAGCGATGCAGCGGGCTGGACAGCGGCGTGCCGGTCTTCACCGCCTTGCTCAACTACCGCCACAACGTCGCCGCAGCGGAGACCCCGGACAACGCTCAACTCGCCGACTTCGCCAAGGACGTGGATGTCCTCATCGGCGAAGAACGGACGAACTACCCTTTCCTGCTCACCCTGGACGACGACGGCGCACAGCTGCACGTCAGCGCTCGTGTACAGGCACCAGCCTCTGCCGCTCGTGTCTGCGAGGCCATGCGCGCCACCCTGCAATCTCTCGCCGATGCCTTGCACTCGGCCGGCAAGACTCCGCTGGAGACCCTCGACACCATGGCGGACGCCGAGCGAAGCACGCTCATGGCCTTCGGCGCGGCCCAGTCGACCTTCCCTGCGGCCCGTGGCTTGCATCAGGTGTTTGCCGAGCAGGCTCGTGGGCGTGCGGACCGGGTGGCTCTGCAACTGGGCGATCGAACCCTTGCCTATGCCGATCTGGAACAACAGGCCAACCGTCTGGCTCACGCACTGCGCCAGCAAGGCATCGGTCCCGAGTCGCGCGTCGCCCTGTGCTTCGAGCGCAGCTTCGAGATGTTGATCGCCATCCTGGCGGTGCTGAAGGCGGGTGGGGCCTACGTGCCCCTGGACCCCGCTCAACCGACAGACCGCCTGCGCTACTGCTTGAAAGACAGTGCTCCTTCCCTGCTGCTGACCCACGGCGAGGTCGACCCAGCGGTGCTGGACGGTCTGCGGGAAGAGCTTGCCTCTGCCGATCGCCTGCTCCACGTCGAAGCCGGGCTGGCGGCCTTTCAGCATCTGCCGGACAGTGAACCAGACCAATCCGCCTTCTCTCCACGCCAGTTGGCCTATGTGATCTACACCTCGGGCTCCACCGGACAGCCGAAGGGGGTGATGGTCGAGCATGCACAAGTCATGCGCCTATTCGAAGCCTGCCAGGACTGGTACGGATTCGGCCCGGCGGACGTATGGACCTTGTTCCATACCTATGCCTTCGACTTCTCCGTCTGGGAGATTTGGGGCGCGCTGCTGCACGGAGGCCGCCTGGTGATCGTTCCGGCTGCAGTAGCCCGGGACGCCGAAGCCTTCCACGAACTCCTGTGCACGCAAAACGTGACGGTCCTGAACCAGACGCCGAGCGCGTTTCGTCAGCTGATTGCCGTGCAGGGACAGCACGAGCGTCCGCATGCCTTGCGGGAGGTGATCTTTGGCGGCGAAGCGCTGGAACTCAGCGCGCTCAAGCCCTGGTATGAAAGGCCGGTGAACGCGAGGACCCGCCTGGTCAACATGTACGGCATCACCGAGACCACGGTCCATGTGAGCTACCGTCCGCTGAGCGCCGTCGATGTGAACCGGGCGGGCCCCGGACCGATCGGACGCCCAATCCGGGATCTCAGCCTGCGTCTGCTCGACCATCGGGGCCGGCTTGCGCCCATCGGTGTCGCAGGAGAAATCCACGTCGGTGGCGCGGGCGTCGCCCGCGGCTACCTGAACCGCCCCGAACTGAACGAGCAGCGCTTCCTTCCCGACCCCTTGGTGCCGGGCGGCCGGCTGTACCGCTCCGGCGACCTTGCCCGCTGGACGGAGGAGGGCGAGCTGGAGTACCTCGGCCGGAATGACCATCAGGTCAAGGTGCGCGGCTATCGCATCGAGCTGGGCGAGATCGAGGCGAAGCTGCTTGAGCAGCCAGGCATCCGCGAGACGGTGGTGCTGGCACGAGAAGACGAATCCGGGCACAAGCGGCTGGTCGCCTATGTCGTGGCGGCGGATTCCGAGGCAGATCCGAACGTTGAGGCCCTGCGTCAGGCCCTTGAGCAGGCATTGCCGTCCTACATGGTGCCCAGCGCATTCGTCCGGCTCGACGCCATGCCCTTGACTGCCAATGGCAAGCTCGACCGCCGCGCTCTGCCTGCTCCAGGCGGACAGGACCACGCGCACCGAAGCTACGAGGCGCCGCAGGGCGAGATCGAGGAGCAGATTGCCGCGCTGTGGGCCGATGCGCTGCAATTGCCGCGCGTGGGCCGGCATGACAACTTCTTCGAGCTGGGCGGACATTCCCTGCTCGCGGTGACGCTGATCGAACGCATACGCCAGGCGGGCTTGTCCAGCGACGTCAGAGCCCTGTTCAACGCTCCGAGTCTGGCGCAACTGGCTCGGCTGCTGGAGAACAGCGACGGTGGTTCGCGCCAGCTGGCAGTCCCGCCATCGGCCATCCCCGAGGGCGCAACCCGACTCAGTCCTGACATGCTTCCGCTGGTCCAGCTGAGCCAGCAGCAATTGGACGCGCTGGCCAACAGCATCCCCGGCGGGGCCGCCAATGTGCAGGACATTTACCCGCTGGCGCCCCTGCAGGAAGGCATGCTCTTCCACCATCTGATGGGCGGGGAGGGCGATGTCTATTTGCTGCGTGCGGTGCTGCGATTTGACCAACGAACGCGACTGGATCAGTACCTCTCGGCCTTGCAGCAAACGCTGGCGCGCCATGACGTGCTGCGCACCTCGCTGCATTGGGAAGGACTGGACGAACCCGTTCAGGTGGTCTGGCGCGAAGTCACGCTCCCGGTACAGGTCCTGCAAGCCGAAGCGCTGGGAGTGCCCAGCCACGCCACGGGTGACGAGGCCCTGCAGGCGCTGCTGCAGCAGAGTGATGCGCGGCGTCAGCGCCTGCCGCTTCATTCAGCGCCGCTGATGCAGGCGCGCATTCTGCGCGAGCCCGGTCGCGACAGTTGGTTGATGGCGCTGCTGGTCCACCATATCGCCGTGGATCACCAGTCGATGGATGCCATGCAGCAGGAGATCCTGTGGCAGCTCGGCGGGCACGGTGCCAGCCTGTTGCCGCCCCGGCCCTTCCGCGAGCACGTCGCACAGGCACGGCTGGGCATGAGCACCTCCCAGCACGAGGCCTATTTCCGTGAGCAGCTGGGTGGCGTGGACGAACCCACCTTGCCCTATGGCCTTTCCGATGTTCAAGGTGATGGCACTCAGGTCGGGGAGGCGCATCTGAGCCTGCCTGAACCGACCAGTGCCGGTCTGCGACTGCAGGCTCGCCGGCTCGGCCTCAGTGTGGCCAGCCTGTGCCACCTGGCCTTTGCGCAGGTGCTGGGTGCCGTCAGCGGCCGAGACGATGTGGTCTTTGGCACCGTGCTGTTCGGTCGCATGCAAGGTGGTGCGGGCCAGGCACTGGGGCTCTACATCAATACCTTGCCGTTGCGGGTGCAGCTGAAGGGGCAGATTCGCGATACCGCGCGCGAGGTTCAACGGAATCTGGCCGGCCTGCTGCGTCACGAGCACGCCTCGCTGTCACTGGCCCAGCGCTGCAGCGGGCTGACACCGGGCGTGCCGCTGTTCTCTGCCCTTCTCAACTACCGCCACAGCGCTCACGAAGCCCAGGATCCCTCGGCAGGACTGGATCTCGACGTGCTCCAGGGGGTGGAGTTCCTGCATGGGGAAGAAAGCAGCAACTACCCGTTCAACATGGACGTGGACGACAGCGGCGCCGGACTGATGCTGACCGCGCAGGTGGCCGGACCGGGTCGCGCGCAGGACGTCTGCGCGCTGATGGCCCAGGCGCTG
>JAYRKJ010000008.1:0-189611 GCA_041905785.1 Burkholderiaceae bacterium
AGCAATCTCGCCACTTTGTGCTGCCACCGCGCCGCGGCGAACGAAGCTACGCCAGAGAGGTCAAGAACCGGGCTCACAAATTCCCGACGAAAAAAATGCCAGTCAGGCTTAACTGACTGGCATTGCGCCGCAGCGGGCCTTTTTCATGCGCGGACGCTCAGGCCAGCAACCCGAACACGGCCGGCACCTTGTCCGGCAGGGCGGGGCGCTTCTTGCGCCACTGCGCCACGTTGCCGCTGGCGCTGAAGCCCTGTGCCAGCGTCAAGCCGCAGCTGAGCGTGAGGCGCGTCTCGGGGCGCAGGGCTGTGAGCAGGGCGTCGAGCAGGGCTTCGTTCCGATACGGCGTCTCTATCATCAACTGGGTCTGCTGAAATCGCTGTGAGAGCTGCTCCAGCTCCTTCAGGCGCGCAGTACGCGCGGTGGCGTCGACCGGCAGATAGCCCACGAAGGCGAAGCTCTGTCCGTTGAGGCCGCTGGCGGCCAGGGCCATCAGCAGGGACGATGGTCCGCTCAGGGGCAGCACGGGGATGCCGGCCTGGTGCGCCAGTGCGACGAGGCGCGCGCCCGGGTCCGCCACGGCCGGCAGACCGGCCTCGGAGATCAGCCCGACGTCATGGCCCGCGAGCGCCGGGGCCAGCAGGGCCTGCCAGGCGGCGTCATCGCCCGCCACGGGCTTGCCGCCCTTGGGCGGGCGGGGCAGCTCCTGGATCTGCAGCTCCTGCAACGGGCGGGCCAGCGGATGGTGGGCGTCGACCCGCTTGAGGAAGGCTCGCGTGGTCTTGGCGTTCTCGGCGGCCCAATACTGCAGGCCGGCGGCGCAGCGCAGAACTTGGTCGGGGATCACCTGGCGCAGGTCCACGGCCTCGCCCTCGATGCCGAAGTCCAGCGTGTTGGGCATGAGGATCAGCCGGCCCGGGCGGCCCGCTGGGCCCGTCATGCGGCCTCCAGTGGATTCAGGCCGCCCTCGCGCAGCATGCGGGCTGCCCGGATCAGCGGCAGGCCGATCAGCGCGGTGGGATCGTCGGAGTCGATGGCATCCAGCAAGGCGACGCCCAGGCCCTCGGACTTGGCGCTGCCCGCGCAGTCATAGGGCTGCTCGGTGCGCAGGTAGTGCTCGATCTCGGCGTCGCTGAGATTGCGAAAGCGCACGGAGACCGGGGCCAGGTCTTGCGCCTCGTAGCCGCGCGCCAGGCAGACCA
The DNA here is from genome assembly GCA_041905785.1 of Burkholderiaceae bacterium. Lineage (GTDB taxonomy): Bacteria > Pseudomonadota > Gammaproteobacteria > Burkholderiales > Burkholderiaceae_C > Roseateles_B. Next base: position 1,200 of record JAYRKJ010000008.1, read on the forward strand.
CCGCCAGTGCCGTCTGGAACACCACGGTCTTGCCGCGCATGGCGCGCAGTTGTTCGACGGCCCGCTGGTGCGTACCGGGCTTGCCGATGGGCTGGCCGTCGAGGTCCGCCACCTGGTCGGAGCCGATCACCAGCGCGCTTGGAAACTGCGCGGCCACGGCGCGCGCCTTGGCCAGCGCCAGACGCTGTGCCAACGCGGCTGGCGCTTCGCCGGGGCGCGGGGTTTCGTCGACCTGCGGGGCGCAGACCGCGAAAGGCAGGTGCAGGCGCTGCAGCAGTTCACGCCGATAGGGGGAGGTGGAGCCCAGGATCAAGCGGGCGCCCTGGGGATCCTGGAGAGAGGGAGGGGAGGCACTCATGCGGCGGATTGTCCCATCGCTGCGGCTTCGGCCGCGAGGGGCGCTCGTACACTTGCGGGCATGAAACAGCGTCTATTCGATCCCCTGAAGCTCGACGTCGAGGCCTTTGCGCGTGACGCGGGGCAGTTGGCCGGGGAATGGTCCATGACCGATCTTCCGCGCCTGTCGGAGTCGGCCTCTGATGAATCTCCTGCGGCTTCCTGGCCGCCGCTGCGCTGGTCCGCGCGCGGTGAGCGCCTGACCCCGCGTGCCGCCGAGCCGCAGACCTGGCTGCACCTGGAGGCCGAGGCCACGGTGTCCCTGGTGTGTCAGCGCTGCCTGCAGCCTTATGCCCAGTCTTTGTCCGTCCAGCGCAGCCTGCGTTTCGTGCGTGACGAGGACCTGGCCGCCCAACTGGATGCCGACAGCGACGAGGACGTGCTGGCCATGAGCCGCTCCCTGGACTTGCGCGAACTGATCGAGGATGAGCTGCTGCTGGAGCTGCCCCTGGTGCCGCGCCATGAGGAGTGCCCGGAGCCGCTGGTCCATGCCGACGAGGAACTGCCCGAGCCGGCCGTGGAGGACAAACCCAACCCCTTCGCCGCACTTGCCGCGCTCAAGGGCAAGGGGCGCTCGCAGTAATCGCCGTCATGGCCATGGCGGGAGATAGGGGGCTGCCTGATGCCGCACCCGCGCATCGCTGATGCTGGCAACACCGCCGATTTGCACGGCATGCAGTTCCAATGCTTGCCAAGCCATGCTAGAATCGCAGGCTTTCCCCGCTTTGCTCTTTGTGGTGTCAGTCCAGCCAGGTCATCAGGCAAGGGCTGGCAGCATGGATGGCAGAGGACGGGATGCCGAGGCGTCGGTAGCGGGTACGCGCACGATTCACACGATTGCAGCTGCGAGCAGCAATGCCGCACTGGATGAAGTCCGGATTCGTGCTGGTGAGTGCCTGGACCCGCCGAGCAAGCCTCAATCACCGAAGCCCCAGGAGAATTCACCATGGCCGTTCAGCAAAACAAGAAGTCGCCTTCCAAGCGTGGTATGCACCGTTCGCACAATGCCCTGACCAATCCGGGCACCGCCGTCGAGCCCACCACCGGTGAAGTGCATCTGCGTCACCACATCAGCCCCAACGGCTTTTATCGTGGTCGCAAGGTCCTGAAGACCAAGGCAGACGCCTGATTGACCTGGATGGCACCCGCCGCGGTGCCGCCGTCAATGACAAGTCTGTGAAGCCCGGCTCGCTGTCGAATGCGTCGCCGGGCTTTTGTGCTTGAGCTCTCGCAATGAGGGGCTCCTTGCAGGGTGTGTCCGCTTGCTCCCGCCTCGGGGCTCGCGTAAGGTGCGCGGCTTGCGCAAGCAGTGTCGACCGTGCGGTCGGCGATGCGCCCAGTTCCGGTCCGAATCCTGATGTCCTCTCCTGAATCGAATGCGCCTGTGTCCGCGGCGCCCCGCCTGATCCGCCTTGCGGTGGACTGCATGGGCGGCGATCACGGCCCCAGCATCACGCTGCCGGCCTGCCGTGCCTTCCTGGCCGCCCACCCGGAGGCTGAGTTGCTGCTCGTCGGGCAGCCGGAGGCCTTGAAGGAGGCGCGCTCCTGGCCGCGCTGCGAGATCGTGCCGGCCAGCGAGGTCGTCACCATGGACGATCCCGTCGAGGTGGCCTTGCGGCGCAAGAAGGACTCTTCCATGCGCGTGGCCATCCAGTTGCTCAAGGCGACCGAGGGGCAGGCGGCGCGCGCCCAGGCCTGCGTGTCGGCGGGCAACACGGGGGCGCTGATGGCGGTGTCGCGCTATCTGCTCAAGACGCTCGAAGGCATCGATCGCCCCGCCATTGCCAGCGTGCTGCCCAACCAGACCGGTGGCTTCACCACCATGCTGGACCTGGGGGCCAACGTGGATTGCAGCGCCGAGCATCTGCTGCAGTTTGCCGTGATGGGCAGCGCCCTGGTCAGTGCGGTGGAGGGCAAGCCCGAGCCGCGCGTGGGCCTGCTCAATATCGGCGAGGAGATGATCAAGGGCAACGAGACCATCAAGCGCGCAGGTGAGCTGCTGCGCGCCGCGGATGCCGCCGGCCAGATCAAGTTCCACGGCAACGTGGAAGGCAATGACATCTTCAAGGCGACGGCCGATGTGGTGGTCTGCGACGGCTTCGTGGGCAATGTCGCCCTGAAGACGGCTGAAGGCCTGGCGAGCATGATCTCCACCTTCATCCGGCAGGAGTTCAGCCGCAATGTGCTGACCAAGGGGGTGGCCCTGCTGGCTCTGCCCATCCTGCAGCGCTTCAAGAGCCGGGTGGATCACCGCCGCCTCAACGGTGCGGCGCTGCTGGGCCTCAAGGGCTTGGTCTTCAAGAGCCACGGCTCGGCGGACGCCGTCGCCTTCGAGACGGCTTTGAACAGGGCGTATGATGCCGCCCGCAACCGGTTGCTCGACCGGGTTCACGATCGCATCATCGCCACGCTGGGCCTCGAGACGAAGGCCGCGCCCGCCACCGCGGACGAACAGAAGGCGGGCGATGAAGGAGACAAGGCGGCTTCGGCCGTCCATGCTGCATGACTACAAGTTCCTCTCTGACTGCGCCCCGCTATTCCCGCATCCTGGGAACCGGGAGCTACCTTCCCGAACTGCGCCTGAGCAATGCCGAACTGGCCGCTCAACTGGCCCGCGACGGCATCGAGACTTCCGACGAATGGATCGTCGAGCGCACCGGCATCCGTGCCCGCCATTTCGCGGCGCCCGACCAGGCCTCCAGCGACCTGGCCCTGCCGGCCGCCCGTGCGGCGCTGGAGGCGGCCGGCGTGGCCGCCGAGGAGATCGACCTGATCATCGTCGCCACGTCCACGCCGGACATGGTCTTTCCCTCCACTGCCTGCCTGCTGCAGCACAAGCTGGGCATTGCCGGCTGCGCGGCCTTTGATGTGCAGGCGGTTTGCTCGGGCTTTGTCTACGGGCTGACCGTGGCCGACGCCATGATCAAGAGCGGCGCTGCCAGCAAGGCGCTGGTCGTCGGCGCCGAGACCTTCTCGCGCATCCTGGACTTCAAGGATCGCACCACCTGCGTGTTGTTCGGTGACGGCGCCGGCGCCGTGGTGCTGGGCGCCAGCGACACCCCGGGCATTCTGGCCAGCCAGTTGCATGCCGACGGGCGCCACGCGGACATCCTCTGCACGCCGGGCACCGTGTCCGGCGGCCAGGTGCTGGGCCACCCGCTGCTGAAGATGGACGGCCAGGCCGTGTTCAAGCTGGCCGTGGGCGTGCTGGAGAAGGTGGCGCGCGCCGTGCTCGAGAAGGCCGGCCGGACCGATGCCGACATCGACTGGCTGATCCCCCATCAGGCCAATATCCGCATCATGCAGGGCACTGCCAAGAAACTGAAACTGCCGTTTGAGAAACTGGTGGTGACGGTTGATCAGCATGGCAATACCTCGGCCGCGTCGATCCCGCTGGCACTGGACGCCGCGATCCGTTCGGGCCAGATCAAGAAGGGCGACACCGTGATGCTGGAAGGCGTGGGCGGTGGCTTCACCTGGGGCGCGGTCCTGCTGGACCTCTGAACCCCCCGTTCCACTGCAGAAGGAAGAGACAAGAGATGAGCGCGAGCTTCGCATTCGTGTTTCCCGGCCAGGGATCGCAGACCGTGGGCATGCTAGATGCCTGGGGTGATCACCCGGAAGTGCGCCGCACCCTGGAGGAGGCCTCCGCCGCCCTGGGCGAGGACGTGGCCGCCCTGATCAAGAACGGTCCCAAGGAGCAGCTGGACCTGACCACCAACACCCAGCCCGTGATGCTGACCGCCGGCATTGCCTGTTATCGCGCCTGGCTGGCCGAAACGGGCCTGAAGCCCGCCGTCGCCGCCGGCCATTCGCTGGGCGAGTACACCGCGCTGGTGGCGGCCGAGGCGCTGAGCCTGAGCGATGCGCTGCCGCTGGTGCGCTTCCGCGCCCAGGCCATGCAGGAGGCCGTGCCGGTCGGTGTGGGCGCCATGGCGGCCATCCTGGGTCTGGATGCCAGCGCTGTGCGCGACGGCTGTGCTGCCGCCGCCGCGGAAGTGGGCGAGGCTGTCGAGGCGGTCAATTTCAACGACCCCAAGCAGACCGTGATCGCTGGCACCAAGGCCGGCGTGGACAAGGCCTGCGAGATCCTGAAGGGCGCCGGCGCCAAGCGCGCGCTGCCCCTGGCCGTCTCGGCGCCTTTCCACTCCAGCCTGATGAAGCCGGCTGCCGAGCGCCTGCGCGAGCGCCTGGCCGCGGTGGACTTCAATCGCATGGCCATCCCCGTCATCAACAACATCGACGTGGGTGTCTGTGCCGATGCTGACGCGCTGCGCGATGCCCTGTACCGTCAGGCCTTTGGCCCTGTGCGCTGGGTGGAGATCGTGCAGGCCATCAAGGCGCGTGGCATCAGCCATGTGATTGAATGCGGTCCGGGCAAGGTGCTGGCCGGCCTGGCCAAGCGGGTGGACGCCGAGATCCTCAGCGCCACGGTGCTGGATCCGGCCAGCCTGGCCGAGGCGCGCGCCCTGCTGGGTTGAGACGAACAAGACAGGACGAAACCATGAGTGAATCCATCAAGGGGCAGCTTGCCCTGGTCACCGGTGCCAGCCGCGGCATCGGCCGCGCGATCGCCCTGGCCCTGGCCGAGAAGGGCTACACCGTCATCGGTACCGCCACCAGCGAGACCGGTGCTGCCAACATCAGTGAAGTCCTGTCGCCCCTGGGCGGTCGCGGCATCGTGCTGAACGTCAATGACGCCGCTGCCTGCGAAGCTGCCGTGGACGACATCGTCAAGGCCCATGGCGGCCTGCAGGTGCTGGTCAACAATGCCGGCATCACGCGCGACACCCTGGCCATGCGCATGAAGGACGAAGATTGGGATGCGGTGATGGACACCAATCTCAAGGCTGTGTTCCGCATGAGCCGCGCCGTGATGCGCACGATGATGAAGCAGCGCTTTGGCCGCATCGTGAACATCACCTCGGTGGTGGGGGCCTCCGGCAACCCTGGCCAGGCCAACTACGCGGCCGCCAAGGCCGGCGTCGCCGGCATGACGCGCTCCCTGGCCCGCGAGTTGGGCAGCCGCGGCATCACAGTGAACTGCGTGGCACCAGGCTTCATCGCCACCGACATGACCGAAGTCCTGCCCGAGGCCCAGAAGGCCGCGTTGCTGGGGCAGATCCCCGCCGGTCGCCTGGGTGAACCCCGGGAGATCGCCCATGCCGTCGCCTTCCTGGCGTCACCCGAGGCCGCGTACATCACCGGCACCGAGCTGCACGTCAACGGCGGCATGTTCATGAATTGAGTTAGCCCCTTTTTTGCCCCTTGTGGCTGCGGACCTGCGGGTCGGCGGCCCACCGGATTCCCCCGGCCGGTGAAGGACCTTCTGAGTGACCGGACACGCTCGTTCGAAGCCCTGCTAGGGCTGCCACTCTAGAAGCCTTAGAATCCCGGGTTGTTCCTTTGCAAACCCCTCTTGGAGGAGTCATGAGCGATATCGAAGCACGTGTCAAGAAAATCATCGCCGAGCAGCTCGGCGTGCCCGAAGCCGATGTGAGCAACGAGAAGGCCTTCGTCGCCGATCTGGGCGCAGATTCTCTGGACACCGTGGAACTGGTGATGGCACTCGAAGACGAGTTCGGCATCGAGATCCCCGACGAAGAAGCCGAGAAGATCACCACCGTTCAGCTGGCGATCGACTACGCTGTCAAGAACCAGAAGGCCTGAGGGCCGCGAGGGTCCATGAGGACCGCGCAGGCTGTCCGGCCTGCGGTTCTCCTGGCCACGGCGGGGCCGTCGTGCCCCGTGCTGTTTCCTTAAAGAATCTGCTGATCGCATGAGCCGTCGTCGCGTTGTCGTCACCGGTCTCGGCCTCATCAGCCCCGTGGGCAACACGGTGGCTGAAGGCTGGGCCAACATCCTGGCCGGTCAATCCGGCATTGATCGCATCACCCGTTTCGATGCCAGCAACTTTGCCTGCCAGTTCGCTGGCGAGGTCAAGGGCTTCGAGGTCGGCGACTATCTGTCCACCAAGGAAGCGCGGACGATGGACCGCTTCATCCACTTCGGCCTGGCTGCTGCCATCCAGGCCGTGCAGGATGCGGGCCTTGCCACCAACGATCAGCTGAGTGAAGAGCAGGCTGAGCGCATCGGCGTGCTCATCGGTTCGGGCATCGGCGGTCTGCCGATGATCGAGGAAACCCATGCCGAGCTGACGGCGCGCGGACCGCGCCGCATCTCGCCGTTTTTCGTGCCCGCCTCGATCATCAACATGATCTCGGGCCATGTTTCCATCAAATACGGTTTCCAGGGTCCGAACCTGGGGATCGTGACGGCCTGCACGACGGGCCTGCACAGCATTGGCGAGGCCGGGCGCTTGATCGAGTACGGCGACGCCGACGTCATGATCGCCGGCGGTGCCGAGTCCACCGTCTCGCCGCTGGGCGTGGGGGGCTTTGCGGCGGCCCGTGCCCTGTCCACCCGCAACGACGACCCCAAGACCGCGTCCCGCCCCTGGGACAAGGACCGCGACGGTTTCGTGCTGGGCGAGGGTGCCGGCGTGCTGGTGCTGGAAGAGTATGAACACGCCAAGAAGCGTGGCGCCAAGATCTACTGCGAGCTGGCCGGGTTTGGCATGGGCGCTGACGCCTACCACATGACCGCGCCCAATGTGGACGGCCCCAAGCGCTCCATGCGGGCGGCCCTGCGCAATGCCGGCATCAATCCGGACCAGGTGCAATACATGAACGCGCACGGTACCTCGACCCCGCTGGGCGACGTCAACGAAACCAATGCCACCAAGCTGGCCTTCGGCGAGCATGCCAAGCAGCTGGTCATCTCCTCGACCAAGTCCATGACCGGCCACCTGCTGGGCGGCGCGGGCGGCATCGAGTCGGTCTTCACGGTGCTGGCCGTGCGGGACCAGGTCGCTCCGCCGACCATCAACCTCTTCAACCAGGACCCCGAGTGCGACCTGGACTACTGCGCCAACACGGCCCGTGAGATGAAGATCGAGTACGCCGCCAAGAACAACTTCGGTTTCGGCGGCACCAACGGCACGCTGATCTTCAAGCGCGCCTGAGGCCGGCGCGGCATGCCCAACGAGCTGCCGTGATTGCCCGACAACGCCAAGCGCCCGCCTTCCAGCTGGAAGTGCGGGCGCCTTTTCTTTGGTGCGCGGCAACGGCGATGCTGTGGGCACTCGCGCTGCTGGCCGCCGCCGCTGCGGTGGCCGCCCAGCTCGGGCAGCGCCTGGGCCAAGGGGCCGGGCAGGTCTGCTGGGCTGTGGTCGTCGCGGGTCTGCCGCCGCTGGCGTGGCGAGCCTGGCGAAGCGCTGCCGGCGGCACCTGGCAGCTGTTGTGGGACGGGCAGCACTGGGCGCTGCGGGCGGGTGAGGCGCTGAGGGCGGCCCGGCATGACGCGCCCAGGCGGGCCATCGACGTGCAGGTGGCCTTCGACGTCGGTGGCCTGTTGCTGCTGCGCTGCCGCTTCAGCGATGTCGCGCGGCCCACCACCGTCTACCTGCCCTTGCTGCGGCGCGACCATCCATCAAGCTGGTTGCCTTTACGCTGGGCGCTTTTCTCGGCACGGCAATTGCCGCCCGACGCGGCCTGATCCGCCATGACCTCGGGCATGGCGCCGCTGTTCATGCTTTGATACATGTCCCGCATGCAATGAATGCCGCCCGGCGGCGATGCGCGGTCAGGGCCTAGCGCTGGCGTTGCACAATGGCGCCGGGCCCTGCAGTGCTTCGCCAGGGCCGAACCAGAGCCAAACCGTTTATGAATCAAGCTTTCTCTCGGCAGTCCGTGCTGCGCCGCTCCATCCCCTGCGTGTTCAGCGCCCTGGCCTTGTGCTTCGGGATGGGCTTGGGCCTGGCGCCGACGGCCGCCCTGGCTCAGGCGCGAGAGCTGCCGGACTTCACCGAGCTGGTGGATCGCGTGGGGCCCGCGGTGGTCAATATCAAGACATCCGAGAAGGCCAAGCCAGCCGAGAACCCGGCCATGGACGAGCAGATGCAGGAGTTCCTGCGCCGCTTCGGCATCCCCGTGCCCCGCCGCGGCGCGCCGCGCAATGGCGACGAGGATGCGCCCACCCGTCGTGGCCTGGGCTCGGGCTTCATCCTCAGCGCAGATGGCTTCGTGATGACCAACGCCCACGTGGTCGAGGGCGCCGACGAGGTGCTGGTGACCCTCACCGACAAGCGCGAGTTCAAGGCCAAGGTCATTGGCCTGGACAAGCGCACGGACGTGGCGGTGGTGAAGATCGAGGCCACCGGCTTGCCACAGGTGAAGATCGGCGACAGCGCGCGGCTCAAGGTCGGCGAATGGGTGATGGCCATCGGCTCGCCCTTCGGTTTCGACAACAGCGTGACGGCGGGCATTGTCAGTGCCAAGCAGCGCGACACGGGTGACTTCCTCACCTTCATCCAGACCGACGTGGCCATCAACCCTGGCAATTCCGGCGGCCCGCTGCTCAATATGCGCGGCGAGGTGGTGGGCATCAACTCGCAGATCTACAGCCAGTCCGGCGGCTTCATGGGCATCTCCTTCGCGATTCCCATCGATGAGGCCATCCGCGTCTCGGATCAGCTGCGGGCCTCCGGCCGTGTGCTGCGTGGCCGCATCGGTGTGGGCATCGTGGACTTGTCCAAGGACGTGGCCGAGGCCATCGGGCTGGGCAAGCCGACCGGCGCCCTGGTTCAGCGGGTCGAAAGCGGCTCGCCGGCCGAGAAGGCGGGCATCGAAGGCGGTGATGTCATCACCAAGGTCGATGGCAAGCTCATCCAGAGTGCTGCCGAGCTGCGCCGCTCCGTCGCTGCCATCAAGCCGGGCAGCAAGGCGACTGTGCAGGTCTTCCGCCGCGGCGCCACCAAGGATCTCACGCTGACGGTAGCGGAGCTGGAGTCCGACAAGCCCACCAAGGCGCCTGCCGAGCCGGAGGCCAAGCCCGCACCCGGCGCTGCGGCCGCCCTGGGTCTGACGCTGGGCGAAATCGGCGAGGCGCAGCGCAAGGAGCTCAAGCTTCGCGGCGGGGTGCTGGTCGAAAACGCCGAGGGGCCAGCGGCTCGCGCTGGCCTGCGCGACGGCGACATCATCCTCTCCGTCGACAATGTCGAGGTGGCCAGCGTCAAGCAGCTGCAGACGCAGCTGGCCAAGCTGGACAAGGCCAAGCTCATCAACTTCCTGGTGCGCCGCGGTGAGGCGGTGAGCTTTGTGCTGGTCAAGCCTGCCACACGCTGAACGCCCCGCCCGTGGTCTCACGCGCTTGCCGGCCTGAGCGGGCGCTTGGCGGTTTGAAGGTCTTGGACATCCCCACTAGCCTGGCAGGTCTTTCCGTCATGTGGAATAGGGCCGCCAAGGCCCGGGGCAATGAAACGAGGTTTGCACTCGCTCACTTGAGGCGATAAGTCCGGATTGGGGTGCTTGTAGGATAGAATGCAGACCATCAAACGTTTGTTTGAGCGTGCTGTCCGCATGAGTGGCAAGGTCGCACCAGCTGTCCCCAGGATGCTCACAGGAGCCTGTTGATAACTTGTGCATAAAAATCCTTGTTGGCGGGTCGCAACGGCCGGAAAGCCAATGACGGTGCGGTTTCCAGGCGGACGCTCGGCTACAATGGAAGCCCAACAAGCAGTTGCCATACGTTTTTGTTGGAAGGCGCGTCACCGTTTCGACGTGCCTTTTTTTTAGCTCCAGCACGGCGTCTTTCGCGCCTTCAACATCGCACCGCGATTTGAGCTTGCGCCGCAGCGACTTCGTCGCAGTGCCCACGGACTTGGCGCAGCAAAGAACAGCATGAATCACATCCGCAACTTCTCCATCATCGCCCACATCGACCACGGCAAGAGCACGCTCGCGGACCGGATCATCCAGCGCTGCGGCGGTCTGTCGGACCGCGAGATGGAGGCGCAGGTCCTGGACTCGATGGACATCGAGCGCGAGCGCGGCATCACCATCAAGGCGCAGACCGCGGCGCTGCAATACAAGGCGCGCGACGGCCAGGTCTACAACCTCAACCTGATCGACACCCCGGGGCACGTGGACTTCTCCTATGAGGTGAGCCGGTCGCTGTCTGCTTGCGAGGGCGCGCTGCTGGTGGTCGACGCTTCGCAGGGTGTGGAAGCGCAGACCGTGGCCAACTGCTACACGGCGCTGGAGCTGGGTGTGGAAGTGGTGCCGGTGCTCAACAAAATGGATCTGCCGCAGGCCGATCCGGAGCGGGCCAAGGCTGAGATCGAGGACGTGATCGGCATCGACGCCACCGACGGCATTCCCTGCTCGGCCAAGACCGGCCTGGGCATCGACGACATCCTCGAGGCCGTGGTCGCCCGCATGCCTGCGCCCAAGGGCGTGGTCGAGGCGCCGCTGCGCGCGATGATCATCGACTCCTGGTTCGACAACTACGTGGGCGTCGTGATGCTGGTCCGTGTGGTGGACGGCACGCTGAAGAAGGGCGAGCGCATCCGCATGATGGCCACCAACGCCGTCTATCCGGCCGACCAGCTGGGTGTGTTCACGCCCAAGAGCGAGTCGCGCGATCAGCTCAACGCGGGCGAGGTGGGCTTCATCATCGCCGGCATCAAGGAGCTCGCCGCCGCCAAGGTGGGTGACACCATCACCCTGGAAAAGAAGCTGCCCAACAATCTGGGTCCTGCCGAAGAGGCCCTGCCGGGCTTCAAGGAGATCCAGCCCCAGGTGTTCGCGGGCCTCTACCCGACTGAGGCCAGCGAGTACGACCAACTGCGCGATGCGCTGGAGAAGCTCAAGCTCAACGACGCCTCGCTGCGCTTCGAGCCGGAAGTCTCGCAGGCGCTGGGCTTCGGCTTCCGCTGCGGCTTCCTGGGCCTGCTGCACATGGAGATCGTGCAGGAGCGCCTGGAGCGCGAGTTCGACCAGGACCTGATCACCACCGCACCCAGCGTCGTCTACGAGGTGCAGCTGGGCGACGGCGAGGTCATCGAGGTCGAGAACCCCTCCAAGATGCCCGAGGTCGGCAAGATCCAGGAGATCCGCGAGCCCATCGTGACGGTGCATCTGTACATGCCGCAGGAATACGTGGGCCCGGTGATGACCCTGGCCAACCAGAAGCGCGGTGTGCAGATCAACATGGCCTACCACGGCCGCCAGGTCATGCTGACCTACGAGATCCCGCTGGCCGAGATCGTGCTGGACTTCTTCGACAAGCTGAAGTCCGTGTCGCGCGGCTATGCCTCCATGGACTATGAGTTCAAGGAGTACCGCGCCTCCGACGTGGTCAAGGTGGACATGCTGATCAACAGCGACCGCATCGATGCACTGTCGCTGATCGTGCACCGCAGCCAGAGCCAGTACCGCGGCCGTCAGGTGGCCGCCAAGATGCGCGAGATCATCCCGCGCCAGATGTATGACGTTTCGATCCAGGCGGCCATCGGCGCCAAGATCATCGCGCGTGAAGACATCAAGGCCCTGCGCAAGAACGTGCTGGCAAAATGCTACGGCGGCGACATCACCCGCAAGCGCAAGCTGCTGGAAAAGCAGAAGGCGGGCAAGAAGCGCATGAAGCAGATCGGCAGTGTGGAGGTGCCGCAAGAGGCCTTCCTGGCCATCCTCCAAGTGGAAGACTGAACAACATCTACATGAGTGCACTGACCGGGATTCTGTTCGCGGCGCTGATCATCTATGGCGGCGGCTGGTATGCAGGGCAATGGACGGGGAATTTTTCCCTGCTGCTCCTGATCCTCACCTCGGTGACCGGCCTTTACTGGCTGGCCGAGCGATTCCATTTCCGGCCGGCCCGCGAGCAGGCCGCCATCGAGCTGGAGGCCGCCGACCTGAAGCGCCGCGAGGCGCTGGCGGCGCAGGGCATCGCCCGGGTGGACGGTGACATCGCCGGCGCGAAGGAAGAAGTGCTGCGCCAGCCCTGGTGGCTGGACTGGACCGCCGGGCTGTTCCCGGTGATCCTGATCGTCTTCCTGTTGCGCTCCTTTCTGTTCGAGCCCTTCAAGATTCCGTCGGGCTCCATGGTGCCCACCCTGCTGGTGGGAGACCTGATTCTGGTCAACAAGTTCCACTACGGCATCCGCCTGCCGGTGATCAACAAGAAGATCGTCGGCAACCACGAGGTGCAGCGCGGCGATGTCATGGTCTTCCGCTACCCCGAAGACCCGCGCATGGACTTCATCAAGCGCGTCGTCGGCCTGCCGGGCGACGAGATCAGCTACCGCAACCAGCATCTTTTCCTCAATGGCAAGCCGGTGGACGTGAAGCCGGTCGACGCCTACTACGACGAAGACAGCATGCAGATGCGCAGCCGCTTCGAGGAGCAGTTGGCCGGCAAGTCGCACAAGCTGCTGGTGGATACGAACCGGCAGCAGTTCTTCCATCCGGATCGCAAGGACGGCCCCTTTCCCTTCCAGGACCATTGCACCTACAACGCTGAGGGCTTGACTTGCAAGGTTCCGGCAGGACACTACTTCATGCTGGGGGACAACCGGGATAACTCCCGCGACTCCCGCTTCTGGGGTTTCGTGCCGGACGAGAACATCGTCGGCAAGGCCTTCATGATCTGGATGAATTTCAGCAATCCCAAGCGCATTGGATTCTTTGACTGATTCATCCGTGAATACTGCGAGGCTTTTTGTTCAGCGAGGAGAGGCAATGAGGCGTGCGCACCGTCGCCAGTCAGGCATCAGCTTGTTGGGCTTGCTGTTCTGGGCCGTGGTTCTGTCCTTCACGGGCTTGATCGCCGCCCGCACCATCCCGACCGTGATGGAGTACTACACCATCCAGCACGCGGTGGACAAGATTGCCCGCGGCAACCCCGCCACCGTGCCGCTCGCCCGAGCCGAGTTCGACCGGATCAAGCAGATCGAGTACTCGATCACGAGCATCAGTTCGGAAGACCTGGTGATCACCAAGGAAGACGAGAAGGTTCGCATCAGCTTTGCCTACGACAAGCAGGTGGATCTGTTCGGACCGGTGTCCCTGCTGATCAAGTACGAGGGGCAGTCTCGCTGAGACGCCTGCCAGCGCCATGAGCCATCCCATGGATGCCCTGCAGTCGAGGCTGGGCTACCAATTCAAGGACAGCGGACTGCTGCAGCGGGCCGTGACCCACCGCAGCTTTGGCGCCGATCACAACGAGCGGCTGGAGTTCCTCGGCGACGCTGTGCTCAGCCTGGCGGTGTCCAGCCTGCTCTACGAACGCTATGCAGGCTCCGACGAGGGCGACCTGACCCGCATCCGCGCGCACCTGGTGCGCGAGGAGAGTCTGCACAAGCTGGCGTTGGGACTGGGTCTTCCTCAGGTGCTGCGCATGAGCGAAGGCGAGGCGCGGGGGGGCGGTGCGCAGCGCGCCTCCATCCTGGCCGACGCCACCGAGGCCATCATCGGCGCCGCGTTCGTCGATGGCGGCTATCCGGCCGCCCGCGAGATCGTGCGCAAGCTGCTGGGCGAATTGATCAACACCTCCGCCAGCGACACCTGGGCCAAGGACGCCAAGACGGCCCTGCAGGAATGGCTGCAGGCACGCCGCCTGGCCGTGCCCGTCTACCGCATCATCGAGACCCGCGGCCAGGCGCACGCCCAGACCTTCGAGGTCGAGTGCGCGGTGCCGGCCCTGGGGTTGGGCAAACGCGGCGAAGGCCGCTCGCGCCGAGCTGCTGAACAAGATGCCGCCAAGCGTATGCTTGAGGAACTGATGGCGCGGGACAAGCCCGGGTCCGCGCTGTCGTCTTGACGGGCGAGCCATCCACGCGCGATACACATGCGCCTCCTGCAGGCGCTCCAAAGGTCACAGACATGAACGACACCGCGCCCGAATCCGGGCTGCCGCAGCGCTGCGGCCTCATCGCCATCGTGGGCCGGCCCAATGTGGGCAAGTCCACCCTGCTCAATGCTCTGGTGGGGCAGAAAGTCAGCATTACCTCGGACAAGGCCCAGACCACGCGCCACCGCATCACCGGCGTGCGCACCATGGACGAGGCGCAGTTCGTCTTCGTCGACACCCCGGGCTTCCAGACCAAGCACAACGCGGCGCTGAACCGCAATCTGAACCGCACGGTACACGGCGTGCTGGGCGACGTGGACCTGGTGCTCTTCGTCGTTGAGGCCGGCCGCTTCGGACTGGACGATGCCAAGGTGCTGGCCCTGCTGCCCGAGAACAAGCCGGTCGTGCTGATCGCCAACAAGCTGGATGCCGTGCACCGCCGCGCCGAGCTGGCGCCGTGGCTCAAGGCCATGGCGGAGCGCCGCAACTTCGCGGAGTTCGTGCCCCTGTCGGCGCGCAAGGAGGCCGACGTCACGCGCCTGTTCAAGATCCTCAAGCCCTATCTGCCCGAGCAGGGCTGGTTCTATGACGAGGACGCCCTGACTGATCGCTCCGAGCGCTTCCTGGCCAGCGAGATCATTCGCGAGAAGCTGTTCCGCCTGACCGGCGACGAGCTGCCCTACACCTCCACCGTCGTGATCGACAAGTGGGAAGACGAAGGCGAGCTGCGCCGCATCTCGGCCTCCATCGTGGTGGAGCGCGACGCGCACAAGGGCATGATCATCGGCCAGGGTGGCGAGCGGCTCAAGCGCATCGGCTCCGAGGCGCGCCAGGAGCTGGAGCACCTGATGGACGGCCGCGTTTTCCTCGAGCTGTGGGTCAAGGTCCGCTCAGGCTGGGCGGACAACGAAGAGCATCTGCGCACCTATGGCTACGAGTGAGTGGCCGCGGCGACCCTGAATGGTCACCCGCGCCCCTCGACTGCCCAGCACGCAGCCGGCCTTCGTGCTGCATCACTACGACTGGAGCGAGACCAGCCTGATCCTGGACCTCTTCACCCGCGAGCAGGGCCGGCTGGCCGTGGTCGCCAAGGGCGCGAAGCGGCCGTATTCGCAGCTGCGATCGGTGCTGCTGCCCTTCCAGCGCCTGCAGGTGGGCCTGAGCAAGCCCGCGCGGGACGAGCGCAGCGAAGCCGAGGTCCAGACCCTGCGCAGCGCCGAGTGGGCCGGCGGCCACCCCCTGCCTACGGGCGCCGCCCTGTTCGCCGGCTACTACCTCAACGAGCTGCTGCTGAAGCTGTTGGCCCGGCAGGATCCGCATCCCCGCATCTTCGACGCCTATGCCGCCACGCTCCCGCTGCTGAGCGAAGACGAAGACCAGCGCAGCCAGGCCGCGCTGCGCGCCTTCGAGCTGCGACTGCTGGCAGACCTGGGCCTGCTGCCTGACCTCAGCCTGGTCACCCAGACGCAGCGTGCGCTGGACCCGGAGCGGCTCTACATGCTCGGCCCCGAAATGGGCGTCTGCACCCTGAGCCATGACGCGCCGGCCTTCGGCGCGTCCCAGTTGATCCAGCTGCAGGCCGCACTGCTGCATGGTTCGCAGGCCGCGCTGCAGCAGGCCTGTGCCGACTGCCTGCCCGCGCTCAAGGCCTGTCTGCGCGGCCTGCTTCACTATCATCTGGGCCACAAGCCGCTGCGGACCCGCGCGGTGATGCTGGATCTGCAAAAACTGCTGGACTGATGCCATGAATCCCCTGGTCGCTCCCGAAGCCCTGCGCCACGAAGGCCGCTGCGCGCTGTCCGTCAACGTCAACAAGGTCGCGCTGCTGCGCAACACCCGGCACTTGGGGATCCCCAGCGTGACGCGCGCGGCAGAGCTGTGCCTGCAGGCGGGCGCCCAGGGCATCACCGTGCATCCGCGGCCCGATGGCCGCCACATCCGCACCGAAGACGTCCATGAGCTGGCCACCCTGCTCAAGACCTGGCCCCAGGCCGAGTACAACATCGAGGGCAACCCCACGCAGAACCTGATGGACTTCGTGCGTCAGGTTCGGCCGCACCAGGTGACCTTCGTGCCCGATGCCGAAGACCAGTTCACCTCCGACCATGGCTGGAACCTGCCGGCGGACATGGAACGTCTGCGCCCGCTGATCGCCGAATGCAAGGCGCTGGGTGTGCGCGTCAGCCTCTTCATGGACCCCATCCCGGCGGCCATGAGCCATGTCGCGGCACTGGGGGCCGACCGCATCGAGCTCTACACGGAGACCTTCGCCAGCGCCTTCGGCACGCCGCGCGAGGCCGAGGTGCTGGCGGGCTTCACCGCCACCGCCGAGGCGGCGCTGGCCCTGGGGCTGGGCATCAACGCCGGTCACGACCTCAACCGCCCCAACCTGACCGCCTTTCTGAAGGCGGTGCCGGGGGTGCTTGAAGTGTCCATCGGCCACGCCCTGATCGCCGACGCGCTGGAACTGGGTTATGCCGAGACCGTGCGCGACTACCAGCGCAGCATTCAGCGGGCTTACGCCTGAGAGCTGCAGCAGCCACCGGCGTCGAGGAGTCTTGACATGATCTACGGCATCGGCACTGACGTCTGCGACATCCGGCGCATCGCCGACACCCTGCAGCGCCGCGGACAGCGCTTTGCCGAGAAGGTGCTGGGCCCGCATGAGATCGAAGTCTTCCGCGAGCGAAGCGCCCGCGTCCAGGCTCGCGGCGTCGCCTACCTGGCGACCCGCTTCTCGGCCAAGGAAGCCTTCTCCAAGGCCATCGGCATGGGGATGCGCATGCCCATGACCTGGCGTGACTGCGAGATCGTCAAGGCGGCCAGCGGCAAGCCGGAGATCCGCCTGCATGGCGAGCTGAAGACCTGGTTCGAGGCACGCGGCCTGCGCGCCCATGTCACCGTCAGCGACGAGACGGACTATGCGACCTCCTTCGTGGTGGTCGAGACAGGCCGGGCATCGGCGCTGCCCGGTGCGCCGCAGCCGTGAGCGTGGCCGTGACAGTGGCCGTGCGCGTGCTGCCCTACCAGGCCGCATGGCCGGTGGCCTTCGAGGCCGAGGCGCTGTCGCTGCGCGCGCTGCTGGGCCGCTGTGTCCACGGGCTGCACCACATCGGCAGCACATCGGTGCCAGGTCTTGCCGCCAAGCCCATCATCGACATGCTGCTGGAGGTGCCGGACCTGGCCAGGCTGGACGCCGGCAGCGAAGCGCTTGTCGCCGCGGGCTACGAAGCGCTGGGTGAGTACGGCTTGCCGGGGCGCCGCTATTTCCGAAAGTCGGACGCCCTGGGGCAGCGCAGTCATCACCTGCATGCGTTCACGGCCGGCCATCACGAGGTGCGGCGCCACCTGGCCTTTCGCGACTACCTGATCGCGCATGCTGAAGTGGCGGCGGCCTATGGCGCGCTCAAGCAGGCCCTCGCGATGGCCCATCCAGAGGACATCGATGCCTATATGGATGGCAAGGACCCCTTCATCAAGCAACACGAGGCCCTCGCATTGGCCTGGGCGCTTACCCAAGGGCCCGTTCTCTTCACCTAGAAAGCACGCGCATGGACATGCTGCACCACGCCCCCTTGATGCTGGACATCGCCGGCACCACGCTCCGCCCGCAGGAGCGAGAGCGCCTGAGCCACCCGCTGGTCGGCGGGCTGATCCTCTTTGCCCGCAACTTCGAGAGCCGCTCCCAGCTGACGGCCCTGTGCGGCGAGCTGAAATCGCTGCGGCCCGATCTGCTCATCGCCGTGGACCAGGAAGGCGGGCGCGTGCAGCGTTTTCGCAGCGATGGCTTCACGCCCTTGCCGGCCATGCGCACCCTGGGCGAACTGTGGATGCAAGACGCGCTGCGCGCCACGCAGGCTGCCACGGCCCTGGGCTATGTGATGGCCATGGAGCTGCGCGCCTGCGGCGTGGACCTGAGCTTCGCGCCGGTGCTGGACCTGGACTACGGCGAGAGCTCGGTGATCGGCGACCGCAGCTTCCATCGCGACCCGCGCGTGGTGGCTTTGCTGGCCAAGAGCGTGGCGCACGGCCAGTTGATCGCCGGCATGGGTGCCTGCGGCAAGCATTTCCCTGGGCACGGTTTCGTGAAGGCCGACTCGCATGTGGACGTGCCGGTCGACAAGCGCAGCCTCAAGGCCATCCTGGCCGAGGACGCCAAACCCTTCGAATGGCTGCACCTGAGCCTGGCGGCCGTGATGCCGGCGCACGTGATCTATCCCAAGGTCGATGCGCGGCCGGCCGGCTTCTCACCGCGCTGGTTGCAGGACATCCTGCGTGAGCGCCTGGGCTTTGCGGGGCTGATCTTCAGCGACGACCTTGGCATGCGCGGCGCGCGCGTGCTCGAAGGCCGCGAGATCGGCTTTGCCGAGGCCGCCATCACGGCCCTGCACGCCGGCTGCGACATCGCCCTGCTGTGCAATCAGTCGGTGGAAGAGGGCGGTCGCGTGCTGGACGAGGTGCTGCAGTCCCTGGAAGACGCTGCGCTGCAAGGACACTGGCAGCCCAGCCTGGAAAGCGAGGGGCGGCGCCAGCGCCTGCTGTCCCAGCAGGCACCGCTGAGCTGGGATGAACTGATGCACGAGCCCGGCTACCACCTGGCGCTGCAGCAGCTGCAAGGCTGAGCGCCGGCTTGCGGCATTGAAAACGGCCTGCCACTGCGGTGCCGCGGTGCAGGCCGTCCTTGACATGGCGATGCCGGCATGGGCCGGCGACACTCATTTCCGGTAGTTGTCCTGCATGCGATAACCGCGCGCATACAGGCCAAAGAGCAGCGCCGCCAGCAGCGCGAAGCCCGCGAAGAAGAACATCTGGAAGGCCGTCACGCTGTAGCCGGTGGCCTTGATGTAGCTGGTCACGCCCTCGCTCTTGACGCTGCTGTTGGCCAGCAGCACCCAGAGGTTGCCGATGGTGACCGAGAGGTTCCAGAAGCTGGTGATCACGCCCTTCATGGGCAGCGGCGCCTGGCTGTACGCGAACTCCAGGCCGGTGGCCGAGACCAGCACCTCGCCCAGCGTCAGGATGGCATAGGGCAGGATCTGCCAGACGATGCTCACAGTGTGGCCGTCATCCAGCCACAGCTGCAGGCCGCCCACCACGATCCAGGCCACGCCCGACAGCGCGATGCCTGCTCCCATGCGGCGCAGGGCAGTGATGCGCAGGCCCATGCGTTCCAGCATGGGGTAGAGCACCAGGTTGTTGAAGGGGATGAGGATCATCACCAGCGCCGGGTTCAGCGCCTGCATCATCGAGGATTGGAACCATTCGGGCTTGCTCATCTGGTCGGCCTGCAGGATCCAGGTCGAGGCCTTCTGATCAAAAAGGGACCAGAAGGGCGTCACCAGCGCGAAGAGCACCAGCAGGCGCAGCACGGCACGCACGCCTTCGATGGCCGCGGGCGGATGTGCGATGGCGGCCTTGCGCAGCTGCAGCGCCGCACCGGCGCCCCCAAAGCCCATCAGCAGCACCAGTGCCAGGCAGAAGCTGGCCACGAAGCCGATCTGCTCCATCAGCCGGAAGCTGCCCACCGCGCCGGCCAGCCCGATCAAGGCCACGACTAGACCGGGGCCGCCGCTCTCGAGCGCGGTGATCACCACCTTGAGGAAGCTGTGCGGATCATGGGCGACTGGCGGCGTGTGCACGTACTTCTTGCGACCGCTCCAGAAGATCAGCGTGGCAATGCCCATCAACACGCCGGGAATGCCGAAGGCCACGGCGGCGCCGAACTGCTTCAGGAAGATGGGCATCAGCAGCGAGGCGAAGAAGGAACCGAAGTTGATGATCCAGTAGAAGGCGTCATAGACCTTCTGGGCCAGGCTGCGGTTGCTGCTGTCGAACTGGTCGCCCACGAAAGAGCTCACCAGCGGTTTGATGCCGCCCGAGCCCAGTGAGATGAGGAAGAGGCCGGTGTAGAAGCCGGTGATGTTCTTCTCGAAGATGGCCAGGCAGGCATGGCCGCAGCAATACAGCAGGCTCAGCCAGAAGATGGTGTTGTACTTGCCGAAGAAGCGGTCGGCGATCCAGCCGCCCAGCAGCGGGAAGAAATACACGCCGATCACGAAGGTGTGGAACACCTCCTTGGCCTCGGCCTTGCGCAGGTCCTCGGGGATGGCCATCAGCAGGCTGGTCATCAGGAAGACCGTCAGGATGTTGCGCATGCCGTAGAAGCTGAAGCGCTCGCATCCTTCGTTGCCGATGATGTAGGGGATTTGCGGCGGCATCTTGGGTGCCGCGGTGCTGGCTGTCTGGGTCACGGTCAGAGTCCTTGTGTCGGGCGGCGGGCGGGTTGCCCGCGGCGGCGGCGGTGCTGGGGTGCAGCAGGGCTGCCACTGTAGGCGAAAAGGCGGTGGGGAAAAGGGTGCCAACCCTAGGCGGTGGCTCTGCCCGGCCGATGCTTCGACGGCACGCCGGTGCCGGGCTCATCCGGCATGCGCTGTCGGCGACGGCTGACCGTGCGCAGGACATGGGCAAGACCTGGGCAGGAGATGCGCTGCGGCAGCCGGCAGCGGGCGAAAGGAAAACAAAAAACGCCGCCGGGCGCAAGCCTCGGCGGCGTGATCGGGGCCGGCTCAGGGCCGGCAATCGGGGGCTTTTCAGCCCTGCAGTTCGAAGGGCAGCTTGACCTGGGCCAGATCCTTGCGGGTCTCGACCAGCACCAGCGGGCCCTCATCCAGCTTGAGCACGGGCGGGCGTTCGCGCGGCACGTGCAGAGGCGCGGGCTCGGCAGCGATGGCAGCCTGGGCGGCGGCCACCTTGTCGGCGTCAGAGTTCACCCACTGCAGGCCAGCGGCCTCGGCGATGCCATGCAGATCGCCCAGGGGCAGGCTGTAGGTCGGCACCACGATGGCGGCCACTGTTGCGGCGGGCTGCTCCGGGGCTTCGGTCGGGGCCGGCGCTGCAGCGGCCTGCGCAGGCACTGCCGCGGCGGGCGACGCCTCATTCGTGGCGTCGGCGGCTTCGCTCACCAGTTCCAGCTGCTGCGGCGCTGCGTTTTCGACGCCTTCAGCGCCTTCAGCAGCCTGGCCATCGCGACGGTCGCGGCGATAACGATCGCGGCTGCGACGGCGGCGACCATCGCGGCCTTCCTCGCCCTGGCCGGCTTCGCCCGGGGCTTCCGCCGATGGTTCAGCGGCGGCCTCGCGAGCCGGGGCCTCTGCCGGCATGGCGCCGGCGTCTGCCTCAACGGCTTGCGCGGCTTGCTGCATGTCGCCGGCCGTCAGCGTGTCGCTGCCAGCATCCTGGGCACGGTCTTCGCGGTCGCGGCCACCACGACGGCGGCGGCGGCGGCCCTGGCGGTCATCGCCGGCGGCCTCGGGCGCCATGCCGTCCGGGATGGTGTCCTGGAAGGCGGTTGGCGACTCGACGCCCGTGGTCTCGACCAGGGCCTGGACCTCGGCGGCCGGACGCTCCTGGCGCTCACCTCGCTCGCCGCGGTTGCGGCGGCCTTCACCACGTTCACCACGTTCGGCACGTTCCGGACGCGTGGCCTCCGGCGATGCGGCCTCGTTGCGTTCGCCGCGCTCATTGCGGCGGCCGCGCTCGCCGCGTTCCCCACGCTCGGCACGCTCACCGCGCTCGCCGCGTTCCCCACGCTCGGCACGCTCACCGCGCTGGCCGTCCTTGCCTTCGCCGCGTCCCTTGCCTTCCTTGCGGTCACCGCGCTCGCCGCGCTCGCCACGCTCGCCACGCTCGCGGCGGCGGCCGTCACGACCGCCTTCGCGGCCTTCACGCTTGGCGCCGTCCTTGCGTTCGGTCTCGGCGGGTTTGGCTTCCTCGGCCGGCGTCTCGCCGTTGCCGAAGATCT
The DNA here is from genome assembly GCA_041905785.1 of Burkholderiaceae bacterium. Taxonomy (GTDB): domain Bacteria; phylum Pseudomonadota; class Gammaproteobacteria; order Burkholderiales; family Burkholderiaceae_C; genus Roseateles_B. Next base: position 23,089 of record JAYRKJ010000008.1, read on the forward strand.
TCTTGAGCCAGCCGAAGAAGCCCGAGCCGGTGGCCGACGAGGCTGCCGCAGCAGGCGCGGTGGCAGCCGGCGCTGCGGGCGCCGCCACGGGCTTGGGCGGCACCACAGGCGCGGGCTGCTCGGGCAGGATGCCCTTGATCACGGGCTCCTGCTTGCTCTTGCCCTTGTCGTCACCGCCGCGGCGGGTGATGCCCACCTCGTCCTGCGGCTCCTCGATCATGGTGTAGCTGGCCTGCAGGTTCTCCAGACGGGGGTCGTCATGGCGCAGGCGCTCCAGCTTGTAGTTGGGCGTCTCGAGGTGCTTGTTGGGCACCAGCAGCACGGTCACGCGCTGCTTGAGCTCGATCTTGGTGATCTCGGTGCGCTTCTCGTTCAGCAGGAAGCTGGTCACCTCCACCGGCACCTGCACGTGCACGGCGGCGGTGTTGTCCTTCATGGACTCTTCCTGGACCATGCGCAGGATCTGCAGCGCGGAGCTTTCCGTGTCGCGGATGTGGCCGGTGCCGTTGCAGCGCGGGCAGGTGATGTGGCTGCCTTCGCTCAGGGCCGGGCGCAGGCGCTGGCGGCTCAGTTCCAGCAGGCCGAACTTGCTGATGGAGCTGAACTGCACGCGGGCGCGATCCTGGCGCAGGGCGTCGCGCAGGCGCTGCTCGACTTCGCGGCGGTTCTTGGACTCCTCCATATCGATGAAGTCCACGACGATCAGGCCGCCCAGGTCGCGCAGGCGCATCTGGCGGGCGATCTCGTCGGCCGCTTCCAGGTTGGTGCGGGTCGCGGTTTCCTCGATGTCGCCGCCGCGGGTGGCGCGCGCCGAGTTGACGTCCACCGAGACCAGGGCCTCGGTGTGGTCGATCACGATGGCGCCGCCGGAGGGCAGGTTCACCGTGCGGCTGAAGGCCGTCTCGATCTGGTGCTCGATCTGGAAGCGGCTGAACAGCGGGGCGTCATCCCGGTAGCGCTTCACGCGATGCGCGTTGTCCGGCATCACGTGGTTCATGAACTGGTGGGCCTGCTCGTAGATGTCGTCCGTGTCGATCAGGATCTCACCGATGTCGGCGGTGAAGTAGTCGCGGATCGCGCGGATGACGAGCGAGCTTTCCTGGTAGATCAGGTAGGCGCCCTTGCCGCCCCGGGAGGCGTCGTCGATCGCCGTCCAGAGCTTGAGCATGTAGTTGAGGTCCCACTGCAGCTCGGCGGCAGTACGGCCGATGCCGGCAGTGCGGGCAATCAGGCTCATGCCCTTGGGGTAGTCGAGCTGGTCGAGGTTCTCCTTGAGCTCCTCACGGTCCTCGCCCTCGATGCGGCGCGAGACGCCACCGCCGCGGGGGTTGTTGGGCATCAGCACCAGGTAGCGGCCGGCCAGAGAAATGAAGGTGGTCAGGGCGGCGCCCTTGTTGCCGCGTTCTTCCTTCTCCACCTGGACCAGCAGTTCCTGGCCTTCCTTGATCGCGTCCTGGATCTTGGCCGAGCGCACGTCCGTGCCTTCGCGGAAGTACTGGCGCGAGATTTCCTTGAAGGGCAGGAAGCCGTGGCGGTCCTCGCCGTAGTCCACGAAGCAGGCCTCGAGCGAGGGCTCGACCCGCGTCACGACGGCCTTGTAGATGTTGCCCTTGCGCTGCTCGCGGCCTTCGATTTCGGTTTCGAAGTCCAGCAGTTTCTGGCCATCAACGATTGCGAGGCGCCGTTCTTCCGGCTGCGTCGCATTGATCAGCATGCGTTTCATCGTTTCTCCTTACACGCCGTCCACACTGGCCATGGCCAGGGCAGTACGGCGCGCAGCACCACATCGCACGGGGCGTGAACCCGCGGGCGACCGACATCAGCACGAGAAACGCGGTGGAACCGAGGAAGGAATCGCCCTGGACTGCTGGAGATCGCAAAGCTCGCGATCAGGCCGGCAGCGTTGGCGCGTGCGCTTCAACAGGGGGCGCGGAGCCTCCCTCCCGTGAACGCGCCACCATCGTTGGCGCGACCCGGCCACGGCAAATGCGCGGCAGGCAGCCGGTCAGCGACCGGGGCTGCGCACGCATGCGGCGGGGGGTGGGGGGATTGCTGGGATTCATCCGCGGGGAACTGCTGGGCGCTGGCATGAGGCCTCCGGCTCTTGACCGGGCGGCCTCACACGATGAAAAACCTTATTCGTGCCGATCGCGGAGCTGTAGCCCCTCGAACTGGCGTGGTCCGTACTGCGTTGCTCTTCCGTGCCGGCCTACCGACCGCCGCTGTCGCTTGGGGACAGGGCCCGCCGGGCAGGCAGACACGTTGCTTCACCAAATTTTGAGGACCTCGGAAATCGGGCGGCGGCTTGCGCCGCGGACCGCCTGTTCCAGGCCCTACCACCCCTGCGTTCTTTGCATCCCCACGGCTCACCCGCAGGTAAAATCAGAAAAATCAAATACTTAGAACGCAATCGTGGTACGGAAGATTATAGGGGCTAAAGGTCGCAGCCCGAGTTCGGGAAGCGACCATGGTGCCAAGCGCCAACCGAATGCCCCGCAGCCCGGTCGCAAGAAGGCGTCCACCACGATGAAACCGGGCGAAACACCGCGATCGGGTGTTAGGTCGCCCATCGGAGCCGTCATGCCCGCGACGGCGGCGTCCCCAGCGAAGGGGACAAACGCCGCGCCCAAAACCGCGCCTGCCGTGCAATGGCTCACCATCGACGAAGGCTCGGCCGGCCAGCGTCTGGACAACTTCCTGCTGAAGGTGCTCAAGGGCGTGCCCAAGACGCACGTCTATCGCGTGATCCGGGCCGGCGAGGTGCGGGTCAACAAGGGCCGGGCCCAGGCCGACACCCGCCTGGAACTGGGCGACCAGGTTCGCGTGCCGCCGGTGCGCCTGCCCGAGCGCTGCAGCCAGACGCAGGCGCCGGTGCCGGCGCGCGAGTTCCCCGTGGTCTACGAGGATGATCACCTGATCGCCATCAACAAGCCCGCCGGCGTGGCCGTGCACGGCGGCTCCGGCGTCAGCTTCGGCGTGATCGAGCAACTGCGTCAGGCCCGCCCGCAGGCCAAGTTCCTGGAACTGGTACACCGCCTGGACAAGGAAACCTCAGGCCTGCTGCTCATCGCCAAGAAGCGCAGCGCCCTCAATGCCCTGCAGGACCAGTTCCGCGATCGCGAGACGGGCAAGACCTATGCCGCGCTGGTCTGGGGCGCCTGGCCCAAAGGGCAGACGGTGATCGACGTGCCCTTGCTGAAGTTCGTCGGCGCGGACGGCGAGCGCTGGGTGCGCGCGGTGAGTTCCTCCCACGACCCGGGCGCCGAGCAGGCCAAGCGTTCCATCAGCCTCGTGAAGCTGGCCGAGGGACTGCCTGGCTTCAGTCTGGTGGACGTGACCATCAAGACCGGTCGCACCCACCAGATCCGGGTCCACCTGGCCCAGGCGGGCCATGCCATCGTGGGGGATCCGAAATACGGCGACTTCGAGGCCAACAAGGCCCTGGCGCGCGGCGAGACGCTGCCCGGCCTGCGCTTCGACCGCATGTTCCTGCACGCCCGCCGCCTGCGCTTCAGCCATCCTGACGGGGGCCGGGACATCGAATTGTTGGCACCCTTGCCCGAGGATTGTGAGCTGCTGCTGCGCCAATTGCGCCAACATCCCTTCGAAACCCAGCGCAAAGAACCCCACCCATGACAACGCAGCGACCCCAGCGCTATGACCTCATCGTGTTCGATTGGGACGGCACGCTGTTCGACTCCACGGCCCTGATCGTGCAGGCCATCCAGGGGGCCGCGGCCGACCTGGGTCTGCCGGTGCCGCCGGCCGAGCGCGCTGCGCACGTGATTGGCCTGGGCCTTTACGAAGCCTTGGCCATTGCCACGCCGGAGTTGCCGCGCGTGCGCTACGCCGAGATGGGGCAGGCCTATCGCAAGCACTACTTCGCCCAGCACGAGGCGCTGTGCCTGTTCGCGGGTGTCGAGCCCCTGCTGCAGGCGCTCAAGGCCCGTCACCATTGGCTGGCCATCGCCACGGGAAAGAGCCGCAGCGGACTCAACGAGGCGCTGCGCCACGTGGCGCTGCACGGGGTGTTCGATGCAAGCCGCACCGCCGACGAGACCCAGAGCAAGCCGCATCCCCTGATGCTGGAAGAGCTGATGCGCGAATTTGGCGTTGAGCCGGAGCGCACCTTGATGATCGGCGACACCACGCATGACCTGCAGCTGGCGCGCAATGCGGGTTGCGCCGCGCTGGGCGTGGGCTATGGTGCCCATGACCCCGAGCAGTTCGAAGCCTATGAGACCGTGCACATCGCCCACTCCGTGCCAGAGCTGCAGGACTGGCTGCTGAAGCATGCCTGAGACCTTACGGCGCCTGGCGCGCGAGCCCTCATGAACCCCTCCGACATGATCCCTGCGACCCCGCCCCCCGAGGCGCAGGGGCTGCTGCTGTGCGACTCCGCAGACCTCCAGGAGCGCGGCAAGGCCTATTGCTTTGACGTGCTGCAGTACGGCCAGCCGGCCAGCGCCTTCGCCCTGCGCTTCGAGGGCCAGGCCGTGGCCTACCTCAACCGCTGCGCGCACGTGCCCACCGAAATGGACTGGCAGGAAGGCGAGTTCCTGGACAGCGAGAAGCGCTACATCATCTGCTCCATCCACGGCGCCGTGTATGACCCGCTCTCCGGCCGCTGCGTGACCGGCATGTGCGGACGCATCGGCCTGCACAGAATCGAGGTCAGGGAGCGCGAGGGCAAGGTCTATTGGTATCCTAGTCGCGATACCAAGCCGGCCCCCAAGGAATGACCGCATCCCGGAACGGCCTCGAGAACGACGCAGCAAGCGCGATCCCGGCCGCTGGCCCCGAGGGCCGCACGCACCGCAAGCATCACCATGAACCCCAACGACGATCAGCCGCGCATCCTGCCCGATGCCACGCCCCGGCCCGAAGACATGCTCAAAGCCACCGCGCCTGAACCCGCGAAGCCCGACGGACCGCCGGCCGGCGCCATGCCGGCGTCCGCCGGAGGCGGCGCCTATGAGCAACTGCTGGCCCAGGTCGCCCGCGACTACCTGCGGGACCGCCGCGCCGAGCGGCGCTGGCGCACCTTCTTCCGGCTGCTGTGGCTGAGCCTGCTCGTACTCCTGTTCTGGGCCTTGTTCTACCAGCCCCACCATGTGACGGCGCCCAACACGCCGCACACGGCCCTGGTCGAGGTGCGTGGGGAGATCGCCGCCGACACCGAAGCCAGCGCTGAACTCATGCTCTCGGCGCTGCGCAGCGCCTTCGAGGACCAGGGCGCGCAGGCCGTGGTGCTGCGCATCAATTCGCCCGGCGGCAGCCCGGTGCAGGCAGGCATCGTCTACGACGAGATCCGCCGCCTCAAGGCCAAGCATGGCAAGAAAGTCTATGCGGTGGTGGAGGAGATCTGTGCTTCGGGGGCCTATTACATTGCCGCCGCCGCGGACGAGATTTACGTGGACAAGGCCAGCATCGTGGGGTCCATCGGTGTGCTGATGGACGGTTTCGGCTTCACCGGTCTGATGGACAAGCTCGGCATCGAGCGCCGCCTGCTCACCGCAGGCGAGAACAAGGGCATGCTGGACCCCTACTCGCGCGAAAACCCCCGCCAGAAGGCCTACGCCCAAGTCATGCTGGACCAGATCCACAGGCAGTTCATCGCCGTGGTGCGCGAGGGGCGAGGCGAACGCCTCAAGGAAACGCCCGAGATGTTCTCGGGCCTGTTCTGGAATGGCGAGGAGGCCGTCAAGCTGGGCTTGGCCGACGGCACCGGCAACCTGGACTTCGTGGCCCGCGAGGTGATCAGGGCCGAAGAGGTGATCGACTACACCCCGCGCGACAACGTGGCCGAGCGGCTGGCCAAACGCTTTGGCGCCGCCATGGGCGAGGGGGCCGTCAAGGCGCTGCGCCAGATCCCGGCGATCCACTGACGAGCACCCCGCAGCCGCCATGACGAAGGCCCTCCAGCGGAGGGCCTTTGGCTTTGTCGGGGCTTGCCGATCAGGCCTTCTTGCGTCGGCGCGAGACCAGGGCCGCGGCGGCGAGGCCCAGGCCGGCGAGCCAGCCGATCTGCGGCTCGGGCAGCTTGCTGCCATCCTGCGGTTTGGGCGTCGGCGTATAGGGTTCCCAGCCGATCTCGAAGGCCTGCGAGATCGACGCGCCGATCACGGTGCCTTCCACATGGCCCTGCCCGTAGAGCTCGGCCATGGGCGCGAGCACGCTGCCGTCCACCCAGCCCAGCTTGACCTTGCTGGCGTGGGCCAGGTTGAACAGCACCTTGCCCTGTGCTTCCTGGATGGGCTTGAAGCCGCTGAAGGCGCCGGTGAGCTGCACCTCGCCTTCGTTGAGGATGTTGATCACCACCCAGGCGTCGGCCGCCACGTTGTTGAGCTGGAGGCTGGGCATCACCCAGCTGGCGCCCAGTTTGTTCTTGCTGCCCAGGCGGATGTCGAACACCTCGACCGCGCCGGCCTTGCCGCTGCCGCTGAGGCTGATGTCGGTCCAGGGCTGGGCCACGGTGCCGGTGCTGCCCAGGGCAGCCAGCGAGCCGGACAGCGCCGTCAGCTGGGTCTGCGCGGCCTTGAAGTCCACCACGCCGCTGATCTTGGGCTCGGCGCGCAGGTCCAGATAAGCGGACGAGCCCTTGTTCTGGCCGCCGAAGACGCCATAGCTGTCGCCATAGTGCGCCAGGCCCGGATCCCAGGGCACCAGATTGCCTTCCCCCGCGCTGGAGTCTTTCACCGACGCGGGGGCCGGCGAGTAGATGCGGCCATTGGTGAAGCGTACGTCGCCGCCCACCACCAGGGCTGGGCCGCTGGTGCCGGCCGGCGCGCGGTAGCCCACGCTGAGCCCATTGGCCGTCAGCGATCCGCCCACGGCCAATCGACCTTCCACGTCATTGGCGGCCTTGACGTCGCCAAAAACGAAGGCGCTGTACTGCGCGGCGACGCCCAGGTCGATGACGGGCGCAGCGTTCACGCCTTGTGCCAGTACAAGACCAGTCAAGCCGCAGATCCAGCCCGGATGGAGTAGGCATGCGCCCGCATGCCTGTGCCTATTTTGCATGGTTTCCCTTCGACGCCCCGGCGCTGACGGCCGTGTTTGATGCGGGCGGATTCTAGGAAACCTGCGCTTGCAAGCCATCCCCGCAGTCGGGGTGGTATGTAAGTGGTTTGTGCTGTTTGCACGAATTCAAACGGAACGGACACGGCCCGCCTGACTCGGTGCTGGCCAAGGCCCCTGCCCTCAGGGCTGCACGTACGCCGTCTTCACCGTGGTGTAGAACTCCGCCGCATAGCTGCCTTGCTCGCGCGGCCCCATGCTGGAACCCTTGCGCCCGCCAAAGGGCACGTGGTAGTCGACGCCGGCGGTGGGCACGTTGACCATCACCATGCCGGCCTGCGCGTGGCGTTTGAAGTGGCTGGCGTGCTTCAGCGAGGTGGTGCAGATGCCTGCCGAGAGGCCGAAGGGCGTGTCGTTGGACATTGCCAGCGCATGTTCATAGCTGTCGGCCGGGATCACGCTGGCCACGGGGCCGAAGATCTCCTCGCGGCAGTGCTGCATGGCGTTGTCGCAATCGGCGAAGAGGGCCGGCTGCAGATAGAAGCCGGGCTTGTCCAGCACCAGGCGTTCGCCGCCGCAGACCAGGCGTGCGCCTTCGGCCTTGGCGATGTCGATGTAGCGCAGGTCCTGGGCCAGTTGGGCCTCGTCAACCACCGGGCCGATCTGGGTCTGTGGGTCCAGCGCGTCGCCCACGCGCAGGGCGCGGGTCGCCTCGCCCAGCGCCTGGACGAAGCGCGGGTAGATGCCTTTTTGCACGATGATGCGCGAAGAGGCCGTGCAGCGCTGGCCGGTGGAGAAAAAGGCGCTTTGCAGCACGGCATTCACCGCCACGTCCAGGTCGGCGTCGTCCAGCACGATGCAGGGGTTCTTGCCCCCCATTTCCAGCTGGAAGCGGGCGCCGCGCGCCACCGCCGCCTGCGCCACGCGCTGGCCCGTACCCACCGAGCCGGTGAAGCTGATCGCAGACACCCGGCGGTCCTCCAGCAGGGCCTGACCCACCTGGGAGCCCGGGCCCATCACCAGGTTGAAAACGCCTGCCGGCAGACCGGCGCGGCTGATGATTTCGGCCAGGGCCCAGGCCGAGCCGGGCACGAGGTCGGCCGGCTTGAACACCACCGTGTTGCCGAAGGCCAGGGCCGGGGCCATCTTCCAGGCCGGGATGGCCGCAGGGAAGTTCCAGGGCGTGATCAGGCCCACCACACCGAGTGGCTCGCGGGTGATCTCCACCTCCACGCCGGGCCGCACCGACGCCAGCTTCTCGCCGCGCAGGCGCAGGGCCTCCTGGGCGAAGAACTTGAAGATGGCGCCGGCACGCGCCACCTCGCCGATGCCCTCGGGTCGCGTCTTGCCTTCTTCTCGGGACAGCAGGGTGCCCAGCTCCTCTTTGCGTGCCAGGATCTCGCTGCCGATGCGGTCCAGGGCGTCGGCCCGGACCTGCGGGCTGCTCAGTCCCCAGGCTGGTGCCGCCTCGGCCGCCGCGGCGATGGCGCGCTCGGCCAAGGCGGAGTCCGCCTGGGCATAACGTCCGACCACGTCACGCGTGTCGGAGGGGTTGAGGTTGTCGCGCAGGCGCGGGCCATCCAGCCATTCGCCGCCGATGTAGAGAGGGTGCAGAGGGGTGCTCATGGTGTTGCCTCGCAATGTTCTGATGTGAATATTGTAGATATATTTGTATATCGACGCTGCTTCACATCATGCAGGCCTTGCGGGGTGGTGGCTACCCCGGGCCGTCAAGACATCGGTGCCGCGTTCACCGTGTCGACCGCGTGGCTGCCGGTCTCCTCCGGGCCTGCCAGCTGAACCAGGGCGCGCATCAGGCTGCTGCGGCTGGGCTGGTCCACGAAGACGCAGCGCTTGCCATGCCTCTTGCAGTGCTCCTTGACCCGCCAGTAGGCGTCATGGCTGATGCAGGCGGTCTGGCAGATGACGAGGTCGGCGGCGGCCAGGGTGGCGTCCAACTGGGTGACGGCGTGCTCCTCGCCGCCGTCGTGATGCAGAAAGCGTGCGCCGCGGGCCTCGATCAGGCGGCGGTAGACCGGCACCGTCGCCGCCCGGCCGCCAACGCACAGCACCGACTGATCTTCCAGCACCACGGGCGCGCTGTCGCCGGGCGCGTCCTCGCTGCGCACTGGCGGCAAGGCCTCGGCGGGGCGGGGCACCGCAGCCTGCTGGGTTTGGCGCAGCTCGCGGCGCAGGCGCTGCAGCTCCTGTTCCAGCTGCCGAATGCGCTCCTGCCCCTCGGCCAGCTGGCGCTCGCGCACTTGGGCCTGGCGCAGCGCGGGCTGGGCGGCGTGGAGGCTGTCGAGCTCTCCCTGCAGCGCCGCGAGCCGGCTGTCCCGCAGCACCAGCTCGGCACGCGCGCGCATCTGCTGGGCCTGCAATTCCTCGATGCGGCGGTCGCGCTCGGCAATCAGCTGGGTGCTGCGCTGCTGGGCGCGGCCCAGCTCGGCGGCCAGCACGCCGTTCTCGTGCGCCAGGGCCTGGATGCGCTGCAGGTCGGCCCGATGCGAGCTGCCCACCTGGTGCTGGATCATGTGGATGTCCTGCAGCACCTCGTCCTGCAGCAGCCCGTCGCAGCGGGGATGGCTCAGGGTCGCCCAGAGGGCGCCAGCCACCTCGGCGCCCGCGGCGGCCTCTTTCCACCAGTCGCGCAGCTGCAGGGTGGTTTTGAGCTTGGTGGCCTGGCGCACGGCCAGGGCGTAGCGCTGGTCCAGTTCGCGGTTCAGCAGCTCGGCGATGCGGCTGCGCTGCTTGCACTCATGGATGGCTCCGCAGTGCAGTTCGTAGTCCTGCACCAGGGCTTCGCCGCCCAAGGCCTTGCCGATGCGCTTGCGCAGCACGGCCAGGGGCAGGCAGGCGCCGATCACCGGGCACAGCGCCTGGGGGGGCAGCTCCCACAGCCGCCGCCGGCGCGAGCCCAGGACATGGTTGGGCATGGACAACTCGGGCGGGGCGAAGGACAAGCTGGGAGCGGCCTCGCCGGTGCTTCGCGGCTCACACATGGCGCAGCTCCCGGCGGTCTCCGGTGCAGGAGGGGGGGCAGAACGGCGGGCAGGAGGAAGGGTAAGTAGGGTAAGAAAGGGATGGGCGCGTCAGCATGCACGGCTCCTGTCGGTATGCAGGCACCGGGGCGCTGCCCTTGCTGGCTGGGCGCCCAGGCCGGTGCGGATGGCGAAAAAACGGCTGGCGGCAGCTGGCTGCGATGAGCGGATGACGGCGAGGCGAGTCGCCTCACTTGGTGAGGATCAACTTGCCCAGGTTGGTCAGGCGCAGGCGGTAGAGTTGGCCCGCATGCTCGATCTCGAGCTCACGGTCCTGGCCCAGCAGGTCCTGGCTGCGCAAGCGGCGCGGCGCGGGGCTGGCCGGCAGGCGGGCGGGGGGCAGTGTGGGCGTCGAGGCGGGGAGGGCTTGCTTATCCATGTATGGATGATAAATGCGAATAATTCGCAATTGCAAGTCTTCGACCACTGTCAATGATTGCAGGGTCGAGCGCGCACGGGCCGCGCTCTGGCGCCACAATCGGCCTTCGCATCAGGCCAACCGGACGGCTTGCGCCAGAACAATCGAAACAGGACGAACAGGAGCCCGCCATGAAAGGTGATGCCAAGGTCATCGAGTACCTCAATGCCCAGCTGAAGAACGAGCTGACCGCCATCAATCAGTACTTCCTGCATTACCGCATGCTGAAAAACTGGGGCCTGCAGCGTCGCGCCAAGCATGAGTACGAAGAGTCCATCGAGGAAATGAAGCATGCCGACAAGCTGATGGATCGCATCCTGATGCTGGAAGGCCTGCCCAATCTGCAGGACCTGGGCAAGCTCTACATCGGTGAGAACGCGGTGGAGATCCTGCACTGCGACCTCAAGATCGAGACCGGCTCGCATCCGCTGCTGAAGGAAGCCATCGCCTACTGCGAGAGCGTGCGCGACTATGTCTCGCGCCAGGTGCTGGAAGACATCCTCGCTGACACCGAAGAGCATATCGACCACCTGGAGACGCAGATCGAGCTGGTCAATCAGCTCGGCGAGCAGAACTGGCTGCAGTCGCAAATGGGCTCAGACGGCGAGAGCTGACACCGCGCTGCCCGCGCCTGACGGCGGGCGGCCATCGCTGACCCGGGCCCATCCGTGGCGAAATTGGCGCCACGGCAGCTTTCAGTGCGATCTGTAATTGAGAAACGTTCGCGTTTGCGTTAACATTCAGTCAACGCTTCGCTGCTTTTCCGCCAGACCGCCATGATCGTCTGCCTCTGCCATCGAGTTTCCGACCGCGACATCCGCCGTGCCGTCGCCGAGGGCACACACAATTTCGAGGTGCTGCAGGACGAGACGCGTGTGGCCTCTGCTTGCGGCGCCTGCCACGACTGCGCCCGCGAGGTGTTTGAGCAAGCCCTGGCGCAGCACTCGCCGGTGCCTGCCGTGATGGCAGAGCCCTTGGCGCAGACCCGCCGGGTGATCCGCCTGGTCAGCGCCACGGCGTGAACCCGAGGGCCGTGCCCTGACCCACCAGAAGGCCGGACCGCGTGTCCGGCTTTTTGCTGGGCGCTTGCGCCCGGGTCAAAAGCTCAAGGCCGCCGCAGCATAGGCCAGGCGCCGGCTGGGCAGTTGGCCGATGGCGCTGCTGGCCGGCCCCGCCCATTGGCGCAGGCCCGCCTGCAGGTTCCAGCGATCACCCTGCCAGGCCAGGGATGCGGTCAGGATGCGGCCGCCGTCCTGTGGCGTCCACAGCACGTCGCCGGCCCAGGTCCAGGCCCCGCGAGCCCAGCTGAGCCGCGCAAAGACGTTGTGCTGCTGCAGGCTGCTGTTGGCAAAACCCTGCGCCTGCCAGGCCAGGTTGCCTGCCAAGGCCGGGCGCAAATCGGGCGGGGATGCTTGGGCCAGCCGTTCCAGTTGCGCGCCGCGTTCACGCCAGGCGGACCAGTCCGCGCCCGGCAGCGCCTGCGAATCCCACCAATACTCCAGCAGCAGGCTCAGCTGCTCTTCATTGGTCCAGGTGCCGCCCAGCAGCCATTGGCTGCTGCCGGCCTGCCGTTCGCGGCGCCAGGGCAGCGCCGGGCTCGGCAGCGCCGCCTGCGGGTCGAGCCGCCAAACGCTGCTGCGCTCATTGACGCGCACGGAGGCATGCAGCTCCAGGGCGTCGCTGGCGACGACGGAGCAGGCCGCGCCCAGGCTGGCGTGCTGCTCGCGTCCATAGCGGGCGAAGCCGTGCCAGTCCCAACTGCCTGCGCGTTGGTAGACCCGCAAGGCCAGCGCCTCTTCGTCCCCGCCCTGGCCGCCGTGCTGCAGGGGATTGACCCAGACCAGGCTCCACGCCGTTTCGGCGCTGAAGCGTTCCAGTTGCAGCAGCGGCCGGCCCCGGCTGTAGTTGCCGACCAGGGTGCGGCGTTCCTCCTGCGCCACCATGTCGTTGGGCCGGAAGGCATAGCCCACATCCCAACTGACGGTCTTGCGGCCCAGGCTGTACTGCCATCCTGCGGCGCCGCCAAAGTCACCCGAGGCGTACAGCTCGTTGACCGCAGCATGGCTGCTGGCCGCGGCCCGGTCGCGCTGCAGGTGCTGGGCATAGAGCGTGGCGCTGATGGGGCCGCTGCGCGCTTTCCATTCGGCTTCGAGCAGCAGGCTTTGCCTCGCGCCGCCGTTGATGCCTGGCTGCAGCGCCTCGGCCTGAGCCAGCGGACCCTGGTCATTGCGCTGGCTGGCCTGCAGTTGGCTGCGCAGTTGCAGGCTGCTGTCGTCCAGTACCTGGGACTGGGCGGGCAGGCAAAGCAGGGTCAGTCCCAGGCCTAGTGGCGCAAGGGCGGGGTTCAGGCGCATCTGGGTCACTCCAGGTTGGGGCTGCGGGCCAGGAACATGGGGTTGAACCAGGCCTCGGGCGCCTCGCGCGTCTTGCGTGCCAGATAGCGCACCTGGGTCAGCTTGCGCTGAGAGAGCGCGTCCTGCAGCAGCATCTCGCTGATCAGCTGTTCGCCCTTGTCATTCCTCTCGTAGCGGAACTCGGCGGTCTTGGCGAGCTTGTCCGACTGCACGTAAAGCTCAGCGCGCAGGGGCTGGTGCCGGGTCTTGCCTACCCACAGCAGGATGCGCTGGTAGCTGACGCCCTTGCGCATGGCCTGCAGGCCCAGCTTGAGGCAGGCCTGCTCGCCGCAGCGCTCTTCGCCCAGCAGCTCGCCGCTGTAGTCCTCGCTCCAGGAGAGCGTGGCCACGTCGCCGGTGGAGGCGTCGCCCAGCAGCTTCTGCAGCGGCGTGATGCGCAAGGGGCGCTGGCTGGAGGGCATCAGCAGCCAGAAGTCGTCGCCCAGCATCAGCACCTTCTGGCCTTTCTCGGCCGGACTGCGCATCAGCACGAGGGAGCGATGCTCGGTCTGCGTCAGCACCGTGTAGCGGCGCTCTTTGTCCAGCGACCCATCGGCATGGAGCACGCGGACCTCGGTCTCCACCTGCTGCAGCTGGGCGCCGCCCGTGCGAAAGGCATCGGCGTTCTTGAGCACCGCGGCGGCCTCCAGAGCCCCTGCAAACGGGCTGATCAGCAGCGCGCCCAGCAGGGCTGCGAGTCGTGCGGTCGTCTTCATGATGGGCTTCTTTCCGGTTGTTCAGACATGAGCCAGGGCCTCGACCACCGGCTGGTGCACGGTCTTGCGGGCGACCAGGGCGGAGCTGATGCAAGTCAGCAGCAGCATGGCCAGCAGCGTCCAGGCATAGAGGGCGGCGTCGATGGCGATGTGCAGCGGATAGCCCTTGGTGGACCCGGGCGGGGGCGGCATCATCACCGGCACCATCAGCAGCAGCACGCTGATGCCCAGCGCCAGGACGGCGCCCAGCACGGCACCGCCGCCGCCCAGCACCAGGCCTTCCAGCGAGAGCGTGGTCAGCAGCTGGCGCGGCGTGGTGCCCATTGCACGCAGGGTGCCGATTTCCCGCGTGCGCTCGATGATGGCCATGGCCATGGCATTGGCCACCACGAAGAGCACGATCAGCGCAATGATCAGCCCCAGGGCGCCAAAGATGCGGTTGTAGAGGTCGCGAACGGCCTTGTAGAAGGTGGCCAAGTCCAGCCAGGTTTTGACCTGCAGGCGACTGTTCGACGCCTGCAGGCGCTGCTGCAGCGGCGAGGTGCTGGCCATGTCCTTGAGGAAGACGCCCAGAGTGGAGACGCGCTGCGTGGCCAGCAGGGCCTGGGCGCTTGGCAGGTCGACGTAGACCAGGCGCTTGTCCAGCTCGGCAATGCCGGTCGAGACCACGCCGCGCACGGTCACGTCCACCGCATTGAGCGCGCCCGCCGTGGTGCTGGCCAGCAGGGTCAGGCTGGTGCCGGGCTCTGCCTTGAGACTCTTGGCCAGGCCTTCGCCCAGCATCACGACCAGGCGATCGCGGCTCATGATCACTTCCCCGGCCTTGACCTGCAGGAAGGGGCCCTTGACCGCGAACTCGGCGTCGGCGTCGATGCCGTTGGCCATCATCACCGTGGACTTCTCCCCGTTGGAGATCAGTCCGGTGAATTCCACCCGCGGCAGCACCTGGCGAACCTCGGGCTCGGCCAGCACGGTCTTGCGCAGCGCCTCCCAGTCGTCCAGCCCGTTCTGCAGCGGGGTGTCTTCGTCCTTGTCGAACTGGGCGGGCGTGCCCAACACCAGGTGGCCGGTGCTGCGCGCGGCGGACTGGGCCAGGCTCTCATAGGTGAAGAGCGCAAAGCCGCCGGCCAGCAGCAGGCCCGCCGTGCCCAGGGCGGCGATGGACAGGGTCACCGCCGAGCGGCGCTTGTTGCGCAAGGCATTGAGCCAGGCGAAGTGCATCCATTTCATCAGCGCTTTCATGCGGCAAGCTCCTGGGGGTCGGGGTGCCGGGTGGGCCGGGTCGCATGGACGATGCGGCCGTCCAGCAGGCTGATCACGCGGTCGCAGCGCCGTGTCAGCCGTTCATCGTGGGTGGCAATCAGAAAGGCCGCGCCCGCCTCGTGGGCCAGGCTGCGCATCAGACCGAGCACCTGCTCGGCGGTGTGCGAGTCCAGGCTGGCGGTGGGCTCGTCGGCGATGACCAGGCTGGGTCGCTTGACCAGGGCGCGCGCCATGGCCACGCGCTGGCGCTGGCCGCCGGACAGCGCGTCCGGCAGGTGGGCCGCATGCTCGGCGAGGCCGACCTGGGCCAGGGCCTCGGCGACCCGGGCGCGCCGCTCGGCGGCAGGGACGCCGGCGAGGAACAGCGGGTAGTCCACGTTCTCGGCGACCGTCATCACCGGCACCAGGTTGAAGCTCTGGAACACGAAGCCGATGGCGTCGCGCCGCAGCAGCGTGGACTCCAGCTCGCGCCGCGCGTCGACGGGTCGGCCCTGCAGCAAGACCTGACCCTCATCCGGGCTGTCGATCAGGCCGCAGAGGTTGAGGAGGGTGCTCTTGCCGCTGCCCGAAGGACCGGTCAGCGCCAGCAGCTCGCCGGCATGGACATCCAGGTCCACACCCTGCAGGGCTGGCACCACATGCGCGCCGAGCCGGTAGGTCTTGCGGATGCCCCGCAGGGCCATGACGGTGGCGGCGGCCTTCACTGCACGCTCCGCAGAGCCGCCTGCGCTTCGGACGCCTGCGGCAGCTGACGATCGACGACCTGCTGGAACAAGGCCTTGGCCCGTTCGGCCTGCTTGGACTGCTCGGCCTGGCGGGCGGCACGCATCAGCACGGCACCCTGGAATCCGCCGGGCGCCTTGCCGAACAGCGGACTGGCCTGGATCTCGTCCAGCAGCTGCCTGCCGCGCGGGCCACGATTGAACATGTCAGGCAGGCCCAGAAAGGTGTTGGCCGCCACGAAGCGCGTCTGCAGGCTGACCGGGGTGCCCTGGTAGAGCAGCTGCTCATGCTCCGGCGCCAGCAGGCCCAGGGCCTTGTCGATCTGGGCCAGACCGTCTTCGGCATAGCTCACTTTCTTCCACGGTGCCCAGGCGTCTCGCGCCTTGAGCGTGGTGGCCGCCCCCAGATAGCTCATCAGCAGCGGATGGCCGGGTTCGGTCTTGAGCAGCGCCTGGAACTGCTCGATGCTGAGATCGGTCGCCTCGGTCTTGCCCTTGGTGGCGGCCATGAACTGGCCCACCGCCGTCTGCATGGCGGGCTCGGGCAGGGCGTGGGCGGTCAGGCTGAGGGCGGCAAGGCTTGCAAGGCTAGCGATAAGGGCGCTGCGCAGGAGGCGTGGAGTCATGGTGCTCTCATGTCAGGGTTTGAACATGAGACGCAGCGTAGGCAGGCAGCGACCCCGGCGCGACAGCGCTGCGACGGGCGCGCATGGCGTGCCGCGAAATGCCGGCGCGGCGGCGCGAGATGCAGGCGCCGGACGGCGTACAGAGGACGCAAAAAAGCCGGCACGATGGGCCGGCTCAAGACGGCCGAAGCCGTCAGGACATTCCGCAGGGTTGGGGGTGAGGCTTACTTCTTGGCAGCCTCGTTCTTGTTGTCGGTCTTGGCTTCCGCCTTGCCGGCTGCGGCCGGAGCAGCGCTGGTCGCGGGCTTGGCGTCAGCGGCGGGGGCGGCTTCCTTCGCGCCGTCCTTGTGGCCCATCTTGCCGCCGTCCTTGTGCGCGGCTTTGTGAGCCTCCTTGTGCCCATCCTTGTGCATGGGCTTGGCGTCGGATGCCTTTTCAGCCATCGGCGCTGCCGGCGCCGCGGCGCTGGCAGCGGCCATGGGCTTGGTCATCGGAGCCGCCGTGGCCGGCGCGGCAGCCGGGCTGGTCGTGGCGGGCTTGGCGGCCGGCGTGGCCGGCGCTGCCGTGGTGGCGGGAGCCTGGGCGAAGGCGGCGCCGCTCAGGGCCAGCAGGGAAGCGATCAGGGTGGTCTTGGCGTTCATGGTCAGGTCCTCGTCGTGAGTGAAGGAATTGGGTTGCAGCAATGGTTTGTGTGGGCAGATGCCGGAGCCTCAGCTCTGGGGCTTGGTCTCGGCAGGCTTGGTCTGCGTGCCCGTGTTCGTGGCCGGTGCAGGGGCAGGTACAGGTGCTGCCTTGGGCGCGGCGGCCGTCGACTTGGTCGGCGTGGCCGGGGCGGGCTGGGCTGTCGCGGCTGGCGTGCTCGCCGTCGCGGTGCCGGCCTTGCCGGTGTCTGTCGCGGCCTTGGCTGCGGGCTGCGCACTTGTGGTGCTAGCTGCTGCGGCGGTCGCCTTCTCGGCGCTCACGGGGGCAGCGGGTGCTGCGCTCGTCCCTGGTGCTTGCTGGGCCGTCGCGACGGCGGCGATCAGGGCCAGCATCGAGGGGATCAGTGCAGTCTTCAGTGCTTTCATCTGGGGGCTCCAGGGTTGGTGAACTTGTGCCTCCACAACGAGGCCTGCGGACTCGGAGTTGACGTGCGCCAGCGTGCTTTCAAAGCGTTACATCTATGTTGCGAATGTGCCGAACGCCGCCGATCCAGGTCGGCCTGGATCTCGCTTGATGGGGTCAGGTCTTGCCAGACGAGTCTTGCGATCGCAGGTGCCAGAATCGGCGCAGGCACAGGAGACCGGCATGACGCACCGCTTCGATTGGCACAACCCCTACGCCAGCACGCGCAGCCCCGTGTTTGCGCGCAACGTGGTGGCGACCTCGCACCCGCTGGCCGCGCAGGCTGGCCTGCGCATGCTGGGCGCGGGCGGCAATGCGGTGGACGCCGCGGTGGCCTGCGCAGCGGTGATGACCCTGGTGGAGCCTTGCAGCAATGGTCTGGGGTCCGACGCCTTTTGCATCCTCTGGGACGGCCAGCGCCTGCATGGTCTCAATGCCTCCGGACCTGCTGCGCAGGCCTGGACGCCGGCGCACGTCCGCCGCAAATATGGCTGCACCGAGGACAGCATGCCCAAGCGCGGCTGGGGCGGCGTGACGGTACCTGGCGCGGTGGGGGCCTGGGTGGCGCTCAGTGAGCGCTTCGGCCGCCTGCCCTTTGCGGATCTGATGGCGCCGGCCATCGAGATCGCCGAGCGTGGCCATGCCGTGGCGGTGATCGTGCAGCGCAAATGGGCCCTGGCGGCAGCCCTGGAAGAATTGACGGCCCAGCCGGGCTTTGCGCAAGCCTTCCTGCCGCACGGGCGTGCGCCCGAGGTCGGCGAGCTGTTCCGCTTCCCGGACGCCGCGCGCAGCCTGCGCCTGATCGCGCAGACCCGCGGAGAGGCCTTCTACCGCGGCGAGATCGCCGCCGCCTTGGCCGCCTTCGCGCGCGAGACCGGGGGCGATCTGAGCGAGGCGGACCTGGCGGGCTACCGTCCGCAATGGGTCGATCCCATCCGGCAGTCGCATGCGGGGCACGAGCTGCACGAGATCCCGCCCAACGGGCAGGGCATCGCGGCCCTGATCGCACTGGGCATCCTTCGCCACACCGCCTATCGCGAGCACGGACCAGACGATGCCGCCGGCCTGCACCTGCAGATCGAGGCCATGAAGCTGGCCTTTGCCGATGTCTACCGCTACGTGGCCGAGCCGGCCGCGATGGACTGCAGCGTCGACGCCCTGCTGGACGATGCCTACCTGGCGCGCCGCGCCGCCCTGATCGACCTGCGGCGGGCCCAGGACTTCCAGCCGGGCAACCCGGTCAAGGGCGGCACCATCTACCTCACCGCCGCGGACGAGCGCGGCATGATGGTCAGCTTCATCCAGAGCAACTACCTGGGCTTCGGCTCGGGCCTGGTGCTGCCGGGCTATGGCGTCTCGCTGCAGAACCGCGGGCATTGCTTCACGCTGGCGCAGGGCCATCCCAACCAGGTGGCGCCGGGCAAGCGGCCCTTCCACACCATCATCCCGGCCTTCCTCACCCGCGCGGGCCAGGCGCAGATGAGCTTTGGCGTGATGGGCGGCAACATGCAGCCGCAGGGGCATCTGCAGACCCTGGTGCGCATGCTGGACCACGGCCAGCAGCCGCAGGCCGCCTGCGACGCGCCGCGCTGGCGCTTCAACGCCGGACGTTCCATCAACGTCGAGCCGCACATGGCGCCGTCCACCATCGCGGCCCTGGCTGGGCTGGGGCACGAGATCGGCGACATCCACGACAGCTACCAGGACTTCGGCGCCGGCCAGTTCATCTGGCGCCTGGGTGCGCCCGCGGTGGAGGGCTATGCCGCCGCCAGCGACCCGCGCCGTGATGGCGCGGCCGTCGGCTTCTGACGGGTCCTCCGCGCGGCGCTGTCACCTCATTTCGCGGCAGGCCCCTGACCATCAGCACTGCTGGAACAGGGGACATTGTGCGAAGCTCGACGTTCTGAGCTTGTGGAGGCCCGAAGGCCGCTGCTAGCATCCACGGACTCTTCCCATCTCCTGCAGGACGCCCCATGACCAAGCTGCTCGACCGCACCAGACGCTGCACCCGCCGTGCCGTCTCGGCGCGTCCCTGCGCGCCGGGGCGAGGTCGCATGCCGATCTGACTCGGCCTCGCACCAACGCGGCGCAGGCGCCGTGTTTCGCTTTTCAACGCGGCGCAGGCGCCGTGTTTCCCTTTTCCTGCAAGCTCGCCCAGCCGCGGGCAGACGCCGCCTTCATAAGAGGTGGCATTGGAGACTTTCATGCAAGCCCACGCCACTGGCTGGCTGGACCGGATCAAGCAAGCCCTGACCCTGCCCCAGGGGGATCTGCTGCGCGACCGGGTGTACCGCCGGCTCTGGACCTCCATCCTGACCAGTTCCCTCGGCGGGCAGATCACCCTGCTGGCCCTGCCCTTGACGGCAGCGCTCCTGTTGCACGCCTCGCCCACGCAGATGGGGCTGCTGACGTCCATGGAGATCGTGCCCTTCGTGCTCTTCTCGCTGCCGGGCGGCGTGTGGCTGGACCGCGTGCGCAAGCTGCCGGTCTACATCGTCGGCGAGGTGGTGCTGGGCCTGGCCGTGGGCACGGTGCCGCTGGCCGCGTGGATGGGCTGGCTCAGCATGGGCTGGCTTTACGTGGTCGGCTTCATCCTGGGCAGCATCTACACCATCGCTGGCAGCGCCGCGCAGATCGTGCTGACCCAGGTGGTCACCCGTGACCGGCTGGTGGAGGCGCACGCCAAGAACGCGCTGGCCTCCTCCGGCGCCGAGGTGGTCGGGCCGGGCATCGCCGGCGCGCTGATCAAGCTGATGGGAGCGCCCATGGCGCTGGCGGCCGACGCTTGCCTGGTGATGGTCTCGGCGCTGATCCTGCGCGGCATCCGCGTGCGCGAGGAGTTGCACCATGTGTCCGGTGCCGACTTCTGGCGCGACCTCAAGGCCGGCGTGCGCTTCGTGCGGCACCAGCAGCTGCTGGTGGCCCTGGCCTGCGCGGTCGGCGGCTGGCAGTTCTTCTACAACGCCGCCCTGGTGGTGCAGATCCTTTTCGCCACCCGCACCCTGGGCCTCTCGGGCGAGACCGTGGGCCTGTGCTACGTGGCCCTGGGCGCCGGCACGGTGATCACCAGCGTGCTGGGTCACCGCATCAGCAAGCGCCTGGGCCCGGGCCCCAGCCTCATCGGCGGCTTCGCGATCTGCGGCCTGGGCTGGCTGGCCCTGGGCCTGGCGCCCGTCGGGCCGCTGGGCGTCGCGGCCTTCGCGGTCATGCTGTTCGCTTTCGGCGTCGGCGCGGTGCTCATCTTCATCAACTTCCTCTCGCTGCGCCAGGCGGTCACGCCGGCACCGCTGCTGGGCCGCATGACCAGCACCATGCGCTGGCTGATCCTGATTCCCGCCGGCCCCGGCGCCCTGGTGGGCGGGTGGCTGGGTGAGCATGTGGACCTGCGCGCCTCGCTGCTGTTTGCGGGCGTTGGGGGCTTGCTGCTGAGCGCGCTGGTCTGGCGCCTGGGCACGATCCGCGGGGTCGCAGTGCTGCCGGTGCTGCAGGAGCTGGGCACGGAATCCACCCTGGGTGCGGAGGCTCAGCCGGGCCTGCTGCCAGAAATGGCCACCCAGGCGGCACAGGGAGCGGCAGGCAAATGACGGACGCGCATGCCGGGCCGATGCACGGAGGTGGCGCCAGCACCAGTCCGGCGGTGCCGCCGCTGGTCCTGCTCAAGGTGCCCGAGGAGATCAGCAGCGAGCGGCTGGTGCTGCGCTCTGCCCGTTTCGGCATGGGCCAGGCCGTCTGCACGGCGGTGGTGGAATCCTTCGAGCAGCTCAGGCCCTGGATGCCCTGGTGCCAGGACTTGCCCACGGTGGAAGGCATGGAGGCCGTGATGCGGCAGATGCAGGCCCGCTTCATCCTGCGCGAAGACCTCTGCTACTACTTCTTCCGCCGCGGCGAGGACGGCCGCCCCGGCCGCCTGCTGGGCGGCTGCGGTCTGCATCGCATGGACTGGGCGCTGCGCCGCTTCGAGATCGGCTACTGGGTCCGCAGCTCGGCGCAGGGGCAGGGCTATGTCAGCGAGATTGTGCAGCTGCTTTGCCGCACGGCGTTCGAGCAGCTGCGCGCACGGCGCCTGGAGATCCGCTGCGATGCCCGCAATGCGCGCAGCCGGGCCGTGGCCGAACGCAACGGCTTCCAGCTGGAGGCCGTGCTGCGCCATGCCATGCTGGGCGTGGACGGCGAACCCGCCGACCAGTGCCTTTACGCGCGCTGGCCCTGAGCCTTGCCCTTCACCTGGCCGGGTCCAGGCGGTCCACTGCGTCGGTGATCAGGCCGTCCAGGCCTTCCGCGCGCAGGCGCCGGGCGGTCGCCTCGTCGTTGACCGTGTAGACCAGCGCCCGCATGCCGGCCGCGTGAATGGCCTCGATGCGGGCCCGGTCCATCAGCCGGTAGTTGGTGATGACGGCACAGCAGCCCAGGTCCTGCGCCTCGGCAAGCCAGCCCTCGCGGTGGCGGTCCAACAGCAGGGCGCGGCGCTCGTCGGGCGCACTGTCGCGAACGCCTTCCAGGGCCTCGGGCTGGAAGGAGCTGAAGACCGGCCGCAGGCGCTGGCCGGCCCACAGCCGCGTGACCTCGCGGCCCAGCATCTCGCCGGTCTCGTGCGCCTGGCCAGGGTTGGGCTTGAGCTCGATGTTGAGGGCCAGCTGGTTGGCGATCAGGAAGGCCGCGATGGCCTCCAGCGAGGCGATGGGCTCGCCGGCATGGCTCGGGCTGTGCCAGCCGCCGGCGTCCAGTCTGGAGAGCTGACTCCAATCGAGCGCCCCGGCGGGCCCGTGGCCGCTGCTGGTGCGGTCCAAGTCATCGTCATGCAGCAAGAAGGGCACGCCGTCCCGCGAAAGCTTGAGGTCGCACTCGAAGGCCCGATAGCCGAAAGCAGCGCCGGCGCGGAAGGCGGCCAGGGTGTTCTCCGGCGCCTGGCGGCCGGCGCCGCGGTGAGCGATCCAGAAGGGCAGGGGCCAGGGCGTCGAGGCTGGATTCATGGCGGGCGTCTGTCGATGCGGGGCGGAAGCGCTGTCCCATTCTGCAGGCTCACGGCGCCAGCTGAACAGCCCCGTGTCCCCTGGGGCGATGCCTTCACCTGTGCCATTGCTCATGGTGCACTGCGGTAGGATTCAGGCTCGATGCCAAGTCAGGAGGGGCGGTTCCCAAGCGGAACGGCAGACCCTGCGCCGGTGCCGGGCCGCCGGGCGCGATCCGCCTTGGGGCCAGGGCCAGGCTTGGCCGCCAGGAGTGCAGGCTCCTTCTTGCGTCGGCAACGACGTTTTGCTCCACTGTTCCAGCCACGCCCGAGGCGGCCGCCGGCCGCCGCGGACAACCCAGGGCCCCAGGGAGGGCCCGGACGCCATGAATGCACCGCATCCCCTGATGCCCGAGATCCTGGACCCTGTCGTCGCGCACGAGGCTCCCCGCCTGCGCGAGATTCCCTACAACTACACCTCCTTCTCCGACCGCGAGATCGTGATCCGCATCCTCGGCGCCCGCGCCTGGGAGCTGCTGAACTCGCTGCGCGAGGAACGCCAGACGGGCCGCTCCGCCCGCATGCTCTACGAGGTGTTGGGCGACATCTGGGTGGTGCAGCGCAACCCCTATCTGCAGGACGATCTGCTGGACAACCCACGGCGCCGCGCCCAGCTGATCGAGGCCCTGCACCATCGGCTGCACGAGGTCGAACGCCGCCGCAAGCCTGAGGCCGACCCCCAGCGCGATGCGTCCGTGGGCGAGCTGCTGCAGCTGGCCAGCCAGGCCGTTCGCCAGTTCGCCGACCAGTTCGACGCGGTGGCCGAGCTGCGCCGCCGCGCCACGCGCCTGCTGAGCCGCCACACGGCGCGCGACAACATCAAGTTCGACGGCCTCTCGCGCGTGGCTCACGTGACCGACGCCACCGACTGGCGCGTCGAGTACCCCTTCGTGGTCCTGACCCCCGACTCCGAGGCCGAGATGGCCCGGCTGGTCAAGGGCTGCATCGAGCTGGGTCTGACCATCATCCCGCGCGGGGGCGGCACCGGCTATACCGGCGGCGCCGTGCCGCTGGTGTGGAAGAGCGCGGTGATCAACACCGAGAAGCTCGAGGCCCTGCGCGGCGTCGAGATGATCCAGCTGCCGGGCCTGGACCGGGCGGTGGCCACCATCTACAGCGAGGCAGGCGTGGTGACGCAGCGCGTCTCGGACCTGGCGGAGCAGCACGGCTTCGTCTTCGCCGTGGACCCCACCAGTGCTGAAGCCTCCTGCGTGGGCGGCAATATCGCGATGAACGCCGGCGGCAAGAAGGCCGTGTTGTGGGGCACCGCGCTGGACAACCTCGCCAGCTGGAAGATGGTGACGCCCGAGGCCAAGTGGCTGGAGGTGGTCCGCCTCAACCACAACCTGGGCAAGATCCATGACGTCGAGACCGCCAGTTTCGAGCTGCGCTACTACGACGCCACGGGCAAGAAGCTGGAGCGCACGCAGCGCCTGGACATTCCCGGCAGGACCTTCCGCAAAGAGGGCCTGGGCAAGGACGTCACCGACAAGTTCCTGGCCGGCCTGCCCGGCGTCCAGAAGGAGGGCTGCGACGGCCTGATCACCAGCTGCCGCTGGGTGGTGCACCGCATGCCCAAGCATGTGCGCACGGTGTGCCTGGAGTTCTTCGGCAACCCGAAGGAATGCGTGCCCTCCATCGTCGACATCAAGGACTTCATGTTCGCGGAGGCCAGGAACGAGGGCGGCGCCATCCTCGCGGGCCTGGAGCATCTGGATGACCGCTACCTGAAGGCCGTGGGCTACTCGACCAAGAGCAAGCGCGGCGGCCTGCCCAAGATGGTGCTGATCGGCGACATCGTCGGCGACGACGAGGACCGCGTGGCCCGCGCCACCAGCGAGGTGGTGCGCCTGGCCAACGCCCGCTCGGGCGAGGGCTTCGTGGCCGTCTCGGCCGATGCCCGCAAGAAGTTCTGGCTGGATCGCAAGCGCACGGCGGCCATCTCCAAGCACACCAACGCCTTCAAGGTGAACGAAGACGTGGTGATCCCGCTGCCCCGCATGGGCGAGTACACGCTGGGCATCGAGCGCATCAACATCGAGCTCTCGCTGCGCAACAAGCTGGCCCTGGTCGAGCGCCTGAAGGCCTTCTTCCGCCAGGAGCGTCTGCCCCTGGGCAAGACCGACGACGCCAGCGAGATCCCCAGCGCCGAGCTGCTGGAGGACCGCGTGCAGCAGGCTCTGGCGCTGCTCGACGAAGTGGGCGCGCTGTGGCAGGGCTGGAAGGACGGCCTCGACATCGTCCAGCCGGACGGTGGCCGCAGCTTCTTCGACCAGCTGCAGGACAAGACCCTGCGCGCCTCGTGGAAGACGCAGATCTTCAAGCCCCTGCAGGCGGTCTTCGCCGGTGCGGCCTTTGCCGACATCCTGGCCGAGTGCAAGCGCGTCCATCAGGAGGTGCTCAAGGGTCGCGTATGGGTGGCCTTGCACATGCATGCCGGCGACGGCAATGTGCACACCAACATCCCGGTCAACTCCGACAACTACGAGATGCTGCAGACGGCCCACGAGGCTGTGGGCCGCATCATGAAGCTGGCGCGCTCGCTGGACGGTGTGATCTCGGGCGAGCATGGCATCGGCATCACCAAGCTGGAGTTCCTCACCGACGAGGAGCTGGCCGACTTCGCCCAGTACAAGGCCGACGTCGACCCCGAGGG
The DNA here is from genome assembly GCA_041905785.1 of Burkholderiaceae bacterium. Classification (GTDB taxonomy): domain Bacteria; phylum Pseudomonadota; class Gammaproteobacteria; order Burkholderiales; family Burkholderiaceae_C; genus Roseateles_B. The sequence continues at coordinate 48,056 of JAYRKJ010000008.1, forward strand.
TCGCTTCAACAAAGGCAAGCTGCTGAGGCCCAATGCCAGCACGCACGGCACCTTCGCGGACCTGACCAACGCCTACACGCCCAGCTTCGGGCTGATGGGGCATGAGTCGCTGATCATGCAGCAGAGCGACATCGGCGCCATCAGCGAGAGCGTCAAGGACTGCCTGCGCTGCGGCAAGTGCAAGCCCGTGTGCGCCACTCACGTGCCGCGCGCCAACCTGCTCTACAGCCCGCGCAACAAGATCCTCGCCACCTCGCTGCTGGTCGAGGCCTTCCTGTACGAGGAGCAGACCCGCCGCGGCGTCTCCATCAAGCACTGGGAGGAGTTCGAGGATGTGGCCGACCACTGCACCGTCTGCCACAAGTGCGCCACGCCCTGCCCGGTGAAGATCGACTTCGGCGACGTCACCATGAACATGCGCAACCTGCTGCGCAAGATGGGCCAGAAGAGCTTCCGCCCCGGCAATGCCGCGGCCATGTTCATGCTCAACGCCACCAACCCCGAGACCATCAAGATGGCCCGCACGGCCATGGTGGGCATCGGCTTCAAGGCGCAGCGCCTGGCGCACGACCTGCTCAAGGGCCTGGCCCGCAAGCAGACCGAGGCGCCGCGCGCCACGGTGGGCACGGCGCCCATCAAGGAGCAGGTGATCCACTTCATCAACAAGAAGCTGCCCGGCGGCCTGCCCAAGAAGACGGCCCGCGCGCTGCTGGACATCGAGGACAAGGCCTACGTGCCCATCATCCGCGACCCGGGCAAGACGACCGTGGACTCCGAGGCCGTGTTCTATTTCCCCGGCTGCGGCTCCGAGCGCCTCTTCAGCCAGGTGGGCCTGGCCACCCAGGCCATGCTGTGGCATGCGGGGGTGCAGACCGTGCTGCCGCCGGGCTATCTGTGCTGCGGCTACCCGCAGCGCGGCTCCGGCCAGTTCGACAAGGCCGACAAGATGATCACCGACAACCGGGTGCTCTTCCACCGCGTCGCCAACACGCTCAACTACCTGGACATCAAGACCGTGGTCGTGTCCTGCGGCACCTGCTACGACCAGCTGCAGGGCTACAAGTTCGAAGACATCTTCCCTGGCTGCCGCATCGTGGACATCCACGAGTACCTGCTGGAGCGCGGCATCACGCTGGATTCCAAGCAGGCCTACCTCTACCACGATCCCTGCCATTCGCCGATGAAGCAGCAGGACCCGATGAAGACGGTGCGTGCGCTGGTGGGGCCCGAGGTGGTGAAGAGCGAACGCTGCTGCGGCGAGTCAGGCACCCTGGGCGTGACCCGGCCGGACATCTCCACCCAGGTCCGCTTCCGCAAGGAGGAGGAGCTGCGCAAGGTCGAGACCCAGCTGCGCGATACCGGCAAGATCGGCGCCCAGGAAGACCTCAAGATCCTCACCAGCTGTCCCAGCTGCCTGCAGGGCCTCTCGCGCTACGGCAACGACCTGCAGAACGGCCTGCTGGAGGCCGACTACATCGTCGTCGAGATGGCCCGCCAGATCCTGGGCGAGCAGTGGATGCCGGACTATGTTGCCCGCGCCAATGCGGGAGGCATCGAGCGAGTATTGGTTTGACCCCCCCCTGCTGGCTTCGCCAGCCCCCCCAGGGGGCGAGGGAGGCTGACCGGCAGAGCCGGATCAGCGCCCTCCGTGCGGGGCGAAAAGGCCCGGCTGCTGCGCAGCGGGTCTTTTCTTTTTGGGGCGCGAGCACCGCAGGGGTGCCGGCCTGCAGGGCCGGCCGCCCCACATGAAGCCCGGCTGTGGGCGAGGCTGAGGCCGGGCCGCGCCAGCCGTCGCATCGCTGATGACCAGTCGCTCCTGGCGCACCAAGCACCAGGCACTCCCCCTCCCTGGAGCGCTGGGGTCGGCAAGGGGGGGCTTACTCAGCAGTGATGCGGCGGGCCTTGATGAGGGCGTGCCAGAACTCGGTCTCGCGCTGGATGTGGCGGGCGAGGGCGGCGCCGTCGCTGGGGGCGACTTCGAGGCCGAAGTCCTCGAGGCGGGCCTTGAGCTCGGGCACGGCCAGGGCCTTCTGCAGCTCGCTGGACAGGCGCTGGACGATGGGCTCCGGTGTGCCCTTGGGCACGAAGAGGCCCTGCCAGGCGGCGAGCTCCACGTCCTTGATGCCCAGTTCGGCGAAGGTCGGCACATCGGGCAGGGTGGCCACGCGCCTGGCGGACAGCACGGCCAGGGGCTTGAGCTTGCCGCTGCGGAAATGGGGCAGGGCGGCGGCGGTGTCCAGCACGCCCATGGGCACCACGCCGGCCAGCATGTCCTGGGTGGCGAAGGCGGTGCCGCGGTAGGGCACATGCACGATGAAGCTGCCGGTGCGCTCCTTGATCAGCTCCATCGCCAGATGGTGCGGGCTGCCGATGCCGGGCGAGGCGTAGCTGAACTGGCCCGGGTTCTTCTTCACCAGGTCCAGCCACTGGGCGGCGCTGCCGATGCCGGACTGAGGATTCACGCTCAGCACCAGCGGGAAGCGGGCCATGAAGCCCACCGGCACGAAATCACTGACGGCGTAAGGCAGCTTGCGGAACAGGGCGCTGTTGAAGACCATCACGCCGTTGTCGCCGCTGAGCAGGGTGTAGCCGTCGGGGGCGGACTTGGCGGCGTTGTCGGTGCCGATCTGGCCTGCGGCACCCGGGCGGTTGTCGATGACCAGCGTCTGGCCCAGCTGCCTGCCCAGCTGCGGTGCCAGTTGCCGCGCCAGGAAATCCGAGCCGCCGCCGGCCGGGTAGGCCACGACCCAGCGGAGGGGCTTGGCCGGCCAGCTGTCGGCCAGCGCCGGCTGCGTGCCCAGGGTCCAGGTGCCCAGCGCCGCCGTCATCGCAAGGACCAGACGGCGGGCGGCTGAGAAGGTGTGCGCAGGCAAAGGGCTCTTGTGCATGGGGGTCCTGTGGGATGGGTCTGAGGGCGCGAGGGCTGCGGTGGATTCTGGCGCAGCTGACGCAGCGGCGGCTTCAGGGGCTTTGCTGATCGCCTGCGCCGAAAGAGACGGCCGGGAGCAGGCGCGGCTGGCGCCTCCTGCTGCAGCCCTGGGGGATACTGACGCGCAGCTGCTTCCCAACGCCCAACGCCTGCGAGGTCTCGTCATGACTGCCACCGCCCCGTCGCCCGCCTGTTCCTTGTGCCGTGAGCTCGGGGGCGTTCTGGTGTTCCAGGCCCCGCAGTGGCGGCTGATCCGTGCCGAGGAGCCCAGCTTCCCCGCCTTCTACCGCCTTGTCTGGCAAGCGCATGTGGCCGAGTTCAGTGACCTGGACGCGGCACAACGCCAGGCCTGCATGGAGGCGGTCTGTGCCGTGGAGCAGGTACTGCGCGAAGCGCTGCGGCCGACCAAGATCAACGTTGCCAGCCTGGGCAACGTCGTGCCCCATCTGCATTGGCATGTGATTGCGCGATTCGACTGGGACAGCCATTTCCCCAACCCGGTTTGGGGCGCTCCACTGCGCGATGTGCCGGAACCTGCGGCACAGCGCCTGCCTTTGACCTTGGAGGCCCTGGATCATCGGATGAGCCAGCGACTGCAAAGCCTGCAGCAGGCTTGATAGGCGGCTGAGTGCTCGGGTGATTCATTCGCTGACTTGTCACAGACTGCAGCGAAGGCTGCTCGGCACCGTTTGCTGAGATGGTGCCAAAGGCCCGTATTCAGGCGGTGTTTCCGGGGTCAGGTCTTGCTGATCGGCGCGAATGACGGCTTGCATCCGCATACAAGCATCCCTGTCAGAGCTGACGGTCTGGAAGGTCTTACAGCTTGCTGCAATCCCCCTATCGGGCGATGCTTCGCCTGCAAGTCAGCGCCTATCGGCGCAGGCCTGCGGATCCCTCCTCTTGGCCCCGCTCGCGCGGGGCCCTTTTTTTTGAGGGGGTCGAGAAGCCGGTGGGCGCTGCTTCCATTGCCTGTCCAAGCGCCCCGGGTCGCCTCGGGGCACGCGCTCGTCGGCCTTCCTGCGCATCCCCACCGCCCGCCCGGCCTTGTCCGGCCCTGGCGAGCCGGCCGGCTACACTGGAGCCCCCTGGTTTTCCCATCCCTCCCCATGGCTGGCCTCAGCGCAGCAAGCCCCTTGCCCACCGACATCACCGTGCACCAGCAGTCGCGGCGCTTGGAGATCGCCTTTGATGACGGGGCGCGCTTCTCCATTCCCTTCGAGCTGCTGCGCGTGCTGAGCCCCTCCGCCGAGGTCAAGGGCCATGGGCCGGGCCAGGAAGTGCTGCAAACCGGCAAGCGCGAGGTGCTGATCGAGGCCCTGAGCCCGGTGGGACACTACGCCGTGCAGCCGCGCTTCTCCGATGGCCATGACAGCGGGCTCTACACCTGGGACTATCTTTACGAGTTGGGCCAGCGCCAGGATGAGCTCTGGGCCGACTATCTGGCCAGGCTGGCCGCCGCCGGCCTGGACCGCGATGCGCCCATGGCGCCCAAGGGCGGCAGCCACTGCGCCAGCCACTGAACCTCGCACCACGAACCGATCAAGACCTCCATGAGCAGCACCCACTTCGGCTTCCAGACCGTCGACGAGCAGGAAAAGGCAGGCCGCGTGCGCGGCGTCTTCGACTCGGTGGCGTCCCGCTACGACATCATGAATGACCTGATGTCCATGGGCCTGCACCGCGCCTGGAAGGCCTATACCGTGGCGGTGGCCAATCTGAAGGAAGGGGACCGCGTGCTGGACATCGCCGGCGGCACCGGCGACCTTTCGCGAGCCTTCGCCCGGCATGTGGGCAGCACCGGCATGGTGGTGCATACCGACATCAATGAGGCCATGCTGCGCACCGGCCGCGATCGGCTGCTCAATGAAGGCCTGGTCCTGCCCACCAACCTCTGCGATGCCGAGAAGCTGCCCTACAAGGACGGCAGCTTCGACCTGGTCAGCGTGGCCTTCGGCCTGCGCAACATGACCCACAAGGAGCTCGCCCTGGCGGAGATGTGCCGGGTGCTCAAGCCGGGTGGGCGCCTGCTGGTGCTGGAGTTCTCCAAGGTCGCGGCGCCGCTGCAGAAGCCCTATGACTGGTACAGCTTCAAGGTTCTGCCCCGGCTGGGGCAGATGATCGCCGGTGACGCCGAGAGCTATCGCTACCTGGCCGAGTCCATCCGCATGCACCCCGGGCAGGCCGAGCTCAAGGCCCTGATGAAGCAGGCCGGCTTTGGCCATGTGGACGTGCACAACCTCAGCGCAGGCATCGTGGCCTTGCACGTCGGCATCAAGTGCTGAGCCGGGCCTGAGGGGTCGTAGCCGGCGCCCTTGTCGTGAAGGGCGCCACAGGCGGCACGCTTGTCGCTCATGAGGGGCAGGTCTGCTTCTGGACAGGCCCTTGGCGTCGTTACACTCGCCCGGTACGCGCCGGGCCGCAGGGCAGCCCGGGGCTGCCCGAGTGCCGGACATGGGGCCGGCAGGGCGGCCAGAGTGCAGCAAGGTTTGGAGCGCTATGAAGATGACGATGCAGCAGGTCTCTCTCCTGGGATTGGCAAGGGCGGGCGGCACGGCCGTGGCCCTGGCTGCCATGCTGGCGGCATGCGGCGGCGGCAAGGGCGACGCCACGCAGGCGGCCGCCCGAGTCAACAAGGAAGAGGTCACCGTCCACCAGATCAACCAGCTGCTGCAGCGCCAGCCGGGCTTGAGCGAGAAGCAGGCAGAGGCCCTGTCACGCCAACTGCTGGAGCGCCTGATCGACCAGGAGCTCTCGGTGCAGAAAGCCCAGGAGCTGAAGCTGGACCGCGACCCCCGGGTGGTGCAGCAGATCGAAGCGGCCAAGCGCGAGATCCTGGCGCGGGCCTATGCCGAGCGCATCGGTGAGTCCGCCAACAAGCCCAATGCGGACGAGATCGGCAAGTTCTACAACGAGAAGCCCGCGCTCTTCAAGGAACGCCGGGTCTACAGCCTGCAGGAGATGAGCATCGAGGCCACGCCCGACCAGTTCGAGAGCCTGCGCCAGCACCTGCAGGGCTCCAAGAATCTCGCCGAGTTCGCCGAGTACCTCAAGGGTGCCGGCATCCGCTTCAACGTCAACGAGGCCGTGCGGCCCGCCGAGCAGCTGCCACTCAACAGCCTGGACACCATTGCCAAGATGAAGGACGGCGACACCGCCGTGCAGGTGACCCCCACCGGCCTGCAACTGCTGCATCTGGCGACTTCGCGACTGAATCCCGTGGATGAGGCCACCGCCCGCCCCGCCGTCGAGGCCTTTTTGAGCAACCAGCGCAAGGCCGAAGCCATCCAGAAGGATCTCAAGGCGCTGCGCCTGGGCGCGAAGATCGAGTACCTGGGCAAGTTCGCGAGCACGGCGGGGGCAGCGGCCTCGGCCGCCTCCGCGCCCGCTGCTGTCGTGCCCGCCTCGTCTGCAGGCGAGGCCGCGGTGCCGGCCAGCGGCGTGGTCACGGGCCTGGGGCTGAAGTGATGCGGGACGCTCTGCTGGCCTGCGGCCTGATCCTTGGCGTCTTGCTGGGCACGGGCGCCCGCGCGCAGGCGTCCGCCACGCCGCCGAGCGCTGCCGGCGCCGCGCCGGTGCAGGGCACGGCTGCCGCCACCGAGTACCGGCTGGCGGCCGGTGACGTCATTCGCATCAGCGTCTATCAGAATCCCGATCTGACCCTGGAGACGCGCGTCTCCGAGAGCGGCTCGCTGTCCTACCCCCTGCTGGGCAGCGTCAAGCTGGGTGGCCTGAGCCTGAGCCAGGCCGAGCAGCTGATCGCCGACGGTCTGCGCAACGGCAACTTCGTCAAGCAGCCCTCGGTGACCATCGTGGTGCTGCAGGTGCGGGGGAACCAGGCCAGCGTGCTGGGCATGGTCAACCGCCCGGGGCGCTATCCGCTGGAGATGGGGGACACCCGCCTGTCCGACCTTCTGGCCGCGGCTGGCGGCGTGGCGCTGGCTGGATCGGATCTGGTCGTGCTCAGCGGCACGCGCCAGGGCAAGCCCTATCGCGTGGAGATCGACCTGCCCAGCCTGTTCGCCGTCCGTGGCCGTGAACAGGACGTGATGGTCCAGAACGGCGATGTGCTGTGGGTGGACCGAGCGCCCATGGTCTACATCTACGGCGAGGTGAACCGGCCCGGCTCCATGCGCCTGGAGCGCGGCATGACCCTGATGCAACTGCTGGCTGCCGGCGGCGGTACTACGCAGCGCGGCACCCAGAAGGGCATCACCGTGCACCGTCGCGGGGCCGACGGCAAGATCCAGGTCCTGCGTCCCGAGATGGACGAGTCCATCAAGGAAGGCGACGTGGTCTATGTGCGTGAGAGCCTGTTCTGAGGGACTGCAGTGGACCCGAGACAGCTGATTCCCATCATTGCCGCGCGCTGGCGCACCGGTGTTGCCGTCTTCACCGTGCTGGTGCTGCTGGTGCTGGTCATCACCTTGCTGACGCCCAACAAGTACACCGCCACCGCCTCGGTCGTGGCCGACGTCAAGCCCGACCCGGTCTCCGCCATGTTCATGCAGAGCGCGGTCACGCCGGCCTATATCGCGACACAGGTGGACGTGATCCGCAGCGACCGCGTGGCCCAGCGCGTCGTGCGCAATTCCGGCCTGGCTGACAGCACCGACGTGCGTGCCAAGTGGCTCGAGGCCACCAAGGGCGAAGGCAAGATCGAGGCGTGGCTGGCTGACACGCTTCGACCGGGCCTGGAGGTGAAGCCCTCGATGCAGTCCAGCATCATCGAGGTCTCCTACAAAGCCACTGATCCGCGCTTCGCAGCGAAGATGGCCAACGCCTTTGTGCAGGCCTACATCGAGGTGACGCTGGATCTCAAGGTCGACCCGGCACGCCAGTACCGCAGCTTCTTTGACACCCGGGCCAAGGAGGCACGCGAGCGCCTGGAGGCGGCGCAGGCCAAGCTCTCGGCTTTCCAGAAGGAGAACGGCATCATCGCCACCGATGAGCGCCTGGACGTCGAGAACACTCGTCTCACCGAGCTGTCCACCCAACTGGTGACGCTGCAGGCGCTCAGTGCCGAGTCCAGCAGCCGCCAGAACCAGGCGGCCACCTCGGGCGATCGCATCCAGGAGGTGCTGGTCAACCCCGTGATTGGTTCGCTGAAGTCCGACCTCAGCCGCGCCGAGGCCAAGCTGCAGGAACTCAATGCCCGTTACGGTGAGAACCACCCGCAGGTGGTGGAGGCCCGGGCCAACATCGCCGAGCTCAAGTCAAGGGTGGAGGCCGAGGTCAAGCGCGTGACCGGTGGCGTGGGCGTGGCCGCCACCATCAACCGCGCCCGCGAGGCCGATGTGCGTGCCTCGCTGGAGGCCCAGCGCGGCAAGCTGCTGCGCATGAAGGCCCTGCGCGACGAGGGCTCGGTGCTGCTTCGTGACGTCGAGAACGCCCAGCGTGCCTACGACGCCATCCAGACGCGCCTCACCCAGACCAACCTGGAAAGCCAGACGACGCTGTCCAACGTCAACATCCTGACCCAGGCCGAGCCACCGCTGGCGCCGTCCTCGCCCAAGACCTATCTGAACCTGCTGGTGAGCGTCTTCCTCGGGACGGCCCTGGGCCTGCTGGCTGCGGTGATCCATGAGCTGCTGGACCGCCGGCTGCGCAGCGCGCAGGACCTCGCCGGCGTCGCGGACCTGCCTCTGTTGGCGGTGATTCCCCGCGCCGATGCCGTGCCGCGCAGCGCATGGTGGCAGCGCCTGCGCAGCCCGGGCAAGCGTTCCGCCGTCAAGAGCAAGGCTGCCGCATGAACGAGTCCCTGACATCCCCGGTCCTGGCCGGGGCCCGCGAGCCGTCCATCGGCGCCCTGATCAGCCAGACCCGCAATCTCAGTGCCGAGCAGGTCGAGCAGGTGCTGGCCTACCAGCGCGAGCATGGCCTTCGCTTTGGCGATGCCGCCGTGCAGCTGGGCTTTGCCAGCACCGACGACGTGCTTTTCGCGCTGGCCCAGCAGTTCCAGTATCCGGTGGCGCCCAGTGCCGGGCCGGCCCTGAGTCCGGAGCTGGTCAGCCTGAGCAAGCCCTTCGGACCGCAGGCCGAGGCTTTTCGCGCCGCGCGCAGCCAGCTGCTGATGCGCCTGCAGCAGGAGGGGCGCGAGCGCCGTGCCCTGGCCGTGGTGAGCCCCGAGCCGGGTGACGGCAAGAGCTTCTTCTGCGCCAACCTGGGCGTGGCTCTGGCCCAGCTCGGCGGGCGCACGCTGCTGATCGATGCCGACATGCGCCACCCGCGTTTGCACCAGCTCTTCCATCTGGAGGGGCAGGGGGGGCGTGAAGGCCTGGCCGATGTACTGTCTGGTCGCGCCGGCCAGGGCGTGATCCGCCAGGTGGAAGGCGTGCCCAGCCTTTTCGTGCTGCCGGTGGGCACGCCGCCGCCCAATCCCCTGGAGCTGGTCGAACGGCCCGCCTTCGGCCTGCTGCTGCGGGACCTGCTGGGCCGCTTCGATCACGTGCTGATCGACACCCCGGCCGCGACTCTGGGCTCGGACTGCATCGTGACGGCCGCCCGCGCCGGTGCGGCCGTGGTGCTGGCCAGGCGGCACCAGTCGCGCATGGCCGCCCTGCAGGGTCTGGTGGGGAGCTTCGCGCACAGCCCGGCAGAGATCCTGGGCGTGATCATCAACGAACACTGAAGGGCCGCAGCGCTTGAATCCGGCCGACGCCGCCCCCCGCCGCGCGTGGCAGGCCCTCGCGCAGTTGCCGTCCCCGGCGCGTGAGGCGCTGGGCTGGTTGCTGCTGGGCTGGCTGCTGCTGTTCGGGCGGAGCTATTGGGATCTGTTGCACGGGCTGTGGGCCAGCGACGAGCAGGGCCACGGCCCCATGATTCTCGGCGTCGGCCTGTGGTTGATGGCGCGCCGCCTGATGGCCTTGCGCGAAGCCCATGGCTCGGCCTGGGGCTGGCTGCCGCTGGCGCTGGGGCTGGCGGCCTTTGTGCTGGGCCGTTCGCAGTCGATCTGGACCCTGGAAATCGGCGCGCAGCTGCTGGTGCTGGCGGGGCTTGTGCTGGTCTTCCTGGGCGCGCGCGGCCTGCGCCTGTCGGCCTTTGCGCTGTTCTTCCTGCTCTTCATGATTCCCTGGCCCGGGGACTGGACGGCCGCGCTCACCACGCCGCTGAAGATCGCCGTATCGGGTGTGGCAAGCCAGTTGCTGTATTGGGCAGGCTATCCGGTGGGCCAGTCCGGCGTGGTGCTGACCGTGGGGCCATACCAGCTGCTGGTGGCGGACGCCTGCGCCGGACTGAACTCGCTGTTCACGCTGGAAGCCCTGGGCCTGCTCTACATGAACCTGGTGCAGCACACGGCCGTCTGGCGCAACGCCGTGCTGGCCCTGCTGGTAGTCCCCATCTCCTTCGCCGCCAACGTGCTGCGCGTGCTGGTGCTGGTGCTGATCACCTACCACTTCGGCGACGCGGCCGGGCAGGGCTTCATCCACGGTTTTGCCGGCCTGCTGCTGATGCTGGCAGCGCTGCTGCTGATCATGGCTGCGGACGGCCTGCTGGGCCGACTGGCGCGCTGGCGGGGCTGGCCATGAAGGTGCAACGGCGCGCCCTGCTGCTGGCTGCCCTGATGGGCGGCGCCGCGGTGCTGGCCGAGCGCAGCCGGCCGCGCCGCTTCCTGGCCGACGCGCAGGTCCGCCAGCCGCTGGCGCAGCTGGTGCCGGTGCAGTTCGGCGACTGGCGGCTGGACCCCTCGGTGGCGCCGCTGCTGCCCAATCCGCAGCAGCAACAGGTCATTGCCGACACCTACGACGAGGTGCTGGCCCTGAGCTTTCGCAACAGCCGGCGCCAGCTGGTCATGCTGAGCCTGGCCTACGGGCGCAACCAGCACAAGGGCATGCTGACGCACAGGCCGGAAGTCTGCTACCCGGCCCAGGGCTTCCAACTGGAGCAGGGGGTCTTCGATGCGACGGTGGCCCTGGACCACGGCACCCTGCCGGTCAAGCGGCTGGTGGCCAGCCAGGGGCACCGGCACGAGCCCATCAGCTATTGGGTGGTGGTGGCCGACGAGCTCACCGCTTTTGGCTATCCGCACCGTTGGGTGGCGCTGCGCTACGGCCTGCAGGGCCTGATCCCGGACGGCGTGCTTGTGCGCGTGTCCTCGCTCAGCGCCGACAATGCGCAGGGGTTCGCCCTCCAGGCCGATTTCATCCGCGACTGGACCCGGGCCCTGAGCCCGTCCGCCCGGCTGCGCCTGCTGGGCCGCGGGCGCGGCTGAGCCTTGTTGAACCCCGCTTTGTGGACGCACGCATGAGCATGAAGAAAGCACTGATCACCGGCGTCACCGGCCAGGACGGGGCCTACCTGGCCGAGCTGCTGCTGGGCAAGGGCTACGAAGTGCATGGCATCAAGCGTCGCGCCTCGTCCTTCAACACCGACCGCATCGACCACCTCTACCAGGACCCGCATGTCGACAACCAGCGCTTCGTCCTGCACTACGGCGACCTGACCGACAGCAGCAATCTGATCCGCATCATCCAGCAGGTGCAGCCGGACGAGATCTACAACCTCGCCGCCATGAGCCATGTGGCGGTGAGCTTCGAGATGCCCGAGTACACGGCCAATGCCGATGGCCTGGGCACCCTGCGACTGCTGGAGGCCATCCGCATGCTGGGTCTGGAGAAGAAGACGCGCTTCTACCAGGCCTCCACCTCCGAGCTCTACGGTCTCGTGCAGGCCACGCCGCAGCGCGAGAGCACGCCCTTCTATCCGCGCAGCCCCTATGCGGTGGCCAAGCTCTACGCCTACTGGATCACCGTCAACTACCGAGAGGCCTATGGCCTGCATGCCAGCAACGGCATCCTCTTCAACCACGAGAGCCCGGTGCGCGGCGAGACCTTCGTGACCCGCAAGATCACACGCGCGCTGGCGCGCATCGCGCTGGGCCTGCAGGACTGCGTCTACCTGGGCAACCTCGGCGCGCTGCGCGACTGGGGCCATGCACGCGACTACGTGGAGGCGATGTGGTTGATGCTGCAACAAGCGCAGGGCGACGACTACGTGATCGCCACCGGCGTGCAGCACAGCGTGCGCGAGTTCATCACACTCGCAGCGGCGGAGCTGGGCCTCGCGCTGGCCTTCGAAGGGCAGGGCGTGGACGAGGTGGCGCGGGTCGTCGCCGTCAGCGGCCCGCAGGCGCGCTGCCGGGTGGGGGACGTCATCGTGCGGGTGGATCCGCGCTACTTCCGCCCCACCGAGGTCGAGACCCTGCTGGGTGACCCGGGCAAGGCCCGTGAGCGCCTGGGCTGGCAGGCCCGCACTCCGCTGGCGGACCTGGTGCGCGAGATGATGGCGGCGGACTACAGCGCCGCGCAGCGCGACGAGCTGGTCAAGAGCGCCGGCTACCCGGCCTACGACGCCCATGAGTAAAGCCCTGCCGGAGGTCTCCGTGAACAGCATGCCAAGCGACGCTCGCATCTTCGTCACCGGCCACCGCGGCATGGTGGGCTCGGCCCTCGTGCGGCGGCTGCGCGAGCGCGGCTACACCCAGATCCTCACCCGGACACGCGCCGAGCTGGACCTGCTGGACCAGGCCGCGGTGTACCGCTACCTGGTCGAGCACCGGCCGGACTACATCTTTGTCGCCGCGGCCAAGGTGGGCGGCATCCTGGCCAATGACACCGAGCGCGCCGACTTCCTCTTCCAGAACCTGCAGATCGCGCTGAATCTGATCCACGGCGCCCACCGCGCCGGCGTTCAGCGCCTGCAGTTCCTGGGCTCCAGCTGCATCTACCCGCGCGACTGCCCGCAGCCCATTCGCGAGGAGTACTTGCTGACCGGACCGCTGGAGCCCACCAACGAGCCCTACGCCATCGCCAAGATCGCGGGCGTCAAGCTGGCCGAGAGCTACAGCCGCCAGCACGGCCGCCAGTACATCAGCGTGATGCCCACCAACCTCTACGGCCCGGGCGACAACTATGATCTCCAGTCCAGCCATGTGCTGCCCGCCCTGATCCGCAAGGCCCATGAGGCCAAGGAGCGTGGCGATGCATCGATCACCGTCTGGGGCAGCGGCACGCCGCGGCGCGAGTTCCTCTACGTCGACGACCTTGCCGAGGCTTGTGTCCACCTGATGGAGACGGGCTACGACGGCCCGCTGATCAACATCGGCTGCGGCGAGGACCTCAGCATCCGCGAGCTGGCGCAGACCGTGGTCGAGGTGGTGGGCTTCCAGGGCGAGCTGGTGTTTGACAGCAGCAAGCCCGACGGCACGCCGCGCAAGCTGCTGGACATCTCCCGCCTGCGGGCCCTGGGCTGGCAGCCGCGCACGCCGCTGCGCGCGGGCATCGCCGAAACCTATGCCCAGGCCTGCGCCGCAGGCTTCGACGCGCCTCGATGAGCCGCGCGCGCCAGGCCCTCTCAGGCCTGCGCTGGGGCGCGCTGGGCCTGCTGTTCAACACGGCGGCGCAGCTGGGTCTGATGGCCTGCATGGCCCGCCTGCTGGCGCCGGCCGACTTCGGCCTGATGGCGCTGGCCCTGGCCGCCCTCAATCTGCTGGCCTATGTCAGCCAGTCCGGCCTGGCACCGGCGCTGGTGCAGCGGTCCGAACTGGACGTTCCGACCCAGCGCCTGGCCTGGACCCTGGCCCTGCTGCTGAGCCTGGCCTGCGCCGCCCTGACCGTGATGCTGGCGCCGCTGGTGGCGCTGTGGGCCGGGCAGGCGTCGCTGGCCGCGGTGCTGCAGGTGCTCGCCCTGCAACTCCCCCTCAATGCGATGGCCCTGGTGGCGACGGCTCTGTTGCGCCGCCGTCTGCGTTTCAAGGCCTTGGCGGTGGTGGATGCCGCTTCCTATGCGCTGGGCTACGGTCTCGTCGGCCTGGCCGCGGCCTGGGCCGGCTGGGGCGTTTGGGCCCTGGTGGCGGCCCAGCTGGGCCAGGCTTTGCTGCAGGCCGGGCTGTCGCTGGCCCTGGCCCGACCCGCTTGCCGACCCAGCCTGCACGGCGACTGGCGCGGCCTGCTGGGCTATGGCGGGCGCCATGCCCTCATCGGGCTGATCGAGCTGGTCGGCGGCAATGCCGACACCGCCCTCATCGGCCGCAGCCTGGGCGACGCCAGCCTGGGCCTCTACAGCCGCGCCCGCCTGCTGGCCCAGCTGCCCACCGAGAAGCTGGCGGGCATCGTCGGTCGGGTGCTCTTCCCCCTGCTGGCCAGCACGCAGACCGATCGCGCCCGGGTGGGCGAGGTGCTGGGCCTGGGCGCCTTGCTGATCGGCGGCCTGGGCGCGGCGCTGAGCCTGGGCGTCAGCGCCGCGGCCCAGCCACTCGTGCAGCTGCTGCTGGGGCCACAGTGGCAGGCCGCGGTGCCACTGCTGCAGGGGCTGGCGCTGGCCGTGCCCTGGATCTTCATGTCCAACGTCGCCGGCATCACCTGCGATGCGCTGGGCTGGCTGGGCCCCAAGCTGCGGCTGCAGGCAACCGTGACCCTGCTGCTGTGCCTGGGCCTGGCCCTGCTCGTGGGGCAGGGGCTGCGCGTGCTGGTGGGCTTTCTGGTGATGGTGGAAATGCTGCGCTGGGCGGCCTACCTCGGGTGGCTGCGGGGCCCGCTGCAGATCCGGTCCGGCGATCTGCTGCGCATCCATGCCGCCGTGCTGGGCAGCGGCCTGCTGGTCATGCTGGCCGTTTCCAGCGCCTTGGCCCTGTGCCCTGCGGCGCCGGTCCTGCTGCAGGTGCTGGTGGCCGTCGCTGCTGGCAGCGTCGGGCTGGGCCTGGCCATCATGCTCGCGCTGCGGGGCTGCCGGGACACGGCCGCGCTGCAGCTGGCCCAGCGTCACTGGCGCTGGCTGCGGCGCTGGACCGGGGCGAAGGAGGCGGCGCATGGATGAGCGACATCACCCGGACGGCACGGCCCCCTTGCACATCGCCCTGTGCGGGCCGGTGGCCGGCGCCGAGCTGGCGCCGCTGATGGGCTTGCCGCCCGCGGCCCTGCCGCGCGGTTACGAGGGTGCGCCCCTGCTCCTGACCCTGGTGCAGGCCTGGCTGGACGCGGGCCATCGTGTCACGGTGCTCACGCTCAGCGGCGATCTCCCGCTGGCGGGCCCCTCGCGCGAGTTCGCGTCAGCGACGCTGCCGGACCTGCGCGCTGTCTTCTGCCCCTTGCGCCCGCGCGCCTGGCGGCCGGTGCAGGGCCGGCCGGGGCGCATCCTGGACTTCTATCGCTGCGAGCGTCGCGCCTTGGTGGCAGCCCTGCGTGCGGCAGCGCCGGACGTGGTCCATGCCCACTGGGTCTATGAATTCGCCTGGGCGGCGCTGGACAGCGGCCTGCCGACCCTGGTCACCAGCCATGATTCGCCCTGGGTGGTCGCCCGCATGAACCGCTGGGCGCGGCCCACGGTGAGCCTCTACCGCGCGCTGCGGGTGGGGATGGCGCGGCAGGTGCTCAGGCGGGCGCCGCCGCTGAGCGTGGTGTCGCCCTATCTGCAGGGTGAGCTGGCGGCGCACGGGGTGCCGGGGGCTGTGGTGATCCCCAATCCGGTCGCGCCGCAGGCCCTGGTTCTGGGGCGTGACCGTCTGCGCGGCGAGGCCTTGCGCATCGCCATGGTCTGCAACGGCTGGGACGCGCGCAAGAACCCGCAGGCCGGCCTGCTGGCCTTCGCGCGGGTGGCTGCCCGAGAGCCACAAGCCGAGCTGCATCTCTTCGGCCATGGCTTCGAGGCTGGCGGTCCTGCCGCACGGTTCTGCGAGGCCGAGGCCGAGCTCCGGCCGCTGCAGTCCCGCATCCACTGCCATGGGCCGCTGCCCCATGCGGCCCTGCTGGCCCGGCTGTCCGACCTGGACCTGCTGCTGCACCCGGCCCGCGAAGAGACCTTCGGCATGGCCATCGCCGAGGCCATGGCCCTGGGCCTGCCGGTGGTCGCCGGCCGCGCGGCCGGGGCTGTGCCCTGGGTGCTGCAGGCGCCGGAGTGCCTGGCGGATGTCGAATCCGCCGAGGACCTGGCTCGGACCCTGCTGGCCGTGGCCGAGCCTGCGCGCTATGCGGCGCTGTCGCGCTTGCTGAGGGATGCCGTGCAGCGGCGCTTCGCCGCCGAGGCCGTGGCCGCGGCCTATGTGCAGCATCTGCGTGACATCCTTCGTTGCGAGGACCCTGCTACGCTCGCGACCCCGTCCGCTTGAGTCACACTGGCGCCCCATGGATGCAAGCCTGCTGTTCCTTCTGAGCCTGCCCCTGCTGGTCGCCATGCTTCTGGCCGCCGGCGGGGTGGTGCTGCTGCTGGGCAGCATCCAGTCCCTGGTGCTGGGCGTGGCTCTGGTGCTGGGCACGGCCCTCGTGGATTCCCTGCAGGGCGGCCAGCCCCTGCTGCACATCGGCCTGGCCCTGTACCCGGGCGATCTGATGTGCCTGATCCTGCTGCCGGCAGCGCTGGTGCGCTGGCTGCGCCCCGGCGAGCGGCCTGCCATCCCGCTGGGCTGGTGGCTGTTCAGCGGCGCCGTGATGCTCAGCCTGGGCCAGGGCCTGCTGAGCTTCGGTACCAAGGCCGGCGTGCAGGTGCGGGACTACTTCTATTTCGTCGTGGTGGCCAGCTACGTGATGAGCTTCCCCTACCGGCCGGAGCTGCTGCAGCGCCTGCTGGCCTGGCTGGCGGGGCTGGGCGGCGTGCTGCTGCTGCTGACGACCTACCGCTGGGTCGTGTACTACGCACCGATTCCCAGCCTGCTGCCGCCCGGCGGCGTCTACAACATCGACGGGCCCATCCGCGTGATCTGGTCCAACGACGCCCTGCTGCTGGGTCAGCTGCTGATCGGCGCGCTCTACTTCGCCGATGCGGCGCCGGCCCTGCGCACGCTGCGCCTGTGGGTGCCGGTGCTGCTGGGCTATGTGCTGGCGCTGCAGCACCGCTCGGTGTGGGGCGCCGTGCTGGCCGGTGCGCTCAGCCCGCTGCTGAGCGGCCGCCGCGCGGCCTCGGCCTGGCGCCAACTGGGCCTGTTCGCGCTGATCCTGTCGGTGGTGGTGCTGCCCCTGATGCTGGCCCCCAGGTCGGAACTGGCGGCGCAGATCGGGCAGTCGGCCCAGCGCGCGGTGCGGGGCCAGGACACCACCGCTGAACGCCTGCAGAGCTGGGGCGTGATCCTGCGGCGCTGGGTGGACCTCGGGCCGCGCTCCATCGCGATCGGCAATCCCTTCGGCACCGACAACGCGCGCTATGTGATCGACAGCGAAGGCACGCCGCGCCTGCTGGAGTACGGTGCCCACAATATGTACGTGCAGACCGTCTTCAACACCGGCCTGCTGGGCCTGGCCGGCTTCGTGGCGACGCTCGTGGCGGTGCTGCGCGGCCTGCGCCGCCGGATCGCGGCGGACCCTTCCCAGCCGCTGCCGGTGCTGCTGTTCACCCTTACCGTGACTCTGGTGGTCTATTTCGTGCCCTATGGCGTGACCTATGTGCAGGGCTTGTGGCTGGGTCTGGGCGCGGCTTGCGCCGCGGTGGCACGGGCGCCGGTGTCCAGGCGGGGAGGGCGGCATGCGGTGGCCTGAGTGGCAGGCTGCCCCGCGGAGGCAAGACCTGACCCCGAGCTTGACCCGCCGCCTGGCTCATCGTCTGATGCGCCTGCTCAGTGCGGCCCTGCTGGCCGTGCTGGGCACCATGCCCTCGGCCGCCGGCACCGACCCTTATCTGCAGGCCACCCAGGGTCGCAGCCAGACCGTCGCTGCCGCATTCTTTGGCACCCACTTCCATCGCCTGGACCTGGGCCTGCCGGATGACGAAGGCCGCACGCGCTGGCCGCAGCAGCCCCTGGGCCAGCTGCGCCTGTGGGATGCGCAGACCACCTGGCTCAACCTGCAGCCCTCGCCACAGACCTGGAACTTCGAGCGGCTTGATGCCTATGTGGCCGCGGCCGAGGCGGCCGGCGCCCGGGTGCTGCTGACCCTGGGCATGACGCCCGCCTGGAACTCCACGCGTCCCAACGAACCCTGCCCCTACACGCAGGGCTGCAGCGCCGAGCCCCGGGACCTCATGGCCTGGCAGGACTATGTGCGCACGGTGGTCCGGCGCTATGGCACGCGCATCGCGGCCTACGAGCTGTGGAACGAACCCCTGCTGTCCGAACTGCCCCGGGACCGCGGCCAGCGCGGCTTCTACACCGGCAGCGTGCACCGGCTGGTCGACATGGCCCAGGCAGCGCGCCAGGCCCTGGATGAGCTGTCGCCCGGCACGCCCCTGTGCACGCCGGGCTTCACCAATGGCGTGGACCGCCTGGCCCTGTTTCTCTCGGCCGGCGGCGAGCGTCATGTGCAGGCCTTGTGCTTCCATCTCTATGCAGAGAGCAACCTGAAGCTGGCGCAGACCCTGGTCAGCCTCCAGCGCGTGCAGCGCGAGCGGGGCTTGGGTGCACTGCCGATCTGGAACACCGAGACCGGCGTGGAGGTGGCCGCGCCGGGCGAGAAGCTCATCGGCGGCGTGGTGGCCGACTGGGACAGCGCCGCCGCCCGTCTGGCCCAGGCCCTGGTGCTGAGCGCGGCGGCCGGCGTGGAGCGTTTCTATCAATACGCCTGGGACAACCGACGCAGCGGCCTGGTCGACGACCAGGGCCGGCCGCGGCCCGCGCTGGCCGCCTTCGCCCAGGTCCAGGACTGGCTGCTGGGCCGCCGCGTGGGCCCCTGCCGCCAGCCCTGGCTGAACCGGCCGGGCCTGGTGGCCTGTCAGACCCTGGGCGCCGACGGTGCGCACTGGCTGCTGTGGTACACGGGAAGTGAGCCGCTGCGCCTGCGCCGCCCGGTGCTGGCGCGCGCCCTGGGCGCCCGCGAGCTGCGCGATTCGCCAGAGGTGGGGCGTGCCGTGGCGGGGGATGTCGTGGTCATCGGCCAGGCCCTGGTGCGTCTGGCCGTGGTGGAAGGAAAGCCCCGCTGATGCCTTCCCTGTGCGTGCTGATGAGCTGCTTCAACCGGCGGGACAAGACCCTGGCCTGCCTGGGCACGCTGGCGCCCGAGCGTCTGGCCCTGCAGGCCCGTGGCATTGAGCTGCAGGCCGTGCTGCTGGACGATGGCAGCACCGACGGCACGGCCGAGGCCGTGGCCGCCGCCCATCCCTGGGTCCGCGTGGTGCGCGGGCCGGGCCAGCTCTACTGGTGCCGGGGCATGCACGAGGCGCAGCAGCATCCGCTGGCGCGTGCGGCGGACTGGCAGCTCTGGCTCAATGACGATGTGCTGCTGGAGCCGGGCTGTCTGTCCCGCTTGCTGGACTGCGAGCAGGCGCTGCGCCAGCAGGGGCAGCTCGGCCTCGTGGTCGGTGCCACGCGCGATGCGCGCACCGGGCAGGTCAGCTACGGCGGCGAGCGTCGCCTGAGCCGCTGGCGGCGCTCGCGCTTTACCCTGGTGACGCCATCTGATCAGCCGCAGCTGTGCGATGCGATGAACGGCAACATCGTGCTGCTGGCCCGCGAGGTGCGCGAGCGCGTAGGGGACCTGGACCCTGCCTTCGAGCACGCCATGGGCGATACCGACTACGCGCTGCGCACTCGGGCCCTGGGCCTGGGCGTGTGGCTGGCACCGGGGTTCATGGGCTGGTGCTCGGACAATCCGCGCACAGGCACCTACCACGACCGCAGCCTGCCCTGGGTGCGGCGCTGGCAACTGATGCTTTCGCGCAAGGGCCTGCCCTGGCGCTCCTGGCTGCGCCTGATGCGCCGTCACATGGGCCTGGCCTGGCCGCTCTACTTTGTCTGGCCGTATCTGCGAATGCTGCTGGAACGCTGGCGGAGGCCGGCATCATGAGCGGCACGCCCCAGCGCCTGCGCGTGGCCGTGCTGAGCAATGCGCCGGTGCCCTACCGCACGCCCATGTGGGCCCGCGTGGGCCGCCATGTGGACCTGCAGCTGGTCTACTGCACCGAGCCCTGGGTGGACCCGACGCTGCAGGAGCAGGGGCGGGGCTATGGCGTGCATGTCCTGGGCGGCGCCCGCTGGCAGGGCGCGCGGCGGTTTCTTCACGCGGACCTCAAGGTCTGGCCACTGCTGAGCCGCCTGGCGCCGGACGTGGTCGTGAGCACGGGCTTCATTCCCACCTTTGTGCTGGGCCAGCTGTGGGCAGCCCGGCACGGCCGGCCCCATGCCGTGATGAGCGACGGCAGCTGGCACCAGGAGCAGAGCCTGAGCGGGTTGCACCAGCGCCTGCGCGCTTTTGTCTATCCGCGGGCTGCGGCGCTCATCGGGGCGGGCGCGGGCACGCTGCGGGTGTTCCAGCACCACGGCGCGGCGCCGCAGCGCTGCTTCCTGGCGCCCCTGTGCGTGGACAACGAGCGCTTCGCCGCCGCGGCACAGTCGGCCACGCTGGAAGCGGATCTGCTCTTCTCCGGCCGTCTGGTGCCGCACAAGCAGCCGCTGATGGCGCTGGACATCGCGGCCGGCGTCGCGCGCCGGCTGGCGCGCCGCGTGCGCCTGCGGGTGCTGGGCGACGGGCCGCTGCGCGAGGACTTGCTGCGCGCCGCGGCCCGGGTGCCGGAGCACGTCGAGCTCCAATGCCTGGGCTACCGTTCGCAGGCCGAGCTGCCGGCCCTCTATGCCAGCGCCGGCCTGCTGCTGTTCCCGACCCAATGGGAGCCCTGGGGCCTGGTGGCCAACGAGGCCTGCGCCGCGGGCGTGCCGGTGCTGGTCAGCCAGGTCGCGGGCTGTGCCGCTGACCTGGTCTTGGACGGTGTGAACGGGCGGGTGCTGCCTCCGCGCCTGGAGGACTGGGTGGAGGCCGCCTGTGCGCTGCTGCAGGACGAGCTCCTGCGCCGCCGCCTGGGCGCGGCCGCACAGGCGCGGGTGCAGGAGGGCTGGACCTTCGATCGCGCCGCGCAGGGCTTTGTGCAGGCCATGGACTGCGTGCAGCAGGCGCGGGCGGCATGATCGCGCGCCTGCCAGGCAAGACCTGCCCCTCGGTGCTGCTGGTGCACAACCGCTACCAGCAGCCGGGTGGCGAGGATGCCGTCGTGCACAGCGAAGCCGCCTTGCTGGAGAGCCGTGGCCACCGCGTGCTGCGCCACGAGCGGCACAACGATGAGCTGCAGGCCCTGCCACGCTGGCGAGGCGCCGCGCAGGCCTTCTGGTCCACCGCCACGACGCGCGAGCTGGACCGCCTCATCACCGAGGCGGGCCCCGACATCATGCACGTGCACAACACCTGGCCCCTGATCTCGCCCTCGGTGTTCCGGACCGCCCAGCGTCACGGCCTGCCCGTGGTGCTGACGCTTCACAACGCCCGGCTGGTCTGCCCCCAGGCGCTGATGCTGCGGGACGGCCGTCCCTGCACGGATTGTGTGGGCAAGCTGCCCTGGCGCGGCGTCATGTACCGCTGCTATCGCGACAGCGCCATGGAGACGGCCCTGGTGGCCGGGGTGACGCAGCTTCACCGCCTGCTGGGCACCTGGGCGAGCCAGGTCAGCCGTTACATCGCACTGAGTGAATTCGCCCGCGCATTGTTCATCCGGGGCGGCCTGCCGGCCGAGCGCATTGTGGTCAAGCCGCATTTTGTCGACAGCTCGACAGAGCCGGACCCGGCGCCGGACCCGTCCGAACCGGCCAGGCGCGGCCTGCTGTACGTGGGCCGACTCGCCGAGGAGAAGGGCTTGCGGCTGCTGGCCCAGGCGGCCGATGCCCTGCCCGCGGGCGAGCGCATCACCGTGATCGGCGACGGTCCCTTGCGGACGGCGCTGCAGTCCCATCCGCGCCTGGTTCTGCTGGGGGCGCTGCCTGCGCCGGACGTGCAGGCGCACATGCGGCGAGCGCAGGCCCTGGTGCTGCCCAGCCTCGTCTTCGAGATGTTTCCACGGACGCTGGTGGAGGCGGCTGCGTGCGCGCTGCCCGTGCTGGCGGCGAACCACGGCCCCATGCCTGAGCTGGTCCAGCATGCGCGGACGGGCCTGCTCTTCGATCCCGGCGATCCGGCCGCCCTGGCAGCGGCGATGCGGCGGGTGCTCGACAGCCCCGAGGACGCCCGCCAGTGGGGTCAGGCCGCCCGCCAGCACCAGCGCATGCACTGGAGTGCCGATGCCAACTATCGCCAGCTCAGCCAACTCTATGAAGACCTGCTCCGCTGACGCTCAGGGTGCGCGGCTTGGTAATCTGCAGGCCTTGCGCGCTGTCGCTGCGCTGGCGGTGGTGCTGTTCCACGTCATCGAGACCTCGGTTCACCAGCAACGACCGGTACAGGCGCTCGCGTCGCTGTGGGGTTGGGGCGCCTGGGGCGTGGACCTGTTCTTCGTGCTGTCCGGATTCGTCATGGTCTACACCCAGCAGAAGCGCCCCCGTACGGCCGCACGTTTCCTGGCCGACCGGCTCTGGCGTATCGTGCCGCTGTACTGGCTGCTGACACTCACGGTGCTGCTGCTGCAGGTACTGCGCCCGGGGCTCTTTCACGGCGCGCTGGCGGATGGCCGGCAGGTGCTGGCCTCGCTGGGCTTTGTGTCTGGCGCCTGGCTGGGCCGGCCGCCGGTGCTGTGGCTGGGCTGGACGCTGGAGTGGGAGATGGCCTTTTATGGCCTCTTCACGCTGGGCCTGTGGCTGCCCTGGCGGAGCGGGCCGGCGCTGTGCGTGAGCCTGGGTCTTGCCGCCCTGATCGCGCTGGGCGCCGATGCGTTGGGCTTGGAGTTCCTGCTGGGCATGGCCCTGGCCTCACTGCACGGACGCCTGCCCGCCTGGCGTGCCTGGCGGGCCTGGGCGCCCTGGCTGCTGGGCCTGGGTGCGCTGGGCCTGCTGGCCTCCCTGGGCCAGCCCGCGCCGGCACAGCGCCTGTGGTCCTGGGGCCTGCCCTGCGCCCTGCTGGTGATGGGCGCGCTGGGCCTGCGTCAGACCCGCTGGATGCCGGCGCAGCGGCTGGGCGATGCCTCCTACAGCATCTACCTGATCCAGGCGCTGAGCATCCCCGCCCTGTACCGCCTGCTGCGCCTGTGGCCGGGCCTGGACGCGGACCTGGCTGCGCTGGGCGTGATCGCGGGCACGGTGGCGGCCGGGCTGGCCTGCCATCGGCTGGTGGAGCAGCCCTTGCTGCGCCTGAGAGGGCAGCCCGCCTTCAGCCCGCCCAGGCCCTGACGACCTGCGGGATCTCGTCCTCTGGCCGCACGCCCTCATGGAAGATGCCCGGGGCCGGTGGCGGCAGGCGGCGGCCTTGGCGGCGGGCCTCGCGAAGATCCGTTGCGATGCGAAGCATCTCGCTCACCCGGTGGTATTGCGTGTGTGCGCCCAGCACGTAGTCGCGGGCCGCGCGGCCCATGGCGCGCAAGTCCTCGCCGAGCGCCAGCGAACGGTCGCACAGGCGCAGCAGGTCGGGCAGGTCGTCATAGAGCGCCCAGTGCTCGCCTTCGCGGGCCAGGCGGGCCACGCCCTCCAGGCGGTAGTCCAGCAGGGGCGTCGCGCTGGCCATGGCGATGTAGGGCCGGTCGGAGAGATAGTAGGGCGCCCGGCTGCCTGGAAATCCGCCCAGCTGCAGGCGGCCCTGCGCCATGGCCTGGTGCTGGTCTGCGAAGGGGACCGGGCCCTGCCAGCCGGGCTGGCCGTCCCAGCCGCGGCCGAAGAGGCCGAAGCGCGGGCCGTAACGCCGGGCGAGGGCCTGCACCATGGCCCGGCGCTGCCGGGCGGCGCGGTTGATGGGATTGAAGGGGTTGCGGCCCGCATGGTGGCTGCCGACGAAGACCACGTCAAAGGGCGGCGCTTCTTGCTGGGGCGGCTGGGCTGCGAAGCGCACCTGGCAGGCGCCATGCGGCATCAGGACCACATTGCGCGCCCCGGAGGCGACCACCGCATCGGCCACCGGCCCCAGGGCGGTGAGGAAGTTCAGGTCCGCTGCGCCGCAGGCCTGGCGCAGGCTGGCCGGGGTGCGGTGCATCCAGCGGCCGAAGGCGTCACCGCTGCTGCAAAGCACCAAGAGCTCAGGGCACAGCTGACGGGCTGCGTGCAGGAAAGGGCGCGGATCGGGCAGGGGGCCGTGGTAGCACTGCAGCCACAGCGTGTCGTAGCCCTCGTGGGTGATGAGGCGCAGCGCCTGCGCGAAGGCCTGCTCGG
The DNA here is from genome assembly GCA_041905785.1 of Burkholderiaceae bacterium. Taxonomy (GTDB): domain Bacteria; phylum Pseudomonadota; class Gammaproteobacteria; order Burkholderiales; family Burkholderiaceae_C; genus Roseateles_B. The sequence continues at coordinate 71,947 of JAYRKJ010000008.1, forward strand.
TGGGCTGTGAGTCAGCCGGGACCCCCAGATACGGCAAGGCCTGCGCCGCCTGCAGCTGGCCTTGCTCCACCAGGCGCAGCAGGCCCTGGTGGTAGCCCGGCTGGTCTGCCACCGTTCGTCCCTGCAGCAGCATCAGCAGGCGCATGGCTCAGCTCCTGCGCAGGCGTCGCAGCAGGACCCCAGGCAGGGCGGCTAGGCACAAGCCCAGGAACTGACTGTTGCCGATCAGGTAGCGTTGCCACAGTCGGCCCGGCTCCTGCGCCAGCCGGTGCAGCCACTCCAGGCCGCTGCGCTGCATCCAGGCCGGCGCTCGTGTCCGCGTGCCGGCCAGCAGCGGGAAGGCGTAGCCCACGCCCAGGCAGACGGCGTCCAGGTGAGGGGCGTGGCGGCGCATCCAGAACTCCTGCTTGGGGCAGCCCAGGCCCACGAAGACCAGGCGGGCACCGGACGCCCGGATGCGCGCCAGTGCTGCCGCGTCCTGAGGCGGCTCCTCGGGCAGCAGGGGCGGGGACTCGGCGCCTGCGATCGGCAGGCCCGGGAAGCGGTGCCGCAGGTTCTGCTGCAGGCGGGCCAGTTCCGCCGCGCCGCCGCCGTAGAAGTAGACAGGCAGCCGCTGCGCCTCGGCCTGGGCCAGCAACGCCTGGGTGAGGCTGGGGCCGCTGATGCGCTCGACGGTCCGCAGGCCGCTCAGGCCTCGCAGCGCCCAGACCAGGGGCATGCCGTCGGTCAGCACCAGGGCCGCCTCGTCCAGCGCCGCGGCCAGGGCCGGCCGGTGCCGGGCCCGAGTGAGCATGTCGACATTGGCCAGGCATACGGTGGCCGAGCGGCCTTGCAAGGCCCACGCCAGCAGCGTCTGCAGCACCTGCTCGACGCGTCCAGCGTGCAGACGAACGCCGAAGAGGCGTGTCTCCTGCATGGGGAATTCAGTGGCCCGGGGACCGGGTGAGGGCAGTGCTGGCACAGGACGGCAGGTGCGGCGGGAAAGTCAGGCCCCACGAACGGGTGAGGCAGGGCATCGAAGTGTCGGTCAAAATGGCGGGCGCCTGCCCTGGTCATGTCCGGGGCTGTGCGCAAGTGCCAACAAATCTCGGGGTTTTGCTTGAAAGTTCTCGTCACCGGTGCCGCCGGTTTTATCGGCATGCATGTCAGCCAGATCCTGCTCGCCCGGGGTGATGAAGTACTGGGCCTGGACAACCTGAACGACTACTACGACCCGCGGCTCAAGCGCGACCGACTGGCCTGTCTGCAGGGTAGGCCGGGTTTCCGCTTCGTGCAGATGTCCGTGGAAGACCGCGACGGCATGGCGCGCCTCTTCGCCGAAGAGAAGTTCGACCGCGTCGTGCACCTGGCCGCCCAGGCGGGCGTGCGCTACTCGCTGCAGAACCCGCATGCCTACATCGACAGCAATATCGTCGGCTTCATGAACATCCTGGAAGGCTGCCGCCACAGCGGCGTGCAGCACCTGGCCTATGCGTCCAGCTCCAGCGTGTATGGCGGCAATGTGCGCATGCCCTTCTCGGAGCACCATGGGGTGGATCACCCGGTGAGCCTGTACGCCGCCACCAAGAAGGCCAACGAGCTGATGGCCCATACCTACAGCCATCTCTACCGCCTGCCCACCACCGGCCTGCGTTTCTTCACGGTCTACGGCCCCTGGGGGCGGCCGGACATGGCGCTGTTCCTCTTCACCAAGGCCATCCTGGAAGGCCGGCCCATCGACGTGTTCAACCACGGCCAGATGATCCGCGACTTCACCTACATCGACGATATCGCGGAGGGCGTGGTGCGCGTGCTGGACCGCCCGGCGACGGCGGACGAGGCCTATGACGCCGTGGCGGCCGATCCGGCGCGCTCCAACGCGCCCTACCGCGTCTTCAACATCGGCAACCACGATCCCGTGAAGCTGATGGACTTCATCCAGGCCATCGAGCAGGCCGTTGGGCGTGAGGCGCAGAAGAACTTCCTGCCCCTGCAGGATGGTGACGTGCCCGCCACGCATGCCGATGTCGAGGAGCTCGCCGCCTGGACCGGCTTCAAGCCCGCCATGCCGGTGCCCCAGGGCGTGGCCAACTTCGTGGCCTGGTACCGCGACTACTTCAAGGTCTGAGCACGCAGCGGCCCCGGTCCATCAGGGCGCACCAACGAAAAGGTCCGCGCAGTGCGCGGCCCTTGTGTCTTTGGCGCGGATCGCTCAGAGGAGCTTCTCGGCCAGGATGGCCACGATGCGCTCGGCGGCCTTGCCGTCCCACAGGGCCGGGCGGCGGCCGCGCTTGCCGCCGTGGCGGATGGCGTCCAGGGCCAGCGGGATGATATGGGCGGGATCGGTGCCGGCCAGCACATTGCTGCCTTCATCGACGGTGACGGGGCGCTCGGTGTTTTCGCGCATGGTGATGCAGGGCACGCCCAGGGCGGTGGTCTCTTCCTGCAGGCCGCCGCTGTCGGTCAGCACGACCACGGCGTCCTTCCACAGGTGCAGGAAGGACATGTAGGCCTGCGGGCCCATCAGCGTGACGTTGCGGCCGAGGTCCACGCCGAACTTCTCGATGTTGGCACGGGTGCGCGGATGCACCGGAAAGATCAGGGGCAGTTCCTCGGACACGGTGCGCAGCACGGTGGCGATGCGCTCCAGGGCCTCGGCGCTGTCGACGTTGGAGGGGCGGTGCAGGGTCACCACGCCGTAGCGCGGATGGGCCTTCTTGTAGGCATCGGTCTCCAGGCCCGAGGTGTCCATGGTCTTGAGCTTCTCGGCCTGGAAGAGCACGTTGTCGACCATCACATGGCCCACATCGTAGACGGTGGACATGTCCTTGCCCTCGCGCTGGAGGTGCTCGTAGCCGCTGGGCTCGGTGACGAAGAACCAGTCGGAGATGGCGTCCGTCACCAGGCGGTTGATCTCCTCGGGCATGCTCATGTCGCCGCTGCGCAAGCCGGCCTCCACGTGGGCGACGGGCACGCAGGCCTTCTTGGCAACCACGGAGCAGGCGAGGGTGGAGTTCACGTCACCGACCACCAGGCAGGCGGCAGGCTTCTCGGCGTTCACCAGTTCCTCGTAGGCCTGCATGATCTTGCCGGTCTGGGTGGCATGGCTGCCGCCGCCGCAGCCCAGGCGCACGTCGGGCTGCGGGATGCCCAGCTCCTCGAAGAAGACCTCGTTCATGTCGCGGTCGTAGTGCTGGCCGGTGTGCACGATCTTCCACGCCAGCCGGCCATCCGCCTGCAGCGCCCGGACGATGGGCGCGATCTTCATGAAGTTGGGGCGGGCGCCAGCGACGAGATGGATGCAGGGTTGGGTCATGGGACGGGCCGGATGCGTTGGTGCCAGGCATTCTAGGTGGGCGGGCGGCTGCACCGCGCCTCCTGGGCATGCCTCCCCGCAGACGAGGGGCGTGCCCGCGCCGGGCCGCTGCGGCGGGGCCGACGATCCGCGCGCGTTCAGCTCAGAAACCGGGCGTCTGGTGCAGGCCCGGCGCCTGGCGGTCCTTGTCCGCGAGCAGGGGCGTCAGGCCGTCCAGCGGCCATTCGATGCCCACCTCGGGATCGTCCCAGGCCAGGCCGGCTTCACTGGCCGGTGCGTAATAGCCGGTGGTCTTGTAGAGGAAGTCGGCACTCTCGCTGAGCACCAGGAAGCCATGGGCGAAGCCGGGCGGGATCCACAGCTGGTGATGGTTGTCGCTGCTGAGCTCGGTGCCGGTCCAGCGGCCGAAGCGGGGGCTGCCCTGGCGCAGGTCCACGGCCACGTCGAAGACACGGCCCTGCGCCACGCGCACCAGCTTGCCTTGGGCATGCGGCGGGCGCTGGTAGTGCATGCCGCGCAGCACACCGCGGGCAGAGCGCGAGTGGTTGTCCTGCACGAAGCGGACCTCCGCGCCCACGGCCTGGTCGAAGGCCTGCTGGTTCCAGCTTTCCAGGAAAAAGCCGCGGGCGTCGCCGAAGACGCGGGGTTCGATGAGCAGGACTTCGGGCAGCTCGGTGGGAGTGATCTTCATGGTCAGCTGCTGGACTCGCGCAGGAGCTTCATCAGGTACTGGCCGTAGCCGTTTTTCAGCAGCGGCTGTGCCAGGGTTTCGAGCTTCCCGGCATCGATCCAGCCGTTGCGGAAGGCCACTTCCTCCGGGCAGGCGACTTTCAGGCCCTGGCGCTTCTCCAGCGTGGCGATGAACTGGCTGGCGTCCAGCAGGCTGTCATGCGTGCCGGTGTCCAGCCAGGCGTAGCCGCGGCCCATGATCTCCACCTGCAGCTGCTGCTGGCGCAGATAGGTGGCGTTGACGTCGGTGATCTCCAGCTCGCCGCGGGCGCTGGGGCGGATGCCGGCGGCGATGTCGCAGACCTGCTCGTCGTAGAAATAAAGGCCGGTGACGGCGTAGTTGCTCTTGGGCTGCCTCGGCTTTTCCTCGATGGAGATCGCCTGCTGGTCGGGGCCGAACTCGACCACGCCGTAGCGCTCGGGGTCGTTGACGTGGTAGGCGAAGACGGTGGCGCCCACGGGGGTGTTCGTCGCGTGCTGCAGGATGTTCTGGAAGTCGTGCCCGTAGAAGATGTTGTCGCCCAGCACCAGTGCCGAGGGGGCTCCGTCCAGGAAGTCGCGGCCCAGCAAAAAGGCCTGCGCCAGGCCGTCCGGACTGGGTTGCACACAGTACTGCAGGTTCAGTCCCCAGCGAGAGCCGTCACCCAGCAGTCCCTCGAAACGCGGCAGATCCTGCGGCGTGCTGATCAGCAGGATGTCCTGCATGCCCGCCAGCATCAGGGTGCTGAGCGGGTAGTACACCATGGGCTTGTCGTAGACCGGCAGCAGCTGCTTGCTAATGGCCAGCGTGGCCGGGTGCAGGCGGGTACCCGAACCGCCGGCAAGAATGATGCCCTTGCGCTTTTTCATGCAGACCTCCGAGGGCTAGAGCATGCCATGCCCGGCATGGCGCCAGCCCCGAATCAGCGTCCTGATTCGCCCCGTGTTCTCAGCGAGGGGCCAGCCATTCCCGCAGCATCCGCAGCACGCCAGCTTCCCAGTGCGGGAGCCGCAGGCCGAAGCGGCCTTCGAACTTGCGGCAGTCCAGCCGCGAGTTCAGCGGCCGGCGCGCCGGCGTGGGGTAGGCCGCACTTGGGATGGGTTCGACCGCTTCCGGCCGCACCTTCAGGGGCTGGCCCTGGGCCAGTGCCTCCGCCAGCACCAGGCAGGCATAGCCGTGCCAGCTGGTCGCGCCGCCAGCGCTGACGTGGTAAAGCCCGATCCCGGCAGGATGGGTCGCCAGTGAACGCAGCGCGTGGGCACTGACGTCCGCGAGCAGCTCCGCGCCGGTCGGCGCGCCGATCTGGTCGTCGATCACTCGCAGCTGCTCGCGTTCGCAGGCCAGCTTCACCATGGTCTTGGCGAAATTGCCGCCGCGGGCCGCATGGACCCACGAGGTGCGCAGGATCAGGTGCCGGCAGCCGCTGGCCTGGATGGCCAGCTCGCCATCGAGCTTGGTCTGGCCGTAGACACTCAGCGGGCCGGTGGGGGCCGATTCATCGCGCGGCGCATCGCCGCTGCCGTCAAAGACGTAGTCGGTGCTGTAGTGCAGCAGCAGGGCGCGGGTGTCCTGCGCCACGCGAGCAAGGCGGGCGACGGACTCGGTGTTGACGAGACGGGCCAGCATGGGCTCGCTCTCGGCCTTGTCGACGGCGGTGTAGGCCGCGGCATTGACGATCGTGTCCGGCGCGACGGCTCGGGCCAGGGCTTCGATCCGCTCGGGCGCGGCCAGGTCCGCGCCGTCGGCGCGGCCCGGCGTCAGCACCTCGCCCAGCGGTGCCAGCGAACGCTGCAGCTCCCAGCCGAGCTGGCCCGAGGCGCCGAGCAGGAGGATCTTCATGCGCGGCCGTACTGCTGCTGCACCCAGTCGCGGTAGGCGCCGGACTGCACGCGTTGTACCCACTCGGGGTGGTCCAGGTACCACTGCACCGTCTTGCGGATGCCGGTGGCGAAGGTCTCGGCCGGGCGCCAGCCCAGCTCGCGTTCGATCTTGCGGGCGTCGATGGCGTAGCGACGGTCGTGGCCGGGGCGGTCCTTCACGTAGGTGATCAGGCGGCTGTAGGGGCCGGCCGGGTCGGGGCGCAGCTCGTCCAGAAGGGCGCACACCGTCGTGACGATGTCGATGTTGGCCATCTCGTTCCAGCCGCCGATGTTGTAGGTCTCGCCGACGCGGCCCCCGGCCAGCACGGCGCGGATGGCCGAGGCATGGTCGCGGACGTAGAGCCAGTCGCGGATCTGCTGCCCGTCGCCATAGACCGGCAGCGGCTTGCCCGCCAGCGCGTTGACGATCATCAGCGGGATCAGCTTCTCGGGGAAGTGGTAGGGCCCGTAGTTGTTGGAGCAGTTGGTGGTCAGCACCGGCAGGCCGTAGGTGTGGTGCCAGGCGCGCACCAGGTGGTCGCTGGCGGCCTTGGAGGCCGAATAGGGGCTGTTGGGCTCGTAGGGATTCGTCTCGGCGAAGGCCGGATCCTCGGCCTTGAGCGAACCGTAGACCTCGTCCGTGGACACATGGTGGAAACGGAAGGCAGCGCGCTCGGCCTCGGGCAGCGCCTGCCAGTGCTGGCGGGCCGCCTCGAGCAAGGTGTAGGTGCCTTCGATATTGGTCTTGATGAAGGCGCCGGGGCCGCTGATGGAACGGTCCACATGGCTTTCGGCGGCGAAGTGGACGATTGCGCGCGGCCGGTGCTCGGCGAGCAGCCGCTCCACCAGCGCACGGTCGCCGATGTCGCCCTGCACGAAGACGTGGCGCGCGTCGCCCCGCAGTTCGGCCAGATTCTCCAGGTTGCCTGCGTAGGTGAGCACATCCAGGTTGACCACGGATTCGCCGGACTGGGCCAGCCAGTCCAGGATGAAATTGCTGCCGATGAAGCCGGCGCCGCCGGTGACCAGGATCGTCATGTGAGGAACCTCAGGGATGAGCTGCCACGTTGCAAGCCCATCCTAGCGGACGGATGGCCGGCTATTTCCTTCCATAACTGTCGTCAAAACGGACGATATCGTCCTCTCCCAAATAGGAACCCGACTGCACCTCGATGATCTCCAGCGGCACCTTGCCCGGGTTGGCCAGGCGATGGACCTGGCCCAGCGGGATGTAGGTGCTCTGGTTCTCCGAGAGCAGCAGCACCTGCTCGCCATTGGTGATCTCGGCAGTGCCTGAGACCACGATCCAGTGCTCGGCACGGTGGTGGTGCATCTGCAGGCTCAGGCTGGCGCCGGGCTTGACCATGATGCGCTTGACCTGGAAGCGCTCGCCCATGTCGATGCTGTCGTACCAGCCCCAGGGGCGGTAGACCTTGCGGTGCAGGTTCTGCTCGGCGCGCTGACGCTCGCTGAGCTGGCTGACGATCTTCTTGACGTCCTGGCTCTTGCTGCGGTCGGCCACCAGCACGGCGTCCGCCGTCTCGACGATCACGACGTTGTCCAGCCCGACCGCGCTGACCAGGCGGCTGGTCGCATGGACCAGGGTGTTGCGGCTGTCGGCAACAATGGCATCGCCGACGGTGGCATTGCCGGCGGCGTCCTTGGGGGCGACCTGCCAGACCGCATCCCAGGCGCCCAGGTCGTTCCAGCCGGCATTCAAGGGCACCATGTGCAGGGCGATGTCGCTGCCGGGGCAGCGCTCCATCACCGCGTAGTCGACGGATTCGGCGGGCACGGCGGCGAACAGGGTCTGGTCCGGGCGCACGAAGAGCCCGTCCGGCTGCGCTTGGGCGAAGGCGGCGCGGGTGGCGGCGTCGATGTCCGGCCGGAAGCGGGCCAGGGCCTGCAGCCAGGTGCTGGCGCGCATCACGAACATGCCGCTGTTCCAGAAGTAGTCGCCAGCGGCGAGATAGTCCTGGGCCGTGCTGAGATCGGGTTTCTCGACGAAGCGCTCGACGCGCCACCGTGCGCCCTGGGCCTGACTCTTGATGTAGCCAAAGCCCGTTTCGGGCCGGTCCGGCGTGATGCCCAGGATCACGATGCCACCCTCGGCGGCCTGGCGCACCGCGCTTTGCAGGGCGGCCGTGAAGGCGGCTTCGTCGACCACGGTCTGGTCGGCCGGCGTCACCACCAGCACCGGGTCCTGGCCTGCGGCCAGGGCCTGCAGGGCGGCCAGGCTGACGGCGGGGGCCGTGTTGCGGCCCACGGGTTCCAGCAGCACGGCGGCGGTGGGGATCTTCGCGTCCCGCAGTTGGTCCAGCACGAGGAAGCGGTGCTCCTCGTTGCCCACGATCAGTGCGGGCAGGGCGTGGATGTCGGCCGAGGCCAGGCCGGTCACTCGCCGCACCGCCTGCTGGAACAGGCTCTGCGTGCCGGACAGCACCAGGAATTGCTTGGGAAAACCGGCGCGCGACAGCGGCCACAGCCGCGTGCCGCTGCCGCCGGCCATGATGACGGGTTGGATCTGAAGAGTGCTCATGGTCGTTCGATGGTGCGGCCGGGCGTGCCGGCGGACTCAGGCCTGGAAGCCCTGGGGGTTCATCGCCTGCCAGCGCCAGCTGTCCTCGCACATGCGCTGCAGGTCGTGCCGGGCATGCCAGCCCAGCAGAGCCTGGGCCTGGCTGGGGTCGGCATAGCAGGCCGCCACGTCGCCGGGGCGGCGGGCCACGATCTCGTACGGAACGGGGCGGCCGCAGGCCTGCTCGTAGGCCTTCACCAGCTCCAGCACGCTGTAGCCGCGCCCGGTGCCCAGGTTGACCGTCAGCGAGCCGGGCTGGTCCAGCAGGCGGCGCAGGGCGGCCACGTGCCCGTCGGCGAGGTCGCAGACATGGATGTAGTCGCGCACGCCCGTGCCGTCCGGCGTGTCGTAGTCGTTGCCGAAGACCTGCAGGCGCTCGCGCCGGCCCACGGCCACCTGGGCGACGTAGGGCATCAGGTTGTTGGGAATGCCGCGCGGGTCTTCGCCGATCAGGCCGCTCTCATGAGCGCCCACCGGGTTGAAGTAGCGCAGGCAGGCCGTTTGCCAGAGGGGCTCGGCAAGGCCCAGGTCGCGCAAAATGGTTTCGCCCATCAGCTTGGTGGCGCCGTAGGGGTTCACCGCGCTGACCGGGGCGTCTTCGGTCAGGGGCAGGCGCTGCGGCACGCCGTAGACGGTGGCGCTGGAGCTGAAGACCATGCGCCTGCAGCCATGGCGCTGCATGGTCTCGCAGACGTTGACCAGCCCACCGATGTTGTTGCGGTAGTAGCGCAGCGGCTGGGCGGTGGACTCGCCCACGGCCTTGAAGGCGGCGAAATGCACGACGGCATCGGGGCGATGGCGCTCGAAGACCTGCGCCAGGGCCGGCGTGCAGACGTCCACCTCCTCGAAGGCCGGGCGCTGTCCGCTGAGCACCTGAAGGCGCTCCAGCACGCGCGGCGAGCTGTTGGAGAAATTGTCGATGCCCACGACCTCGTGCCCGGCGGCCTGCAGGGCCAGCCAGGTGTGGGACGCGATGTAGCCGGCGGCACCGGTCAGCAGAATCTTGGCCATGCGTGGACTTGAGTGGTTAGCGGAGCGTCAGCTGCGCGCTGCAGCCGAAGGCATTGGCGCTGTAGGGCAGTGAGAACTGCGTGCCGGTGCTGCTGCGCTGCTCGTGCGAGTACTGGCAGCCCAGCTGGGTGTTGCGCCAGGGCGTCCAGCTGGCGCCCAGCGTGAGGACGCGATGGCTGTCGTTGCCATCGACCGCCTGACCCAGATTGCTGGTGTAGCGCAGGTCGCGGCGCGTGTTCAGCAGGCCCGCGTTGACGGCGATCTTGGCCGTCAGGTCGTAGTCCAGGCTCAGGCGCAGCGAGCTGCTGCTGCGGTTGTTCTCGGTCCGCACCAGGCCGGAAAACTGGCTGCTGCTGTCCTGGCCGGCGTCGCGGGCCAGTTGAGTGCTCAGGCGCAGCTTGGGGCTGGGCTGCCAGTTCCACTGCAGCGAGGCGGTCAGGCCGCTGACGTCATTGGCTGCACTGAAACCGTAGCGGGTGCGTGCATGGCCCAGCCTGGCGTTGTAGCTGCTGGCGCCGCCCGGCTCCCAGTCCAGGCTCAGGCCGAGATCCTGGCGCTTCAGGTCTTCACCTACCTGGCCGGCCAGCACGCGCTCGTAGTAGCTGCCGCGGGTCAGTCTTGCGCTCAGGCCCAGCCGCAGCCCGGGCTTGGGGCGGTAGTTGACGCCGGCGTTGCTGCTGTGTTGCCGGAAGTTGTAGGGGCTGTAGCTGGCCAGGCTGTAGCGTTCGCGCAGCCAGCCGGCACCGCCTTCGAGCTGCCAGGCTCCGCCCAGGCCGTAGCGGAGCTGGGCGTTGAGCTGCTCGGTGCTTTGCTCGTTGCGCTCGGTCACGTTCGGGCGGTCGCCGGGATTGAACGCCGCCAGGGAGCGGGCGGCGCTGCCGCCCAGCGTGCCGCTGAGCTTTTCCAGGGCCTCCCAGCTGAAGCCGCCGGACAGGCTGTAGCCGCTGTTGTTGAGCGTGCTGTTGCTGCGGTAGCGCTGCTGGCGCACGGCGGCGTCCAGCACCAGGCGCTGGCGGCCGTAGACCTGGTCCAACCCGGCCCGCAGGCTGGCGCTGCCGACCCAGTCGCTGCTTTGCGGGCTGCCTTCGCTGAGCCGGTACAGGTTGGAGACATGCGTCAGGCCCGCGCCAACACCCAGGTAGTAGGGGCTCGTCTCTGCGCGGGCCTGCAGGCTCAGCATTGGCAGGACAAGCAGGCAGGCTGCGCGGGCAGCGCGCGAGGCGGGGTGAACGGCGATGGAAGGCATGGGTGGGTTCAACAGGCGTTGTGTTCAATAGGCATTGCGATCGAACACCACCAGGCGGGCGGTGCGCGCAATGATCTGCAGATCCAGGCCGAGCGACCAGTTGCGCAGGTACTCCAGATCGTATTCGACCCGTGCGCGCATCTTGTCCAGAGTATCCGTCTCGCCGCGCAGCCCGTTGACCTGGGCCCATCCCGTGATCCCGGGCTTGACCTTGTGGCGGACCATGTAGGCCTTGATCAGCTCGCGGTACTGCTCGTTGTGGGCCAGGGCATGCGGGCGCGGGCCGACGATACTCATGCGCCCCTGCAGGACGTTGAAGAACTGCGGCAGCTCGTCCAGCGAGGTCCTGCGCAGAAAGGCCCCGAAGGGCGTGATGCGGGGGTCGCCGCGCGTGGCCTGGCGAATCGACGGGCCCTCGTCCGTCACGCGCATGGAGCGGAACTTGTAGACCATGATCTCTTCCCCGTCCAGCCCGTTGCGGCGTTGCTTGTAGAGCACCGGCCCCGGCGAGCTGAGCTTGACGCCCAGTGCGATCAGCAGCATCAGCGGCGAGACCAGCAGCAGGATGGCGCTGGCGAGCACCAGGTCGCTGGCACGCTTGATTACCTCGTTGCTGCCGGTGAAGGGGGTGTCGCAGATGCCCACCACGGCCATGCCGTTGAGGTCCTGCAGCCGGCCCTGGATGATGCTGATGCCGAACACGTCGGGCACGAAGAAGAGGGAGGCCGTCGTGCCCTGCAGACCTTCCAGCAGGGCCACGATGCGAGGCTGCGAGCCCAGCGGCAGGGTGATGTAAACCTCGCGCACATTGCGCCTGCGTATGTAGTCGGCCAGCTCGGCCAGCGGGCCCAGGTGCAGGGCCCGTGCCTCGTCGTGCACGCGATCGCCGCGCCTGTCGTCGAAGAAGCCCAGCAAGTCCCGGCCATGGGTGCCGTCGGACTGCAGGGCGCGCGCGACCTTGGCGCCCAGGGCGCCCGCGCCCACGATCACCGCGCTGCTGCGGGCCCGGGGCTGGCGCGCTCGCCAGCGCAGCAGGCGGTGGCCCAGACCCACGCTGGCCCATTGCAGCAGGGGCGTCAGCACGGCCCACCACAGCAGCACGCGGGGGTCGAAATAGTGCAGGCTGCTGGTGGCATAGGCAAAGGCCCAGAGGATGGCCAGCAGCACGGCCCAGGCGCTCAGGATGTCGGTGATGGCGCTGACCGGATGCGTGCTGAAACGGTCGCGTCCGGGAAAGGTCAGCGTGAAGACCAGCAGGCACAGCACGTAGCTGGCGCGAATCAGGGGCTCGCCGAACCAGGCACTGACGGCCAGGAAGGTGGCGACGGTGAGGCCGGGCTCCAGAAAAGCCGCGACCAGTGACGGCACCGACTGGGGGGCGCTGTAGAAGGTTCTCTTGTAACTGCGATCCTCGAACATCGTGCAGGCGCTCCCGAAGGCCGGGCTCCCGCCCCAGGGTTGCTGCTTCATGCGGGAGGGCGGCCGGCGGCCGATTCTCTCTCAAGACGCGGCCCGCGTGCCTTTGGGGGTCGGGTCTTGATGCCCGGCAGGGCGCGCTGTTGCAGCCCTGCCTACAATCCGCCCATGCTTCAAGACTGGTCGACGCTTCTCGCGCCGGCGGTGCAGGATCGCATCGCCCTCTTGCTCAATCATGTTCTCGCCCGCGAAAGTGTGGCGATGGACCGCCTGCGCCCCCATGCCGGCCGGGTGCTGCGCGTGCATCTGGCTGGCTGGCCCGCGCTGCTGCCTTCGGCCCCCGACATGCTGCTGGCCGTGACGCCGGCCGGGCTGTTCGAGCGCCTGGACGGTGCGCTGGAGGAGGCCCTGCGCATCGAGGTCGACGCCAGCAACCCCGCGGCACTGGCCCTGGGCGCGCTGAGCGGCGCCAAGCCCGGTGTGCAGGTCCAGGGTGACGCTGCCCTGGCCGGCGACATCGGCTGGCTGATGGACAACCTGCGCTGGGACATCGAGGACGATCTGGCCAAGCTGGTCGGCCCCATGCCGGCCCGCCAGCTGGCCCGCTGGGCCCAGGCTGCGGCCCAGGCCTGCGCCGCGCTGGCCCGCGGCGCTGCCGGGCTGATGAAGTCCCGCGGCACCTGAGCCCGCCCGTGATGCGCTATTTCGCCCGCCTGCTGGTCATCAGCTGGACCATCTTCAAGTACGGCCTGGACGAGCTGGCGCTTTCCGGCTTCCGGCGCCACCGGCTGCTGGGTCTTTTGCACCGCATCGTGTCGGTGGGGCGGGCCTGGGAATTGCCCCGCGGCGTGCGCCTGCGCCTGGCGCTGGAGCATCTGGGGCCCATCTTCGTCAAGTTCGGTCAGGTGCTGTCCACGCGGCGCGACCTGGTGCCCGACGACATGGTCGAGGAACTGGCCAAGCTGCAGGACCGCGTGCCGCCTTTTCCCGCGGCGCAGTCGCGGGTGCTGGTGGAGAAGGCCTTCGGGCGGCGCATCGAGGAGATTTTCGAGACCTTTGACGACGAGCCGGTCGCCAGCGCCTCCATCGCCCAGGTGCACTTCGCCACGCTCAAGGACGGGCGCGAGGTGGCCGTCAAGGTCTTGCGTCCCGGCATGCTGGACGTCATCGAGGACGACCTGGCCCTGCTGCGCACCCTGGCCGGCTGGGTCGAGCGCGTCTCGGCCGACGGCCGACGGCTGAAACCCCGCGAGGTGGTGGCCGAGTTCAACAACTACCTGCACGACGAACTGGACCTGGTGCGCGAGGCCGCCAACGCCACCCAGCTGCGCCGCAATATGGACGGGCTGGGCCTGGTGCTGGTGCCGGAGATGATCTGGGAGCTCTGTACCCAGCAGGTCATCGTGATGCAGCGCATGCACGGCGTGCCGATCTCGCAGACCCAGCGCCTGCGTGACGCGGGGGTGGACATCCCCAAGCTGGCGCGCGACGGCGTCACCATCTTCTTCACCCAGGTCTTTCGCGACGGCTTTTTCCACGCCGACATGCACCCGGGCAACATCCAGGTCAGCCTGGCCCCGGCCACCTTCGGCCGCTACATTGCGCTGGACTTCGGCATCATCGGCACCCTGACCGAGACCGACAAGGAATACCTGGCCCAGAACTTCATCGCCTTTTTCCGCCGCGACTACAAGCGCGTGGCCGAGCTGCACATCGAGTCCGGCTGGGTGCCGGTCACCACCCGGGTGGATGAGCTGGAAGGTGCCGTGCGGGCAGTCTGCGAGCCGCATTTCGATCGGCCGCTGAAGGACATCTCGCTGGGTCAGGTGCTGATGCGGCTGTTCCAGACCTCGCGCCGCTTCAATGTGGAGATCCAGCCCCAGCTGGTGCTGCTGCAGAAGACCTTGCTCAACATCGAGGGCCTGGGCCGCCAGCTGGACCCCGAGCTGGACCTCTGGGCCACGGCCAAGCCCTTCCTGGAGCGCTGGATGAACGAGCAGGTGGGCTGGCGCGCGCTGCTCAACGGCGTCAAGCGCGAAGCGCCGCGCTACGCCCAGTTCCTGCCCGAATTTCCGCGCCTGCTGCACGACGCGCTCAAGCGCCAGTCCCAGCCGAACGAGGAATCGGCCCTGCTGCGCGCCCTGCTGGCGGAGCAGCGCCGCACCAATCGGCTGCTGATGGGATTCTTGCTGGCGCTGGGCGGTTTCGTCCTGGGCCTGCTGCTCACGCCCTGGCTGCTGCGCTTCTGGACTACCCTGATCCGTTGAGGGACGGGGCGAAATCCGCCCTGCCTCGCGGATAATGCGCGCTCCTGAGCGCCGGTCCGACTGCGTCGGGCGCATGTCGCAGGCCCGCTCGGTCCTCCCGGGTTCTCCCGGTTCCCCGATCCTCTTTGCCACGCCCTCCCGCCGGGGCCTCTGACATGAACATCACGCTGATCGTCTTCGTCGTGCTCTATCTGCTGGGCACCCTGGCCCTGGGCGTCTGGGCCGGCACCCGCATCAAGAACACCAGCGACTTCGCCATTGCCGGGCGCAGCCTGCCGCTGGTCATGGTCATCACGACGACCTTCGCCACCTGGTTCGGCGCCGAGACGGTGATGGGCATCCCGGCCAAGTTCGTGCAGGGCGGCCTGAACGCCATCGTCGAGGACCCCTTCGGCGCCGGCACCTGCCTGATCCTGGTGGGCGCCTTCTTTGCGACCAAGCTGTACCGCCAGAACCTGCTGACCATCGGCGACTTCTACCGCCAGCGCTACGGCAAGGGCGTGGAGGTGTTTTGCTCCGCGGCCATCATCCTGAGCTACCTGGGCTGGGTGGCGGCGCAGATCACCGCCCTGGGTCTGGTGTTCTCGGTGCTGACGCAGGGCCATATGAGCGAGACCGCCGGCATGATCGTCGGCACGCTGGCCGTGCTGATCTACGTGGTGATCGGCGGCTTCCTGGCGGTGGCCTGGACCGACTTCATCCAGATGATCGTGCTGGTGCTGGGCCTCTCCACCATCGCCGTCTTCTCGGCGGACCTGGCCGGCGGCGCCGGCAAGGTGCTGGAGTTGGCCCAGAGCAAGGAGCTGTTCAAGTTCCTGCCCGAGCCCAAGTTCACCGACCTGGCCATGTTCATCGGCGCCGCCGTGACCATGATGCTGGGCTCCATCCCGCAGCAGGACGTGTTCCAGCGCGTGATGTCGGCCAAGGACGAAAAGACCGCCCGCAACGGCGCGATGATCGGCGGCTTCAGCTACATCCTCTTCGCCGCCGTGCCCATGTTCATCGTCACCAGCGCGGTGGTGGTGATGGGCCAGCAGGCGCTGGACATTGCCCGTGACGACTACCAGAAGCTGCTGCCCATCTTCGTGCTGAGCAAGATGCCGCTGATCATGCAGATCCTCTTCTTCGGGGCGCTGCTGTCGGCCATCAAGAGCACGTCCTCGGCCACGCTGCTGGCGCCCTCGACCAGCTTCGTCGAGAACATCCTGAAGAACCTGCGCCCGCACATGGGGGACAAGCAGCAGCTGCTGTCCATGCGGCTGACCATCATCATCTTTGCCGGGCTGGTGCTGGCCTATGCCATCGCGATGAAGGGCACCTCGATCTACGAGCTGGTGTCCTCGGCCTACCAGGTGACCCTGGTCGGCGCCTTCGTGCCCCTGGTCTTTGGCCTGTACTGGGAGCGCGCGACCACCCAGGGCGCGATCTTCTCGCTGGTGGGGGGCATTGGCGTCTGGATCGCCTTCCTGCCGCAAGTCAGCACCCTCGGCGAACTGTTCCCTGGGCAGCTGGCCGGATTGCTGGTCGGCGTCCTTGCCATGGTTGTCGGCTCGCTGGCCCCGCAATGGCTGAAGAACCGCCGCGAGCACAAGCGCCATGTGACAGGCCTGCCGGACGAGGCCCAGCCCGAACCGGCGTCCGGCCGGCCTTGAATCTGCGGCGAGAGACCCTATCTGGGCCCTGCACGCGCTCCCGTCTGCATCCCGCGGCCCGTCTTCTGGGCCGCGGATGCCGGGTGCCCCCTATAATTTCGCCTTTTTGATCAACAGCTTAGGACATCATGCCGATCTACGCTTACCGCTGTGGTTCATGCGGTCACGCCAAGGACGTGCTGCAAAAGCTCTCTGACGCACCGCTGAGCACCTGCCCGGCCTGTGGCGCCGAGGCCTTCCAGAAGCAGATCACCGCCGCCGGCTTCCAGCTCAAGGGCTCGGGCTGGTACGTGACCGATTTCAAAGGCGGCGGCAGTTCGGCCACCGCCACGTCGGCCAGCGCGCCGGCGGCCAGCGATGCCCCGGCAGCGGCGGCCAGCGGCGGCGGCGATGCCACGCCAGCCAGCGCCAGCACGCCCTGCGGCGGCTCCTGCGCCTGCCACTGAGCCTCCAGCAGCACCGCCATAGCACAGGGAACCCAGTGAGAAAGTACATCATCGCCGGCCTCTTGGTCTGGCTCCCCTTGGCGATCACGCTGTGGGTCCTGAACCAGGTCCTGGGCGTCGTCAATGGCGTCTTTCACTCGCTGATCGGTGCCCTGAAGCTGATCCTGCCGGTCTCGACCCATGAGCTCCTGACGGCCCTGGCCCAGGTGCCGGGCCTGGGCGTGCTGATCCTGGCGGCGGGCCTGTTCCTGACGGGCATGTTCGTAGCGAACATGTTCGGCCAGTGGTGGCTGCGCCAGTGGGACAAGCTGCTGTCCAGCATCCCCATCGTCAAGAGCATCTACAGCTCGGTCAAGCAGGTCTCCGACACCCTGTTCTCCAGCAGCGGCAATGCCTTTCGCGAAGCCGTGCTGGTGCAGTACCCGCGCGAGGGCGCCTGGACCATCGCTTTCGTGACCGGCCTGCCGGGCGGCGAGGTGGCCGAGAAGCTCGGCAGCGAGCACGTGAGCATCTATGTGCCGACCACACCCAACCCGACCTCGGGCTTCTTCCTGATGGTCTCGCGCGAGCAGATCCGGCCCTTGGCCATGAGCGTGGACGAGGCCCTCAAGTACATCATCTCCATGGGCGTGGTGGCCCCCGCTGGCGCCGAGCCCATGGCATCCAGCCCCAGCGGCGAAGCCGCCAACGGCGGACGAAATCAACCGGGTTGAGCACCGGGCACGTGCTCAATCCTCAGGGCTTGCCGCCCACCAGCGCCAGACCAAATGAAACTGCCGGCCGCCAGCCTTCTTGATCGCGGCGGCCAGCCTCACAGAATCTCCGGAGAACTTCTATGCGCACCTGCTATGCCGGCCAAGTCAGCGAAAAGCTGCTCGACCAGACCGTGACCCTGATGGGCTGGGCCCACCGTCGCCGCGACCACGGCGGCGTGATCTTCATCGACCTGCGCGACCGCGAAGGCCTGGTGCAGATCGTCTGCGACCCCGACCGTCCCGACATGTTCAAGACCGCCGAGGGTGTGCGCAACGAGTTCTGCCTGAAGGTCGTCGGCAAGGTCCGCGCCCGCCCGGCCGGCACCGAGAACGCCGGCCTGGTCAGCGGCAAGGTGGAAGTGTTGTGCCATGAGCTGGAAGTGCTGAACCCCAGCGTCACGCCGCCGTTTCAGCTCGACGACGAGAACCTCTCCGAGACCACGCGCCTCACGCACCGCGTGCTGGACCTGCGCCGCCCCTACATGCAGAACAACCTGAAGCTGCGCTACCGCGTGGCCATGGAGTGCCGCAAATACCTGGACGAGCAGGGCTTCATCGACATCGAGACCCCCATGCTCACCAAGAGCACGCCCGAAGGCGCGCGCGACTACCTCGTGCCCAGCCGCGTGCACGACGGCATGTTCTTCGCGCTGCCGCAGTCGCCCCAGCTCTTCAAGCAACTGCTGATGGTGGCCGGCTATGACCGCTACTACCAGATCACCAAGTGCTTCCGCGACGAGGACCTGCGCGCCGACCGCCAGCCCGAGTTCACCCAGATCGATATCGAGACCTCCTTCCTGACCGAGGAAGAGATCCGCTCGATGTTCGAGGGCATGATCCGCCACGTCTTCAAGAAGGCCATGGACGTGGAACTGGGCGACTACCCGGTGATGAAGTACGCAGACGCCATGCACCGCTTCGGCTCCGACAAGCCCGACCTGCGCGTCAAGCTGGAGTTCACCGAGCTGACCGACGTCATGGGCGACGTGGACTTCAAGGTCTTCTCCACCCCTGCCACCACCCCCGGCGGCCGCGTGGTGGCCCTGCGCGTGCCCGGCGGTGCCGAGCTCTCGCGCGGCGACATCGACAGCTACACCGAGTTCGTCAAGATCTACGGCGCCAAGGGCCTGGCCTGGATCAAGGTCAACGAGGTGGCCAAGGGCCGCGAGGGCCTGCAGTCCCCCATCGTCAAGAACCTGCATGACGCCGCCATCCAGGCCATCCTGACGCGCACCGGCGCCCAGGACGGCGACATCCTCTTCTTCGGCGCCGACAAGGCCAAGGTCGTCAACGACGCCATCGGCGCCTTGCGCCTGAAGGTGGGTCACAGCGAGTTTGCCAAGGCCAAGGGTCTGTTCGAGGACCGCTGGGCGCCGCTGTGGGTGGTCGACTTCCCCATGTTCGAGCACGACGAGGACGAGAACCGCTGGAACGCCGTGCACCACCCCTTCACCGCCCCCAAGGACGGCCACGAGGACTACATGGCCACCGACCCGGGCAAGTGCGTGGCCAAGGCCTACGACATGGTCCTGAACGGCTGGGAGCTGGGCGGCGGCTCGGTGCGTATCCATCGCGCTGAAGTCCAGGCCAAGGTCTTCGAGGCCCTCAACATCACGCCGGAAGAGCAGCGCATCAAGTTCGGCTTCCTGCTGGACGCCCTGCAATACGGCGCGCCCCCGCACGGTGGCCTGGCCTTCGGCCTGGACCGCCTGGTGACGCTGATGACCAAGGCCGAGTCCATCCGCGACGTGATCGCCTTCCCGAAGACGCAACGTGCGCAGTGCCTGCTGACCGGCGCGCCCTCGAATGTGGACGAGAAGCAGCTGCGCGAGCTGCACATCCGTCTGCGCAATGCGGCGGCGGCCACGGGGGCTTGAGAGATGCGCTGATGCCTCGCCTCGGGCATCGACGGGTGGCCTGGGCAGTTTCGGCTGCCCCGGTCAGACTCTTGGTCATGAAGCAATCGCTCCCCGCACTCCTGCTGATTGCCGCGCTGATCCTGCCCGTGGCCCTTTTCCTGTGGCTCTGGCAGGGCCTGCATGCGGGCCTTGGCCTTGCGGCAAGCGCGGGCGTTGGCGTGGGTTGGGGCTTGAACGTGGCCTGGGCGTTCGCCTCCCGGCGGCGCGAGGCTGACTTGCGCTTGGCCGAGCAGCAAAACACCCTGGGCATTGCCGCCCGGTTCGGCTGGGTCTGCCCGGCCGTGTTGGTGTTGCTGGCCTGGGTGGCATGGCGCCTGCAATCGGCCCTGTAGGCATGACCTGACCCCAGTTGCCCACGAGGCGCCGGCACCGGCATGGCGCCGGGCCTCAGCGGATGTAGCGCAGCGCACCTGCGCCAAAGCCGGCGATGGTGCCGCAACTCTGGCCCGGGAAGGACTCGATCCGGACCTCGCGCGGCCCCAGCATCTGCACCAGCAGGCAGCCGCGCGGCTGGCTCGTCAGTCTGGCCACGCGGATGCGCTGTGCCGGGAAGGAGGTGCCGTCCCAACGCGGGCCGCTCGTGCTGCCCAGGCGCTGCTCGAAGTCGTGCAGGCTGTACTTGAGCAGGCCGCTGGCTGCCTCGACTTGTGCCGGATCGACGTCATCGGCCGCCGCCACGAACTGCGAGGCGCCCTGCGCTTCGGGCCAGTTCCCTATGGAGATGATCCAGGCGCTGGGGTCCAGGAAATGAGGCGCGAAGGCCAGGTGCGTGTCCCAGTAGGTCGCGCCGCCACTGCCCTGGTAGCCGGTGGTGCTGCCGTCGGCATTGCGCAGGAACCAGTTGCCGATCAGGCGTGCGTCGATATCGAAGTCGATGCGTCCGCTCAGCGGGGCATCGGCTCTGACGTACTTCTGCAGCGCCTGTGCGCGCGTCGCCGTGTCGTAGTAGTCGAGCGGGTCGGCGGTGTAGAGCTTCCATTGCTCACGGTCGTAATGCTCGGGCACGAGAAAGTGGGTCAGCGGCTTCTCGGTGTCCCAGACCGCGAAGTCCAGCGTCTGATTGCCGATACGGCCGATCAGCTGCCCGGCGCTGACCGGCAGTCGCCCGTTGCTGGCGGCCAGTTGTGCCTGCAGACCGGGCGCCAGCTCGTTGATCAGGTCGAAGTAGTAGAACAGCCGGCAGCTCAGGCTGAAGACCAGGCGGTAGTCGGTCACCGTCGTGTTCCGATAGGAACCTTGGCCGGCATGGGTGCGCGTCGTGATCTGGTGCAGCACGCTGTCGGCCATCGCATAAACAGGATAGGTGCCGGGTGCCGAGTCGAACACCGTCGGCGAGAAGTACTGGTGATCGATGGGCGTCACATGGCCGCCGACCATCAGCCCGTAGGGCAGGATGAACGCATAGTCCGCGGCGTCCATCGGCAGCCTTACCAGCGGGGGTTTGGTCGTTCCCGAGCATTGGCCCGCACTCAGCTTCTGGCCGGCCAGGTCAGCGGCAGTCGGGTTGGGTGAGGGGGTCGGCGTGGGCGCGGGTGTGGGTGTGGGTGTGGGTGATGGCGCCGGCACTGTGCCGGCACTAGCGCCGCCACCGCCGCCGCAGGCCTGGAGGACCAGCGCCAGGCTCAGTACCGAGACGGACAGCAGGCTCAGATCACGATCCATGGCATGGCTCCCGAGCAGTCCCGACGCGTGGGCTGGGTGCCTGGATTATTGGAGCCATCTCCGAGGCTCGGCACGGGGGTGCTTGCCGCTGCTGTGGTCGCTCGTGACAGGCGTCACGAGCCCGGGTCGCTTGACGACACTCGCCGTGCCCGTCCGCCCGTCCGCCCGTCCAGCCCGTCCAGCCCGTCCAGCCCGTCCAGCCCCCGGATCCCGGATCCCGGGGCCGGAACATACATTTGGTAAAGAATTTCGTGCGTCCGCTCGCCGACAATCCACGCCCTGATCCAACAAAGATTGAACTGGGGAGCTCCGCCATGTCCACCCGCCACTTGCCCACCCTGGCCCTTGTGCTCCTGCTCGCCGCCTGCGGCAAGCAGGGCGCCAAGCTTGGGGAGGGCAGTTCGGAGATCACCGGCTCGGCCGGCGCAGCCGGCGCGCACCAGGCCAGCAAGGAACTGGTGAAGTGCGACGCCCCGGTGGCGACGCTGGCCCTGGTCGAGAACCCCAACGGCTACACCGTCTCCGGCAGCTACAACCTGCCCAGCTCGCCGGTGCCGCTGATCCGCCTGCTGGCCCAGCAGAGCGGCTGCTTTCGCGTGGTGGACCGCTCGGCCGGCTTGAAGGCGACGATCAAGGAGCAGGAGCTGAAAGAGGCCGGCATCCTGCGCCAGCAAGGCAACACGGTGCACAAGGGCCGCGGCTACGAGGCGCAGTACAGCCTCACGCCCAGCCTGACTTTCAGCGAGCAGAACGCCGGCCGGGAGGTCGGCGGCTTGATGGCGCAGATCCCGGTGCTGAACAAGTTCGTCGCGGCGGCCGAGCAGGTCAAGCTCAAGGAAGCGCAGGTGGCCCTGCTGCTGACTGACAACGAAACCACCGAGCAACTGGCCGCCGCCACCGGCTCCGTGCGCGTGACCGACCTCGGCATGGGCGGCCTCGTGCTTGGCAAGCTGGGCGGTGCCGGCGGCGCGGGCTGGGCCAACAGCAATGAGGGCAAGGTGATTGCCGCAGCGTTCCTGGACGCCCACAACAAGCTGGTCGTCCAGGTGCGCGAGCTGGCCGCCAAGGATCTGCCGCCGCCGGTGGCGACCAAGCACGGCAAGACCTGACCCTTGCCTCGATGACGGGTGGCGGCGTTTGTGCGCTGCGCCCCGGGCGCAAGTGTCAGGGCCGCGCCGCGCTGCCCAGCCCGCACGTTCCTGCGTTCCCGCGCAAGAATGGGTGTTTCGCGGGAGCTCGATTGCTGCACACCGCAGGCCGGGATGCCGCAAGCGAGGCGGGACAGCCTGGCGAGGGCTGGGCTATGCTTCTGCGCATGCCCGCCAGTCCTGCAGTCCATCCCGCCGCCGGCTCGCCCCTTGAGGCGCCGCGCGCCTACAAGATCCCGGAGTCCGTGCTGGTCGTGATCCACACGCCGGCATTGCAGGTGCTGATGCTGGAGCGGGCGGACAGGCCCGGCTTCTGGCAATGCGTGACCGGCTCCAAGGACAGCCCGGACGAGGATCTGCTGAGCACCGCCTGCCGCGAGGTCCAGGAGGAAACCGGCATCCGCGTCGGATCGCCTGAAGTGCCCGTCCACGCCCTGCGCGACTGGGCGCTGGCCAATGTCTACGAGATCTATCCCGTCTGGCGGCACCGCTACGCGCCGGGCGTGACGCACAACACCGAGCATGTTTTCGGCCTGACGGTCCCGGCGGGCACGGCGGTGCGCCTGGCACCCCGCGAGCATCTGCAGTACCGCTGGCTGCCCTGGCGCGAAGCCGCGGACCTGTGCTTCTCGCCGTCCAATGCCGAGGCCATCCTGCACCTGGCACGCTTCAGCAGCGGGGAGGCCGACTGATGCGTACCGGCGCCTTCCGTCATTCCAGCTTCGCCGCGGACACCGTGGCGGGCCAGCAGTCGCACGGCGCGGCGCGGCTGAAGGTCGCGACGTACAACATCCACAAAGGCGTGCGCGGCCTGGGGCCGACCAAGCGCCTGGAGATCCACAACCTGGGCCTGGGCATCGAGGCCCTGGAGGCCGACCTGGTGTTCCTGCAGGAGGTCCGGCATTTCCACCACCGCGAGGCGCGTGAGTTCGACCACACCTACTTCGGCTGGCCGCAGCAAGGTCAGGCCGAGTTCCTGGCGCCCACCGGCTACGAGGTCGCTTACCGAACCAACGCGGTCACCAAGCACGGCGAGCATGGCAATGCCCTGCTGTCCCGCTTTCCGCTGGGTGATGTCGGCCATCATGACGTCTCTGACCACCGCTTCGAGCAGCGCGGCCTGCTGCACGTGCCGGTGCGCTGGCAGGGGCAGGAGCTGCATGCGGTGGTGGCCCATCTGGGTCTGATGCACAGAAGCCGCCTGCGCCAGGTGCAGCGCCTGGCGGCGTTCATCGAGGCCCATGTGCCGGCCGGGGCGCGGCTGATCGTCGCCGGCGATTTCAACGACTGGGGCGAGCGCCTGGATCCGGCCATGAACGACTGCGGCCTGCAGCGCGCGGAGGACCCGGCCAGCGCTTCGCGCCCGGCCACCTTTCCCTCACGCGTGCCGGTGTTCGCGCTGGACCGCATCTACACCCGCGGGCTGCAGTGCACGCGGCTCAAGGTCCCGCGCGGCCCCAGCTGGGCGCGCATGTCGGACCACCTGCCCCTCCTGGCTGAATTGGAGCTGGTCTGAGCCATGACGGACCTCGGGCAGCACCTGAGCTGGCATGCGGTGGCCCGCCCGCAGTTCAGTGGCGCGAACGAGGTCCGCCTGCTGCAGGGGGGCGACGAGCTCTTCCCGGCCCAGGAGGCGGCCATCGCCCACGCGCGGCACGAGGTCTGGCTGGCGACCTACATCTTCCACCATGACGACGCGGGCGCCTCGCTGGTCGCCGCCCTGAAGGCCGCTGCGGCGCGGGGGGTGCGCGTGCGGGTGGTCGTCGATGGCTTCGGCTCCAAGGCCAGCTTGGCCTGGCTCAAGGCGCAACTGGCCGGCAGCGGCGTGGCCCTGGCCATCTTCCGGCCCATGGACCGCTGGTGGCGCTGGCTGCAGCCCGGCCAGCTGCGGCGCCTGCACCAGAAGCTTTGCGTGGTGGATGGTGAGCATGCCTTCGTGGGCGGGATCAACATCATCGGCGACCGCATGGACCTGAACCATGGCCGGCTGGACGCGCCGCGCCTGGACTTTGCGCTCGCCCTGCGCGGTCCGGTGGTGGAGCCGGTGCATCAGGCCGCGCGGGCCGTCTGGACGCGCGCCTGGCTGGGCCGGGACTTCGGCGAGGAGCTGCTGGCCCTGGTGCGCAGCCCCGAACCGCTGCAGCGCATGCGCCGCCTGTTCCGGCGCCTGCGCATGGCTGGCCGGGACCAGCAGGACACGGGCCTGGAGCTGCCGCCCGTCTGCGCGGCCTTCGTGCTGCGGGACAACCTCCGCCAGCGCCGCACCATCGAGCGCGCCTACATCGAGGCCATACGCGGGGCCCAGCAGTCGGTGGACCTGGTCACGCCTTACTTCTACCCGGGCCGCGCCTTTCGCCGCGCGCTGCTGAGCGCGGCCCGCCGGGGCGTGCGGGTGCGCCTGCTGCTGCAGGGCAAGGTGGACTACCGCATCGCGGCCATGGCGGCCCATGCGCTCTATGCCGAGCTGCTGAGCCGCGGCGTCGAGATCTATGAATACACCCAGGCCTTCCTGCACGCCAAGGTGGCCGTGGTGGATGGCCGCTGGGCCACGGTGGGCAGCTCCAACATCGATCCGCTTTCGCTGCTGCTCAATCTCGAGTCCAACGTGGTCGTCGAGGACGAGGGCGTCGCCGGCGAGGTGTCGGCGGCCTTTGAGCAGGCCTTGGTAGGGTCGGTCTGCATCGCCGACGAACGCGCGATCGGCACAGGCCTGCGTGCCGTGCTGCGCCGCGGGCTGGTGGCCTGGGCGGCCTATGTGTACCTGCGGGTGGCGGGGGCGACGGGGCGGTATTGAGCTTGCGGGTACTGGGCCGGTGACGGTGACCGGCGACGGCGGCCTCCGCCGCCGTGCCGTCACTTCAGCGCAGCAGCACCCGGGCGTCAAACTGATAGCGGGCCAGCCCCGGGTTGAGTGCCCGGCTGTAGCGGCGGAACTCCAGCTCGGCCAGGCCCTTGCCGTGCCGCGCCAGGTAGCGCTCGGCGTCCTCCTGGCTGAAGAGCATGAACATGCTTTGCCGCTGCATCAGCCCCTGGTCCGCGAAGTCACGGCCGTGGTGGTAGTCGTAAATCATTACCAGCGCCCAGGCCCCGCAGAGGAAATGGCCGCCGGACAGGGCGCTCAGCTCGCCTTTGATTCGCGCCTGCATGGCCTCGGGGGAGGTGTTGATGGCCGACACCAGCAACTGCCGCCCCGGCTGCAGATGGCGGCTGCGGGCGATCTGCATGGCGCCAAAAGCCATCATGTCGGAGCCCGCCCACAGCAGCCTGGCGTCCGGGTGGGCCGAGAACATCTCGGCGGCCAGTTCGGCGGCGAGGTCCTTGTTGAAGTCGCCAAAGCCCACCTGGTCCAGGACCACGTCGTGCTGTTCGGCCACGGCGCGGCGCATGCCCTCGGTGCGTGCGATGGAGACGGGCGTGGAGCGGTCGCCGGAGATGGCCAGCAGGTGCAGCTTGCCGTCCGCGGCCTGCAGACTCTGGCGGCGGCCCTGCTCGATCAGCTCGCGGGCGGTCAGGTAGCCGGCGTCCTCGGCCTTGGGCTCCAGGGTGCCGATCAGCAGGGGCAGTCCAGCGCGCGGCGCCCAGGCCCGCCGCTCCTGCGGCAGCAGCCCGCTGAAGGCGGCGAAGGTCTTGATGCCGGCCGCAGCCAGCGTGCGCGAGGCCTCGACCAGCACGCCCTTTTCATTGACGAGCACCACGTAGTCAGGCCGCCGGCCGGCCGGGCGTGCGGCCAGCTCGCGGGCCAGGCGCAAGGCGCGCTCGGGATCCCGCTCGGCAAACTGCTGCTCGAAGCTCAGCCCCAGGCTGCGGGCCGCCTGCTGCATGGCCTCGCCGGCGCTCAGCCAATAGGTTTCATCGTGCCTGCCCGGGTTGATGAAACCCACGCGCTGAGCCTGCGCGCTCAGCGCCAGCAAGCCGGAGGCAATCAGGATCAGCAGAGCACGCATGGGATACCAGGAGGGTTCCCGCGGATTGTCCCGCGGGGCCTGGATTGCGTTACGTCAAGGCAGGGCCGTGCCGCACCGGCTGCGCGCCGCAGTTCACGAAAAAGGCCCCCGCATCCCCTGAGACCGGGGGGCGGGGGCCTGGACGGGCTGGAACGGCCGCGGAATCAGGCCAGTACGTGGAGGCTGCCCACCGCGCTGGCCAGCGCAGCCAGCTCGCCGCCCTCGACCAGGGCGAAGGCGCGCTCGATGTCCGGCGCCAGGTAGTGGTCGGTGGGCATGGCCCGGCAGTCGCGGCGCACCAGGGCGTGGGCCTTCTCCAGCGCGTCCGAGCTCTTCAGCGGGCGCAGGAACTCGATGCCCTGGGCCGCGGCCAGCAGCTCGATGCCAATGATGTGGGCGGTGTTGTCCAGCATCTGGCCCAGCCGGCGGGCGCCAAAGGTGGCCATGGAGACGTGGTCTTCCTGATTGGCGCTGGTGGGCAGGGAGTCCACGCTGGCCGGGTGGGCCAGGCTCTTGTTCTCGCTGGCCAGGGCGGCGGCGGTCACGTGGGCGATCATGAAACCCGAGTTCAGGCCGGCGTTGGCGGTCAGGAAGGGCGGCAGGCGCGACACGCCGGCGTCGATCAGCATGGCGATGCGGCGCTCGGCGATGGCGCCCACCTCGGCGATGGCGCAGGCCAGGGCATCGGCGGCCAGGGCGACGGGCTCGGCGTGGAAGTTGCCGCCGGAGACCATGTAGCTGCTGCCGTCATCCTGGGCGAACACGAGCGGGTTGTCGGTCACGGCATTGGCCTCGCGCAGCAACACGTCACGCACATAGCGGGACTGGTCCAGGCAGGCGCCCATGACCTGGGGCTGGCAGCGCAGGCAGTATGGGTCCTGCACGCGCTCGTCACCCTCCTTGTGGGAAGCGCGGATGGCGCTGCCGGCCAGCAGCTGGCGGTAGGCCTTCGCGGCCTCGATCTGGCCGGGCTGGCCCCGCACCTCATGGATGCGAGGGTCGAAGGGGCCGTCGCTGCCGCGGGCGGCGTCCAGGCTCAGGCTGCCCGAGACGATGGCGGCGGCATAGACCGTCTCGAAGCGCAGCAGGCCTTCCAGGGCCAGGGCGGTGGAGGTCTGCGTGCCGTTGATCAGGGCCAGGCCTTCCTTGGCCTGCAGGACCAGGGGCTGCAGGCCGGCAGCGGCCAGGGCATCACGCGCGGGGCGGCGTTCTCCGTCCACCAGCATCTCGCCTTCGCCCAGCAGGGCCAGGGTCATGTGGGACAGCGGGGCCAGGTCGCCCGAGGCACCCACCGAGCCCTGGCAGGGCACGTAGGGCACGAGGCCGGCGTTGAAGACGTCGATCAGGCTCTGCACGACCTCCTCACGCACACCCGAGAAGCCGCGGGCCAGCGAGGCGGCCTTGGTGGCCAGCATCAGGCGCACGACGCTGGGTGCCAGCGGCGCACCCACGCCCACGCAGTGCGAGCGGATCAGGTTGAATTGCAGGGTGGCGAGGTCGTCCTTGCTGATGCGGGTGGAGGCCAGCTTGCCGAAGCCGGTGTTGACGCCATAGACGGCGTCATCGCCTGCTGCATGGGCCTGCACGATGGCGGCCGAGCGGCGGATGGTGTCGCGCGCCGAGGCGTGCAGGGCGATGCGCACGCCGCCGTTGCGGATCTGGCGCAGCTGGTCCAGCGTCAGCTGGCCGGGGGTCAATTCGAGAGTGGTCATGGCATTCATGGATTGGGCTGTGGTCCGAGCAGAGCCCGAGGATCCGGCTTCGCCGGGGCCAGCGGGCTCGCCCCCTCGACGGGGGCTGAGGCTGGACACAAATGGCATGCCATTTGTGCCTGCCAAGGAGTCAGGCCTCTGGCCTGACGCGGTCGGCTAGACCGCGAAGCGAGTATGGGGTGGGCTTACAACATGGGCATGTGCAGGCCGCGTTCCTTGGCAGCCTTCTTCGCGATCTCGTAGCCCGCGTCCGCATGGCGCATCACGCCGGTGCCCGGGTCGTTGTAAAGCACGCGGGCCAGGCGCTTGTCGGCGGCCTCGGTGCCATCGCAGACGATGACCACGCCGCTGTGCTGCGAGAAGCCCATGCCCACGCCGCCGCCGTGGTGCAGGGAGACCCAGGTCGCGCCGCCGGCGGTGTTGAGCAGGGCGTTGAGCAGGGGCCAGTCGGACACGGCGTCCGAGCCGTCCATCATGGACTCCGTCTCGCGGTTGGGGCTGGCCACGGAGCCGCTGTCCAGGTGGTCGCGGCCGATGACGATGGGCGCCTTCAGCTCGCCCTTGCGCACCATCTCGTTGAAGGCCAGGCCGGCGAGGTGGCGCTGGCCCAGGCCCAGCCAGCAGATGCGCGCCGGCAGGCCCTGGAAGGCGATGCGCTCGGCGGCCATGTCGAGCCAGCGGTGCACGCGGGTCTCCTCGGGGAAGAGTTCCTTGATCTTGGCGTCGGTCTTGTAGATGTCCTCCGGATCGCCCGAGAGCGCCACCCAGCGGAAGGGGCCGCGGCCCTCGCAGAACTGCGGGCGCACATAGGCCGGCACGAAACCGGGGAAGTCGAAGGCGTTCTTCACGCCCTGGTCCAGGGCCACCTGGCGGATGTTGTTGCCGTAGTCCACGATGGGCACGCCCATCGATTGGAAGTCCAGCATGGCCTGCACGTGCACGGCGCAGCCGCGGGCGGCGGCGGCCTTGAGTTCGGCATGTTTGGAGGCATCGGCCGCGGCGGCCTTCCACTGCTCCACGGTCCAGCCGGCGGGCAGGTAGCCGTTGATGAGGTCGTGGGCCGAGGTCTGGTCGGTCACCAGGTCGGGCTTGGGCGCGGTGCCGGCCTTCACGCGCTTGACCAGCTCGGGCAGGATCTCCGCGGCATTGCCCAGCAGGGCGATGGAGATGGCCTTCTTCTCGGCGGTGTACTTGCGAATGCGTTCGATGGCGTCGTCCAGGTCGCGGGCCTGCTCGTCCACATAGCGGGTCTTGAGGCGGAAGTCGATGCGCGACTGCTGGCACTCGATGTTCAGCGATACCGCGCCGGCAAACGTGGCGGCCAGCGGCTGCGCGCCGCCCATGCCGCCCAGGCCGGCAGTGAGCACCCAGCGGCCTTGCAGCGAGCCGCCGTAGTGCTGGCGCCCGGCTTCTGCGAAGGTCTCGTAGGTGCCCTGCACGATGCCTTGCGTGCCGATGTAGATCCAGCTGCCGGCCGTCATCTGGCCGTACATCATCAGGCCCTTGCGGTCCAGCTCATTGAAGTGCTCCCAGGTGGCCCAGTGCGGCACCAGGTTGGAGTTGGCGATCAGCACGCGCGGGGCGTCGGCATGCGTCTTGAACACGCCCACGGGCTTGCCGGACTGCACCAGCAGGGTTTCGTCCTCGTTCAGATCCTTGAGCGTGGTCAGGATGGCGTCGAAACATTCCCAGTTGCGCGCGGCCTTGCCGATGCCGCCGTAGACCACCAGCTCGGCCGGGTTCTCGGCCACGACCGGGTCCAGGTTGTTCTGGATCATGCGGTAGGCGGCCTCGGTGAGCCAGCTCTTGCAATGCAGGGTGCTGCCGGTGGGGGCGCGCACGACACGGGCTTGTGCGGACATGGGTGTCTCCTTGAGGGATCGATCGGACCGGCACCAGGAGGCCGGTGGACTGGAATGAAGCGGACTCTAGTTGTCTATACAAGTAAAGTCAACTACCATGCCGGGCATGGCAAGTCCTGCTGTTTCTTCATCCGGCGCGCCCGGGCCGCAGTACCTCAAGGTCAAGAACCACCTGCGCGAGGGCATCGCCAGCGGTCGCTGGGTGCCGGGCGACCTGCTGCCCTCGGAGGCCGAGCTCTCCGCCCAGTTCGGCCTCTCGCGCATGACGGTCAACCGCGCGCTGCGTGAGCTGCACCAGGAGGGCCTGGTGGAGCGGGTGCAGGGCGTGGGCAGCTTCGTCGCGCAGATCCACCGCATCTCCTCCACGCTGACCGTGCGCGACGTGCACGACGAGATCGCCGAGCGCGGCCACCGGCATGAGGCTCGCGTGGTGAGCCTCTCGCGCATCAAGGCGGACGCCGCGCAGGCGGCGCTGTTCGGCTTCAAGGCCGGTGCGGCGCTGTTCCACAGCCTCATCGTGCACCTGGAAAACGGCGTGCCCATCCAGGTGGAAGACCGCCTGGTGAATCCCGATTCGGCCCCGGGCTACCTGGACGTGGACTTCAGCCGGACCACGCCGACGAACTACCTGCTGGAGGCGGCCCCGCTGTCAGAGGCGCGCTACACCATCGAGTCCTTGCTGCCGGCCGAGCAGGAGGCCAAACTGCTGGGGATCAGCCGCCGCGACCCCTGCCTGGTGCTGAAGCGGCTGACCTTCAGCCGGGGCGTGCCCGTCACCCATGTGCGCTTGACCCATCCGGGCTCGCGCTACCTGCTTCAAGGAAGGTTCGAGACATGAGCTGGAGCATCATCTGTGCCGAGGACGTCAGCCCCCAACGCTGGAAGAACCAGGGCGGCTGGACCCGCGAACTGCTGGCCTGGCCGCATGCCGCGGACTGGTCGCTGCGCGTCAGCGTGGCCGACATCGAGGCCGACGGCCCCTTCTCGAAGTTTGAAGGCGTGGACCGCTGGTTCGCCGTGCTGCAGGGCGAGGGCGTGCGGCTCTACGAGTACGAGCTGCGCCCCGGCGACGAGCTGCTGCACTTCGACGGCGCGCTGGCGCCGGACTGCGAACTGTTGGGTGGCCTCACCCGGGACTTCAACCTGATGCACCGCCGCGGCAGCGGCCGGATGCGCGTCACGCCGGCCACCGAGCCCATCGAGCCCGGCGGGCGATGGGTGGGGCTGTTCACCGCGCATGGCGGGGTGCTGGTGCATGGTGGGCGCTCAATGGCCCTGCGGCCCATGAGCCTGGCCTGGTGCGAAAGGCCGGTGGCCCAGTCCTGCGTCTTCAAGGGCGGTGCGGCTGGCGAGGGCCAGGCCTGGTGGATGCAATGGAGCGACGAGGCATGAGCAAGACCACGCTGTGGACGGGTGGCCGCCTGGCCACGATGGCGCAAGGCTTGGGCGAATGGGGCTGGATCGAGGATGGTGCGATGCTGGTCCAGGGCGAGCGGCTGCTGTGGGTGGGCGCCCGCGCCGATCTGCCGGATGACCTCGCCGGCACGGCCGACCACATCCATGACATGGCCGGCGCCGTGGTGACGCCGGGTCTGATCGACTGCCACACGCACCTGATCTACGGCGGCCAGCGCGCGCATGAGTTCGAGCTGCGGCTCAAGGGCGCCAGCTACGAGGAGATCGCGCGGGCCGGCGGCGGCATCCGCTCCTCGGTCACGGCCACGCGCGAGGCCAGCGAGCACCAGCTCTATGCGCAGGCCGCGCATCGGGCCCTGGCGCTGATGGCCGAGGGCGTCACCACGCTGGAGGTGAAGTCCGGCTATGGCCTGTCGCAGGCTGCCGAGGCCAAGATGCTGCGCGTGGCGCGCCGCCTGGCCGAGCTGGGTCTGGACGTGCGCACCACCTACCTCGGCGCCCATGCACTGCCGACCGAGTACCAGGGCCGGGCGGACGACTACATCCAGGCCGTATGCGACTGGCTGCCCAAGCTCAAGCGCGAAGGGCTGGTCGACGCGGTGGATGCCTTCTGCGAGGGCATCGGCTTCACCCCGGCGCAGACCCGGCGCGTCTTCGATGCCGCCAGGGCCCTGGGCCTACCGGTCAAGCTGCATGCCGAGCAGCTCTCCGACCAGGGCGGCACCCAGCTGGCCTGCGAGTTCGGGGCGCTGTCCTGCGACCATCTCGAATACCTGTCCGAGGCCGGCGTTGCCGCGATGAAGGCCAGCGGCACCGTGGCCGTGCTGCTGCCCGGCGCCTACTACTTCCTTCGCGAAACCAAGCTCCCGCCCATTGCCGCGCTGCGCGAGGCCGGCGTGCCCATGGCCGTCTCCACCGACCACAACCCCGGGACCTCTCCCACGCTGTCGCTGCTGCTGATGCTCAACATGGCCTGCACGCAGTTCCGCCTGACGCCCGAGGAGGCGCTGCGCGGCGTGACCGCCCACGCGGCGCAAGCCCTGGGCCTGCGAGACCGGGGCCGGCTGGAGGCGGGCCTGCGGGCCGACTTCTGCCTCTGGGACCTGGCCCATCCCAACGAGCTGTCCTATTACTTCGGACGCAACCCGCTGCGCCAGGTGGTGCGCGGCGGCCAGTTGCGCGGCTGACTTCTTCGCGAGACGCTTTCATGACTGCACCCTTCCGACTGCGGCAAGGCCGCACGCCCCTGATCATCTCCATGCCCCATGTGGGCCACGAGATTCCCGAGGACCAGCAGCCGCGCTACGTGCCGCGTGCCCTGGCCAGCGAGGACACCGACTGGCACCTGGAGCGGCTCTACGGCGGCATCGCCGAGGCACTGGGCGCCAGCCTCATCGTGCCGCGCTACTCGCGCTACCTGATCGACCTGAACCGTCCGCCCGAGGACACGCCCATGTACCCGGGTGCCTCCAACACCGAGCTGTGCCCCACGCGCTTCTTCACCGGCGAATCGCTCTACCGCGAGGGCCAGGCGCCCGACGAAGCCGAGAAGGACCGGCGCCGCCAGCACTACTGGCTGCCCTACCACCGCGCGCTGACGGCCGAGATGAACCGGCTCAAGAGCCTGTACGGCTACGCCTTGCTGTTCGATGCCCACAGCATCCGCTCCGAGCTGCCCTGGCTCTTCGAAGGCAAGCTGCCTGACCTCAACCTGGGCACCGCCGACGGCAAGAGCTGCGATCCCGCCATCACGCAGAGCCTGGGCGCCGTGCAGGCCGCGCAGCAGCACTACACCCAGGTGGTCAACGGCCGCTTCAAGGGCGGCTTCATCACCCGCCATTACGGGCAGCCGGCGAACGGCTGGCATGCGGTGCAGCTGGAGATGTGCCAGTGCTGCTACATGAGCGAGACCGCGCCCTACGCCTATGACGAGGCCCTGGCGCGCTCCGTGCAGCCGCTGCTGCGCGAGCTGCTGTCGACCTGTCTGCAATGGAAGCCCGCAGCATGAGTGCCGCGACGATCCGCTATTTCGCGCCCCAGGCCTGGGTTCAGGGCCGCTGGCAGGCCGAGGTGCTGCTGAGCGTGGACACGCTGGGCCGCTGGGCTGCCGTCGAGGCCGGCCAGCCTTGCCCGCCGGATGCGGTGCGGCTCCAGGGCCCCGTCCTGCCCAGCCTGGTCGATGCCCACAGCCACGCCTTCCAGCGCGCCTTCGCCGGCCTGGCCGAACAGCGCGACAGCGACAGCGACGACTTCTGGTCCTGGCGCGACCGCATGTACGGCGTGGCCCTGCGCACCACGCCCGCGCAGCTGCAGGCGATCGCGGCCCAGCTCTACCTGGAGCTGCTGCGCGGCGGCTACACGCAGGTCTGCGAGTTCCATTACCTGCAGCACCGCGAGGACGGCAGCGCCTATGCGGACGAGCTGGCCATGAGCTGGGCCCTGGCCGACGCGGCGCAGGAAGCGGGCCTGGGCCTGACGATGCTGCCGGTGCTGTACGCCCATGCGGGCTTTGCGCAGCCGGTCCTGCGCGAGGACCAGCGCCGTTTCCGCACCGATGCGGCCTGGGTCCATCGCGCCAGCCTGCGCCTCAATGCGGCGGCCCGGCCTCTGCTCAATGCCGGCGTGGCGCTGCACTCGCTCAGGGCGGCGCATGCCGAGGACATTCGTGCGCTGCAGGCCCTGGTCGCTGACGAGGGGTGGCCCATCCACATCCACATCAGCGAGCAGCAGGCCGAGGTGCGCGACTGCCTGGCGGCCACCGGACGCCGGCCCATGGCGTATCTCTGCGAGGATTTTCGGCCCGATGCGCGCTGGCACCTGGTGCATGCCACGCACAGCACGCCCGAGGAAATCGGCGCCGTGGCCGCGAGCGGCGCAGGCGCCGTCATCTGCCCCAGCACCGAGGCCAATCTCGGCGACGGGCTGTGCGACCTGCGCGGCTGGCTGGCCGCCGGCGTGCCTCTGAGCCTGGGCTCCGACAGCCATGTCGGGCGCGGCTGGGTGGAGGAGCTGCGCTGGCTGGAGTATGGTCAGCGCCTGGGGCTGCAGCAGCGCAATGTGGCGGCGCTGCCGGGGGCGCAGCCCTCGACGGCGGCACGCCTCTTCGAAGCCGTGCGCCGGGGCAGTGCGGCCCCGGCGGGCTTCAGGCAATGGGGGCTGGAGGCCGGCGCGCGGGCCGACTTCCTGGTGCTGGACCCGGCCGCTTCCGGTCTGCTGGGCCTCCCTTCGGCGGCAACGCTGGACGGCCTGGTCTTCGCCAGCCAGGGCGAGGTGCTGCAAGGCGTCTACGTGGCCGGCCAGCAACGCCTGGACCACGGCCAGCATGCACGCCAGTCGTCCATCACCGGGCGCTTTGCCGAGGCCATGGAACAACTCTGGCGCAAGACGTGACCCCTGAATCCGGGCGGGGCGCTTGTAAGCCGCGGGCCGGAGGGCTACGCTTGCGTTGCCCACGGACAGCAAAGGGGATTCCATGCTCGCGCTTCGGAATTACACAATTCGCGCCCGGCTCTACATGCTCGCGGTCCTGGCCGTCGTGGCCATGCTGGTGATAGGCGGGAACGGCTTGTGGAGCCTGTCCCGGGCCAAGACCCAGTTCAAGCACTATGTCGGCAACGACGTCGAGACCCTGAGCCAGCTGGCGGGTGTGCGGGCAGGCATTGGCAATCTGCGGCGCTACGAGAAGGATCTGCTGATCAATCTCGTTGACGACAAGGCCGTCGCCAAGTACCGCGGCGAATGGGAAGAGACCTTCGGCAAGGTCAACAAGGGCCTGGAGACCATCGAGCGCCTGGACATCGCGCCCGCCGTCAAGAAGATGCCGGGGGAGATACGGCAATCGCTGGCCGAGTACCGGACGGGCTTCCAGGGCATCATCGAGCGCATCCAGAAGGGCGAGTTCCCCGACACCGGCACGGCCAACCGCGCCACCGAGCCGATCAAGGCGCCGGTACGCGCGCTGGACAAGCAGCTGGCCGAGATGACCAAGCTGGTGGACCAGCATGGCGACGAGGAGGTGGTCCGGCTGGACGCCGAGGAGAAGCAGATCCGCATGGCGCTGACGGGCGTGATGCTGGTGAGCATCCTGATCATCGGCACCTACACGCTCTTCAACATCCGCTCCATCCTGGAGCCGCTGAGCCAGGCGGTCAGCACCACCGAGCGCATCGCGCGGCAGGATCTCAGCGAGTCCATCCGTGTGAGCGGGGCCGATGAAACGGCCCAGATGATGCAGGGCGTGCGCGGCATGCAGGACGCCATCCGCGATGTGGTGTCCGGCGTGCGCAGCGCCACCGACAGCATTGCCACCGCTTCCAAGGAGGTGGCCGCGGGCAGCCACGACCTGAGTCACCGCACCGAACAGGCGGCCTCCAACCTGGAGGAAACCGCCTCGGCCATGGAGGAGCTGACGGCCAGCGTCCGGCACAACGCGGACTCCGCCCGGCAGGCCGACGAGCTGGCCCGAGAAGCGTCGGCCGTGGCCGAGCGCGGCGGCGCGGTGGTGGGCGAGGTGGTGGCGACCATGGACCGCATCAGCGCCTCTTCGCGCAAGATCAGCGACATCATCTCGGTGATCGACGGCATCGCCTTCCAGACCAATATCCTGGCGCTGAATGCGGCGGTGGAGGCGGCGCGGGCCGGCGAACAGGGCCGGGGCTTTGCCGTGGTGGCTGCCGAGGTGCGCAACCTGGCGCAGCGCAGCGCCGAGGCCGCCAAGGAGATCAAGGGCCTGATCACCAGCAGCACGGAAAGCGTCGAGTCCGGCGCCAGCCTGGTGGCGCACGCCGGGCATACCATGCAGGAAATCACCGCGGCGATCGCGCGCGTCAGCCACATCGTCGGCGAGATCAGCCATGCCACCGCCGAGCAGAACTCGGGCATCAGCCAGATCGGCACGGCCATCTCGCAGCTGGACCAGATGACGCAGCAGAATGCGGCGCTGGTGGAGCAGTCGGCCGCCGCCGCGCAGAGCCTGCAGCACCAGGCGGACGAGCTCGCCCAGACGGTGGCGGTGTTCAAGCTGGCCTGAGGCCCGACGCCCGGGGTCCGGGGCAGGACCAGCGCCGGCGGCCTTGCTCGGCTCGGCGCGGGTCCGGCCTGGCTCGCTGGCGGAGGTCCGGCGGGCGCGGCTTCAGCTGGGGTCAGGTCTTGCCAGTGGGTCCGGCCGCTGACTTGGCGCAGCTCACGATGCCGATAAAGTCGCGGGCATGCCCAACCCCATCCCAAGCGAATGCCCGCCCCTGCTGGGTCTTGACTTCTCCTCCAGTCCCAGCGTGCGCAAGCCGGTAGTCCTGGCCTGGGGGGAGCGGCACGGGACCTTGCTGCGATTGCAAGGCCTGGAGCGCTACAGCACGCTGGAATCCTTGCGCGAGCGGCTGTGCCAGGTGCCTGCCTGGCTGGGGGCGTTCGATCTGCCGTTCGGTCTGCCTCGGGAGCTGGTCGAAGCCCTGGGCTGGCCGCTGGAGTGGCCCGCCTTGATGGATCACTTCTGTTCGCAGCCGCGTTCGCAGCTGCGGGCACAGTTCCAGGCCTTCATGGCACCGCGGCCTGCAGGCGCCAAGTTCGCCCACCGGGCCTGCGACGCTCCTGCGGGTGCCTCACCCAGCATGAAGTGGGTGAATCCGCCGGTGGCCTGGATGATGCATGCCGGCGTGCCGCTGCTGCGGGCGGCCGAAGCCACGCTGCCCGGGCTTTGCGAGGGGCGGTCGCAGCGCGTGGCGCTGGAGGCCTATCCGGGGCTGCTGGCTCGCGAGCTGATCCAGCGGCGTTCCTACAAGAGCGACGCGGCCGCGAAGCAGACGCCAGCACGCCTCATCGCCCGCAAGGATCTGGTGGAGGCCTTGGAGCAGGGCCGCAGCCGCCTGGGACTGCGGCTGAAGCTCAGCCATGCGCAGCGCGATGCCTTGGTCGACGATGCCAGCGGCGACAGCCTGGACGCCGTGCTGTGCCTGCTGCAGGCGGGCTGGGCGAGCGGGCAGCCGGGCTATGGGCTGCCGGCGCTGATCGATCCGGTAGAGGGCTGGATCGTCAGTGCCTGAACGGGGCGCCACAGGACGGGTGTCGGCGCGCCGCGACGGTGGGCGCCGTGCAGGTCACTTGCGCATCAGCGTCGACTTGCCGAACAGCGATTCGATCAGGTCCACCGCCAGCGTGGCTGTGCGGTTCTTCTCGTCCAGGGCCGGGTTGAGTTCCATCACGTCCAGCGAGGCCAGCCGGCCGGTGTCGGCAATCATCTCCATGCACAGCTGGGCTTCGCGGTAGGTGGGGCCGCCGGGCACGGTGGTGCCCACACCGGGCGCGATGGAGGGGTCGAGGAAGTCCACGTCGAAGCTGACGTGCAGATGGGTGTTTGCGTCCAGCGTGGCCAGCGCCAGCTCCATGGTGTGGCGCATGCCCATCTCGTCGATGTAGCGCATGTCGAAGACCTCGAGCTCCTGCTCGTGCACGAAACGCTTCTCGCCGGCGTCCACGCTGCGGATGCCGATTTGGCGCACCCACTTCGGGCTGATGGCGGGATGCTCCTTGCTGAAGCCGCCGATCTCGATCAGTTCCTTGGGGCCGAAGCCGGCCAGGCAAGCCACGGGCATGCCGTGGATGTTGCCGCTGGGGGTCAGCTCGCTGGTGTTGAAGTCGGCATGCGCATCCAGCCACAGCACGCGCAGCTTCTTGCCCTGCTCCTTGCAGTGCCGGGCCACGGCGCTGATGGAGCCCAGGCCCAGGCAGTGGTCGCCGCCCAGCAGGATGGGCATGCGGCCGATCTTCAGCTCGGCATAGACGGCGTCGTGCACGGCGCGGTTCCAGGCCGCGACTTCGGGCAGGTGGCGGTAGCCCTGGACCGGCGGTTGCCAGGGATTGGCCGGGCCGCTGAGGTTGCCGCGGTCCACCACGTTCACGCCATGGCTCTCCAGCGTGGGGCCGATATTGGCCACGCGCAGGGCCTCCGGGCCCATGCTGGCGCCGCGGGCGCCGGCGCCGATGTCGGTCGGCGCGCCAATGAGGGAGACGTTGCGCAGTGTGGTCATGGCATCCTCTTCAGGGGGTTCAATCGTTGTGGGGCGGGGTCAGGTCGTACTCCGACTCGAGCAAGGCCCAGGCCTCCTCGGCGTTGTCGACGTAGTGGAAGAGCTGCTCGTCGCCGGGGCTGATCATGCCGGTCTCGATCAGCAGCTCGAAGTCGATCAGGCGCGACCAGAAATCGCGGCCGAACATCAGGATGGGGCGGCGCCGGCACTTGCCGGTCTGCACCAGGGTCAGGGCTTCGAAGAGCTCGTCCAGGGTGCCGAAGCCGCCGGGGAAGCACACCAGCGCCACCGAGCGCATCAGGAAGTGCATCTTGCGCAGCGCGAAGTAGTGGAAGCGGAAGCACAGCTCCGGCGTGATGTAGGGGTTGGGCAGCTGCTCATGCGGCAGCACGATGTTCAGGCCGATGCTCTTGCCGCCCACCTCATGGGCCCCGCGGTTGCCGGCCTCCATGATGCCGGGGCCGCCGCCCGTCACCACATAGATGGGGCTGCCGCGGGACATGCTTTCGCGTGTGACGATGCCGGCGAAGCGGCGCGCCTCCTCGTAGTAGCGGCTCATCTGCAGCTGCATCTGCGCCTTCTTGAGGGTCGCCGGGTCGCCCAGGGCCTGGGCCTCGTTGACGCGCACTTCGGCGGCGGCCTGGTCCGGAATGCGGGCGCTGCCGAACAGCACGATGGTGGCCTTGATGCCCTGTTCCTGCTGCACCAGCTCGGGCTTGAGCAGTTCCAACTGCATGCGCACGGGCCGCAGCTCCTCGCGCAGCATGAAGTCGTCGTCGGTGAAGGCCAGACGGAAGGCGCTGTTGGGGCCGTCGTAGTCGGGCGTGGGGCGTGCCTGTGCCTGCCGGGCTTCGTCCTTGGCCGAGGGGAAATTGCGGGCGGTCAGTTTGTTCTTGTGCTTGCTCATGCGGTTTCCCGGTGGGACGGCGCGGGCTGAACTGTAGTGCAGTCAAAAGGAAATGTTATTTCCTCATGTGCCGTCATTGATTGAATTTGTTGTGCTGCTTCTAGGTTATGCGGGGCCGCAGCAGCGACATTCCGGATCTCGCTGCAAGAGAATCTCGCTCCAGCGCATCTGGCGCGCGTCCAGCATCTGCAGCCGGCCGGCCAGCGAGCCCGGCATGCCGGCCAGCAGCTTCAGGGCCTCGGCCGCCTGCTGGCTGCCGATGATGCCCACCAGCGGCGCGAACACACCCATGATGGCGCAGCGCACCTCTTCGAACTGGGCGTCGGGGGGGAACACGCAGGCGTAGCAGGGCGTCTGGCCGGAGCGGCTGTCGTAGACGCTGATCTGGCCGTCGAAGCCCACCGCCGCGCCCGAGACCAGTGGCCTGCGATGACGCACGCAGGCCGCGTTGACCGCATGGCGGGTGGCGAAGTTGTCGGAGCAGTCCAGCACCACATCGGCGCCCTGCACCAGGGCATCCAGCCGGGCGGCGTCCACTTTTTCCTGGAGGGTGTTGACCTTCAGCTCCGGGTTGAGTGCCTTGAGCGTCAGGGCCGCGGACTCGACCTTGGGCTGGCCGATGCGGTCCTGCCGATGCACGATCTGGCGCTGCAGATTGGTGAGGTCCACCGTGTCGTGGTCCACCAGGGTCAGCGTGCCCACGCCCGCCGTGGCCAGGTACAGCGCGACCGGGGAACCCAGGCCGCCGGCACCAATCACCAAGGCATGGCCGGCCAGGATGCGCGCCTGCCCCTCGACGCCGATCTCGTCGAGCAGGATGTGCCGCGAATAGCGCAGCAGCTGTTCGTCATTCATGGGGCAAGCATAGCGCCGCGGGGAGGGCGCACAGCAAAGAAAAAGACCCGCCGGCGCGGGCCTGGCGGGTCTTATTGCTCAGTGAACGGCGCCGGGTTGCAGCGCCGTGTTGGCCTTGCGCCTCAGTCGCCAGTCTTGGCTTCGGCCTTGCGTTCCGTGGCCGTCTTGGAGGCGATCACGGGCTTGCCCTTGAGCTGGTTGAGGGCCTGCTGCAGCGGGAAGTCCTCGGCCGAGCCGAACTCGGGCAGCGGCTTGATCGAGTCCTTGTTCTTGGCGTACTCGGCCTCCAGCTTGGCGCGGGCTTCCTCGCGCGCCTTGGCGCGGGCCTCGTCCTTGTCCTCGGGGCCGTTCTGCAGATGCTTCTCCAGGTCGGCCTCGCGCATGCGCAGCGCGGCGAAGACATTGCCTTCGGCGGTCTCGTCCAGCATCACGTCGGGCACGATGCCCTTGGCCTGGATGGATCGGCCGCTGGGGGTGTAGTAGCGGGCGGTGGTGATCTTGAGCGCCGTCTCCGGGCTCAGCTGGCGCACGGTCTGCACCGAACCTTTGCCGAAGGTCTGGGCGCCCATGATGACGGCGCGTTTGTGGTCCTGCAGGGCGCCGGCGACGATCTCGCTGGCCGAGGCCGAGCCTTCGTTGACCAGCACCACCAGGGGGATGTGCTTGAGCGCCTCGGGCAGCTTCTTCAGCGGGTCGCCGCCGCCGCGACGCTGGTAGTACTCCGGGTTGGCCTTGAAGCTGGCCTTGGATTCCGCGATCTGGCCGTTGGTCGAGACCACTTCGACGTCCTTGGGCAGGAAGGCCGCGGACACGGCCACGGCGCCTTCCAGCAGGCCGCCCGGGTCGTTGCGCAGGTCCAGCACCAGGCCCTTGAGCTTGGGATCCTGCTTGTAGATCTCGTCGATCTTCCTGACGAAGTCATCAACCGTGCGGTCCTGGAACTGGCTCAGCCGCACCCAGGCGTAACCCGGTTCGATGAGCTTGCCGCGCACGCTGACCACCTTGATCTCCTCGCGGGTGATGGTCACGGGGAAGGAGCGGTTTTCCAGCTTGCGGAAGATGGTCAGCTGCACCTTGGTGGCGGGCTCGCCGCGCATGCGCTTGACGGCCTGGTCCAGGGTGAGGCCCTTGACGGCGGTGTCGTCGATGCGGGTGATCAGGTCGCCGCTCTTGAGGCCGGCGCGGAAGGCCGGCGAGCCTTCGATCGGTGAGACGATCTTGACCAGGCCGTCTTCCATGCCGATCTCGATGCCCACACCGACGAACTTGCCGGACGTGCCCTCACGGAATTCCTTGAAGCTCTTCTTGTCGAAGAACTGCGAGTGCGGGTCCAGGCCGGACACCATGCCGGCGATGGCGTCATTGATCAGCTTCTTCTCGTCGACGGGCTCGACGTAGTCGGACTTGACCATGCCGAACACGGCGGCCAGCTGCTGCATCTCCTCCAGCGGCAGCGGCGACAGGCCGCTTCGCGCGTTCGCCTGCAACTGCATGGTGGTCAATGCACCTGCCACGGCCCCCAGGGCCACCCATCCGGCGACTTTCAGTTTGGCACTCATGATGCGAGTGTTTCCTATCGGTGAGATCCAGTCATTTCGCCGCCAATTGCCTGTGCGGCATCCCAAGTGAGGGGACGCTTCAAGTATAGGGCCCGCCTTGCATGCGACGCCTGGAGGAGCCTGGCCTGAAGCACCCACTTCTGGGGCTTACGCCGTCGGTCAGCGTGGGAAGCGCGCGACGTTGGCCCTCCGAGGCCGGTCCGCCGGACCGGCATGATGCCGGCATCTGGGCGTTCGAGGGCCGCTGCATGCACCATCCCTGCGGGTTGCGACAGCTTGGAGCCCATAGTGCGCCTGCCTGGGGTGGCATGCGAAAAGTCAGGGGCAGGGGACTGTTGAAAAACGCACGGCATCGGTTGCCCCGGGGGATTCCGGCGGCACAGGCCGCACCGGGCACGAGGGCATCAGCTGGCGTCGGCGGTCGCGGTCGCTTGAAGCGCTTCCTGTGCTTCCCGTGCCGCCCGGAACTGCTCCTGGATGTGGCTCTGGGCCGCCCGGATCATGGGCTGTAGCTCCGGCTCCACCTCCTGCAGACGCTCCGGCGTGTAGGCATTCAACTGCGCGACGACGATCGAGTAGAAGGTGTGTTCCTGGTCCGATACCAGGTGGGGGAGCATCCCGTAGAGACCGCCGCTTTGGCGCAGGGCCGTGGCATCGAAGAGGATGTCCAGGAGCGGGACTTCCAGGCTGTCCTGCCAGGTCGTGAACTGCAGCTTCCAGGTGTACTTGGGCATCGGCATCTGCAGCCACTCCGTGATCTCGTCGCGGCTGATCGTGGGGCAGGTTCGCAGCTCATTCTTGTACTGGGAGACCTCCACCAGCCGGGCTTTCCATGCCACCTCCGGCAGCGGAGTACCCGGCTGGTACCAGTTGGCGCCGAACTTCGTGTGCGTGTTCAGGACCTGGTTCGCGAACAAGGCGATGCTTTCGTACGGAAAGCGAATCTTGTGGTTGATGGGGATGATCAGGTACTCGGGCACGAAGCGCCGCGCCACGGTGCCTGTCTGGTGCGAGCCGGAGCTGTTCGCGAGATACCCCGTGAGGCGCCGTTCAACCGAGGTTGCCTCGTTGCCGACCGCCTGCTCAGCCTGCTTCACGAGCGCCTGGACCGACTCGGCGCCGGCAGGGGGCGGACTGGCGTCGGTCAGCGCCTTGGGGAAGTCGCCGGGGTTGCAGGTCTCGACGCGAAAGCTGGTGAAGGGCCCGAGGTTGTCGTCATGGGCAAACAGCCGCGTGATGCGCTGCGCGCTGCTGCCCGGCCTGAAGTCGGGGTCGGCCGCATAGCCCAGGGCCGTGATGGCATGCAGGCCGCGCTTGGTGAACTTCGACGAGCGCTTGTCCTGTGTGTACAGGTTGCCGACGAGGATGATGGGCCACCCTGCGTCGACATAGGCGGCGACGTACTCGCAGAGCTGCTCGGAGTTCTTGTCCAGGGCCACGCCGCAGACGATGCAGTCGAGTTCGTGGGTGCGGAAGTAGGCCTCGATCTGCTCCAGTCCCAGGCCGCTCGTGGGGAACTTGCGCGACACCTCGCCGAGACTGCGCTTCATGTAGGTCGCTGAGGCGCTGCTGGTGATCTCGAACGGCGATGGAATCTCCGTCGTGGTGACCTTCTTGGGCAGGCCGTGCAGCGCATACCAGATGGCGGCGGTGGAGCAGGCGGCAATCTCGGCGTCTTGCTCCTGGAAAGCGACGGAGCGCACGGTCAGGGGAATCCCATGCAGCGACACGTGGTAGTCGCGCAGGATGGGGAACGAGCGCCGACGCTGGGTTTTGTCGTCCACGGCGGGGTAGGTACGCAGGCAGGTGCGGCCGATGATGGTCATCGGCAGCGGCTTGATCACGATGAAGCCGAGGTAGTGGCGGTTCAGCGTCTGGTCCCCGTCGGCCTGCGGCTGGCTCAGTGCTTCGGCGTAGAGTGCCTCGAGCTGCGCCGTCGGGCACTGGAAGAAGTGGACGCGGTACGTGACCTTGGTGAATTCGTCGTGACAACGCGCGTAGTAGTTGGAGTAGTCCAGCAGATAGCCCGCGTCGGTGTAGTCCGGCTCAAGGATGACGGACTGCGCCTGGATCTCCTCGAGGTACTTGGTCAGGCACTTGCATTGGTCGCTTTCCAGGGAGGATGGGTTTTCGACCACATCCTTCAGAAGCAATCGCAGCGCTGCGAACTTTTTGATTTCCATGGCTCCCCCCGGTGCCTGTCGTGTCGGACTCGGCAAAAAAAAAGGGCGACATCGCATGTCGCCCCTTGCTGGCCAAGCGTTCAGATCGAAACGCGCTGAGCCTTGATGTCTTGGTCGATGTCCCGGACTCGCCGGCGTTCCTCAGCCAGTTGCCGCACCTGCTTGGATACGGCCGTCAGGCCAGGCGCCACATGGGCAGGTGCGAGCAGTCCGCGCTGCTGTGCCTGGCAGAAGAACCTCCCTGCCGCAGCAGCTGCCCTTCTGGAAAAGATCACCTTCTTCATTCACGCTCCCTGACGTGGGGTACACCGTCGTACCCCGGCGCCATCTGATGAGTCCAGAGTTTTAGCACACCTGTCAGGCCCCCAGCAAGACCGAAGCCAGGCGGCTGGGCGGCGTCAGCGAGGCTCGGCATGCCCGGGATGCTGTGGCCGCTCAGGGCGAGTGTTGCGCGGCCCCGTCGATGGCAGACGGGTTTCCGATAGGGCATGACTGGTCCCTCCGCCGGGAATCGAACCCAGATTTGCCGCTTAGGAGGCGGCCGTTCTATCCATTGAACTACGGAGAGCACCGGCTTGCCCGGGCGACGCCTCGGCAAGCGGCGCGGATTGTCGCATGACTACGGCCGGCTTCCGGGGAGCCCCAGCCGCTCACTGCCAGCGCCACTGCCAGATCAGGTCCAGCGCGCTGTCCTCGCCGCTCTGGGCGCGCAGCGTGAAGCGCT
Organism: Burkholderiaceae bacterium; assembly: GCA_041905785.1. Classification (GTDB taxonomy): domain Bacteria; phylum Pseudomonadota; class Gammaproteobacteria; order Burkholderiales; family Burkholderiaceae_C; genus Roseateles_B. The sequence goes on from JAYRKJ010000008.1 coordinate 116,094, forward strand.
GGGCGACGCGGTAGATCAGCTGCCAGCTGCCGGTGGTGGCATTCAGCCCGCGCTCGTAGCCCACATAGACGCGCTTGGAGAGCTGCTTGCCCACGCGCACCACGGCGCCGCGGGCATCGTCCTGGGCCCCTTGCGAAACGGAGAGTTCGTCCAGCCCCAGGTTCTTCATCAGCTTGCCCGAGGCTGATTCGCCCTCGCCGCTGAGCAGTGCCAGGGCGGCGCGCTGCAGCAGGGCGGTGTCGGCCCGGCCGAGTTCGTCAGGGCCGCGCCCCAGCAGCAGCCAGGAGAGTTTGTCGGTCTCGGCCAGTTCGGGCTCGGAAAAGAGCTTGATGCGCGGATTCACGGCCGTGCCGGTGACGGTCACGCCCACGCGGATGTCGGTGTTGGGGCGCACGGCCAGCACGTCCAGGCGGGGGTTGTCCAGCGCACCGGTGAAGAGGATCTCGCCCTTCTCCACGCTCAGCTTCTGGCCGTAGGCGTCGTAGGTGCCCCCTTCGGTGCGCACCAGGCCGGCGAGGCTGGGCTTGCCGTCCTTGTGCTGGAGCTTGAGCTGGCCCAGCAGCCGGGTGTCCAGGCCGCGCCCGCGCAGCTTCATCTGGTCGCCCAGGTCCAGGTCCAGCTGCACCGCAATCTTCACGGGGGCGCCATTGCGGTGGGACGCGGGCGGCGCGGCGGCGGGACGGATCACCTTGACGTCCTCGTCCAGGCTGGGGGCGTCGCCCTTGCTGAAGTCGAACAGGCCCTCGTCGATGCGGAAGCTGCCTTGCACGTCCACGCTGGACGGGTCCAGCTGGAGCCGACCCTGGCCGCTGGCGACGATGCGGCGGTCCAGCCGGGTCAGCAGACCGAACTTGCGGGCCTGCAACTGCAGGCGCAGATCGGGCTGCGCGCCCAGCCGGGCTTCGCCGCTGAGCTGGAGTTCGCCCTCAGCGGCATGCGCGCTGAACTGCTGCAGACGCGCATGGCTGCCTTCCAGCGCGAGGATGAAGCGGGTGTCGCGCACGTCGACGCCCAGCAGCGGATTGCGCAGCGCCAGGCCTTCGCCCTGGGCCATGCCGCGCAGTTGCGGATCGCGCAGCGTGCCGCCCAGCATGAAGCCGGCCGTCATGCCGCCGCTGACCCGCCAGCCCGCCGGGATCCAGCCGCCCCAGGTGGCCAGGTTGGCGACGTTGGCCTGCACCGTGCCTTCCAGGCGGGCGTCCGGCGGCGGCACCAGGGCGCGGGGATCGGTGCGGGTGACGATGCTGCCACCCAGGCCGCCCAGATTGCTGCCGGCCAGGGCCTGGGTCAGGGACCAGACGCCCTGCTGGGCCTGCAGGCGCAGGGCGAAGTCGCTCAGGCCCAGGCGCTGCACGCCGCGGTCCTCGGTGACGCTGAGGTCGCCGCCGAGGCGCTGCAGCTCGAAGGACAGGTCGGTGCCCTGGCGGGTGTCCAGATGCAGGTGGCCGTCGACCAGCAGGTCGCCACCCCAGCCGAAGTCGGGCTGGGCCTTGGCCAGCAGCGGCGCCAGCGCGAGCGGTTCCAGCTGGGCGTCCAGCTGCAGCAGGGGGAGGGCGCCCTCGTGCTGCGCGGCCTGGTAGCGCGCCTGGCGCCAGCGCACACGGGCCTGGCCGGCGGCCAGGCTGGCCCGGCCTTCCTGCAGCTCGGCGCTGATCAGCGCGCCGTCCGGGCTCAGCTTCAGGCGGGCCTGGACCGGCTCGACTTGCAGCCAGGGGTCGTTGCTCGTGGTGGGCTGCGGGCGCAGCCGGGCCTGCTGGAGCGCCAGTCGCCAGTCCGGCGCTTCGGTGCTGCCGGACAGGCCCCAGGGCAGCGCACTGAGCTGCCCCTCCAGGCCCAACTGCAGCGCGGCGCCCTGCAGCGGCTCGCCGGTGGAGGCGTTCATGGGGCGGGCCTGGCCCTGCAAGGCCAGCTGGTGGCGGGCCCAGCTGCCGCTCAGACGGGCCTGTAGGCCGTCCAGCTGCAGGCTGCGCTGGCCTTGCGACAGCACCAGCGGGCCGGCGTCCAGCGTCAGCGCCAGCGGCTCGCCCAGCTCCGTGCCCATCTGCCAGCTCAGCCGGCCTTGCTGCAGGCGCAGCTGCCGGCCGGGTTCGCGCAAGGCCAGTTGCTGCAGCGCCAGCTGGCCCTGGCTGGCCCAGGTCCAGCGCGTGGGGGGCGGGGTCTTGGAGCCGCTCACGGGTGTCGCCTGACCTCGCAGGGCCAGCTCGCCCTGCAGGCTGCCCTCCAGCGTCGTGCCGGGTGCCATGCCGGGCGCCAAGGCCGCCAGCAGCGGCTCCAGGGCGGCCAGGCGCGGCCACTGGATCTTGAGCCGGGCTTCGGGACGCCGGGCTTCCAGGCCCAGGATCTCGCCCTGCAGCTGATTGCGCTCCTGCTCCAGGCTCAGCAGGACGCGAGCGGGCTGGGCGTCGCGCAGGTACTGGAGCTGTCCCTGCAGGGGCTGGCCGGCCCATTGGCTGGGCAACAGGCGCAGGCTGGCTTCGCCCTGGGGCCAGGCGCTGCCGGCGCTGCGGTGCAGCTGCGCGGCCAGCTGCAGGTTGAGGCTGTGCGGCGCCGTCGTGCCTGCGGCGGGCTTCCACAGCAGGCCGGGGTCCAGCGCCTGGCTCTGGGCCTGCAGCCGTGCCTGCCAGTCGCCCTGCTCCTGGCGTATCCACTCACCTTGCAGGCTGGCCGAGGCTTTGCCGGCGCTCAGCTCCGCGCGATGCAGGCGCAGGCCCTGCTCGCCGAGCTGGGCCTTCAGCTGCAGTTGCGGCGTGGCCAGGGGCTTGCCGGACGAGGTGGCCCAGCGGGTGCTCAGCTGCCCCTCCAGGTCCAGCCAGGCGGGCGCAGCCGGCCGGGGCTTGTCCCCCGGCTTGCCGCCGGCCGATGGCGCGGCGCGGCGCAGGTGCAGTTGGCCATCCACGGCTAGAGCCAGCAACTGGCTGTGCAGCGCGTCCAGCCGCAGGCCGTCCAGGCACAGCTGCAGGTCGGAGGCCTGCTCGGGATTCAGCTGGCCCTGGGCCCGGAGGGCGCCCGCCGCTTGCCCGCGGGCGTCCAGCAGGCCCAGCTCCAGGCTCCGGACCTGCAGGGCCTGCCAATGGGCCGGTGCGAACTGCAGGTCGGCCTGCAGGCGGGCCACGGGCAGGCGCTGCTGGTCCCAGGGGCCGCCCAGGGCATTGCTGAGCTGGATCTTCAGGTCCGCGGGGCGCTCCCACTGCTGCGCCTCAAGGGACAGCTGACCGCTGAGGGCGGTGCGCGGCCATGCGTGATGCAGGGCCGCCAGGTCGAAGCCCTTCAGCGTGGCCTGCAGCCCGGCCAGGGGCCAGTCGGCCAGCGGCTTGGCGCGGGCCTGCAGCTGCAGCGACTGGCCGGCGGCCTGGAACTCCAGCTGCAGCGCGTGCTCCAGCAGCGGCCCCTGGGCCCGCAGCGTCGCCCGCCAGTCCGGTCCTTGCGGCAACTGGCCCTGGGCCTCCAAATGCGCCTGCAGCGGCATGCGGCCGTCCGCCTCGGCGCGCAAGCGGCCCTTGAGCAGCACGGCCTGCCAGCGCAGCGAGCGCAGATGGATCTCATGCACCTGCTGCTGCCGGGCATCCAACTGGCCCAGTTGCACGGCGGCCTCGAGCTGGCTCAGGTGAACGTCCACATCGGGAAGGTCCAGTTGGCCAAGTGCGAGCTTGCCGAGCTGCACCGACAGCGGCAGGCGCAGGTCCGCCGGCGGCGCGCTGGGCGTGTCCGTGCTCTTCCAGCGGATCTGCAGCCGGTCCGCCTGCACGCTGTCGGCGTCCAGTTGCGCCCAGAGCTGCGGGGCGCTGTGCCAGCCAAGGCGCAGGCCCTGCCAGCGCAGGCCGTCGAACTGGAGCTGGGTGCCGTCCGGCAGGTGGATGCGCAGCTGCCGCGCGGAGAAATCGCCCAGCAGCTTCCCTTGGGGCGCATCGGCGCTGATCAGGCCAGGCGCCTGGCGCAGCAGCCATGCCGTGCCGGCCTCGGTGCCCATCAGCCAGACGCCGGCCAGCACCGCAGTCCCCAGCAGCACGGGCAGGATCATGGCCAGCAGCAGCCAGCGCGCCCAGTGGCGCACAGGGCGGCTTGAGGACTCGGGTGCGGCGGGGGCGGGGTGCTTGTCGGCGTCCGTCACAGCGCGATCCCTACGCTGAAGTGCAGGCGCCACTTGCCCGTTTCATGCGCTCTTGCCAGGTCCAGGCGCAGCGCGCCCACGGGGCTGCGCAACCGTGCGCCGACGCCGTAGCCGACGACGGGGTGGAGTTCCTGCCAGCGGTTGGCCACATTGCCCGCGTCGATGAAGGCGGCCCCCCACAGCATGGGCAGGCTGTCCATCAGCGGCCGGGCCAGCTCCACGCTGCCGGTCCAGAGCTTGCGCCCGCCGGTGGCCTTGCCGCTGGCGTCCTTCTCGGGGCCCAGGCTTTCGTAGGCGTAGCCGCGCACGGAGTCGTCGCCGCCGGCCAGGTAGAGCATCTTGGCGGGCAAGCCCACGCGCTCGGCGGCGAGGATTTGCGCCATGTCGGTCCGGGCGCTGAAGTACCAGCCGGGGGCCAGCGGCTTGAAGTATTCCAGCCGCAGGCGGGCGCGGGCGAAGGCGCCGCTGTCCTGCTTGGGTGCGCTGTTGTCGGCGCGGCCGGCGCCCAGCAGCAGCTGCGCGGTATGACCGGCCGTCGGCAGGAGCAGGCTGTCCAGGCGGCGGCGCGTCCATTGCACATTGCCCGACCATGCGCTGGAGTGCAGCGAGGGCGCATCCCCCTCGACCTCGATGGAGCGCAGCACCTCGGCGAAGAGGAGGCGCTCGTCATGCCCAGTCTCGCGCAGGCGGCCCAGGCGGGCGCTCAGGGTGCGGATGTTCTTGTCGTTCTTCAGGTCCTGCTCCCACTCCAGGGCACCCAGGTTGCGCTGCATGTCGGGCTGGGGATGCGAGCTGATCTCCAGCTCCGCCTTGCGAACGAGCTGGCCCAGCTGGAGCTTGCTGCGCGCGCGCAGCGGCAGACCGGCGGGCAGCCGGTGCAGATGCTCGACGCTGGCGTTGTAGCCGTTCATGGCGCTGTAGCCGATGCCGGTGGTGGCCTGCTGGCGCGGCGCCTCCTTGACCCGTACCCGCACCGGCACGGCCGCGGCCTGCGCGTTCTCGGGCTGGATGTCGACGGTGACGCCGTCGAAGAGCTGTGTGCGCAGCAGCCGCTCCTGGAAGTCCAGCAGGGCCTGCTCGGTGTAGGGCTCGCCGGGCTGGTAGGCGGCCAGTCGGCGCACGGTGTCTTCGGACTGGTGCTGCAGGCCTTCGATCTGCAGCGCGCCTAGGCGGAAGAGGGGGCCGCTGTCCAGGCTGAGGCTGAGGCTGACGCGTTGCGCCTCGGTGTCGACCCGGGCTTCGCTGGCCGCCCAGTGCGCCAGGGGGTAGCCCTGGGCACGTGCGCGGGCGAGCACGGTGCCCTTGGCCGCGGACCAGGCCTCTTGGGTGAAGGCGCGGCCTTGGCGCAGCGGCCAGAGTTCGCGCAGCTCGGACTGCAGGGCCAGGGCGCGAGGGGCGTCCGGCTGCCCGGTCTGGACCGCCAGCTCGCCTTCGAACTGCAGGACCAGCTCGCCGACCACGCTGCGCGGGCCGGGGTCGACCAGCAGGGTCAGGTCTTGCTGGCTGTGGTCGGCATTGGCCTGGCGCTGGACTTCGACCCGGGCATCGAAATAGCCCAGCGTCTCCAGCAGGCTGCGCGCCTGCTCCGGTGCGACGGCGGCCAGGCGGTCCAGCTCGACCGGGCTGAGGCTGTCGCTTTCGACAATCTGTTGGAAGCGGGCCAGGTCCAGGTGGCGGGACAGCAGCTCCTTGACCTCGCCGCTGGCGCGGATGTCCAGACGGTAGGCCGCCTTGAGCCGCGGCGATGCGGCTTCCTGGGCGCGGGGCTTGGCGCCCAGGGCCTCCTGAAGACCCTGCAGCGAGCCGCAGCCGCTCAGCAGCAGGCCCAGGCCCAGGGCCGTCAGACCATGCAGAAGCGCCCTCATTTGCTCAACAGGCGCATGGCGGATTCCAGACCGCTGATGGAGAGCGGGAACATGCGCTGCTGCATCAACTGTTGGATGATGGAGATGCTCTGGCGGTACTGCCAGACGCCTTGCGGCTCGGGATTGATCCACGCGTACTTGGGAAAAGCGTGGGTGAGGCGCTGCAGCCACTCGGCCCCGGGCTCTTCGTTGTTGTACTCGACGCTGCCGCCGGGCTGCAGGATCTCGTAGGGGCTCATGGTGGCGTCGCCCACGAAGATCAGCTTGTAGTCCTTGTTGTACTTGCGGATGACGTCCCAGGTGGGCATCTTCTCCGCGAAGCGGCGGCGGTTGTTCTTCCACATGAAGTCGTAGACGCAGTTGTGGAAGTAGTAGAACTCGAGGTGTTTGAACTCGCTCTTGGCAGCTGAGAACAGCTCCTCGACGCGGTGGATGTGCTCGTCCATGGTGCCGCCGACATCCATCAGCAGCAGCACCTTTACCTTGTTGTGCCGCTCGGGGATCATGCGGATGTCCAGCATGCCGGCGTTGGCCGCGGTCTTGTGGATGGTGTCGTCCAGGTCCAGTTCCAGGTCCGAGCCTTCGCGGGCGAAGCGGCGCAGGCGGCGCAGCGCCACCTTGATGTTGCGGGTGCCCAGTTCGAGGTTGTCGTCGTAGTCTCTGTAGGCGCGCTGGTCCCAGACCTTCACCGCGCTGCGGTTGCGTCCGCGGTCCTGGCCGACGCGCACGCCTTGCGGGTTGTAGCCGTAGGCGCCGAAGGGGCTGGTGCCTCCGGTGCCTATCCATCGGTTGCCGCCCTCGTGGCGCTCCTTCTGCTCCTCCAGACGCTGGCGCAGGGTCTCCATCAGCTGGTCCCAGCCCAGCTTCTCGATCTCGGCCTTCTGCTCAGGCGTGAGCTCCAGCTCCAGGTGCTTGCGCAGCCATTCCTCGGGCAGCTCGCGGGCGAAGTCGGTGAGCAGCTCCACGCCCTTGAAGTAGGCGGCGAAGGCGCGGTCGAACTTGTCGAAATGGGCTTCGTCCTTGACCAGGGTGGTGCGGGCCAGGTAGTAGAAGCGGTCGACGGTGGGGCCGCCGTCCTCGGCGTCCAGCACGCCCAGCTTCAGGGCTTCCAGCAGGGTCAGGTACTCCTTCACCGAGACAGGCAGCTTGGCGGCACGCAGGGTGTAGAAGAACTGGATCAACATGGCAGGCAGGGGGAGTCTCTCGGTGATTATCCACAGAGCGGCGCCTGCCGCAGGGCTGGGCGCAAGCCTGACGCAAGGCAGGGGCTTAGCATCTATGGATCTTGTCTCGCGGAATTGCCATGAACCAGGACGTGGAGCGGACCATGCAGGCCCTCTATGCCACCCTACGGGAGGCGCAGGGGCGCTGGGTCGGGCAGCACCAGGGCCTGGAGGTGAGCAGCCAGTTCCAGCCCATCTACAGCCTGCCGCATCGGCGCCCCGTGGGCTACGAGGCGCTGGCCCGTTTTGCCACGGCCGGCGGTCAGCTCGCCGATCCGGCCCAGGCCTTTGCCCAGGTGTCCGGGACGGGCGAGCAGCTGCAGCTGGACCGGCTTTGCCGGCTGCTGCATGTGCATAACTTCGTGGCGCAGCAGGCCGCGGACTGCTGGCTGTTCCTCAACATCCACCCCGAAGTCTTTGTGCGGGCCGCCCGCGAGGCTCCCATGCTGGCCCGGGCCGTGGACACCGTCGAGCAGCTGGGCCTGCCCATGCACCGGCTGGTGTTCGAGGTCACCGAGGAGATCATGTCGCAGGGCGCCCCCTTCGAGGAAGCCGTCGAGCGCGCCAGGGCCACGGGCTGTCTGTTGGCCCTGGACGACTTCGGCGCGGGCCATTCCAACTTTGACCGGGTCTGGCGCATGAAGCCGGAGATCGTCAAGCTGGACAAGAGCCTGCCGCAGCGCGCCCTGGCCTCGCCGCGCATCGCCCGCATCATGGCGCAGATGGTGGCCCTCCTGCATGAGTGCGGCGCGCTGGTGCTGCAGGAGGGGGTCGAAGGCCGGGATGAGATGCAACTGGCGCTGGACGCCGACGTGGACCTGGTCCAGGGCTATGGACTGGGCCGGCCGCAGGACCGGCTGCTGCCGCCCGAGGCCAATCCGGCCATCGACGGCTTCTGGGATGTGGTCGAGGATCGCCAGATGCTGGGCCGCGAGCGCGACGACGAGCGCCTGCAGCCCTTCCGGGCCGCCGTGCTGGCCGCGGTGTCGAGACTGCAGAACGGCGAGGCGCTGGAGCAGGCCTGCCGCGGCGTTCTTGCGATCCGCGGGGCGCAGCTGTGTTTCCTGCTGGACGAGCACGGCCACGACCTGGGCATGCGCGCGCACCCGGACGCGCAGGACGCCTGCCCGGACTTGCGTTTTGCGCCGCTGGACATTTCGGCCGATGCGCGCTGGTCGCGCCGGCCCTACTTCCGGCGCGCCATGGGGCGCATCGGCGAGCTGCAGGTGACGCGGCCCTACCTGAGCCTGCACGGCGCGCGCATGTGCGTGACGCTGTCGCTGGCCTTCCGGCAGGACGCGCGGCTGCGCGTCCTTTGCGCCGACGTCGATTGTGGTGACGGCGACTAGCCGCGCGCGCTGGACGTTCAGCGCCGGCTGCGCGCCTGGCCGCGGCGCCCGGGGTCGTGGGCCCTCAGCCAGTCCAGGAACTCCTGGTACCAGAGCCGGCTGTTCTGCGGTTTGAGCACCCAATGGTTCTCGTCCGGGAACCACAGCAGGCGGGCGTCGACGCCGCGCGCCTTGAGGGTGTTGTAGTAGGCCAGGCCCTGGGCATCCGGCACGCGGTAGTCCTGGGCGCCGTGGATGACCAGGGTGGGCGTTTGCATCTGACGTGCATAGGCGGCCGGGCTTTGCGCCGCCACCTTGGCCGGGTCGTCCCAATACCAGGCCCCCAGTTCCTTCGCATGCCAGGTGTAGGCGTCATCGGCGAACATGGCCTGCCAGTCGTAGCAGCCGGCATGGCAGACGTAGGCCTGGTAGCGCCCATGCCGCAGGTGGCCGTTCATCCAGGCGACCAGGTAGCCGCCGTAGCTGCCGCCACTGGCAAAGACGCGGTTTTTCGCGATCCAGGGCTTCTTCAGCAGCCACTCGGTGGCGGCCTCGATGTCCTGCAGCTCCAGCTCGCCCCAGCGATGGGTGATGGCGTCCTTGAAGGCCTGGCCGAAGCCGGAGGAACCGTGGTAGTTGACGCAGGCCACGACATAGCCCTGGGCGGCGAAGAGCTGGGCGTTCCAGCGGAAGTGCCAGGCATCGCCGAAGGCCGAATGCGGGCCGCCGTGAATCAGGTGCAGCAGCGGGTACTTGCGCCGGGGGTCAAAGCCGGGCGGCAAGGTCAGCCACAGCTGGACCTCGTCGCCCTGCGCTGCGCGCACGCTGGCGGCCTCCACGCGGCCCAGGCGCAAGGGGTGCAGCAAGGTGTCGTTGAAGGCTTCCATCCGCAGCCTGGCCTCGCCCTCCAGCACGCACAGCTGCGGCGGATGCAGGGCGCTGTCGTGCAGCACGACCAGGGTGCCGGCCTGCAGGTCGAAGGCCGCGGCATGGCCGCCCTCGAACTGCGTGAAGGCGGCACAGGTCTTGACGTCGAAGCGCCAGAGATGGCGCCGGCCCTCGTCCTCGGCGCAGAACAGCACGCCCAGGTCGTCTTCGTCCCAACGCAAAGGGGCCTGGACCTCGCGGTCCCAGTCCTCGGACAGCACGGCCCAGTGGCCGTGGGTGTCCAGCACGCCCAGCTGGTCGGGCATGGTGTGCTTGTGGCCGCGATGGCAGGCCAGGAAGGCCAGGTGGTGGCCGGCGTGGCTGTAGGTCGGCGCATGGAAATGCCAGCCGTCCTCCTGCAGCAGCGTGCGCACCTGGCGGCTGCGCACCTCGACCTCGGCCAGCGCGAAGCAATGGTCCAGGCGCTTGTGCGCAGCCGGGTCGAAGGCAAAGACGATGCGCCGGCCGTCCGGCGAGATGTCGAAGCAGTCGGCATCGGGCTCCGCGCGGCTGAGCTCGTGGGCGCTGCCTTCGAACAGGTCGCGGATCTTGCCGCTGTGCGTGTCCAGCACATGCAGGTGCGGCACGCGGCCCATGGGGACGTGGTGGTCCCAGTGGCGATAGAGGGACTCGGAGGTCGCATAGCCGCTGGCCTTGCGATCCTTGAACGCCGCCCAGGCCTTGGACTGCGCCGCCGTGCCCTTGAGATGCGGCCAGACCCAGGCCACGAAGGCGATGTGGCGGCCGTCGGGAAACCACTTGAAGGCTTCGATGCCCATGGGCAGCTGGGTCGCGCGCCGCGCCTCGCCGCCGTCGGGTGCGATCAGGTAGAGCTGCGGGTTCTCGTCCTTCTGCCCATCCTGCTCGCGCCGCGCGAGGAAGGCGATCTGGTCGCCCCGCGGGCTCCAGCGCGGACTGGCGTCCTTGTCACCGGCCTGCGTCAGGCGCCGCGGCTCGCCGCCCAGCGTGGAGAGCAGCCAGAGGCTGGAGCGGCTGCTGTTCTTGTCCAGCTCGTAGCTCGTTAGGCTGGCCACGGCCTGGGCGCCGTCGGGCGAGAGGCTGGGCGGGCCCAGGCGCTCGATGGCCCAGAGGGTGTCAATGCTGAAGGTCTTGCTAGGGGCCATGCGCCTCGCTCCTGGTCACGCGGCGCGCCGGCTTGCGCGCTGCGCTGCAGTGTAGGACGGCCGCGGCGCAGTCGGCCTCAGCGGTTGCGGCTTTGCATGAAGACCAGCTTCTCGAAGAGGGTCAGGTCTTGCTCGTTCTTGAGCAGCGCACCCACCAGCGGCGGGATGGCGACCTTCTCGTCCTGCGCCTTCAGTGCGTCGACGGGAATGTCCTCGGCCAGCAGCAGCTTGAGCCAGTCGATCAGCTCGGAGGTGCTGGGCTTCTTCTTCAGGCCGGGCAGGTTGCGCACGTCGTAGAAGGTCTTGAGCGCCGCGGCCAGCAGCTCCTTCTTGAGGCCGGGGAAATGCAGGTCGGCGATGCGCTGCATGGTCTCGGCCTCGGGGAACTTGATGTAGTGGAAGAAGCAGCGCCGCAGGAAGGCATCCGGCAACTCCTTCTCGTTGTTGGAGGTGATGAAGACCAGCGGGCGGTGCCGGGCCTTGATCATCTGCCGCGTCTCGTAGCAGTAGAACTCCATGCGGTCGAGTTCGCGCAGCAGGTCGTTGGGGAACTCGATGTCGGCCTTGTCGATCTCGTCGATCAGCAGCGCCACCGGCTGCTCGGCCTCGAAGGCCTGCCACAGCACGCCCTTGACGATGTAGTTGTGGATGTCCTTGACGCGTTCGTCGCCCAGCTGGCTGTCGCGCAGTCGGCTGACGGCGTCATACTCATAGAGGCCCTGCTGCGCCTTGGTCGTGCTCTTGACGTGCCACTGCAACAGCGGCAGGCCCAGGCTCTGTGCGACTTCCTCGGCCAGCATGGTCTTGCCGGTACCCGGTTCGCCCTTGACCAGCAGTGGACGTTTCAGCGTGATGGCGGCGTTGACGGCCAACATCAGGTCGGCGGTGGCGACGTACTGTTCGGAGCCTTGGAACTTCATGCGGTGGATCAATGCGGGTAAGCCTGCAAATCAGTATAAGGTCCGTCCCTATAATGCGCCCCGGTGTCAGATCAAGAACTTCGGGACCATGAATAAACTGTTGAAGCTCTCCGTCGCCGTTCTCGCTGGCCTCATCGCGGTCGGCGCGCAGGCGCAGGACCTCAAGGCGGGTGAGAAGAAGATCGCCATGTGCATCGGCTGCCACGGCATCCCCGGCTACCAGGCGTCCTTTCCCGAAGTTCACAAGGTGCCGATGATCGCCGGCCAGAACGCCAAGTACATCGCCTCCGCGCTGACGGCCTATGCCAAGGGTGAACGCAAGCATCCCACCATGCGCGGCATTGCGCAGTCGCTGAGCGAGCAGGACATCGCCGACATCGCTGCCTTCTACGAGCAGCAGGCCAAGGCCGCCGCGCCGGGTGATGCCGCCGCGCCGTCCGCTGCCGTTGCCGAGCTGCTGAACAAGGGCGCCTGCGCCTCGTGCCACGGGGCCAACTTCAGCAAGCCCATCGACCCGGCCTATCCCAAGCTGGCCGGCCAGCATGCCGACTACCTCTATGCCGCACTGAAGTCCTACCAGACTGAGGGCAATCCCTATGTGGGCCGCAGCAACGCCATCATGGCCGGGCAGGTCAAGCAGTTCAGCCATGAGGAGCTCAAGGCCATCGCCAAGTACATGGCCTCGCTGGGCAGCGAGCTGCGCACGGTGCCGCAAAGCAAGATGCGCTGACGCCGTCTTGAGCCAAATCGATTGGCCCTGAGCTAGCCGCCCGTCAAGGCGGCTTTTTTGTGTCCGATTTGGCTTCTCATTGGCGGAGGCAGGCCGGATACTGGCCTGCAGCTTCAGAGCCCTTCAGCCCGCCTTCCGCCATGCTCAAAAGAATACCGACCCAGGAAGTTCGGCTCGGCATGTTCTTGCAGTCCATGGAGGGGTCCTGGCTGTCGCATCCCTTCTGGAAAACCAAGTTCGTGCTGCGGGAGCAGAGCGATCTCGACGCCTTGCTCAAGAGCGGCGTCGTGGCCGTCTGGATCGACGTGGACAAGGGTCTGGACGTGACTGGGCCTTCCGCTTCGAGCCCTGTCGCGCCGCCGCCCATGCCGGCACCCATGCCCGGCCCGGCCCCCGAAGCAGCGCCGCGGCCCGAGCCGGCTGCGGGCGCGCGCGCAAGCCTGCATGAGGAAATGGGGCGTGCCGCGCAGATCGTCAGCCGCTCGCGGACGGCGGTGATGAGCCTCTTCGGCGAGGCCCGCTTGGGCAAGGCGATCGATGCCGAGCAATGCCTGCCCCTGGTCGAGGAGGTGGCCAACTCGGTTTCGCGCAATCCTTCTGCGCTGATCAGCCTCGCCCGGCTCAAGACCAAGGACGACTACACCTACATGCATTCGGTGGCGGTCTGCGCGCTGATGGTGTCGCTGTCGCGCCAGCTGGGACTGAACGAGTCCCAGACCCGCGAGGCCGGCCTGGCGGGCCTGCTGCACGACGTGGGCAAGATGGCCATGCCGCTGGATGTGCTCAACAAGCCGGGGCAGCTGACCGACAGCGAGTTCGCCATCATGCGCCTGCATCCCGTGCGCGGCTATGAAATGCTGCTGGAGGGCGGCGCCGTGCCGGCCTCGGCGCTGGACGTCTGCCTCCATCATCACGAGAAGGTCGACGGTTCCGGCTACCCCAAGAAGCTCAAGGGGGACGAGATCTCGCTGCTGTCGCGCATGGGCGCGGTGTGCGACGTCTATGACGCCATCACGTCGACGCGCCCCTACAAGAACGCCTGGGACCCGGCCGGGTCCATCCAGCGCATGGCGCAGTGGACCGGCCATTTCGATCCTGCGGTGTTCCAGGCCTTCGTCAAGAGCGTGGGCATTTATCCCGTCGGGACCTTGGTGAAGCTGCACTCCGGCCGGCTCGCCGTGGTGGTGGAGCAAAGCCCGGTGCGGCTGACGGCACCGCTGGTGCGGGTCTTCTTCTCGACCAAGTCGCAGATGCCCATTCCCACCGAGCTGCTCAACCTGGATCTGCCGAACTCGACCGACCGCATCGTGTCGCGCGAGAACCCCACCGACTGGGGCTTCAAGCACCTGGACGAACTCTGGATGAAGGCGCCGACGCAGCCCTGAACGCCGGCTTGCAGCCGCCTTGGCCGCAGGCAAGGCGCGCGATATCGGCGGTTTACGGCCGCTTTTGAGCCCTTTCGGCGCGCGCGGGCCGCTGGATACTGGTCCTCTCCGTCCATTGACGATGGCCCAGCCCCAGCCGACCATGCCCACTCCATCCCCGACTGCCTTCCTCCGGTCCCGCCGCACCGGACGCACGCTGCGCTGGGCGATCGCCGGCGCTTTCCTCAGCGCGCTGCTGGCCTGCGGGGGCGGTGGCGGTGGAGGCAGCAGCGCCGATCCCGGCGGCAGCACCACGCCCCTGATGATCAGCGGCGTGGCGGCGAGCGGGGCGCCGCTGGGCTCGGCCAGCGTCACGGTGCTGGATGCCAGCGGCGCGCAGGTCGGCACTGGCAGCACGCATCCCACCGACGGCAGCTACCGGATCACGCTCAGCAACCAGAGCCCCAAAGCACCGCTGTTGGTGGAAGTGCGTGGGTTCAGCGCCCAGGGCGACATGGTGCTGCTGCATTCCGCCGTGCCCAAGACGGCCGCGGGGATGGTCGCCAACGTCTCGCCCCTGAGCGAGGCCCTGCTGGCCATGACCCTGGGTGAGCCGCCCGCGGGCGTGTTCAAGGATGTGGCCGGCCACAGCGCTGCCGTGGCCCTCATCGGCACGCAACTCGGCGCGGCGGCGGACTTCCTCAAGACCCTCATCAAGACCAATATCGGCGACGCCAAGATCACCGATGCCACGACCCTGGATCTGTTGGGCGATGCCGGCTTCACGGCCAGCAAGGGGCCGCAGGACCTGTTGATCGAGGCCCTGCGGGTGGACTTGGGGCTGAGCAGCGCCGGGACGCCACAGCTGGTGCTGGCCAACAAGCTCAACCCAGGCGCGCCGGCCGAGGTGGTGCTGGATCTGTCCTTGCTCAAGACCGAGTTGGCCAAAGGCAGCAACGGCACGCCGCTCAATGCCGTCATCAGCACGCTCAAGGCCACCTCCGGCGCCGGCACCGTGCTGCCCAATGCCGCCAGCCTGGACGAGCTGGGCGCTGCCCTGAACAAGATGCTGGCGCAGGGTCTGTCGGCCAGCGCCATCAGCGGCCACAGCCTGCTTTCCGCCTTCACCATCAACGACAGCCGGGACAAGACGTCCATGGCCCTGTACTTTGCCGACCTGGCCAGCAAAAACTACCAGCTGGGGCGCTTTCAGCTCGTGGCCTGCCTGGACGAGGTGCTGAGCTCAGGCAACTGCACCCGCCTGCAGGTCAGCGCCGCGGTGACGGACAGCACGGGCAAGGTGCTGGACATCTTCCAGACCACGGTCAACTACCTGAAGTCGACCACCGCGGGCGTGCCTTCCTGGCGTCTGTACGGCAATGGGCGCAACCTTGAGTTCAGCGTGTCCCCCATGGCGGTGGCGACCTTCGGCGGTGACGGCGCTCTGCAAAGCGGCAGCAGCGCCAACCCGCGGGTGGGCGTGCAACTGGACCTGCAGGGGCAGACCGTGGACCCGCCCATCGTCGGCGCGCTGGACAGCGGCGTGGTGCAGACGCCCAACGGCTTCGCCATCGCCATGGCCTACTGCGCGCGCCCCCGCCTGTGCATCAGCAAGACGCCGGGCGCGACCAGCACCACGGCGACCGGGCAAATCACCGACGTGGCCCTGCTGCAGGACAGCGTCGGCTGGATCGGCGGTGCCGACGCGCTGCGGGCTGCCAAGTACAGCGCCACCTTCACCCAGGCCGGAGGCACGCCCAAGACGCAGTCGGCCTACCTGCGGGCCGAGGTGCCCAGCAGTCCGGCGAGCAGCCGCTTTCCGATGATCGACGACCTGAGCAGCAGCAGCGTGCTGTTGGGGCGTCAGCTGGTGACGGGGCGCAAGTACAGCTGGGCCAAGTGGGCGGCAGCCAACCCGGACATGCGCATGCTGAGCATCAGGCTGGTCCAGGGCGCCGGCACAGCCACGCCCACCCTGCGTGAGATCAAGCTGGCCCTGCCGGTCAGCACGGAACAGGCGCTGGGAGCGAGCATCCTGCCCGGCGGCGTCACGCCCACGCTCAGCGAACTCTGGCTGGTGGCGGCGGACGCCCAGGGGCGCCGCTTTCACAGCCGCTTCGTGCTGAACTACTGAGTCGGGCCGCCCATGTGAGGGACGGCTGTCGCGCGGACGGCTACAGTTGCCGCATCGGCAGATGCCGTCCATCCAACCCTGGCTTTTCATTGCATGCTTGAGGCGCTCAAAGCCCAGAACGACCAGCTGCGCCACCGTCTGGAGGCCTTGCTTCAGCAGGCCCGCAGCAACGAGGAGAAGCTCCGTCGTTTCGAGCGGCTGGAGCATGCGCTGATCGGCGCGGGCTCGCTGCTGGAGCTGCTGCATGTCGTGCTGCGGGACTATCGCGAGAGCTTCGAGCTGGACGCCGTGGGCCTTTGCCTGCTGGACCCGGGCGGCGACCTGCAGCGCTGCCTGGATGAGGCGGGCGTCGGCGCGCAGACCCTGCCGCCTGGGCTGCAGCTGCTGGGGACGGCCTCCGCCCAGCCGCTGCTGCTGCAGCTGGGGCGGCGTCCGTTGCTGGGACAGTTCCAGCCCTGGCGGCATGCCGCGCTGTTCGGGCCCGAGCGTGCCGTCGGTCTGGCCTCCTGTGCCGTGCTGCCGCTGGTGCGCCAGGGACAGTTGATCGGCAGCCTGCAGTTCGCCAGCCGCGACGCGCGCCGCTACGAGGCCGATGCCGGCACGGAATTCCTGGAACGCCTGGCCGCCGTCGTGGCCATCTGCCTGGACAATGTGCTCAACCAGGAGCGGCTGCGCCAGGCGGGCATTACCGACGCGCTGACGGGTCTGCACAATCGGCGTTATTTTGAGCAACGCTGTCCCATCGAGGTCGGCGAGGCGCAGCGTCATGCCCACGGCCTGGCCTGCCTCTTCCTCGATGTCGATCACTTCAAGCGCATCAACGACAGCCATGGCCACCCCGTGGGCGACGAAGTGCTGCGCCAGGTCGGCCAGCGCATTCGCCAGCAACTGCGTGCGGGCGACACCATCGCCCGCTATGGCGGCGAAGAGTTCGTCGTGCTGCTGCCTCGCTGCCCGGACGAACATGCGCTGGAGACGGCCGAACGCATACGTCGCGCCTTGTGCGAAACCTGTGTGGAGCTGCCCAGCGGATCGAGCTTGCCGGTGACGGTGTCTGCGGGGCTGGCCCTGCTTTCGCACCTGCTGCCCAGCTCGCAACTGCCGGTGCTTGCCGCCAGCCTCGTGGCGGCGGCCGATGCCGCGCTCTACTGTGCCAAGGCGCAGGGGCGCAATCGCATCGTGATGGCGGGGCGCTGAGCGCGCTCGCCCCTCAGCCCTGGTCGAGGGATTCGCTCGCCGGTGCAGCGGAGCGGCGCTGCGCAGCTTGCGCGGCGCGCGAGGCGTGCCGCCGCGACTCGACACGCGCCGGCAGCCAGCGGTGGCCCAGCCACGCGCCCAGCAGGATGGCCAAACTGTTCTGCAAACCCCAGAAAGGCGGCATGCGGGCCGAGGTCAGCAGCGACAGGGGGGACCAGACCTTGGTCTCATCCAGCTGAGCCAAGGCGAAGAAGCCGGCTGTGAAGGTGAAGACCATGGCCAGGGCCATGCCTACGCGATACCAGAGCCAGCTGCTGCGCCGGCTGCGCTGGCGCGAGCGCAGGCTGAAGTAGGTCCAGGCCACCGCCAGCAGCAGGGAGGGCAGGGCAAGGACGAACAGGCGCACCGTCAGCACCAGCCAGCCGCCTTGGCCGGCAAAGAT
The DNA here is from genome assembly GCA_041905785.1 of Burkholderiaceae bacterium. Taxonomy (GTDB): domain Bacteria; phylum Pseudomonadota; class Gammaproteobacteria; order Burkholderiales; family Burkholderiaceae_C; genus Roseateles_B. The sequence continues at coordinate 133,456 of JAYRKJ010000008.1, forward strand.
CCAGTTCAGCGGGGTCGAGGTGGCCGCCATGGCGGCAGCCAAGCCGCCGACATAGACGGTGAATCCAGAGAGAAAGGCCAGCGGCCGGCGATGGCTCTGCATGCGGGGAACAACAGCAATGCGTCGGCCGCCGGGTGCGGCCTCAAGCCATGCTAGCGTCGCGGCCGGCGCGCACTGCGTGAATTGTTGGCGGAGACGGTGAGATTCGAACTCACGGAGGGGGTAAGCCCTCGGCGGTTTTCAAGTCTTCGGACTAAATCAATCAAATCAACAGCTTAGATTGAAATAATCTCCGCAATGGCCTGGGTTATGGCTGAATTTTCGCCAGTACCCATCGGGTCTGCAATCGGCAATGCGGAGACGATTTCCGGCGTCAAAATAGCCCGGCCGGCTCGGCCTCCTGGTCCAAGGACCAGATGACCAGCGCCTTTCGGTCGGTCGCGCGCGTCAGCGCGTCATAGGACTGCTGGCAGAGCTGGCCGGCGATGCGGGCCCGGTCAGCGTAGTCAGCCAGCTCTCGTCGTCGGTCGCTGCACCGGCCGAGCAGCTCGGAGAGCACTGCGGCGGAGGCGCCGGCTGCTCTGCAGCCTTCGGTAGCTTGGGGATCAGCCGCGGCTGCGGCGGCGCGGGCACGCTCGGCTGCGAGCTGGTCGCGCAAGCTGCGAGAAGCAGCGGCAGCGCGATCGCGATCACGCTGCAGAGCTTCGGTCTGGGTCTGCGCTGCATTCAAGGCCTCTCGTTGCGTGGTGACGGTTTGCAGGTCAGCCTGGCGGGCCTGCTCGATGCCGGTGGCCAGCGCCTGTGCGCGGTCCTGGCGCTCCTTGCTTAGCTCGGCCTCGGCCCGGGCCTGGCCAGCACCGGCCTGGGCGGCCCGGATCTCGGCCCAGCCTCCCCACAGCACGGCCGTGGCCAGCAGCAGGGCCAGGAGCTTGGCCCCGGCGGTGCGTGTCGGTGTAGGGATCGGGATCATGGTGCCTTGCCCTTGTTCAGCTTCTCTGCGGTGTTGCCCGTGATGTAGGCGCCGACGGTGCCGACGATCACGAGCGCGTAGGTGCTGCCGGCCGGGTCCAGCTTGCCGACGTACTGCAGCCAGGTCGCCGCGGCGCAGCTCAGCGCGGCCAGCAGGAAGCGGCGGCTCGAGAAGCGGTTCATGCGCCCTCCACCCTGGCTGCCGGCGTGAATGCTGAGACATCAACCCAGCGCACTTCGCTGAACCCCGGGAGCAACAGCGACCAGGCCCTGCGACCGTGAGGCTTTTCGGTAGGCGATCCATGTACCTTCAGGCCGGTAACGTCCGCAAGGTGATTGATCAATGCCTCGATCTTGCTGGTCGCATGCGGTGCCCAAGGGACCAGCAGCAGGTCCAGATCGCGCGTGAACGAGCCCTGAGCACAGCAGGCATAGCCGTACTGCCAGGCGACGACCCGGGCCTGGGTGTAGATCCTGGCGTAGTCGGGGTCGATGATCCCGAAGCACTGGGCGGGCGGCTGATCCATCACAGCACCTTGCTGTAAAGTTCAGCGCGGCGCAGCACGTCTGCGACGTGGTGCCGGCTGATGTCGCAGGCTGATCGCGTGCCATAGATCGGCGCGCGGCTGGCCGTGCAGGTCCGTTCCACGTGCCCAGCCCACTGCGCCGGGTCGCATCCCGTAGTCATGGCGCAGGCCCTGCGGTCCTGGCTGACTCGGCCGCGGCCTGCGTTGTAGGCCAGGTCGACGAACTCGATGCGCGCGGCCGGGCCGATGGCCCGCCAGTCGGCGCGGGACTTCAGGATCAGCGCTCGCAGCTGCAGATCGGGCCGCTGGTAGATCGTGGCCCAGTCCAGCTCGGCCAGGCTGGGATGCGCGGCGCGCATCTCCTGCAGAGCATCGAAGCGCAGGCGGCCGTCAGTCGACCATGCGCGGGTGAGCTGGCCGAGGCCTGCACCCTCCTCGCGCGCCGTCTTCAGCTGCGCGGTAGGCTTCCAGCACTGGCTGGGCCTGGGGCAGGCCGTCTCGTGCTCGACCAGGCCGCCGAAGTAGGCCGGCTGGGGGTGACTCGGCCATGCCGACTGGATCTCTGCCTGCAGGACGGGCAGCAGCGGCTGGGCCTGGGGAGGTATGCCCTGCGCATGCGCTGCGCGGCCGAAGAGCCCCAGCAGCGCGCTGCTCACCAGGGCCAGCGCGATCAGCGCGAGCCCCGCGCCGATGGGGTGCTCGCCGGCCCGGGCGAACAGCTTGCGCATGTCGGCCTCGGGATAGTCGTGCAGGGCCTTGCGCGCCAGGTGCGCGAACAGCACGGCCAGCAGGCCGACCGCGATGCTCATCACGAGCAGGCCGGTGGTCACGCCCCGGTCGGGGTCGGTGGCCACGAGGACGGCCAGCAGCGCGACGCTGCCGCCGAGGAGGATGGTGTGTCGGTTCCGGATCTTCATCGGTCACTCCTTGTCGGCTTTCGAGTCGATCTTGTCCTCGATGCGCCGGAGCGCCGCGTGGATGTTGTCGAGAGCCTGGTGGAAGTCGTTCTTGCTGACGTAGTGGGTGGGTAGGTCGACGCGCATGTCGCTGATGACCTTGGCGAGCTCGGCATCGGTCTGTTCTAGCTGCTCAATCCGCTGGAAGAGCACCTTGAGGAACCAGCCCCCGAAGAAGGAGACCAGCCCCATGGCGATCTGAAAGGACAGGTTCATGTCCATGTGTGTCGTCTCCTCAGGTCACCATCCAGCTTTCGCGCGGCGTGATGCGCGAGATCTCGTCACGGAAGCGTCGGCGGCCGCCGACGATGAAGGCAGCCTCGGCCAGCTCGTTGCAGAACCACGCGTCAGGCTCGGCCCAGTCGCGACGAAGCAGGAAGCCGAAGATCGCGGTCCAGTCGTAGGGCTTGCCCAGCTGGGCGCGCACGAAGTCGAGCGCGGCCTGTTCGTCGATCAACGGCACCTCGATCTCCTCGATCACCGGGTACTCATTGACGATGTCAATCAGCCGGCGGCGACGCACGCCACCATGCGCGAGAGTCGAGTCGATCACATGCTCATGGTCCTCGACGATCACAAGGTGCGACCAAGGCGACCAGGTGAAGGCACGGATCAGCCAGGAGCCGAGCGCCGGTTTGCGACAGAAGAGGACCTTCATGGCGCGCCCCTGTAGGCCTCTGCCTCAGTGGGCAGAGCAAGAATGCGAGCAGTCTGGTCGGCGGTGAGTCGCAACGGCAACGTCACTCCGTCAATGGTGATTGACGCGGGAACAGACAGCGAGCTGATCTCGGCGAGCGCCTCGCGCAGCTGCGGCAGATCCACATCGACCCATGGACTGGAATCGACGCGGGACTGCAGCTGGGCAAATGTGCCGGCCAGCAGCGCGGGAGCGCCCTGAGCGATGATGGCGCGCATTGCACGCTCGTTCGGAATTGGAAAGCGATTCCAGAAGGCGCGCCTGGTCAGCCGCGAGCCGATGGGGTGTGGGACTGCAATCAGGTCACCCATGGTGTCCTCCTCACTTGATGCGAATGTGGTAGGTGACGCCAGCGGTAGGGCCGTACGACCCAACCGTGCCGACGTATGACGGCACTGCGTCGAACCGGGATGCTGGATAGCTGTAGAGGTAGCCGTTCGCAGCGCCTGTGCCGACATGCGCCATATCGACGCCGTAGACCTGGCTGAAGCCGAGGAAGCGACCGACGGCCGTGTCCGCGTCGTCCATGGCGTTTGACGCTTGCCACGTCGATCCGTTGTCCGAGCTGAAGTAGAAGGCCGGGAAGTCGCCGCTGTTCGCCGAGCCCGGGATCGCCACCAGGCGGCTACGCGCAGCGTCGTACTGCAGGTCCGGCAGCACGTTCGCGGCGAAGGCGTTTATGCCGCGCAGATTCGGGTCCAGGAACGGCGAAACGAAGGTCCAGGCCGTGCCGTTCGTGGTCCTGAGCCAGCCGTACATAGAGTCGCTGTCGCGCCGAACCGGGATCAGCGTCGCATTGGCCGTACTGGCGGCGCTGTGCTGCATGCCGCCGTACAGCCCGCCGAACACCACGGTCCATCCGGGCTGCGCGGGCATTGCCACCGAATCCGTGTAGCCGTCCGACGTGGACAGAATGGCCGCGCCGCCGCCGGCGGCAGGCCCCCATTTGAAAAACTTGCCCAACCACTGTGCGTAGTGGATACCCACCATTGATGACAGCAGATTGCTAGAACCAGTGCGCGGCGTCCAAACACCGCCATTCACAGAGGTCTGGAATGCATTTGCCGCGTTGGACGGCGCGCCTCGGGCGATGGCAACCGCCAGATTGCTCCCATTGCTGGCAATACCTGCGTACTCCTGGGCCGTGTATCCCGTCCCGCTGCCTATCACGGAATCGAAATTTTTGAGACCCGTGTTAGCGGTACCGTCTCGCGTGCAGAACAGCATGATCCCGTTGTGGTAGCAGTACCCCGTCAGAGCGACCGACGCGACGCCCACCACCGAACCAGGGTTGACCAGGTAGTCCGTACCCACGCGCAGAGTGGCAATGCCGCCAAGATCGTTCGGAGGAGGACACAGCACGTAGTAGCCCGCCACGGTTCGATGCAGCTCCATCCGATAGTGCGAGGGCGCGCCGCCCTGACTGGGGGCAACCCAGTTTGTCAATCGATCTGATGCGACGTTGAAGTTCACGCCATACCCCGGGGCCCGGGTCAGCAGATCCGCGTAGCCATTCCCGGCGTTCGATCGAAGCATGCCAGTGCGCAGCCATTCCTGCCCGTCCTCGATGAAAAATCCCGGTCGCCCATACGACGGCAGGCCGCGCAGGTCACCCAACTCGTATGGTGATCCGCCAAATTCAGAGCTTCGAATCGTCATGCCCTCACCCATCCTTTCGTAGCGTCGACGACGAGCATCAGCGTCTCGCCGTTCTTGTCCATGAGGTAGTTTTGTGTGGCCCCGTAGACCTTGTCGGTGCCGTTAGGCACCAAGGTCAAAGGCTTGCTCGCGGCCAATCGACTCACGTCGCGAATCAGCACCCAGCCTTTCGCGGTGGCAGGCGGCAAGTTCGCGCTGAACGCACCGCCCGACGAATCCAGGTGATAGGCGGTCCGATTGGTCAACGTCGTAGCGGACGTGAGCGCCACCGGCGCACCCCACCAGTTGTCCCAGACTGTCGTCACTCCGTCAGTTCGCGGACCCAGCCCAGCATTACCGGCCTGGCTGGGTAGAGCCGACGAGAACGACAGGTTGTCGGCATAGGCCTTGTTGACAGCATCGGTCCCGACATTTGGGGCCCCAAGGTTTTCGATGCGCAGGCCGTTGGCGTTCAGGCTGACGGTCAGCCCCTGGCTGGCCAGGATGTAGCGCCCAAAGTTCGCAGCCAGCGAGGCCTGGCCCTGCCGGCCGTTCTCGACCTCGGTCGCATAGCCCTGGAGGGCCAGCACGAAGTTGTCGTACTTTGTCGGGTAGTCCTGGCCCAGCAGGCCCACCCGGTATGCGGTGAAGTCCGCCATCTCAAACCTCCTCGAAGGCCAGCTGTGCAGCGTGGCTGAACGGCTGGTCGTTGGTGAACTGGGGCATGCTGGTGAACTTGCCGAGCATGCTGAAATCGCGCTCCTGGGCGCCACCGGCGCCGGGGAAGACGCTGATGAAGGTCTCCGAGCGCAGGCCGATCTGGCGCAGGGTCTCCAGGGCCACGGCGCGCTCGGCATCGGTCAGGCGGCTCAGGTCGCCGCGCAGCACGCGGTACCGCACCCTGGCATCCGTCCGAAGCGACCCGCCCTGGGTGCGGCGCTGCTCGGAGTTGTCCTCCCAGTGCAGCTGCAGGCCGTAGCTCAGCGTGGTGGCCGGCTCGAAGTACGGCCCCAGCAGCAGACGCTTGGCCTGCAGGAAGCCTGCGGGGTTCGCCGCGTCGGTGAGCTCGAGCCGGAAGCTCACCGCGCCGACGGCCGGGAACCAGAGGACAGAGAAGGCCGCGCCCCAGCCTGTGAACACCGACGCGCCCCATGGCACAGCGCCCCAGGCGAATTCACCCCAGCCCAGCGCCGGCAGCGCGCTGCCGGTGCCGCTGTCGAACACGACATTGCCGGTCTGGCCGGGACCATCCCACAGGCGCAGGCGCCAGGTCGCCTGGCTGGTCAGGTTGTGGTTGTAGAGGACGCAGGCACCGATGATCGACACGCCGGTGAAGTCGCCGTTGATCGTCTTGGTGCCGGTGGCATTGGCCGTCCGCGCGACTCGGGCGCGGCCTTCCAGCTGCAGGTTACCCACCGGCAGGGAGCCGACGAAGTCGGCGCTGCTCAGCACGGCCGCGTCGCTGACGTTGGAGGTGACGATCCGCACGCTCACAGGAAGACCTCCAGCTCGACCGAGTTGTTGGTCAGGCTTTCTCGAATGCCGACGACGCGCGCGAGCACGCCGCCGGCCAGCCCGTAGCGGGCGAAGTCCAGGGCCACCACGTCACCCAGCTTGACCTGCTGGGCCGCGAGGAAGCCGCGGAAGCGGAAGACCCGGCGCAGCGAACCCCACAGGGCCGCCCTGCGGGTCGCCTCGGTGCTCGCGTCCGAGGCGCTGACGTAGGCCGTGCCCTGCAGGTCGCCATCGACGGCCATTAGGAAGCCGCTGGCGCCGGTGGCGGCGTAGGCCACCAGGTACTCGTCGCGCAGGCGCTGGCGCTGCGCCTCGGAGAGGCTGCTGGCGGCGCCGCTGTCGACGGTGACGTAGAAGCGCGCGTAGCCGACCCGGACGGACTTCAGCGGCACGATTCGCTTCGTGAGCTCGAGCTGGGCCAGCTCGACGTCGTCATCGGTCAGCGTCAGGACCGGGGTGCCGCTGGGCGCCTTGAACAGGCCCATGGTGATCTTGCCGTCGCGCCCGATGCAGAAGAAGGCCCCGGCGCCGGTGGCCAGCTGGTCGAGCGCGGACAGCACGGTGGCCCGGTCGTCGGTCACGTAGATGCCCACCGCGCCGGGCGCGTCGGTGTTCAGCTGCGTGACGCTGGCGGCATCGAAGTCGCTGGCCGTGAGCGTGGTCCGGTCGGTCACCAGGCGCTGCATGATGTCGGCCGTCTTGTTGACGTAGCTGCCGGCGTTGCTGCCCTTGGCGTCGCAGGTGATGCGGCCGGTCAGTGCGGCGGTGAGCGTGAAGGTGCCGGTGGACAGCGAAGCGGTGTAGGTGCCGATGGACACGCCGTCTTGGTAGACCGCGTCGATGCTCTGGATCGAGCCATCGTGGATCTGGTACTTGCGCGTCGCCGCGTCCACGAGCACGGGCTCGATGTTCTTCACCTCGCCATAGCAGACCGGCAGGCGCTGGTCCTTGGTCGTGCCGGTGCCACCGATGCGGTTGGTCTGCAGGGGCACGTCCAGGAGGTACTGGCGGTCCCGGATGCGGAGAATCAGCGTGTTGTTGCCGCTGGCCTGGATGTCCTCGACGACGCCGCTGAAGACCTGGCGGAAGTCGCTCTTTGGCCAGGCCGCGTCGCCCAGATAGAGGCGCACGCCGCGGCCGTCCCAGCCGTCCAGCAGCCAGGCGTCCCGCGTGCCGCCGCTGTTGTCGATCTCGATGTCGCCGAAGCTCACGAGGCTGCGGCCGCGGAAGACCTCGGCCATAGACGAGCGGATGTTCGGCACGGCCGTGACGATGTCGTCGTAGGCGGTGTTGGCGGGCGTGTCGGCCGGCTGGCTGACGAAGCCACGGTTGCTCATGTAGCGGGTCACCACCGAGCCGCCCGAGTAGGCGTCTACCTCGACCAGCAGCGTGCGCTCGCGGTTGTCGGCTGCGAGCCAGGCCGTGTACTGGGCGTTGCTGATGCTCACGGCTGGGCCTCCAGGAAGCGGTCACCGATGTAGCGCGCGTTGCTGTTCACGGCGGACTCGACGGCGGCCAGGCGGTCTGCCAGGGTCTGGCCCAGGCGGTCGATGCCGGCGCTGATCTGGTTGCCGATGCCGATCACCGAGCTGTTCAGCGTCTCGGTCGCGCTGATCTGCGCGTCCTGGCCGGCTTGCTGCTGCTCGGTCAGGGCCGTCAGCGCGACCACCTGGGGCGCAGCCGCGGTGGCGTCCGCCAGGGTCTTGCCATTCTCCTTGAGGTAGTCGGCAAGGGTCGCAAACTGCGGGCCGAGGGCCAGCAGGCCCACCAGCTGTTTCTGCGCCGTGGCGTCCTCAATCTTGCTGCCCAGGCTCTCCACCAGGGCGCGGAAGTCCTCGCGGGAGCCGAGCTGCGATCCGTCCAGCCCCAGGGCCTTCAGCGCTTCGGTGAAGCTCTTGGCCTGCAGGCCAGCCTGCTCGTCCTTGGTGTAGTAGTCAGCGACAAACTGCTTGGACATGGAGGCCAGGTTCTCGATACCGCCGGCCAGCTGCACCAGGTTCAGTCGCGCGGACTCCGAAGCCGTGGCGATGCTCGAGAAGATGCCGCCGAGGGGGTTCATGGCCTCGGGCAGCGCCTTCACGGCGCGCTGCAGCACCGCGATTTGGGTGGCGGCAGCCACAACAGTCTCCAGCGTCGGCGCGTTGCCGATGGAGTTGAGCATGTTCTTGGCCCAGTCGGGCAGGCCCATGCTGTCCAGGGCGGTGCGGACGGAGCTGGCCACGTCCTGGGCGTAGGCCTTGAAGCCAGCCTCACCGTCGGCGCCGTAGCTTCCGCTGCTCTTCGTGGCCAGGGTTTGGCCGTCGCGAATGAGCTTGATGTTGCCCTGCGAAACGTCGCCATTGTTCGAGAAGTAGGTGCCCAGCTTGAAGTCGCTGGTGTTGCCGAAGGCCTGCTGCAGGTTGGCAATGGCACCAATCGAGGCATCGGTGACGTTCTTCAGTGCGGACTCCAGCTTGTCGCTGCGGGCGCCGGTCACGCTCCAGCCATACTGGCGGTCGCCCACCTCGTACTCCTGCGGCCGGTAGCCTGCGGCTGCCTTGCTGCTGCGCATGTAGTCGGCGCCGTAGTAGTCCTTGCCGTCGCCTCCGAAGAGGCTGTCGATCGCGCCGCCCAGGAAGTTGCCGATTGCGCCGCCGATGGGGCCGCCAAAGAACGTGCCCACGCCGGAGCCGATTGCAGATCCCCACTTGCCGTTGGCGGCATTCTTCAGGGCGCCGAAGTAGCCGAAGGCGTCCCCAGCCACGCCGGCCACGTCGCTGATGATCCCCTGGTTCGAGCCCAGCCAGTTGCCGAGGCCCTCTGCCCCGTTGTCGAACAGCCAGCCGCCCAACTTGCTGGTGGCCGTGCCCACGGATCCACCGAAGTCGGTCATCCAGCCGCCGGCCGAGCTGCCGAAGATATCGGTTGAACCGTCGAACAGGCCCTTGCCCCAGTCCCATGCCTTCGAGCCCATGCTGACCAGGTTGGAAAGGCCGCCGACGCCGCCAGCCGCGCCGGTGCCCGCCATTGCGTTGCCCGCGCCCATCATGCTGCCCAGCACCGCGTTGACAGGGCTCATGACCGTCTGGACGACCATCTTGAGCACGGTCGTCTTGAAGGTGTTCTTGATGCCGGACCACAGCGTCTCGAAAAAGCCCTTGCCGGCCTCGAAGGCGCGGTACAGGCTGTCGGTCAGGCCTTGACCGATCGAATCAACGGTCTTCTGCCAAGCCTCGTTCGCTTCCTTGGCGGCCTGCAGGTGGATGCCCTGCTCCTTGGCCTCGATCAGCTTCTTCAGCGCGGCGACGGTGTCCTTGTGGGCTTCGGTCTCGGCATTGCAGAGCAGGAGGTACTCGTCCTCCTGGACCGCCAGCTCGGCCAGGCGCAGCTGCTCGCGCAGGCGCGCCATCTCCAGCTCACGGTACTGCGCCGTGGTCATGCTCAGCTTGAGGTTCTCTTCCTCCTGCTTCTTGACCTGGTCGGCGAGATCCTCGGCGCGCTTGACGGCCTGCTGGGCCTCCTGTTGTCGCGCCTTGTAGACGGCCTCGATCGCTTCCTTCTCGGCTTCGGTGGCGGCCTTCTTGGCCTCCAGCCCGGCTCGCTCCGCGGCGATGGCTTCGCGGATCTTGGCGCTCTGGGGCGTCAAGCCCTCCTTGGCTGCGCGATAGGCCAGCACAGCGTCCTCGCCCAGGCCGTAGGTGGCGTTCTGCTCCTTGAGCTTGTCCAGCTCCTTCTTGAGGGCGTCCAGCAGGGCCTTCTGGTCCTTGCTCAGCTCGCGTTTGCTGCCGCCCAGCTTGCCCATGGCGACCTGGTTCTTGTCGGCCGCGTCGGTCACCTTGAAGTGCGCGATGGCCTCGTCGGCCATTTCGTCGGTGATGCGGGTGATCTGGCCGGTCGCGGCGTCGTACCCTTCCTTCAGGTTCTTCAGCTCGTCATCGAGCGATTGGCTGTTCTTGGTCGCATCGCGCGTGCTGTTGGCCCACTCGGTCATCTGCTTGGACGCAGAGCTGAGGCCCATGGCACCGAGGCCAGCGGCGATCTTGTCCAGGAACCAGGCGAAGACCGAGCCCATGCCCTCGATGGACGAGCGCCACGCTGCGCCGATGTAGGCCCAGGCCACCTGGGCGCCGTACTTGATGGCCTCCCAGCCCTTCAGCGTGCCGGCCACGAAGGCGATGCCGGCGAGGTTGGCCTCGACGAAGTTCTCGCGCAGCCAGGTGCCGATCTCCCAGCCGGCGAAGGCAGCGAAGAGCACGCCGAAGGCGAGCTGCAGCTTGGTCACCGCGCCGGTGAGGGTGAACGATGCGGTGGTGGCCCCGCCGAAGGCCGCAGACAGTGCGGTGGTGTAGCTGCCGCTGATGGCGGCCGCGAGCTGGTACTGCAGCATCGCGGTGCGCAGCGCCAGCATGGCGGTGCCGACGGCGCTGATCACGGCTGGCGCCGCGACGAAGAGCGCGAAGTAGGCCGCGGCGACCTTCGCCCCTGTGATGAACAGGTCGATGATGGCGCCCTTGTAGCCGAGCAGGGTGTTGAAGGCCTTGAGGATGCTGTCGCTGACGCCGCCCAGCTTCTGGTCCAACTCGCCGATCTGCGCCAGCGTGTTGTTCTTCATCTGGGTCAGCATGCCGCTGAAGGTCGCGGGCATCTTCGAGGCCTCGCCGTTCAGCGTCTCCGCTTGCTTCGACAGCGCGTTGAAGACGCTCTCCGCCGTCAGCTTGCCGTCCGAGGCCATCTGTTTGAGCTTGCCCTGGGCAACGCCCAGCCCGTCGGCCAGCGCGCGCATGAGCCGGGGGTTCGCCTCGCTCACGCTGTTGAACTCCTCGCCGCGCAGCGCACCGGCTGCCATGGCCTGGCTGAACTGGAGCATGAAGCTGGAGGCCTCAGCCGTGGTGGCGCCGCTGGTCTTTAGCGTGGCGCCCAGCACCTGGGTCAGCGCGATCACCTGCTCCTGGCTGGCGCCCAGGCCCTTCAGCGCCGGCGAAAGGCGATTGAACAGGGTCGCCGTTTCCTCGAGCGGCATCTGCAGCCCGTTCGCCAGGGACAGCAGATCGTGGAAGGCAGCCCGGGCCGCGGAGGCGCTGCCAGTCGACAGCTCCATCCGGGCGTTCAGGTTCTTGAAGGTGTCGGTCAGCTCGGCCAGCTCGCGCAGGCCAAGGCCGGCGAAGCTGAGGCCGGCGATGAACTGGAAGCCCTTCTGCAGGCGATCGAGCTGAGCGCTGATGGACTCGACGCCGTCGCGGATGCGACGGTGCGCCGGCTCGACCTTGTTGGCAGAGGCGGTCGCGGCGTCGCCGATGCCGGCCAGCGCCTTCTCGGCCTGATCAGCACCCGCTACACTGAATCGGATTGCTACGTCGAACGCCATGCTCTACGTCCTCGCCCTGGTCCTGATTGCGCTGCTCGTGCTGGCCTTGCTCGGCCTGCCGTTGGCGCGCGGGCTGCTGTTCGCGTTGGTCGTCGTCCCGGTCTTGGTGGCCGGCGCCTGGCTGCTGTGGCAGCAGGAAGGCATCGGCTGGTGGGCGCTGGCAGCGCTGGCGCTCGGCATCCCGGCCGCCTGGGCGGACTCGCGCACCGCGGCCAAGCTGTAGTTCAGTCGCCCGACGACTTCTTTGCAGTGCGCCGCTGGTGCTCGGCGTTCCAGACCGACATCCAGCACTCGTCGAGCCGGCGCAGGATCCGCGCCTCCCAAGGACAGAGCCGCGCGCCCGTCATCTGCGCCCAGGCCTTGATCTCCGACCAGGTGATGGGCTGAGGTGCCCCGAATCCATGCTGCCGGCCCGAGGCCAGCTCGTTCCAGGCGCTGAGCAGATGCCGAAGCGAGAGGGGCGGCGAGGGCGTGCGCAGCTGCACAGGCTCCACGCCAGTGGCGGCCTGTGCCTGCAGAAGATGCGCGCGCATGGTGCACCCCGCCTCCTCCCTCAGGTCGAGCTCGAATTCAGCGCGGGCGTGCGCGAGGAGGGCTTCGACGAGATCTGCGCGAAGTTTCCCAAGTCTTGGGCCTCGTCGATGACCTGGCGCCGGATCCAGCTGTAGTCGGCGTAGATGGCTCGGAAGTTAGCCTCGGTCGGCTCCATCGGCACGCCGTCGTCCTCGAAGCCGCTCCAGCCGATCGTGTAGGCCACGGCCAGGTCGATGGCCTGCGCCTCGAGCTCTTCCAGCGCGGGCACTTCCAGATCCTTGCCCCGCTTCTTGGCCTGCAGCTCACGGGCCTGAAGTTCCGCGAGTTGGCGCCTCAGCAGCGTGCGAACCTGGGCGCTTTCGGGGCCTCGCACCGTGATGGTGGCGCCGATGCCTTGGCCGTTCGGGTAGCGAGGCTCGAAGGTGAAGCCGGCCTCGCTGGCCGCGCTGACCTTGGGGTTGTTCTTGCGCTCGAATTTCATGATGTTGCTGATGGTTGGGCGGCCGCTCAGGCCAGGCTGTCTTGCACGAAGAGGGTGGTGGCTTCGAAGCCGTTGCTGCCGTCACCCACCGAGCCGATGAACTGGAAGCTCTGCACCAGGGCCTTCTCGCCGTCGGGCACGTCGCCGCCGGAGAGCTTGGTCACCGGCAGCACCAGGTTCATGAAGTCGGTGTTGGAGGCCGTGCTGTCGCGCAGCTGGACGATGACCGGCACCGGCGTCTCGGCGTCGAAGTAGCCGTCGAAGGTGCTGTCCTGCCACAGCACGCTGAAGGAGCCCGACACGTCGATCGGGCCCTGGAAGACATCGGGCGTGAGGTTGGATCCGACCACGCCCTGGACGTCCAGGTTATTGCTGGTCGTGAGCTGGAAGCTGGTGAGCACGCCGACCTGCACGCCGTTCACCCACAGGGAGCCGGACAGACCGGTCTGCATCTGGGCCGTGCCGGCGGCCGTCGCTGCAGTGAAGTACTGCGTGGCCTGGGTGGCGCGGTCCTGACCCATGAAGTTCACGGTCAGGGTGGCCTTGTCGTTCGGCGGCAGGTTGATGTCCAGGCCGCCGACGCGGTTGCCCAGGAAGCGGCGGCTCTGCACCGCATCGGGAGCCCATTGCTCGAAGGCGTAGCTGTCGTTGGTGTGTCCGGTCAGGGGGATGAAGGTCGTCTTGCCGGGGATCGAAACCACGACGCTGTCGCCGGCAGCCTTGGCCGCAACCGTCTCGGCCACGGTCATGTTCGTGGCGGTGAGCGCGATGATCGTGAAGTTCTTCGCGTTGTTCGCCACGCCGGTGGTGGTCCAGCCGGTCATGCGAACCGTCATGCCGACGCGCAGGCCGTCGGTGATCCAGCTGCCGGCGCCACGCACGAACTGCGGTGCCGTGGCGCTGGCGGTGACGGTGGTCAGGGCCGCAAGGGATGAGACCGCGGCGAAGTTGCGGCGCAGGCCCGAGCCGATGAAGTCGGCATAGGTGCCCAGTGACAGCTCGGCCTCAATCGGGCCGTCGACCTTGCGCATGGCGTGGCGCGGCGCGGAGCGCTGGGCGTCGCGGCGGATTTCGCCGCTGCGGATGGCGTCCTTCTTGAGGCTGATGCCGAACTTGGTCCGGCGCAGCACCTTGGCGCTGGCATCGTTGGTGGGCAGCACACCGAAGGAGGCTTCCTTCTTGTACGCGAGGATGAGGCTGGTACCGGTTTGCAGAGGCATGGGATCGCTCCTGGGTCAGGTGTCGATTTAGAGGGGGGTCGCGGGGGTGCCCTGCGCCGTGTAGTACAGGACTTCGAAGCGCTGGCGGCCCACGGCAATGGGGCGCTCGCCTTCGACGTTGAGGTCGGGCTGGTAGCCGGCGGGCGTGATCGCCTTGACGCCGACGATGGCAGCGCCGGCCAGGAGGCTTTCAACCTCGGCGAGCAGCTGGTCGCGCGTCCTGGCGTAGTTCGCCGTCTGCTGGACCTCGGCCGAGATCACGAGCACCAGCGTGCGCTCGATCGGCCGGCCAGGGCCGGCCGGCATGCTCTGGGTCTGCTGCTGCTCGACGCCGTCTTCGACCGTCAGCGCAGGAAAGCTGGTGCGCGGGTCATAGGGGTGGTCGTAGACCCGCGTGCCGGCCGCCGTGCCGGCACTGGCCAGCAGGGAGACGATCGCTTCGCGGATGATGTGGCGTTGGTGGTTCACTGCTTCTCCAGCAGCAGGTTGCAGAGCCCGGTGCCGTCATGGCGCGGAATCCGGACGCGGTAGGTGACGCTGCCGACGACGAGCACGCTGGACTGCGTGACCGAGGCGGCGGCGGCACTGGGCAGCAGGAACGACGGCTCCGCGGTGGCGATGCCGTCGAAGGCCTGGGCAAAGCCGTTGTCGAAGATGCCGTTCACCGGCACCCCGTCGAGGGTGGCGGTGACGGCGAACTCGGCGGTACTGAAGAAGGCCGAGAAGTCTTCGACGAAGGCCACGGCGCTCAGCCCTCGCTGGTCGCGCCGCTGGCCTCGCCTTCACCGGACGGGGCCGCTTCAGCGATGGCCTGGGCATCAGCGTCGGCCGCAGCTTTCGCTGCAGCCTCGGACTCGGCCCGTGCCTTCGCCCGCTCCTTCGCGGACTCGGGCGACTCGGCCGCACCTGAGGCGATCAGCTGCTTGGCGGCCGGGGCCGCGATGTCAGCCGAATCGCCCTCGGCATAGGTCTCGCCGTCATGCTGGACGGCCGTGAGGAACTTGACCTTCATGTCAGCCCCCTTACGCCACGGCGTTCTGGATGAAGTAGCCAGCGCTGGCTGCGGCGATGACCGGGGCTTCGGCGCGCGTGACCGGGAAGTACCAGGTCTTGCTGTTGCGGTCGAAGTACGGTTCCTCGACAAGCGGATAGCCGCGCAGGTTGTAGGTGTAGCCGTAGGTCGGCGCGCCCATGTCGTTGACCGAGTTGGTCTCGGTGTAGGCGAGCACGGCGTGCTTGCCCCAGACATCGGACAGCACGCCCTGGTCGTTCGCCATCACGGCATCGCCCACCAGAACGTTCTGCACGCCGAAGAACTCCTTCAGCATGTCGATGTTGATGCCGCTCTTGTCGGTGTACTTGAACTGGTCGCGGACGCGCGGGTGCTGGCGCAGGCGTGCGAAGACCACCGGACCCAGCACCAGGGTGTTGGGGCGGCGGCCGGTCGCGGCGCGCACGGCTTCCTTGCCGGTCTCAACGACGGCGGCCGGATCGCTGGTACCGGTGTAGTCGTTCCACTGCGCGGTGCCCGACAGCGTCACGCGGTTGCCGGCGGCGTAGTTGCCCAGGGTGGTCGCCAGCATGGCCTGCTGGATCTCCAGGCGCAGGGCCATGATGGCCTGGACCTTGGCGATGGCCATCTGGGCGCCGTCGATGCTGAAGCCGTTGTGGTCGGCCAGGCCTTCCTGCAGGGTCTCGATGGGCAGCGAGCCTTCCAGGCTGTAGTCCAGCAGCGCGAAGGGGCTGCCGGCGTAGCCCAGTTGCACGCGCTTGGTCGCGCCGCCCGGGGCGCGCTGCAGACCGCTGTACTGCATGAAGTCCTCGCGGCCGAAGGTGATGATGTTGCCCGCACGCATGCCGACAGGCACCGTGGGGAACAGGGCGCCGCCGATCAAGCCGTTCTGCTTGATGCCTTGGGCAACGGATGTCAGGACCGGGTTGATGACGCGGGCCTGTTGAAGGGTCATTTGGGGCATGAGGTTCTCCTGGGGTGGGCGACCGCGATCAGTTCGGGATCAGGAAGACTTCGATCTGGTCGCCAGCAGCACCGGCGGCCGAGAGCGCTCGGCCGACGATGGCGCCGGCCGAGCGGGTGATGAAGCGACCGCTGGCGTCGGTTTCCAGCAGCGCGCCGGCAGCGACGGCAGCGCCGGCTTCGCCGATGGCGGTGCCCAGCACGACGACGGGGACGGCGTCACCGATGGCACCGCCGGTCTGGGCGATACCCAGGCTGTTGGCGGCGGCGGCCGGGACGGCGCCGGCCACGTTGACGGCGCGGAACTGCGTCAGCGCCGCGGTGGCGATGACGGACAGGACGAGGGTGTTGGTGGATGAGGCAGCCATGTGTGTGACTCCTTAAGCGATGACGCCGTTGGTGGCCTGGACGGCCTTCACGGCGGCGATGTAGCTGGTGCCGGGGTGGGCGGCGATGTAGGCCTTGGCGGCGGCGTCCAGCGCGGCGGCGTCGGTCGCCTGGTCCAGGCGGCCATACGCACCCAGCGCGCCGGGCTTGGCCTCGGCTTCCGGTGCGGCGTCTTGGCGGACGGGCTTGACCTGGTCGCCCTGGCGCGCGGCTGCGGCGGCCTCGGTACGGGCGCGCTCGGCGGCCAGCACCTGCACGGCGGCTTCGGGGCCGGTCGTGGTGCCGTCGAAGGCCAGCTTGTCCACCAGGGCCTGGTGGCCGGGCATCATCTGGGCGCGGACGGCCTGGATGCGGCTGCGTTCGTTGGTGGCGCCTTCAGCACGCAGGAAGGCTGCGGCGTCGGCGTGTTCTGCCGCGAAGGCTGCGGCACGTTCTTGGGGCGTCATGGCGACTCCTTGTTGGGAGGTGGCTGAGGGGGGCTGAACCTCGGGGCACACCGGCCCAGCAGAGGGTTCGACAGGTGATGCAGAGGCGGCGGCACCGGCCGGATCTGCGGGGGATTCGGCGCTGGCCGCGTTGTCAAAAGTTGAGGCGGCCGCACCGAACACCGCACGCTTGCGCGCGGCGTATTTCGTGGGATCGGCGGCCAGGCGCTCGACCATGGTGTCGACGGTGGCGATGCCGTCGGCCAGGCCGGCGGCAACAGCCTGGCGGCCGATGAAGACACGGCCGTCGGCCATGTGGGTCAGCACCTGATCCACGGAGACGCGCCGGTTGACCGCGACCGTCTCGAGGAAGACGCTGTAGATCTCGTCCACCTGGGCCTGCAGGTACTTCTCGCCTTCGGCGCTCAGGGGTTTGCTGTCGCTGACGATGCGCTTGTACTTGCCGGCAACGACCTCGGTGGTCTGCTTGGTCTGGTTGCGCGGGCCATAGGTGTGGGTGGCCACAACGCCGATGCTGCCGGCTGTGTCCGTCTCGCCGCTGATGTAGACGGCGTTGGCCGCGCTGCCGCACCAGTAGGCGGCCGAAGCCATGGTGCCTTCGCAGACGCTGACGGTGGGCTTCAGCTCAGCGAGCGCCTTGATGGCCTTCTCGAGCGCCGGAATGCCCTGGACACTGCCGCCGGGCGAGTCCCAGGCCAGCACGACGCCCTTGACGCGGTGGTCGGCCGCCATGCTCTCGACCTGCTTGAGCAGCATCTGCGCGCTGGCGCCGCCGCTGATCTGGGTGAAGAGGTTGGCCTTCGGGCTGATGACGCCGTTGACCTGCAGGACAGCGATGCCGCCGTCGCGCATCTCGTAGGCCTGCTGTTCGTTGGCGAGGGGGCGGCCGAGCCGCGCCTCGATGGCGCCGACATCGATCTTCTCGCCGCGCAGGTGCACCTCATAGACGCCCTGAATCTCAGCCAGGCGATCCGGGATGATGGCCCAGGGGGCACGGAGCAGGTCGATCAAGGTCATGGTGATCGGCAGTGTGTTGAATTGCGGCCGTCTCACGTAGGGGGGACGTGAGACGACTTGCCTATCGACGCCGGGCCGGGGCTGGCGGCATGTCGTCGCCTTCGCCCTCGTCGCCTTCGTCGGTCTCGTCAAGCGGTGCCAGCGGCGCGGTCTTGCCGGGTAGGCCGATGGGCGCCGTGAGAGGTGGCTCCAGGCCACCCTCGACGCGCTCTTCCTTTTCCCGAACGCGCTGCCGGTGCTTCTGCTCCCAGTCGCCGCCGTCGAAGGTGACGACCTCCTCGGCCAGCGTGGTGATGCCGAGGTCCATGCGCTCGCGGGCAGCCTTTGCCTCCTTGAGCGGGTCGATCGCGCCGGGGCCGTCGCCGCTCCAGGTGGAGCCGCACCAGGCGGCACGGGTCTCCGCGTCGGCGAAGAAGCCGGGCGCCGCGATGTGGCCTGCCGCCACTTCGTCTGCCAGCCACTCCTCGTAGACCGGCTGGCAGAACTTGGAGGCCTCGCGGTCTCGCCGGACCCGGAAGGTCCGCCAGGCATCGAGCAGCGCTGCGCGGGCCGCGCTGTAGCTGGCCTGGAAGGACTTGGCGAGCACCTCGTGCGGGATGTTCAGGCCGATGCCGACGAAGCGCATGAACGCGCTCATGAACGGGTCGAAGTTCGGGTTCGGGCGGCCCAGGGCCGGCGCCTCGATGCTCTCGCCGGGCAGCAGGTTCACCGCGGTGCCGCTGCGCAGCGTGCCGTCCCAGCGCTTGGCGCTGTCGATCAGCGCGCCCTGGGCTTCGTCGTCGAACAGCTCGGTGAAGCTGTCCGGGTCCATCTTGACGAAGACGGCCTGGGCGGCCGAGTTGACGGCCGCGTCTATCTCGGCATCCGAGTAGCGGCTCATCTGCTTCAGCGTGCCGATGATGGGCGCCAGCTCGGGGATGCCCCGGCTCTGCCCGGGCCTGAGCTTGCGCTTCAGGTGCAGCAGGTTGCGCCGGCCGCTCTTGCCTCGGAAGGGGACGCGCGTCCAGGTCGCACCAGCGATCCCCAGCAGCCCGCCTGGATGGCGGCTGCAGATGTGCGCAGCCACCGCGACGCCCGAGGCATCGCGCTCGATGCCGCCGCTGATGCTGGCGGTGTCGGCGGCGAGGTTCGGGTTGCAGACCCGGTCAGCCTCGATGATCTGCAGGGCCAGGGTGAAGGGCCAGTCATCGCGCGGCACGCTGGCCAGCAGCACGAAGGCGTCGCCGCTCTCCAGGCGCGTCCGCAGCGCCAAGTCCTGCTGCTCGAAGAAGTTCAGCTCGTCTGCCGCGTCGCAGAGCGTGGAGTTCGCCCACAGCCGGTAGCGGCGCTCGGTGGTGGCCTGCCAGGCATTGGCCTGGTCTTCGGATAGGCCCAGGGCCGCGGCGTCGATGCGCGACTGGAGCGTGAGCCCGCTGCCGATGACATGGGTGACCTGTGTCTCGATGGCACCGGACGCGATCGGGCTGTTGCGCACCAGGTCGCGGCTGCGAGCACGCAGCTCGCGCAGGTCGCGCATGATGTCGCCGTCGGCATCCCGCACGCCGGGCTGCCAGTAGGCCATGCGCTCGCTGTAGCCGGCACTGACGTAGCCGCCTGACAGCGCCATGGCGCTGCGGGCCTGGTGCCGACGCAGCGCCCACGCGGGCGAGAGCTTCTCGATCGCGCGATCCAGAAGGCTGGGGCTCAGGGCTGGAAGTTGCGGGCGGGCCATGGTCAGAAGCTCGGACGCGGCACGACGGCCTTCGAACGACCACTGGCGCGGCGGCTGAGTTGCTGCACCCGCTGGTTCCAGGTATCAATGCCGGCACGGATCTCCGCCAGGTCCGCGCGCCACAGCACGCGCCCGTTGATCTCGTAGCGCTGTCCGCTGAGCACAGCGGCTTCGGCAGCTAGGTAGGCGTCCAGGCGGGCCTGGGCAATTGCGAGGGTGATTCCGGCCATGCTCGAAAGTCTGGCCGGTTCGCCCCGTCTCACGTAGGGGGGACGTGAGACGACATCCAGCGCTCAGCGTACCTGGCGCGGCCCGCGCTTCATGAGCCTGTAGAGCGTCGCGCGGCTGACGCCGTGCTGCTCTAGCAGCTCCTCGGTGGGGGCGCCGCTCAGCCCATGCTCGTAGACGACGCGCTCGACCTCGGGGCTCAGCGGGCGCCGCGCCGACTTCCGGTCGCAGGACTTGGGCACGTACTCGATGGACTTGCCACCCCACTCGGCACGGGCCTCGCGCTCGACCAGCAGGGCCAGCTCCTGGCTGATGCTGTCGTCGTGCGCCAGCATGCGCTCGATCACCCAGCGAATGATGTCCGGACGATTCACCGCGCAGGCCCTCCGAACCGGGCACCGCCACCCAGCGAGATCTTGCCGCCGCTGGCGCGAGGTGCCGGCGTGGGCGGACGCTCAGCGACCTCAGCCTGCGCCGCGTCGGTATCGCCTGCAGCCACGTCGAGGTCGCGCTCGCCCAGCATGCGCGCTCGACGCTGCCAGTCGGCCGGTCGCCACTTGTGCAGGTAGAGCTCGGGGTGGTGGCTCGCGGCCAGGGCATAGACCCAGCAGTCCAGCGCCTCGTTGCGCTTGCCCTTCTTGATCTCCCAGCGGTTCTTTCGCGGGTTGAAGGCCTCGCTGACGAGCTGGCCGAACCAGGCCTCGGGCAGCTCCTGGCTGAAGCGGACGCGCCGATCCTCGGGCGAGCGCTCGCCGTCGGCATCCAGTCGGCCATACAGCAGGTGCTTGGCTGTATCGGTCCCGACCATGTAGAGCGCCACGCCCTTCTTGACCGTCACCCCGCGGTAGTTCACGTCCTGCCAGCTGGGCTTGCCCAGCACCGGGCGGCCTGGTGAAGTGGCGCCCTTGACGGCCATGCAGCGGCGGCCGCGCGACTCGCGCACGAAGGCATACACGGCCTGGGTGTGATGGCCGCCGGTGTCGATGGCCGAGGTCTCGATGCGCAGCTCGTGGCCGTGCTCGTTCGTGAAGCGGGCATCGAGGTAGGCACCGAGCGCGACCCAGGGCTCGGGGTCGCTGGGACGGCCCGGGATGACGTGGTGGTCGACGATCCAGCAGGCCTCTGCGGCCCCCCAGCCAACGACCTGCACCTCGAGGCGGTCGTCCTGGACGTCCACGCCGGCCGTGAGCACCAGGCAGCCGGGCGGCACGGTGCGGAGCTGGTAGGGCTCGGCCCGGGCCAGCAGGGCATTGGGCTTGAGGTCGCGTGACCGGTCAGCCCAGGTCTCGCCGAGGCGCGTGTTCACGAAGCGCATCAGCTTGGCCGGGTCTTCCTGCGCCTCGATCCACTCGCTGGCCAGCTCGGCCCAGGTCAGGCCCAGGCCGGCCGGGCTGTAGAGGGCGTTGATGTGGAAGCTGGGATAGGGAGCACCAGGCGCCTCGGGCACCCAGGCGCCGCGCTCGAGCATCGAGCCCTTGTGATGCTCGGGGATCTCGGCGCCGCAGTCCTCGCAGACGTACCAGGCCGCGCCGATGTGGCGCTGGCCGGGCAGCGGCTTGCTCCACTGCAGGTTGCTCCAGCGCAGGTGCTGGGCGTGGCCGCAGTGCGGGCAGGGGACGTGGTAGCGGCGGCGGTCGCCGCCCTCGAACAGCTCGTCGATCCGGCTGGCGTCGCGCAGCGTGGGCGAGCTGACGATGAAGAGCTTGCGGTCGTGGTACGTGGTGAGGCGGACGTCCAGCAGGCCGATGGGGTCGCCCTGCAGGGTGGCCCAGTCGTACTCGTCGACCTCGTCGGCGATGGCGTAGCGCAGGCTGGTGCTCTTCAGCTCGGTCGTGGAGCCGGCGGTCTTGGCGTAGAGGATGCCGCCGACGAACTTCTTGCGCTGGGCGTTGTTGTCGGCGCTGCGGTTGCTGCGGCTGGCCAGCACCGAGGCGATGGCCGGCGTCTCGGTGGCCATCGGTTCGAACTTCTGGCTCATCCAGTCGGTCAGGCTCTTCTCGGTGGGCATGACTACCGCGACCGGGCCCTTGGCATGGCACATGATGTAGCCGAGCCAGTTGGATGCCGCCTCGGTACCGCCGACCTGGCTGCTCTTCTTGAAGACGACCTTGCGCGCGGGGTTCTGCTCGCTGAGGGTGTCCATGATCTCGCGCAGGTAAGGCGTGCGCGACGTCTTCCAGCGGCCGGGCTCGGCGCTGCCGGTCAGGCTCAGCATGCGGTTCGCATCGGCCCACTCGCTCACGCTCAGCCTGGCGCGCGGGCGCACCGCCCGCATGCAGGACGCAAACACCAGGCGCGCCGCGGCGATGGCCTGCCGGCCGCGCGACTGCGACGGGGACAGGACGGGGGCGTCCACCACCATCATGCGCGGACCTCCTCGGCTTCCGGCGCATCGTCGGCCTGGTCGGTGCCGGCCAGCTGCGCCAGCCGCTGGGCGAAGGCGCGGCTCAGCTCGGCCAGGATGGCCTGTGCCTCGCCCTTGAGCATGGCGCGCACGGCGTCGAGGTCTCGGCCGACAAGATCCGGCGCGACGCGATGAGGCATGTTCTCCAGGGCCTGGCGGAACACCATGGCTGCGTCAGCCATGGCCAGCTCGACTTCGCGGCGAGGAACGACCTGGCCGACGGCGCGCTCGTACTCCAGCCGGGCCAGCTCGCTCTGCCAGTGCTCCTTGCGAGCCCTGGATGTGGCGTAGCTGAGGCTGGCCGAGTCGCCGGCCGGCAACGCGCCATCGTCTTCATTGCCGGGCGGCTGCGAGTGGGCTGCGGCCGGCCGGCGGCCGGCGGCTTCAGCGCGCTGCGCGTCCCGTGCTGGATCGGCCTGGTCGAGGATGCGGCGCAGGCTGCCGGCGAAGTTGACGCTCTTGCCGTCCTCGGCCATCACCAGCTGCCCGGCCTGCTTCAGGCGGGTGACGTGGCTCTTGTCCCAGCCAACGAAGCGGGCGAAGTCTGCCTGGCTGCCGGCGCGGTCGCCTGCGGCCAGCAGGCGCTCGTTCAGATCGGGGCTCTGGCTCACAGCGACTCCCCCTGCACGACGGTGTTGGCGGTGCTCATGGTCTCGGCCATGGCCTGGGCCATGGCGCCCTGCAGCTCACGCTCCACGGTGGCGCGGCCGACGCCCCAGAAGTCGAAGCGCTGGCGGTAGGAGGTGGCGCGCTTGAACAGGTACACCGCGGTGACGTTGCGGCCCATGAACTCGCGCTGGTAGACGCCCGGCGACTTGCCGCCCTTGCTGGTCTTGATCACGAAGTACCGGCCGCCGGCCCGGCGCTGCGCCGCGATCTGCTTGCGGGCGTCGAACGACATGTTGCGCGTGTAGCCGGCCGTGAGCGTGATCCGCAGTTGGCTGAGGATCTGGATGATCTGGCCCCGGCTCGGGTTGCCATAGGAGTCCAGGATGGCACCTCGGGCCGGCACGCACTGGTAGCCGGCGGGCATGTGGCCGGCCAGCTGCAGGGCCTTCTCGAAGCGCTTGACGCTGCGGGCGCCGCCTTCGATCTGCGGGAGCAGGTACTTCGTGGCCGGCGTGCCGCTGCCGGCCAGGTCGTCCTTGAGCCAGACCTTGGCCTCGAGCTTGGCCGGCGTCGCCTTGGTCAGGTAGAGCGACTTGAGCGTGTAGGGCGTCGGCCGGTCGATGGAGCGCTTGAGCTCGGCCAGCTCCGCGTCCTTCACGGCCACGGCCGTGCGAGTGAGGCCCAGGGCCACGGCGAACCGCGCTTGCTTGGCTGAGCCCTTGAGCTGGGCGGCCAGGCGGTCGAGGTCGTGCTGGAGGTTGATTTGCATGGTCGGGTCACTTTCCTGACGGGCGGACACCGGCCTGACGAACCCCCGTCAGGCCGCAAACCCGCGCCAATGCTTGCTTTGAGCCACTTCCTGACGCCCTGACACCCCTTTTCATTGACTTGGTGAAACAGGAAGAAGAAAGAGAGGGGCACACGCGCGCACGCACGCACACACATTTAGGGGCTCCGGGGCGCGTCAGGTTGTCAGGAATGGCGAACAAGTGAGGAAACATGCGGGCTGCGGGCCTGACAGCACCTTGTCCGGATTGCGTCAGGAGCGTCAGGACGCTGCGCGCGCTGTCGTTAGAACGGCTCATTGCTGGGCTCCTTCTCGCGCTTCTTCGAGGCCGTGCCGCCGCTGCCCGCGGGGAATGGCAGCACGCCGGCCTCCTGCAGCTTCGACAGCTCGATGTCGAAGGACTCGATGCAGTAGGTCAGCCAATCCACCTTGCTGAGCGGCACATGGGCCGGCTTGGTGCTCAGGCCTGGCGGGAACAGACAGCGAACGGTCCGGGTGGTGACGCCGGTCTTGTCCCGCACCTCGCCGCGGCCGTCCTTCCAGCCTGGCTTCTTGGCCATCAGCGTGGTGAGGGTCTCCATCTGCGGCGTCTTGCTGACGCCGATGGAGCGGCAGTAGAGCGTGTAGGCCTGGTAGAACTGGGCCTTGGTCGCCGGCATGCACAGCTTGGCCAGTTCGCCTTCGTCGCCGGCCTTGGTGGTGGTCAGCTCCTGGAAGAAGCGCTCGGTGCTGTCCATGCTGAGGCCGATCAGCTCGCGCTTCGAGCGGGTCATGGGCGGCTTGGCGTGCTCGTCGAAGTCACCCAGATCCAGCTGCAGAAGGTAGTGGTGCAGCGCGGCCGCGCCGCCGTTGCGCAGTTCCTCGGCCGCCTCGCGGTAGAGCGCCGGGGCCGCAGGTGGCGGCGTCCAGATGACGCAGTAGCGCCGGTCGTCCGGGTCCAGCTTGGCAATGTCGAGCCGGTTCGAGAAGAACACGAAGTTGCAGTGGTTCTGCTCGAGTCGGGCTGGCAGGTTCTTCTCGTTCACCTGCCACTCGGTCTCGGTGATCATGTTCCGCAGCCGGCCCTGCTGGTGATACAGCTCGGCCCGCGTGACCACCTCGTTCCCGATGCCGAACAGCTTGCCGCTGCTCCAGCCATTGAACTGACTCTCCAGCTCGACCTGGGTGAAGATGCAGCCGTAGCGGCCGTAGATCTGGCGCAGCGCGCCGAACACCGTGTTCTTGCCGGTGCCCTCGGGGCCATGGATCAGCAGGGCCGTCTGCATCTTGGCACCCGGGTGCTGGATCGGGTAAGCCATCCAGCGCAGGATCCACTGGTACACGCCCCGGGGGTCGTCCTCGCCGCTGACCAGGTGCTCGAGGATCTTCAGCAGCGCGTCGCAGCCGCCGGCCTGGGCCTGCGTCGGCCAGCCGCCCCAGAGGTTGCAGACGACCTGCGCATTCCGCTCGGTTGGGTCGAAGCCGACCTGGTCCGGCAGGACGGTGCGCCGCTGAGGATGCTCAAGCCACATCCGGACCAGAGACTTGCCGGCGGCGCTGCGCAGGGGGCCCAGGCCGATGATGCAGCGCCGCTCCTCGTCGAAGACGGTCTCGGTGCCGTAGATCAGCGTGAACGAGCGCAGCAGGCGGTCGAGGTCGAAGCGGAAGTCCGCAGCGACATCTCCCCCTTCTCCCCCGGCCTGGCGTGTCGGCGCGGCGGGCGCGGCCGCCCAGTCAAGATGCCGGAGGCGGGCCTCCACCTGGGCGCGGACGACGTGCAGGCCCTCGAGCATGTGCAGGTCGTTGAAGTCGGTGATCTTGCGCTCGCCTCGATCGGCGGCGAACTGCGGCAGCAGGTGGGCGCCCGATACGGCCATGGCCGCGGTGCTGGCCGCCGTGGCGCCGGGGTTGCCGTCGCTGAGGAAGTCGTCGTCACCACAGACCAGGATGCGCGAGCGCTTGTAGCGCTGAGCGATGGCTGCGCACACGGGCAGCAGGTTGCCGGCGTCGAACGCGACGATGACGGGCAGGCCCGTGGCCTCGTGCAGCGAGGCCGCAGTGGCGTAGCCCTCGGCCACCAGGATGATGCCCCCGGGCATCGGCGTGCCCAGGATGAAAAAGTGGCCCTTCTTGGCCAGGCCAGCCGGCCAGAACTCCTTGTCGCGCCCGGTCTTCTTGCGGCGCGGGTGGTCGCTGGGCAGGATGAACTGCAGGCCGTGGACCCGGCCCTGGGTGTCCAGCATCGGCACGACCATCGCACCGGTCTCGCTGAAGCGCAGGCCGTGCGCGTGCACGCCCTTGCGCGCCAGGTAATCGCACTCGCCGGTCGGCAGGCACTTCATCCAGACTGCGGTGGCGCGCGCGGCGGCGCGATCGGCCTCGGCCTGGCGGTCTGCCTCGGCGCGCTTGCGGTCCTCGGCGATCCGGCGCTTCAGCGCCTGGCGCTGCTCGTCGGTGAGCGACTGGCCCTCGTCGGCTTTGGGCAGCTCGATCTTCTGGGCGTTGTTCGCGTTGCCGTGCCAGACGCCATACGAGCCGACCAACAGCTGCGAGCCCGAGCGCGTCACCAGCTCGTGCAGGTGATACCAGCCGCGCCGCTCCTTGTCGGCGCCCTCGACGCGGCACCGCCTGAACTTCCCCACCACCAGGCTCTCGACATCGAGGCCGAAGGCGCGGAGCTGGTTCAGGACGTCGTCATAGTTGGTCCAGCTCAAGCCAGCACCCCCTCAGCGGCGAGAGTTGAGCAACGCCCGGCCCCGTGCACGTGCGCTTCGACGAGGTTCGAATGACCCGCAGTGGGCAAAGCGGCGGAAGGACCCATCCCCGGGGCATCAGCCTCAGAGGGCACGCCAGCGGGGCGGGTTGTCAACGACTCGTCGCGTGCGCCTGCCACACCCTGGGGGGAGATGGGGCCACGCTGACGTGCCAGCCATGCCGAGCGCACATCATCGCGGAGGCGGCGGCCCGCTGCTTCGCCGCGGCGCTGGGTGATGGCATCGAGGTAGTCGCGGCGGCGCTCGATGGCTGGGAGGTTCACCACGTAGCGCACCTCGCACTCATGGCGCCATGCCTCGCTGCGGGTGTCGACGCCCTCAGCCATGCTCACCTCGCTTGCTGATCTTCTCGTGCAGCGCAGCGAAGTGGGCCATCATCTTGGTGCCCGCTGAGACGAGCTCGCCCCACTCGCGCTCAAGGCGACGCAGCTCTGACGTTGTGATCTGGCCGTCTGCCGTGTCCTTGGCCACCTCGGCCATGAGATCACCGAATCGCTGCGCCACGGCCGCGGTGTGGTTCGCGCATGGATGCCGCTCCTCGAGGTCGGGCAGCCGGACCACCAGGCAGCCGAGCTGGAGAGCCATGGCTTCGATGATGCGGTAGTCGTCCGTCATCTCCATGTACTTGACCGCGTCCAGCAGGCCCAGCTTGTGGGTGCTGCCGGCGGGCGGCCGAACCTCATGCGAGACGCGGGCAGCGGCCCGGCCCATGCGAGCGGCCAGCGCGGCCGCGCCGCCGGGGTAGTCGTGCACCGTGTGGTACGCAGCGTCGAGCACGTTCATGTGCGAAGCCCTCGGTTGTTGTTATGGACGCTCCCCCTAGGGCCGCGAGAAAGTTGAGGCACAACGAGCAGGGAGAACGAACGATGGAGAGAAGGCCGACCCGCCCGCACCCCGCGCGACGACGCGCTCAGGGAGGAAAAGCACGCCTGCAGGAGCAGGTCGCGCGGGGATGCGCTGTTGCGGCGGGCCGGCAATACCGGCATGGGTGGATGCCCCGCCTCGGGTACGCTGGCGGTTCCGCAACCAACCAGCCCAAGGGGGGCACCCATGGAAAACGTCACGGCATACAGCCACCCGAGCAAGCGGGGACCGTTCTGGATCGTGCGCAAGCCTGCAGGCTGGCAAGTCCGCTGGGAGGACGAGGTTCTCGGCACCTACGCATCCCCACAGCAAGCAGTCGACGATGTCGCGGGCGGCACCTGCGACTGGCCCTCATGGGGCGACTGTGGAGCGGTGGGGCTGTCGGACGACCTCGGCGATTGGCACCCATACGGGCGATAGAACTGGATGCGTGCCGCGATGGCGCGCAGTTCCTGCACATCGACGGCGACACGGATCAGCGAGCCATCCTCGCGCCGCAACGTCAGGCCAACCAAGCGCTCAGCGGGGCAGGCCGAGGTCTGGCCATGCCAGCGCACGCGCTCAAAGACACCGGGAGGCAAGCCCCACAGCGAGCCCGGCAGCTTCTCCATCGGCGGGGGATCAGGCGGGCTAGCCAACGTAGCCATGGCTTCGAGCAGGGCCGCGAACCCCTCTTCGGTTTCGGGGAAGATGGCCTTGTCCATCATTCGGCCCCCATTGCGCGCTCTGCCAACTGGCGCAGGGCGCGCAGCTCGCAGAGGATCTGTGCGAGTGGATCGGCCTGTTTGCCGGCGCTGAAGCCCGCGTTGAAACCGAGCCGCAGCGCAGCCTCCAGGCGTTCGCGCTCGTCGGCGTCGCTTGCCAGCGAAATGCGTTGCGGCAGTTTTGCCCGCCAGGCAGCCCATGCGAATTCGGTCTCGGCGTCGAGCCGGGCTACAGCGGCCAACGCCGCAGCAAATTGGTCTTGATCAGGCGGCATGCTTCGCCTCGTCACCGTTGCGGTGCATCTCAGCGAGCTCGGGCAACGTGACGTTGCCTTGAGTCAGCCGCTGGATTTGCAGAGCCTCTGCAAGGCTCACGCGGCGACGCCCCTCCAGCCAATGGTTAACCTTGCCCTGACTGACGGGCGGGACCAGTCGCTGCCCGAAGGCCGCTTGACTGATGCCCTGTAGTTGAAGGTAGTCGCGTAGATGCATAGCAATCTCCTGACCACAAAGTGTATTACATCGATATGTGTTGATGCAACGGCTAAACACACTCCGTCTATTCCGTTTCGTATTCGCCGCACAGACACTGGGGGCATGGAAACTTGGCAGACCAGAGCAAAGCGGGCGATGAAGGCCGAAGGGCTAACTCAAGACGCTCTTGCCGAGCGGCTGGGGGTGACGCAGGGTGCAGTCCAGCACTGGCTTTCCGGCACCCGAAAGCCGGACTTCGACTTGCTGCTTGCAATTGCTGAGGGAATCGGGACCTCTCCTGCGTGGCTACTCCTCGGCCTTGATGACAGCAAGCAATTGGCGGGGCTGCCCGCATGGGCTGCTGATCCATTGGCTAGGGTCATTCAGGACACTCGTGATGGGCTCCTTGACGCCGACTGGTTTGCCCGTTTTGAGTTGGCCCTGCAGCTGGTTGGGCTTCCTTCTAGAAGTAGCCCGTCGGGCCTGATTAGCACGGCCGAGGTTCACGCCAAGGCCCGCGAGCAACGAAGTAAGACGGCCAAGACCTGACGCTAGCCGCCCGCAGAGGCGCAGTTACCAATGGGAGCACCAATGACAAGTAAAACAAGCCCAGCCAGGGCTGATGGCCGATGATTGCTGCAACGCCGCAGGTTTGGCCATCATCGAGCTATGTTCGCCCCGTCGCCTTGATGGACGGCGGCATCCGCGCCACCACACACCGCGCAGTGTTGCGACCGCCGGGCGGGCGAGACACTGTGCGCGGCTACGTGAAGCACTTCTTTGCGACGGCTCCGCGTGGCATGGCCAACGAGATCATCGGCTGGTCGGTCAATCGCCTACTCGGTATTCCGCAGGCTCCTGCGGCGCTAATGATGGCGCCGACCTGGGGTGGCTTGACCATGGGTGCGGCGTTCGTCAGTCTAGAGGCGCGCCCTACATTCGATGGCCGCGCGTGTGAGCTCTATGACGTCACCGACCTGCGTCAGCGTGCAGCACTGACTGCCCGCATTCGTCAATGCTCCAACCTACCTCTGCTTGTGGCCGTTGATCAGCTGCATGCCAACGGGGACCGCCATCTTGGCAACATCGGCTTTACGGGCAAGCACAGCTTCACTGTCTTCGATCAAAGTGACATTTTGGGCGGCTGCGACTGGTCCGACGGAGAACTGCTCAAGCCCACGCCATGGGCGCATCACCACATCGTCGGGGATGCAACTCCTGAAGAGACGTTGTTGCCATTTGCAACGCTGGACACCGCCATGCGGTCGAGCCTGATGTCGGCCGTTAAAGTGGCGCTGAAACGCTTTTATGATGGTCAGGCAGCACTTCGCACGGCGCTGATCACGGGGCACAATCGCGACATGTCGCTCGGGTTGGATGCGATTTTTTGGCGCAGCCTCAGCCTTGAGGCGGAATTCTGTAAACGACTGGGCCTACTGATTGCCTGACCATGAACCTCGACGAATTTCTCCGCTCAGCCCAAGCGCCGACATCGGCGCTTCAGGCGCAGGGGCAGCTGTTCGTCATTCGGTGCGTCCCTGACCCGTTCACAGGCGAGGTCCTCAACATCGGTGTGTGTGGCGTAGGGGCCAATGGAGAGCGCCTGGTAAAAGTCATCACCGAGGCAGGCCGGCTGAAGTGCCTCTACGGCGATTCGGCGGCAGCCATAGTCAACATGGCGGCAACGGCGAAGTACTGCCTCGAGCAAGGACTTCCCAGCCCGAGCCCGCAGCTACGCTTCGACGAGCCATTGCCGTTCTTCAACAGTACGTTGGAGTCCGCGGTTGCAGATGCATATCTGGACCAGGTCACCGTGGCGCTGCCCTATCGCCAGAACAAGGTAGCCCAGATTGATGACGACGCGGTCGCAACTAGCGTGCGTCGACTGCTTGAAGATCGGTTGCAACTTGACGCCGGTGAATTGATGCCCGCAGAGCCCATGGTGATGGTGCCAACGGACGAGTCAGAACCAGTCGCATTGCCACGCATGATCCGGGTACCCATCAGGGCTCGCTATGGCTACGGTGCACTAAGAAGTGCAGATTTCGCTGGCGGTACGGTGCGTCAGCACTTGATGGATAGTCTGCTAGATCTGAGCTTCGCAGGTCGCTACCGACAGCGCCAACTGCAGGCTATGGAAGGACCTGCGCTGGCTATCTTCGTAATGCACAACCCGGAGTCTTCAAGGGCTAGGCGCCAGGAGAGCGAGCGCGTCGTTGAAGACATCGCAACGCGTGCGGCAGGCCTGCTGGAAGTTGTCCCTGCACTCGGTGCTGCCGACATGGCACATGCAGTGATTGATTGGAGCAGGCAGCACGACACGCTGCCTCCTGGTCGGCAACTAACGCACTGAAGTCCCTCGCCCCACATGAACCCGCCGCCGGCGGGTTTTTTGTTGTCGCCGCCGAAGAACACAAAATGTGTTGACACATAGAACACAGTTTGTATTATTGCGGCCATCGTCACACGGCAGATGGAGCAAGAGTGAAGCAATCAGCCCACCACCTCACCGGTCACCCGATCGACAGCGTCGAGCGATTTGTGGCGCAGGCCTAACCCTGCGCCTGGGCAGTTTCGTCTGTTCTCGAAGAGGCGTCGAATGAAACCCTACATCGCTTCCTACCGCCTGCACGACGGCATGCGCGGCCGCCTGCACATCCTGGCCGCGACCTCGTGCGATGCCGTGATCGCCGCGATCGACGCCTTCGGCGAGCAGCTGAAGACCTGCAGCGTGAGGCCCGCATGAGCCGCGCTCTCGATCTGAGGCTTGAGCCCAGCGACACCAGCAACAAGGGGGCGGAGCTGGAGATCTACACCTACGCGCCCGACGCCAACATCCACCGCAGCATGGCCGAGGCGGTGTATCTGGGTCTTGACGCCGGCCGTTGCTGCTTCAGCGTCGAGCTGACGCCCGACGAGGCACGCGTGCTCGCCAACCAGCTGCTGCAGGTGGCGGACGTGGCGGACGAGCATCGGACTGCCAGGGAGGCCGACGACGAGTTGCAGGCCAGCTTCGATCAGATCAGCGAAGACCTGCGAGACGCCGACGAGCGCGGCGGCAGCGCCGGCTGCTACTACGCGCACCCCGATGTGCATTACGTGCCCGCAGACCAGATCCAGAGCAAGGCCCTGGAACTGCAGGCTGCCGGCGTGAAGCGCTTCATGGTGCTCGCCGACCCAACGGAAGCGAGGGCTGCATGAGCACCGTGCGCTTGATCGGCACCCTGGCCCGGGATGCCCGCCACTTTGTGACCACCGACGGGCAGGCCTTCCTCGAGGTCTGCATCGGCCAGGAGGGCCATGGCACGGCTGCCGTGGCCCGTCGCCGGATGGGGCAGGGCGCGGCCGCTCAGTACGTGTGCGCCGCCGACTCCCGCCGCTTCAAGCGCGGCAAGCGAGTGACCGTCCACGCCGCCGGCTACGAGATCGACCGCCAGCGCGGCGAGCTCGTGCTGGTGGGCGTGGACCACATCGAGCTCCACGACATCCCCGTGGATCACTTCAACCCTGAAAAAGCTGAGCACGCATGAGCATCAGACCCATCACCGACACCCTGCGCCTGCTGGACGGCGGCGCGTTCCTCGACCAGGCCAGCGAGCGGCTGTCCAAGCTGGTCAAGGGCGTGGAAGAGACCGGCAAGTCCGGCAAGTTGGTCATCACCCTGGACCTGAAGCAGGTCTCGGGCGGCGCCATCTCCATCACGCCGACTGTCGCTACCAAGGTGCCCGAGCCCAAGCCCGACAGCACCCTGCTGTGGGCCACGGTCGAGGGCAACTTGAGCATCGACAACCCGCACCAGCAGAAGCTGGACCTGCGCGCTGTCGAGCAGCCCAAGGGCGAACTCAAGACCGCCTGATCGCCCGCCCGCCCATCTCATCACCACCATCACCGAGGCCCCATGAACCCTTCCACCGAACTGAAGTCCCTCGAGGTCGAGAACCTCGCCCAGACTCTGGCGCGCGTGCTGCCGGAGGCCAAGCTGCTCAGCGCCACCTCGCTGGCAGACATCCGCGCCCAGGACGGCATCACCCAGATCGCCGTGCCCAAGGGCTTCGAGCTGAAGCAGATCGACCACGAGGCCCTGCTGCTCAACCCTCGCCAGACGAAGGCCGTGGCCACGCTGAGCGACTGCGAGAGCTTCCTGGCCTACGTGCAGCGCCACACGCAGGAGCGCACTGTCGTCTGGTGCGACTTCGACCCGCAGACCTACAAGCTGGCCTTCACCGCGGTCATCGACGAGCACGCCCACAGCGCGGCAGGCTGGCGCAAGCATCGCGCCCAATACCAGCCGGCGATGAGTGCCGAGTGGCTGACCTGGAGCGGCGCCAACAAGCAGTCCAAGGGCCAGATCGAGTTCGCCGAGTTCATCGAGCGCCACGAGCCCGACATCGCCACCCAGGAGGGCTACCCCACCAGCCTGCAGATGTTGAAGATGGCGACCGAGTTCGAAGCCAACAGCGACAAACGCATCAAGAGCGTGGTACGCCTGCAGGGCGGTGGCGTCCGCATGGACTACGTCGATGACGACAACGCCGAGACGCTGGCCCAGATGCAGGTCTTCGAGAAGTTCCAGATCGGAATCCCTGTCTTCTGGTCCGGCCCTGGCTATCGCATCGACGCGCGCCTGAAGTACCGCCACGGTCAGGGCAAGGTGTCCTTCTGGTACGAGCTGATTCGTCCGGATCGGGTCCATGAAGCCGCTGCTAAGGAGCTGATCGAGCGCGTGCGGGCCGGCATCGGCGCCGTGCCCATGCTGATGGGCAGCTGCCAGTAACTTCCCAAGGAGCAGACCAGCATGAGCTTCATCATCACTGCCTCCGGCGACGAGCTCTCCCTTGAACGTCCGGCGCCTGGCCACATCACTGCCTACACCATCGCCTGGGCCCTGAGCCAGCTGAACCGGTTCACTGGGCATGCCGTTCGGCCCTACAGCGTGGCAGAGCACAGCCTGCTGGTCTGCGACATCGCCGAGCATGAACTTGGCCTCGACGCGCATGGCCAGCTGGCCGCGCTGATTCACGACGCCCACGAGGCCTTCGTCGGTGACCTACATACGCCCGGCAAGCGGGAGGTCGGCGAGGCCTGGTATGCATGGGAGCGCAAGTGGGAGAGCGTGGTGCAGAGCGCCTTTGGCCTGCGGACCGTGTTCCACGTCCATGCTGATGCAATCAAGCGGGCCGACCTGCTCGCGCTGGCCACCGAGAAGCGCGATCTGATGCGCGCCACTCCGACCTCTTGGCTTGCGCTCAGCGGAATCGAACCGCTCCGGCGCGTGAACCTCTACTCGCAGGAACGCCGCGCTATGGACTGGGAAGACTGGCGCGACCGCTGGCTGGACAAGTACCACGAGCTGGACTTCGCTCGCAACGAGCTGCTGTTCCCAACCAAGGTGGAAGGCGGTGCTGCATGAGCGTGACGCTGAAGCGGGCCAGCATCGTCATGAAGCTGACGAGCGGCAAGGGATCGCGCATCGAGATCAAGTGGCAGTCGGACCCGCCCAACGCGGCCAAGCCTGCCTCTCCAGATCGAGTTCTTGAGGGCGCAGCTGATGAGATCGCCAGGATCGCCGAGCTGTGCGGTTTTGGTGACCGCATCGAGGCCGCTGTGCGTGAAGCGCGCGGCCGCGTGCAGGAGCACAGCGCCAGGGAAGGTGGTGCCGCATGAAGCGCCGCCCCGCCTCCAAGGCCGAGCTGCTGGCCCGCATGCCCCGCGCCTTCCGTCCCAAGCTCGACGCCAGCCAGCGCCGCGACCTGGGCCTGTGCCACATCGCCAACCTCGACAGCATCGCCCGCGGCGAGGCCGTCGAGCAGAACCTGTGGGACTGGGCCGGCGCGGTGCTCACCTGGAGCAAGGCCGCCGAGCTCTTCGGCTGCGGCATCGAGGAGATGGCCCAGCAGCTGGAGCTGGTCGCGCGCCTGGTCAATCGCTACCGTGAGACCGGCCGCATCCTCTTCAGCGGCCCGGACTACCAGCTCGCCAAGGAAGGCGTCGAGGTCATGGACGCGCTGGCCGACGCCATCGACCGACCCACCGCCGTCCGTGCCGCCGACTGGGGCGAGGCCACGCTGAACGCCATGTCTAGCGCGGCCATGGCCTACCGCGCCGGTCTCGGCCGCGAGCCTCAGCTCGCCATCCACGCATCGCGCGAGGGGGCCTTCGCATGATCGGCAACCAGTTCATCCTGCCCATCGCCGACGAGCTCGTCGTGGATCTGTTCGCCGGAGGCGGTGGCGCCAGCACTGGCATCGAGCAGGCCATCGGCCGCCATGTGGACATCGCCATCAACCACGATGCCGACGCCGTCGGCATGCATGAGATCAACCACCCTCAGACCCGCCACTACCTGAGCGACGTGTGGGAGGTCTGCCCGCTGGAAGCCTGCCAGGGCCGCAAGGTCGGCCTGCTGCACGCCAGCCCGGACTGCACCCACCACAGCCAGGCCAAAGGCGGCCAGCCGCGCGACCAGGAGATCCGCTCGCTGGCTTGGGTGGTGCCGAAGTGGATCGGCAAGCTCAAGCGCCACGGCCAGCAGCCGCGCGTCATCACGCTCGAGAACGTCGAGCAGATGCTCCAGTGGTCCCCGCTGATCGCGAAGCGCGACCCTGCGACCGGCCGCGTGGTCACGCTGGACAAGCTCAAGGATCCCGTCACCGGCAAGACCACCTACCGCGTCGCCGACAAGGGCGAGCAGGTGCCTCGCCGCAACCAGTTCCTGGTGCCCAACCCCAAGAAGAAGGGCCGCAACTGGCGGCACTTCGTGCAACATCTGCGCGACCTGGGCTGCGAGCTGCAGTGGCGGGTTGCCGTCAACGCGAACTGGGGCTGCCACAGCACCCGCGAGCGCCTGTATCTGATCGCTCGCACCGATGGCCAGCCCATCGTGTGGCCCGAGTACACCCACGCCAAGAAGCCCACCAAGGGCCGCAAGGCCTGGCGCCCGGCGCACGAGTGCATCGACTGGAGCATCCAGGGCCAGAGCATCTTCGACCGCAAGCGCCCGCTGGCCGAGGCCACGATGCGCCGCATCGCCACCGGCATGAAGCGCTTCGTGCTGGATGCGGCCGAGCCCTTCATCGTCGGTGTGGGCGGGCGCATGGGCCAGAGCCCGGAGCGGCCGGTCAGCAGGCCCGTCCAGACAGTCACCGCCAAGGCCGACTCGGCGATTGTCGTGCCGACCCTCATGCCGCTGACCCACCAGGGCGGCCCGCGCAATCACGACCCTCGCGACCCGCTCCCGACGGTCACCGCCGCACACCGCGGCGAGCTGGCCATGACCGCGGCGACGCTGGTGCCGGTCACGCACACCCGTGACACGGCCTTCGATGTCAATGCGCCGCTGCGCACCATCACGACCGCCAAGGGCGGCGAGACGGCGCTGGCCTGCGCCACGCTGGTCCAGACCAGTTACGGCGAGCGCGAGGGCCAGGCGCCCCGCGTGCTGGACCTGCAGGCCCCGCTGGGCACGGTCGTCGCAGGCGGCATCAAGCACGCCATCGCCAGCGCCTGCATCGTGCAGGCCGGCCACGGCGAGGGCTCTGGCGCCACGAAGCGGCGCAGCCACGGGGTCAACGACATCGAGGGCCCCATCGGCACCGTCACCGCCAGCGGCGGCGGCCAGTCGCTGGCCACGGCCTTCATGGTCCAGGCCAACGGTGGCTTCAACGAAACGCCGGCGCGAGACCTGCGCAGCCCGGTCAGCACGGTCACCACCAGCGGCAGCCAGCAGCAGCTCATCACCGCGCACATGACGACGCTGCGCAAGCACTCCGAGGGCCGCGACGCGCGCGATCCCCTGACCACGGTATCAGCCGGCGGCGAGCACCAAGCCCTGGTCGAGTACCACCTGAGCCAGGAGCACGAGGACGGCGCGCTGCGTTGCGCGGCCTTCCTGATGCGCTACCACGCCAGCGGCGGCCAATGGGCTGACCTGCGCGACCCGACCACGACGATCACCACGCACGACCGCCTGGCGCTGGTCACTGTGTGGCTCAAGGGCGAGCCCTGGGTGATCGTGGACATCTGTCTGCGCATGCTGGTGCCGCGCGAGCTCTACAACGCCCAGGACTTCCCGGCCAGCTACGTGATCGACCGCACCGCGGCCGGCAAGGTGCTGACCAAGACGGCCCAGGTCCGCATGGTGGGCAACTCGGTGTCGCCGCTGCCGATGCAGCTGATCGTGGCGGCGAACTACGCCGAGCGGCAGGCAGCGCGGAGGGCGGCGTGACCAGCCCGGACGAAGACCGCCAGCGCGCTGCGCTGGCCCAGGCCATCAAGCGCGCCAGGCAGGAGCTGCCAGCCCAGCTCGAGCTGATCGAGCTGCAGGCCCAGCTGGCCCGCGCCCGCTACCTCGCCCTGATCAAACAGGGCTTCAACCCCGACGAGGCGCTGAGCCTGTGCACGCTGGCGATCGCCATCTGAAAAGAAGGAATACCCCGATGAGCATGACCCTTGACGAGATCGAATCCCGCGCCAAGCGGCACCTGGACGGCATGACCGTGAACCGCGATGCCATGGCTCGCGACGTGCTCGACCTGGTCGCCGCAGTCCGGAAGGCCCGCGAGCGCGTCGCCGCAGCGGCAGCTGCGCGTCCGCAGGGCCAGGACAGCCTTTCCGATGCCTTTAGCGGCATCTTCGACGACATCTTCAGCCGCGGTCGGCGCTGAGGGTTATTCGTCGTCGCTAGGGTCTTCGATGGAGAAGGTGAAGTCCTTGACAACCTCGCAGCCGCGAACGGTGTGCGAAACATGGTTCAGGACGCCGACCGGGTACTCGGACACCGTCCACTCACACGAGATCGTGCCGTCGTCGGTGTCGTCGAAATCGATGTCGGCCATGTGCAGGGCTTCTGGGCCCATGCCGCGCTCATCAGAGCCGCGGATCTCGAAGTCCAGGTCAGACGAGTCGACGGTGAATTCCTCACCGGTGGTCAGGCTCTTGAGCGTTGCTACGCCTTCAACTATCAGCATGAGTTTCTCCCTATGAAAGAACGGCCCATTCTATTGAGCGCGCCCATTGTCCGCGCCGACGCGCGGGCCCTTGTGGAGGCAGCATGACCGCAATCTTCGAGATGCCCATCGCCAAGGAGACCCTGGCGCCTGAGGAGTTGGTGGAGATCACCGGCTGTTCGCGCAAGGGCGACCAGGTCGAATGGCTAACCTGCAACGGCTGGACCTTCCACAAGAACAAGGCGGGCGAGCCTGTCGTCGGCAGGCTGTTCGCCCGGCTGAAGCTCGCCGGCATCACCCCCGCGGCGCTGGCCACCACAGGCGGCTGGGTGCCCGATTTCACGGCCCTGAAGTGAGTTGAGGTAGCCTCATGGCTATGCGTCCCAAATCCACCGCCCGCGACCTGCCGCCCCGCATGCTGCGCCGCACGAAGCGCCTGGCCAGCGGCAAGGAGTGGGTCGGCTACTACTACAACGGCCGCAACGAGGCCGGCAAGCGCGTCGAGATCCCGCTGGGCTCGGACCTGAACGAGGCCAAGCGGAAGTGGGCCGAGCTGGAGTGCAAGCCGGCGCCCACCGAGACCGGCGTGATGCGGGTCATCTTCAACAAGTACGAGACCGAGGTGGTGCCAACCAAGGCGCCGCGCACCCAGCACGACAACCTGCAGTGCATCGCCCAGCTGCGCAAGGTGTTCGACACGGCGCCCATCGACGCCATCACTCCACAGCACGTCGCCCAGTACCGCGATGCCAGGTCGGCAAAGGCCAAGGTCCGGGCGAACCGCGAGATGGCGATGCTCTCGCACATCTGGAACATGGCGCGCGAGTGGGGCTACACCGCCAAGGAGAACCCCTGCCGTGGCGTCCGCAAGAACAAGGAGCAGCCGCGCGACTTCTACGCTGACGCTGCTGTCTGGGCGGCCGTGTACGAGCAGGCGGTCGACGAGCTGAAGGACGCCATGGATGTGGCCTACCTGACCGGCCAGCGCCCAGCCGACGTGCTCAAGATGATGAGCACCGACATCAAGGACGGGGCGCTCGAGGTCAAGCAGAACAAGACCAAGAAGCGCCTGCGCATCCTGCTGGAGAAGGCCGGGGAAGAGCGCACGCAGCTCGGCCAGCTTCTCGACCGGATCCGGGCCCGGCCGCGCAAGGTGAAGAGCCTGTACCTAGTGGCCACGCCCGCCGGCACGCCGCTGAACAAGCACACGCTGCGCCTGCGCTTTGACACGGCCCGAGCTGCTGCTGCCGCCACGCTGGAGGAGCGAGCTGAGCTGGAGACCGACAAGGTCGCGGCCGCCGCCGCCCAGGCCTTGGCCGAGCGCGTGCGCCAGTTCCAGTTCCGGGACATCCGCCCCAAGGCCGCTAGCGAGATCGGCGATGTGCACGCTGCCAGCAAGCTGCTCGGGCATACCGAGGAAGAGATCACCAAGAAGGTTTACATGCGGGTCGGCGAGACTGTGAACCCGACGCGCTGAGAAACATAGCGACGAAAGAAAGCGGCCCGGGATTCCCGGGCCGCCTATTTTCAACATAGCTACTTTTGAGGGGTTTCACTCGGAGTCCGCCGAGGACCGGTGCCAGGTTGTATGAACAGCGGAAACACCAATCCCCTAATGCCGGCGCGAAGCGCGAGTCCGTAGACGTGCTCCCGTGCATATGGAAGCAAGACGAACGGAGCATTAACCTCTGCCCACCGAACCAAGTTATCGAACGAAAACTTGGCGTAGTCGACAACGAAGTTTCCCTGCAACTCAACTTCAACGGCGAATGGCGGCAGCTCAGGACTACCTTGCTCCGTCGAGTCGGCCGATACCTCTGAAGCTTCCGGCTTTGTTTCGATTCGCAGACCAACTGAGATGTTCGGGTCGCCCTCCACAAGCTCAGAGTGCCCCACTTCGATCTTCAAGTTCAGTTCGCCCTCGAAATCGCGAGCTGCTCGAGGATCATTCACAACCACATTCAATTTGTTGACGACAACGTCGACAAGCTGAATCGGGTGCAGGTCATGTGATTTTTGATTCACGCTGCAAGTGAGAACTGTTCGTCATTCGCGGCAGCCAATTCGTCCAGCTGCAACTCATCAAAGCGATGTTGATGGCTGAAGAGCGATTTCGCGAATTCCAGATGGTCGTGAGAATTCCAGATCACGGTGAGGCTAGCTGCGTCCCGCAGAGCTGCGAACACCGTCACCAAAGGATGGTCGGAGACCCCCGCAAGCTTCGCCTTGAACTCGGCATCGCTTAACTTGGAGACTTTTTCGTAAACCTTTCTGAAAATCTCTTCCATTTCACTCTCCAACTAACTCAATATCTTTGATCAACCCGATTGCGTGATTTCGCACAACAATGCAAGGAGCTCGCTTAAGCCAAGATACATACGGCGCCGGAGCTTTCTCTCCCTTTGTCAAGCCAGGAACATCTACATCTAGCTTGATTACGCTGTACTGAGCTGCTCGCTCATTTTCAATTTCTTCAATTAAATAAATGCGGAGCAAATCAATTTCATTCTTATTGCTCTCAATTTTTCTGTCTTCAGCGGTCTGAATCAGTAAGCTTAAAAAGCCGTCAGTATTCGCATCGAAATAGTCATTGGTCGGTGCTTCTATTCTTGCTTTTAACACTGCCAAAGACTTGTCTGCATCGCCTTGGTATGAGTTGAATTTCGGAGTGGCTGAAACTCGCCACCAGTTTTCTGCCAATCTTCGAGCATAAAGGGCATCATTCTGGAAAGACCAAAAATATACGCCTGACCCTGCTCTGCCGTCATCGCTGGCCTTGAACCTATTAGACTCTAGGATTGCGTTTGCACGTGTTTTGGACGTGCCGTGCGTTCCATTCAGACAGACGGTGGCATTTGCTGCAGATGCCATCAGTTGATAACAGAACTAAATAAATTTTTATTGCCGCAATGCCTGCAGAGCGACAACTCCCCGTAATTTGACGAAACGCTGTTGGTGCACGACCAGACATTCGCAGCCAGTTGGCGTTGGTGCCAGGCACTCCATGCAGTTGACGGTACCATAGCACACGCGGCTAACGCTTGAACAATGAAAGACCTTGTCGTCTGTGCCGTCGGCAACACGCACTACTCATTTGGGCAGGCGCCTTGTGATGGCTATGCCGTGTGGGGCCTGTGTCAGGGAGCGCCTGAAACCTGATCTTCAGACGTCCAGCAGGCAGTGCGTGTCGCGCAAAGAGCGCGGATGCTGTGCCAACCTAGCTACCCAAGCAGCTGGTTGGCGGAGGCTGTGAGATTCGAACTCACGGAGGGGGTAAGCCCTCGCGGGTTTTCAAGACCCGTGCCTTAAACCACTCGGCCAAGCCTCCGCATGAGGAGAGTTGCGGAGATCGTTTCCGCAAAGTTGCGGAGAGTGTCCCACAATTCTCAATAAAATCAATAGCTTACTGCTTGAGTGCGCCGGCTTTCAAGACCGCTGCCTTAAACCACTCGGCCACGTCTCCCGGGAGGCCGGATTCTAGCGCCCATTCCGGGTGCCCTCGCCGCGCTCAGCCCGGTTTCTGCGCCTGCGCGCAGCGCACCTGGACGATGTCGCGGACCCGCCCGTCCGCATCCAGCACGGCCGCGCTCAGGGCGCCGCCCCAGACGCAGCCGGTGTCCAGGGCCAGCAGGTCCGGGCGCCGCAGCAGTCCCAGCGTGGACCAATGGCCGAAGGCGATGGGCTGGCCGCGCGTCCGGCGATCCGGTACTTCGAACCAGGGCATGAAGCCGGCTGGCGCGTCACCGGCGCCATCCTTGCTCTTGAACTCCAGCTGCCCCTGGGCAGAGCAGAAGCGGATGCGGGTCAACACGTTGACGATGAAGCGCAGGCGGGCCGTGCCTTGCAAATCCTCCTGCCAGCGATCCGGCTCGTTGCCGTACATCTCGTGAAGGAAGTCGGCCAGATCCGGGCCGCGCAGCAGGGACTCCACTTCGGCGGCCAATGCCAGGGTGTCGGCGCGGTCCCATTGCGGCACCACGCCGGCGTGCACCAGCAGCCAGCCCTGTACTTGCGCGGCCATGCGCTGCTCGCGCAACCAGCCCAGCAGGGCGTCGCGGTCGGGGGCGTCGAGGATGTCGCGCAGGGTGTCGCTCTTGCCGTGCTTGCGCGCCCCCTGGGCCGCGGCCAGCAGGTGCAGGTCGTGATTGCCCAGCAGGCACTGCGCGGCGTCGCCCAGGCTCTGCAGGAGGCGCAGCGTGCGCAGCGAGGCCGGGCCGCGGTTGACGAGATCGCCCAGGCAGTGGATGCGGTCGCGAGAGGGGGAGAAGTCCAGGGTCTGCAGCAGGCGCTCCAGCGCATCGCAGCAGCCCTGCAGGTCGCCGATCAGGTAGTTCATCATCGGGATTGTGCGGTCGGAATCGACACCCGCTTCTGCTACGCTTCTAAGCTTCGACTGTTTTTATCGCGTCCGGCAAGGGTTTCCCCTTGTGTGCTCTTGTCGCCCGGCGCTCTCAATGGATACCGCCTTACTTCTCTTTCTGCTGCTGCTCAACGGTTTCTTCGCGATGTCGGAAATGGCCCTGTCGGCCAGTCGCAAGGCACGGCTGCAGGTGCTGGTGGAGTCGGGTGAGTCCGGGGCGCAGGCCGCCATGGACCTGCACGACGACCCCACCAAGTTCCTCTCGACCGTGCAGATTGGCATCACTTCGATCGGCGTGCTCAACGGCATCGTCGGGGATGCGGCGTTTTCCGCGCCGCTGGCGGCCTGGCTCAAGACCGTCACGCCCCTGCATGACCGCGCCGTGGAGATCACCGCGACGGCCCTGGTGGTGCTGATCATCACGGTGGTGACCATCATCTTCGGCGAGCTCGTCCCCAAGCGCCTGGGGCAGATCTACCCGGAGACGGTGGCGCGCATGGTGGCGCCGCCCATGGAGTTCCTGTCCGTGGTGGCGCGCCCGCTGGTGCGCTTCCTGAGCTTTTGCACCGAGGCGACGCTGGGTCTGATGGGGCTGCGCGGCAAGGCGCAGCGCAGCGTCACCGAAGAGGAAATCGCCGCCAGCCTGGAGGAGGGTCTGGACGCCGGCGTCATCGAGGAACACGAGCACCAGATGGTGCGCAACGTCTTCCGGCTGGACGAGCGCCAGATCGGCTCCATGATGATTCCGCGTGCCGAGATCGCCTGGCTGGACGTGGACGACTCGGCCGAGGCCGTGCTCAAGATGCTGCAGGCCCATGGCTACAGCCGCTATCCCGTCTGCCGCGGCGGGCTGGACGATGTGCTGGGCGTCGCCACCGCCCAGGGGCTGCTGGCGCGGGTCCTGGCCGGGCAAGACCTGGCCCTGGGCAAGGACCTGGAGCCGCCGGTCTTCGTGCCGGAAACCTTGTCGGGCATGGAGCTGCTGGAGCACTTCCGGGCCTCCAATGCGCCTTTGGTCTTTGTGGTCGACGAATATGGTGAAGTGCAGGGCGTGATCTCTGTGCGCGATGTCTTGGAAGCGATTGCCGGCGAATTCAACGCGCCCGGCGATGGCGATGCCTGGGCGGTCCAGCGCGAGGACGGAAGCTGGCTGATGGACGGCCTGATTCCGGTCCCCGAGTTGAAGGATCGACTGGGCCTGAAGGAACTGCCCGAAGAGGATCGTGGGCGCTACAACACCCTGGCCGGCATGGTGATGCTGCTGCTGGGGCGTTTGCCGCGCACGGCCGATGTGGTGGAGTGGAACGCCTGGAGATTCGAGGTCGTGGACCTCGATGGCAAGCGTGTGGACAAAGTGCTGGTCAGTCGACTGGCGGAAGACGGAGAGAAAGAATGAGCACCCCCCCGATGTTTGGCAGCGTCGTGCCCCTGGACCGCGAACTGCACAAGAAGCTCCACCTGAAGACGGAGCTGTCCACGCTGGACAAGGTCAAGGCCTTGAACTCGATGTTCCTGACGACCGTGGAATTCGCCGAGGCCTGCAAGGAGTTCCCCATCGTCTTCGTGCGCGCGGGCGATGCGCCCAAGGACGGCGGCAAGCAGGCGGTGGCCCCGCTGGTCGTGTTCGGCCTGCGGCCTGGGCACAACCTGTTTGTCGAAGACGGCAAGTGGACAGCGAACTACGCACCGGCCTATGTGCGCCGCTATCCGTTCATGATGGCCCA
This sequence comes from Burkholderiaceae bacterium, assembly GCA_041905785.1. GTDB lineage: Bacteria > Pseudomonadota > Gammaproteobacteria > Burkholderiales > Burkholderiaceae_C > Roseateles_B. Next base: position 176,725 of record JAYRKJ010000008.1, read on the forward strand.
CATCGACGAACAGGGGAACATGGCCCTGTGCTTCGACGAGCAGTGGGCGGGCTTCTCCGAGACCGAAGGTTCGGCCCTGTTTGGTGCCGACGGCCAGGCCACCGAGTTCCTGATGACGGCCAAGAACTTCGTCGAGAGCTATGAGCGCGAGACCGAGCGCACCCGGGCCGCCTGCCATGAGCTGGTGGAACTGGACCTGCTGCAGGACATGCGCTTCGAGTCCAGCAATGAGGCGGGCGAGAAGGTCGACGTCGAGGGCTTCATGACCCTGGACGAGAAGAAGCTGGCCGAGCTGGACGACGCCACCGTCGTGCGCCTGCACCGCAACGGCCTGCTGGCCCTGCTGGAAATGCATCGCCTGTCGCTGAGCAATATGGCCCGCCTGGCCCAACTGCAACTGGCGCGCAAGGACTGAAACAGGGTCCGGGAAGACCGGTTCGAAGAGGGGCAGGGTGACCTGCCCCTTTTTCATTGGCGAAGCCGGTGCTTGGGCCCGCTTTGGCGAAGGTCCGGCCTGCGAGAGCTTGTTGCATTCGTCGGGCTTGTACCGAGGCTTCTGTCACAAGCCGCTGTCAGAATCCAGCGTCCCTTATCGTTGGGGGTTGACAGGCACATGAACAATATCCTGAGCCGCCGCGGTTTCGTCGCGGGTTCCCTGCCCTTGAGCGCTGCGTTGACGGCGGCCCTGGGCGACGCCACGGCGGCGCCGACGGCCCGGCCGGCAGCCCAGTCCCCTGGACTCAATGCGCCTTGGGACCAGATGGACGTGCGCGAACTGCAGGCAGCCATGCGGGAAGGCAAGCTCAGCTGCGAGCGCCTGACCCGGCACTACCTGCACCGCATCGAGATGCTGGACCGGCGTGGCCCGCAGCTGCGCTCGGTCATTGAGCTCAACCCGGATGCCCTGTCCCAGGCACGGCAGCTGGATGCCGAGCGGTCCAAGGCCGAGCGCGGGCCGCTGTACGGCATTCCCGTGCTGATCAAGGACAACATCGCCACCGCCGACAAGATGGCGACCACCGCCGGCTCGCTGGTCCTGGCCGGCCTGCAGGCCAAGCGCGATGCCTTCATCGTCAGGCGCCTGCGCGAGGCCGGCGCCCTGATTCTGGGCAAGACCAACCTCAGCGAATGGGCCAACATCCGTTCCAGCCGTTCCACCAGCGGCTGGAGCAGCCGCGGCGGTCAGACCCGCCATCCCTACTTGCTCAACCGCAATCCCAGTGGCTCCAGCTCGGGCTCGGCCGTGGCCATGGCGGCCGGGCTGTGCGCACTGGCCGTGGGGACGGAGACCGATGGCTCCATCACCTCGCCGGCCAGCATCTGCGGCGTCGTGGGTCTGAAGCCGACGCTGGGCCTGGTGAGCCGCGACGGCATCATCCCCATTGCCGCCTCGCAGGACACGGCCGGTCCCATGACGCGCTCGGTGCGGGACGCGGCCTTGCTGCTGCAGTGCCTGGCGGGCCGTGACGCCCGCGATCAGGCCACGCAAGACCTGCCCCCCGCGACCTCGCTCGACTTCGACGCCGCGCTGCGCAAGGACGCGCTCAAGGGAGCGCGCATCGGCGTCATCCGCGCGGCCATGCCGCCCCAGCCGCAGGTCATGGCCCTGTTCGAGCAGGCGCTGGACGTGCTGCGCGGCCAGGGGGCGGTGCTGATCGACAAGCTGGAAATCCCCAACCAGGCCAAGTACGCCGAAACCGAGCTCACCGTGCTCATGCATGAACTGAAGGCGGGGCTGGCCGAGTACCTGGCGGAATTCCAGCCGGATGCGCCCATCAAGAACCTGACCGAGCTGATCACCTGGAATCGTCAACATGCGGGCTCGGTGATGCCCTTTTTCGACCAAGAACTCTTCGAGCAGGCCGAGGCGACCGAGGGCCTCGGCGCTGTGGCCTACCAGGAAGCGCTGGCGACCAACCGCCGCTACTCACGCGCCGAAGGCCTGGACCAGCTCTTTGCTGCGCACCAGCTGGACGCCGTGGTGGCGCCTACGGGCAACGTGGCCTGGTTGACCGATCCGGTGCTGGGCGACCATTTCACCGCGGGCGGCTTCACCACGCCGTTTGCGGTGGCCGGTTATCCGCACGTGACGGTTCCCATGGGCCTGGCGGCGCGTCTGCCGGCGGCCCTCTCCTTTGGCGGTTTGGCCTGGCAGGATGCCAAGCTCCTGGGGCTGGCCCATGCCTATGAGCAGGCCAGCCGCCGCCGCGTGCTGCCGTCCTTCTTGAAGGACTGAGCCGAGGCGGCGTGGGCAGGGTCAGGACTTGCGCGCCAGGGCCGTCCTGTGGCGCTCGCCCCACATTCAGACCTCAGGGTGTCCCCGTGGTTTCAGTGTTAACCCGGTGCTGATTTGCGTTGGATCGCACCGCTTGATGTAAGACTTTGTGTATGTTGTACGAAGCGATGTTTTTCACGGTTTTGATTCCGAATCGTCGCTAGACTGCGTCGACCTTGAAGAGTTGAGGGGCCTTTGGATGTTTGCTGACAGTGCAGGATTTCTTGCTGCGGGGGCGCTCGATGCCCTGCGCGCGACCCTGCAGTCCGGGGGCGCCAACAATGCGGGGCCTGTGCGCGCTTTCCGTATCAGTGCGGCGATGTCCGCCAGCCAGCGCCTGCAGGCGCGCGAGCTGGTGGGGCGCAAGTACGCTGAGCGCGGTTACGCCATCGCGGCCAAGGCGGGCCAGGCCGCTGCTGCAGGCCGTGAGGGCCACGAGGCAGACCTGCTGACCCTGACCGCCGCCCGCGAAGGCGCGGTGCTGGGCACGCTCAGCGTGCGCTTCGACAGCAGCGAGGGTTTGGCCGCCGATCAGGTCTTCAAGACCGAGATGCGCCAACTGCGCGCCGGCGGACGCCGCCTGTGCGAGTTCACGCAGCTGGCCATGGACATCGATGAGGCCTCCAAGCGCATCCTGGCCTGTCTTTTCCACATGGCCTACTTGCAGGCTTGCCGTCTGCGCGGGGCCGAGCTGCTGGTGGTGGAGGTTAATCCTCGCCATGTCGGCTATTACCAGCGCATGCTGGGATTCCGGGTCTGCAGCGAAGAGCGGATGAATCCGCGCGTCAAGGCGCCGGCCGTGTTGATGTGCCTGGACTTCCAGTATGCGCAGCAGCAGGTGTCTCGCTACGGCGGTCAGCCGCATCTGGGGCCGGTGGCTCGCTCCCTTTATCCCTTTGGCTACTCGCCGGCCGAGGAAGAGCTTCTGCTGGAAGAGCTGACGGCTTCTCGCCAGTAAGCGAAACGGGGCCTGGCGCGTCCGCCCTCGCGCGAGTACGTGTCCGCGAGTCCTAGCTGATCATTGCAACCGGCACGCGCCGGTTTTCTTCTTTCCGGCCGCTATGGGCGCTTCCCGGGCCTCAGCCGGGCGCCGAGGGCTCAGCGCGCCAGGCCGCTCTTGGCGGTCTCGCGCCAGCCCAGTTGCAGCGACAGCTCGTGTGCCACGTGGCGGAGCTGCCGTGCAGCGGTCCCCGTCCCTGAGAGTTCCAGGTGGCCGCTGGGGCCGATGACGGTCAGGCTCAGCACCATCCGGCCGGCATCGTCGAACACGGGGGCGGCCAGGGCGGATACGCCCGCCACGACGCCGTCCCGGGACTGCGCCAGGCCGGCCTTGCGGGTCTGTTCCAGAATGGTCTGGAACTCGCACGAGAACGCGTCGGGCTGACGCTGGGCGCCTTGGATGAATCCCTCCTCCATGCGCAGCGCCTCCATCACCTGGGCGAAGGGCAGGTAGGCCGCGAACAGCCGCCCCGACGCCGTGCCGCGCAGGCTCATCACCGTGCCGTGGCGCATGCTGATGTGCACGGGCGAGGGCGCTTCCGCCACCCGCACGATGGTGGGGCCGCGGTTGCCCCAGACGGCGATGGCCACGGTATGCCCCAGGCACAGGGCCAGTTCTTCGATGCGCGGCGTGGCCAGCCGGACCGGCTCGTACTGCTGCAGGCTGATCAGACCCAGCTGCAGGGCGAGCGGGCCCAGGCCGTAGCGGCCGCCGCCGGCCTCCTGTTCCACCAGGCCCAGCTTGATGTAGCTCACCAGATAGGGGTGGGCCTTCGCGGGTGTCATGCCGGCTTCGCGAGCGAGGTCCTTCAAGGCCAGCGGGCGGCCATGATGCGCCAGGGCAATGAGCAGCTGGCCGCCCACCTCCACGCTCTGGATGCCGCGCGGGCCGCGGGATTCGGTGTCTTTGCCGGGAGAAACGGTGTCGTCGGGCATGGTGCGCAGGAGGAGATGGCGGCGCATTATCAGGGCGCTGGCGCGGTCATCGGAGATTAGATATAGTCAAACTAATTCGCAAGGATTGAATTGACCATGAGCAAGACTTTTGCCTCGCAGGCCGATCTGGAAGAGAAGCGTGTCAGCTTCGACAAGCTCTCGGAGCATGCCTACGCCTACACGGCCGAGGGTGATCCCAATACCGGCATCGTGATCGGCGATGACGCGGTGATGGTCATCGACACCCAGGCGACGCCGGTGATGGCGCAGGATGTGATCCGCCGCATCCGCGAGGTGACGGACAAACCCATCAAATACGTCCTGCTCTCCCACTACCATGCGGTGCGGGTGCTGGGCGCCTCGGCCTATGCGCCCGAGCACATCATTGCCAGCCAGGACACCTATGAGCTGATCGTCGAGCGCGGCGAGCAGGACAAGGCCAGCGAGATCGGCCGCTTCCCGCGGCTGTTCCGCAACGTCGAATCCGTGCCACCCGGCCTGACCTGGCCCACCTTGACCTTCAGCGGCAAGATGACGCTGTGGCTGGGCAAGCTGGAGGTGCAGATCCTGCAGCTGGGCCGCGGCCACACCAAGGGCGATACCGTGGTGTGGCTGCCCCAGGACCGCGTGCTGTTCTCGGGCGACCTGGTCGAATTCAATGCCACGCCCTATGCCGGCGATGCCTACTTCCAGGACTGGCCGCAGACGCTTGCGAACCTCGCCGCGCTCGAGCCTGCCAAACTGGTGCCCGGCCGTGGTGCGGCCCTGCAGACGCCCGAGCAGGTGCAGGCCGGCCTGGACGGTACGCGTGCCTTCGTCTCCGATCTGTATGCCGCCGTGAAGGCCGGCGTGGCCGCGGGGCGGGACCTCAACACCGTCTATCGCGAGGCCTATGCCGCGCTGGAACCCAAGTACGGCCGCTGGGTCATCTTTGCCCACTGCATGCCCTTCGACGTGACCCGCGCCTATGACGAGGCCAGCGGGCACACCCATCCGCGCATCTGGACCGCCGAGCGCGACGTCGAGATGTGGCGCGCCCTGGAAGGCCAGTGAGCCGCCCGCGTCCGACACGACGCAAGACCTGACCCCCACACGAGGAACCGAGGAGAAGCCATGAAGATCGAACGCATCCACCACGTCGCCTACCGCTGCAAGGACGCCAAGACCACCGTCGAGTGGTACGTCAAGCACCTCAACATGGACTTCGTGCTGGCCATCGCCGAGGACAGGGTGCCATCCACCCAGGCGCCGGATCCCTACATGCACCTGTTCCTGGACGCTGGTAACGGCAACATCCTGGCCTTCTTCGAGCTGCCCAACTCGCCGGAGATGGGGCGCGACACCAATACCCCGGAGTGGGTGCAGCACATCGCCTTCAAGGTCGACAGCGTGCAGACCCTGGAAGACACCAAGGCACGGCTGCAGGCCGCCGGCATCGAAGTGATCGGCGTCACCGACCACACCATCTTCAAGAGCATCTACTTCTTCGACCCCAACGGCCACCGCGTGGAGTTGGCCGCCGATGTGGGTACGCCCGAGATGTACCAGGCGCTGGATGCCTGCAAGTGGGAGATGCTGGAGGAGTGGAGCAAGACCAAGCGCGCTCCCAAGCATGCCGCCTGGATGCACGACAAGACCTTGGCTGCGCCGCAATAAGCGAGCCGCGCCAGCCTGCCTGCGGGAGTGAGCATGCTCAGCACCTACCAGTACCCGGTCTTCGACTATCGCCAGAGCGACGAACAGCGCCTGGGCAAGCCACAGCTGCACACGGTGGTCGTAGTGGGGGCCGGGCCCGTCGGGCTGAGCCTGGCGCTGGACTGCGCCTCGCGCGGGCTGCGGGTGGTGGTGCTGGACGACAACAACAGCGTCAGCATCGGCTCACGGGCCGTCTGCTATGCCAAGCGCACGCTGGAGATCTGGGACCGCCTGGCGGTGGCCGAGCCCCTGGTCGCGCAGGGCGTGAAGTGGAAAGTCGGCAAGGTCTTCCATCGCGACGGGCTGGCTTACCGGTTCGACCTGCTCCCTCAGCACAGGCACAAGCTGCCGGCCATGATCAATCTGCAGCAGTACTACCTGGAGGAACGCCTGGTGGCCGCCTGCGAGGCCTCGCCACTGGTCGAGCTGCGCTGGAAGCACAAGCTGGTGGCACTTGAGCAGGACGAGGGCGGCGTACGGCTGCAGGTCGAAACCCCCGACGGCGTGTTCGGCATGCAGACCCAATGGCTGCTGGCCTGCGATGGCGCGGGCAGTGACACCCGGCATCTGCTGGGCGCCGAGTTCCTCGGGCAGGCCTTCCACGACCGCTTTCTGATTGCCGACGTGGTGGTCGAGCCGCAGGCGGCCGACGAACTGCCGGCCCGGGTCGGCGGTCACGGCGCTGCCCTGCGGCGCCTGGGCGCCGAGCCCGAGCGCTGGTTCTGGTTCGACCCGCCCTTTCATCCCGGGCAGTCGGTGCTGCTGCACAAGCAGTGCGCCCATGTCTGGCGCATCGACTTTCAACTGGGCTGGGGCGCTGATCCGCAGGAAGAGAAGAAGCCCGAGCGGGTGATTCCACGCATCCAGGCCATGCTGGGGCCGGAGGTGCCCTTCGAGCTGGAGTGGGTGTCGGTCTACCAGTTTGCCTGCCGCCGCATGCAGCGCTTCCGCCACGGGCGGGTGCTCTTTGCCGGCGATGCGGCGCACCAGGTCTCGCCCTTTGGCGCACGCGGCGCCAACACCGGCGTGCAGGACGCCGAGAACCTGGCCTGGAAGCTGGCCGCCGTCGTGCATGGCGACGCGCCGCCGGCCCTTCTTGACAGCTACGACCAGGAGCGCACATTCGCCGCGGACGACAACCTGCTGAACTCCACCCGCTCCACCGACTTCATCACGCCCAAGAGCCGCACCTCGCTGCGCCTGCGCAATGCGGTGCTGGAACTGGCCCGCACCGAGCCCTTCGCCCGGCCGCTGGTCAACAGCGGCAGGCTCTCCACCCCCACGCCCTACGTCAACAGCGCGCTGAACACGCCTGATGTCACCGAGCCCGCCGACCTCGACTTCAGCCCTGAAAGCCCCCGCCCGGGCAGTCCGCTGCTGGATGCCGCGCTGCGTGTGGGCGATCAGCCGGGCTGGCTTTGCGATCAACTGGGTCGCGGCTTCCAGCTCCTGAGTTTTGGGTCGGCCCAGCCCCTCCAGGTGGGCCAGCTGGCCATCGAAGTGCTGGAGGTGGGGCGCGATCTCATGGACAGCGAGGGCCTGCTGGCCCAGCGCTATGACGGTCGGCCAGGCACGGTCTATCTCTTCAGGCCCGATCAGTACGTGGCGGCACGCTGGCGCCGCTTCGATCCCGCGCGGGTTGCAGCCGCGGTCCGCAAAGCCTTGGCGCAGGAGTCCCCGACATGAATGCCCATCACCTGATCCGCGAACCTCATTTGCCCGATCCGGACGGGTTCTACGAGCAGCTGATCGACGCCCAGCGCGACCTCTCCGACGAGCAGGCCGAGATGCTGCTCGCCAAGCTGGTGCTGATCCTGTCCAATCACATCGGCGACCGCCAGGTGCTGGGCGAGGCTCTGCAACTGGCGCGTGCCAACACGCTGGGCGCCTGAGCGCCAAGCTGTCCTTTCCCTGGCCGGACCGAGGGCCGGCCCCGCCAAGCCTGCAAGCGACCGCAGGCATTCAGCAAAACCAGTAGCAAAACCAAAGACAGAACAAAAGCCAACACCGACATGAGCCTGATCGACCATACCCACGACCCGGCCGCCCAGAGCTGGGTGGACAGCGCCAACGCGCCCGACATCGACTTTCCCTTGCAGAACCTGCCCTACGGGCTGTTCCGCCGTGCCGGCAGCAACGACAGCGCCCGCGTCGGCGTGGCCATCGGCGACCAAATCCTGGACCTGCGCCTGGCGGCTGCTGCCGGCAAGTGGAGCGCCGCAGATGCCGTCTTGCTGCATCACCTGGCGCAAGGTGATCTGAACGCCGTGATGGCCAAGCCCGCCGCCCAGCGTCGCGGCCTGCGCCACGCGCTCTTTGCCGCGCTGCAGGCGGGCTCCAAGCAGGAAGCGGCGTTGAAGTCCTGCCTGGTGCCGCAGACCCAGGCCCAGATGGCGGTGCCCTGCCGCATTGGCGACTACACCGACTTCTATACCGGCATCCATCACGCCACCACGGTGGGCAAGCTGTTCAGGCCGGACAACCCGCTGCTGCCGAACTACAAGTGGGTGCCCATCGGCTACCACGGCCGCGTGTCGTCGATCGGCGTGAGCGGCTCCACCGTGCGGCGCCCGCTGGGTCAGCTCAAGGCGCCGGACGCTGCCGTTCCCGTGCAGGCCGCCTGCAGGCGCCTGGACTATGAGCTGGAGCTCGGCCTCTTCGTGGGCCCCGGCAACGCGCTCGGCGAGCCCATCCCCATGGCCGAGGCCGAGTCGCACCTCTTCGGCGTGACTTTGCTCAACGACTGGTCGGCCCGCGACGTACAGGCCTGGGAGTACCAGCCCCTGGGCCCCTTCCTGGCCAAGAACTTCGCGACCACCATCTCCCCCTGGATCGTCACCATGGAGGCGCTGGAGCCCTTCCGCTGCGCCTTCGAGCATCCGGCCGAGGATCCGCAACCGCTGCCCTATCTGGACAGCGAGCAGAACCGCCGCGAGGGCGGCTATGACATCGAGCTGGAAGTCTGGCTGCAGACCGAGACCATGCGCGCAGCTGGTCTGCCCGCCACGCGCCTGATGCGCTCCAACTTCAGGCATGCCTACTGGACCCTGGCCCAGATGCTGACCCACCATGCCAGCAATGGTTGCAACCTGCAGCCGGGCGACCTGCTGGGAACCGGCACGCAGTCGGGTCCCAAGCCGGAAGAGGGCGGCTCCCTGCTGGAGCTGAGCCTGGGCGGCAAGCAGGCGCTGAGCCTGCCCAACGGCGAGACGCGGACCTTCCTGCTGGATGGCGATGCAGTCATCCTTCGCGGCTACGCTGTGAAGGACGGTGTGCGTCGCATTGGCTTTGGCGATTGCTCGGCCACCGTGACGCCCGCGCCGGCGGTGTGAGCGGGCGAAGGCGGCCTGACTTGCGGCCAAGGTCGTCGGTGCCGGCTGGCCCGGGTTCCCGCGCGTGCTGGTGCTGTCCTTCCAGGCAATGATCGCCAGGACCCTCGGCTGAACTTGCTGGCAGCGCCCTTGCCGCGGGCGGGCCATCGTCGTTGAAACCGGTGCCGCTTTTGCCAGCAACGGGCCCTTGGGTGGCCTGCATTGAGGTCTGCATGCACAACGAATCCCGCAGCACCCCCTATCTCGGTCGGCACCTTCTGGTGGGCCTCACCTACCTTGACGGCACCGGCGAGGTGACGAAGCAAGTTCAGCTCCACGGGGTCATCACGAAGATCGGCGAACACTCGATCAGTTTCGAGCGAGCCGATGGCGGCGGTGAGTTCTCCATCCCCTTCGACGGCACGCTGGAGGCCGGCCAGCCCGGCGCCACCTATACGCTGCGCTCAACGGGGGAGGTGGTCGCCGAGGTCGACTTCGTGTGCTCGTGGACGATCCATCCCCGGCCTGACGCCTGACGCATCGCTTGTGCCGGCCCAATGCAACAAGTCCGATGCTCGGCGAGAAGCCGCGCCCACGGTGCACCTGCGCGGACCGTTGATACCCTAGGCCGATCGCAGCCCTGCGCATGGCCCGGCGTCCTGGGCAGCTTGGCAGCCGCTAGGCGCCGCTGGTATGCCAGCCGCTGACCGCGGCGCCTATCGACAACACAACCGACTGCAAAGCCAACAGCACAGCCGTGGTTTACCCGCTTGCATTGGCCAGTCTGGCGGCACCCCCAGCCGCAGGAGTCTGCACAGGGCGCCGGCACACGGCACCGGCACATGCCACCTGGCAGGTAGGCCTTGGGCGTGCTCAGGGCGCCATTGGTGCAAGGCCCTGGGGTATGGGTGATGCGACGTTCAAGCAGGGCGTTACTTCGTTGCAACGGCCCGCAGCTTGCCGTCATTGGTGGGCTGGAACTCGCCGAAGCCGGTGGTGCCGTCCGCGAACAGGACCAGGAGGCGCGAGCCGATCAGGTCGCCGACGCGAACGCCCGACGAGACATCGCCTTGGAAGTCCGGGTCGATGCCGGAGAACTTCACGGCCTTGTCGGGCGAGAAGTTCGCAAACCTTGCCGTCACGACTTCGGTGTCGATGCCGTCCGTCCCCACCAGGGTCGCAGGCCCAGAGTAGGCACCGAAGGTGTCGAAGAGGATGGGAAACTTGGCCGTTCTCGCGCTGACGCCGATTTCCCGGACATCGGTGCTGCTGGCGTTCTGCAGGTTGAGATTGATGCTGAAGCTATCCAGCGGGCCATCAAAGGTTGCAACAAGTTCCTGTGCCATGATGTGTTCCTCACTGAGTTGACAAGAAGCGCCGAGCCACAGGCCCGGCGCATGGGCGCGGTCAGAGCATCACGCTCTTCGCCAACGCACTATTCGTTTCTCAGGGGATCGTTGCATCCTCAAACTTGCGTAGGCGACTGGATTTTTGCTGAGCAATCTAGGGGGGCAGATGGGGGATGCGGACAAAAAGCTTGGACTGGTTATGCAGCGATGCCCAAGTGCCGACAATGCTCGGCGGGACTGTGAATCGCCCCCCGATTCTGCGGAGGTGTATTGACCCAGCAGAGTCTGCTCAGGTCAGGCCGCTAACGCAAATGCCTCAGCGGGTGTTCTCATGCCCAGCGCCTGGTGTGGGCGCCGGTGGTTGTAGAAATGGATCCAGTCGCCAATCAGGCGACTGGCATGCCGCAGCGATTCGAACCGGTGTCGATGCACGCTTTGCTCCTTGAGCGTGCGGATCACGCGCTCGACCAGACCGTTCTGCTCGGGGCTGTGCGGCGTGATGAACTCCTGGCGCAGCCCGTGGCTCCGGACCAAGGCCGTGAAGCTGCGGCTGGTGAAGACCAGCCCATTGTCCGAACGCAGCAGGAACGGCTCCGGCACGCGGCCGAGCGTGCCAAAGCGCGCGATCAGGGCCTGCTCCAGCGCCGACTCCGCGGCCTTCGATTTGCCGCTGCGTGACAGGTGCCACCCCAGCAGTCCGCGGCTGTGGCAGTCGATCACCAGCGCCATCGTCGTCCACCCATCTCGCCCGGCCCAGACCCGGCACATGTCGGTGGCCCAGCGCTCGTAGGGCGCCTTGGCCACCAAGGGCAGCGACTGAATCCGAGGTCTGAAGCCCACCGGGCGCTTGCGCACCTGCCAGCCCCGGAGCTGGAAGATGCGCTGCACCGTGTTTTTGTTGAAGCCCAGCAGATGCGCCACGGTCCGGTACCCGAAGGACGGGTTCTCCTCGATCATGGCCTTGATCGGGTCCACGAAGCGATCCTGCAGCGTCGGCGCGGCCTTGACGGGGCTGTCGTACACGCTGCGCCGTGGCACCTCGAACCAACGGCACAGCTCGGCTGTCGAGACTGTGATGCCGTCGGCTTGCAGTCCCTGGCGGATCGTCTCGATCACTTCTCGTCCTCGCCCAGCAGGGGCTGCAATTTTTTTCTTGCGCGTAGCTCCAGCATCGCTTCGCCGTAGGCCTCCTGGAGTTCCTTCAGCTGACGCTCGTACTGCTCGCGCGCGTCCTGCGGATTGGCCTTCAGGGCGTTCTCCATGCCCCGGCGGCCATCCTCCATCCAGCTCTCGATCTGCGAAGGTGGCAGGTCATAGGTCCTGCTGGCCTTAGGTGCACTGGTCTTGCCCTGGATGATCTCCAGGACCAATGCCGTCTCGCGCTTCGCCGTCCAGCGCTTGATCTCTTCGTCCATCAACGTGCTCATGGCGTCTTCCTCTCGACGGTAACACCGGAGCAGGATTTCACTGGGTCAATACAGTGATGCGCTGGCTGCGCGATGAGGCCATTGGTCCGTATCCGTCCGGCCAACTCATCTTGACGCCGGGACGAAGTGCGGTTCAGGGCATCGGCTTCCAGCGATACGGCAGCAGTTCTGCCAGCGCCGACGCCGGCTGAGTAGGCAGCCGCTCCAGCACGTCCTTGAGGTACGCGTAGGGCTCATGCCCATTGAGTCGGGCGGTGTGCAGCAGGCTCATGATGGCCGCAGCCCGTTGTCCAGCGCGCAAGCTGCCGGCGAACAGCCAGTTCTTCCTGCCCAGCGCGATGGGCCGGATCAGGTTTTCGATGCGGTGGTTGTCGGCGGCCAGACCGCCGTCGTCAATGAAGCGCGTCAGCGCGGCCCAGCGCTTGAGGCTGTAGTCGATGGCCTTGGCGGTTGCGGTGCCGTCGGGCACCTTCTGGCGATTGGCGATCAGCCAGGCGTGCAGCAGGTCAGCCGCCGGCCTGGACTTGAGTTGCCGCAGGCGCAGCCGCTCGTCCTGAGCCAGGTCCTTGGCCTCGCGCTCGATGTCGTAGAGATTGCCGAACAGCTTGAGCGCTTGCTCGGCCAGCGTGCTGCTGTGGTTGGCCCACAGCTCATGGAACTTGCGCCGCGCATGCGCCAGGCAGCCAGCCTCGGTCACGCCGATGCCCATGATCTGCTTATAGCCGGCGTAGTCGTCGCAGATCAGCGCGCCGCGCCAACCGCCGCTGCCGTCTTCTGCGATCCCCAGGAATCGCCGCGCGTTGTGCCCCGCACGGCTCTCGGCGAAGTCGAAGACCACGGCGTTGATGTCGTCCCAGGCCGTGGTGCAGTAGCTCCACAGGTAGGCCCGATGGGT
>JAYRKJ010000009.1:0-188368 GCA_041905785.1 Burkholderiaceae bacterium
CGGCGCCGCCGGCGTGGTCCGGCTTGATCCTCAGGGATAGTAGTCACGTGTCCACCAAGAGTTATGGTGGACACGAGGCTCCTATGTCGCCGGCCGGCCTTCAAGATGGGGCGGCTGGACGTTCACCCGACAGGGGCTCGCAATACCTCTCGATTCGCTACAGCGAGCGGCTGGCCGAGGCCGGCATTGAGCCCTCAGTGGGCTCCAAGGGTGACAGCTATGACAACGCCCTGGCCGAGACGATCAACGGGCTGTACAAGGCCGAAGTCATTCATCGGCGCGGGCCTTGGAAGACCAAGCAGGCCGTGGAACTGGCGACCCTGGAATGGGTGGCCTGGTTCAACCATCATCGACTGATGGGGCCGCTGGGCTATCTCCCGCCTGCCGAATTCGAAGCCAATTACCATCATCAACGCGCTGGTCAGGCCGCGACCGTCTGACTTAAACCAACTGGCCTCCGCGGAAGTCGGGGCGATTCACTTCGTACCGGACCCCGACTGCCCTCTGAAACGCGGTTGGAAGTTCAAACGAGCGACGGTCTTCTCTGCGGATGCGCTTGTCTTCAATGTTCAGCGGAGTGGTCAACGCCCACAAGTAGTAGCGCCGGTGCATCGGTCGTGAGCCCTAACGTTTGACATGAGCGGCATGACCCGGATTGCCGGGGCATGTCCGCTCGATGGAGGGGTTAGGCGTCATCTTGCCGGATCCATCGCTTCCAGCGACGTGTTCATTTCCGCCGAAAAGCAAGCCAGCGTCGATTCAAGGATTCGGTTGAGCATGTACGAGCGAAGCGGATCGCTTCGGATTCGTTGCCTGAACTCCTCGTCCTGGAGTTCCAACTGGGCCTTCAGCCGTAAGTCAGCCGAAAGGCGCTCCTTGGCACAGCCACAAATGACTTGAGACTCAAGTTTTCTTGCGGCTTGAAGCGCTGCCATCTCGGGACGACCGATCCATGAGCCCACGAACGCCGTGCACGACTGCTCTATGTGTGCGACGTATTGCTTTGCCGCATTGGTATCCGGAAACGCCGCACAGACACTAGATGTGGCGCTAACAAGCGCAAAAGAAATGACAAGTGGCTTTGCGCAGGGAGACAGGAGCGGCTTGGTCATGTGTTGCGCACGGATGGTTGTTTGGTGACGCCTAACGTTCGAGGTAAGGGGCGGCTTGCGGCTTGCCGCAAGACGTCCCCTTGACTGAGGGGTTAGGCCACTTCGCGAGCGGGGAGGTTAGCGCCGGAGAATTCGTAGCCATAGTTCAGTCTTCCCTCTGACATACACCACACCAAGTTGTCCAACGCGGCGCAACCTTCATACGACAACATAGAGATTGCTCTCTGATTCATGGAGGTAAAGGTAGTGTTGTATGGGTCAAAGTCGTGAACGCGCAGGCCTGACATGGCTGAGTAGAACTCAGACCAAAGCGAAAAGAGCCTGTGGTGCCGCTGGTTCAGCGCCTTGGCGACGTCGATGAGCGCTGGTTCTTTCAGTTTTTCTGCGTTTGCGTATGCAAACGCTCCCACGAGCAACTTCTTGACATCTGAACCATCCTCGAACTCTTGCGACATCTCTTTAGCGAGTTGCTCAAGTGAGAAGGCAATCTTGTCTCTGGCTTGCTGAACGAAGCTCTGATCAAAGGTGTGCCGATTCATGCTCGCCTGCAGCCGAACCTGGGCCACCAGTACAGCAAGGGTAAGCAACGCGAGGAGCGGGGTGTAGATACCAGACATGGCCGACCCCATCTCGGACCACCGTTGATGGTCGTGGCTCAACTCTGTGCCGAAGGTCCACACATAGACCAAAATAGGCACCAGCAAGATGAACATAACCGCCAGCGTGATGGCCAATCCCTTGCGGCGCTCGCGTAGTTCCGTGGAGTTCTTCATTGCTCAGGGGCCTAACGTTGAAGCTGAGCCGCGAGCGGCGGCTTGCCGACGCGAGTCGGCTCGAGCGACTGGTTAGGCGCCTGGTTGCTAAGCGTGCTGAAAGTCATATTGCGCCTTCCATTCGTTGAGCGTGGCGCAGACTTGCGCTGGACCAGCAGTGAAGAGATTCGCAATAGCTCCCTCTATTCCAGTGAGTCCCTCGGCTACAGAACGGCCGATTCGTTGCGACGAGCATGAGGCACTAAATTGAATGCCGACGGCTTGAGCACCGCTAATGCTGCAAAGGTAGAAGCCATCTACGTCGCTCCATGCGTAGCGGTAGCGACGCTTCATTACGACTATTTCGAAGCCCAATTGGTCAAGGCGCAAGTAAGTACTGCCCGGACGCATCATGAGGAGCGTGACGACAAGACCGAAGAGCGCAAATGCTATCCCCACCCCGCCAAGTAGCCATCTCTGTTGATCGAAAGCAGCCCAGTAGCCCAAGACTAGAAAGCAAACGCCGATGACTAGCAGCCAGATGAACCGCTCTCGGCTTCCTTGAAATGTGAGTTGCTGTTGAATCATGCGCGGTCGCGATTCCTGCATTTGAGGCGCCTAACGTTTGACATGAGGGGCGGGCCAAAGGGCGCGAAGCGGCCTTTGGAACGTCCCTTCGATGGAAGGGTTAGACATCCCCGTCGCGATGCGGGATAACAATTGCCGCGTGCACGTGAACGTTGGCACCGATCTTGGCGACGAATGCAATCGTCGCGCCAGCAAAGAACGCAAGTACAACGGCACCGATGACGATGACGACTAGCAGCAAAGTTGGCGGTATGACAGCGACGCTCGCGTCGACACCCCACAAGCTGGCGACGAGAAGCATCGGTCCGAGGACAACCCCGATCGCAAGCAGAACGAGAACTGCGCGAACCGGTGCTGCGATGAGAAGTGTGCGAAAGGTCATTTTTCATCCCCTTGCTTCTTGTCGCCCTTAGCGAAAACGCCCAGCATGTCCTTGAAATCACTTGGCTTGGTCGTCCCGCCAGACGCCAAGACCATAGTAGCGCCGGCGCACGCCGCGCCAACACTCAACAAGCCCACAGCAATGACAAGGGGGCCGGCCGCGATGGCTATTCCGACTGCGCCGGCAAGAGATCCGGCCGTGAGAACCGCGCCAATCTCGAGCCCTAGAACCTTTGTGCGACGTTCAGATTCCGCGCGGAGGATGTCTGGATACTGGACCGAGACAATCGTCCTGTATGCCTCAGTCAGTTCGCGTCCTCGCTGCGGCTGCTCGATGATGGCGCTCATGGTCTTCTCGGCTAGAAGAGCAGAGCTTGGATCGATCGATGAGCGTGGCAGTACTTCGGCAACGATGACTGTTTTGCGATCATCGGTGACGACAAGGTCGGTTATCGTGTCCGCCGATGACTTGCTGGGGCTAGTAGGCATTTCGATCTCCGATGTGGCCCGTAGGGTGAACAAGGATGTCTAACGTTCGACGTAAGGGGCTGGCCGCAGGCCAGTCCCCTTGACGGAGGGGTTAGGCGTTGGACGGTTGACCATTGGCTGTGTTCTTTCCATCGGCAGCCTCGCGAAACAGTGAGAGCTCTGAGCGCAATTTGACAACCGGCTGACCGATTGGCCAAGCGAAGGAACCAGCCTCAAGCCCGTAGGGCTCGTTGATGGCCTCAGAAAGGGAGTGCCCTGCAAGGAGGACTTCGTCGAGTTCGTAGAGGCCCAGCCCGGTGTATTTGGT
Organism: Burkholderiaceae bacterium; assembly: GCA_041905785.1. GTDB lineage: Bacteria > Pseudomonadota > Gammaproteobacteria > Burkholderiales > Burkholderiaceae_C > Roseateles_B. The sequence continues at coordinate 3,630 of JAYRKJ010000009.1, forward strand.
GAGGTCTCCTGGTCCATCGCAGTGGGCGTCATCGAACCCGCCAACCATGCGGCTTGCCTTTTCGTATGCTTCCTTCGGCGACGTGGCCTCGAACAACTGCGCAACTACCTGGACTTGTTGGGCCTCTCTGTTGACTTCGTACGGCGGCGACGTGGACTTCCAGAAGTCATGCTGGAGGATGAGGAAGTGCGCGCAGTACAGCGGCATGATGAAACGCCTAACTTCGGAAATCACCGGCGGCGCCGCGTAGCGGCGACGTCCGAGTGCATTGACAGGTTAGGGGGCGAATTACGGCGCAACCGATTTCTCCATGAGTGTGACGCAATGAATGCGATTTGCCTTGTGATGGAACTCGATGTGCATGCAGTGGTTCGAATCATCGTATCGAACCCACTCACCGCGCGGCCCCAGAATCCCATCTGGTTGTGGCTCTCCGGTCCGAGAGGGAACTCCAAATCTGGCTAGCACCTCGATGAGGCTCACGGGATCTGAAAACCCAGTTTGCTCCTCGATCAAGTGATCGGCATGGAGAAAAATTGTTGAGACCATTCGATTTTTATCGAGCCAAAGGCTCATTGAGCCATCAGTCATTGAGATTGCCCAACGGCTTTCCGATCCCTCGTTCAACGAATCGTCATCATAGGTAGAGGTGTGCCCCTCCTTAGCGATTGGGAGCTCATCAAACCTGGATCCTAGGAGTTGGCGATAGTCCATCTGAGCGCCCTAACGTTGAAGCTGAGCCGCGAGCGGCGGCTTGCCGACGCGAGTCGGCTCGAGCGACTGGTTAGACACCACTGCTCGTGCCTGCAACCAGCTTGTACTGTTCCCAGGGGAATCCCCGCGTATGCAGTACACAAAACGGAGAGGGGATTGGAGCTCCAAGGTACGAAAGAGCCTCAGACAAGAGGTCGATCTCATGAAGCTCTGTGTGGCCATGAGCATCAACTCGTGCCACCTTTGACTTCACACCAGGCTGCAGGACCACAGCTGCCTCTTCTCTCTCTCCAAAGAACCACGTGTACTCAACCTCGGTGTCACCGCCCCACATGAAACAGTAGAAGAAGACCAGCCGAGCCTTCGTCGCAGCTGACAGATGCTTCAAGTATGCGAAGAAGGACGTGGGCGGAAATTCGTCCGCCATCTCGTCGCTGGTGTGAGAGCCGAAAGCTTGCGGCGGAATTGCCTCGACGTTGCTTGGTCCATGGAGCGAATGCCAGGACATGACATCTTCCTCATGCCACTCCGCGCAGTGGGTCTTGGGGTCACAGACCGGGCGGATTACAAGCAGCCCGCCACTGGGAGGAATGAATGATTGTTCTGTGCCATTGAGCGAGAATTCGATAGGCTCGCTGATCAAGTACGAATGAACCAGTAGAACCGGATCACTCTTCACAGCATCAAGCAAAGAGGGATTGCATTTGGCGAGGACTTCGGTGGCATACCAGGTCATTTGTGGTGCCTAACGTTGAAGCTGAGCCGCGAGCGGCGGCCTGCCGACGCGAGTCGGCTCGAGCGACTGGTTAGACCTCGCGGCCGGAGGGAGGGCCAAGTGCATTGCGCTACACATTGCGCTTCGCCCTAAGAAAGAGACGCCCAAGGACAGACCCAAAGACGCCCGAGACGGTTGCAATTGCGTAGATCTCTCGATCTGACAGAAAGTGCGATGTAGAGACAAGCTTCAAAAGAACTAGCGGGAGAAGGAAGCCGAGCAGAGCGCCGGCTCCAGCATGAATTCGGATATCAATCGCACCAGCGGCCTTCTCGTACTCCTTAGAGTGACCGACAGCCTCATAAATCAATGTCGTCCCACAGTTCATGCATCTTGCGGCAGTCGCAGAGTTCAGGTGGTTGCACGTCGGGCATTGCATTTCGGTTCCTCGCGATAGGAATTGAGGTCTAACGTTGAAGCTAACCGGCCCGCGACGGCAGGACGCCGAAGGGCCAGAATGAAATGAGGCCCGAAGGCGGCATGCCGTTGCGGGTCCGGTTGAGCGAGTGGTTAGGCGCTTCTTTCATGCTGACCAAGCACCGGCTGCTTTTGACGGAAGGCCTGCGAAGCCTCTGGATGCCACGGGAAAAGCCCAGCTTTCGAGGGCCAAATAACCTGTTGGACCGGAAAGCTGTCGCCTTGGTAGTACCAACGAGCAAAACCAAAATGCTCGGAATACTCGCTGAGAGGCACTGGCACAAAGAGGCAAGGATAGTTCTCGAGGAGTTCATCCGTAGGCTCATGCAGATTCAACGGCTTCCCGGTTGCAGCGGCGGCCGCTGCGATGCTGAGCACAGAGTGCGCCACATCTCGCGGCAGCCCATAGATCAAGAGCTCCGGATGCCCGTACGTCTGGAACAGCCCGATTGTGTAGCTGAAAGCCTCGTGCTCTTCATCCCCCAAAACGTTCAAGCAGTGCCATCCAAATTCTCGGATGTCGTCGAGCAACTTCTGCTCTCCTTCGTCTGTAGCGGTGGTGCGTGCCATTCGCGATACGCCTAACGTTTGACATGATAGGCTCGACCCGGCTTGCCGGGGCGAGTCCCCTCGATGGAAGGGTTAGGCGGCATGTGCTGTGACGTAGCTGGTATTCGGCTCAGCTCTTTTGGCGTGGGTCTTGGACGACCCGTGACGCCATCTTGTGCGACGCTGCCATCTTTGGATAGGCTGAAGAGAATTTCTGACCAGCAAGGCTCGTTCGATCTGAGAACCGAAGCTTGTACGACGTCGATGTCCAATTGAGATCGATGTCTACGTCCCCGATGTATGTCACCTGCTTCTCAACGCATGGAAATGCAAACTCGTCTTTGAAGACCGAGCCGTAGCCGCCTAGGTAGATCTCTGACCACACATAGTCTCCTGGCTTGAGAACTACAGCATGGAAGTTCTCACCTTTTTGAAGAGTGAACAAGCCGGACTTAAGGCCAATGCTTGGTTTTCTCTCGAGCGTGAACCGAAGGGGAGGCCTATCGCCCACAAAGGGATCGTTGAGATTGATGCGAGTGACAACAATTCCCATGCCTGCCGGGATTTCCGAAGAATCGCTGGCGGTGGGAATCGTCATGTCCATAAAGGTTGTGCCGGGAGCCGCACAACCTGTTGCACCCAAGGGCAGTCCAGAAAGCAGTAGGGTTCTTCTCTTCATGTGATTTCAGCGGTGATGATTTGTGGGTGAGTCTTGCCGTCTAACTTCGGAAATCACCGGCGGCGCCGCGTAGCGGCGACGTCCGAGTGCATTGACAGGTTAGGGCTCATGGGCTGTACCCATTGCCCACCAGTTATGGTTCGTAACGCCAGGAGCATTGGCAATGATGGACTCCAGTGCATCGGAAAGTCGAGTGACTTTCGGCTGTGTATTGATCCTCTTAAACCAACGGCGAATCTGTGGCTTTGAAGGTTCAATGAAGCAAAGGAAGCCATTTTCGACTTCTTCGTAGTTCCCGCACCCAATCCATAGTGGGAAATCGGGGTTCCTGATTTGGATTTGCCACCCCCAATCCTCTGGAGTTAAACCATCAACCGAGAAACCAAACTCGGGAAGCTTGGCAGAGATGTATTCGGCGAGTTTGCGGCCGAACCGCCCATCGTTGATTAGTTCCGCCTCGTCTGGATCAGGCGGAAAGAAAGTTGAAGAAAGCTGGATATGGGTCTTCATTGCGGATGAGCCCTAACGTAAATTAGATTGCTTGGCCCATCAGGAATTAGGCTGCCTAAGACGCCAAGTTGATGCGCGGATTGTGACGCATCTCCCGATGAAAAAGGCCCGCACGATTGGGGATGCCACCGCATCTTATGCAGCCTAAATTTATCGGGACGGATTCTTACAGGTGCGGCATGAACGCGGGAAACAATGAGGGGGTGGCGAGGGCGATGGCTGAAGCGCCAGGGAGGTCCGGTGGGCCGGCTGAGGTGCATGCCGCGGCTGTCTCACGCGGGCACCGCGCCGGGCCGCCGCGGCTGCTGGACCAGATGCGAGACGCCCTTCGCGTGCGGCACTACGCCATCCGCACCGAACGCGCCTATGTGGACTGGGTGCGGCGCTATGTGCGTTTCCATGACCTGCGCCATCCCACCGAGCTGGGCGCCGAGGCCGTCACGGCGTTCCTCACGCATCTGGCCGTGGAGAGAAAGGTCTCTCCCTCCACCCAGAACCAGGCCAAGGCCGCACTGTTGTTCTTCTATGGACAGGTGCTGAAGCTGGAGTTGCCTTGGCTGACTGAGTTGATTCAGGCGCAAGTCCGACGGCGCCTGCCGGTGGTGCTCACGCCGCCAGAGGTGCGCGCGCTTCTGGGGGAGTTGCACGGAACGTCCTGGTTGATCGCCTCGCTGCTATATGGCACGGGCATGCGGCTGCTGGAGGGCCTGCGCCTGCGGGTCAAGGATGTGGAGTTCAGCCGCCGTGAGTTGGCCGTGCGCGAGGGCAAAGGCGGCAAGGACCGGGTCCACAGTGCTGCCCGAGCATCTGATGGACCGGTTGCAAGCCCAGCTCAAGCGCGTGCAGGGCCAGCATGCCGCGGACCTTGCAGCGGGTTACGGCTGCGTGCATCTGCCCCATGCCTTGGCACTCAAGTCCCCGGGGGCGGCGCGGGCGCTAGCTTGGCAGTGGATGTTTCCCGGCGCGCAGCTGTCCATTGACCCGCGCAGCGGCGAGGTGCGCCGTCATCATGTACTGGAAGGCTCGGTGCAGCGCGCCATCGCCGGTGCAGCCGAGCGGGCCGGCATCCGCAAGCCCTGTTCACCGCATGTGCTGCGCCACTCCTTCGCCACGCACATGCTGCAGGCCGGCTATGACATTCGCACTGTGCAGGAGTTGTTGGGGCACAGCGATGTCCGGACGACGATGATCTACACCCATGTGCTGAACCGCGGCGGTCGCGGCGTGCGCAGCCCGCTGGATGTCTTGTGAGTCATCTTGCAGCGAATTGCGGCCGGGCCGCCGTGGAGCGGGTTCACTGGCGATCCGCCTCACCGGAAATCCCGGCTCCCCGCCTCCTCTGCCATGCGCCCCAGCCAGGGGCTCAGGTCTTCAAAGCCTTCCGCCAGAAGGTTGCAGATGCCTTCGCGGCTGCGCTGCCAGCGGCCCTGCACGGCCAGCAGGCGCGCGGCAAGAATGGTGCTGCGATGGCGGGCATAGACGTCCGCCCAGACGATGACCTGGATGCTGCCATGCTCGTCTTCCAGGCTGATGAAGAGCGTGCCCTTGGCCGTCTGCGGCTTCTGGCGCACCGTCACCAGGCCGCCGGTGCGGACCCGGCGGCCGTTGGGCACGCGGGCCAGTTGGGCCGAGCTGCTCAGCCCATGGGCCTGCAGGCGCTCGCGCAGCAGCGCCAGCGGATGACGGCGCAGGCTTAAGCCCAGGGAACGGTAGTCCCACAGCAGCTCTTCACCCTCAGGTGCCAGGCTCAGCTGCAAAGGCGCCTCATGGATGGGCGCGTCCTGGAGCAGTGCAGGGGTGCGGCCCTGCGCGCTGGCCTCCCAGATCTGCTGACGGCGGTGGCCGGCCAGGCTGTGCAGCGCATCGGCGGCGGCCAGCAGCTGCATCTCGCGCCCGTCCAGCCGGGCGCGCAGGGCCAGGTCTTGCGCGTCCAGGTAGGGGCGCCCTTCCCGCAGGTCCACGATGCGTCGCCCGGCCTCTTCGCTGAGCCCGGCCACCATGCGCAGGCCCAGGCGCACCGCGGGCTGGGGGCGGGTGTGGGCAAAGGGCAGGGTGGCGGCCGGCCCCTGGGCGGCAGCGCCGGCCTGCATCCAGCTGCGTTCCAGCTCGCCCGGGCGCGGGGCGGTCTCCAGGCTGCAGTCCCAGTCGCTCAGATTGGCGTCCGCGGGGCGCACCTCGACGCCATGCCGGCGCGCGTCCTGCACCAGCTGGGCCGGGGTGTAGAAGCCCAGGGGCTGGGAGTTGAGCAGGGCGCACAGAAAGGCAGCCGCCTCGTGCCGCTTGAACCAGCAGCTGGCATAGGTCAGCAGGGCGAAGCTGGCCGCGTGCGATTCCGGAAAACCGTAGGACGCGAAGCCCTGGATCTGCCGGAAGATGGCCTCGGCGAACTCGTCCTCATAGCCGCGCGCCCGCATGCCGCTCAGGATGCGTGCATGGAACTGGGCCAGGTCGCCGGGGCGCTTCCAGGCGGCCATGGCGCGGCGCAGCTGGTCGGCCTCGCCGGGGGTGAAGCCGGCTGCGATCATCGCCACCTGCATCACCTGCTCCTGAAAGATCGGGATGCCATAGGTGCGCTCCAGGGCCTTCTTCAGGTCTTCCTTGGGATAGCGGATGCCGTCCTTGCCTTTGCGCCGGTTCTCCAGATAGGGGTGGACCATGCCGCCCTGGATGGGCCCGGGCCGCACGATGGCCACCTCCACCACCAGGTCGTAAAAGCAGCGCGGTCTCAGGCGCGGCAGCATGGACATCTGGGCCCGGCTCTCGATCTGGAAGGTGCCGACGGTGTCGGCCGCGCAGATCATGTCGTAGGTGGGCGCGTCCCCCTCGGGGATGCGGGCCAGGTCCAGCGGATGCTCGCGGTATTCCTCGCGCAGGCCGTTGACCAGCTCGAAGCAGCGCCGCAGGGCCGAGAGCATGCCCAGGGCCAGCACGTCCACCTTGAGCAGGTTCAGGGCGTCGAGGTCGTCCTTGTCCCATTCGATGACGCTGCGGCCGGGCATGGTGGCGTTCTCGATGGGCACCAGGCGCGAGAGCGGCCCCTGGGTCAGCACGAAGCCGCCCACATGCTGACTGAGGTGGCGGGGCATGCCCATCAGTTGGCGGGCCAGCACGATCAGCTGGCGCAAGGGCAGCTCCTGCACCAGGTCACGCCCCTGGCGCTCCTGGATCTCCTGCTGCAGCGCCTGCAGACGGGACTCGGGCAGGACTTCTTGGCTCCAGCCGGAATGGTCCTTGGCCAGGCGCTCGACCAGCGCTTCGTCGATGCCCAGCGCCCGGCCCACGTCGCGCAAGGCGCTGCGGGCGCGGTAGCGGATCACCACGGCGGTCAGCGCCGCGCGGTCCCGGCCGTAGCGCTGGTAGAGGTACTGGATGACCTCTTCGCGGCGCTCGTGCTCGAAGTCCACGTCGATGTCGGGCGGCTCATTGCGCTCGCGGCTGATGAAGCGGCCGAAGAGCAGGGTGCTGCGCTCCGGGCCGATGCTGGTGATGTGCAGGCAGTAGCAGACCAGGCTGTTGGCCGCCGAGCCGCGACCCTGGCAGAGGATGCCGCGCGAGCGTGCGTAGCGGACGATGTCCGCCACGGTGAGGAAGTAGTGCTCGTAGCCCAGCTCGCAGATCAGGGCCAGCTCGGACTCGATGGTCTGGCGATGCTCGGCCGGCACGCCGTCCTTCCAGCGGCGGAGCATGCCTTCATAGGTCATGTGCCGCAGCCAACTCTGGGCCGTGTGGCCGGCGGGCACGACTTCCTCGGGGTACTGGTAGCGCAGCTCGTCCAGCGAGAAGTGGCACAGGGAGGCGATCTGCAGGGTCTCGGCCAGCGTGTCCGCCGGGTAGATCTGGCTCAGGCGCAGGCGGCTGCGCAAATGGCGCTCCGCATGCGGCTGCAGGGCCGCGCCGCAGGCGTGCAAGGGGCGGTTGAGCCGGGTGGCCGTCATCACGTCCTGCAGGGGCTTGCGGGAGCGCACATGGAAATGCACGTCGCCGCAGGCCACCAGGGGCAGGGCCAGTTGCGTGCCGATCTCGCGCATTTGCTGCAGCCAGGCTTCGTCCGACAGCTCGCGCAGCAAGCTCAGGCCCAGCCACAGCTGCCCCGGGGCGCAGGCGGTGACCAGGGCTTGTGCCTGCGCCCGCAGTTCGGCGGGCGCGTCCAGGCGGCGGTCCGGCAGGAGCAGGGCCAGGCAGCCGCTCAGCTCGCCTGCGGCCAGGGTGTCGCGCAGCAGCGGCCAGTCCAGCCGGTAGCGGCCTTTGATGGGCGAGGCACGGCGCAGCCGGGTGATGAACTCGCTCAGCTGCCCATAACCGTCGCGATGGCGGGCCAGCAGCACGAGCTGGAAGCCGGGGCCGGAGGGCGGGTCCGGCTCACCGGCCTCCCAATTCACCCGGAACTGGCTGCCGATGATGAGCTGCACCACGTCCAGCTCGGGGTCCAGCTCCGGGGCTTCCTCGCGCAAGCGGCCGACGAGCTTCTTCAGGGCCACATGGGCCCGCACCACGCCCGCCAGCGAGCATTCGTCGCTGAGGGCCAGGGCGCGATAGCCCAGCTGCTGGGCACGCAGCACCAGCTCTTCCGGGTCCGAGGCACCGCGCAGAAAGCTGAAGTTGCTCATGCAGTGCAGCTCGGCATAGCCCGGCAGGACGCGTGCACCGGGCCGGGCCTCGCCCGAGCGTCCTGCCGGGCCTGGCGCCTGCAGCAGGCGCTGCAGGGCCGAAGGCAGGGGGCGTTCAGGCTTGCGGCTGCCGGGGGGATGGGCATCCCCTTCGTCATCGGGACTGGGTGCGGGCGGGGGCATGGGTGTGGAGGAGCTGGCGTTCGGGATGAAAGCGGTGGGGAATGATGGGTGGTGGGGGCGTCCGATGCGGCCGTCGGGCAAAGCCTTCAGGCAAAAAGGCCGTGCAGATACCAGTGCATTGCGCTGCCTTCTTCCGGCGCGTGCGCCTCCGCGGGGGCGCCAGGCTGCGGCATGTCTTGCCGCGGCGCCTCCATCAGACCGCCGCGGACGCGGAAGATCCACAGCAGCTGGCCCTGGGGATTGCGGGCCAGGTAGTAGTCGCGCTGGACCTGGGGTGCGCCGCCGGTGTGGCCGTTCTGCAGGGGCTGCCCCGGCCAGCCCCACCAGCCGCCTTCCACCCGGTGCGGGCCCAGCAGCAACTGCAGCTCGCCTTGGTAGTGGGGGCGATCCCGCTGGTGCTCGAGGAAACGGTGGGCGGGGCCCGAGCCTGCCGGGCTCTCCGAGGGCGTCTGACGCGAAGCCGCAGGTCTGGGGGCGCCGTTGTGCAGGCGCAGGGGCGGATCGAGCAGCCAGCTGGGCTGAGGGCCGGGCCAGGCCGAGGGGGCGGCGGTGGGGGATGAGGATGAGGTCCCATCGCTCCCCCACGGTTGCCAGGCCTGCATGGCCTCGGGGCGGGCATCCTCCTGCAGCCGGGCCTGGCGGACCTGGGCCGGGCCCAGTCGTACGGCGCAGCGCTGCAGCAGCAGGCCCAGGGGCTCGCGGGCCGGTGCGCTGGCGTGTTCGTCCAGGCGCAAGAGAGTGTTGGGCGGGCGCAGGGGTTCGATGTGGTCCACCCACAGGCGCAGCTCGGCCACCGGGGCGGGCAGGGACAGCTGGGCCAGGTGCTCGCGCAGCAGGCCTTGCAGATGCTCCAGGCTGCGGGTGAGTTCGGCGCTGCGCAGGATCAGCTCGCCGCCGGGCGGGCAGTCGCGGGCGCGCATGGCATCGTGCTGCCAGCCCAGGCGCAGGCTGCTGAGCCCGGCGTGCTGACCCGCCAGCCAGGCGCAGCAGCTGCGCAGCAGGGTTTCGGCATGGGGCATCAGGGCCGGGGCCTGGTCCAGGCGCCAGGGCAGCTCCAGCCGGGCCTCGAAGCGCTCGGGCAGCCGGACCCAGTCATGCGCCTGCTGCAGCTCGCCGTAGGCGCGGTCCAGGGCAAGCAGCAGCTCGGCGCCGAAGCGCCGGGCCAGGCCGGCCCGCGGCAGCCGGCGGACGTCTCCCAGGCGGCGGCAGCCCAGCCGCGCCAGCATGGCGGATTGGGCCTGCACGGCGCTGAGGCAGGACAGGGGCAGGGCATCCAGCAGCGGGATCAGGGGGGCGGTCAGGCCGTTGATGCGCCCGCCACGCAGCAGGGCCAGGGCCGCGAGGGCATTGGGCGCCCAGGCCAGGGCCGGCGGCCCGGTGGCCAGCAGCGCCAGGGCCCGGCCTTCCTGCTGGATGCGCAGGTGCAGGGCCCGCAGGCCGCCAAACAGGCGCAGGCTGCCGGACAGTTCCAGCAGCACGGCCTCCTCCAGCAGGCTGACCCGGGGGGTGAACTGCAGCGCCCACCAGGCCAGCTGCTGTTGCGGGGAGGGGGCGCCCGGCTCGGCGCAGGCGCCCATGGCCGGGGGCCGCAGGGCCAGCCAATGAGGGGCGGCCGGGGGGGAGCCGGGCGGCGTGCCAGACGGGTTCATGTCTCGGCCTCCCGCAGCGCCGCATCGAGCGTGAACGAGACGGACGATGAGACGGACGATGAGAGGGTCGATGAGCGGGTCGACGAGACGCCCAACGCGGGCAGGTCAGACCCGGCCGGCTCGCGGCCCGGCCTGGTCGCGCTTGCGGCCGGCCGTGCCGCCGTCTCGGCCCCAGGCCGCAGCGGCGCCACTCCCTGCCGCAGCCGTGCCGGCAGGCTGTGCTGAAGGAGGGGGGGCAGGCTGTGCAACGCCAAGGGGTGGAGCATGGCCGGGCCGCGGCGCTTGATCAGCCGCACCTCCAGAAGGCCCGGTGCCAGGCCTCGGGCGGCGGCTGGCTGGGACAGGCTGAGCCGCAAGGGCGCGGCCGAGGACTGCAAGGCCGCGCTGGCCGGCCGCATCAGGAAGACGGGCGCAGGCGAGCTCAAGGCCGCCGCTTGCAGGCGCCGGATCTGCTCGGGGCGGGCGCCGTCCAGCCAGGCCAGTACCGCAGAGGCCGCCTGGGACTTGATGGCCTGCTCCGTCACCCAGAGTGCCTGGTGCAGCGCCTGATGGGGATGCTTCGAAGGCGGCCCGCCGGGCCCCGCGTCCGGCTTGATCCAGACCCAGTGCGCCGCATCCAGTCCCAGGTCCGCAAGACCCGGGCCATGGGGCAGGAAGGGCGGGGCGATCAGCAGCAAGGGCGGCGCCGTGCGTGGAGAGCCGCCCGGCATGGCGGCGAAAAGCCCGCGCAGCCCGGGCGCCAGGAGACGCCATTCCGCATGCTGGCCCACGGGCTGCAGGATCTCGCAGAGGGACTGGCAGGGCCAGCCGCCACCGGGCAGCTCGGCGTCCAGCGCGGCAAAACCGCTGCTGAGCGTGCGGCTCTGGCAGCGACCCAGGCTGCCAGCCTGCCAGAGCCGACCTTCGCGCAGCAGCGGATGGTCCAGCAAGGCGGCACGGAAGGTGGACGCGGCGGCGGGCATGGCGAGAGGTGGTTGGGTACTGTATGGAAAAACAGTATAGAAGCTGCGGCGGGGATGTCCAAGTGCAGGGCGCTTGTACGCAAAGCGCACTGTTCTGACCTTGGCGCCGGTGAATTTGTGGGGCAGACGCCAAGGAGGGCCTGATTGACGCCGCCGGCACCCGCATAATCAGGGAAAACCCGAAAAGGGCAGGAGGGGGACTGATGCCATGACTCAGCCCAAGGATTTCTGCGTGTTTTCTGCCGTTCCTGCTGCACCCGCTGCATGGGCTGGTGCGTCTGTGCCTGTGGCCGCCCCCACCCTCACCCCCAGTCCCGCCCCTTCCATGACCCTGACTGCGGACGGCCTGGCCGCACCGCTCGGCCCGGTGTCGCTGGGGCCTGCCGAGCGCCTGACCGAGCGGCTCTGGCTGCGGGCGCCTCAGGCCTCTGATCTGGCCGCCCTGCACGAATTCCATGCCGATCCGGCGACCCACCGCTACAACCCGGCCGGGTGCCTGAGCCGGCTGGCGGACATGGAGGCCGAGCTGCAGCGCTGGCTGCTGCACTGGCAGCACCATGGCTTTGGCTACTGGCTGGTCTGCCGGCGCGAGCTGCCGCATCAGGTGCTGGGCGTGGGCGGCATCATGCGCAAGCGCATCGACGGCCAGCAGGCGATGAACCTGCACTTCCGCTTCCGCCCTCAGGCCTGGGGGCAGGGCTATGCGGCCGAGACCTCCTGTGCCGCCCTGGCCCTGGCTTTCGAGCAGCTGCATGAAGCCGAGGTCCTGTCCGTGGTGCGGCCGGCCAACCAGCCGGCCCGCCGCACCCTGGAGCGGGTCGGTCTGCGGCTGATCGGCGCCTGGGGCGATGTGCCGGGGCAGGCGGCCAGCCTGATCTACGAGATGAACGAGGGCTGCTATCTGGAGCAGCGCGAGGCCGGCCGCTGCTGCAGGGTCAACTCGGACCCCGTGCGCTGAAGCCGGAGGGCCAGCCATCCGGGGCCGGAGGGCCCGCTTCCATGGAGGACAGGACATCCATGAGCCATGCTTCGACCGAGATGAGGGCTTACTACGCCGCACGTGCGCCTGACTACGACGTGGTTTACCAAAAGCCCGAGCGCGCCGCCGACATCGCCTACCTGCGCACCCACCTGCCCGAGCGGCTGAGTGGGCGCGATCTGCTGGAAGTCGCCTGCGGCACCGGCTACTGGACGCAAGACCTGGCCCCAGTGGCGCGCCGCATGGTGGCCACGGACTACACGGCCGAGCCCCTGGCCTTGGCCCGGCAGCGCCCGGGCGTGGAGGGCGTGCAGTTCGAGCAGGCTGATGCCTACGCGCTGCCCGCGCACCTGGGGCGCTTCGACGCGGCCTTTGCCGGGCTGTGGTTCTCCCATGTGCCCCGGGAGGCGCGGACGGTCTTCCTGGATTCGCTTCATGCCCGCCTGCGCCCCGGCGCCCGGGTGCTGTGGATAGACAACCACGAGCGTCAGTGCCTGGACTTCCCCCTGGCCGAGACCGATGCCCAGGGCAACACCTACCAGCAGCGCCCCCTGCGCGACGGCAGCCGCCACCGGGTGCTGAAGAACTTCCCGTGCGAGGATGAACTGCAGGCCCTGGTGGCCGGCCGGGCGAGCCGCAGCCGCTACCAGCGGCTGGACAATTTCTGGCTTTTTGAATACGAGTTGTGACCCCGGCGGGTGTCCGGTAACCAAGCGACGCAATGTCCCTTGGCGCGGGGATCCCGCCCTGCTGGTGCGGGCCCGGGCCGCTGCAGTACGCTTCAGCGCGTATGGGCCGATGGGCTCATCGTTGGCAGGCGCGGGCCCCCGGTCTTCCCGATGGCATTCCGATGACAGAGGGGCCGCGCCCACCGTTTGTGGGCGGCTGCGGCCGACAGATCCTGGCAGAGCCTGATCGGGCGGCGCGGCGCAGAGGCGGCATCACGGGATGGCCGCCATCGGGGCTGTGTGCATGTCCAAGCTGGCCATGGCGTTTCGCTGGCGGAGTTTCCTGGCCTATGCCAGCGCCTTTTTCCTGGCGGGGCTGGGCTGGCTGCTGTTCAAGCATCTGCAGCTCAAGCACCTCACGGGGCTCAAGCTCCTGGCGCGGGTGCTGAACCGTGCGGAGGAGGACTTCAGCCCTTGGGAGCTGCTGGGCCTGTATGGGGCGGACATCGCACTGGGCCTGCTGCTGATCCCGTTGCTGGCGGGCCTGCTGGCCGCCCAGCGCCGCATGGCCGGCATGCGGCTGCTGCTCGCCTTGCTCTTGCTGGCCGATGTGCTGCTGCTGCATGCGGACATGGCGGCCTTCGCCAATGTGAGCACCCTGCTCAGCTGGGAGATGATTGGCGAGGCACTGGCCTGGGCGCGCGACGATCCCGGGATCATTCCCTACTACGTGGGCCCGCGCACCTGGCTGAAGGTGCTGGCCAGCACGAGCGGGCTGATGCTGCTGCTGGTGTGGCTGGATCGGGGGCGCTGGGCCTGGCCCCGGCAGCTGGACACGGCTTCGGCCGCCTGGATCGCGGGCTTGCTTGCGGCCGGGCTGGCGCTGACCGTTCTCTGCGGTCTCCTGCAGCCGGTGGCGGCCTACCCGCAATCATCCGCGGCCCTGGCGCGTGCCGTCTCGGCCATGCTGCCGGACCCCGTCCAGAACCAGTACCGCGACTACAGCCCGGCCCAGCTCCAGGAGGCTTATTGCGCTCGCGTCGGGGCGCCTTGCGTGGCGGCGGACGAGCGCGTGGAGGCGACGGCACCTCCGGGCGGGCCGCGGGACGTCATCCTCTTCATCATGGAGACGGCGCCGGCGGACTTCTTCGACCTGCAGTCCCTGATGGCTGAAGACCCGCTGCTGCGCGTCTGGTCCCGGCATGCCTGGCTGGCGCGGCACCACTACTCGACCTATCCCTACACCAGTGACGCCACCTTCTCCCTGCTGTCCGCCTTGTATCCGGAGGGGCGCCGGCAGTGGTTGAAATGTCCTGAATCCCGGCCGTTGGGCTGGGTGGCGGCCCTGCGCCGTGCCGGCTACGCGACCCAGCACTACGCCCCGCTGCCGGACAGCTTCGAGGTCGACGGGCTGATGCTGGACCGCCTGGGCCTGCCCGAGCGCTATATCGCCAAGGAGGACACCAAGGAGAGCCCCAGCGCCGCCGAGCATCTGGAGCTCATCCGGCGCCGGATCTTTCCCGACAGCCGCATACCGCTGCCGGCCAAGGCCAGGCTGGACCAGCAGGCTCTGGACCGCATGCTGGCGGACATGGTGGCCTGGCAGCGCCAGGCCCGCCCCTACGTGGCGGTGTTTGCGCCGCAGATCGGCCATGGGCCTTGGCCGGACCTGCTGGGGCGGCCAGGGCCGGCGGGCCTGCGGGCGCGGGCGCGGGCCCTGGGCCAGCTGCAGATGGCCTGGCTGCATGAGATCGTCGCCCAGCTGCAGCGCACCGGACGGCTGGACCGCACCCTGCTGGTGCTGACCGGGGACCATGGCCTGCGGACGCAGGCGGAAGATGCGGAGCTCCCGGCCGGCTGGCTCACCGGGGCCTCCAGCCGGGTGCCGCTGCAGATCTACGACGGCGGGCTCGAGCTGCCCTTCGATGCAGGCCTGGTGAGCTCCCACATCGACATCGGCCCCACGGTGCTGCAACGGCTGGGCCTGCGCACGCCGCAGGCCTACGAGGAAGGGCTGGCGCTGACGGCGCCGGGGCTGGCCGGGCGCCGGACCTATATGCACGGGGTCGGCTACCTGGGGGCGGAGTTGATGCACCAGCAGGGGCTGTTCCTGGCTCACGCCCCCGTTCGAAAGGCCTGCCTGAGCGCCACGCGGGACGATCTGGACGGGGCCGAGGTGCAGCCCTATGCGCGCTGCCAGGAGAGCTTCGAGACGCTCAGGGCCCTGCACCTCGAGGCCATGCGCCGCCTCTGCCTGCGATGAGGGCGCCACCTGCCGCACCCTGCTGCACCCTGCTGCACCCTGCTGCGATCCGTGGTCGGGGCCGTCAGGGGCGATAGCGGCGCAGTCCTTCGAGGTCCAGCACGCGCAGGCCGCCGTAGTCCACGGCGATCAACTGCCGCTCCTGCAGATGCCGCAGCGCTTCGTTGACCCGCTGGCGCGAGAGCCCGACCAGGCGCGCCAGCTCCTGCTGCGTGATGCGCAGCATGCCGCCCACGCCGGGGTAGAGCAGGGGGTTGAAGAGCGCGGCGAGGTTGCGTGCCACGCGCAGATCGGGGTCGGAGATGCGGTCGATCTCGCGTGCCGCGATGAACTGCCCCAGGCGCTCGTTGAGCTGGTTCAACACGAAGCGGCTGAAGGGGAGGCTGGTCTCGAGCAGGGTGTGGAAGGTCTCGATGGGCAGGCCCGCCACCGTGCTCTTGCGCAGGGCCTGAATGTTGTAGCGGTAGACCTCGCGCTTGAGCAGGGTGCCCTCGCCGAACCAGCCGCCCGGCGGGACGCCGGTGAAGGTGATGGACTGCGCTGCGGCGTCGTCATTGCTCATCTTCAGCAGGCCGTCGATCACCCCGAACCAGAAGTTGGCCGGCTTGCCGATGCGGCAGACCCGCTCGCCCACCTCGGCTTCGCCCACCTGCAGTTGCGAGACGGCCAGCTGGCGGTGCTCGTCGTCCAGCACCCGCAGCCAGGGAATGGCGGCCAGCTCGGCGGCGCTGGCGGCGCGCGCGCGCTGCCGCAGGGTCAGGTGTTGCGGGAGTATGGCCGGCGGGGTCAGGTCTTGCTGGGGGCTGGTACGCATGATCCCGTATTCATCGCCGCTGCGCATGACAGGAGCCTGACGCGACGGTGTCAAAGCCCCCCGGGAAAACGCCCAGTGTGATTTCTCTCAAATGTCGTTGCAACGACAACACGGCGTCAAAGTAAAGGTCTAGCATTGCTGCCAACAAAGTCGGGCGAACGCCCCCCGGGCGACGACTCGAATACCAGGAGACAAAGGTGAGCAGTTCTGCGGCGACGACCTTTCCCCGGCTCTTGCTGGCCCATGCGCAGCAGCGTCCGGGCGACGCGGCTTTGCGCGAGAAGGAATACGGCATCTGGCACAGCTTCAGCTGGCGGCAGCTGGCCGAGATGGTGCAGGCCCTGGCCCACGGCTTGCATCAGGCGGGCGTGCAGCGCGGCCAGCACGTGGTGGTGGTGGGCGAGAACCGGCCGCGCCTCTATGCCAGCATGTTGGCGGCCCAGAGCCTGGGCGCCATTCCCGTGCCGCTGTACCAGGACGCGGTGGCGGCCGAGTTCGTCTACCCGCTCAACAACGCCGAGGTGGCCTATGCCATCGTCGAGGATCAGGAGCAGGTGGACAAGCTGCTGGAGATCCGCGAGCAGTGCCCGCAGCTGCGACACATCTGGTTCGACGACCCGCGCGGCCTGCGCAACTACGATGAGCACGGGCTCAATCCGCTGGATGCACTGATCGCGGCCGGCGAGGTCGAGGCCGGCGCCCACCCGCAGCTCTTCGGGCAATGGGTGGAGGCCGGCCGGCCGGCGGATGTCGCGGCCATGTTCTTCACCTCGGGCACCACCGGCAATCCCAAGGGCGTGGTGCATACCCATGCCACCTTGGTCGACCGCGCCCTGGCCGGCGCCCGCTTCGACCAACTGGGCCCGCATGAAGAGGTGCTGGCCTACCTGCCGCCGGCCTGGATCGGCCAGAACATCTTCAGCTACGCGCAGTGGCTGGCCTGCGGCTATGTGGTGAACTGCCCCGAGTCGGCCAGCACGGTCTCCATCGACCTGAAGGAGATCGGGCCCACCTACTACTTCGCGCCGCCGCGGGTCTTCGAGGGCCTGCTGACCACGGTGATGATCCGCATGGAGGACGCCTCGGCGCTCAAGCGCGGGCTCTTCCACCGCGCGATGAAGCTGGCGCGCCGCGTGGGCCCGACGCTGATGGACGGCAAGCCCGTGGGCCTGCTGGACCGCATCAAGTACCTGCTCGGCGACGTGCTGATCTACGGCCCGCTGCGCAACACCCTGGGCTTCTCGCGCGTGCGGGTGGCCTACACGGCGGGCGAGGCCATCGGGCCCGACCTGTTCAGCTTCTACCGCTCCATCGGCATCAACCTCAAGCAGCTCTACGGCTCCACCGAGACCGCGGTCTTCGTCTGCCTGCAGCCCGACAACGAGGCGCGGGCCGACACCGTGGGCGTGCCCATCGAGGGCGTGGAGATCCGGCTCGCGGATTCGGGCGAGATCCTGGTGAAGTCGCCCGGCCTGCTCAAGGGCTACTACAAGAACGAAGCCGCCACGGCCGAGGTGCTGACGCCCGAAGGTTGGTACCACACGGGCGACGCCGGCTTCATCGATGCCCACGGGCACCTGAAGATCATCGACCGCGCCAAGGACGTGGGCCGCATCGTCGGTGGTCCCAACGACGGCGCCATGTTCGCGCCCAAGTACGTGGAGAACAAGCTCAAGTTCTTCGCCCACATCAAGGAGGCGGTGGCCTTCGGCGACCGGCGCGACCGCGTCTGCGCCTTCATCAACATCGACTTCGAGGCGGTGGGCAACTGGGCCGAGCGCCGCAACCTGCCCTATGCCGGCTACACCGACCTGGCGGCCAAGCCCGAGGTCTACGAGCTGATCAAGGGCTGCGTGGAGCAGGTCAACGCCGACCTCGCGCAGGACACCCTGCTGGCCGGCAGCCAGATCACCCGCTTCCTGATCCTGCACAAGGAGCTGGATGCCGACGACGGCGAGCTCACCCGCACCCGCAAGGTCCGCCGCGGCGCCATCGCCGAGAAGTATGGCGTGCTGATCGACGCGCTCTACAGCGGCAAGGCCAACCAGTACATCGAGACCGCGGTGAAGTTCGAGGACGGCCGCACCGGCAAGGTGGCGGCGGACCTGAAGATCCTCGACACCCGGACCTTCCCGGCCGTGAGTCGGGCGGCCTGATCACGCCTGGGCACGAAAGCGATTCATGAGCACGAGCAGCAGCAAGAAAGTCGGCGACGTGATCCTGGAGGTCAAGAACATCTCGCTGGCCTTCGGCGGGGTGAAGGCCCTGACCGACATCAGCTTCGACGTTCGCGAGCACGAGATCCGTTCCATCATCGGCCCCAACGGCGCGGGCAAGAGTTCCATGCTCAACTGCATCAACGGGGTCTACCACCCCACGCAGGGGCAGATCAGCTTCAAGGGCCAGACCTTCAGGCACATGAACTCCCGCCAGGTGGCGGAGATGGGCATCGCCCGCACGTTCCAGAACCTCGCGCTCTTCAAGGGCATGAGCGTGCTGGACAACATCATGACCGGCCGCACCCTGCACATGAAGAGCAATCTCATCCAGCAGGCGTTTCGCAACCCCTTCGGCTTCAGCGCCGCGGAGGCCGAGGAGGTGGCGCAGCGCGCGAAGGTCGAGCGCATCATCGACTTCCTCGAAATCCAGGCCTACCGCAAGACGCCTGTGGGCCGCCTGCCCTACGGCCTGCAAAAGCGCGTGGACCTGGGTCGCGCCCTGGCCATGGAGCCCCAGGTGCTGTTGCTGGACGAGCCCATGGCCGGCATGAATGTGGAAGAGAAGCAGGACATGTGCCGCTTCATCCTGGACGTGAACGACGAGTTCGGCACCACCATCGTGCTGATCGAGCACGACATGGGCGTGGTGATGGACATCTCCGATCGCGTGGTGGTGCTGGATTACGGCAAGAAGATCGGCGACGGCGCGCCGGACGAGGTCCGCAGCAACGAAGACGTGATCCGAGCCTATCTCGGCACAAGCCATTGACCCCCGTACCGGCTGCGCCTGCCTTGCAGGCCGCGCCGGGCCTCAGCCCCCCAGGGGGCGCGACCGGCGGCCCGGCAGAGCCGGATCCGCGGTCGCCGTGCAGGTCAGGCCGGGTGGTGCGAAGAGAGATGCCTGAAGACGGCATGGAGAACTGACATGGGTTTTTTGATCGAGACAGTGTTCGGCGGGTTGATGACAGGGATGCTCTATTCCCTGATCGCCCTGGGTTTCGTGCTGATCTTCAAGGCGTCCGGCGTCTTCAACTTCGCCCAAGGCGCCATGGTGCTGTTCGCAGCCCTGGCCATGGCGCGCTTCTCGGAATGGATCCCGAAGTGGCTGGGCTTTGACAACCCCGTGCTGGCCAATGTGCTGGCCTTCGCCGCGGCCTGTGCGGTGATGGTGGCGGTGGCCTGGACCATCGAGCGCTTCGTGCTGGGCAAGCTGGTCAACCAGGAAGGCATCACGCTGCTGATGGCCACGCTGGGCATCACCTACTTCCTCGAAGGGCTGGGGCAGACCCTGTTCGGCTCGGACATCTACAAGATCGACATCGGCCTGCCCAAGGACCCGCTCTTCCTCTTCGAGCAGACTTTCAGCGGCGGCGTGCTGGTCAACAAGGAAGACCTGGTCGCGGCCCTGATTGCCGCGGGCCTCGTCGCCCTGCTGGCGCTCTTTTTCCAGAAGACGGCCACCGGCCGCGCCCTGCGAGCGGTGGCGGACGACCACCAGGCGGCGCAGTCCATCGGCATTCCGCTCTCGCGCATCTGGATCATCGTCTGGAGCGTGGCGGGCTTCGTGGCGCTGGTGGCCGGCATCATCTGGGGCTCCAAGCTGGGCGTGCAGTTCTCGCTCTCGCTGGTGGCGCTGAAGGCGCTGCCGGTGGTGATCCTGGGCGGGCTGACCTCGGTGCCGGGCGCCATCATCGGCGGCCTCTTGATCGGGGTGGGCGAGAAGGTCTCGGAGGTCTACCTGGGGCCGATGCTGGGCGGCGGCATCGAGATCTGGTTTGCCTATGTGCTGGCGCTGGTGTTTCTGCTCGTGCGGCCCCAGGGGCTGTTCGGTGAGAAGATCATCGACCGCGTCTGAGCGACCAAGACCAGAAAGCAGGAGAACCCCATGCTCTACCGCGAAAACGGCCAGTTCAAGACGAGCTACAGCGCCGACAGCCAGATCTTCCCGATCCGCCAGGACGCCATCTTCATCGGGCTGCTGCTGGTGGTGGCCTTCATCGGCGTGCCGATGCTGGCCTCGGAATACCTCTTCCGCGCCATCCTCATCCCCTTCCTGATCCTGGGCCTGGCCGCCCTGGGCCTGAACGTGCTGGTGGGCTATTGCGGCCAGATCTCGCTGGGCACGGGGGCCTTCATGGCCGTGGGGGCCTATGCGGCCTACAACTTCCAGGTCCGCATCGAGGGCATGCCGCTGATCCTGGCCCTGCTGGGCGGAGGGCTGTGCGCCACGGTGGTGGGCGTGTTCTTCGGCATTCCCTCGCTGCGCATCAGAGGCCTGTACCTGGCAGTGGCCACGCTGGCGGCGCAGTTCTTCTGCGACTGGGCCTTTCTGCGCATCAAGTGGTTCACCCACGATTCGTCCTCCGGCAATGTCTCGGTCTCTGATCTCCAGGTCTGGGGCCTGCCCATCGAGACGCCGGTGCAGAAGTACCTGTTCTGCCTGAGCATCCTGGCGCTTTTCGCCCTGCTGACCAAGAACCTGGTGCGTTCGGCGGTCGGCCGCGAGTGGATGGCCATGCGCGACATGGACGTGGCGGCCAGCGTGATCGGCATCCGGCCGGTGTATGCCAAGCTCAGTGCCTTTGCCGTGTCCAGCTTCATCGTGGGCGTGGCGGGCGCCTTGTGGGGCTTTGTGCACCTGGGATCCTGGGAGCCGGCCGCCTTCTCCATCGACCGCAGCTTCCAGCTCCTGTTCATGGTGATCATCGGCGGCCTGGGTTCGATCTCGGGCGCCTTCTTCGGCGCGGCCTTCATCATCGTGCTGCCCATCCTGCTGAACCAGATCCCGCACTGGCTGGGCATCCCGCTGGGCACCGAGACGGCCTCGCACCTGGAGTTCATGATCTTCGGCGCGCTGATCGTCTTCTTCCTGATCGTCGAGCCGCACGGCATTGCGCGCTTGTGGGCCACGGCCAAGGAAAAGCTGCGGCTCTGGCCCTTCCCTCATTGATCACACCGCTTCAAAACAGCACCACGAGTGCAAACGCCAAGGAGACAGGCACCATGTTGAAACTGAAGTCGCTTGCAGTCGCCGCCACGCTTGTGTCGGCATGTCTGGCCGGGCTGTCCACCTCGGTGGCCGCAGCTGATGCCAAGGAGCAGTTCTTCCCGGTGCTGGTGTACCGCACCGGCGCCTATGCTCCCAATGGCACGCCCTGGGCCAACGGCTATGTGGACTACCTCAAGCTGATCAACGCCAAGGGCGGCATCAACGGCGTGAAGCTCACCTTCGAGGAATGCGAGACGGGCTATGCCACCGACCGCTCGGTGGAGTGCTATGAGCGCCTCAAGGGCAAGGGCGCGACCCTGTTCCAGCCGCTCTCCACCGGCGCCACCTTCGCGTTGACCGAGAAGGCCCCCGTGGACAAGATCCCCCTGATCACCGCCGGCTACGGCCGCAGCGAGAGCCAGGACGGCGGTGTCTTCAAGTGGAACTTCCCGCTGCTGGGCACCTACTGGGTGGCTGCCGACGTGCTGCTGCAGCACGTGGTCAAGAAGGAGGGCGGCTGGGACAAGATCAAGGGCAAGAAGATCGCCCTGGTCTACCACGACAGCCCCTACGGCAAGGAACCCATCCCGCTGCTGCAGGAGCGCGCCAAGCTGCACGGCTTCGAGCTGCAGCTGCTGCCCGTGACCGCGCCGGGCGTGGAGCAGAAGGCCACCTGGCTGCAGGTGCGCCAGAGCCGGCCGGACTACATCTTCCTGTGGGGCTGGGGGGTGATGAACTCCACCGCGCTGAAGGAAGCGCAGGCCACCGGCTATCCGCGCGAGAAGATGTATGGCGTGTGGTGGGCCGGTGCCGAGCCTGACGTCAAGGACGTGGGCGATGGGGCCAAGGGCTACAGCGCCGTGACCATGCAGCATGGCGCCGAGCCGCAGTCCAAGGTGGTGCAGGACATCCTGAAGGAAGTCTATGCCAAGGGCCAGGGCACGGGGACCAACAAGGAAGAGGTGGGCCAGGTGCTCTACATGCGCGGCCTGCTGTCCGCTGCCATGGGCGTGGAAGGCGTGCGCCGCGCGCAGGAACGCTTTGGCAAAGGCAAGGTCATGACGGGCGAGCAGGTCCGCTGGGGCCTGGAGAACCTGGCGCTGGACCAGAAGAAGCTCGACGCCCTGGGCCTGGCCGGCGTGATGCGCCCGGTCTCCACCTCCTGCGTGGACCATATGGGCGCCAACTGGGCCCGCGTCCACACCTGGGATGGCAAAAAGTGGAACTTCGTCGACGGCTGGTACCAGGCCGATGAGCAGATCATCAAGCCCCTGGTCAAGAGCACGGCGGACAAGTACGCGGCCGAGAAACGGCAGCAGCGCAGGACACCGGAGGATTGCCAGTCCTGAGGACTGGCAATCTCAGGTGCCCCGGTGATTGCATGGGCGCCCACCCCATCCCCGCCCTCCAGGAGGGCGGGGCATGGACCACCCCCTACCGACTTCGTCGGCCCCCTCGAGGGGGCGCGCCCGTAGGCTCGGCAAAGCCGAATCCTCGGGCGCCGCTTGGCTCGCACGTGACCTGCGGTGCGGGCGCCGTGTGCAAGCATGGAGAACTGAAATGAGCAATGTGCTTCTGAACGTCAATGGCATCGAGGTGATCTACAACCATGTGATCCTCGTGCTCAAGGGCGTGTCGCTGCAGGTGAAGGAAGGCGGCATCGTGGCCCTCTTGGGCGGCAATGGCGCGGGCAAGACGACCACGCTGCGCGCGGTCTCCAACCTGCTGGAGGGTGAGCGGGGCGAGGTGACCAAGGGCTCGATCGAGTTGCGCGGCGAGCGCATCGAGAAGCTCAGCACGGCCGACATGGTCAACCGCGGCGTGGTGCAGGTGATGGAGGGGAGGCACTGCTTCGCCCACCTGAGCATCGAGGAGAACCTGCTCACCGGGGCCTACACGCGCCGGGACGGCAAAGCCGCGGTGCAGCAAACCCTGGACAAGGTCTACAACTACTTTCCCCGGCTGAAGACCCGCCGCAGCAGCCAGGCGGCCTACACCTCCGGCGGCGAGCAGCAGATGTGCGCCATCGGCCGCGCGCTGATGGCCAACCCGAAAATGGTGCTGCTGGACGAGCCCTCCATGGGCCTGGCCCCGCAAATCGTCGAGGAAGTCTTCGAGATCGTGAAGGACCTCAACAGCAAGGAAGGCACGACCTTTCTGCTGGCCGAGCAGAACACCAACATGGCCCTGCGCTACGCCGACTATGGCTACATCCTGGAAAACGGCCGCGTGGTGATGGATGGCGAGGCCAAGGACCTGCGCGAGAACGAAGACGTCAAGGAGTTCTACCTGGGCATGGGCGGCGGGGACCGCAAGAGCTTCAAGGACGTCAAGAGCTACAAGCGGCGCAAGCGGTGGTTGGCGTGATGGACCACCCCCTACCGGCGAAGCCGGATCCTCGGGCGTCACTCGATCAATCGGGGCATGCAATGAGTAGCGACAACGACTGGGGATTCGTGACCCACCCCCTACGGCCTCAGCCCCCTCAAGGGGGCCGCACCGGCCGCCCGGAGGAGCCGGATCGGCGGTGTTCGTGCGGGTCGAACGCCGGCCGCGCCGAGCACTCTTTGCATGGAGCGAGGTGACTTGCCATGAGTGATGAGAACTGGGGCTTTGCACTGCCAGCCTTCAAGCCGGAGGAGGCGCTGCAGAAGCTGCGGCGGGACCTGCGCGAGCTGGGGCTCACGGAGCGCGAAGGGCGCTTCGAGCGGCGCGGCATGGCCATAGCGCGGGCCGCGGTGGACGGGGCGGTGCTGCAGGTGGCGCTGGTCAGGCGGCCAGCCCGCACGCCCGAGTGGACTGAGAAGACGGTCAAGGACAGCGCGCAGCTGCGCGACTTCCTGGCCCTGGTGAAGAAAAGCCTGTCGGGATGGAGTGACGCCGATGAGTGAGTTCTACGACAGCCTGGAAGCCCGCGACCCGCAGGTGCGCGAATCGGCGCTGATGGCGGCTCTGCCTCGGCAGATCGCGCTGGCTCAAGCGCGCACGGCGGCGTTCGCCGAGCTGCTGGCCGATGTCGATGCCGGGACCATCACTTCGCGCACAGCGCTGGCCCGCCTGCCGGTCACGCGCAAGCACGAGCTGCTGGCCCGCCAGCGGGCCGTGCGAGCCGCGGGGGGCGACGCCTTCGGCGGCTTCTCGGCCATCGGCTGGGGCGCCGCGCGCCGCGTGTTCCAGTCGCCCGGGACGATATACGAGCCCGAGGGCGCGCGGCCCGACTACTGGCGCGCGGCGCGCGCGCTGCATGCTGCCGGCTTTCGCGCCGGCGAGCTGGCGCACAACTGCTTCAGCTACCACCTGACGCCGGCCGGTTCGATGATGGAAGGCGGTGCCCATGCCCTGGGCTGTACGGTCTTCCCCGGCGGCGTGGGCAATACCGAGCTGCAGCTGCAGGCCATGGCCGAGCTGCGACCCGTGAGCTATATCGGCACCCCCAGCTTTCTGAAGATCCTCGTCGAAAAGGCCGCCGAGAGCGGACAGCCGCTGCCCCTGCGCAAGGCCATGGTCAGCGGCGAAGCCTTCCCTTCGGCGCTGCGCGACTGGCTGCTGGAGCGCGGCATCACCGCCTATCAGTGCTATGCCACGGCCGACCTGGGCCTGATCGCCTACGAGACGCCGGCCCGCGAAGGCCTGGTGCTGGACGAGGGCGTGATCGTCGAGATCGTGCGCCCCGGCACCGGGGATCCGGTGGGCGAGGGCGAGGTCGGTGAGGTGGTGGTGACCACCTTGAATCCGGACTATCCGCTGATCCGCTTCGGCACCGGCGATCTCTCGGCCCTGATGCCGGGCCACTGCCCCACCGGGCGGACGAACGCCCGCATCAGGGGCTGGATGGGCCGGGCGGACCAGAGCGCCAAGGTGCGCGGCATGTTCGTGCACGCGGGGCAGGTGAGCGAGGTGCTCAAGCGCTTCCCCGTGCTGGGCCGTGGCCGGCTGGTGGTGGAAGGCGAGCTGGCCCAGGATCGCATGAGCCTGCAGGTTGAGCTGGGTGCGGCCCCGGACGGCCTGGCAGAGCAGCTCGTGGCGGCCTTGCGCGATGTCACCAAGCTGCGCGGCGAGGTGCTGTTCGTGCCCCCAGGCAGCCTGCCCAACGACGGGCGCGTGATCGAGGATCGGCGCCGCTTCGACTGACATTGCGCTGCATCAAGCGCCCTCGGGGCCGTCA
The DNA here is from genome assembly GCA_041905785.1 of Burkholderiaceae bacterium. Taxonomy (GTDB): domain Bacteria; phylum Pseudomonadota; class Gammaproteobacteria; order Burkholderiales; family Burkholderiaceae_C; genus Roseateles_B. The sequence continues at coordinate 28,772 of JAYRKJ010000009.1, forward strand.
AGCCTTGCGGCACGGCGTGCGCACTTTGAAGCCACATCGGTAGTTTCCGAAGTGCAGAGGGGGATCAGCTCCCTTAGCATGGCGCAGGCCTCTGGCCATTACAAAGGAGACCGCCCATGCGAACCCGTCCGTCTGCCCTCGGCATGCTCACCCTGGCCGGCCTGTTGGCCCTGCCGCTGGCCGCCCGGGCCGACTACCCCGAAAAGCCCATCACCATCGTCGTGCCCTTCTCGGCGGGCGGCCCCACCGACAAGGTGGCGCGCGATCTGGCCGAGTCTCTGCGCAAGACGCTGAACGCCACCCTGGTCATCGAGAACGTCGGCGGCGCCGGCGGCACCCTGGGTGCGACCAAGGTGGCCAAGGCTGCGCCGGACGGCTACACGGTGCTGCTGCACCACATCGGCATGGCGACCTCGCCGGCGCTCTATCGCAACCTGCAGTACAAGACCCTGGACGACTTCGAATACCTGGGCCTGATCAACGAGGTGCCCATGACCCTGGTGGCGCGCCCTTCCATGGCAGCGGCCAACTATGGCGAGCTCGCGAAGTGGATCAGCGCCAACAAGGAGAAGGTCAACCTGGCCAACGCCGGCCTGGGCTCGGCCTCGCACCTGTGCGGCCTGCTGTTCCAGAGCACCATCAAGGTGGACATGACCACGGTACCCTACAAGGGCACCGGCCCGGCCATGACCGACCTGATCGGTGGCCAGGTGGACATCATGTGCGACCAGACCACCAACACCACGTCGCAGATCGAGGGCGGCAAGATCAAGGCCTATGCCGTGACCTCGCTGAAGCGCCTGAGCAGCCCGGCCCTGGCCAAGCTGCCCACCCTGGACGAGCTGGGGCTGCAAGGCTTCCAGGTGGCCATCTGGCATGGCCTTTACGCACCCAAGGGAACGCCCAAGCCCGTGCTGGACAAGCTCAACGCCGGCCTGAAGAAGGCCCTGCAGGACCCCGAGCTGCACAAGCGCCAGGAGGCCCTGGGGGCGGTGATCGTGGAGGACGCCCGCACCAATCCCGCCCAGCACAAGAAGTTCGTGTCGGACGAGATCAACAAGTGGGGCACGGTGATCAAGGCGGCCGGCCAGTACGCGGACTGAGCTTGGGCGGCTCGCAGGGGGAAGCCGCGGGGCTGCCCTGGGCTGAAGTATTCTTGCTTCTGGTCAGCGCCACTGCCCATCCCAGGCCCACCCGCTGCCCGTTCAGTCCCGTCTTTCCCCTGCGCCTTGGCGCGTGCTCCCGATGTCCTGTTTTCGTCATGCTCCGGCTGCTTCTGCCGAGCCACTGCTGCCGCGGCGCGGCTTGCTTTACCTGGGGTTGGCCGCGGCCTTGCCGCTGCCCGTCCGGGCCCTGGACGGCGCCTGGGCGGGCTCTGAGGCCGGCTTGGCGGCGGCAGGCAGACAGCTGCCAGCCCTGATTCCGGACGACGTGCTGCTGGACTATCAGCGCTTCCTGGCCGGCCGCGATCCGGTGAGCATCAGCGATTACGGCGGGCCGCACGCGCGGCGCGACGTGATCGAGGTGCTGCTGCTGCAGCAGGCCCTGGCCCGGCAGGACGGCGAGCTGCGATTGAGCCTGACGCCCATGCCCACCAGCCAGCGTCTGCAGGCCGAACTGCGCCTGGGCCATGCCGCCTGCAGCGCGACCAGCTACTGGCGCGAGGATTTTCCCAAGCCCGAAGGCCTGCTGTTCAGCGATCCCGTGCTGGACGAAGGCGAATTCGAGGTGGGCTTCTACACCACGCCGGACAACGAGAAGGCCCTGGGGGCCCGCAGCCTGGCCGAGTTGCGCCAGCTGCGCGTGCTCAGCAACCGCAGCTGGCGGGTGGACTGGCTGACCCTGGAGCAGCTGGGCATGGTGCAGCTCCAGCATGTGGCGAGCTGGAACCTGATGCCGCGCATGGTGCAGCAAGGCCGTGCCGACCTGCTGCTGGCGCCCTTTCAGGCCACGCCGGATCTCTCGCTGACCGTCGAAGGCATCCGCCTCGTTCCGGTGCCCGGGATCAAGCTGCGCATGCGGGGCACGCGCCATTTCCTGATCTCCGGCACGCATGCGCTGGGGCCGCGGCTGCGGGCGCAGATCAATGCCGGCCTGGCCCAGCTGCGCCAGCAGGGCCTGATCCACCGGGCCTATGAGCAGAGCGGCTTCTTCAATGCCCGCGTGGCGAGCTGGACGCGCTTTTGAGTTGTTAGCTTTGCTTGCGCCGGCGCTCAGGGAGCCAGTTCCACCAGCACGAAGTGCTTGCGCACGGGTGCCAGCACCTCGAACTCGCCCCGGAAGCCCGGCGGGATGACGGCGCCTTCGCCCGGGCCGATTTCCGTGCGGCTGCCGTCCTCGCCATGCAGGCAGACGCGGCCCTCCAGCACATGAAAGTACTCCTGCTTGCCGGCCGGAAACTCGATGCGCCAGCGGCCCACCTCGCAGGCCCAGACGCCGGCGCTCATGGGGCCGGCCTCATGCATCAGCCAGGTCTGGCGCTGCGGAGCGCCTTCGATGCGACGGTCCTCGCGCGGCTGGTCCCGCTGGGCTGCGTGACCTTCGGTGCCGGCGATGGGGATGATGCGCGGTGCGGTGCTCACGGGCGGCGTCCTCGGGCTCAGGCCTCGGCGGCGGTGCAGACCACGGCCAGCTTGTTGCCGTCCAGGTCACGGAAGTAGGCGGCATAGAAGTTCGGTGCATAGTCGCGCAGCCCCGGCTTGCCTTCGCAGCGGCCCCCCGCCGCCAGCGCCGCGGCATGCACGGCGTCCACCTGGGCGCGGGTGCCGGCGGCCAGGGCCAGCATGCTGCCATTGCCCACGGTGGCGGGGGCCTCGTTGTAGGGCTTGCAGATCCAGAGAAAGGCCTTGGCGTCCGGCACGTCGGGACCGTAGCCGCAGAAGTCGCCATCGGCGTAGGTGCTCTTGATGCCCAGCGGCGCCAGGGCGGCGTCATAGAAGCGCTTGGCGGCTTGGCGGTCATTGCTGCCCAGGGTGGCGTAGGTGAGCATGGCGGCTCCTTTGTGGCTGTTTCGTTGACGGCGGGATGGGGTCAGTTCATGCGCATGGGCACGGTGACCGGGCCATCGTTGACCAGGTGCACCTGCATGTCGGCGCCGAACTCGCCGCTTTGTACCAAGCCGTGCTGGCTGCGGGCAAAAGTCAGGCAATGCTCGTAAAGATGCCGGCCCAGCTCGGCCGGCGCAGCGCCCGAGAAGCTGGGGCGGTTGCCGCCGCTGGTGTCGGCCGCGAGCGTGAACTGGGAGACGATGAGCAGGCCGCCGCCAACATCCTGGACGCTGCGGTTCATCTTGCCCGACTCATCGCTGAAAACACGCAGCTTGAGCACCTTCTGGATCAGCTTTTCGGCGATGGCCTCGGTGTCGGCAGGCTCGGCGCAGACCAGCATCAGCAGGCCGGTGCCGATCTGGCCGGTGACGCGCCTTGTGATGGGGCCGGCCACTTCCACCCGGGCTTCGCGCACGCGCTGCAGGATCGCGATCATGGGCCGATGCCCTCCATGTCCTTGGGATCGTTGAAATGCGCCTCGACATCCATGGGCAGCAGCTGGATGCTGGCGCGCAGGCCCGGCACGGCCTCCATCAGCGCGCGCTCCACCGCACCGCGCTCGGCGGCGGCCTGGCCCAGGGACCAACTGGCGGGCATGTGCATGTGCATGTCCACGTAGCGACGCTGGCCGGAGACGCGCGTGGCGATGTGGTCGAAGCGCACCTGGTGGTGGCTGCAGCGCGCCAGCACGGCCTGGATGGCGGCCTGGCTCGCGGGGTCCAGGGCTTCGTCCATCAGGCCGGCGGCGGACTCCATCACCAGCAGCGCGCCTTCGCGCAGGATGTTCAGGGCCACGAGGATGGCGATCACCGGGTCCAGCCACAGCCAGCCGGTGGCCAGAACGCCGATCAGGCCGGCCACCACGCCGATGGAGGTCCAGACGTCGGTGAAGAGATGGCGGGCGTCGGCCTCCAGGGCCATGGAGCGGTGCTCGCGGGCCTTCTTCAGCATGGCCCAGGCCAGCCCGCCGTTGAGCGCCGAGCTGACGAGCGAGAGCACCATGCCCAGCCCCAGCTGCTCCACCGGCTGCGGGTTCAGCATCCGGTGCACGGCAGCCCAGATGATGCCGGCCGCCGCCGCGAAGATCAGCACGCCCTCGAAGCCGCTGGAGAAGTACTCGGCCTTGTGGTGGCCGAAGGGGTGGTCCTCGTCCGGCGGCCGCTGCGCCACGGTCACCATGGCCAGGGCGAACATGGCGCCGGCCAGGTTGACCAGGGACTCCAGGGCGTCCGAGAGCAGGGAGACGGAGTCCGTCCAATACCAGGCCCCGGTCTTCAGGGCGATGGTGACGGCGGCCACCGCGATGGAGAGCTTGAGGTAGCTGCTGACTTGCATGATGGGCCGGATTCTCGCCCCTGCGCGGCCTGCGTTTCTTCAATGCGAAGCGTTCTCCTTTCGCGCAGCTCTTGACAGCCCCACGTGGGCGGAGTGCGGTCCTACAATCGCCGCGAGTCCCGCGCGGGCTGCCTGAGCTCCCTGGCTTTTTCTGCAGTCCCACCGCTTTCCTGCACCTTGCTGCACCACTTGCCGAGCCGCTCCATGAAGAACGACCCCGCCCTGCACACCGACGTCTCCCACATCGCCCCGCGCGAGAAGGCCGAGATCCTGTCCCAGGCGCTGCCCTATATCCGCAAGTTCCACGGCAAGACCATCGTGATCAAGTACGGCGGCAACGCCATGACCGACCCGGTGCTGCAGCAGGACTTTGCCGAGGACGTGGTGCTGCTGAAGCTCGTGGGCATGAACCCGGTGGTGGTGCACGGCGGCGGGCCGCAGATCGAGGAGCTGCTCACCAAGCTGGGCAAGAAGGGCCACTTCATCCAGGGCATGCGCGTCACGGACAAAGAGACCATGGACGTGGTCGAGTGGGTGCTGGCCGGCGAGGTGCAGCAGGACGTGGTCGGCCTGATCAACGCCGCCGGCGGCAAGGCCGTGGGCCTGACGGGCCGCGACGGCGGCATGATCCGCGCCAAGCAGCTCAAGGTCCAGGACAAGGACGATCCCAGCAAGGAGCACGACATCGGCCAGGTGGGGGACATCGTCTCCATCGACCCCAGTGTGGTGAAGGCCCTGCAGGACGACCAGTTCATCCCCGTGGTCAGCCCCATCGGCTTTGGCGAGCACAACGAGAGCTACAACATCAACGCCGACGTCGTGGCCGCCAAGCTGGCCACCGTGCTGCAGGCCGAGAAGCTGCTGATGCTGACCAACATCCGCGGCGTGCTGGACAAGCAAGGGCAGCTGATGACCGAGCTGACGCCCAAACGCATCGACGAGCTGGTGGCGGACGGCACCATCAGCGGCGGCATGATCCCCAAGATCGCCGGCGCCATCGACGCGGCCAAGAGCGGCGTCAATGCGGTGCACATCATCGACGGGCGCGTGCCGCATGCCATGCTGCTGGAGATCCTCTCCGACCAGGCCTACGGCACCATGATCCGTTCGCACTGAGCGCCGCCGCCCGCGAAACCGGCCTGATGCTCTCCTGATGCGGCGCCCACCCCTGTGCCCGACCGGCCGGGCCCGCCGGCGGGGCCGCGACCTGGTCTGGCTCTTCGACCTGGACAACACCCTGCACAACGCCTCGGACCGGGTGTTCGCCGCGCTGAACGTGGCCATGACGCGCTACATCGAGCAGCACATGGCCGTCGACACCGAGGAGGCCAATCGCCTGCGCCGCCTGTACTGGGCCCGCTACGGCGCCACGCTGACCGGCCTGGTGCGCCACCATGGCGTGGACGCCGCCCATTTCCTGGCCGAGACCCATGCCTTGCCCGGCATGGAGGCGCACCTGCACGGCCATGCCCACGACCTCGCGGCGCTGGCCCGCCTGCCGGGGCGCAAGTTCCTGTTGACCAATGGCCCCGAGGCCTATGCCTGGCGCGTGTTGCGGGCGGTTGGCCTGGCGCAGGCCTTCGAAGGCGTGATCGCGCTGGAGCAGATGGCCATGTTCGGCCAGCTGCGGCCCAAGCCGGACCGGCGCATGTTCCGCCATGTGCTGGCGCGGCTGCAGCTGCCGGCCAGCCGCTGCGTGCTGGTCGAGGACAGCCTGATGCATCAGAAGGCGGCCCGGGCCCTGGGGCTGCGCACCGTGTGGCTGCAGCGCTGGACCAAGGTCGCCGCGCACGGCCCCGAGGCCGGCCGGCCGCTGCGACGGCGCCCGGCCTATGTGGACCGGCGCGTGCATGGCCTGTGCGACCTGCGCTGGCGTGCACTCGTCCGCACTACGGACAAGGACGGAGGGGGTTTTCCATAGCCCCCTGAACGCCCGGTGCCAACGGCCTGCTTTTGACGGTAGCATGCGCCACGCAGAGGCAGCGGTGCATCTGCCCCGCACAGCCGGGTACAGAAGAACGACAAGCCCATGTCATTGTTCAGCGTTCTGATCGTCGAAGACCAAGTCCGGTTTCGGGAAGCCTTCGAGAAGTCCTTGTCCCAAGCCAGTGACATCCGCCTGCTGGGCATGGCCTCAGACCTGCAGCAGGGCCGCAAGATGTTCGACCAGTTGCGCCCCGACGTGCTGCTGGTCGACCTGGACCTGCCGGGCGGCAGCGGCATCGACCTGATCCGCCATGCCGCGCAGGCGCACCCGGACTGCGAGGTCATGGTGATTTCGGTCTTCGGGGATGAACAACATGTCTTGTCCAGCATCGAAGCCGGCGCCACGGGCTACCTGCTCAAGGACAGCCTGGCCCTGGACCTTCCCGACCAGCTGCGCGCGCTGCGCAGCGGCGGCAGCCCCATCAGCCCCGTCATCGCCCGCCGCCTGCTGCTGCGCCTGAACGCCGGCACCCAGCATTTGCACGGGCTGCCGCCGGAAACCGGTGCGGCGCCGCTGGACGAAAACGTCATCGCCCTGTCGGAGCAGGAGTCGCGGGTGCTGCATCTGGCGGCCAAGGGCTTCACCTTCGATGAAATCGCCCAGTTCCTGCAGGTCTCGCCGCACACGGTGATGACCTATGTGAAGCGCATCTACCGCAAGCTGCAGGTGCGCTCCAAGGTCGAGGCCATCTACGAGGCTCGGCGCCTGGGCTGGCTGCGTGACTGAGGGCGGGCGGCGCATGTAACGCTGCTGTGCCGTTGGGGCGGCGCGGGCCTGTGCCAGAATCCAAAGCGCCATGCACCTCGCCGCCAACCCAGACCTGGACCCCGAAGACCCTGCCGCCGGTACCGCCCAGGCGGCGGCCCCCGAGACCAAGCGCCGCTCCCGGCCCAAGCCTGGCGAGCGCCGCGTGCAGATCCTGCAGACGCTGGCCAGCATGCTGGAGCAGCCCGGCGCCGAGCGCGTGACCACGGCCGCGCTGGCGGGCCGCCTGGAGGTCAGCGAGGCAGCCCTGTACCGTCATTTCGCCAGCAAGGCCCAGATGTTCGAGGGCCTGATCGAATTCATCGAATCCAGCATCTACACGCTGCTGAACCAGATCACCGAGCGCGAGGCCCCCGGCCTGGTGCAGGCACAGCGCATCGTGTCGGTGCTGCTGCAGTTCGGCGAGCGCAACCCGGGCATGAGCCGGGTGATGGTGGGGGACGCCCTGGTGTACGAGAACGAGCGGCTGATCCAGCGCATGAACCTGTTCTTTGACCGTGTCGAGGCCACGCTGCGCCAGGTGCTGCGCCAGGCGGCCGAGGCCGAGGGCTCGGAGACGCCCACAGTGCAGGCCAACGCCCAGGCCTCGGTGCTGGTGAGCTTCATCATCGGCCGGCTGCAGCGCTATGCCCGCTCCGGCTTCAAGCGCATGCCCACCGAGCAGTTGGACGTGGCCCTGGGCCTGCTGGCGCGCTGAACCCGCGGCTGCTGGCCGAGGTCCCGCCGTCCCGTCGTTCGCCGTCATTCGCTTTCGTCCGCTTTCATTCGATTCTTCTTCGCCTGACCGCTTGTCGGGCGCCCCAGGGAAGACCGTCATGTCCACCGATGCCCTTGCCCAGTTCCTGAGTCGCGCGGAAAGCCTGCTGGCCCGTGCGGAGTCCCTGCTGCCACCGGTGCTGGCGGCGCCCGACTGGTCGGCCTCCAGCGCCTTTCGCTACCGCCGTCGGCGCGGCGTGCCGGTGCTGGAGCCGGTGCGTCACGTGGCCGCCATCCGGCTGGATGCGCTGAAGGAGGTCGACGCGCAGAAGGAGCGCCTGCTGCAAAACAGCCGCCAGTTCGTGCAGGGCCGGCCGGCCAACAACGTGCTGCTGACCGGCGCGCGCGGCACGGGCAAGAGCTCGCTGATCAAGGCGGTGCTCCACGAGTTCGCGGACCAGGGGCTGCGCCTCATCGAGGTGGACAAGGCCGACCTGGTCGACCTGCCCGATCTCGTCGACCTGGTGGCGGAGCGGCCCGAGCGCTTCATCGTGTTTTGCGACGACCTCAGCTTCGAAGAGGGCGAGGCCGGCTACAAGGCGCTGAAGTCCATGCTGGACGGCTCCATCGCCGCGGCCTGCGACAACCTGCTGATCTACGCCACCAGCAACCGCCGCCATCTGCTGCCCGAGCAGATGCGCGACAACCTGGCCGCCAAGGTCGATGAGAACGGCGAACTGCATCCCGGCGAGGCCATCGAGGAGAAGGTCTCGCTTTCCGAGCGCTTCGGGCTGTGGATCAGCTTCTATCCCTTCAGCCAGCAGGAGTACCTGGCCATCGCCGCCCAATGGCTGCGCCACTTCGGCCTGGACGAGGCCGCCATCGCCGCGGCACGCCAGCCGGCGCTGATCTGGGCGCTGGAGCGCGGCTCGCGCTCCGGCCGCGTGGCCTACCAGTTCGCCCGCGACATGGCCGGGCGCGGCGGCCCTGCTGCCGCTGGCTCGCGCAGTCCGGCCGATGCCCCCATTCCCGACGGCCTCGACCAGGCCTGAATCTCATGACGATCCCATGACGAATGAATCGATGAATGAATCGATGACCACGACCGATCGCGTCCCCGTGGATGTGGCCGTGGGCGTGCTCGTCAAGCGCGACGCCCAGGGCCGTGAGGCCGACTTCCTGCTGACCTCCCGTCCCGAGGGCAAGGTGTACGCCGGCTACTGGGAGTATCCGGGCGGCAAGCTCGAGGCCGGAGAAACGGTGGAGCAGGCCCTGCGCCGCGAGCTGCACGAGGAACTGGGCATCACCATCGGGGCCGCCCATCCGTGGAAGATCGAGGTGATGGACTATCCCCATGCCCGGGTGCGGCTGCACTTCTGCAAGGTCTACGACTGGCAGGGCGAGTTCGAGATGCGCGAGGGCCAGCAGATGGCCTGGCAGGGCCTGCCGGTGACGGTGCAGCCCGTGCTGCCGGGCACCATCCCCGTGCTCCAGTGGTTCGCCGCCGAGCGGGGCTTCCAGGGGACCACCCACCATGGCTGAGTACACTGCCGCCATGGATTGGCTGGATCAGATCAAGTGGGACGAGCAGGGCCTGGTGCCCGTCATCGCCCAGGAGCGCGACACGGGCGACGTGCTGATGTTCGCCTGGATGAACCGCGAGGCCCTGCGCCTCACGGCTGAGACGGGCGAGGCCGTGTACTGGAGCCGCTCGCGCCAGAAGCTCTGGCACAAGGGCGAGGAGTCAGGCCACGTCCAGCAAGTCCACGAGATGCGCCTGGACTGCGACAACGACGTGGTCCTGCTCAAGATCACCCAGCGCGGCCACGAGCCGGGCATCGCCTGCCATACCGGCCGGCACAGCTGCTTCTACCAGCGGCTGGACGGCCGGCAGTGGACCGCAGTGGAGCCCGTGCTCAAGGACCCGGACGACATCTACAGCAAGTGAGCGCCATGAACGGCAACGACATCCTGGCCCGCCTGGGCGAGACCATCGACTCCCGCAAGCCCGAGGCCGGCGGCGACCCGTCCGCCAGCTATGTGGCCAAGCTTTTCCACAAGGGCCTGGACAGCATCCTGAAGAAGGTCGGCGAGGAAGCCACCGAGGTGGTGTTGGCTGCCAAGGACGGCGATCGCGCCAAGCTCACCTACGAGGTGGCCGACCTCTGGTTCCACTCCATGATCGCGCTCAGCGCCCTGGGCCTGAAGCCGGCGGATGTGCTGAACGAACTGGCGCGGCGCGAAGGGCTGTCGGGGCTGGAGGAATTCGCGGCCCGCAAGAAAGATTGAGGCCGCTGCCTCACCCACGCAAGAGGAACACATGTCCCACGACCCCAACTGCATCTTTTGCAAGATCATCGCCGGCCAGATCCCGGCCAAGAAGGTCTACGAAGACCAGGAGCTGCTGGCATTCCATGACATCCATCCCTGGGCGCCGGTGCATGTGCTGATCATCCCCAAGCTGCATATTCCCAGCATGGCCGAGCTCAGCGAAGAGCATGCGCCGCTGCTGGGCCGCATGAACGTGCTGGCGCCGAAGCTGATGCGCGAGCTGGGCGTGGTCAACGGCTTTCGCACCGTGATCAACACCGGGCCGGATGGTGGGCAGGAGGTCTACCATCTGCACATGCACGCCATGGGCGGACCTCGTCCGTGGCTCAAGGGCTGAGCCCTTCTTGAAAAATTGATGAATCAGGGTCTTCTGCCCAGTCGCAAGAGGCTGTCACGGGCAGGAGCCTAGAATCAAGTATTGGCTTTTGAGGAGACCACAATGGGTGGACTGAGCATTTGGCACTGGCTGATCGTGCTGGTGGTGGTGGTGATGGTGTTCGGCACCAAGAAGTTGCGCAATGTGGGCTCCGACCTGGGTGCCGCCGTCAAGGGCTTCAAGGACGGCATGAAGGACGGTTCCGCCGACGCACCGGCTCAGCAGGTGAGCCACAACAAGGCGCAGGACCAGAACACGGTCGATGTGGACGCCAAGACCAAGTCCTGAGCTGAGCGCGGATGATTGATTTCGGCTTTGACAAGCTGGCGCTGATTGGCGCCGTGGCCCTGATCGTGATCGGGCCGGAGCGCCTGCCCAAGGTGGCGCGCACCGCCGGCCATCTGATGGGCAAGGCCCGGCGCTATGTGGCGGAAGTCAAGGCCGAGGTCGATCGCTCCATGGAGCTCGAGGAGCTCAAGAAGATGAAGGGCCAGTTCGAGGACGCCGCGCGCGACGTCGAACAAAGCGTGCAGCAGGAGCTCAACACGGCCACGCAGGCCTTTGACCAGACCTGGCAGAGCATTGGCGGCGAGGGCAGCGGCTACGAACCGCTGCCGCCGGCCTATCGCCATCCGGGCAAGAAATGGCGCGTCAAGCGTGGCGCCGTGCCGCTCTGGTACAAGAAGCAGCAAGGCGTGCGACGCCATGTGCAATCCGGCGCGGCCCGCGTGGCCCGCTTCCGTCCCAAGTCTCACGCAAGGTCGCGCCCCCTCCCATGAGTTCTTCTCCTGATGACGAACTGGCTGGCACCGAACAGCCTTTCGTGTCGCACCTGATCGAGCTGCGCGATCGGTTGATCCGGGCGCTGCTGGCCATTGGCGTCGCCTTTGGCCTGCTGTGCCTCTATCCCGGCCCCGCCGGCCTCTACGACCTGCTGGCGGCGCCGCTGGTGGCGCATCTGCCCAAGGGTTCGTCGATGATCGCCACCAACGTGCTCTCGCCCTTTCTGGTGCCCTTGAAGATCACCCTGCTGGCGGGCTTCTTGCTGGCCCTGCCGGTGGTGCTGTACCAGGTCTGGGCCTTTGTGGCGCCGGGGCTCTATTCGCATGAGAAGCGCCTGGTCCTGCCCCTGGTGGTGTCCAGCACGGTGCTCTTCTTCATCGGCGTGGCCTTCTGCTACTTCTTCGTTTTCGGCCAGGTCTTCAAGTTCATCCAGGGCTTTGCGCCCAAGAGCATCATGGCCGCGCCGGACATCGAGGCCTACCTGGGCTTCGTGATGACCATGTTCATCGCCTTCGGCGCCGCCTTCGAGGTGCCGGTGGTGGTCGTGGTGCTGGCCCGCATGGGCCTGGTGACGGTGGAGAAGCTGCGCGAGTTCCGCGGCTACTTCATCGTGCTGGCCTTTGTGATCGCGGCCATCATCACGCCGCCGGACATCGTCTCCCAGCTGGCGCTGGCCGTCCCCATGTGCCTGCTGTACGAGATGGGCATCTGGGCCGCGGGGGCCTTCATCCGGGCCACGAGGACACCCGGCGAAGCGCAGGAGGACCGGGACGCGCAGTCCTGATCCGTCGCCGCGGGGCCCGGCCCTGGCAAGGGCAACGCCTGCTCAGTTCGGGTTGTCTTCGGCCTTGGGCCGGGGGCGCTGGCCGATCTTCAGCACAAAGGCCTTGCGGTCCTGGCCTCGCTGCACCTCCAGCCTGGCCTGGCTGCCGGGCGCCAACGCCGCCACGGCCGTCAGCAGTTCGTTCGGGCTTTGCACCCGCTTGCCGGCCACGCTGAGCACCACGTCGCCCGGCTTGACGCCGGCCTGCTCGGCCGGACCCTTGAGGATCACGCCGCTGACCATCACCCCTCGCAGCTGCGGCAGATGGAAGGCCTCCAGCACCTCGGGCGTGATCTCGCGGGTCTGCACACCGACCCAGCCGCGCGAGACCTGACCCTGCTTGATCAGCGCCTCCATCACCTCGCGGGCCAGGCCCACGGGGATGGCAAAGCCGATGCCCATGCTGCCGCCGCTGCGCGAGTAGATGGCCGTGTTGATGCCCAGCAGCTGGCCCTGGGTATCGACCAGCGCGCCGCCCGAGTTGCCGGGATTGATGGCCGCGTCGGTCTGGATGAAGTTCTCGAAGGTGGACAGGCCCAGCTGCTTGCGGCCCAGGGCGCTGACGATGCCCGAGGTCACCGTCTGACCGACGTTGAAGGGGTTGCCGATGGCCAGCACGGCATCGCCCACCTGCAGGCTGTCCGCCTCGCCCAGGCGCATCACCGGCAGATCGGGCAGGCGGATGCGCAGTACGGCCAGGTCGGTGTCGGGATCGGTGCCGATCAGCTCGGCGGTGGTCTCGCGGCCGTCGCTGAGCTGGATCAGGATCTCGCTGGCGTTCTCCACCACATGGTTGTTGGTGAGCACGTAGCCCTCCGGCGACACGATCACGCCGGAGCCGGTGCCGCGCGGGCCGTCGGGTTCGTCCTCGTCAGGGCTGCCGCCGTGGTAGCGCAGCCAGGCTTCCTCTTCCTCGCTGAGAGGCTGTCCGGGCTTGCTGGCGCTGATGCTCACCACGGCCGGCGCAGCCAGGCGCGCCGCTTCGGCATAGCCGGGCCGCTTGGCGCTGGCCGTCCCCATCTGCAGGCTGGGAGCCGGATGCAGGCTGCCCTGCAGCCATTGCGGCTTCAGCGTCGCGACCACGAAGTAGCCGGCCAGCGCCACCGTCGTGGCCTGGGAGAAAATCAGCCAGGATTGGCGCAAGGATGACGGCGCTGATGGCGGCCGTGAAGGCATGGAAGGCGAGGAGGACGATGTGGACATGAACGAAGGCACGCTGGCGACCGGGCGGGAGGAGGCCGCGGGCCTGTCTCGCGACGCACTGCTGCGCCTGCTGGACGGCTGGCTGGAGCCGGGTCGTTTCAAGGATTATGGGCCCAATGGCCTGCAGGTTGAGGGTAAGCACCAGGTTCGCCGCGTGCTGTGTGGCGTGACCGCCAGCCTGGCCCTGATCGACGCCGCCATCGAGCGGCGCGCCGATGCCCTGCTGGTCCATCATGGGCTGTTCTGGCGCGGCCAGGAGCAGCGGCTGACGGGCTGGATGAAGACCCGGGTGCAGCGCCTGCTGGCCCATGACATCAACCTGATCGCCTACCACCTGCCTCTGGACGCCCATGCCGAGCTGGGCAACAACGCGCAGCTCGGGCGGCAGTTCGGCTGGGTTGCCGACGCCCGCTTCGGCGACCAGGACCTGGGCTTTGTCGGCCCCCTGCCGGAGGCCCAGCAGACGCTGGCCGGCTTGCAGGGCGTGGTTGAGCAGCGGCTGGGCCGGCGCGTCCTGGCGATTCCGGGTGACGGGCGATCGCTGCGCCGTGTGGCCTGGTGCACCGGCGGTGCCCAGGGCTTCTTCGAGGCGGCCATTGCCAGTGGGGCCGATGTCTTCCTGACGGGGGAAATCTCCGAGCCCCAGGCGCATTACGCGGCCGAGACCGGCGTGGCCTTCATCGCCGCCGGCCACCACGCCACCGAGCGCTACGGCGTGCAGGCCCTGGGTCGCCGCCTGTGCGAAGAAACAGGTCTTGCGGTGGAGTTCCTGGACCTGGACAACCCCGCATGATGCCGCTGCCTCTGCTGATCACCCAAGGCGATGCCTGCGGCATCGGCCCCGAGATTGCCGTGAAAGCCTGGGCCGCCGAGCAGGCGGGGCCTGGCGCCGTGCCGATATGCCTGGTCGGTGATGTGGCCGTCTGGCGCCGGGCTTTGCTTCTGGCGGGCCTGAACTTGCCGGTGGCCCTGCTGGACGACCCGGCGGAGGCTGGGCAAGTGCCTGCACGCTGCCTGCCCGTGTGGCAGCCCCCGGGCCTGCCGCCGGGCCTGGTCGACGAGCCTCTGGGGCAGATCAGTGCCCGCGCCGGCGCGGCTGCGGCGCGCTGCATCGAGGCGGCGGTACTTGCGGTGCAGTCGGGGCAGGGCGCGGGCCTCGTCACCGCGCCCATCCACAAGGAGGCCCTGCATGCGGCGGGGGTGCCCTATCCCGGCCATACCGAGATGCTGCAGGCCCTGGCCACGCCGCCGGGCGGCACGCCGCCGCCGGTGCGCATGATGCTGGCCAACGAGGAGCTGAAGACGGTGCTGGTGACCATCCACGTCTCGCTGCGCAAGGCCTTGGACATGGTCACAATGGCCGCCGTGCTGGAGACGCTGCGCATCACGCAGGACTCGCTGCGCCGCTTCGGCATCGAGGCGCCGCGCATCGCCGTCGCCGGGCTGAACCCGCATGCCGGCGAGGGCGGGCTGTTCGGCGACGAGGAGCTGCGCGAGATCGCTCCGGCCATTGCCGCGGCTCGCGCCGAGGGCATCGACGCCCGTGGTCCCTATGCGCCGGACACGGTCTTCATGCGCGCCCGCCATGCGCCGCCTGCGCATCCGGGCGAGTTCGACGCCGTCATTGCGATGACGCACGACCATGGCCTGATCCCCGTGAAGTACCTGGGCGTGGAGCAGGGCGTGAACGTCACCCTGGGCCTGCCCTTTGTTCGGACCAGCCCGGATCACGGGACGGCCTTCGACATTGCCGGCAGGGGCAGCGCGGATGCGTCCAGCATGCGCGCTGCCTTGCGGCTGGCTCATCAACTGAGCCAGGGCTGAGCGGAGCGGTGGCCGGCAAGGCCAGGAAGGCGCGCAGCCCCTACTGCTGGGTGTTGAGCGCCGCCAGCTGCTTGCGTGCCCGCGCGGTGGCGCGCTCCAGCAGGTAGGCGTTCTCGAAGGCGCGCAGCCGGCCGGTCTCGCAGAGCTTGCGCAGCATGCGGGCGGTCATGGTGACCGTCTGCTGGTGCTTGTGGCCCTGGGTGAAGATGAAGAAGCTGCGGCCGGCGCTGATGTGGGCCAGGCGCACTTTGCGCCAGTGCTCGCCGGTGTTCATCTGGTAGGCGAAGCCCAGCTGGAGATGGTCGATCAGCAGCACGCCGGAGCTGGGCTCGGGTTCCTCGGTGGCGGAGGGCAGGCCGTCGATGCTGATGTCCACCGCCTGCAGCGGGGCTTCCTGCGCGGTGATGTCGATGTCGACCTGGCCGTTCCAGTCCACCGCCGTTTCCTGCACCAGCCCGAGGCTGGAGGCCTCCTTGGCGTTGAGGCCCTGGGCCAGGTCGATGTCGACTGCGCCGGATTCGGTGTCGCGGAATTCGTCCGGCTGCACCGGGGGCAGGTCTTGCTCCTTGGGCGCCTCGATGCCGAAGACGGCTTCCAGCTGCTTGACCAGCAGGTTGTAGTCCAGCGCCGAGAGCCCCTGGCCCTTCAGCGATTCGGCATGCACGGGCAGCAACTGACCGATGAAGGGCTTGCGCTGGGACTCGGGCCAGGCGATCAGATCCAGGCCTTCGTTGAGCGTCTGCATCATGCGGGGCAGGGCGCTCAGGAAGGCCTGGCGCTGGGGCCCAGGGGCCTTGGGCTGCACGCTCAGCACCAGATCGCGGCCGAACTGGCGGAAGCGCTTCTCGCGGTCCTCGCTGCCGCCCTCGCGGCGCGTGGCCTGCACGATGGCGGCGCTCCAGGTCTGGGACAGGAACTCGCGCAGGAAGTCCGGCATGGACACCTTGGCCAGGTTCTGGGCCAGCTGCTTGGCATAGCGCTGCTGCAGGCGCAGGTCGGTTTCCTTGCGCTCGACCAGGGCCGCGGCATCGCCGTGGGCCTGCAGGGCCTGGGCGGTCTGGGCGCTGATGAAGGCTTCGAGGTCGTCGAGCTTTTGCTCGTAGATCTCGATGCGCTCGAAGTCGCCGCCGCTGACGTCGTGCACCAGTGCGCGCACATGCTCCAGGAACTCCTTGCCGGGGGAGTCGCCGAAGTCATCGTAGGCGCAGGCCAGCGAGGCCAGCCGGTTGATGAAACGGCGCACCGGGTGGCGACGGGAGGAGAAGAAGGTGTTGTCACCCAGGGCGGCGCGCAGCACGGGCAGCTGCAGCTGGGCCAGCAGGCGCGCCATCTGGGGCGGCACCTTGGCGTCCGAGAGGATGTGGTCGAAGAGGCTGCCCACCACGTCGATCACCATGTGGTCCAGGGAGCCGGTGGCGGCCTGGCGCAGGGCGTCGCGGTGCAGGTGGATCAGGTTGGGCGGCAAGGGGAGCGCGCCACCCGGGATGGTCTCGTCGCCCCAGTCGCTGGACAGGGGGGCGCCGCCGCTGCCGGGGCCGCCGGAGGACAGGGCAGCGGAGGACAGGCCGCCGGACACGGTGCTGCTGCCGAAGCCCGAGCCGCCAGCGGCCATGCCGGCGGACGCTGGCAGGGGCAGGCTGGACAGCCGGCGCAGCAGGTCCATGAGCTGCGGGTCGACGCTGCCCATCACGCCGGCGGGTGCGTAGCCGCCGAAGCCGCCGCCTTGTGCGCCCCCATAGCCGCCACTGAATCCGCCGCCATGCGCGCCGGCAAAGGATCCGGGAAAAGCGCCTGGAAAACCACCTTGCGGTGCCGGGCCATAGCCGCCCGGCGGCATCGCGCCACCATAGGCCGGCGCTGTATAGGCACCCACGCCGCCATAGCCGCTGGCGGTCGGTCCCAGGCCGCCGAAGCGGGAGTTGCCCACGGGGCCGCCGAGCTCACCCGACACACTGCTGGGGCCGCCGCCGGCCATCGCGCCGCGCGGATCCAGGGCGCGCACCCGCAGGTCCTGCGGGCGCAGGCCGCGGCTGCGGAACAGGCCGGCGATGTCGGCGTAGCAGGTGCGCATCTCGGTGGTGAAGGCGCGGGTCAGCTCGTCGATCAGGGCCTGACGGATCTCGCTGTCCTCGGTCAGGCTGTGCACGGCGTCCAGCAGCGCCTGCGCGATGAGCTCCGGCCGCAGGGGGTTGCGATCCAGTCCGCCTTCAGAAGAGCTGAGACCCGCCAGAAAGGACTCGACATCCCGCAGCTCCCACTCGCTCTGGTGGCCGATGGCCATGCCGATGCGGTCCGCCGCGACCATGGCGTCGACCTGCTCGTCGTCCATGAGGGACAGCTCGTCCCAGGCCTTCTTGGCGGCCGGGGCCGCCTTGTCCCGTTGCTCTCCGGCCATCTGGCGCCGCAGGCTGGCCTGGAATTCCTGCAGGAACTGGGCGATGTGCTCCCTGAACAGGTACTGGGCCGACAGCAGCGTGTCCCGGCGCTTGGCAAAGCCGGCCGACAGTGCCGCCAGTCCCATGCCTTCGGCGCCGCGTTCGGCCGCCTGTTCGGCGGCGGCCCGGACGCGCTGGAGGGCGGCTTCGAGGTGCGGGTTGAGTCGTGACTCGGGCTGATTCATGGACGAGAGGACCAGACGCGCCACTCGATGCGGCGCGCAGCGTATGCCAAGTATCCGTGGATTTGAGTGCTCATGTTGTGACCAAGCGCAGTCTGCACGCCTGATCACGCGGAATCTCGGCCCACCCGCAGGTGGGCGGGCTTGCTCAGCGCTTGAGCGAGTCGCGGATCTCGCGCAGCAGCACGATGTCCTCGGGGGTGGCCGGTTCCGCGGCCGGTGCGGGCGCGGGCTCGTTGCGCTTGAGGCGGTTGATCTGCTTGACCATCATGAAAATGATGAAGGCCAGGATGATGAAGTTCAGCAGCACGGTCAGGAAGCTGCCATAGGCGAACAGCGGGACGCCGGCCTTGCTCAGGGCTTCGTAGGTTTGCGGGCCTTTGAAGTCGGCGGGGATGGCACCCAGGGGGATGAAGTAGTTGGAGAAATCCAGGCCGCCGACCACCCGGCCCACCACGGGCATGATGAGGTCCTTGACCACCGAGTCGACGATCTTGCCGAAGGCGCCGCCAATGATCACGCCCACGGCAAGGTCCACCACATTGCCCTTGACGGCAAACTCCCTGAACTCGCTCAGCATTCCCATCTTCATCGACTCCTTTTTGCGGGAGGGGGCCCCCGGATGTGCTGGCGCTATTGTCTACGTTTGCGGCCCCCGCAAATCGGGCCAAACACGGGGATGGCTGTCCCGCTTGGGCGCGGCGCGGCTGTGGTGGTGTCGAACTGACGCCTCGGCGAGACGATTTGCGTAATCCCCGAGCTGCATCAAGCCGGGGCGGGGGTGGGCGTCCGCTAGAATCCGCGGTTGCTCCCGATCAGAAGTCTCCTTTGAGGACCCTCATGAGTGACCAGCAAGTGGATCAAGGCAAGCGCACCTGGCTCATCGCCACGAGTTGCGCCGGTGCCGGTGTCGGCGTCGCGACCGCCGTGCCCTTTGTCAGTACCTTCGCGCCGTCCGAGCGTGCCAAGGCTGCCGGTGCAGCCGTGGAAGTCGATATCAGCAGCCTGAAGCCGGGCGAGAAGCTGACGGTGGAATGGCGCGGCAAGCCGGTTTGGATCGTGCGCCGCACGCCCGAACAGGTGGCCGCCCTGAAGAAGAATGATCCTCAGCTGGCCGACCCCGAGTCCAAGCGCACCGCCTATCCGACACCCGAGTACGCCCAGAACTTCTATCGCTCGCGCAAGGAAGAGTACTTCATTGCCGTGGGCATCTGCTCGCACCTGGGCTGCTCGCCCTCGGACAAGTTCCAGTCTGGCCCGCAGCCCTCGCTGCCGGACGACTGGACCGGCGGCTTCCTCTGCCCCTGCCACGGCTCGACCTTCGACCTGGCCGGCCGCGTGTTCAAGAACAAGCCCGCACCCGACAACCTCGAGGTGCCTCCCCATATGTATCTGTCCGACACCAAGCTCCTGATTGGTGAGGACAAGGCTGCCTAAGCGAGAGGACAGAGGTCGATATGGCTGAATTCAAAGAAGCTCCCGCTGGCGCGTCCATGGGCGAACAGTTGCTGACCTGGGTGGACAACCGCTTCCCGCTCAGCAAGATGTACCGGGAGCACATGTCGGAGTACTACGCTCCGAAGAACTTCAACTGGTGGTACATCTTCGGCTCGCTGGCCATGCTGGTGCTGGTGATCCAGATCGTCACCGGCATCTTCCTGGTGATGCACTACAAGCCGGATGCCGCCGTGGCCTTCGCCTCGGTCGAGTACATCATGCGTGACGTGCCCTGGGGCTGGCTGATCCGCTACATGCACTCGACGGGCGCCTCCGCCTTCTTCGTGGTCGTGTACCTGCACATGTTCCGCGGCCTGCTCTACGGTTCCTACCGCAAGCCCCGCGAGCTGGTCTGGATCTTTGGCTGCGCCATCTTCCTGTGCCTGATGGCCGAGGCCTTCATGGGCTATCTGCTGCCCTGGGGCCAAATGTCCTACTGGGGCGCTCAGGTGATCGTGAACCTGTTCGCCGCCGTGCCCTTCGTCGGCAACGACCTGGCTCTGATGATCCGCGGCGACTACGTCGTCGGTGACGCCACGCTGAACCGCTTCTTCAGCTTCCACGTGATCGCCGTGCCTCTGGTCCTGCTGGGCCTGGTGGTGGCGCACATCATCGCGCTGCACGAAGTGGGTTCCAACAACCCCGACGGCGTCGAGATCAAGGCCAAGAAGGATGCGCAGGGCCGCCCGCTGGACGGCATCCCCTTCCATCCCTACTACAGCGTGCACGATATCTACGGCGTGGGCCTGTTCCTGATGGTGTTCTCGGCCATCATCTTCTTCGCGCCTGAGCTGGGCGGCTACTTCCTGGAGTACAACAACTTCATCCCGGCCGATCCGCTGAAGACTCCGCCGCACATTGCGCCGGTCTGGTATTTCACGCCGTTCTACTCGATGCTGCGCGCCACGACCGACGTGATGGTCAACGTGCTGTCGGTGATCGTGGGCCTGGGCGCCGTGCTGGCCGTGCTCAAGGGCACCTTCGCGGGCAAGGGCAAGGTCGCCACGCTGGTGGTTGCCGCCGTGGCCATCTTCCTGCTCAAGACCTTCGATGCGAAGTTCTGGGGCGTGGTCGTGATGGGCGGTGCCGTGATCATCCTGTTCTTCCTGCCCTGGCTGGATCACAGCCCGGTCAAGTCGATCCGCTATCGCCCGGACTGGCACAAGTACGTCTATGGCGTGTTCGTGATCTTCTTCCTGGTGCTGGCCTATCTGGGCATCCAGCCGCCGACCGAGGCGGGCACCCTCGTCGCCCAGATCGGCACCCTGTACTACTTCGGTTTCTTCCTGCTGATGCCGTGGTGGAGCAAGCAAGGGACGTTCAAGCCCGTGCCTGACCGCGTCACCTTCCACCCCCACTGATCAGCCCAGGAGTTGCATCTCATGAAGAAATTCATCGCTACGCTGCTGATCGGTCTGGGTCTGGCCTCCGGCGCCATGGCCTCCAGCGGCGGCATCGAATGGGACAAGTTCCCCAAGGACAAGATGACGGACGTGGCGTCGCTGCAAAACGGCGCCAAGCTCTTCGTCAACTACTGCTTGAACTGCCATGCGGCTGCGTACATGCGCTACAACCGCCTGCGTGACATCGGCCTGACGGAAGCCCAGATCAAGGGCAACCTGATGTTCGCCTCCGAGAAGGTGGGCGACGTCATGAAGGTGTCCCTGGACCCCAAGCAGGCCAAGGACTGGTTCGGCGCCACCCCGCCGGACCTCACCGTGATCGCCCGCTCGCGCGCCGATGGCGCCAGGGGCTCCGGTGCCGACTACCTCTACACCTACATGCGGACCTTCTACCGCGACGAGACCAAGGCCACCGGTTGGAACAACCTGGCTTTCCCCAGCGTCGCCATGCCGCATGTGATGTGGGAACTGCAGGGCCAGCGCGCCGCCAAGTTCGTCGAGGAAGCCGACCCGCACGACCACAGCAAGAAGATCCATGTCTTCAAGGGCTTCGAGCAGCTGACTCCCGGCACCATGGATGCCCGCGCCTATGACAATGCCGTGGGTGACCTGGTCGCCTACCTGCAGTGGATGGGCGAACCTGCACAGGCGCAGCGTTTCCGTCTGGGCGTGATGGTGCTGCTGGGTCTGGCCGTCTTCACCCTGTGTGCCTGGCGCTTGAATGCGGCCTATTGGAAGGATGTGAAGTAAACCCGCAGGCCCTGGCCATCGAGCCGGGCCTTTTGCGCAGTGGGCGGCCCTCGCGGGCACCCACTGCGTTTGCCTTTTGTGTGCCGCTACCATGTCAGGCACACGGAACCCTTTGTTGACCTGAAATCAGGAGTCCGCCGCCATGATGGTGCTTTATTCTGGAACCACTTGCCCCTACTCGCACCGTTGCCGTTTCGTGCTGTTCGAAAAGGGCATGGACTTCGAAATCCGCGATGTGGACCTGTTCGCCAAGCCCGAAGACATCGCGCTGATGAACCCGTACAACGAGGTGCCCATCCTCGTCGAGCGTGACCTCATCCTGTATGAGTCGCACATCATCAACGAGTACATCGACGAGCGCTTCCCGCATCCCCAGCTGATGCCCGGCGACCCCGTCGCCCGTGCCCGCGTGCGCCTGTTCCTGCTGAACTTCGAGAAGGAGCTGTTTGCCCACGTCAATGTGCTGGAGAACCGCGGCCAGGTCGTCAAGCCGACGGACAAGCAGCTGGAGAAGGCCCGCTCGCAGATCCGCGATCGCCTGACGCAGCTGGCGCCCATCTTCCTGAAGAACAAGTACATGCTGGGCGACGACTTCTCCATGCTGGATGTGGCCATCGCCCCGCTGCTGTGGCGCCTGGACTACTACGGCATCGACATGTCCAAGAACGCCCTGCCGCTGCTGAAGTACGCCGAGCGCATCTTCTCTCGCCCCGCCTACATCGAGGCGCTGACGCCCTCGGAAAAGGTGATGCGCAAGTAAACCGCGGCTGTCATGGACCAGACCCCCGACGGTGGCGCACCCACCGGCACCTCCACGCGGCCCTACCTGATCCGCGCCCTGCACGATTGGTGCACCGACAACGGCTTCACGCCCTACATCGCGGTGCAGGTCGACCGTTCGGTGCAAGTGCCGCTGGAGTACGTCAGCAACAACGAAATCGTGTTGAACGTGGGCTTCGACGCCACGAACGGTTTGGACCTCGGCAACGAGTTCATCCAGTTCAAGGCCCGCTTCGGCGGGGTTGCGCGCGAGATCGTCGTGCCAGTCGACCATGTGGTGGCCATCTACGCCCGCGAGAACGGGCAAGGCATGGCCTTCCCGGCGCCGACGGCCGAGGCAGCGCCGGAGCCGGCACAAAAGCCTGCGGCCAAGCCGGCCGGCGGCAAGGCGCCTGCCGCGGGTTTGCGGCTGGCATCGACACCGCCGGCAGCCTCTGCAGACGAGGCCGCGCCTCAGTCCGCCGAGTCGGAGTCTCCTGGCGACGGGCCGGAGGGCGGCCCTGACGGAGGCCCCGGCCCGAGGCCCACGCTCAAGCGCATCAAGTGATTGAAAGCAGGCGCGCGGCAAAGCGCTGAGCGAGCCCTCGAATTGGCCCTACAATGCGCGCCTGCCGATGACTCCGGTCCTCGGCGCCTCATCAAGAAAACGCCGGCTTAGCTCAGTTGGTAGAGCAACCGCCTTGTAAGCGGTAGGTCATCAGTTCGAATCCGATAGCCGGCACCATCTTCTTCAAGCACAGGCCTCGCGCCTGTGTTTTTCTTTGTAGGGCCGCAGGCGCGCCCTCAGCCCTGCTGCACCTTGATCCGCACCCGGCTGGGCTGCAGGCCGTGCTCCTGCAGCTTGGCTTCCAGCCGGGGCTGCAGCTGGCGCAGCTTGGCGGCGACCGCGGCATTCGCCGCCAGCAGGGTCCAGCCTTCTTCGTCGATGGGGCCGGCTTTGACGAAGCGTGTCATGGCACCCGGCAGGGCCGGTGCCACCAGGGTCATGCGGCGCTGCGACTCCTGCATCAGCAGGCCCAGGCGCGCCAGCCCCTGGTGCTGGGCCAGGGCTTGGCTGATGGGCGTGGGATCGGGGACGGAAGGGCCGCCAGTGGTCTTGCCGCTCGTGGCATCGGATCTGCGCATGCTGCTCAGTGTAGACCCGGAGGCTCGGGCGGGGCCTCCTGCCATGAGAGGACGGGAGGCGGGTGCTAAACTCCGCCGGTTGTTCTCCGCCCTGGTCCAGCTGCTGGCACCCGGCTGCTGGCTTTTCTGGTTCCAGGCAGTCGGGTCTTGGCTCTTTGCGGGGCTCGACGGCTCTGTGGCTGCTCCTGAAACAGGCCTGCAGCGACGGAAGGTGCGAGCCTTGCGAGCCTTGCGAGCCATGTAGAGCCTTGTAGAGCCTTGTAGAGCCTTGTATTTGGCCGCTGCGCCCCGAGCTGGAGGACCGGAAATGTTTCCTAAGTCCGCCGCGCCAGGTGCTGCGGGCTTGCCGTGCCATCCTGTCCGCTCAGCCAAGAAGAATCACGGGTGGGTCTGGTGCTACCTCTTACCGTCCAAGAATCACTGCATGTTGCCCTCGCTTCTCACCAAGATCTTCGGTAGCCGCAACGAGCGCCTGCTGAAGCAATACCGCCGCATCGTCCAGCAGATCAATGCACTGGAGCCCCAGATGGAGGCGCTGGACGACGCGGCGCTGCGCGCCAAGACCCAGGAGTTCAAGGACCGCGTCGCCAAGGGCGAAACGGTGGACCAGCTCCTGCCCGAGGCCTTTGCCGTCGTGCGTGAGGGCGGCAAGCGCTCCCTGAAGATGCGCCACTTCGACGTGCAGCTCATCGGCGGCATGGTGCTCAATGCCGGCAAGGTCGCCGAGATGCGCACCGGCGAAGGCAAGACGCTGATGGCCACGCTGCCCGTCTACCTCAATGCCCTGACAGGCAAGGGCGTGCACGTGGTGACGGTCAACGACTACCTGGCCCGCCGCGATGCCGAGTGGATGGCCAAGCTCTACAACTTCCTGGGTCTGACGGTGGGCATCAACCTGCCGCAGATGAGCCGGGAGGAGAAGCAGGCCGCCTACGCTGCCGACATCACCTACGGCACCAACAACGAATACGGCTTCGACTACCTGCGCGACAACATGGTCCACGACGTGCGGGACCGCGTGCAGCGCCAGTTGGCCTACGCCATCGTCGACGAGGTGGATTCCATCCTGATCGACGAGGCCCGCACGCCCCTGATCATCTCCGGCCAGGCCGAGGACCAAACCGAGGTCTACCTGGCCATCAACCTGGTGGCGCCCAAGCTGAAGAAGCAGATCGGCGAGCTGGACCCGCGCACGGGTGAGGGCGTCATCGAGCCGGGCGACTTCACGGTGGACGAGAAGTCGCACCAGATCTACCTGACCGAAGACGGCCACGAGAACGCCGAGCGCCTGCTGGGCGAGGCCGGCCTGCTGGCCGAAGGCGCCAGCCTCTACGACGCCAGCAACATCACGCTGATGCACCACCTTTACGCGGCCCTGCGTGCACACCACGTGTACCACCGCGACCAGCATTACGTGGTGCAGAACGGCGAGGTCATCATCGTCGACGAGTTCACCGGCCGCCTGATGACCGGCCGCCGCTGGAGCGACGGCCTGCACCAGGCCGTGGAAGCCAAGGAAGGTGTGGCCATCCAGGCCGAGAACCAGACCATGGCCTCCATCACCTTCCAGAACTACTTCCGCATGTACGGCAAGCTGTCCGGCATGACCGGCACGGCCGATACGGAAGCCTATGAGTTCCAGGAGATCTACGGACTGGAGACCGTGGTCATCCCGCCCAACCGCCCGACCATTCGTCGGGACGAGCTGGACCTGGTCTACAAGACCGCCCAGGAGAAGTACAACGCCGTCATCGCCGACATCCGCGACTGCCACGAGCGTGGCCAGCCGGTGCTGGTGGGCACGACCTCGATCGAGAACTCGGAGCTGATCTCCAAGCTGCTGACCCAGGCCAAGCTGCCGCACCAGGTGCTCAACGCCAAGCAGCATGCCAAGGAAGCCGAGATCGTGGCCCAGGCCGGCCGGCCCGGCGTGATCACCATCGCCACCAACATGGCCGGTCGCGGCACGGACATCGTGCTGGGCGGCAACGTCGAGAAGCAGATCCAGTTCCTGGAAGCCGATGAGTCGGTGCCGGCGGAAGACAAGGCCGCCCGCATCCAGAAGCTCAAGGACGAATGGGCCGACCTGCATGCCAAGGTCAAAGCCGAAGGCGGCTTGCGCATCATCGCCACCGAGCGCCATGAGAGCCGCCGCATCGACAACCAGCTGCGCGGACGTTCGGGCCGCCAGGGCGATCCGGGCTCTTCGCGCTTCTACCTGTCGCTGGACGATCCGCTGATGCGCATCTTCGCCGGTGACCGCGTGCGCGCCATCATGGACCGCCTGAAGATGCCCGAAGGCGAGGCCATCGAGGCCGGCATCGTCACCCGCTCCATCGAGGGCGCGCAGCGCAAGGTCGAAGCCCGCAACTTCGACATCCGCAAGCAGCTGCTGGAGTACGACGACGTCTCCAACGACCAGCGCAAGGTCATCTACCAGCAGCGCAACGACATCCTGGAAGCCGAGCGCCTGACCGCCCAGATCGGCAATCTGCGCCGCAGTGCCCTGGAGGATGTGGTCCGCACCTTCGTGCCGGCCGAAAGCCTGGAAGAGCAGTGGGACCTGCCGGCCCTGGAGCGCGTACTCAAGGACGAGTGGCAGCTGGACGTGCCCCTGGTGGCCGAAGTCACCAAGCGTGACGCGGTGACCGACGAGGACATCGTCGAGATGGTCGTGAAGGCTGGCGATGCCCTGTTCGAGTCCAAGCTGGCGATGGTCGGCGAGGATCAGTTCACGCCCTTCATGCGCATGGTGCTGCTGCAGTCCATCGACCAGCACTGGCGCGAGCACCTGGCCTCGCTGGACTACCTGCGCCAGGGCATCCACCTTCGCGGCTACGCCCAGAAGAACCCCAAGCAGGAGTACAAGCGCGAGGCCTTCGAGCTGTTCTCGCAGCTGCTGGACGTGGTGAAGCTGGAAGTCACCCGGGTGCTGATGAACGTGCGCATCCAGAGCCAGGAAGAGGCCAACGCGGCGGCCGAGGCCATCGAGCAGCGCGCCGAGAGCGTCAGCAACGTCACCTACACGCATCCCAACGAGGATGGCTCGGTCTCCCAGGACATTGACCCCGCCACCATCGCCGAGCAGTTCGGCCATGTGGGCCGCAACGACCCCTGCCCCTGCGGCAGTGGCAAGAAGTTCAAGCTTTGTCACGGCAGGTTGAGCTGAGATCGACAGAGCGGTGAGGGGGCGCTTCCGCCTGCGCGCCGGGCAAAGCCTGACCCCATGGACCCGGAAACCAGTGTCTGACGCGTATCAGATATTTGGCGCAGCCAAGAATCCTGGTGAAAGTTGTGCAGTTTGCACGCGTCAGGCGGGGGGATCCCCTGGCTCAGGGGGGCGCCATAGCAACTTGTAACAGGTAGGATCCGGCCTGTGAAAAGTAAGGCGTTGCACCGGTCGGAACCGGTTGTCAATCCCCCGCATTGGCTTGAATACCGAGGGCCCCATGGCTAAAAACAAAGTTGTCGTTGGAATGATCCTGGCCGCCGCTGCATCGCTGGCGCCGTTGAGCCAGGCTGGCGCTGCGCCGCTGACCTTTGACATCGCGCATGGCGGCATTAAGTCCGATGGGTCGACGGCCTTCGACTTCACCTTCGAAGACGTCATTACCCTGTCCAGTGCAGGTTCGATCGCCGGTTGGATTCAGTCCCATGCCACCGTGGGCGGGATGGAAGAGCTGCCTTGGGTGGACCTTACCTCGGTTACGTTGAGCAACGCCGCTGGGGTGCACTACGACTTCACGGGCGCGATCAACAAGGCATCCTGGGTTGACGAGGACCTTTTCGATGGCCCTGGTGTCGAGCGATTCGAGTTGGCGAACACCTCCGTTGCCGCCGGGGTCTGGACCTTGAAGGTATCCGGCCTGGGTTACAACAACAAGTTCAGCGAATCCGTTTTGGGCCAGCTGCAGTTCCGGGGTGGACGCGTGCCTGAGCCAGCGAGCCTCGCGCTGGTCCTGGGGGGCTTGGCATTTGCTGGCTTAGCGCGCGCTCGCAGAGCTCGCGGCTGAATCCCGCCGGGCTCGTCTGGTTCTCGATTGGCTTACCCAGGGCTCGTTATGAAGCGTGTCGCTCGATTCGTCCTGTCCGCCGCGCTGCTGGGCGCTGGCGGGGGGGCAGTGGCGCAGTCCACGATCAAGATCAAGTACATGGGTGACACCGCGGGCGCACTGCAGCTGACGACCTCGGAAACCGCAGACCATGGCACCGGGCACCTGAACTACGTCGACGATGCCAACAGCAGCTTTATCGCATACTGCATCGAGCCGCTTGCGGCGAACGCCGCCACCAGCCTGGGCCTGCGTACCTACACGATTGGTGGTTTCAGCGGCGCACAGGGCACCCTGCTTCAGGGCTTGTACTCATCCAGCTTCAGCAGCTTGGTTGGTTCGAAGGACGAGGCTGCATTTCAGCTGGCGGTCTGGGAGATCATGCGGGAGACCAGCAGCAGCAGCCTAAACCTGTCCACCGGCAACTTCAAGCTGACTGGTGGTGCGGACTCCAGCGCAGCGCTGCTGGCGCAAAGCAACGCATTCCTGACAGCTGCGCAAAGCTACACCGGGCCTTCGCTCTATACGTTGACTCGCCTGACGAATGGCACCTACCAAGACTTGGTCGTCGCCCAGATCGCCCCGGTCCCCGAACCCAGCCGCATGGCCATGATGTTTGCCGGCCTTGGCGCCGTGGGCTTCATGGCGGCGCGCCGTCGGCGCCACTGAACACAGCGGCGGCCTCTCGCGGGCTGACATGCAAGAGGGCGGCGCTCGCAAGGGCTTCGCCCTTTTTCAATGCTGCGAGTCAGGCCATCCACGGAGGTGCGGTCCTACAATCCCGGGCCATTGGCGCCATGGGGCGCCACCTGAAGCCAGCTGCACCATGCCCGTCAATCTCACCGCCCCCGATCCCGCCTCGCTCCACCCTGTCCCCGGCGTGCGCCTGGGCATCGCCATGGCAGGCATTCGCAAGGCCAACCGCCGCGACCTCAGCGTGATCGCGCTGGACGAGGGCAGCTCGGTGGCAGGCGTGTTCACCAAGAACCGCTTCTGCGCGGCGCCGGTGCAGATCTGCCGCGAGCACCTGGCGGCCGGGCAGGGCGTCCGCGCCATCCTGGTCAACACCGGCAACGCCAACGCGGGGACCGGCGAAGACGGCCTGGCGCGCGCGCGCCAGAGCTGTGAGGCGCTGGCCAGCTTGATGGGCATTCAGTCCACCCAGGTCCTGCCCTTCTCGACGGGCGTCATCATGGAGACGCTGCCGGTGGACCGCATCATCGCGGGCCTGCCCAAGGCCGTCGAGGCCCTGCGGCCGGACGCCTGGGCCGAGGCTGCCGAGGGCATCATGACCACGGACACCCTGCCCAAGGCCGTGTCGCGCCAGGTGCAGATCCAGGGCCATACCGTGACCATCACCGGCATCTCCAAGGGCGCCGGCATGATCCGCCCGAACATGGCCACCATGCTGGGCTATGTGGCGACCGACGCCCACATCGCGCCCGAACTGCTGCAAGGCCTGGTGCGCGACGCGGCCGATGCATCCTTCAACCGCATCACCATCGACGGCGACACCTCCACCAACGACTCCTTCGTGCTGATCGCCACCCACAAGGCCGGCCATGCCCGCATCGAGTCGCTCGGATCGCCCGAGGGTCAGGTCTTGCGCGAGGCGGTGATCGCGGTATCGCAGCAGCTGGCCCAGGCCATCGTGCGCGACGGCGAAGGTGCGACCAAGTTCATCACTGTCAAGGTCGAGGGCGGCCGCGATGAAGCCGAGTGCCAACTGGCCGCCTACGCCATCGCCCACTCGCCGCTGGTCAAGACCGCCTTTTTCGCCAGCGACCCCAACCTGGGCCGCATCCTGGCCGCGGTGGGCTATGCCGGGATCGCTGATCTGGATCAGACCTTGATCGACCTCTTCCTGGACGAGGTGCATGTGGTGCGCCAGGGCGGCCGGCACCCCGACTACCGCGAGGAAGACGGCCAGCGGGTGATGAAGCAGTCCGAGATCACCGTCCGGGTCAAGCTCCATCGCGGCATGGCCCAGACCACGGTCTGGACCTGCGACCTCAGCCACGACTACGTCAGCATCAACGCCGACTACCGCAGCTGACAGGCGCGGCGGCGCCATGCCACGCCATGCCACGCCGAGGGGGCTGGGCCCCCCGCGCGGGCGGATCGGCGCGCAACGGCCGCCGCGGGGCGCTCAGAAGTCCACGGCCCGGGTGCGCAGGCCTCGGGCCACCAGCATGGCATTGATCAGCTGGGCCTCTTCGCGGCTGGCAAAGGGCCAGACCGCGGCCCGCCAGCCCTCCGGGGTCTGCAGCACCTGCTGCTCCAGCACCTTCTTGCCGATCAGGGGCTGGATCAGGGGCTGCATCTTTTGCAGATAGGCTTCGGCGTCGGCCTTGCTGGCCATGGGCGGGCCGACCAGGGCGACCAGGGGCGCGCCATCGGGCAGGTTGCCGCGCGGGCTGGCGTCTGACGGCCTGCCGTTGCGCTGCTTGAGCGTCTCTGCCGCGCTGGGCTGGTCCGGGGTGGGCTCGCTGGCTGCAGCAGCGCCCTGGCGTGCGTCCTTGGGGCGGCCCGTGTCGCTGCGTGACGGCGCGCGCTCGGTCTTGGGGGCTGGCCGGGCCGGGGCAGGCGCTGAGGCGCTGCCGATGGCGCGTTCGATGATCTGGTCCGTCGGACGTGTTGGCGGGGCCTGTACCGTCGCAGCGGCTTTCGGCGCATCCTTGCCGGCCTTGTCAGCCGCGGCTTTGGCCTGCGCCTGGCTCGCGCCGGCTTCACGAGCGGGGGCGGATCCACCGCCTTCCGGCCGCGTGACCAGGTGCGGCCGGATGTCCGGCGCGGACGCCATGGTGTCCGGCAACTGGCTCGCGCTCAGCAGGGGGCGGGCGGGCGGCGCGGCGTCGGTGCCGGAGGCCGCGGCAGAGGCAGCGGTCGGCGCGGGGAGGGGCTCGGTCGTGCTGGCGGCGGGCGCTGGGGGCGATGCCGCGGCAGAGGCGGCCGGCACAAGGACCGCTGCAGAGGCCGGCGCTGCACTGCCGGAGGCTGCGCTCGCCGCGGCCGATGCCGCCGCTGCCGGCGAGCCGGCGCTTGCCGGGCCCTTCTTCTGGCCCAGTGTTGCCAGCAGGAGCACGCCCAGCAGCAGTGCCATCAGCAGGCCGAACAGGCCTACCTTGAGCGGATGCAGGCAGCGCGGGCCGCGAATGTGCAGTCGCAGGCCGGCGCCCTGGGCGATGAGCACGCGGGTGCGGGCGGGGCCGGCGTCGATGGCCGCGCTGAGCAGGAAGACCTCCTCCGGCCAGGCGCCGCCGCCGTCGACCGGCCCCTGGGCGGCCAGGGTCTCGTCGACGGGAATGCTGCGCAGCGGCCAGCTGCCGTCGTCAGGCCGCTGGCTGTAACCGTGGCGAGAGGCGAACTCGCCGATCTGGCGGGCTGACAGCCCGACCACGAACTGCTCGCTGAACACCGGCCAGCGCTCGCGCGGGGCCTTGCGGCCCGGGCGCCAGGCCAGCAGGCGCTGTAGGCGTTGCTGCAGGCGCTGCTGGAGGCCAGGCTGAGGTGCCTGGGTGAAGGAAGGGGGGGGCGCGCCGATGCCCACCTCGCCCAGCACCGGTTCCTGGGGCTCGCGCGGCGGGCCGCTGCGCATGAAGGGCAGTGCCACCACGCCCATGGTGTGCACGTCCTGCGCCCGCACGTGCCGCGCCAGCGGGTGCCTGTTGTGCCAGGCGGCCAACTGGGTGGACAGCAGCGTTTCCAGGGCTTGCATGAAGGGCGTCGGTGGCGGAGTCCGGTGTGCAGGGTGGGGTGGGGCATGCGCAATGCCGGGGCAGGCGCATTGCAGGCATTGTCGCTGCAGTGTCTGCGCAAGAGGGGTCTTGCGAAGCCGCGAATAGCCGGCCAGGCCCGGTCCAGATCCGAGGGCGGCAGGGCGCTGCGCACCTGGCTTGGCGCATGGGGGACAATCCGGCATCCGCCCGGCTTGTTCAGACCAAGCCCTTGCACCCCGCCTGCCTTCCGATGTTCAGCGACCTGATCAAGCCCTCCTGCCCGGCGCCTGCTGCCGACGATGCCGTCTCCCGCTTCTTGCACAGCCTGCGCAGCGTGTTGGCCGCCCGGCAGGGTTTCAAGCTGAGTCTCTCCAAGCCCGAAGGTGGTGAACCCGGGCTCGAGCGCCTGATGGTGCGCGAGATCGAGCTGCGCGGCGAGCGCGCCCTGAGTTTCCTCTGGCGCTACAAGACGCGGGACATCACCAAGAACCATGGGCTGGATGAGGGCATCGAAGCGCTGGCCCGGCTGTTGGGCCAGCCTTTCCAGAATGCCCATCTGCTGACCGAGAGCCGCGAGCTGCAGCTGGCCTACAGCCGCAAGGGCCGGCCCACGCTGCGGGTGGGCAAGCTGAAGGCCGTGACGGCCGCGGAGGTGTCTGACGCTCCTGCCATCCAGGACCCCGCCGGCCATGACCGCAGCAAGCAGCGTCACCTGGTCATGGAGCGGCCGGTCTGGCGCGATCTGGGCCTC
This sequence comes from Burkholderiaceae bacterium, assembly GCA_041905785.1. Lineage (GTDB taxonomy): Bacteria > Pseudomonadota > Gammaproteobacteria > Burkholderiales > Burkholderiaceae_C > Roseateles_B. The sequence continues at coordinate 60,636 of JAYRKJ010000009.1, forward strand.
ACGCACGAAGGCCGGCAAGGCCTGGAGCTGGTGCCGGCCATGTCCCGCAAGTGGAAGCAGATCAACAAGTTCATCGAGATCTTCGGCAAAGCCCTGTCCCAGTCAGCCCTGGCGGCTTCGCCGGATGTGCACGTGGCCGACTTCGGCTCCGGCAAGGGCTATCTCACCTTTGCCATGCACGAATACCTGCGCGAGCTGGGCAAGACGACCCATGTGTTGGGCGTGGAGCTGCGCGAGGACATGGTGCGCCTGTGCAATGAGGTGGCCGCCCGCAACGCCTGCGCGGGTCTGCGCTTCGACCAGGGGGATGTCCGCGAGTACCGCCCCGAGCGCCTGGACGTGATGATCGCCCTGCACGCCTGCGACATCGCCACCGATTTCGCCATTCACCTGGGCCTGCGGGCCAAGGCGCAGATCATCATGTGCTCGCCCTGCTGCCACAAGCAGCTGAGGCCGCAAATGCAAAGCCCGGCGCTGCTTCGGCCGCTGCTGCAGCATGGCATCCATCTGGGCCAGGAGGCCGAGATGATCACCGACGGCCTGCGGGCACTGCTGCTGGAATCGGAGGGCTATGACACCCAGGTCTTCGAATTCATCTCGCTGGAGCACACCAGCAAGAACAAGATGATCCTGGCCGTGCGCCGCCCGCAGGGCCTGGGCGCCGAGCGGCGCGCGCAGCTGCTGGCGCAGATTGAGGAGATCAAGCGCTTCTACGGCATTCGCGAGCAGGCGCTGCAGGCCTTGCTGGCGGCCTGAGCCGGCCGCACGCCGCAGGGCGAGGCCGGACCGGCCTCAATCGCCGTGGTGCAGCGCGGCCCAGGAGCGTCCCGCCAGTCCCAGCAGGGTGATGCCGGCGAGCACGGGCGCGAGCAGGACCAGGCCTTCGGCGGCCTGGCGCAGCGAGGGCATGGCGGCCAGCGCCGGCAGATCCTTGCGGAAGTACACCGCCAGCAGCGCCAGTGCCATCCACAGCGAGGGGCGGCGCCAGCGGCCGATGCTGGTGCCCATCACCTCGCGCGCGGCCAGCAGGAACAGCGCCGAGGACACGAAGACCAGGGTGAAGAAGGTCTGCATCAGCGACGCGCCTTCACCCAGCTGGTTGCGGCACAGCCAGGCCGGCACCCAGGCCATGCACAACAGGCCCAGCACGATGGCCGACTTGCGCGCGCGGCCTTCGGTCTTGTCGTCGCTGATGCGATCGCCAGCCGGCTTGCTCATCATGGGCAGTATCAACAGGCACAGCAGGCCCGCGCTGGCGTCGATCAGCAAGGTCCAGCGATAGCCGAATGCCTCGGACACCACGCCCTGCCAGGTGGCCGCGATGGCGATGGCCAGGTTCATCAGCGCCATGTAGGCGGTGAACTGCGTGGCAGCCACCTTGGGGTTGGTGACGTCCATGAAGATGGCGGCCCGTGTGCCGTACATCATGCCGTTGAAGACGTTGTAGCTGATGGACGCGATCCACAGGGCCGTGATCAGCGCAGGGACCGCCGCACTGCCTGCGGGGCGCGGCATGTCGTAGCCGTTCAGGCGCATCTGCCACCAGAGGTAGAGCACGGGGCCGCTCATCAGCACGATGTACAGGCCCAGCATGCGGCGGCGCCCCAGCTTGTCCGAGAGCAAGCCGCCGAGCACCATGGAGACGGCGCCGACGATGGTGCACCACAGGTTGAGCAAGGCCACGCCCGCATCGTCCATGCCGAATTCGACGGCCAGGTTGGACTGCAGCGCCAGGCCCAGGCACATGGCGCCGACCGGCAGCAGGCCGAAGAACACGGCAGAGAAGGCGCCGCGGGATCCCAGGAAGGAGCGGAAGGATTGGACGGCAAAGGCCTTCATCTCGGAGGCGGCCTGGCCCAAGCCGGCGCGACGCGTTGCGGCGCCGGGCTGCAGCTGCTCCAGCTGCTGGGCCAGCGCTTCCTTCATGGGCAGCACGACGAAGCCGGTCACCAGCAGGATGGAAAGGGCCACCATCACGAAGCTGGGCTGGAAGCCGAACGAGCCCATCAGGTACAGCACGCCGCTGCCGCCGATGGCCTGGCCCACATTGGCGCCGGCAAACATCAGGCCGTTGGCCAGCCCGCGTTCGTCCTCATGCAGGGTGTTGCAGGCCAGCGAGTCGATGGCCACGTCCTGCATGGCGCCGAAGGTGTTGTGCACCAGCAGGATGCTGGTGAACAGGCCCAGACCCGAGGGCAGCGGCACAGCCATCAGCGCGAGGATGGTCAGTGCCATCATCAGCTGGGTGAACAGGATCCAGGCGCGGCGGTGGCCGAAGCGGCGCGAGCGGAACACGTCGATCACCGGGCCGAAGGCCCATTTGAAGGCCCAGGGCAGGTAGAAGGAAGCCACGAAGGCCCCGATCGCCGCAGGGCCCACGCCCATGCGACGCAGCTGGGTGGCAACGGCAATGGCGGCGAAGCCCAGCGGGATGCCTTCGGTGACGTACAGCGCAAAGAAGGCGCCCAGGCGGCCGTTGCGGCTCGCCAGCAGGTTGGGAATTCTCATTCTTGTCCAAGCCACCGCGCGGCGGTGGTCCTCATTCCAAACGGACGCGATTATCCGGTGCGCCCGAGCCGGACCTATGCGCGTCATCCCGCCCATGACCTTTGACGGCCTGCGCGGGCGATGGCGACGAAAAAAAGGCGGCCCCGCGAAGGGGCCGCCAGGGGGCGCCAATGCACGCCGCCCAAGAGACGTGGCAGGACAGCGCCTGCCCGTGGGGCCGCAGCGTGAAGGAGTGAAGCCGGAGGCGCCGAGCCGCGCAGATCAGGCGAACCCTCGCGGGCACGCGGTCCGGGCGCGGTCGTGTGAGAGACCGACGACTCAGCCTGACGGACAAGCCCGGGCGCAGCGCACTGTCCTTGGGGGGCAGGTCTTGCGGCCGGGGCCGCGGCGCGGGGCATGTGATGTGTGGCGAGGCGTCATGCATGGCATCTTCGCGCCGCCTGCGTCCGGCAAAAGCCCGAAGAAGGCGGCTCGGCACGGTCACTTAGATGCGCGGCTCTTTCGGTGCAATTCCACGTTTCTTCCCCACTTCCACCACGCTTGTGCAGAAGACGAGGCGGGCGGCCTCGCGTCAATGCGCGTGCTCGCCCCCGCCCGCGGTCTTGAGCATCAGGCGCACTGCCGGCGCCTTGAGGCCGGCGGTGCTGCCGCCGCTGGCAGGAACCTCGGCCCAGTTCCATTCGCCCTGCGTGCAGCGCTGGTGGACCTTGAACCAGATCGGCCCCACGGCGTCCGGCAGGCCGCCGCGCAGCACGAATTCCTCATACCAGCCGTCCTGCAGGTAATGGGCCTCGTCGCGCGCCGTCCAGCTGATCTCGCTGACGTCCTCGCGGATGGTCTTGCCGTGGCTGTCGTAGGGCTGCGCCAATGCAATCTTGCGGATTGAAAGGGTCCAGCCTTCCTTGGGCTGCGGCTTGGCGCCGCGCAGACCGTCGGGCAGGGTCACGGTGACCTGGGTCGTGGGGGCGCCGTCGCAACCGTGGCCGATGCGCAGCACGGCCTTGTAGTTGCTGCCTGCGATGGCCTCGCCCTGCTCGAGCGAGACATGGGCCTGGGCCTGGGCGCCCAGCAGCAGGACCAGGGTGGCGGGGAGAAGGTGCTTGAGATGCATGATGGGCCTCCGGGCTGTCAGAGATCGAACTTCAGTTCCGCGTGGAAGGTCCGTTGCGGATAGGGGTGGAAGTTCCAGTACTGGTAGTTGTTCAGGTTGTCGATGCCGCCGGCCAGGCTCCATTGCCTGCTGATGCGCCATTGGACGCGCAGGTCGGTGGTGAAGTACTTGCTGGCGCCCTGGTAGGCAAAGCCGTTGGGATCACTGTTGTCCAGGGTGCTGTACTGCCGGCCGCTGTAGCGAGCGCCGAAGCTGACGCTGAGGTCCGGCCTCGCCTGCCAGTTGGCCAGCAAGGTGGCCCGCCAGCGCGGCACGCGGGGCTGCCATTTGCCGACGGCGTCGCCGGGCACGGCCACGTAGCCGCTGCTGGCCAGGATGCGCGAATCGGCATAGGTCAGGCTGCCGCTCAGGCCCAGGCCCTTGAGCAGGCGCTCGGTCCACTCCTTCTCGGTGCTGTAGGCAAGCTCCAGGCCGTTGGTGCGCACGTAGTCCACGTTCTGCACGGTGCTGGCATTGGTCTGCGCATTGAGCAGCGAGTAGAGGGCGTCACGCGTGTCTTCGCGGAAGTAGGTGAGGCGCAGCTGGTTGCCGCCCCGGCCCCATTCGGCGCTCAGCTCCGTGGTCCAGCCCTTCTCCGGGCGCAGCTCGGGGTTGTTGTTGATCGCGCCGCCGGTCTTGCTGTCGAAGCCGCCCTGGTAGAGCTCGCTGACCGTGGGGAAGCGCACGGCGCGGCCGGTGCTGGCCTTGAGCATCCAGGCGTCGTCGAGCTGGTGCGAGAGCGCGGCCTTGGGCGACAGCGCGTTCAGGCTGCGCCCGGCATGTGTCAGCACGCAGCGAAGACTGACCGGGCTGCAAAGGCCCTTGTCGGCGCTGCCGCCGTAGGCGTTCTCCGTGCGGCCGTCAAAGGCCTGCCAGTGCTCGCCGCGCAGGCCGAGCACCGCCTGCCAGGTTTCGCCCAGCTCCCAGCTGTCCTGCAGATACAGCGCATCGCTGCGGGTCCGGCCGGCGAAGAGGGAGGCAAACGCGCCGGGGCTGCCGAAGCGCCAGTCCGCGGTGTTGTCCACGCGCGTGCTGAGCGTGCCCTCCTCGCGGGAAAGCCCGGCTTCCAGCACATGGGCACCGCCCGGCCGCCAGACGCCGCGGGCGCTGAAGGTCTGCCAGCCCGTTCCATGCTGGTCGCTGACGCGGCCGGCCTCGGGCTGGGCCTTGCTGCTGGGGGCGTAGCTGCGGCTGAGGTCGCTGGCATAGTCATACCGGCTCCAGGCCAGGCTGTAGTCGAAGAAGCCCATGGTGTGGGACTTCAGCGTCAGCGCCTGCATGCGATGCTCGAGCTCGTCGCGGCTGCGGCCGAAGTCGGACGCAAGCAGCGTGTAGCGCCGGCCGTCGATGATCACGCCCTGGCTGATGTCGCCGCCGTAGCGGTTGTCCACCGGCTTGTCCTGCGCGTCCCGCAGATAGCTGCGCGAGCTGCCGTCGCTGTGGTTCTTCCAGTCGGCCAGCGTATAGCTCAGTCGCAGCGTGGGGCTGAAGTCCCAGGCCAGCTTGGCCTTGAGGTGGTCCTGCGTGGTGTCGTACTCGGTGGCGCTGCCGACCAGCCACCAGTCCTGGTTGCTGCGGTTCTTGTCCAGCACGGCGCCGCTGACCACGGGCAGGCCGGCCGTGGGCGCGCTGCCTGCACTGAGCAGCTTGTTCGCGAAGACCTGGGGCTGGCCGTGGCTCCGGCTGCGGCTGGCATGCAGCCACCAGGCCAGCGCGCCATCGCGGCTGCCCACGGAGAGGCTGCCCTGGCTGGCCTTGTAGCTGTCATGACGCCCATGGAGCTCGTGGGGCTGGACGGCCGTGGCCAGCCGGCCGTGGGCTTCGAAGCCCTGCGGCATGCGCGTCTGGTAGTCCACCACCGCGCCGACGGCGTTGCCCGCATAGCCGGCCGAGAAGGGGCCGTAGAGCACGTCCACACGGGCGATTTCCTCCGGCGTCACCAAGCCCCAGCGCGGCGCAAAGGTGGCGCCGTTGCCCAGCAGGTTGGAGAGCTGGATGCCGTCGGCAAAGACCAGGGAGCGTGCGCTGTTGCCGGTGCCGGAGGCGCGGGTGGAGAGCACCGCGTGGTTGTAGTCGCCGATGTAGCGCTTGCGAACCAGCAGGCTGGGGAAGTACTTGAGCGCGTCTTCGGCGTCGGTGGCGTTGACGGTGCGCGCCAGGGTTGCGGCGTCGATGCCTTCGATGGTGGTCGGGATGGTGGTGGGCAGCGAGGTCGGCGATTTGCCATGCACCGTGACCACGCCCAGCTGCTTGGTCTGGGAGTCGCCATCGGTGTCGGGCTTGTCGCGGTCTGCGGGCGCCGTGCTGGCGGCGATGGGAGCGGGTGCCTGGGCCTGGACGCCGCCAACGGCGCAGGCGAGGGCAAGGACCCGCAGCAGCTGCGGGTGGAAGGACTTGTTCATGATCAAGAGACAGCGGTGCGCGAGACCCGCGTCCGCCAGTGGCGGGCGCAGCCCCGCTTCGATCACAGCCGCGGCGATGCGGGTGCGGTGCTGGGGATGCGGCGCTGAGGGCGCGGCGGGATGGCGGCAGGAGTCGGTCACCGGTCCCGAGTGATTCAGGGCCGGTGGTCGTCAATCAGAGAAGAAGGCTTCCCCGAGGCGGCCCGCGGGACAGGGCCGGCAGCCAGACGCTGCGCTGGGCCGGCGACGCGAGGAAGCGCGCCGGCAGCATGGCCAGCACCCAGTCGGCCGCAGGGCGCGCGCTGAGCGCTGGCGGCGGCAGGGCCAGGTCTTGCTGGTGGGCAGCGCAGAAGCTGCAGTGGGCCGAGAGGCCATGGTCCTGCACCTGCTGGCGCCGCGAGTCCGGCCAGTCGCCCTGCTGCGCGCGGGGCGAGACCAGGCTGGCGCGGCAGATCTGCGTGAAAGGCGTCAACTCGCCGCGCTCGGCCGCAACCACCTGCGACAGCGCAGGAGCCAGGGCGCCGAACCAGAGGCTCAGCAACACCAGGCAGCGCAGCAGCAGGGAAGGGGGGCGAAGGTGAGGCACGCAGGCAGTGTAGCGGCGTGCCCGGCGTGCCGACACGAACTACATCAAGTCCGCAGCAGGTCCAGCAGCGTGCGCGCCACCACCCGCGTCGCCCGGCGCAGGTCGGCCAGCGCCAGGTGCTCGTCGGCGCGCTTGGCGTTGGATTCCAGCACCGTGCGCGGCCCTGCGCCGTAGATGGCGGCCGGGATGCCGTGTTCGCCGTACAGCCGGACGTCGGTGTACAGCGGTGTGCCCGAGGTCGGGATGGGCTCGCCGAAGACGGCCTGGGCGTGGCGCTGCAGCGGCTCGACCAGGCGCTCGTGTCCCGGCAGGGGCTTGAGCGAGCGGGCCAGCAGCAGGCGCTTCAGCTCCACCGTGCCGGCAAAGCCCTGGGCCGCCTCAGCGATCACCCGGCGCAGATCGGCCTCGACCTGCGCCGGATCCTCTTCCGGGATCATGCGGCGGTCCAGCTTCAGCACCACCTTGCCGGGCACCACATTGGTGTTGGTGCCGCCCTCAATGCGGCCGACATTCAGGTAGGGATGCCGGATGCCCGGCACCTGGCTGTGGATCCGGCGGTAGCGCTCGTTCTGGGCGTACAGGGCGTTGAGGATCTTCACGGCGCCTTGCAGGGCATCGATGCCGGTGTCCGGGATGGCGGCATGGGCCATGCGCCCGTGCACGGTCAGCTCCAACTGCAGGCAGCCGTTGTGCGCCGTGACCACCTGGTAGCTGAAACCCGCGGCCAGCAGCAGGTCCGGACGGGTCAGACCCTTCTTGAGCAGCCAGCCCGGTCCCAGCTCGCCGCCGAACTCCTCGTCATAGGTGAAGTGCAGTTCCACGCCGCCGCGCAGGGGCTGCTGCAGGCTTTCCAGGGCGCGCAGGGCGAAGGTGTAGGTGGCGAAGTCGCTCTTGCTGACGGCAGCGGCGCGTCCGTAGAGCCGGCCGTCCACCACCTCGCCGCTATAGGGGCCGTGGGTCCAGCCCTCGCCGGGCGGCACTACGTCGCCGTGTGCGTTGAGCGCGACAAGGGGGCCGCCTTCGCCATAGCGGCGCCGCACGATCAGGTTGGTGATGCTCTGCAGTCCCGCGGCCTCGACCTCGGCCTGTGGCACGGCGTGGGGCTCGGCCTGCAGGCCCATGGCGGCCAGCAGCTCGGCCGTGCGCAGGGCGTGGGGGGTGTTGTCGCCGGGCGGCGTGTCGGTCGGGACCTGGACCAGGGCCTGCAGATAGGCCACTTCCTCGTCGAAGTGCGCGTCGATCCAGGCGTCCAGCTGCGCGTACAGCGCCTGCCGCTCGGGTGTGTCGGCGCGCGCGGTGGTGGGCGCGATGGAGGAGGTGGCGGGGGTGGGATGGCTCATGCCTTGTGCTCCTTGCTCAATCCCTCCAGCAGCGCCAGCAAGGCGCGCACGGCGAGGTCCGCGTCGTCATTGCTGACGGTTTCCAGCGGGTTGTGGCTGATGCCCAGGTTGCCGCCGCGCACGAAGAGCATGGCTTGCGGCAGGACTTCGTGGATCTTCATGGCGTCATGCCCGGCGCCGGAAGGCAGGCGGTGCACGGGCAGGCCCAGGCTTTGCACGGCGGCCTCCCAGCGGGACTGCCAGGCCGGGTCGCTGGGTGCGGCCGAGGCCACGACCGTGGGCGTGAGCGAGTACTGCAGCCCGCGGCGCTCGCAGATGGCCTGCAGGCTGTTGCGCACCGCGGCGTCCAGGGCGTCGCGCTGCGCGTCGTCGCCTGCGCGCAGGTCCAGGCTGAAGCGGCAGCGGCCGGGCACCACATTGATGGACCCGCCCGGCACTTCCAGCAGGCCCACAGTGCCCACGGTGCCAGGTCTTGCCTGCGCCTCGCGCTCGACGGCCAGCACCAGCTCGGCGGCGGCGGCGGCGGCATCGCGGCGCCGGTCCATGGGCGTGGTGCCGGCATGGCTGGCCAGGCCGATGATCTCGCCCACATGGCGGCGGCTGCCGTTGATCGAGGTGACGACGCCCATGGGCAGGTCCAGCTCGCACAGCACCGGTCCCTGCTCGATATGCAGTTCCACATAGCCCAGGTAGCGGGCGGGATCGCGGCGCAGCGCCCGGATGGACACCAGCGTGCCAGGCTGGCCGGCGGCCCGCAGGGCGTCCTGCATGCGGACGCCGTCCGCGTCCTGCTGGTCCAGCCAGGCGGGATCGAAGCGGCCCACCAGCGCGCTGCTGCTGAGGAAGGTGGCGGCGTAGCGCTGGCCTTCCTCTTCTGCAAAGGCCACCAGCTCAACACCGAAGGGCAGCCGGCGCCCCTGCAGGTGCAGCTGGCGTACGGCCTCGATGGTGGCCAGCACGCCCAGGCGGCCGTCGTGGCGGCCGGCGTTGCGCACGGTGTCGTAGTGGCTGCCGGTCAGCAGGCGCGGGGCGTCGGGCTGCGTACCCTGGTAGAGGCCCACGACATTGCCCAGCGCGTCGATGCCCACCTCGTCGAAGCCGGCTTCGCGCATGGCCTGTGCCAGGTCTTGCGCGACGGCCTGGTGCGCGGGCGTGAGGTAGGTCACGCACAGCTGGTCCTGCTCGGCGTAGGGCGGCTCCGAATGACGGGCGAGCCGGTCGGCGGCATCCAGCACGGCGTTGCCCAGCAGCGGCGGGGCGCCGAACTTGTCGTCCAGGCGGATCTCGGCGATGCGATGGATGTTGCGCAGGCATTCGGCGCGCTCCACGTCCGGCGGCGCCAGCAGGCGGCGTTCGAAGGCCTCGATGATGGCCTGGCGCGAAAGGCCCAGGCCCCGCGGGCCGCGCACGGCCAGGATGAAGGGCCAGCCAAAGCGCTCGCCATAAGCCTTGTTCAGCGCCTGCAGGCGTTCGAATTCGGCGGGGCTGCAGTGCTGCAGGCCGGCGCGGCTTTGCTCATCGGTCGACTCGGCCGTCAGCTGGCCGGCGATCGCGGCCTTGCCGGCCAGCTCCGGATGGGCGCGGATCAGCCCCAGCTGCTCTTCCAGCGCGGCCTCCCGCACGACCCGGGCCAGGCCCAGCTTCAGGGCCGCGAGGCTGGCGAAGGGGCGGCGCGACGCGGCCCGGCGGGCAATCCAGGGCGAATGTTCGTAGACGCCATCCAGCGCGGCCACGAAGGCCTCGGCGTCCAGCGTGTTCAGGTGTTGGAGGTCCAGGTTCAAGGCTCACTCCCAGACAAAGGCGGTGGCGGGGTCGAAGGGATGGGCGGCGCGCCAGTGCTGGGCGATGTCCAGGCGGCGGCAGATCCAGACCCGCTCGTGGGCCTGCACATGGTCCAGGAAACGCTGCAGGGCTCGCATGCGCCCGGGTCGGCCCAGCAGGCGGCAGTGCATGCCCACGCTCATCATGCGCGGCGTCTCGGCGCCCTCGGCATACAGCAGGTCGAAGCTGTCGCGCAGGTACTGGAAGAACTCCTCGCCATGGCTGAAGCCCTGCGGCAGCGCAAAGCGCATGTCATTGCAGTCCAGCGTGTAGGGCACGACCAGGTGCGGCGCCAGGCTGCCGTCGGTCTTGCGCACTTGCAGCCAGAAGGGGAGATCGTCGCCGTAGTAGTCGCTGTCGTAGGCGAAGCCGCCGTGATCGGCCACCAGGCGGCGTGTGTTGGGGCTGTCTCGGCCGGTGTACCAACCCAGCGCCCGCTGACCCGTCAGCCGCTGGATGATCTCCATGCCGCGCTGCAGGTGCTCGCGCTCCTGGGCTTCGTCCATGTTCTGGTAGTGGATCCAGCGCCAGCCATGGCAGGCGATTTCATGGCCCAGCTCGACGAAGGCCTGCGTCAGCTCCGGATGCCGCTCCAGCGCCATCGAGACGCCGAACACCGTGAGCGGCAGGCCGCGGCGCTCGAACTCGCGCAGCAGGCGCCACACCCCGACGCGTGAGCCGTATTCGTAGATGCCCTCCATGCTCAGGTGCCGCGCCGGGTAGGCGGCCGGGTTGAACATCTCGGAGAGGAACTGCTCGGATGCTGCGTCGCCGTGCAGCACCGAGTTCTCGCCGCCTTCCTCGTAGTTCAGCACGAACTGCAGGGCGATGCGGGCCTGGCCCGGCCATTGGGCATGGGGGGGCTGGCGGCCGTAGCCGACGAGGTCGCGAGGGTAGCGTGCGTTCATAGCTGCAGGGCGGTCTTGAGGTCGGAGGAGGGTTGTTGCAGGCGCAGATGGGCTTCCACATGGCCCAGATGCGCCAGCATCAGCTGCTCGGCCGTGGTGGCGTCGCCGGCTTCGAGCGCGTCGACCAGGGCCTCGTGCTCGGCCTGGCTCTCGGCGGCCGAATGGCCGCTCTGGTACATCAGCGCGATCAACGAGGAGCGCGAGAGCAGCTCCTGCAGCAGATCGGCCAGCACCTCGTTGCCCAGCAGCCGGGCCAGCATCACGTGGAAGTCCGCCAGCAGACGCGTCCGGCCGCTGACGTCCGCCCGCTTCACCGCCGAGCGCTCCTCGCGCAGGTGGCTGCGCAGCTGCCTGAGCTGCGCCGGCGTGATGCGAGCGGCCAGCTCGCGCGCCATCTGGCCCTCCAGCATGCGCCGCAGCTCGAAGACCTGCCGCGCCTCCTCCACGCTGGGCTCGGACACGCAGGCGCCGCGGGCCGGCGTGAGGGTGACCAGGCGGTCGCGGCTGAGCTGGTTGAGCGCCTGGCGGACCAGCGTGCGCGACACCTGGAACAGATCGGCCAGCTTCTGCTCGGCCAGCCGTGTGCCGGGCATCAGACGGCGTTCGATGATGGCCTGCGTCAGGGCGGCAGCGATGCGGGCGGTGGCGCTGTCCGCTTCCTTTGAAGCAGTGCGAAGGCGGCGGGGCGGGCTGGGCATGGTGAGACGTTGGCTGTGTGCTGAAGTGTATACACTTTGCCTGTCGCCGCACGCCGGCAAGCCTGATCAGGATCGAGGACTTCCATGGGCAAGCTCACCACCCACGTGCTGGACACCATGCACGGCCGCCCCGCCGCCGGCATGCAGGTCCGGCTTTACCGCCTGGACCCTGCGCCGGGCGGCGCGCCGCATCTGCTCAAGGCGCTGCCGCTGAATGCCGATGGCCGCGCCGACGGCCCCTTGCTGGAGGGCGAGGCGCTGCAGCCGGGGCGCTATCTGCTGGTGTTTGCCGTCGCGGCCTATTTCAAGGCTCAGGGCGTGAGCCTGCCCGAGCCGGCCTTTCTGGACGAGGTGCCGCTGGACTTCGGCATTGCCGACACCAGCGCGCACTACCACGTGCCGCTGCTGGCCAGCCCCTGGAGCTATTCGACCTACCGCGGCAGCTGAGCGATGGCGCCCTGGCAGGAACTGGAACTGTGGCTGACCCGCGGGCCGGCGGTGCTGGTCCGCGTGGCGCAGGTGCAGGGCAGCGGCCCCCGAGAAGTCGGCGCATGGATGGCCGTCAGCGCCTCAGGCGTGCTGGGCACCGTTGGCGGCGGGCAGCTGGAGCATGAGGCCATCGCTGAAGCGCGGGCGGGCCTGGCGGCAGGTCGTGTGATGGCTGCGCAGCGGCGTTGCGCGCTGGGCCCCAGCCTGGGCCAGTGCTGCGGCGGCGTGGTGCACCTGGACTTCGAGTGGCTGGACGGCACGCACATCGCCTCGCTCCGGGAACGGCTCAGCGCTGAAACGCACTGGGCGCCCGTGGCCTTGTTCGGTGGCGGGCATGTGGGCCGCGCATTGGTCGAAGTGCTGTCCCGCCTGCCGATGCACGTTCATTGGATCGACAGCCGCGAGGAAATCTTTCCGCCCGAGCTGGTGGCGTCGTCCGACCGGCTGAGCACCGAGCATTCCGAGCCCGTGCAAGGCGCGGTGCCAGGTCTTGCCCCGGGCAGCCGCGTGCTGATCATGAGCTTCTCGCATGCCGAGGATCTGGACATCCTCGCCGCCTGCCTGCGCCGCCGGCGCGAGCGGGCCGACCTGCCCTTCATCGGCCTGATCGGCAGCCGCAGCAAGTGGGCGAAGTTCCAGGCCCGCTTGCGCGAGCGGGGTTTCGGCGCAGCGGAGCTGGCCGCGGTGCACTGCCCGATCGGGCTGCCGGGGATCGCGGGCAAGCAGCCCGAGGTGATCGCGGTCGCCGTTGCGGCCCAGCTGCTGAGCCTGCCGGGCGGCTGAGCTTCAGTGCTTGTGCTCGCCCGCGCCCGAAGCGGCCCCATGCATGTTGCCCATGCCGCCCTGCATCATCGCCATGCCGCGGGCGCTGGCCTTGACCTCCACGGTCTCGCGCTTCTTGTCCGCGTCTTCGAAGACCAGGCTCAGGGGCACGGTGTCGCCTTCCTTGATCGGGGTTTTCAGCGCCATCAGCATGAGGTGGTAGCTGCCGGGCTTGAGTTCCACGGGCTGTCCGGCCGCCAGGTCCAGGGCCTCGACGGCGCGCATCTTCATCACGCCGCCGTCCATCTTCATCTCGTGCACCTCGGCCACACCGGCCACCGGGCTGCTGACGCTCACGAGGCGGACCGGCCTGGTGCTGCTGAGCTGCATGAAGGCGCCGGTGCTCTTTTGCTGGGCGACCGTGGCGCGGACCCAGGCGTCCTTGACGCTGACCTGGGCCTGCGCGGCCAGGGCGGCCATGCACAAGGCCAGTCCTGTCAGCACGGGGCGGGCGGAGTTGGCAAAGGGAGTCAAAGTGGACGTCATGTCGGATCTCCGGGAGCTGCAGATGCAATGCCTCGCAGTATGCCGCCAGGGAAAAGGCCGACCTTGTCGCCGATCCAGCAATCGCACCGGCTCAGATCCGGGCTGAAGCTGTATACACTTTCGCTTCGGTCGCCGCGGCCGCCTGCTGCGCTGCAAGCGCCAGCAGCGCAATCGCGACCTTCCCGGTTCACAGGGCCCGCTGTGGTGAGCCGGCCTGGAGCTGACACCACATGGAAAGCTATCTGCTGGACTGGGCCAATCTGCTGCTGCGCTGGCTGCACATCGTCACCGCCATCGCCTGGATCGGCGCCTCCTTCTACTTTGTCTGGCTGGACAACCATCTGCAGAAGCCGGAATCGCCCGAGCTCAAGGCCCGGGGCGTGGACGGCGAGCTCTGGGCGGTGCACGGCGGCGGCTTCTACAACCCGCAGAAATACCTGGTGGCGCCGCCCAACCTGCCCCAGCACCTGCACTGGTTCTACTGGGAGAGCTACTGGACCTGGATGAGCGGCTTCGCGCTGTTCACGGTGCTCTATCTCTTCAATGCCGAGAGCTTCCTGATCGACCGGCGCGTGCACGACTGGTCGGCGCCGGCCGCCATTGCCACGGCCCTCGGGTTCCTGCCCGCCGGCTGGCTGGTGTACGACCAGATCTGCCGCCGATTCGGCCAGCGCAAGGACGGCAGCATCGGCAACGACGGCCTGGTGCTGGGGCTGATCGCCGTCTTCGTGGCCTTCGCGGCCTTCGCGGCCTGCCAGCTCTTCGCGGGGCGTGCGGCCTTCCTGATCGTGGGCGCCATGATCGCCACCATCATGAGCGCCAACGTCTTCTTCTGGATCATCCCGGGCCAGAAGCAGGTGATCGCCGACATGCGCGCCGGTCGGCCGGTCAGCCCCATCTACGGTCAGCGCGGCAAGCAGCGCAGCGTGCACAACACCTTCCTGACCGCACCGGTGCTGGTCAGCATGCTGTCCAACCACTACGGCATGCTCTACAGCCATGCCTGGAACTGGCTGGTGCTGATTCTGCTGATGCTGGGCGGCGCGCTGACCCGCACCTGGTTCGTCAAGCGCCACAAGGGCGTCAATGCCTGGCCCTTGCTGGTGCTGGTGGCCGCGATGCTGGCGGCCTTGCTGGTGCTGGTGAAGCCGCCGGCCGCCGTGCCTGCCGGCAGCGCTGCGGCGCCAAGCCTTGCGCAGGTGCAGGCCGTGGTGGCTGAGCGCTGCGTGATGTGCCACAACGCCCAGCTGGCGCAGAAGGGAGTGCGCCTGGACAGCGCCGCAGCCCTGCAGGCCCAGGCGGCGCAGATCCGTCAACAGGTGCTGGTGCAGCGCACCATGCCGCTGAACAACGCCACGCAGATCACCGAAGAAGAGCGGGCGCTGATCGGGCGCTGGGCGCAGGCCGCCGGCAAGCCCTGAGGGTTCGTGCGAGGCCGGCCTACACTGGTTCGATGGACCTGACCCCTCGCGAACTGCTCACGCGGCTCTACCAGGCTGCCGTCGACCGCGCGGCTGCGCAGCAGCTGTTCCTGCCTGGTCGCATCGCCTGGGCCGAGCTGCTGGGCGCCGAGCCGCAGGCGCTGCCTGGGCGCTGCCTGGTGATAGGCGCCGGCAAGGCCTCGGCCGCCATGGCTGCGGCGCTGGAGGCGCATTGGCCGGCGGACGCGCCTCTGGAAGGGCTGGTCATCACCCGTCGCGGGCACACACCGCCCTGGGCGAACTGCCGGCGCATCGAGATCGTCGAGGCGGCCCATCCGGTGCCGGACGCCGCCGGGGCCGCGGCCGCGGCCCGCATCCTCCAGCAGGTGCGCGGTTTGCGGGCCGAGGACCGGGTCATCTGCCTGATCTCCGGCGGCGGCTCGGCCCTGCTGAGCTTGCCGCGGGCGGGGCTGAGCCTTGAGGACAAGCAGTCGATCAATCGCCAACTGCTGGCCTCAGGAGCGTCCATCCAGGAAATGAACTGCGTGCGCAAGCACCTGTCGGCGATCAAGGGCGGGCAACTGGCCGTGGCCTGCGCACCGGCGCAGGTGCTCAGCCTGCTGATCTCGGATGTGCCGGGCGACGATCCGGGCGTGATCGCCTCCGGCCCGACGGTGCCGGACGCCACCCACTGCGCGGACGCGCTGGCGCTGTGCCAGCGCTACCGCCTCGACCTGCCGGCGCCGGCCTGGGAAGGGCTGCGCAGCGGGGCCTTCGAAACGCCCAAGCCTGGCGATCCGCGCTTCGAGGGGCACCGCGTGCGGATGCTGGCCACGCCGCGCCTGAGCCTGCGGGCCGCGGCCGAGCTGGCACAAGAGATGGGCTGGGCCGCCCATGTGCTGTCGGACCAGATCGAGGGCGAGTCCCGCGAGATTGGCCGCATGCATGCGGCACTCGCGCTGTCCACCGTGCGCTACCGCGAGCCTTTTCGCAGGCCCTGCGTGATCCTGTCCGGCGGCGAAACCACGGTGACCCTGCCCGCGGGGCTGCAGGGCCGCGGGGGGCGCGCCACCGAGTTCCTGATGGGGTGTGCGCTGGCGCTGCAGGGCGAGCCCGGGGTGCATGTGCTGGCGGCGGACACCGACGGCATCGACGGTTCCGAGTCCAATGCCGGTGCCTTCCTGGCGCCGGACAGCCTGGCGCGGGCCCAGGCCCTGGGCCTGTCCGCCGCCGAGCTGCTGGCACAGCACCGTGCTTATGATTTCTTCGCGGCGCTGGGCGATCTCTTCAGTCCCGGGCCGACCTTCACCAACGTCAACGACTTCCGCGCCCTGCTGCTGCTCTGAGCAGGCACGCGCCTGATTCGACAAGCTCAGCCGTCCTGCCTCAGGTCAAGGCCGCGCCGGGACGCCATCTCCTCGCCCATGGCCTGCTGCTGGGCCGCGTTGAGGCGCTGCTCGGCGCAGGGGAAGACGAGCTGGTTTTCAAGGCGCAGGTGTTCCTTGTGGACGTCGACGAAGGTATCGCCGGCGCGGTGCAGCACCTCCAGCTGCAGGGCCGGCAGCGGGCCGTCCGGCAGGCCATCCAGCTGGGCCAGCAGCGCGCGCAGCACTTCCCACTGCGCGTGGATGCGTTGATGGTCCTCGCGCAGCTGGGCGCAGACCGTCTGAAGATGCTCGTCGTCCAGCTGCTCCAGCACGGGGAAAACGTGCAGTTCCTCGTCTTCGTGGTGCAGGGGCGCGGCAATGTCGAAATAGCGCCGCACGTCGGTGGCTGCCTCGCGGGCACTGGCGTCCAGGCCGCGGGTCTTGAGGTGCTGGCACAGGCGCATCAGCAGCTGCAGGCTGCGCTCCACCCGCTCGTGGCAGGCGCTCAGCAGCTCGAAGGGCTGTGCATAGCTGCTGCCGAAGCGCTGGGCTGGCGCTTGGCTCTGCGGCGCTTGGAATTTGATCTGGGCCATGTGCCGCATTGTGGCCGCGAGCGCCGGCCTCTTGCAGCCATGTCCCTTTGATTCAGCGCAAGGACGCCAGCCGGCCCATGCGGGACAGTCTGCCCATCTTTCCGGCACCCTGACCATCAAGTGGATACCCTCGACAGCCGCAGCCTGCAATCCGCCCACGCCACCGTGCGTCCGGCTGGCGTTGATGCCGGCGCCGCGCTGTGCCTGCCCTCTGACTGGACGGCCCTGCTGGGGGCGCCGGCCTTGAACACGTCCGAGCTGCAGGCGCTGCAGGGACTGGGGATTCAGCACTGGGTGCCCGCAGGCACGTTCGTCTTCACGCGGCAGCAGCCTGCCACGCAGCTTTACGCGGTGCTCGATGGTTCGGTGGGTCTGGGCCTAGCCCGCGCCGACGAGCCCTTCCAGCTGGAGCGCACCGTGCGCGGTCCGCAGTGGCTGGACCTGGCCAGCGCCTGGCTGGGAACGGAGCATGCCCAAGATGCCCGCGCGATCAATGACGCCCGGGTGATCGGTCTGCCGCTGCAGCCGCTGCGCGCCCTGCTGCTGCGCCAGCCGGCGCTGCAGGAACGCCTGCTCGTGGCGCTGGCCGGCACCGTGCACAGCCTCACCAGCGTCACCCATGACCTGATGCACAAGGATGCCGAGCGGCGCCTGGCCGCATGGCTGCTGCAGTCCTGCGAACCGGTCGGCGAGCGCGAGGCGCGCGTGGCGCTGAAGGAGCGCAAGCGGGACATCGCCGCGCAGCTGGCCATCACGCCGGAGACGCTGTCGCGCATGATGCGCCAGCTCAACCGCAAGGGGCTGATCGAGGTGCAGGGCTACCAGGTCCAGGTGCTGGACCTGCCGGCCTTGCGTGCGTTCGCGGGCGACTGAGCCGCTGACCGCCAGGGCCGCGCGGCTGCTGCCGTGCGGTTGGCCCCTGCCTGCGCCGCGCGGTGCTGCATCAGGCGCCACAAGCGTGACTTTTCACTGCCTCTGCGCTGAAAACCGTGGTGTCCCGGCGCTATCGGGGCCGGTGCTGCTCATCTAGACTGGACCGACAGTCTTACCCAGACCCCTCTTGTCCTGGAAGGAGCGCACCGTGCTTGCAGCTGCAGAAAAGTTCTTCACGAACAACAAGTCCCTGCCTACCATGCCCGAGGTCGCCAGCCGCCTGCTGCGCAGCTTCGACGACGACCGCATCAGCCTCGGCGCGATCGCCGAGCTGGTGGCCAAGGACGCTTCGCTGTCCGCCAAGGTGCTGCGGCTGGCCAACTCGGCGCGCTACAGCCCGTCCCATACCATCTCCACGCTGCAGGATGCCGCGGCGGCACTGGGCATGGACAGCCTGCGCAATCTGGCGCTGGCGGCCTGCATGTGCGGCACTTTTCCCTCGGTGCCGGGCCTGGACCGGACGCAGTTCTGGCGTCACAGCCTGGCCACCGCCGGCTATGCGCGCATTCTGGGCCGCATGCTGCAGCTGGATGCGGACACCACCTACCTGGCCGGCCTGATGATGCGCACCGGCCAGCTCATGATGGCCTTGTCCGACCCTGCGCAGGTGGCCGATGTCGAGAAGCTGGCCGCCGAGCCGGGCAGTCGCTTCTCGCTGGAGATGCACCGCTTCGCCTGCACGCATGCCGACGTGACTGCGTCACTGGCCCAGCACTGGCGCTTCCCGGCCGCGATGGTCGAGGCCTTCAAGGATGCCAATGCGCCGATGGATATCCGCCCCTTCTCCCTGATGGCGGCCGTGCTGCACATGGCCGAGGTGCTGGCTGATGCGCAGCAGGCGCATGAGGACCCGGTCCAGGCGCTCAGCGCGGCCGTGCCGGAGCTGGTCAACCATGTGCACCTGGACCTGGACTATCTGCGCGCCAAGCTGGAAGCCGCCGGCGACCTCAGCTCCGACGCCGACCTGCTGCTGCATTGACGCGAGGGCAGTCCGGGCCGAGTGCCGAGCCTGGCCGTTCAGCGAGACCGCCGAGGCAGACCGCCGAGGTGCCGCTCAGCTCTTGCCGCCGGCCTTGCCCAGCGCGGCGAGCCGTTTCTTGGCGTCTTCGGCGCCCTCGAACTTGGCTCCGGACTTGAGCGCCTCCTGGTAGGCCTGCGCGGCCTGCGCGGTCTGCCCCAGCTTCTCGAGGGCCAGGCCCTGGCGGTACTTCAGGTAGGGGAGCTGTGGGGCCAGCTTCTGGGCCTGCTGGATGGAGCGCAGCGCTGCCTCGGCGTCGCCGGTGGCCAGCTGCACGGCGGCCAGCGTGTCCAGGAAACCAAAGTTGCGGGGCTCCAGCTCCACGGCCTTGCGCGCCCATTCCAGGGCCGGGCCCAAGTCTTTCTGCTGCTGGGCCGCCAGCCAGGCCAGGTTGTTCCAGGCGCCGGCCAGCTTGGCATCGGCTTCGCTGGCCTTGCGGTAGGCTGCCATGGCCTCTGCGGCCTTGCCCTGCGCCTCCAGCAGGTTGCCCCACTTCATATGGAGGGCGGCCGCATCCTCGCCCTTGCTTAGTCCAACATAACGGTCATAGTCCTGTTGCGCTGCGGACCAGCGTCCGGCACCCGCCTGCAGGTCCAGCACCAGCAAGCGGCTGCGCGCCAAGGCAGGATCCAGAGACTCGGCCTGGCGCGCCAGTTCAAGGGCCTTGTCCCAGTTGCGCTGGGCGGCAATGATTTCGGCGCTGGCCAGCAAGGGCAGCGGGTTGCGGGGCGCAAGGCCGCTGCACTGCTCAAAGGCCTTCAGCGCGCCAGCCAGGTCACGCTGGGCCACCAGCGCGCGCCCCAGCCCGAAGGCTGCCGCAGGGTGCAGGGGATCGGCTTGGGCGGCAAGCCGGAAGTTGGCGGCGGCCTCCTTGGCCTTGCCTTGATTGAGCTGCAACTCGGCGAGGTCCAGCAGGGCCGGCGCGTACTTGGTGTCGACCTTGGCTGCCTGCTGGAACTGGCGCTCAGCCTCTGCGATCTTGCCTTGCGCCGCGGCAAGACGGCCCGAGGTGGTCAAAACCTCAGCCGACCTGGGGGCCAGACCGAGCGCCTTTTGCACCAGCTTCTCGGCGCCGGCGACATTGGAGCGGCGCAACTGCACGTCGGCCAAACCCAGCAGGGGTTCGTAGGCCTTGGGAGCCAGCTTGGCGGCCAGGTTGAAAGCAGCCTCGGCTTCCGCCCACTGACCCTTTTCCAGTGCCTGATTGCCCTTGCGCCAGGCTTCCTCCGCTTCATGCTGGCTCAGCAGGATGCTGTCAGAGGCCAGTGGTCGCTGGCTGCCGGCCTCTCGCTGCGACAGGCGGTTCTTGTGGGCTGCCTCGTTGACCACCGGGTTGGCGAACACCGGCAGGGACAGCGACAAGGCCAGGGCGAGGGCAATGCGATGGAGGCGGAGCAGTGGCATGGCGTTGGTGGGCTGGCTTCGGGTCGGAGCTGGCCGCGGAGTGAGGGATGGGGCGATGGTCGACCGCTATTGGAGCCCAAGCGCCGGGATTTGTCGTCCCACCCGAATGCAGGGCCGGCTTCGGCAACGACTGCCGTGTGTACCCCTACCGGGCCATGGTGAGCACATTTTGATACCAGTCCATATCCAGTTAGCACTATCCCCCAAGAATTAGGGTGTCGGGAGTCTTAACAGGCGACGTTGATGCATTTTGAAACATCTCTGCAAGTGCTTGATTTGCAGAGGGATACGGCACCTGGCACGGACTATGCGTTGGGTGCACTGCAGTCGCCTATCAATTTTCTTTGCTAGCGCTTGTAACGACTTTTTTTACGGAGAAACAAGATGAAGGCTCTCAAGGTACTGGCTGGCTTCGCCCTGGTGGCAGGCAGCTTCGCAGCCCAAGCTGCTCCGACCGTACTGGACACCGGCCTGCTGCGCATGGGCGTGGCCGACAACGCGGGTCTCGGCGCCATGGGCGTCGGTCTTTCCGGCCCTACCGGTGACGCCATCACCCCGGGCTGCCTGTGCGAAGGCTGGGGCGCTGCCGCCGGCGGCAGCTCGGGCTATGTCTATGGCCTGGGTGGCACGGGCGTGACCTCGGCCCTGACCACCACCACGGTGGCATCCGGCGTTGGCTTGTCCGCCCAATCGGTGGTGATGCTCTCCAACGGTCTGCAAGTCACCCACAAGTACTCCTACGCTGCAGGCGGCTCGCTGTTCAAGGTCGAAGTGGTGATGACCAACACCACTGGCGGTACCCTGAGCGATGTGCGCTATGCCCGCACGCTGGATTGGGACGTGACGCCGGGTTATTTCGGCAGCAACTACACCACGGTCTACGGCGGCACGCCGACGGGCCCGGGCGGCAAGGTGCTGCACACCTCCACCAACCCCTTCGCGGTGCCCAACCCGATGGTGTTCCGTGCCCAGGAAGCCAACACCAATGTGGTGAATTCCGTCGGTGACAAGGGGGGCTACTTCGTCTTCGGCTTTGGTGCTCTGAATGCGGGTGACTCCACCACGTTCGACACCTACATCGGCGCTTCGCGCACCGTGGCCGGCCTGAAGGGCGCCCTGGGCTCCGTGGGCGTGGAAGCCTATTCCTACACCACCGGCAACAGCGTGGCTGATGGCGATTTCGCGCCGGCTTATGGCTACGGCTTCGCTGGCCTGGGTCTGCCCCCGGCCCTGCCCGAGCCGGGTTCGCTGGCCCTGCTGGGCATTGCCGCACTGGGCGTTGGCCTGGCCGGTCGCCGTCGCCGCGCCTGAATGGCCTGAGGCCTGCCGCACCGCTGGCAGGCCGAGTCCTCAAGATCGAACCCCGAGTGCCGGAAGGCCTCGGGGTTTTTTCCATTGCAGGCCTCTGGGCCAGCCCCTGGTCAGAAGCCCTGCAGCGCTTGCAGCACGCGTTCAGCGGTGGCGGGGGCCCGCAGCGGCGGTGCAGCCGGACTGACACTGGCCACGGCGTCCTGCAAGGCCAGCAGCACAGCGAAGGGCAGCAGCAGGGGCGGTTCGCCAACGGCCTTGGACCGGTGAATGCTGTCGGCACCGTTGGGGCGGCCGAAGAGCTTCACCCGGAAGTCCTGCGGCATGTCGTTGGCAGTGGGGATCTTGTAGGTGCTGGGCGCGTGGGTCAGCAGCTTTCCGCTTTGCGGGTGCCAGCGCAGTTCTTCGCAGGTGAGCCAGCCTTGCCCCTGCACAAAAGCGCCCTCGACCTGGCCGATGTCCAGTGCAGGATTCAGGGACTGCCCCACATCATGCAGCGCATCGGCGCGCAAGACGCGGTATTCGCCCGTCAGCGTATCGACCAGCACTTCGGCCACGGCGGCTCCATAGGCGAAGTAGAAGAAGGGCTTGCCCTGCAGCGTCTCGCGGTTCCAGTGCAGGCCCGGCGTGGCATAGAAGCCCTCGCTCCAGAGCTGGATGCGGCGCAGATAGGCCTGTTGCACCAGTGTGGCGAAGGGCAGTACGGCACCCGCCTGGCCCGCCGCGCTGACCTGCCCGCCAGACCATTGCAGCTGGGCCTCGGCTGCGCCCAGCATCTCCGCCGCCAAGGGGGCCAGGCGCGCGCGTATGCGCAGCGCGGCGTCCTGAGCGGCGCGGCCGTTGAGGTCTGATCCCGTTGATGCCGCCGTGGCCGAGGTGTTGGCAACCTTGCCGGTATCGGTGGCCGTCACGCGGACGGCTTCCAGCGGCAGGCCCAGGGCCTGTGCCACGACTTGCGCCACCTTGGTGTTGAGTCCCTGGCCCATCTCCGTGCCGCCGTGGTTCACCAGCACGGAGCCATCGGTGTAGACATGAACCAGGGCGCCGGCCTGGTTGAGGTGGACCACGTTGAAGGAGATGCCGAACTTCAGCGGCGTGAAGGCGATGCCCCGCTTGAGCACGGGGCTGGCGGCGTTGTAGGCGGCGATCTCGGCACGGCGCTGCTCATAGGCGCTGTCGCGCAGCAGTTGCGCGGCCAGCGGCTGGAGCAGGTTGTCCTGCACCTCCTGTCCATAGGGCGTGATGTTGCGCGCGCCCTCGTCGCTGTAGAAGTTCCGTTGTCGCACCAGAGCTGGGTCCAGGCCCAGGCGCCGGGCGATGCCGTCCAGGATCACTTCCATGGCCAGCGCCCCCTGCGGACCGCCGAAGCCGCGGAAGGCCGTGTTGCTCTGGGTGTTGGTGCGAGCGCAGAAGCCATGCAGGGCCACGTGCGGCAGCCAGTAGGCGTTGTCGAAGTGACAAAGCGCGCGTGTCATGACCGGCGCCGAGAGGTCGGCCGAATGCCCGCAGTTGGCGATCAGGTCGACATCGGCTGCCAGCAGGCGGCCATCGTCGTCGAAACCCACGTCCCAGCGGTAGTCGAAACCATGCCTGCGGCCGGTGATCATGATGTCGTCGTCACGGTCCAGGCGCAGCTTGACGGGGCGCTGCAGGCGCTGGGCGGCCAGGGCGGCCACGCAGGCGAACAGGGCCGACTGCGACTCCTTGCCGCCAAAGCCGCCGCCCATGCGCCGGCACTGCACCTGCACGCGATGGCTGTCCCAGCCCAGGGCATGCGCGACCAGCTGTTGCATTTCGGACGGGTGCTGGGTGGAGCAGTGCAGCAGCAGGGCCGCGTCCTCCTGCGGCAGGGCGTAGCTGATTTGCCCTTCCAGGTAGAACTGCTCCTGGCCGCCCACCGACCATTCGCCCTGCCAGCGATGCGGGGCCGCGGCCAGCGTTGCGGCCGGGTCGCCACGCTGCAGATGCATGGGCGGTACCACGTACTGCCCCGCCGCGTGTGCTTCCAGCGCGGTGAGGACGGGGGGCAGCGCTTCGCATTGGATGAAGCGCGCTGCCTGGGCTGCCGCGCGTCGAGCCAGCTCGCGCTCGGTCGCGATCACGGCAAAGACAGGCTGCCCCAGATAGCGCAATTCGCTCGCGGCCAGGATGGGGTCGTCATGCAGCAAGGGGCCGCAGTTGTTCTCGCCGGGGATGTCATCGGCCGTGAGCACGGCCACCACGCCGGGCAGGGTCAGCAGGGCGGTGCGGTCCACGCCCAGCAGGCGTCCGCGGGCGACCGGCGACAGGCCCAATGCGGCATGCAGGGTGCCGCGCAGCTCGGGCAGATCATCGGTGTAGCGGGCTTCGCCGCTGACATGCAGGGCGGCTGACTCGTGCGGGCGGCTGCTGCCCACCACGGACGCGGGGGCCAGGGTGTCGGCGCTCACGGGCGGGCAGGTCTTGTTCATGCCTGGACTCCTGCGGCCTGGCTGGGCGCCGATGGGCCGTCCTCGCGGAGCTGGACGGCCCACCAGACGCTGCTTTGCGAGGCCGGCAGCGGGCTGTCGGCGCGGGTTTCCAGCCAGAATCGCCGCAGCAGGTTCTGCGCCACCTGCATGCGGTATGCCGCACTGGCGCGCAGGTCGCTCAGCGGCTGGAAGTCCTGGGGCAGGGCCGCGGCGGCTGCCTGCATGGCCTGCTCGTCCCAGGCCCGGCCCAACAGCGCGGCCTCGGCCTGATCGGCGCGCCGGACGATGCCGGCCATGCCGCCGTACACCAGGCGAGCTTCCAGAACCTGCCCTTGGTCCGTGCGCAGGGCGAAGACGGCGCAGACGGCCGAGATGTCGCTGTCATAGCGCTTGGCGATCTTGTAGCCGCGCAGCTGCCAGCTCGCGTCGGGCAAGGGCACGTGCAGCGACTCGATGAACTCACCCGGCTGGAGCGCGTTCTTCATGTAGTCCAGGTAGAAGTCCTGCAGCGGCAGGCGGCGCTGCACGGCGCCGCGGCGCAGCACGATCTCTGCGCCTAATGCGATCAATGCAGGGGCGCCGTCGCCGATGGGGGAACCGTTGGCGATGTTGCCGCCCAGCGTGCCGGCATGGCGCACCGGCGGCGAGGCAAAGCGCAGCCAGAGTTCGCGCAGGGAGGGCAGGTGCTCGACCAGGGCCGACCAGGCATCCTCCAGCGACACGGCAGCGCCAATGTGCAGGGCCGGCCGTCCATCGCTGAGGGGCTCCGCGCGCACCTGCTTCATGGCTTGCACGCCCAGGGTGCTGATCAGGGTGCCCACGTCGCGGTGCTGCTTGTTGATCCACAGGCCGACGTCGGTGGCGCCGGCCAGCAGCCTTGCATCGGGATGCTGCAGGCGCAGGGCGGCCAGGTCCTCGACGCTGCGAGGCGCGTGAAACTGCCGCGGCGCCTGCTGGGCGGGATCGAGGGCTTCGTAAGCCAGCGGCGGATCTTGGAGAAGCTGGCGCAAGGCGGCCTCGGCCGGGGCGCGGTCCAGGCGCTGGACGGGGGCTTCGAACATCTGTTCTCCCGCGTCCAGGATGGGGCGATAGCCGGTGCAGCGGCACAGATTCCCGGCCAGCCCGTCGGCCAACTGCTGGCGGCTGGGGCGTGTGCCCGCAGCCTGGTGTGCTTCGTAAATGGCCTGCAGGCTCATGGCGAAGCCGGGCGTGCAGAAGCCGCACTGTGAGCCGTGGCAGTCCACCAAGGCCTGCTGCACAGGGTTCGGCTGGCGCGCGGCCCCGAGGTCTTCCACCGTGAAGAGCGCCTTGCCGTCCAGCATAGGCAGGAACTGGATGCAGGCATTGATGTTGCGCAGCTGCAGCCGCCCCTGGGCATCCAGCTCACCGACCAGCACCGTGCAGGCGCCGCAGTCGCCCTCGGCGCAGCCTTCTTTGGTGCCGCAGGCGTCGGCTGACTCGCGCAGCCAGCGCAGCACGCTGGTGCTTGGCGGCTGGTCGCGAACTTCCTGGATCTGACCACGGAAGAAGAAACGGATGGGACGTGTACTCATGATGTAACGGGGCTGAGTTCACACCTTACGCGCGCTGCGGCATGAAAGAGATATGCTCACGGAGATAGTGGATATCAGCAAAAGTGTATGGCGGAGACGGCAGCACTGGCCAAGATCGAGCTTCAGCTCATCCGGGTCCTGCACACATTGATCAGCGAACGCAGCGTTTCCCGGGCCGCCCTGCGGCTCGGCAGCTCGCAGCCGGCCGTCTCCGGCCAGCTGCGGCGCTTGCGCGCGCTCACGGGGGACCCCCTGCTGGTGCGCAGTGGCCAGGGCATGGCGCCCACGCCTGCGGCGCTGGCGCTGCTGGAGCCGGCCGCGCGACTACTGCTCGAGGCGGAGCGCATCTTCAGCCCGCGGCAGCGGCAGCAGGCTTTCGAGCCGGCCACGGCCCAGCAGCGCTTTCGGATCGCGGCCAGCGACTACCTGGACCCCTTCTTCCTGCCCGAACTGGTGGCCCGCCTGCAGCGCGAGGCGCCCGGCGTGCGGCTGGATCTGCAGCCGCTGTCCGCCGACTTCGACTACCGTGCCGCCCTGGCGCGCGGCGAGGTGGACCTGGTCATCGGCAACTGGCCTGAGCCTCCCGAGGAACTGCATCTGGGGCGGCTGTTCAGCGACGAGCTGGTGGTGCTGCTGAGCCGGGACCATCCCATGGCACGGGCGCCGGCGCGCAGCTGGACGCTGGAGCGCTATCTTGCCTGCCAGCATCTCGCGCCCATGCCCCTCGCCGCTGCGCAGCCGGGCTTCGTCGACCAGCATCTGGCCAGCCTGGGCCTGAGCCGTCCCATTGCCGTGCGCAGCGCCCATTTCGGCCAGCTGCCGCAGATGGTGGCGCGCAGTCTGCTGGTGCTGACCACGGGACGTCAGTTCTGCAGCCGCTTCGTGGACCAGCTGCCGGTGAAGATCCTGCGCTGCCCGGTCCCTTTCCCCCCCATGAACTACTACCAGCTCTGGCATGAGCTGGGCCATGCCGCGCCGGCACATCGCTGGCTGCGCGAACAGGTGCGCGAGGTGGCTCGCGAAGTGGGCGGCGAGACGTGCCGCGAAGTGTCCCGCGAAGTGTCCCGCTCCGCGCGGCCAGCCTGAACCCCATGACCCTAGACGACGTGACTGCATCCCCCCCCACCCGCCCGCTGCGCCTGGCCCTGCGCGGCGATCTGCTGGACTTCGTCGGCCTGCCGGCCTGGGGCGTCCTGGACGACCCGGCCGTGCGCTTTCGGCCTGACCACTGGCTGCTGATCGAGAACGGGCGCATTGCCGGTGTCCAGCGCGAGGAGCCGGACGCAAGCTGGGCCCGCGAAGACCACCGCGGACGCTTGATCCTGCCCGGCTTCATCGACACCCACGTGCACTGCCCGCAGCTGGACGTGATCGCCAGCTATGGCGCGGAGCTGCTGGACTGGCTCAACACCTACACGTTCCCGGCGGAACAGCGCTACGCCGACCCGGCGGTGGCGCGGCTGGGCGCCGAGCGCTTCCTGGATGCCCTGCTGGCCCATGGCACGACCTCGGCCCTGGTCTTCCCCACGGTGCACAAGGTCTCGGCCGAGACGCTTTTCGAGGCAGCCCGCCAGCGCGGCATGCGCCTGTTGACCGGCAAGGTGCTGATGGACCGCCACGCGCCGGACGGCCTGCGTGATGACGTCGACCAGGCCCGGCGCGACTGTGAGGACCTGATCACCCGCTTTCACGGCCAGGACCGCCTGGGCTATGCCGTCACGGTGCGCTTTGCACCGACCAGCACGCCGGCGCAACTGGCCATGGCCGGGGACCTCTGCCGCCAGGACGGCTCGCTCTACATGCAGACCCACGTGGCCGAGAACCGGGCCGAGGTCGAATGGGTTGCGCGGCTCTTTCCCGAGGCGCGCAGCTACCTGGATGTCTATGACCGCGTCGGCCTGCTGCATGCGCGCGCCGTGCTGGCCCACGGCATCTGGCTGGATGCGCAGGACCGCGCCATCCTGGCACGGCGCGGCTCCCAGGTGGCCTTCTGCCCCTCGTCCAACCTCTTTCTGGGCAGCGGGCTGTTCGACTGGGAGGCGGCGCGCGCGGCGGGTTTCGCGGTCAGCGTGGCCTCGGACGTGGGGGGAGGGACATCCCTTTCCACCCAGCGCACGCTGGGCGACGCCTACAAGGTGCAGGCCCTCGCGGGCCGGCGCATGACCGCCTGGGCGGGCCTGCACGCCGCCACCCTGGGCGCGGCGCAGGGCTTGGGTTTGTCTGATGAGATCGGGCACTTCGGCGTGGGTACACTCGCCGACGTCTGCATCTGGGACTGGGCCCATGGCCCGGTGGCCGAAGCGCGCTTCGCGGTGGCCCGCGAGCTGCACGAAAAGGTGTTCGCCTGGATGACGCTGTCCGACGAGCGCAACCTGGCGGCCGCCTACGTGGCCGGCGTGGCGCGCTATCGGCGCCCCGATGCAAGGCAGACCGTGTCTTTACCGCCGTCCCCCTGAACTTCGGAAGCCCCGCTGATCGCCATGGCCGAACCCGTCCCCCGACTCGAACTCCAAGGCATCAGCAAGCAGTACCCTGCCGTCAAGGCCAATGACGGCGTCTCGCTGCGGGTGATGCCGGGCCAGATCCAGGCCGTGCTGGGCGAGAACGGTGCGGGCAAGTCCACGCTGATGAAGATCATCTACGGCGCCGTGCAACCCGATGACGGCTGCCTGCTGTGGAACGGCCAGGCCGTGCAGGTCAGGAGTCCGGCGCACGCCCGGCAGCTCGGCATCAGCATGGTCTACCAGCATTTTTCGCTGTTCGACACGCTCAGCGCCGCCGAGAACGTCTGGCTGGGCCTGGACAAGCACCTGAGCCTGGCCGAGGTGCGCCAGCGCATCCGCGAGCTCTCCGCCGCCTACGGACTGGAGGTCGATCCCGAGCGCCCGGTGCACACGCTTTCGGTGGGTGAGCGGCAGCGGGTGGAGATCGTGCGGGCGCTGCTCACCAAGCCCAGCCTGCTGATCCTGGACGAGCCCACCTCGGTGCTCACGCCGCAGGCCGTGCAGCGCCTCTTCAAGGTGCTGCGCCGCCTGGCGGAAGAGGGCTGCGCCATCCTCTACATCAGCCACAAGCTCGACGAGATCCGCGCCCTGTGCCAGCACTGCACGGTGATGCGCGCCGGCAGGGTCACCGGCGAGGTGGACCCGCGCACCGTGGACAACGCCGCGCTGTCCCGCCTCATGATTGGCAGCGAGCCGCCGCGGCTGCAGGCGGGCACGCGCGAGGCCGGTGCGCCGGTGTTGCGCGTGCAGGGGCTGGACCTGGCGACGACCCACCCCTTCGGCACGGCCTTGCAGGGCCTGCATTTCGAGGTCCGCGCCGGCGAAGTCCTGGGCGTGGCGGGTGTCAGCGGCAATGGCCAGCAGGAGCTGCTGGCGGCGCTGTCCGGCGAGGATGCGCGCGCGCCCAAGGGCAGTGTGCGGCTCTTCGACACCGACATCGCGCAAGCCAGCTGCCGCAAGCGTCGCAAGCTGGGCCTGCATTTCGTACCCGAGGAGCGCTTGGGACGCGGCGCCGTGCCCAGCCTCTCCCTGGCCGACAACACCCTGCTGACGCGCACCGAGGCCGTCAAGGCCGGCGGCTGGCTGGACAAGGGTCAGGCCCGGCGCCTGGCCGAGGAGCTCATCGCCCGATTCGGCGTGCGCTGCGGCGGTGCCGGCGCGGCGGCGCGCAGCCTCTCGGGCGGCAACCTGCAGAAATTCATCGTGGGGCGCGAGATCGATGCGCGCCCCAAGCTGCTCGTCATCGCTCAGCCCACCTGGGGCGTGGATGTCGGCGCGGCGGCCCAGATCCGTGGGGAGCTGCTGAAGCTGCGTGACGCAGGCTGCGCGCTCCTGGTCTTCAGCGAGGAGTTGGACGAGTTGTTCGAGATCAGTGACCGCCTGGTGGTGATGGCCCAGGGCCGCCTTTCGCCCAGCGTGCCGGTGGCCGAAGCCACGGTGGAGCGCATCGGCGCCTGGATGTCCGGGCTTTGGGACGAGGCAGCCGTCCAGCGGGAGGCGAGCCATGCTGCGGCTTGAGACCCGCCCCGAGCCTTCGCGGCTGATGACCCTGGCCTCGCCGCTGATGGCGCTGGCCCTGACCACCCTGCTGGGCGTGCTGCTCTTCATGGCCCTGGGCAAGGATCCGCTGCGGGGGCTGCAGATGTTCTTCTGGGAGCCCATCCGCAGCGCCTACGCCTGGAGCGAGCTGGGGCTCAAGGCCACGCCGCTGGTGCTCATCGCGCTGGGGCTGGCGCTGTGCTTTCGCTCCAATGTATGGAACATCGGTGCCGAAGGGCAGTTCATCGCCGGCGCCCTGGCGGCTGGCTGGGTGGCCATGCAGGCGGATGCGCAGACGGGCCGTGGCATCGTCGTGCTGGTCCTGCTGGCGGGCGTGCTGGGCGGCATGGCCTGGGCCGCCATCACGGCGCTGCTGCGCGACCGCTTCAACGCCAACGAGATCCTGGTGAGCCTGATGCTCGTCTATGTGGCGGACCTGCTGCTGGGCTACCTGGTCTACGGGCCCTGGAAGGACCCCAACGGCTACAACTTTCCGCAGACCATCAGCTTCGCCGCGGCCACCAAGATCCCGCGGCTGTTCAGCGGCTGGCGCCTCAACATCGGCGTGCTGATCGCGCTGGGCGCGGTGGCCGGCTTTTGGCTGCTGATGTTCCGCAGCTATGCGGGCTTCGCGCTGCAAGTGGGCGGCCTGGCGCCTTCGGCGGCGCGCTATGCGGGCTTCTCCTCACGCCGGGCCCTGTGGACTGCACTGCTGCTGTCCGGCGGCATGGCGGGCCTGGCGGGTGCGCTGGAGGCGGCGGGGCCGCTGGGCCAGCTGACGCCCCATGTGCCCGCGGGCTACGGCTTCGCGGCCATCATCGTGGCCTTCGTGGGGCGGCTGCATCCGGTGGGCATCGTGGGATCGGGCCTCTTGATGAGCATGTTCTACATCGGCGGCGAACTGGCGCAGTCGCGCCTGGGCCTGCCCAAGTCCATCACCGGGGTCTTCCAGGGCTTGCTGCTGTTCACGCTGCTGGCCTCGGACACGCTCATCCACTACCGCGTGCGCTGGGCACGCCGGGCCGCCTGAGGACGCGCGATGGATCTGAACACATGGGCCGCGCTCGTCGCCGCCACGCTCAACGCCGGCACGCTGCTGGCCCTGGCGGCCCTGGGCCTGCTGATCAACGAACGCGCCGGCGTCGTCAACCTGGGCGCCGAGGGCATGATGCTGGTGGCGGCCATTGCCGGTTTCGCCACCGGCGTGCACACGGGCAGCGATGGCCTGGCTTTCCTCGCCGGCATGGCCGCCGGCGCCGCGCTGGCGGGCGTCTTCGCGCTGCTGGCCCTGTGGCTCAACACCAACCAGTACGCGGCCGGCCTGGCCTTGAGCCTCTTCGGCACGGGCTTCTCGGCCTTCGTGGGCCAGGGCTACGTACAGGAGAAGCTCGCGGCGCGGCCCAGCTTTGCCATCCCGGGCCTGAGCGAGCTGCCTTTCGTGGGCACGGCCCTCTTCAGGCAGCATCCGCTGGTCTATGGCGCGATGGCGCTGACGGCCGGGCTGGCCTGGTTCCTGTACCGCTCGCGGGCGGGGCTGGTGCTGCGCGCCGTGGGTGAGTCGCCCGAGTCGGCGCATGCACTGGGCTACCCGGTGCGCCGCATCCGCCTGCTGGCGGTGCTGGCCGGCGGCGCGCTGTGTGGGCTGGCGGGCGCCTATGTCTCGGTGGTCTACACGCCGCTGTGGGTGGAGGGCATGATTGCGGGCAAGGGTTGGATCGCGCTGGCGCTGACCACCTTCGCCACCTGGCGTCCGGCGCGGGTGCTGCTGGGCGCCTATCTGTTTGGCGGCGTGACCATGCTGCAGTTCCATCTGCAGGGGCAGGGCGTGGAGGTGCCGAGCCAGCTGCTGTCCATGCTGCCCTACCTGGCCACCATCGCCGTGCTGGTGCTGATCTCGCGCAACGGCGGCTTCATCCGCGCCAATATGCCGGCCTCGCTGGGCAAGCCTTTCCACCCCGGCGGCTAAGATCGTCGGCTGAAATTTCCCGCAGTCATCAACCCCCGTCATTCCACTCACGGGATTTCCAAGGAGCCCCCATGCGTCACATTGGCAAGCGTGATCTGATCAAGTGGGCCGGGTGGTCCGGTCTCGCCGCTGCAGCCCTGCTGGTCGGTTGCGGCAAGAAGGAAGAGGCTGCCGCACCGGCGCCCGCCGCCTCTGCGCCGGCCGCCAAGGCCGAGCCGCTGAAGATCGCCTTTGCCTACGTCGGCCCCGTCGGCGACGGCGGCTGGACCTTCGCCCACGACAACGCCCGCAAGGCGGTCGAAAAGGAGTTCGGCGACAAGGTCCAGACCAGCTTCGTCGAAAAGGTGCCCGAGGCGGCCGACGCCGAGCGCGTGTTCCGCGACATGGTGGGGCAGGGCAACAAAGTGATCTTCGGCACCACCTTCGGCTACATGGAGCCCATGCTCAAGGTGGCCGCCGACACGCCGGACGTGAAGTTCGAGCATGCCACCGGCTACAAGCAGGCCGCCAACATGCGCACCTACGATTCCCGTACCTACGAGGGCGCCTACATGGCCGGCGTGGTGGCGGGCAAGATGAGCAAGAGCGGGACGCTTGGCGTGGTGGGCTCGATTCCCATTCCCGAGGTGATCCGCAACATCAACAGCTTCACCCTGGGCGCGCAGAGCGTGAACCCCAAGGTGAAGGTGCGCGTGGTCTGGGTCAATGAATGGTTCAACCCGCCCAAGGAGACCGAAGCCGCCCAGTCCCTGATCGACGGCGGCGCCGACGTGCTGATGCAGAACACCGATTCCAGCGCCGTGCTGCAGACTGCCGAGAAGAACGGCAAGTACGCCTTCGGCTGGGATTCGGACATGACCGCCTACGGCCCCAAGGCCCATCTGGCCTCGGCCGTGATCAACTGGGGCCCGTACTACATCAAGGCCGTGCGCGACGTGCTGGAGGGCAAGTGGACGGCCGGCCCCGCCACGCACAGCTGGTGGGGCGTCAAGGAAGGCGCGATCGACCTGGTCTCGCTGGCGGAGGCCGTGCCCGCGGAGACCCGCGAGCAGGTCGACAAGATCAAGGCCGGCCTGAAGGACGGCAGCTTCTCGATCTGGAAGGGCCCCATCCTCGGCCAGGACGGCAAGGAGGTGCTGAAGAAGGATGAGCTCGCCGATGACAAGTTCCTCTCGGGCATCAACTTCTACGTGAAGGGCGTTGAGGGCAGGGTGCCCTCGGGCAAGTGATCGCAGGCCCGCTGCAGCAAGCCACCCGCCGAAAGGCCGGTGGTTTTTTTGCGTCCGGCCTCGGGTCATGCGTCGCGGCCTGCAGTTCGTACGGCGCCGGCTGCAGGCCATCCGGCGGGGATTGGCAAGGGTGCAGGGTCTCACTACATTGGCGCGGTGCCGGGTCATCGCCCGGTCGAATCAACGAGGAGCCTCACTTGAAGAACGAACACCGGAAGTCCGCGGCACCCCGCGGCGCGCTGAAGCAGCTGGCCCTGTGCCTGGCCCTGGCTGGAACCGGCGGTCTGCTCCTGAGCCTGCCGGCCCAGGCCGCGACCACAGCCAAGCAGAGCAGCGCGCCCGCGGCGCCCAAGCGCTACACCATCGAGCAGTTCATGGCGACGACCACGATAGGCGGCGCTTCCTTCAGCGCAGACGAGCAGCGCATCCTCTTTCACAGCAACAAGACGGGCATCTTCAACGTCTACAGCGTCTCGGTGCAGGGCGGCGAGCCGGTGGCACTGACCAGCTCCACCAAGGACAGCCATTACGCCGTCAGCTACTTTCCCAAGGATGACCGCGTGCTCTACACCCGCGACCAGGGCGGCAATGAGCTCAACCATCTCTATGTTCGTGAACTGGACGGCAAGGAGCAAGACCTGACCCCCGGCGACAAGCACAAGGCCATGTTCATGGGCTGGTCGGGCGACAAGAACGGCTTCTACGTCGCCACCAACGAGCGAGACGCGCGCTTCTTCGACGTCTATCGCTACGACGCCAAGACCTACGCCCGCGAGCTGATCTACAAGAACGAGACCGGCATGAGCGTGGCCCAGGTCAGCGACGACGGCCGCTGGATCGCCTTGGGAAAGACCAACACCACGGCGGACTCCGACGTCCATCTCTACGACACCCAGAGCAAGACCAGCAAGCACCTGACGCCGCACCAGGGCGTGGCCAGCAACACGCCGGCCGGCTTCGATCCGGCCTCCAAGCGCCTGCTGCTCACCAGCAACGAGGGCTCCGAATTCACCCGCTTGATGAGCTACGCGCTTGCCTCGGGCCAGATGAGCGAGCTGGAGAAGGCGGACTGGGACGTGGCCTACACCGATTTTTCCAATGACGGGCGGTACCGCGTCACAGGCATCAACGTGGATGCGAGCATCCAGATCAAGCTTCGAGAGCTGGGCAAGGACGGCGTCGAGCGCGAGGTGAGTCTGCCCAAGCTGCCCGGCGGCGAACTGCGCGGTGTGCAGTTCTCCGGCAGCAGCGGCAAGATGGCCTTCTACGTGAACGGCGACCGCTCGCCCAGCAATCTGTTCGTCTATGACTTCAGCACCCGGCAGCTGCGCCAGCTGACGCAGAGCATGTCCAAGGAGGTGAACCCCGAGAATCTGGTCGAGTCGCGCGTGGTGCGCTTCAAGTCCTTTGACGGCATGAGCATCCCCTCGGTCTATTACCAGCCCAAGGAGGCGTCGTCGACGAACAAGGTGCCGGCCCTGGTCTGGGTGCACGGCGGCCCGGGCGGGCAGACCATGCGCAACTACTCGGCCATGATCCAGTACCTGGTGAATCACGGCTATGCGGTGCTGGGCATCAACAACCGCGGCAGTTCGGGCTACGGCAAGAGTTTCTTTACGGCGGATGACGGCAAGCATGGCCGCGAACCCCTGTGGGACTGCGTGGAGGCCAAGACCTTCCTGGCGGCCACGGGCGTCGTGGACCCGGAGCGCATCGGCATCATCGGCGGCTCCTACGGCGGCTACATGACCCTGGCCGCCATGGCCTTCCGCCCGGAGGCCTTCAA
This sequence comes from Burkholderiaceae bacterium, assembly GCA_041905785.1. GTDB lineage: Bacteria > Pseudomonadota > Gammaproteobacteria > Burkholderiales > Burkholderiaceae_C > Roseateles_B. The sequence goes on from JAYRKJ010000009.1 coordinate 94,917, forward strand.
GGTGGGGGTCGACATTTTCGGGGTCTCCAACTGGCTGCGCACCCTGGAGTCCATTCCGCCCTATTGGGAGTCGTTCCGCCAGGCGCTGTACAAGGAAATCGGCGACCCGGTGAAGGACAAGGATTTCCTCGTCGCCACCTCCCCGCTGTTCCATGCCAAGGAAATCCGCAAGCCTTTGATGGTCATCCAGGGCGCCAACGACCCGCGCGTCATCAAGCCCGAGAGCGATGAGATCGTCGAGGCCGTCAAGAAGAACGGCGTGCCGGTGGAGTATGTGGTCTTCGACGACGAGGGCCATGGCTTCTCGAAGAAGAAGAACAATATCGAGGCCAGCGGGCGCATCCTGCAGTTCCTCGACAAGCACCTCAAGGCGAACGGCACGGCGCAGTGAGTAGCAGCACCGCCAGGGGCCTCAAGCGGTCCCGGGCGGACGCAGCAGCGCAAGAGGCCCGGCGGGGCCTCTTCGTCATGCAGGGACAGACAGGGGTGTTCAGCGGATCAGCGCCGGCTGGGCCTGCAGCTTGCCGGCATCGGCACTGGTCTGGGCCGCGCTGAGATCCGCCCGGCGAGCGCCGGTGAAGCGCTTGGCCCAGTAGGCCTCGCGCATGTCCTCCACGCGCACGGCGCTGCCGACGCGCGGGCTGTGGATGAACTTGCCGTCACCCACGTAGATGCCCACGTGCGAGAAGGTGCGCTTCATGGTGTTGAAGAACACCAGGTCACCCGGCTTGAGCTCGTCCTGCTTGATGGGGATCAGGCTGGACAGCCGGGCCTGCTCGTCCGCTCGATGCGGCAGGACCAGGCCCACCGACATCTCGAAGATGTGGCGGGTGAAGCCGCTGCAGTCAAAGCCGCTTTCCAGCGACTTGCCGCCACGCTTGTAGGGCACGCCCAGGAAATTCATGGCCGACATGACCAGGTCGGAAGCCGTGTCCCGCACCTGGTTCAGCAGCCGGTTCTCGCTGGCGTTCTTCATCAGCCCGGTGTCTTGCAGGAAGCGGGTGATGGCGTCGTTGCTGCCGGCCCCCGCCGCTGCTGCGGCCGCCAGGTCGCCGGGGGCAGGCAGTGCCTTGCCCGCGGGGCTGGGGTTCGCGTTGGCGGCACTGCCCGGCAGGTTGGCCGGCTGGCCCAACTGCTGGCTCTGCCCATAGGCGCCCGTCATGGTGCCCGGCGGTGGGGTCAGGGCTTGACCGGCCTGCCCCGTCTGCTGCTGCGCATGCGCCGCCATGGCGGACAGCCCCAGGGCCAGCATGGCAGCAGCCGCGCGGGTGTATGGGGAGGCTCGGCGGTGAAGGAGGCGTCGGGCGGGCGGCATCGGGAACTTGATCTCGGCCGCGCAGCTTAAGAAGCGGGTCTTGGCAGTGTCAAGCAAGGCAGGGGCAAATCGCGGGTAAGTCCGGGCGCTGTTCGCGTCCCGAATTTCTTCCGCTGGTTGAATTGGGTACTAACCCTTATTTGACCATAGACCACCGGCGGCAAATGTGTCGAAGCGCACGCCGGGGCGGCGCACATCCTGCTGGGCCGCGGGCCGTGTGCACGCAGCCAGCCCGGCTGGCGCAGCAAGACAGGAGCTGGACTCGCGTTTTCTTGCGCCAAGGCAAGGGCCGTCGGCGCGGCACCGCAGGGTCAGGCTGCCGTCAGACCAGGCCCGTGAAATGCGCCGTAATTCGTAATTACGCGATCGCGGAGGTCGTCCATGAGCAGCATGTCCAGCAGCACAGGAGCCAGCATCCCGGGCGGCTATGGCGCCTTCTACCAGCGCTCGGTCGAGCAGCCGGAGGCCTTCTGGCGGGAACAGGCCGAACTGATCGAGTGGCAGACGCCCTTCAGCCAAGTGTGCGACTACAGCCGGCCTCCCTTTGCCAAGTGGTTCGTGGGTGGCACCACCAATCTGTGCCACAACGCGGTGGATCGCCACGCCCGCGATCGCGGCGAGCAAAACGCCCTGATCTGGGTCTCCACCGAGGTCAAGGAGGAGCGCATCTACAGCTTCTTCCAGCTGCAGCGCGAAGTCGAGCGCATGGCGGCCATCCTGCAGGCGCAAGGCGTGGGGCAGGGGGATCGCGTGCTGATCTACATGCCCATGATCCCGGAGGCGGCCTTTGCCATGCTGGCCTGCGCGCGCATCGGGGCCATCCACTCGGTGGTGTTCGGCGGCTTTGCCAGTGTGTCCCTGGCCAGCCGCATCGACGATGCGGCGCCCAAGCTGGTCGTGAGTGCGGATGCCGGCAGCCGCGCCGGCAAGGTCGTGCCCTACAAGCACCTGCTGGACGAGGCCATCCAGCTGGCCGGCCACAAGCCGCAGGCGGTGTTGATGGTGGACCGCGGCCTGGCTGCTTTCGAGCGCGTGGCGGGCCGCGACCTCGACTACGCGGCCCTGCGCCAGCAGCACCTGGAGGCCCGCGTGCCTTGCCGCTGGCTGGAGTCCAGTGCCGTCAGCTACACCCTCTACACCAGCGGCACCACCGGCAAGCCCAAGGGCGTGCAGCGCGATGTGGGTGGCTATGCGGTCGCGCTGGCCGCGAGCATGAAGCACATCTACTGCGGCCAGGCCGGCGAGACCTATTTCTCCACCAGCGACATTGGCTGGGTGGTGGGGCACAGCTACATCATCTACGGGCCTCTGATCGCCGGCATGGCCACCCTGATGTACGAGGGGCTGCCCATCGTGCCGGATGCCGGCATCTGGTGGCAGCTGGTGGAGCGCTTCAAGGTCACGGTGATGTTCAGCGCGCCGACGGCGGTGCGCGTGCTCAAGAAGCAGGACCCTGCCTATCTGACGAAGTACGACCTGAGCAGCCTGCGCGCCCTGTTCCTGGCCGGCGAGCCGCTGGACGAACCCACCGCCACCTGGATCGCGCAAAGCCTGGGCCGCCCCATCATCGACAACTACTGGCAGACCGAAACCGGCTGGCCCATCCTCTCCATCGCCAACGGCGTGGAGAAGAAGCCCAGCAAATTCGGTTCGCCCGGCGTGGCCATGTATGGCTACAAGGTCAAGCTGCTCGATGAGAACACCGGCGAGGAACTGCGGGGGGCGAACCAGAAGGGTGTGGTGGCCATCGAGGGGCCGCTGCCCCCGGGCTGTCTGCAGACGGTCTGGGGGGACGATGCACGCTTCGTCAGCACCTATTGGTCCAGCATTCCCGGCAAGCTGGTTTACTCGACCTTCGACTGGGGCATCCGGGACGAGGACGGCTACTACTACATCCTCGGCCGCACCGACGACGTGATCAACGTGGCCGGCCACCGCCTGGGTACCCGCGAGATCGAAGAAAGCATTGCCAGCCACCCCAATGTGGCCGAGGTGGCGGTGGTGGGGGTGGCCGATGCGCTCAAGGGGCAGGTGGCCATGGCCTTTGCAGTGCTGAAGGATGCCGGTCTTGCGGCCACCGAGGAAGGCGCGCGGCAGCAGGAGGCCGAGATCATGAGGCGCGTCGATGAACAACTGGGCGCCGTGGCCCGGCCATCCCGGGTGCGTTTCGTGAGCGTGCTGCCCAAGACCCGCTCGGGAAAGCTGCTGCGCCGCGCCATCCAGGCTGTTTGCGAGCACCGTGATCCGGGCGACCTGACCACCATCGAGGATCCCTCGGCCCTGCAGCAGATCCGCAGCCTGCTGGGCGCCTGAGCGGCGGGACGGCCGGTGGCGCGGCAAGCCGGATTCCGGCGGGTCTTGGTGTTTGTCCCGGGGCGCTGACTTCCGGCGTCGGGCGGTCACGCGGGCACAATCCGCGCACCACTCCCTGACATGCGGGGCGCCGCCGGCGCCCTTGCGCTGCGACACCATGACATCGATCCAGATTCCGCGCCGCCTGGTCGGCGCTCTTCTCCTGGCCGGGCTCACCGGCCTCGGCGGTTTCGCGCGAGCCGATGCGGCACCGCGGCTGCCCGCGCCGGTCTTCCCCGCGCTGAAGACGGTGGCCCAGATCCGCCAGGCCTGTGACCAGGGGCTGGCCGCCGCCAAGAAGGCCCTGGCCCAGCTGGAGCACCGCAAGGTGGACCTGGGTTGGATGGCTGCCTTCGACGACTACGCCGCCACGGTGGAGGATGGTCAAAGCGCGGTCGACTTCGTCCAGTATGTTCACCCGGACAAGGCCGGACGCGACGCCGCCCAGGCCTGCTCCATGCGCTGGACCCAGTTCAACTCGACCGTGGCCCAGAACGAGCAGCTCTACAAGGCCCTGAAGCGCGTCCCCACGCCCGAGACGCGCGACCGCGAGCTGCAGCGTGTGGCCCTCGGCGCTTTCGAGGACAGCGGCGTCTCGCTGCCGCCGGCCAAGCGCCAGCGCGCCAAGGCCATCATCGACAAGCTGGGCGAACTGGACCAGCAGTTCAACAAGAACCTCCGCGATGCCAATGTGCAGCGGGCCTATACCGAGGCCGAGCTGCAGGGCGTGCCGGAAGGCGTGTGGAAGAACGCCAAGCGCGATGCCGAGGGACGCGTCCTGCTGGGCGTGGACTATCCCAGCTACGGGCCGGTGCTGCAGTCTGCCGAGAATCCCGAGACCCGCCGCCGTATGTGGGAGGCCAAGGTCAACGAAGGCGGCGAGGCCAATCTGCGGCTGCTGGCCGAGATCACCCAGCTGCGTCGGGAGTACGCGGCGCTGTTCGGCTATGACAACTATGTGGACTTCAACCTGCGCCGCCGCATGGCCGGCAATGCAGCGGCGGCCTGGAAGTTCCTGGACGAAGTCAGCGCCACGGTGACTGAACGCGAGCGTGCCGACGTGGCTGAGCTGCGGGCGGCCAAGGCCCAGCACCTGGGCCTGCCGCTCGAGCAGGTCCAGATCGAGCGCTGGGACGCCAGCTTCTACTCGGAGCGACTGCGCCAGGCGCGCTTCCAGGTGGACCAGGAGGCGCTGCGCGAGTACTTCCCGGCCCAGGAAAGCCTGCGCTTCGCCATGCGCATCATCGAGCGCCTGATGGGGGTGAAATACACCGAGGTGCCTGCCGAGCTGTGGCACCCCGAGGTGAAGGCCTTTGCCGTCAGCGATGCGGCCACCGGCAAGCCCCTGGCCAATCTCTATGTGGACCTGTTCCCCCGCGAGGGCAAATACAACCATGCCGCCGTCTGGCCCCTGCGCGGCAGCGCCACGCGGGTCGGTCGCCTGCCCGCGGCGGCCCTGGTGGTGAACTTCAACCGCAAGGGTCTGACGGTCGATGAGATGGAAACCCTGCTGCATGAGCTGGGTCATGCGGTGCACAACAACCTCAGCAATACCTTCTATGTGCAGCAGGCCGGGACGGCGGTGATGCATGACTTCGTCGAGGCGCCGTCGCAGATGCTGGAAGACTGGGTAGTCAACAAGCAGGTGCTGAAGCTGATGCAGGAGGTCTGCCCCGCCTGCAAGCCGATGCCGGACGCGCTGGTGGACAAGGTCGTGGCCGCCAAGAACTTCGGCAAGGGCACGCAGTATGGGCGTCAGCATCTCTATGCCACGTATGACCTGGCCCTGCATGGCAAGGAGCCCCAGGATCCGCAAGCCCTGTGGGCGCGCATGGAAGGCGCCACGCCGCTGGGGCATATGCCCGGCAGCAAGTTCGTGGCGGGCTTTTCGCACATCGCCGGCGGCTATGGCGCAGGCTACTACGGCTATCTCTGGAGCCTGGTGCTGGCCATGGACCTGCGCAGTCCCTTCGAGACCGACAAGCTGGATGCAGGGATCGGTCGCCGCTATCGCGACAAGGTGCTGGCCCAGGGCGGTCAGAAGCCGGCACCGGAGCTGGTGCGCGATTTTCTGGGGCGTGGGTCGAGCAACGCAGCGTTCTTCGACTACCTGAAGCACTGAGCGTCCAAGGCGCTGCTGCCTGCGCAGCGCCCGCAGCACCTCCGACCTATTGAGAACGGCCCGCCCTCTTTGGCGGGCCGTTGTTCTTTGGGGCGCAGGATGTGCTTGCTTTGTATCCGAGGTATGCAAATGTGTATTTCATCGGGTAGCAGCCACCACCCTGTCAGATGTTGCAGGTTGCGCCCCAATTGAGGGTTTTGCTGGACTGTGGGACTGGGCGAGATGGCCACAATGCGCGCGTCTTCACCCCAGGGCATATCCGCGGGATGAAGGCGCATGACAGTCCGGGCGCCTTGCGATGACCCGACACGTTGGGATGCAGGACAGAAGTGAGTGTTTGGTATGAAATGGTGCAGGCATTTGGGCGCGGCCCTCGGTGTGGCTGGTTTGCTGGCGGTGGCGAGCGCAGCGCAGGCGCTGAGTTTCGCGGTTAACGAGGGCGTGACCTATCGGGTGACCAACGCGGAGATCCAGGCTCGCTATGCGGCCATGGCGGCGGATCTTTCTAAGCTGCTTCAACAGCCGGTGCATGTCGAGCCCATAGGCGACTACCGGACCCTGCGCCAAGGCCTGGCAGAGAAGCGCTGGGAGCTGGCCATGGTGCATCCGGCCCATGTGTCGATCGAGGCGATGAAGCACTCGGGCTACCGGCTGCTGGCCGTGACCAAGGGCTTCACCGAGTACAAGGCCGGGTTCATGGTGCGCGCCGATGCGCAGTGGACCCAGCTGACCGATCTGCGCGGCCAGCACCTGGGGGCGCCTGACGAGGACTCCATCACCTCGATGATGCTCAGGGCCACGCTGCGCGATCTGCGGATGAGCGCACCCCAGGTGCGCATCACCTACACCCGCTACCAGGATGCCGTGCCCTTCTTTGTCGAGAACCACCTGACCCATGCCGGCGTCACCGCTTCCAATGCCGTGCTCAAGGCCTGGCAGGCCAAGGGCGGCAAGGTGCTGGGCTACACCCGGGCCGTGCCCATCAAGCATGTCATCGCCAGCCCGGGACTCAGCGTGGAGCAGTTCGAGAAGGTCCAACGCTACTTGCTCAATCTGGACGCCAGCGAAGACGGTCGCAAGAAGCTGGAGCCCACCAAATGGAAGGGCTTCGCCGGCTACAGCCAGGCCGAGATGATGAAGCTGGGCGAGTGGCTGGATGTCCGCTGAGCTGTCGAGAAGGTGATCCGCATGGCGCAAGAGTCCCTCTGGCTGCAGCTGCAGTCCGTTCCCTCCGAGTCCGCCGCACTGCGCGCGCCGGGCCGACCCGCACTCAGCCATGGCGGGCTGCGTGCGCTGATCGAGCGCAGCGTGCATCAGCTCAATGCCTGGGGCATCGGACGCAGCGACCGCGTGGCCATCGTGCTGCCAAATGGTCCGGAGATGGCGGCCTGCTTCCTGGCCTGTGCCTGCGGTGTGGCCAGCGCGCCGCTGAACCCGGCCTACCGCGCCGAGGAATTCGAGTTCTACTTGCGCGATCTGCAGGCGCGGGCGCTGATCGTGGAGCAGGGCAGCGATTCCCCGGCGGTGGCGGTGGCGCGTGCCTTGGGCATTCCTCTGATCGAGCTGCAGCGGCTCGATGCCGCGGGCGACTTCCGCTTGCTGGGAGACTTCGGTGAAGCATGCCCGGCCGCGGCGAGCGGCATGGCTCGCCCCGAGGATGTGTCCATGGTGCTGCACACCTCGGGCACCACCTCGCGGCCCAAGATCGTGCCGCTGTCGCAGCGCAACCTTTGCGCATCCGCGGCCAACATCCGCGGCACGCTGCGGTTCAGCGCGGCGGACCGTGGGCTCAACATCATGCCCCTGTTTCACATCCACGGCCTGATCGCCGGGGTGCTGGCGCCGCTGAGCGCGGGCTCGCAGGTCTTCTGCACGCCGGGCTTCAACGCCCTGAAGTTCTTTGCCTGGATGGACGAAGCCGCACCGACCTGGTACACGGCGGTGCCGACCATGCATCAGGCCATCCTGGCGCGGGCGGGCCGGCATCTGGACGTGATCCAGCGGCATCCGCTGCGCTTCATGCGCTCTTCGTCGTCATCGATGCCGCCGCAGGTCATCGGCGAGCTGGAGCAGGTCTTCGGCGCGCCGCTGATCGAGGCCTACGGCATGACCGAGGCCACGCACCAGATGGCCAGCAATCCGCTGCCGCCGGGCATGCGCAAGCCCGGCACCGTCGGCCCGGCGGCCGGCCCCGAGCTCGCCATCATGGGGCCGGACGGCCGCCTGCTGGCCGCGGGCGAGACGGGCGAGATCGTGATCCGTGGCGCCAACGTTACCCTGGGCTATGAGGGCAATCCGGCGGCCAACGCCGAGGCCTTCTGCCACGGCTGGTTCCGCACCGGCGACCAGGGCACGATGGACGCCGAAGGCTATGTCTCCATCACCGGGCGGCTGAAGGAAATCATCAACCGCGGCGGGGAGAAGATCAGCCCGCGTGAGGTCGACGAGGTGCTGATGGACCATGTGGCGGTCGCGCAGGTGGTCTGTTTTGCCCTGCCGCACCCGAAGCTGGGCGAAGAGGTCGGTGCCATCGTGGTGCTGCGCGATGGCGCGCAGGCCAGCGAGCGCGAGCTGCAGCACTTCGTCGGGCAGCGGCTGGCGGATTTCAAGGTGCCGGCCCGCATCCTGTTCATGACCGAGATTCCCAAGGGTGCGACCGGCAAGCTGCAGCGCATCGGCCTGGCGCACAAGCTCGGGCTGGCTTGAGTACAAAAAAAGATCCAATCTGAGGAAGGCATCCTGTCATGCGGAAGTACACGATCCGGGCCATCGCGGCGATGGCGATTTGCTGCTGCGGCCATGCCCTGGCTGCGGCCTGGCAGCCGAGCAAACCCATTGAGCTCATCGTCCCGGCGGGCACCGGCGGCGGGGCCGACCAGATGGCGCGCTTCATCCAGGGCATGGCGGCCAAGCACCAGCTCACGCCCCAGCCCATCGTGGTGGTGAACAAGTCCGGCGGAGCCGGCGCGGAAGGCTTCCTGGACATCAAGGGCGACAAGGGCAATCCCCACAAGCTGGTCATCACGCTGTCCAATCTCTACACCACGCCGCTGGCCACCGGGGTTCCCTTCAACTGGCGAGACCTGACCCCGGTGTCCATGCTGGCCCTGGATCAGTTCGTGCTGTGGGTCAACGAGGAGGCGCCTTACCAGACCGCCCGCGACTACTTCAACGCCGTCAAGAGTCAGCCCGCCGGCACCTTCAAGATGGGCGGGACCGGCTCCAAGCAGGAAGACCAGATCATCACCGTGATGCTGGAAAAGGCGGCCGGCAAGAAGATCGTCTACGTGCCGTTCAAGGGCGGCGGTGATGTGGCCGTGCAACTGGTGGGCAAGCATGTGGATGCCACGGTCAACAACCCCATCGAAGCCGAGTCCCACTGGCGCGCCGGCAAGCTGCGCGCGCTGTGCGTGTTCGACGACAAGCCCATGCCCTATCCGGAGAAGGTCACGGCCCGCCAGAGCTGGCAGGACCTGCCCACCTGCGCCTCGCAGGGCATCCCGGTCTCCTACCTGATGCTGCGCGGCATCTTCATGGCCCCGGGCGTGACGCCGGAGCAGAAGGCTTTCTACGTGGAGATGCTGAACCGGCTGCGCAAGCTGCCCGAATGGAAGGACTTCATGGCCAAGGGCGCCTTCCGGCAGGAGGCCTTGCAGGGCGACGCCTTCTTCGACTGGCTGGGCCGCAACGAGCAGCAGCACCGCGTGCTGATGAAGGAAGCGGGTTTCCTGGCCCAGTGAGGCCGGCGTCGCGCGGCCGTGCCTGCGGATCAAAGGGAGACGAGATGGACGCACATGAAGAGCCGGAGCGGGCGGACCGATCGAGCCCTGCTGCAGGCGGCTGGTCCCAGCGCTGGGTGGAGCTGTTTACGTGGGGCGGGCTGACGGCCTTTGCGCTGCTGCTCGTCTGGGACAGCCTGCGCTTGGGCACGGGCTGGGCCGAAGATGGGCCGCAGTCGGGCTATTTCCCCTTGCGCATTGGCCTGGGCCTGGCGGCCTGCAGTGGCTGGCTGCTGGTGCAGCAGCTGCAGCGCTGGTCGGTCAGCACGGCGCGCTTCGTCGAAGCCGGACCGCTGCGCGATGTGACCGCCGTGTTCCTGCCGACGGTGGCTTATGTGGCCTTGATTCCCTGGCTTGGCATCTACCTGCCTTCCGCACTGCTGATTGCCTGGTTCATGCGGCGCCAGGGTGGCTACGGCTGGGCGAAGGTGGGTGCAGTGGCCGTGGGGCTGGTCTTGCTGGCCTTCCTGCTCTTCGAGCGCTGCTTCGTGCAGCCGCTGCCCAAGGGGCCGCTGGAGCATTGGCTGGGTTTCTGAGGGGCGCTTCATGGATGACTTCAACAGCCTGCTGCACGGCTTCTCGGTGGCGGCGACGCTGCCCAATCTGGGCTACATGATGGTGGGCCTGCTGCTGGGGGTGCTGATCGGCGTGCTGCCCGGCCTGGGGGGCGCCAACGGCGTGGCCATCCTGCTGCCGCTGACCTTCTCGATGAACCCGACGACAGCCATCATCATGCTGTCCTGCATCTACTGGGGGGCGCTGTTCGGTGGGGCGATCACCTCCATCCTCTTCAACATCCCGGGCGAGCCCTGGTCGGTGGCCACGACGTTTGATGGTTATCCCATGGCGCAGCGCGGCGAGGCGGCGCAGGCGCTGACCGCGGCCTTCACCTCGTCCTTTGTCGGGGCGCTGTTCGCGACCTTGCTGATCAGCTTCCTGGCGCCGCTGCTCGCGCGCTTCGCGCTGCGCTTCGGCCCCGCCGAGCTGTTTGCCGTGCAACTGCTGACCTTCTGCAGCTTTGTCGGCATGAGCCGCGAGGCGCCGGCCAAGACGCTGATCTCCATGCTGCTGGGCTTTGCGCTGGCCACGGTTGGCATGGATGACATGACCGGGCAGCTGCGCATGACCTTCGGCTTTGCCGAGCTGCTCAAGGGCTTCGACTTCCTGATCGCGGTGATCGGCCTCTTCGGCATTGGCGAGATCCTGCTGACCATGGAGGAGGGCCTGGCCTTCAAGGGGCAGAGCGCACGCATCAGCCCCAAGGTGGTGTTCCAGACCTGGTGGACGCTGCTGAGGCACTGGAAGCTCTTCCTGCGCTCGGTGGCCATCGGCTGCTGGATGGGCATCACGCCGGGTGGCGCGACACCGGCCTCCTTCATGAGCTACGGCATGGCCCAGCGGCTCTCGCGCCATCCGGAGCGCTTCGGCAAGGGCGAACTGGCCGGCGTGGTGGCCCCCGAGACCGCGGCGCATGCCGCCGGCACCGCTGCGCTGCTGCCCATGCTGACGCTGGGCATCCCGGGCTCGCCGACCGCGGCGGTGCTGCTGGGCGGCCTGATGATCTGGGGCCTGCAGCCCGGGCCCATGCTCTTCACGGAGAACAAGGACTTCGTCTGGGGCCTGATCGCCTCCATGTACCTCAGCAATGTGGTGGGTCTGCTGGTGGTGCTGACCACGGTGCCGTTCTGGGCGGCCATCCTGCGCATCCCCTTTGCCATCATCGCGCCGGTGATCGTGGTGACCTGCGCGATCGGTGCCTACACCGTGCACGGCGCCATGTTCGACGTCTACATGATGCTGGTCTTCGGCGTGATGGGCTATGTGTTCAAGAAGCTGCGCATCCCGCTGGCGCCTTTGGTGCTGGCCTTGGTGCTGGGGGACAAGGCCGAGGCCAACTTCCGCCAGTCCATGCTGCTGTCGCAGGGCAGTCTGGGCATCTTCTGGTCCAATGCCCTGGTCGGCGGCCTGACGGCCCTGGCTTTGCTGATGCTGGTCTGGCCTCTTTGGGGCTTGCTCATGCGCCGTGCGGCGCGCAATGAATTCGCGGTGAGTGCATGAAGTTCGCCATCGTCGGCGCCGGTTCCATCGGCGGCCTGCTGGGCACGCGCCTGGCCCTGGCCGGGAATGCGGTCACCTTCGTCGCCCGCAACCGCAATCTGGCGGCCATCCAGGGCGGGGGCTTTACGCTCATCGAAGAAGACGGCAGCGCGCTGCATGCCCCGCCTGGCGAGCATCTGCGCGCCGTGCGGCGCATGGCCGAGGCCGGTGTGCAGGATGTGGTGCTGCTGACGGTCAAGGCCCACCAGTTGCACGAGCTGCTGGGTGAGCTGCCCGCGCTGATCGGGCCGCAGACGCTGGTGGTCAGCATGATCAACGGCCTGCCCTGGTGGTACTTCCAGGGCCTGGCCGGCCCACACGAGGGTCGGGTGCTGGAGTCGGTGGACCCGGGTGGCGCCATCGCGCGCACGATCCCGGCGGCCCAGGTGATCGGCAGCGTCGTCTACCCCGCCGCGCAGTTGGAGGCGCCGGGGCGCGTGCGCCTGATCGAGGGGAGCCGCTTCTCGCTGGGCGAGCTGGACGGCAGCCGCAGCGAGCGCATCGAGGCCCTGGCTCAGGTGCTGATGCAGGCCCGCTTCAAGGCACCGGTGAGCCGCGACATCCGCTCCGAGCTTTGGGTCAAGCTCTGGGGCAACCTCAGCTTCAATCCCATCTCCGCGCTGACCCATGCGACGCTGGAGGACATCTGCCGCTTCCCGCCCACCCGCGAGCTCGCGGCGCGCATGATGGGCGAGGCGCAGGCCGTCGGCGAGCAGCTGGGCGTGCAGTTCAAGGTCTCCCTGGACAAGCGCATCGCCGGCGCCGAGGCGGTGGGCGCGCACAAGACCTCCATGCTGCAGGACGTCGAAGCCGGCCGCGCGCTGGAGCTGGAGGCCCTGCTGGGCGCCGTGGTGGAGCTGGCGCGCATCACCGGCCTGCCCAGTCCCAACCTCGATGCGGTCTATGCCCTGACCCGGCTGCTGGGCCAGACCCTGCAGGCACGGCAGGGGCGGCTGAGCGTGCAGGCCTGCGCCTGAGTCGGCTCAGCGCCCGCGCCAGTCTTGACGCAGGAAGGCCAGCACTGCATCTTCGTCGTGGTGTCCGATCACGGCATGCGCCTCGGCCTTGACCTCGTCGATCGCATTGGCCATGGCCACGCCGCGGTGGGCGGCGCGCAGCATGGTGATGTCATTGACCTGGTCGCCGAAGACCACCACCTCGCGATCCGCCAGGCCGTAGCGCTGGGCCAGGATGTGGATGGCCTGGTCCTTGGTGGCGCGGCGGTCGTGCACGGTGAGCCAGGGCCAGTCGGGGCGGTAGAGGTCTTCGTTGAGATGGCACTGCACCGCGCCGCCGAACTGGGCCTGGATGTCCTCGTAGAGCGTCTGCAGCGGGCCATGCGGGCCGACCACGACCAGGGTCATCAGCGGCCCGCCGGCGAGCTGCACAGCGAGGTCCTCGCAGGCGCGCAGGCGCGGGTCGCCGCTTTGCACCCGTTCATCAACGAAATGCTGCTGGCCCTCGTTCTCCGCACGCTGCCAGTAAAGGCGGTCGCCCTCGGGCGTGTGCACCGAAAGAAAGGGCAGCTGCCCATGGCGCCGCACCAGGGCGAAGAGCGCCTCGCCCAGGGCGCCATCCATGCCGTGGACCAGCTCGTGCCGGCCCGTGGCCAGGTCGCTGATGAAGGCACCGTTGGACGAAACCACCGGCAGGCTCAGCGGGAGACCGTCCAGCAGCTGTCGAATGGACACCACATGGCGCGCGCTGGCCACGGTGAAGATCAGGCCCTGGGCCAGCAGCTCGGTGAGTCCGCCGCGCGTGGTCTGGGACAGCTGCCCCTGCCGGTTCAGCAGGGTGCCGTCCAGATCCGAAACATAGAGCGTCATCGCATCTCAATGAAAAAGCGGCGCCGCGGCGCCGCTGGGGTGGACAAGGAGTCGGACGGCGTTCAGAGCACCTCGGATGCAAAGTCCGCCAGGCGCGAGCGCTCACCGCGTGCCAGGGTGACGTGCCCGCTGTGGGCCCAGCCCTTGAAGCGGTCCACGGCATAGGTCAGGCCGGACGAACCCTCGGTGAGGTAGGGCGTGTCGATCTGCGCGAGATTGCCCAGACAGACGATCTTGGTGCCGGGGCCCGCGCGCGTGATCAGCGTCTTCATCTGCTTGGGCGTCAGGTTCTGGGCCTCGTCGATGATGACGTACTTGTTGAGGAAGGTGCGGCCGCGCATGAAGTTCAGGCTCTTGATCTTGATCTTGCTGCGCACGAGGTCGTTGGTGGCGGCGCGGCCCCATTCGCCGGCACTGCTGTCGCCGCGGGCCAGGACTTCGAGGTTGTCGTCCAGCGCGCCCATCCAGGGGCCCATCTTTTCTTCCTCGGTCCCGGGCAGGAAGCCGATGTCCTCGCCCACGGGCACGGTCACGCGGGTCACGATGATCTCGCTGTAGCGGCGCTCGTCCAGCACCTGCGAGAGCCCGGCGGCCAGGGTCATCAGGGTCTTGCCCGTGCCGGCGGTACCGGTGAGGGTGACGAAATCGACATCCGGGTCCATCAGCAGGTTGAGCGCGAAGTTCTGCTCCCGGTTGCGGGCGGTCACGCCCCACACCGCGTTCTTCTGGTGACCGAAGTCCTTGAGCGTACGCAGCACGGCACTCTTGCCGGTGATCTCGGTGACCTTGGCGTACAGCGGCGCCGTGCCGGGCGCTTCCAGGTAGACCAGTTCGTTGACCAGCAGCGAGGGCACCAGCGGACCGCTGATGCGGTAGAAGGTGATGCCGCCTTGCTGCCAGCTTTCCATGGTCTTGCCATGGCGCTCCCAGAAGTCGGCCGGCAGGGCCTGGACGCCGGTGTAAAGCAGGTCCGTGTCTTCCAGGGTCTTGTCGTTGCGATAGTCCTCGGCGGGCAGGCCCAGGGCCCGGGCCTTGATCCGCATATTGATGTCCTTGGACACCAGGACAACCTCGCGCTCGGGCTGCTGCGCCTTCAGCGCCTGCACGACGCCCAGGATCTGGTTGTCCGCCTTGCCCTGGGGCAGGCCCTGGGGCAGAGGGGTGTCGATCAGCTGGGTCTGGAAGAAGAGCTTGCCGCCCGCTTCCCGGTGGCCCGTCTGGTCCAGCGGCAGGCCCTTGGCCATCTCCTCCAGGGTGCTGCTCTTGAGGCTGGCGGCCAGGGCGTCGAGGTCGCGGCTGACCTGGCGCACATTGCGGGCGACTTCGGTCATGCCCTTCTTGTGGCCGTCCAGTTCCTCCAGCGTGATCATGGGCAGGTAGATGTCGTGCTCCTCGAAGCGGAACAGGCACATCGGGTCGTGCATCAGCACATTGGTGTCCAGCACGAAGAGCTTGGTCGCGGCGCCGGCCTTGGGCTTGACGGCCTTGGGGCTGCGGGCCTTGGCTGGCGCGGCGCTGCGGGTCGCGGCAGCGGGCGCCGGGGCAGGAGCCTGCGGGGCACGGGCCTCGACGACGGCCGGCGCTTCAGCCACGGCCGTGCGCAGCACCTTGGCCGTGCGCTGGGGTTTGGCGGGCGCAGCAGCGGGGGCGACCACGCTCAGCTGCGGCGCGGCAGATGCGGCAGATGCGGCAGGGGCCGGAGGCCTGGGCTCGGGCAGGGCCGCCAGTTCCGGCTTCTTCTTGCTGGGGACCAGGCTGGTGGCGTACTCGCTGGCGTCCAGACGGCTGGCGCGCTTGGTCGGGGGCTTGGGCAGTGGCATGAGGTGTTGGGCGGGACGGGTCAGGCCGTCCTGGGTAGTGGATCCGAAGGCCGGCCCTTGCGGCCGGGACTACGTCCTGAAAAGCAAAAAGCCGCCTTCGTCGGGAGGCGGCTTCGTGTGGGGTCAGGGCAGGGGCCGGAGCGCGAGGGCATGCTTTGATTATGCACAAGTCGCCATGCGCGCCAGAAGCCAGGGTGGGGCGGCGTCCAAATACAACAAAGCCGGCCCCGTCAAGACAACGGGCCGGCTTGAGGCGGGATACTGCGGGATGCAGCGGCAGGCTCGCAGCGCTCCGCGCAGGATCAGGCGGCTTCCTTCTTGAGCGACTTCACGGCCTTCAGGACTTCGTCCACATGGCCGGCCACCTTGATGCCGCGCCATTCGGCGCGCAGCACGCCCGAGGCGTCGATCAGGAAGGTGGAGCGCTCGATGCCCTTGACCTTCTTGCCGTACATGATCTTGTTCTTGACCACGCCGAACATGTGGCAGAGCTTTTCTTCCGTGTCGGCGATCAGCTCGAAGGGCAACTCCAGGGCCTGCTTGAACTTGTCATGCGAGGCCATGTTGTCGCGCGACACCCCCAGCACCACGGCACCGGCCTTCACAAAGTCCTTGTGACGGTCGCGGAATTGCATGGCTTCGGTGGTGCAACCCGGGGTATTGTCCTTGGGGTAGAAGTACAGCACCACCGTCTGCCCGTGAAAGGCATGGGGTGTGAACTTCACGCCTCCGGTAGCAAGAGCTTCAATTTCCGGGAGGGGTTTGTTGAGCGCTGGCGTCATGTGGGCGTTTTTGCTAGTAGGCCTGCCCGACTGGGCATAGCCTGCAATTATACGTTGAACGCCAAGAACCGGCCGGCCGACCCTTTCGAGGGATTGTCCGGGCTTGTCCTGGCGTTCAGGCCTGCGGCTCGATCAGCAGCGCGGCCAGCACCGAGCGCCCCTCGGAGGCCAGCACGTTGTAGGTGCGGCAGGCGGCGGCCAGGTCCATGGTGTCCATCCCGATGCGGGCCTCGATCAGTGCTCGGTAGCGCGCCGGCGGCACGAAGCGCAGACGCGCGCCGCTGCCGAAGATCACCAATTCCGGCTTCAGCGCCAGGATGCGCTCGAAGGCGGCATCGTCCAGCGCTTCGAAGCGCACCACGCCCCAGGGCTGCACCTCGCCGCGCCAGGGCACGAGCAGGCTGTGGCCATGCGCCTGGCCATTGACCCAGACCCGGTTCTTCTCGTGCCGGGAGATGCTGTTGCCGCCTTGCGGTTCGTCGAGCTGGAATTTCATGCGGGGAGCGCTGTGGGTGGAGGCGGGGAGGGCGCCTGACGCCCTGGTTTGACCCCGGCGACGAAGCCTAGCTGCGTGGCTTGCGAACCATGGGGTGATCTATCCAGGGGAAGCCCTGCTACCCTGTGCTTAAATTCTACGTTTTGCGGCGCAACATGCGCGGCAGTCACGAGGAGTCTCCGTCTTGAACCCGATTTCCAAGTCCGCCAAGCTCGCCAATGTCTGCTACGACATCCGTGGTCCAGTGCTGGACAAGGCGCGGCAGATGGAGGAAGAGGGGCACAAGATCATCAAGCTGAACATCGGCAACGTGGCCGCCTTCGGCATCGCCCCGCCGGACGAGATAGTCCAGGACATGATCCGCAACCTGCCCGAGGCCGCCGGCTACACCGACTCCAAGGGCCTGTTCGCGCCGCGCAAGGCGGTGGTGCACTACTGCCAGCAGAAGAACATCCGCGGCGTGACGGTGGACGACGTCTACCTGGGCAACGGCGCCTCCGAGCTCATCGTGATGGCCCTGAATGCCCTGCTGGACAACGGCGACGAGGTGCTGCTGCCCGCGCCGGACTACCCGCTCTACACCGCCGCCGTGGCCCTCTCGGGCGGCAACCCGGTGCATTACGTCTGTGACGAGCAAAGCGACTGGATGCCCGACATCGAGGACATCCGGCGCAAGATCACGCCGCGCACGCGGGCCATCGTCATCATCAACCCCAACAATCCCACCGGCGCGCTCTATCCGGAGTCGCTGCTGCTGGAGATCGTCGAGCTCGCCCGCCAGCACCAGCTGATCATCATGGCCGACGAGATCTACGACAAGACGCTCTACGACGGCAACGTCCACACCAGCATTGCCTCGCTGTCCGAGGACGTGCTCACGCTGACCTTCAACGGGCTGTCCAAGAACTACCGTTCCTGCGGCTATCGCGCGGGCTGGATGGTGGTCTCGGGCGAGAAGCGTCATGCCCAGGACTACATCACGGGCCTGAACATGCTGGCCTCCATGCGCCTGTGCGCCAACACGCCGGGCCAACTGGCCATCCAGACCGCGCTGGGCGGCTATCAAAGCATCAAGGACCTGGTGGCGCCCAGCGGCCGCCTGTGCCGCCAGCGCGACCTGGCCTATGAGCTGCTGACCCAGATCCCGGGCGTCAGCGTCGTCAAGCCCAAGGCCGCGCTCTACATGTTCCCCCGCCTGGACCCCCGGATCTACCCGATCGAGGACGACCAGCGCTTCGCCTACGAACTGCTGGCCGAGGAAAAGGTGCTGATCGTGCAGGGGACGGGCTTCAACTGGAGCGCCCCCGATCATTTCCGCCTCGTCTTCCTGCCCAATACCGACGACCTGCGCGATGCCGTGGGCCGGATCGAGCGTTTCCTGTCGAACTACCGAAAACGTCACGGGCGCTGAGGCGCCTCCCCACCCAAGTCCAGAACGAGAACACACCATGAAAGCGATCAAAGTCGGCCTCCTTGGCATTGGCACCGTGGGCAGCGGCACCTTCAATGTGCTGCGCCGCAATCAGGCCGAGATTCGCGGCCGAGCTGGCCGGGGGATCGAGATCGCGATGGTGGCCGACCTGGAGGAGCAGCGCGCCCGCGCCATCGTGGGTGATGCGGCCGTGGTGGTGGGCGACGCCCGCCAGGTGATCGCCAACCCCGAGATCGACATCGTCGTCGAGCTGATCGGCGGCTACGGTGTCGCCAAGACCCTGGTGCTGGAGGCCATCGCGGCGGGCAAGCACGTGGTCACCGCGAACAAGGCCCTGCTGGCCGTGCATGGCACTGAGATCTTCGCCGCTGCCCGCGAGAAGGGCGTGATGGTGGCCTTCGAGGCCGCGGTGGCCGGCGGCATCCCCATCATCAAGGCCTTGCGCGAGGGCCTGACCGCCAATCGCATCGAATGGCTGGCCGGCATCATCAACGGCACGACGAACTTCATCCTGTCCGAGATGCGCAGCAAGGGCCTGGACTTCGCCACCGTGCTGAAGGAGGCGCAGCGCCTGGGCTATGCCGAGGCCGACCCCACCTTCGACATCGAGGGCGTGGATGCGGCGCACAAGGCCACCATCATGAGTGCCATCGCCTTTGGCATCCCGGTGCAGTTCGACAAGGCCCATGTGGAAGGCATCACCCAGCTGCAGGCGGCGGACATCAAGTACGCCGAGCAACTGGGCTACCGCATCAAGCTGCTGGGCATCGCGCGCCGGCGCAGTGACGTCGCGGGCGGCGGCATCGAGTTGCGCGTGCACCCCACGCTGATCCCGGCCCAGCGCCTGATCGCCAATGTGGAAGGTGCGATGAATGCGGTGGTGGTGCAGGCCGACGCCGTCGGCACCACGCTGTACTACGGCAAGGGCGCCGGTTCCGAGCCCACCGCCTCGGCCGTGATCGCGGACCTGGTGGACATCACCCGGCTGCATACCGCCGATCCCGACCACCGCGTGCCGCACCTGGCCTTCCAGCCGGATGCGATGAACGACACGCCCATCCTGCCCATGGAGCAGGTGCTGACCAGCTTCTACCTGCGCCTGTGCGTGGCGGACGAAGCCGGCGTGCTCTCGCGCATCACCACCATCCTGGCCGAGCACGACATCTCCATCGACGCCGTGCTGCAGCGCGAGTCCGCCGAGGGCGAGAAGCAGACCGACCTCATCATCCTCACCCATGAGACCCAGGAAGGCCGCATGAACACGGCCCTGGCGCAGATGCAGGCGCTGCCGACCGTGCTGGCGCCCATCGTGCGGCTGCGCAAGGAGGAGCTGGCCTGAGGCCGAGTGCGGGATGGGGGGCGGTGGTGTCAAAATCCGCTAGCCCCTCGCCTGGAACTCCGGAAATGCAGCGATGACCACAAGCGATCCGGGCCAGCTGCTGGACGATTTTTCGGCACTGCTGGCCAACGACCCCGGCGCGCTCTCGACGCAGAGCGACTACTACGTGCCCAACCTGCACGGCACCGGGGCCGAGGACGTGGTGGCCTTGCTCGACCGCGCGATCCGGCGCAGCCACAGCGACGCCCAGCTCTACTACTTCAGCGGCCAGCGCGGTACCGGCAAGAGCACGGAGCTGCGCCGCCTGGAGATCCTGCTCAATGGCCAGCCGGGCACGCGCGCCTACATCATCGACGCGCTGGACTACATCGGCGACACCCATCCCATCGACACCCTGGACCTGCTGCTGGTCATCGCCGCGGCCTTTGCCGACCGGCTCAGCCAGGACGATGCCCTGGGGCCGGATCAGGACCCGCAGGAAAGCCCGCTGCAGCGCTTCACCCACTGGCTGGGGACCGAGGTCGAGATCACCGGCGTCACGCTGGGCGGCGTCAAGGCTGAGTTCAAGAAGCAGCAGCAAAGCATCGTGCAGCGCCTGCGCGCCTTCGACCTCTCCCGGCAGGAGCGGGTGATGGCCGAATGCCGCAGCCACATCGGCCGCATGGCCGAGGCCGTGCAGCAGCGCTGGGATGCGCAGAAGGTCGTGCTGATGGTCGATTCGCTGGAGCGCCTGCGCGGCATCGGCAAGGAAGCCACCGAGATGTTTGACCGCGTCGTCAAGGTCTTCGATGGCGACATGAGCCAGCTGCGCGTGCCGGGCCTGCACATGGTGTACTCGGTGCCGCCCTACCTGCCGTACCTGACCAATATCAAGGCCCTCGTGCAGCTCTTCATGCTGGCCTCGGTGCGCGTCTGCGAGCCGCCGTCCAAGGCGCGGCGCGAGGCGCGCGTGGCGGGGCTGCAGGCCATGCGCCAGGTGGTGGAGCGGCGCTGCCCACGCTGGCGCGAGCTGCTCAGCGAGGCGGCGCTGGACCGTCTGGTCCTGACCTCCGGCGGCGACCTGCGCCAGCTGCTGCGCCGCCTGCTGCTGGACACCCTGGACGAGGCCGCCTTCGCGCTGGAGCGCCTGCCGCTGCGGGTGGATGACCCCATCCTGGATACGGTGGTGCAACGGCACCGCGTGGAGTTCGAGAGCCTGGTGGTGCAGGACGAATACCCACTGCTCAAGGGCATCGCGGAACAGAACGCCCTGGACCTGCGCCACCGCGACGAGCTGCCCATCGTCGCGCACTTCTTCGACGTCCGCGCCGTGCTGAACTATCGCAACGGCGTGGATTGGCTGGACCTGAATCCCTTGCTCTGGGACCTGGTCGACCATTGGCTGCCGCCAACGACCCCTCGTGACAGTGGACGCTGACTCCCTCGGCGCCCAGGGCGAAGCCGCCTGGGCGCGCTTTGCCCGCCGCATCGGCCAGCTGCAGGGCTTTGGCTACATCGTCCTGTTCGTGTCGGATCCGGCCCTGCTGGCGCGCTTCCGGTCGCGGCTGTCCGCCTGGATGGCGCGGCGCTCCTGGCCCTGGCTGCAGCTGGCCGAGGCCGATCCGGACGGCTTTGCCGAACGCAGCATCGGCCAGCTCTTCGATGGCCTGGCCGCGGCGCCGGCGCCCCGCCTCATCTGGCTGGAAGCCTGCCGCGGGGCGGGCCAGGCGGCCTGGGAGCAGGCGCGCGGCGAACTGCTGAGCCGGCTCAACGAGCGCCGAGGCCGGCTGGAGTCCGAGCTGGCGGGCGCCCTGGTGCTGCTGTTGCCGGAAGGGGCGCAGCGCGCCGCGGCCGGCCTGGCCCCCGACTTGTGGCATGTGCGCAGCCTCGGCATGAGCCTGGCGGGAGCGGCCGAGCCCAGCGCCGACGCAGCGGTGGAGCTGACGCAGCAGCCTGCCGAGGCAGCACGGGGCCGGCCCGCCCAGGATGCCAGCGCCGAGGCCACATGGGCAACGGCCTGGTGGCAGCGTTGGCAGCGCATGCTGGCCGGCCGCGCGATCGACTCGATTCCCATCGAGGACGAAGGCCTGCTGGCCTTCAATGTCTGGGATGGGCTCAAGAGCCAGGGCATCCTGCTGCGGCAGGGGCATCTGGCCGATGCGCAGCTGCTGGCCGATCAGTTGGTGCGGCTGGCCCGTCGTCGGGCTGCGCAGGGCGCGGGGCTGCTGGACGTGGCCACCAGCCGTGAGCTGTCCGCGGCCCTGGATGCCCTGGGGGACTCGCTGCAGATGGCCGGCAGGCCGCAGGAAGCCGTGCCGGTGTACGAAGAGTGCCTGGCCATCTGCCGGGAGCTGGCGCAGCGGTTGGGCGGCACGTCTATGGTGCTGCGCGACCTGGCGATCGCGCTCAACAACATTGGCCGGGTCGCTCAGGCACTGGGCGACTGGCGGCGTGCCGGTGCCGCGTATGAGGAAAGCCTGGCGCTGCATCGCACGCTGGCGACCCGCCTGGGCGAGACGCCCGAGGCGCTGCGCGAGCTGAGCCTGGCGCTCAACAACGCCGGCCGCGCAGCCCAGGCCCAGGGCGACTGGGGCCGAGCCGGCGCGATGTACGACGAGAGCCTGGCGCTCAGCCAGGCCCTGCTGCAGCCGCTGGGCGAGACGCCCGAGGCGCTGCGCGAGCTGGCCCTGGCGCTGCACAACGCCGGTCGCGCCGCCCAGGTGCAGGGCGACTGGCAGCGGGCCCGCGCCTTGTTCGAAGAGGGCCTCGCGCTGAACCGGACGCTGGTCTACCGCCTGGGTGAGACGCCCGAGGTGCTGCGCGAGCTGTGCCTCGCGCTCAACAACGTCGGCCGTGCGGCCCAGGCCCAGGGCGACTGGGACCGGGCTGGCGCGGTCTACGAGGAAAGCCTGGCGCTCCTGCAAACGCAGGCCCGCCGCGGGGGCGAGACGCCCGAGGCGCTGCGCGAGCTGTCGAACGCGCTGGACAACATCGGTCGTGTGGCCGAGGCGCAAGGCGACTGGGCCCGCGGCGCCGAAGCCTACGAAGAGGCGCTGACGCTGCGCCGCGCGCTGGTGGAACGCCTGGGCGAGACGCCCGAGGTTCTGCGGGACCTCTCCCTGTCGCTGGACAAGGTGGGGCAGGGCGCGCAGGCCCAGGGCGACCGCAGCCGGGCCGCCGAGGCCTACGAGGAAGGCCTGGACCTCCGGCGCAAGCTGGCCCAGCGCCTGGGCGGAACGCCCATGGTGCTGCGCGAGCTGGCGATCGCGCTGCACAACATCGGCCGCGTGGCGCAGTCGCAGGGCGACTGGCGGCGCGCCGCCGCGGCCTATGAAGAACGCCTGGCCCTCAGCCGGGCGCAGATTGCGCAGCAAGGCGCACTGCCCGAGCTCCAGGCGGACCTGGCCGCCACCTTGCTGGATGCCGCCGCCCTGGCCGGCGCAAGGGCTGAAGCCTACCGCGCTGAAGCCGGGCAGATCTTGGCCGCCTTGCGCCACCGCTTCCCCGAGGTCGAGCGCTACGAGCAGCTGCAGCAGCGATTGACCGAGCCGGCCGCCGTGCCACCCGCGCGCGCAGCGTCGCCCGACACCCCACCCCATCAACCCCAAGCTGGAAGTTCAAGCACGTGAAATACCTCAGCACCCGCGGTGACAAGACCGAGCGCCGTTTCTGCGAAATCCTGCTGGAAGGCCTGGCGCCGGACGGCGGCCTGTACCTGCCGGTGCAATACCCCCGTGTCGATGCGGCGACGCTCGCCAAGTGGCGCGGCCTGCCCTACCACGAGCTGGCCTTCGAGATCCTCTCGCTCTTCATCGACGACATCCCGGCCGAGGACCTGCGCGCCATCTGCGCCCGCACCTACACGGCCGAGGTCTTCGGCACGCCCGAGATCACGCCGCTCAAGGTCCTGGAGCCGGGGCTGGCGCTGCAGGCCCTGTCCAACGGCCCCACGCTGGCCTTCAAGGACATGGCCATGCAGCTGCTGGGCCAGCTTTTCGAGTACGAGCTGCAGCGCCGCGGCGAGACGCTCAACATCCTCGGCGCCACCAGCGGGGACACCGGCAGCGCGGCCGAGTACGCCATGCGCGGCAAGGCCGGCGTGCGCGTGTTCATGCTCTCGCCCCATGGCCGCATGAGCCCCTTCCAGCAGGCGCAGATGTTCAGCCTGCAGGACGCCAACATCCACAACATCGCCATCGAGGGCGTGTTCGACGACTGCCAGGACATCGTCAAGGCCGTCTCCAACGACCTGCCCTTCAAGCGTGAGCACCGCATCGGCACGGTCAACTCCATCAATTGGGCGCGGCTGCTGGCTCAGGTGGTCTACTACTTCGCCGGGTACTTCTACGCGACGAAGTCCAACGAGGAGCGGGTCAGCTTCTGCGTCCCTTCCGGCAACTTCGGCAACGTCTGCGCCGGCCATGTGGCCCGCATGATGGGCTTGCCCATCGAGCGCCTGGTGGTGGCCACCAACGAGAACGATGTGCTGGACGAGTTCTTCCGCACCGGCGTCTACCGCCCGCGCGGCAGCGCCGAGACGCATGAGACCTCCAGCCCTTCGATGGACATCTCCAAGGCCAGCAACTTCGAGCGCTTCGTGTTCGACCTGCTGGGCCGCGACGGCGCCCGCGTGAAGGCCCTCTTCAAGGACGCCCTGGAGCGGGAGGGCCGCTTCGAGCTCAGCACGGCCGAGAAGGCCGCCATCGCCGGCTATGGCTTTGTCTCCGGCTCCAGCAGCCATGCGGACCGCCTGGCCACCATCCGCGACACCCGGCAGCGTTATGGCGTGATCGTGGACACGCACACGGCCGATGGCCTGAAGGTCGCCCGCGACTGGCGCCAGGACGGCGTTCCCATGCTGGTGCTGGAGACGGCACTGCCGGCCAAGTTCGCCGCCACCATCGTCGAAGCCCTGGGCCAGGAGCCGCCGCGGCCCGCGCATCTGCAGGGCATCGAGGCCTTGCCCAAGCGCGTGCAGCTGATGCCGGCCGACGCCCAGCGCGTGAAGGATTACATTGACGCCCATGTCCGCTGAAACCACTTCCACGTCGCCCGCCCGCAAGCCCCTGCTGAGCCTGGATGAGGCGCTCGAACGCCTGCTGTCCACGGTCCAGCCCCTGGGCGAAACGCAGACCCTGTCCACCTTCGACGCCCTGGGCCGTGTGCTGGCCGCCGAGGTGCGCTCGCAGCTGGACGTGCCGCCGCACGACAACAGCGCGATGGACGGCTATGCCCTGCGCCTGGCCGACCTGAGCGCCGACGGCACCGTGCTGCCCGTGAGCCAGCGCGTGCCGGCCGGCAGCGTGCCGCAAGCCCTGCAGCCCGGCACGGCTGCGCGCATCTTCACTGGCGCGCCGGTACCCGAAGGCGCGGATGCCGTGCAGATGCAGGAGCACTGCGAAGCCGTGGCCGGCGAGGGCCTGGGCGCGGTGCGCGTGCTGGAGCGCCCTGTGCCCGGCGCCGCCATCCGCCGCCGCGGCGAGGACGTGACCAAGGGCAGCGTGGTGCTGGCGGCCGGCCATCGACTCGATCCTGCCGCATTGGGCCTGGCCGCCACGGTGGGTGCGGCCACGCTGACCGTCGCCCGCCGCGTGCGCGTGGCCCTGTTCTCGACCGGCGACGAGCTGGCCATGCCCGGCGAGCCGCTCAAGCCCGGCGCCATCTACAACAGCAACCGCTTCACCCTGCGCGGCCTGTTGCAGCAGCTGGGCTGCGAGGTGGAAGACCTGGGCATCGTGCCCGACACCCTGGAGGCCACCCGTGCCGCCCTGCGTGCCGCCGCGGCCGGCGCCGACCTGATCCTCACCTCCGGCGGCGTGTCCGTCGGCGAGGAAGACCATCTGCGCCCCGCCGTGCAGGCCGAAGGGCAGTTGGAACTCTGGCAAATGGCCATCAAGCCCGGCAAGCCCTTGGCGTTCGGCAAAGTGCACCGTCCCGGGCAGGACGGCCGGCAAGCCTGGTTCATCGGGCTGCCCGGCAATCCGGTGTCCAGCTTCGTCACCTTCCTGCTGGCGGTGCGGCCGGTGATCCTGCGCCTGCAGGGTGCGGCCGAACTTGCGCCCAGGTCCTACCCCTTGCGCGCCGATTTTGCCTGGCCGCGGGCCGACAAGCGCCGCGAGTTCCTGCGCGCCCGGCTCAACGGGCAAGGCGGGCTGGCGCTGTTCGCCAACCAGGGATCGGGCGTGCTGAGTTCGGCGGTCTGGGGTGACGGCTTGGTTGACGTGCCTCCAAACACGCCCATCCAGGCCGGCGATACTGTGCGCTTCATCCCCTTCAGCGCCTTGCAATGAGCTCCTCCATCACCGTCCGCTACTTCGCCTCCCTGCGTGAAGCCCTGGGCGAACAGGAGACATTGCCCTGGCAGGACGGCCAGACCCTGGGCCAGCTGCGCGACGCGCTGCTGGCCCGCGGCGAGCCCCACGCCAGCGCGCTGGCCCGCACGCGCGCCGTGCGCTGTGCGCTGAATCAGCAGCTGGCCAAGGAGTCC
The DNA here is from genome assembly GCA_041905785.1 of Burkholderiaceae bacterium. GTDB lineage: Bacteria > Pseudomonadota > Gammaproteobacteria > Burkholderiales > Burkholderiaceae_C > Roseateles_B. Next base: position 120,743 of record JAYRKJ010000009.1, read on the forward strand.
GCCGCCATCCCGGCCGGGGCGGAGGTCGCCTTCTTCCCGCCGGTGACGGGGGGCTGAGCCCGCTTCAGCCCGCGGCGGTCTGGGTCCGGCGGTAGCTCGCCGGGGATCGGCCGATCAGCCGGCTGAACTCGCGGGTGAAGTGCGCCTGGTCGTAGAAGCCCAGGGACTGCGCCAGGTCCGCCAGGTCCACGGCCTCGGGCGAGGAGAGTCGGTGCACAGCCTCCTGAAGCCGGAAGCGTTGCACCACCCACTTGGGCGGCACGCCCACATGCTCCTGGAAGAGGCGCTGCAGCTGGCGCTCGCTCATGGACAGCGCACGGGCCAGGGCGCTGACGCTGCAGGGGCCTTCGTCCGCCGCCGCCACGGCCACGGCCTGCGCTGCCAGCGGCTCGGGCAGCTTCGCGCCTCGTACCAGCGGCTGCAGGAAGGCCTGGGCATGGGCGCACAGGGCCGCTGGTTCCTCGGCGTCCAGCACCGCCGACTCGGCCGCCGCGCTGGGCAGGCCCCAGAGCGCGGCCGTCGAGACCTGCCGGTCCGTCAGCGCGGACATCGGACCCTGCAACAGGGGGCGCAGGCCGCCGACCCGGAATCGCAGGCCCAGCACGCGCCCCCGGCCTTGCAGCTGTCGTTCGAAGACCCGCCGCAGCACGCCGTGGACGGCCGTACATCCGCGATCGAACACCAGATGCGCATGAGGAAAGGGCAGGGTGCGCTGGCTCTGCGCGGGCTGGCCGGACAGATCCCATTGCACGCACCACAGGAATTCGACGAAGGGGCTCAGCCAGGGCTCGGCCGGGTGGCGCTGCAGCTGGATGCGCCGGGCGGCGCCGGCGGGGTCGATGATGCCGCGCTGGTGCAGCGGCTGGTCCCGGCCCTGCGGCGGCGCGTCGGGTTTTTGCAATCCTTGTGGCGCCGGCCTGCCTAGAGTGCCGGGCTTGCACTCCGCGGGAGTGTGGGACGAAAGGATCAAGGACATGGAAATTCAGACTTCGGCAGCAAGGACACGGGCCCAGGCGGTGCTGGGAGGCATCGGCAGGGCCGCGGGCTGCCTCGGCCTGGCCCTGTGCGGCCTGTCGGCGGCGAGCGGTGCGGAGCCGGGCGGGCTGGACGCGGGGCAGGCCTGGGCCCGCAGTATCTCCGGAACGATGGAGGTGACGCTCAGTGCCCTGGACCCGTCGGTGGCCGCCCAGCCTGGGTCGCCGGTGCTCGGCCGCAAGGGCCTGAGCAAGCGCTATCACGGCGTGCTCGAGGCACTGGCGGAGGGCGAGATGCTCACGGCCGGCGGGACGGTCAAGGGCTCTGCCGCCTATGTGGCCGTGGAGCGCGTCGTGGGTGCGCTGGACGGGCGCTCGGGCAGCTTCGCCCTGGTCCATCGCGGGGTGATGCAGGGCAGCCAGCAGGTCCTGCTCGTCAGCGTGGTGCCGGACTCCGGCACCGGTGAGCTGGCCGGCCTGCGCGGCGTCCTGCAGATCGAGCGGCGGGATGGGCAGCACCACTACCGCTTCGACTACACGCTGCCCTGATCACCCGGGCTGGATCAGCCGCCCTGCCAGCCACAGCTGCGCGCCCACGCCCAGCAGAAAGCACAGCGTGCGCGGCACGATGGGCAGTCCGGCGATGCTGACGGCGTAGTGCCCCACGCGGGCCCAGAAGTAGAGCTGGGCGGCCAGCGCCGTGCCGGCATCCTGACGCCCGGCCAGCACCACGGCCAGGACCAGCGGGGCGAAGACCACCAGGTTCTCGACGGCATTCAGGTGGGCGCGCCAGGCCCGCTGCGCCCAGAGCGCGCGCGGCGGCGGGTCGGCGGGCGGGAACCAGGCCCAGCCCGGGGGGCCCAGCTCTTTGAAGCGATTGGCCACATAGGGCAGCCACAGCAGGGCGCACCAGGCGGCCGAGAGGGCCAGCCAATGCAATTCGGGGGACGTAGACTGCGGCACCGGGGCCTCCTTCTGACTCAGACATGAACAGGCCTCCACCATAGGCAGGAGCAGCATGCGGCGCAGGGATGGTTTGGACATGGGCACAGGATGGGATGGAAGCCAGGCCGCGCTGGCCGGGCTGCCGGACGCTTTGCGGCAGCCGATGCGCCGCGGCCTGGGCATTTGCCGCCTGCAAGGTCCGGGAATGGACTGGCGCGCCGGGCCGATGCCGGGCCGCGCGGCAACGGCCAAGCTGCTGTGGGTCCGCGCCGGCCGCCTGGTGCTGCGGCAGGCGGACCGCCATCATTGCCTGCAAGCGGGTGAGGCCCTGATCCTGGATCCGGCCCAGCCCCTGCATCTGCAGGCGGACGGAGACTTCGAGCACCTGCTCGCCGTGCTGCCGGATCCAAAGCGTCCGCTGCGCGAGGCCGCCCTGCATGCGGGCGGCGCGCGCCCGCTGCCGGCGGGGCTGGGGGACTTCCTCTGCGGCTGGCATGAGGCCGGCCCCGACATGCCTTGGCTGGCCCAATGGCACACGGCGCAAGCCGCGCAAGCCTGGGCCCTGGCCGCCTGCAAGCCACCTGCTGCGGCGCCCGGCGCACGGCTGCGCGCCCAGGCCCACGCCGCCGTGGCGCGCGACCCGGCGGACTGGGATGCCGTCCGCCTGGCGGAGCACCTGCAGGTCAGCCGGCGACGCCTGGATGCCGCCCTGGCCGAGGAGGGCCTGACGGCCAGCCGCCTGATCTGGGAGCTCCGCCTGAGCCGCGCCCGCGTGGCACTGCTGGCCGCGGCCGAACCGTCCATCACGGCCCTGGCCTTCGAACTGGGCTTCAAGGACAGCGCGCACTTCAGCCGCCTCTTCCGCCAGCGCCACGGCGCCGCCCCGCGGCAATGGCGGGCTCAGCAACTGCAGGAACAGGAGCAGGCCTGATGCAAGGGTTGCACCTCACCGCCGATCTGCGCGGCTGCGATCCCGCATTGCCGCTGATGACGGACCCGGGGGCCCTGCGCCGCTGCTGCGTGGACGCGGTGGCCGCTGCAGGCCTGGGCGCGGTGGCCGAGCTGTTTCACCGCTTCACGCCGGCGGCCGAGGGCGAGCCCAGCGGCATTACCGGCGTGGTGCTGCTGGCCGAGTCGCACCTGGCGATCCATACCTGGCCCGAGCTGGGCGGGGTGACGCTGGATGTCTACGTCTGCAACTACGGGGCAGACAACAGCGCCAAGGCCCAAGGGCTGATGGAGGCGCTGCTGGCGGCCTTCGAGCCAAGCGACGTGCTGCGGCAGGCAATGCAGCGGGGCTAAGGTTCCGCTCAGCGGACGCCTGCGGTTCTTGCGCTGGCCGCCAGCACGGCGTCCAGGCCCTCGGCCAGACGCGAGGGCTTGAAGCCCTGGATCTCGGCCTTGACGACCCCATGCTTGACAAAGGGATCCTGGTTCACGCGGTCCTGCAGCGCGGCAGGGTCCACGCCCGCGGCGATCACGACCCCGCCCTGGGCCTCGTCCAGCGAGCCCGCCATCAGGAACACGCCCGCCGTGAAGCCATCGGCCAGCCACTGCTGGTGCTGCACCATCCACTGGCCCGCCTGCGCGCGCTGGTGGCTGAATCTCAAGAACACGATGTACATCCTGGCTCCTCTAGGGTTTGCATCAAGGCCCGGCGCGTCTGCTGCGCCGGGACGGCGCCGCTGACGCCGCCGGCGTCAGCGAGTCCAACCAAGTCTCGATCAACGCGACCTCGTGGCGGATGAAACCCACCTCCTGAAACGCAAGGGGAAGCGACGCAATGCCCTGGCTGCGGCTCAGCAGATGCAGGGCCAGGGCGTCCGCATCGTCGCGGTGGCCGAGCGCTTCGAACTGCTCGCGAAGCCAGGCCCGGAACTGCCCGAAGATCATGCCCGCCTCGCCCTGCGAGGGGTGTTCCAGCTTCGACAGCTCGGCGCACAGCGTGCTGACAGGGCAGCCAAAGCGCTGGATGCTCTTGCGGTTGCGGATCAGCATTTCCGCAAAGCAGCGCAGCCGCTCGACGGGCGTCGACGCCTTCTGCATCCACGCCTCCAGCATGGCCGCGGTCTTGGCCGCGCGCAGCGCGATCACGGCAGCCAGGATGTCGTCCTTGGACTTGAAGTGATAGTAGAAGTTGCCGCGCGAGATGTTGACGCTTGCGGCAATGTCGGCGAACGAGGTCTTCTCGAAGCCGCGTTCGTAGAACAGCTGGTCTGCGGCCTGGACGATCAGTTCGCGCGTGGACGGTACTTCAAGCGCGGGCTTCATGGCTGGGCGCCTGCCGTGGCCGTGCCGGCGACCGGGTAGTCGGTGTAGCCCTGCGCCCCACCGCCGTAGAACGTCCCCTGGTCGGGGGCGTTCAGCGGCAGGTCGCGCCTGAGTCTGTCGACCAGGTCCGGGTTCGCGAGAAAGGGCGTGCCCAAGGCCACCAGGTCCGCATGGCCGGCCTGCAGTGCGGCCTGTGCACGGGCCTTGTCGTAGCCGTTGTTGGCGATGTAGCTGCCTTCGAAGCGCTGTCGCAATGCGCGGTAGTCCATGCCTGAGGAGCGGCTCATCATGTCGCCTTCCAGCAGGTGCAGGTAGGCGATGCCCGTCCGCGACAACTCCGCGCAGAAGAAGCCGAAGTGCGCTGCCGGGTCGGAGTCCGTCATGTCATTGAAGCGGTTCTCCGGGCTGAGCCGCACGCCGATCCGATGGCGTGGCCAGACCTCAGCCACGGCATCGATCACGTCCATGAGCAGTGCCAGGCGCCGCGCCGGCGTGCCGCCGTAGCCGTCCGTGCGGTGATTGCTGCTGTCGCGGAGGAACTGGTCGATCAGGTAGCCGTTGGCCGCATGGATTTCAACGCCGTCGAAGCCGGCGCTCATGGCCCGCCGCGCTGCCTGCTGGAACTGCTGCACGAGGCCGGGGAGCTCCGCCGTTGCCAAGGCCCGGGGCAGCACAAAGGGCTGCATGCCCGTCGCGGTGACCGCTATGCCTTGCGGCCGAATGGCCGACGGGGCCACAGGCAGGGCCGAGTCGGGTTGATGGCTGGGGTGGGAGATCCGGCCGCAGTGCTGGAGCTGGGCGAAGAGGGCCGCGCCGCCGCGGTGGACAGCGGCGGTCACCTGCCGCCAGCCTTCCTGCTGTTCGTCGCTGTACAGCCCAGGCGTGCAGGGGTAGCCCACCGCCTGCGCGCTGACCGGTGCCGACTCTGAGATCAACAGGCCAGCGCTGGAACGCTGCCCGTAGTAGGTGGCCATCAGCGCGGTCGGCACACCGAGGCCGGTGGCGCGATTGCGGGTCATGGGCGCCATCACCAGGCGGTTTGCCAGGGTCAGCTCTCCCATGCGGTAGGGCGAGAAAAGGTCGGTCACGGACGTTCCTAGGTCAGTTGTCCTAGTGAATGTAGGACGATTGACCTAATCCTGTCAACGGGCAGGGACGTCACCAGGGCGTGACGCGCGGCCGTGCTTCGTGAGTGAGCGTGGCGTGCGGGGTCAGGTCTTGCCTTTCTGAGCGTCCCTGTCCGCCAGAACCTTGCCGGCGCTGTCCCCCAGCCAATACCTCGCGCCCGCCCCACGCCGCCCTGCGGCATCTTGCGGGTTGTAGAGCTTGCATTTGCTGAGCGACAGGCAGCCGCAGCCAATGCAGGAGGCGAGGGTGTCACGCAACTGCTGCAGCTCTGCGATGCGCGCCTCCAGCAGCGGCTGCCAGGCCCGCGAGAGCCGCTCCCAATCGCGGGCCGTGGGCGTGCGGGAGTCAGGCAGGCTGGCCAGCGCGGTGCGGATCTGCTCCAGGTTCAGCCCCACGTTCTGCGCAGCGCGTATGAAGGCCACGCGGCGCAGGTCGCCGCGCGCGAACTGCCGCCGGCCCGAGGCGCTGCGGTGGCTGTGCAGCAGGCCCTGCTCCTCATAGAAGCGCAGCGCGCTGGCCGCCACGCCGGCACGGCGGGCGAAGTCCCCGATTGGCAGGAGGGGCGAGGTGGCGTCGCTCATGGCTGCATCTCCGCGTCGGCAACAGGTGTTTGAAATGAAGTCTTTACTTCAAGTTCACTTGAACTTGCAGTATTCCGCCATCGTAGCGCGAAGCAAGAGAGGAGAACGGCGATGGACGACGTGCTGAATCATTCCTTCCAGGACTGGGCCCGCAATCTGAGCGGCGTGGCCGCTGAAGGCAAGGCACGGCCGCCGGCCGGGTCGACGCTCCCAGTGTTCAAGACGGGCTCGTGGGCCCTGCTGCACCGGTGCCTGGATTTGGCCCAGGCCTATGGACCGGCTTTCGATGGGGCCATGAGCAATCACCTGCCCATGGCCCTGCACGCGGCCTGGGAGATGGGGGCGGACGAGCCGCGCCTGATGGATCTGATCGCGCACGAGCGCCGCAAGCTCGAAGCCGTCGCGCCGGCTGCGGCGCAGCAGCAGGCCTCGGCCCAGCAGGCCGCGCTGCGGCAGCTGCAGGGCCAGGGCCAGGCGCGCGGCGGGGCCGACGAGTGGCTGGTCCATCGCGGGCGGCCCGAGTCCTACCCCTGGCTGCAGGCGTACTTCTCGGCGCTGTTGGCAGGCCAGCAGCCCGCGCAGGTGCTGGCTGCGCACCTCGAAGTCTTGCTGAAATCGCCGCACGCCTTTGCCTTCCATGGGCTGATCCGCACCGCGCATGCCTGGGAAAGCGGCCACCGAGGCGAATTGGCCTCAGCCCTGGCGACCTGGGCCGCGTGGTGGGAACTGCTGCCCGCGGCAGCCGCCACCCGCGAGGGCGAATGGCTGCCACCCGAGGCCTGGGCCTTGGCCCTGCGCGAGCGCTCCCGGGGCTGGCGCAGCGAACTGCCCATGATCATGTACCGCATGCGCAATGCCGCCGAGACGCCGGTCTACGCCGGCCTGGCCGAACGGCTGGCACCCGCGGCGGGCCTGGCCCAGCGCCGCGAGCAGCTGATGGCCGTGGCGCGCGAGGCCTATCTTCACAGCGGCAATTTCACGGTGCTGCACATGATCACCGGCCTGCGTGCGCTGCGCGTGCTGCTGCCCGTGTTGCCCGGCCCGGTGGACCCTCGCCCCCTCATCGCCGCATTGGATCGTGCTGCTGTGGCGGGCTGGCTGGCCGGCCGAGTGCAGTGGCAGGACGCCATGCCCGAGCTTGCTTCGCAGTCCTGGCCTGCGCTGCACCGCGCCGCCCTGGCCCAGGACGACGAGCACGTGATCAAGGGCGTGCATGCCTGCTGGCAGGAAGACACCCGCCAGGCGCATCCGCAATGGCGGCAGGTGGCGCAGCGCATGCTGGCGGGCTGGGGCTGACGCGGCCGTCGCCTTGTCGGCGGGCCTGAGGAGGCGCTAGCGACCGTGCTGGAGCAAGGCCTTGGCCGCTTCGATGCGCAGCGCCAGCGGCACGGTGACGTCATTCATCACCTGGCTGAGAAAGGCCTGCGGCGTGGAGTGCCGCGGGGAGGCTCCAGGTGCATCGGCCTCGCGGGAGCCGGGCTTGCACGGCTCGCCCGCATCGGCCTCCAGATGCAGCGGCGCCAGCCGCGCGGTGGCGGCACGCATCGCCTCAAGGTTCAGGCAGGCCAGGCCAGCCAGCAGCTCGGCCTGGCCGTCCGCATTGGGTGCCACGTCCAGCCAGGGACTGTCGGCGAACACGGGTGCCAGGTCCGGGCTGACGAAGGCGGACCACTGCTCGGCCTGCGCCTGCAGCAGCGGCGGCAGCGCGGCTGGGGCGGCGTGGCTCCCCGCCTTGCCTGTGGCGCCGGCCTGCAGGTGCAGCCGCGCCGGGGCAATGTCCGGCAGATAGCGCTGGCACAAGGCCTCCAGAAAAGCCAGGCCCTCGGCCGGCGAAACCGGCTCGCTGAGCGCGAACCAGAGCTGGAAGCCCTCGCTGCCGGACACGGCGATGGCCGGCGCCGGCAGGTCCAGGTCCTGCTGCACGGCCTGCCACACGACGGCCAGGGCAGGCCAGTCAGCCGGCCGCGCCAGTTCCAGCAGGAGGGCGCGGGTGAGGCCCTGGGCATCCTGCAGCGACGGCGGCCGGCCCTCCGCGGGCGGCAGCTGCGGGCCGAGGAAGAGTCGTTGCAACTGGGCATGGAGTCGATTCATGGCGGCGGTATCCGGATCGGGAGGAAGGCGTCCGGGCGCTGATGGCCGCTTGGCGCCCGTCAAGCAGACGAGGGCTTGGCGCCGGCCAGCACCCAGGCTTCGAATTCTGGCGCAGGGCGGGGATGCCCGCGCGTCTTGAGCGACTGCTCGCTGACGATGGCCGACGGGCCGTTCGCGCAGGCAGTCTTGAAGTCGACCAGCTCCGGCGCGGACTTCAGCCTGGCGCCAGCAGCCGGCCGGCAGCCTCCCAGCCCGCGGTGTAGGCTTCCTCGAACACCGAGTAGCCCGCCAGATCGCTGTGCGCGAAGTGCAGGCGACCTTGGGGGCCTTGCGGCTGGCGCAGGGCCAGCAAGGCGGCCGAGCCGCGCAGCCCCGGCACCGGGATGCTCATCGCATGGCCCCAGCGCATCAGGTCCATGCGCAGCAGCTTGTCCGGCAGGTCCGGGTGCACGGCCTGCAGCGGTGCCAGCACCAGGCCGGCCCAGCGCTCCCAGGGCGCTTCCAGCAGGGCGCGGCGCTGCGCCGTGGCCAGCGCCCAGTAGGCCGTCAGTACGGTGGGCCCGGGTGTGGGGTCCAGGCGCTGATGGCCGGCGTCCACATAGCCCAGTTGCTCGCCACCGTAGATCACGTTGTCCCAGCTGAGGCCGGGCCCGCTGCGGTCCAGCAGGGGCGCACCCAGCTGCAGGTTGGCGACCAGCCAGGGCGCATGCGGTTGCAGGGCGACGACCTCGCGCAAGGCGGGTGGCAGCTCATCCAGCAGCCGGGCGGCGATGAACAGGGGCGTGGCCATCACCAGCTGCCGGGCCTGCCAGCGCTCACCGGTCTGCGAGGCGGTGTTCCAGGCCAGCACCTCGGTCTGCTGCCGGCCCTGTTCGACGCGCAGCACCAGCCGGCCGGGCTGAAGGCCGTCACCCAGGGGCCGGGCCATGCGCCGCGTCAGCCAGGCATTGCCCTCGGGCCAGGTCAGCACGGCTTCGCGGTCCTCGTCGCCGCCGCGCGATTCCCCGCCATGAAAACCGTGGCGGCTCGCGAAGTAGTGCAGGCCGGCCCAGGCGCTGACGGTGTTGGCGCCGGCGCCGTAGTCGTCGCGGCAGCAGTAGTCCAGGTACCAGCGCAGCTGTGGGTCGTCGAGGCCTTGCGCGTCCAGCCAGCGGGCGAAAGGCTGGGCATCGAGGGCGGCATGGGCCGGCGTCCAGGGCGCGCGGTGCGAGGGCATGGCGAAGCCCAGGGCCTGGGCCTGCGCGACGGCCTGTCCGAAGCGCTGGTACTGCTCGCGGGTGGCTGGGCCCAGGGCCGGCGGCAACAATCCCTCGTGCCACTGCCCATCGAAGTAGAGGCGCTCCTGCGGGCTGTGGCACAGAAATCGCTCCTCGTAGACCGTGCGCCCGGCCTGCTGGCGGCTGGCGCCCAGCTCCTCCAGCAGCTGTGCGACTTCCGGCGCGTGCGGGCCCGGCGTGGGCAGGTAGTGCGCACCGAGCGGGCAGGCGAAGGCGCCCATGCGATGGCCCCGCGCATTGCCGCCGGCTTCATCTTCCAGCTCCAGCAGCGCGAATTCGCGCCCGGCTTGGGCCAGCCGGCGGGCGCAGGCAAGACCTGACACCCCGCCGCCCACGATGAGGGTGTCGGTCCGCCGCGGTGCGGCCTCGCGCGCAGCGCGCAGCAGGCGCTCGCGGCTGCCGGCCTCGCGCAGCAGATGGCCGCGGTCCGCATGGGCCCCCACCCAGCCGCCCGCCAGCGGCAGCCGTTCGCGGGCCGTGCAGCCGCCCAGCAGGGCAGGCGCGGCGGCGAGGGCAGCCAGCAGCTCGCGACGGCGCATGCTCAGTGCACCTTGCCCCACTCAGCCTCGAACTCGCGCACCAGGGCCTGGTTGGAGAGGCGGTTGACGTCGGTCTCGACCCGGCTCATGTCGGCCGGGAAGCTCATCAGTGTCGGCAGGCCGTCCAGGGTGAGGAAGCGCAGGCCAGGCGGCAGGCCGCGCGGCTGGGCCCAGGGCCGGCGCGAGGCCAGCACGAAGCCCCATTCGCCGAAGCTGGGCACATGGGCGTGGTAGGGCGTGGTCGACAGGCCCACCGCCTCCAGCGTGTTCACCACGGTCCAGAAGCTGCGGCGGGCGATCAGGGGCGAGGTGGTCTGCACGACCGCGTAGCCGCCGGCGTCCAGGTGCTGGTCGATCAGCTGGTAGAAGCTCGTGGTGTAGAGCTTGCCCAGCGCGAAGTTGCTGGGGTCGGGGAAGTCGATCACGATGACGTCGAAGCGCTCCTCGTGCTGTTCCAGCCAGCCGAAGGCGTCCTCGTTGACCACCTGCAGCTTGGGACTGCGCAGCGAGTCCTGGTTCAGGCTGCGCAGCAGGGGCAGGGAGGAGAAGAGCCGCGTCATGTGCGGGTCCAGCTCGACCAGGGTGACCGAGAGCACCGAGGGGTAGCGCAGGATCTCGCGCACCGCCATGCCGTCGCCCCCGCCAAGCACCAGCACGCGGCGCGGCGCGCCGTGCGCCGCCATGGCCGGGTGCACCAGGGCCTCGTGGTAGCGGTATTCGTCCTTGGAATGGAACTGCAGATTGCCGTTGAGGAAGAGCCGCACGCCGGCCTTGCCCTGGGTGACGACGATGCGCTGGTAGGCGCTGCTTTCTTTGATCAGGATGTGCTCGCCGTAGAAGCGGTCCTCGGCCCAGGTCGTCAGCCGGTCGGCGCTGGCCAGGCCGGCCAAGAGCAGCAGGGCCGAGCCCGCACAGGCCAGGGCGTGCTGGCGCCAGCCGCGCAGCTCGCCGCGAAACATCCACAGCGCCCAGCAGGCCACGGCCACGTTGAGCAGCCCGAAGACCAGGCCCGTGCGTACCAGCCCCAGCTGCGGCACGAGCAGCAGCGGGAAGGCCAGCGCCACGACCAGGGCGCCGAGGTAGTCGAAGGTCAGCACCTGGGAGACCAGGTCCTTGAGTGCATAGCGCTGGCGCACCTGGCGCTTGATGATGCGCATCACCAGCGGGATCTCCAGACCCACCAGGATGCCCACCAGCAGCACCAGGCCATACAGCAGCGTGCGAAAGACCGCGAGCTCCGCCGGGGGCAGCCAGCTGTGGGCGAGGAAGAGGAAGGCCGGCATCAGCCCGCCGATCACGCCCACCAGCAGCTCGATGCGCAGGAACTGCGCCACCAGCTGGCGCTCCACGAAGCGCGAGAGCCAGGACCCCAGGCCCATGGCGAAGAGATAGCTGCCGATGATGGTGCTGAACTGCAGCACCGAGTCGCCCATCAGGTAGCTGGCCAGTGCGCCGGCCGTCAGCTCGTAGACCAGTCCGCAGGCGGCGATCACGAAGACGCTGGCCAGCAGCAGCAGCTCCTGCAGGCTGATGCGCTGTGCGGCGGGCAGGGGCTCGTCTTGGGGTGTCTGGCTCATGTCATATCGTCACGCTCTGGCCCGGGAAGGCCTTGGACCAGTGCAGGATCTCCCAGCGTGCGCGCAGGCCCGCCTGGGTGAAGGGATCGCCGGCGATCAGGGCCTGGACGGCCTCGCGGCTGGGCGCCTCGACGATCCACAGCGCGCCGAGGGGCGGCAGGACCGTGTCCTCGCGCAGCGAGCCGGCGATGCGCACCTGCTGGGCATGCGCGGCCAGCCAGTCGAGATGGGCCTGCATGTGCTCGTGGCGCAGGGGCAGGGCCTCCTCGCGGTCGTGGAATCGGACGATGAAAAGCATGGGGCAGGGCAGTGAGCGCGAGGGCGGGGACGGTTCAGGAAGGCTGGGCGTAACGGCGCAGCAGGGGGTGGCCCAGCAGGTCGGCCGTACGCAGGCTGAAGGCCAGGGCCTGGGCATTCTCCTGCACCATCTGGAAGCCCAGACGGCGGTGCAGGGCCAGCGAGGCGGCATTGGTCTTGTAGACATGGCTGTGCAGCTGCTGCACGCCTTCTTCTTGCAAAAGCCCGACCAGGGCTGCGAACAGCCGGCGCCACAAGGCGGCATCGCGATGCTCAGGGGCGCTGTTGATCATGCCGACGAACCAGTCGGGGCCGGCGGCCCCGGACATGGGGCGCAGCAGCACATAGGCCAGCAGGGATTGATCACGGCCGATCCCCAGGAAGCGGGCGCCGGGCAGCGAAGCCTCCAACTGCGCGCGGTGCTGCTCGCGGTGCCAGGTCTTGCCGGCCGCTTCGGTGTGGGCCCGCAGTGTGTGCTCGTCCAGTGCGGTCATGGCGTCCAGCCAGGGCTTGGCGTCGCGCAGCAGCCTCACCGAAGCCCGCCCCCAGCATCAGCCATGGATGGCCGCCGCCACGATCTGGCCGATGGAGATGCACATGGCCGCCACCACCACGGCCAGGGCCATGTTCTTGTGCTCGACGATCTCTTCCCACAGCTTGTAGGGGGTGAGTTTGTCGATGATGACGAAGCTGATCCAGAACACCAGCACGCCAACGATGGCGTAGAGGATGGATCCCAGCACGATGCCGGGCTTGAGGTATTCGAAGCCGTTCATGAGGTGCACGCCTTTCCAGTGTTCGCTGTGTATGCCATGACCAGGACCGGGCTCATTTGTGCCCGCCGCCGCCGCTGCTGTAGCCGCCCCAGGAGCCGCCGGAGCCACCGCTGTAGCGCACGCCGCCATTGCGCTTGCAGGCCTGGTACTCGGCGCTGGTCTCGCCGTAGTTCTCCTTGTAGGCCTGGCAATCATCGCTGCTGCAGGCCCGCAGCATCAGGATCAGCACCAGCAGCACGAAGGCCCCGAGGATGATCTTGGCGAAGAGCCCGTGGGCGTCGCCGCTGGCGCGCACGCCGGCATCCCGGGTGAAGGCGGCGCGCTTGTCCGGTGCCAGGGCGAAGCCCTTGAGCACTTCGTCCGCGTCCAGCTTGCGGCCATGGCTCCAGGTGAGCTCATTGCCCGTCTGCTCGCGGCTGAGCAGCTCGGTGCGGCTGCCGGCGCGGTATTCGTAGTCGGTGACCAGGCACTTCTCACCGCGCTTGACGCGCCAGTAGAACTCGCCCAGCACGTAGGTGATGGTGGCGGTGTACTGCCAGCGCCGCGCAAAGCGCTTGCTCTGCCAGCTGACGGCGCCACCCTTGTCGGCCGTCGGCGCACCGGTGAGCGGGCGCACCACGCTCCAGCCTTCCTCGGTGTCCACCAGGAAGGCGAAGCCCTCCAGGCGGTTGAAGAGCAGGTATTCACGCCAGAAGGTCTGCTCCTCGTCGCCACCCTGCGGGAGGTCGCAGCGCTCCATGTAGCCGACGACCTGCCAGTCCTGCGGCGTGCCGCCCATCAGCGCCAGCTTGCCCGTGCTCCCCATGGGGATCAGCGGCTCCAGTCCGTTCTGCTGGGCGTAGTGGGCCAGGTCGCCGCCGACGCCCTTGGAGATGTCCGTGACCGTGTGGCACTGCGGGCAGACGATGGACTGCGTGGTGTCGAGCTTGGGCGTCAGCGACGCGCCGCAGCCGGGGCAGGGCAGAGACTTGCCGGCGAGGGTCTTGCTGCTGTCCTCGCGCAGGCCGCTCAGGGAAAGGTCGGCCAGCCGCACGCTGCGGCCCACGCTCCAGACCGGGGCCTGGGGCTGGCTGTACTCCAGGCTGCCCACCTCGCCCTTGCCGCTGCGCAGCTCGACCACGCAATAGCTCTTGAGCAGCTCGGGTGGGCGCGGCAGCTCGCCTTCGCAGGCCAGCACGGTGGCGTCGACCTTGGAGGCCACCTCCCAGCGCGCGCCACCCAGCGTCAGCGGCGAGCCGACGATGACGTTGCTCGCCAATGGCGGGGCTTCATCCAGGGGCAGTTCGAAACCGATCACGAAGGCGCCGTTGTCCTCCGAGAGCCAGGCGCTGCGCCCATGGCCGAAGAGGATGTGCCACTCGTTCCAGCTGGCCTCTTCCGTGCGCAGCTGGATCCGGCCCAGCACGCTGAAGGGCTCGCCCTGGTACTTGCCGCTGGCACCCAGCTGCAGGGGGGAGTAGTCCTCGAAGAGCTCGGCGCTCTGGCCGATCTTGCGCAGGGCCTCGCCTTCACGCAGCAGCGTGGCGCGGCAGTAGCTGCAGACGGCGCTGTGCGACGCCGCCGAGGCAAACTCGACGGGCGCTCCGCAGTTGGGGCAGGCCGCTTGCCAGCGGCGCTGGGGAGGGGTGCTTGCCACGCGTACTCAGGCTGGGCACGCTTGCCCCGGGCCGGCGGCCCAGGGCTTGCGTGCGTGGGGGCGGGGTGCCGAAGCGGGGGCCTCAGCCCAGCTTCTTCAGCAGGTCGGCCTTCTTGGCCGCGAACTCTTCCTCGGTGAGGATGCCCTTGGCCTTGAGATCGCCCAGCTTCTCCAGCAGGGACATGATGTCGTCGGCGCTCTGCACCGCCGGCGCCGCTGCGGCAGCCGGCTGGGCGGCGGCCTGCGGCTGCGCGGCGAGGCCGGCCGCCATCTGCTGCGCCAGCGTCTGGCCCAGGGCAAGACCTGCCCCCAGGCCCATGGCATCGCCCGCGATGCCGCCACCGCCCTGGCCCACGCCTTCGGCGAGCTTGGGGATGGCCTGGGCGGTCTGGTACTGCATGAACTGGCCCATGTTCTGGCCGATCATGCCCATGCCGATCTTCTGGTCGAGGATCTTCTGCAGCTCCTCGGGCAGGGACACGCTCTGCAGCGTGACGGACTCCAGCTTCAGGCCCAGCTTCTCGAAGGCCGGCGAGGTGGCCGCCTGCAGCTGGGACGCGAACTCGACCTGGTTGGCCGCCAGGTCCAGGAAGGGGATGCCGCTCTGCGCGACGGCGTCGCTGATGTGCTGCAGGATGGTGCCGCGCAGCTGGCCGTCCAGCTCCTGGGCGGTGTAGCGCTCGCGGGTGCCGGAGATCTCCTGGTGGAAGCGCTTCGGATCGGCGATGCGGTAGGCGTAGTTGCCGAAGGCGCGCAGGCGCACGGCGCCGAAGTCCTTGTCCCGGATGGTGACGGGCTGCGGCGTGCCCCAGCGCTGGTCGATCTGCTGGCGGCTGCTGAAGAAGTAGACGTCGCTCTTGAACGGGGACTCGAAGAGCTTGTCCCAGTTCTTCAGGTTGGTCAGCAGCGGCAGGGTCTGCGTGGTGAGCTTGTAGGTGCCGGGGCCGAAGACGTCCGCCACCTTGCCTTCGTTGACGAAGACCGCCAGCTGCGATTCGCGCACGACCAACTGGGCACCGTACTGGATTTCGAAGTCCTGCATGGGATAGCGCCAGGCCAGGGTGCCGTCCCCGTCCTCCGTCCATTGCAGGACGTCAATGAACTGTTTCTTGATGAAATCCATCAAACCCATGATGACCCTCCAGGCTCCAGTCGATGCGGTCGGGGTGACCGCGGGGGAGAGTATCCATCAGTTGAAGGAAGTGACCGGGCTTCGTGCTTCCTACTGAGGGGTGTGTGACGGGTGGCACTTCCGGTGCGCTCATGCCCGCCGTCCGCCTGTTGCGTTGTCGCGAGTTGGTGTGTTTGTAAATGCTAATAAGTCGCATTAACATGTCGGTCTTGCCATGCAGCCATCGCTGCTTTCGCGACTTTTCACCGGTGCCTGATTCTTGATGTCCCCCTCGCTGTCCCCCTTCCTTCCACGACTCGGCCTCCTCGCCTCTGCCCTGCTGACGGTCTTCCCGGTGACCGCACAGACCACAACACAGAACACCGACCAGGACGGCGCCAAGCCGGTGCTGGACCGCGTCGTGGTGACCGCCACGCGCAGCAGCAAGGCCATCGACAAGATCCCGGGCGCGGTGTCCGTCATCAATGCCCAGGAGCTTGAGGCCCAGACCCTGGTTGCGGAAGACCTGAGCGCGGCGTTGTCGGTGCTGGCGCCTTCCTATGCGCCTTCGCGGCAGAAGATGACCAGCTTCGGTGAGTCCATGCGAGGACGTACGGCGCTGCTGCTGTTCGATGGCGTGCCCCAGAGCAATCCGCTGCGCAACGGCGCACGCGAAGGCTATTTCGCCGATCCGTCGCTGATCGAGCGCATCGAGGTGATCAGCGGCGCGTCGGCTGCCCAGGGCCTGGGCGCGACGGGCGGCATCATCAACTTCATCTCCCGCACGCCACGTGAGCCCGGCACCCGTCACCGCGTGGAGCTGAAGTACGGCACGCAGGGCCGCAGCGACGACGCACTGTGGAAGGCGGGCTACACGCTGGAGCACAAGAGCAGCTTCGACGCGCTGCTGCATGTCGGCGCCACGCTACGCGGCGTGGACGTCGACGCTGAGGGGCGCCGCCTGGGCCTGGAGTCCGTGCAAGGCGACACACAGGACTCGCGCGCCAATGACGTCTTCCTGAAGCTGGGCCATGACTTTGGCGCGCAGCGCCTGCAGCTTTCGGTCAACAAGTTCCGGCTCGAGGGCGACGGCGACTGGAAGCCGGTGGCCGGCAACCGTGCGAACGGCCAGCTCACCAGCGCCACGCCCGGCACGCCGCCGGGGCGGCCCCCGCGCAATGATGTGCGCACCGTGTCCCTGGACTGGAGCCACGCCGACCTGGCGGGCGGCCAGGCGCGCGCGCAGGTCTACAAGCAGGACTTCGCCGCCCTCTATGGCGCGACCGCGGCGACGACGTTCCAGGACGTGCGTCTCGCACCGCTGGGCCAGCTCCTCGACCAGTCCGAAGTCGTCGCCGACAAGGCCGGCGTCAAGCTCAGCTGGGTGCGTCCGGACCTCGTCGTCGAGGGGCTGGAACTGACGACCGGCCTGGACTGGCTGAGGGACACCTCGCAGCAGCGCCTCGCGCTGACCGATCGCAGCTGGGTGCCACCGCTGAAGTTCACCAGCACGGCACCCTTTGCGCAGCTTGAGTACGAGTTCGGGGCCTTCACGGTCCGTGGCGGCGCACGACGTGAGAGTGCCAGCCTGAGGGTGGACGGCTACCGCACGCTGGCCTTCTACAAGAACACCGCGGTGCAGGGGGGCGAGCGCAGCTTCAATCAATGGATCAAGAGCCTGGGGGCGGTCTGGCGCCTGGGCGGTGGCTGGTCTGCCTTCGCGTCCTACAACGAGGGCTTCGGCGTGCCGGACGTGGGCCTGGTGCTGCGCGCCGTCAACACGCCCAATCAGTCGGTGGACAAGCTGATCTCGCTGGAGCCCGTCGTCACCGACAACCGCGAGCTGGGCCTCGCCTGGCGCGGCCGTCGGGGCAGCTTCTCGGCCTCGGTCTACGACTCGCGCTCGGACCTGGGTTCGCAGATCCGCGTTGATGCCGCCACCGGCGTGGGCAGCGTGCTGCGCGTGCCCGTGCGCGTGAAGGGCCTGGAGTTCAGCGGCGAGCTCAAGCCCCTGCCGGACTGGACGCTGAGCGCCAGCTTCGCACGCATCCTGGGCAAGACCGCCGCCCAGCCTGACACGCCGCTGGATGTGAAGCTGGGCGCGCGTTCGCAAGGCCCGGACAAGCTGGTGCTGGCGGCTGCCTGGCAGTTCGCGCCCAAGGGCCATGTGCGGGTGCAGGCCACGCGCCTGGCCTCACGCGACATCAACATCGGCCGCACGGTCGGCACCGCCAGGCTCGAGGAGCATTTCCGCGGCTACACCCTGGTCGACCTGGCCGCCGCGCAGGGAACGGCCTGGGGCGACTTCGGCGTCGGCGTCGAGAACCTGTTCGATCGCCAGTACGTGGGCTATTACGCCCAGTCCAATCCGGCCGGCAGCAATGACGACTACTTCGCGGGTCGTGGCCGCACGCTGACCCTCAGCTGGCGGCGCAGCTTCTGAGGTGCGGGCGGATGATGCGCTACGGATGGCTGCTGCTGCACCGCTGGCTGGCCTTGTCGCTGGCCTTGCCGCTGCTCGTCGTCGCGCTGCTGGGCAGCTGCCTGGTCGTGCTGAAGCCGCTGGATCGCTGGCTGCATGCCGAGCTGTTCAGCGTGCCCCTTGGCCCGGCCGCGCCCGACCTGCTGGAGCGTGCGCGCCGGCAGCTGGTGGCGGAGTTCGGCCAGGAGGCGTCCTTCGTGCTGAGGGTGCCGCGCCAGGCCGGCGAAAGCCTGCGCGCCACGGTGCGCGGCGCCTGGGACGGCGTCATCTTTTTCGACCCGCGCGACGCTCGCGAGCTGGGCCGCCGTGGCCAGCGTGAAGGACTGTTCAACGTTGTCTTCGAGCTGCACAGCTCGCTGCTGATGAAGGAAAGCGGCAAACCGCTGCTGGCCTTGCTGGCCCTGGCCTACGGCGTGCTGCTCGCCGGCGGCCTGGTGCTGTGGTGGCCCCGGCGCTGGCGCCAGGCTTTCAAGCTGGCCCTGGACCGCGGCCTGCTGCGCGGGCTGTTCGACCTCCACCGGACCGGCGGTGCCGTGCTCGGCCTGCTGATCGCCGTGCCGGTGGCTACGGGCGCCTACATGGCCTGGAAGCCGCTGCCGCAGGCGGTGAGCGCCCTGGCCGGGCAGGTGCCGCTGGCGCCTCCCAAGCTGCAGGCCCTGGACCCTGCCGCAGCGCTGGCGCCGCTGGACGCGCTGGTCGCCACGGCCTCGGCGCGCTTCGGTGCCGCGCCGGTCGGCTCCGTGACGCTGCCGGCCGGCGCGGCCAAGCCGCTGCGCGTGCGGCTCATGCTGGCCGATGATCCGCATCCCAACGGTCTGAGCTCGGTGTGGATGCATCCGCAGACTGGCGTCGTGCTGCGGGCCGAGCGCTGGAACGGGCAGGATGCCGGCGCGAGCGCCTACAGCGTCATGTACCCGCTGCACACCGGCGAGCTCGGCGGGTTGCCGCTCGAAACGCTCAATGCGCTGCTGGGCCTGAGCCTCGCGGCCTTGGGGCTGGCGGGCTTGTGGCTGTGGGGCTTGAGGCGGGGCGCGGCCCGCCTCAGAGCTTCCTCTCCCACCTCAACTGCCACACCGTGAAGCTGCGCCCCAGGCTCTCGCTGGTGATGCGCTTGTCGGCCGTGGTGATGATGCTGCTGGTGTTGTAGTCCAGCGGCGCGAGGTTGGAGGCTGAGAGGCGCAGCTGCGTGTCGCGGTCGACGGCCCAGGTGACGGAGGTGTCGATCACGCGCTTGGTGGGCGTCACGCTTTGCTGCAGCAGCGTCTGCTGGATGGTGCCGCCAGGCGTCCAGTTCAGGCCCGCGGCCAGGCTCAGGGGCAGGCTGCGCAGCTTGTAGTCGAAGCCGATATTGGCCGTGGCCCTGGGCTGGGAGTCGATGCGGTTGTTGGGGCCGGGGATGCCGTCCACGCTGGAGCTGAAGAGGCTGAGGTTGCTGCGCAAATTGATGGGCAGGGCCTCGTCCACGAATTCGTCGAGACGGAACTTGGCCTCCAGCTCCAGGCCGAAGGTCTTGGCGCTGCCGATGTTCTGCGGGCGCGCCACCCAGCGCGGCACGCTGGCCCAGGACACGGTCTCCAGGCGGGTGTCGGTACGGATCAGGTCCTTGATGTGGCGGTAGAAGAGGTTCGCGCTCAGCAGGCCGCCCTTGGCCAGGTAGCGCTCGAAGGCGACTTCCAGGCCGGTGGCCATCTCGGGGCGCAGGTCCGGGTTGCCGCTGCGGTCGGGGTACTGCACGGCATTGGGGCCGCAGGCGCCGTCGGCGGGGCAGGGGTACTCGCTGTTGATGCTGGGCCGCGCGATCAGGTCTTGCAGCTGCGGCGAGCGGTAGCTGCGGGTGAGGCTCATGCGGACCTGGTTGCGGCTCTTCTCGTCCGGCTTCCAGACGGCATGCAGCAGCGGGGTCCAGACGCTGGACCGGTTGCTCACCGCGTAGTTGGCGGCATCGCTTTTCGTCTCGATGCCTTCCCAGCGCAGGCCGGCGTAGAAGGCCCAATGCGGGCTCAGCGACCACTCGTCCTGCCCATAGGCCGCAAGGCGGCGCACGGACGCCGAGAGGTTGTCGCCGAAGTCGGCCAGCTCAGGGCGGGGCCGGCCGTTCTGCAGGCTCACGCGGGTCTGGTCGCGGACCTGGCTTTCGGCTTCCAGGCCACCCACCAGGCTGTGCTCGTTCTCCAGCTGGCGTGAGAGCTTGGCCACGAGGCTCCAGTTGCTGTCGTGGCTGTTGAGCGTGTCATCCTGTGTGCGCGAGGCGTTGCTGCCGACGAACTCCTGGCGCAGCGTGTGCGAGTCCATCAGCGCGCGGCCCAGGCCGGCGCGCAGGTCCAGGCGGGTGTCCGGGTCCAGCTTCTTCTGCAGCTGCGTGTTGAGGCGCAGCATCTTGAACTCGCTGCGGCCCTCGGTCTGCGCGCTGTCGTAGGGCAGGGCCTGGCCGTCGCTGCGCTCCCCCTGCTGGCGCTGCTGGCTGCTGCTCGTGCCTTTGTTGAGGCTCAGGAAGGGCTGGATGAAGAAAGACTCGCCCTCGCCCAGCCGCCATTGCAGGCGGCCGTTGGCGTTGAGCATCTTGCGTTCGTCCCGGCTGCTGCCGGTGCTGCTGAGCACGCGGGTGGGGCCGCCAAGCAGGTCCTCGGCCACCGTGCGCCCGTTCTGGTCGTCCACATGCCTCATCCTCCCGGCGTTGACGGCGATGTTGTAGCTGCCGCCGGCGTCGTCCAGCTTGTCGTTGCGCTGCCAGGACAAGTTCGGGCTCAGCTGGGAGCGCTCGAGGGCGAGCCCGGCGCGCAGGTCGTTGACCTTGCGCTGGTAGGCCTCGCGCAGCACCACGTTGATGGTGCCGGCGATGGCACGGGCACCGTATTCCGCGGTGGGTGCGCGCATGATCTCGATGCGCTCCACCTGCTCCGGCGGCAACTGGTCCAGCGAGAAGCCCGGCGGCATGCGTTCGCCATTGACCAGGATCTGCGTGAAGCCGCCGCCCATGCCGCGCATGCGGATGTCGCCCCCGCGGCCCGGGCGGCCGCCGGTAGTGACCCCGGGCAGGCGCTTCATCACCTCGCCCAGGCTGCTGTCGCCGAACTTCTCGATCTCTTCGCGGCTGATCACGATCTTGGCGGCGGAGGAGGCGCGGCGCGTGGCGTCGTCGCTGGGGCCGCCGCTGACCTCGACCTTTTCCAGGGTTTGCCGGGGCTCGGCCGCCGGTGCCGTCGGCTTGTCTGCGGCCTTCTTGTCGGTGCTGGGCCTGGCAGGCGGGCGCGCCGCACTGGCCGCCGGTGCCGCAGCGGGGGCGGCTTCCTGTGCCAGGCACAAGCTGGTACAGCCCATCAGGCTGAGGCTCAGGCAGAGGCCGCGCAGGGCGAATCGGGGCGAGGAAGGCTCGGACATCAAGAACATGGGTGACGGTAGCGTGAGCGCAATGGCGGCGGCTGGCTGCGCGATCTCAGGGGGGCGGCCAGGCGGTGCAGGACGGCAGGCCGCGCAGTGCACAGGGCATGCACTGCAGCGGGCGAAGCATCGCACGGCAGGCCGGCCCTGACGTTTGGCATGCCCGCTTTTTTAATTTCTTTACAGGCGCTTCACAGCGGCCGGCCCACGGGGTTGGGCCCCAAAAAGCAAAGGGCCACCGGTGGTGGCCCTGCTACCGGACAGGACACAAGGCCCTGACGGATCATTTCGCGCTGGTGACGGGTTCCAGTGTTCTGCCCTATGTTGCAGCCGATTTCTCGCGTCCTGATGCTTCGCATTGTGCGCATCGTTTGTGTCAGCGATTTGACGAGGAGCAAGGTTTTCCTGCCCCTGAAAAAGAGACCTCCAGCGGCGGGTGCTGGGAAGGCCCAAGCTCAGTCCGCGCCCATTGCCAGCGATGCGGACGCAGGGTCTGACGAGGAGGCAAACGGCAGGGAAGGGGGTCAGGTCTTGCCCGTCAGGCCCACATCAAGCCAGCATCCGGCCCGGATCAGGCCAGGATCAGGCCCGGATCAACGGGCGCCCGGCGCGTAGATCTGATCGAAGATGCCGCCATCGTCGAAGTGTGTCTTCTGGGCCAGGCGCCAGCCGCCGAAGAGCTCGTCCACGGTGAAGAGCTGCACCGGCGCGAACTGCCGGACGTACTTGGCGGCCACCTTGGCGTCGCGGGGGCGGTAGTGGTGGCGCGCGGCGATTTCCTGGCCCTCGGGACTGTAGAGGTACTCCAGATAGGCCTGGGCCTGCTTGCGGGTGCCGCGCTTGTCAACGACCTTGTCCACCACGGCCACCGGCGGCTCGGCCAGCACGGAGAGGCTGGGGGTGACGATTTCGAGCTTGTCCTTGCCCAGCTCCTTGACGGCCAGGTGGGCCTCGTTCTCCCAGGCGACCAGCACGTCGCCGATGCCGCGCTCCACGAAGGTGGTGGTGGAGCCGCGTGCGCCCGAATCGAGCACCTTGGTGTTGGCGTAGAGGCGCTTGACGAAGGCTTTGGCCGAGTCGGCGTTGCCGCCGGGCTGCTTGAGCGCATAGCCCCAGGCGGCCAGGTAGTTCCAGCGCGCGCCGCCGGAGGTTTTGGGGTTGGGGGTGATGACGTCGATGCCGCTGCGGGTCAGGTCGGGCCAGTCCCTGATCTTCCTGGGGTTGCCCTTGCGCACCAGGAACACGATGGTGGAGGTGTAGGGGCTGGCGTTGTTGGGCAGGCGTTTCTGCCAGTCGGCGGGCACGAGCCTGGCTGCATCGTGCAGGACGTCGATGTCATAGGCCAGGGCCAGGGTCACCACGTCCGCCGCCAGGCCGTCGATCACCGAGCGGGCCTGCTTGCCCGAGCCGCCGTGCGACTGCTTGATGGACAGCGTCTCGCCGGAATTGGCCTTCCACTGCCGGGCGAAGGCGGCGTTGAAGTCCTGGTAGAGCTCACGGGTGGGGTCGTAGGAGGCGTTGAGCAGCTGGGTCTGCGCCGGCGCGGCGCTGGCAAGACCCAGAAGCGCGGCGCCCAGGGCCAGGCGGCGAAGAAGGGAGAAGGTTTGCATGGGCAGTGAGAGGTTTGTCTTGCTTGTGGGGGACAGGTCTTGCGTCCTGTGCTGCCCATTCTTCCCGGCCCGGCCACCGCTGTCTTCCAAGAAAAATAGCTAAGCAATGGAGCGGACTGACGCGGCGAGAAAGACGCCGCGAACGCTCTCAGGCCTCGGTACCCAGGGCCTTGCGTACGCGCTCTTCGCTCAGCGAGCCCACGCATTCCTGCAGAAAGCGGTAGGCATAGCCGCGCAGGTAGTGGCCCTTCTTCAGGGCCAGGTGCGTGGTGTTGGTCGGGAAGAGCCGGGCGGCGTCCAGCAGGCGCAGGCCCGCGTCGCGCTGGGGTTCGAAGGCCATGGAGGCAATGATGCCCACGCCCAGTCCCACCTGCACATAGGTCTTGATCACGTCGGCGTCCAGCGCGGCGAGCACGATGTCCGGCGCCAGACCGGCCTGCGCGAAGCTGGCGTCAATGCGGGCACGGCCGGTGAAGCCCTCGTGGTACGTGATCAGCGGCTGCTCGGCCAGGGCTTCCAGCGTCAGCGGCTCGGCGCCCAGGGCGTGGCCCTCCGGCACGACCACGCTGTGGTGCCAGTCGTAGAAGGGGAAGGTGACGAAGGACGGATCTTCGCCCAGTGCCTCGGTGGCGATGCCGATGTCCGCCTCGCCCGACTGCAGCAGGCTGACGATCTCCGCCGGGTTGGCCTGCAGCAGCACCAGGTGCACCTTGGGGAAGGCGGCCTTGAACCGCGCCACGACCTGCGGCAGGGCGTAGCGGGCCTGGGTGTGCGTGGTGGCCACGGTCAGCTGGCCGGCCTCGGCGTCGGCGAACTGGTCGGCCAGGCGCTTGATGTTGCGCGCGTCTTGCAGCATGCGGTCGACGATGATCGCCAGCTCCTTGCCCGGCGCGGTCAGGCCCAGCAGGCGCTTGCCGCGGCGCACGAAGAGCTCCACGCCCAGCTCGTCCTCCAGGTCCTTGATGTGCTTGGACACACCGGACTGCGAGGTGAACAGCGCTGCGGCCACCTCAGTCAGGTTGAAGTTCTGCTGGATGGCCTCGCGGATGATGCGCAGCTGCTGGAAGTTCATTGCGCCGCGCCGTTCAGGCGGCCTCGAACAGCGACAGTCGCGAGGCCTGCAGCTGCACGCGCTGGCCCGGCTGCAGCTGCAGCTGCGCGGCCTGCTCGCGGGGCAGCTCGGCCTCCAGGTGCTGGCCGCCGGGGCCGCGCAGCTCCACGCGGGCCGCGGCGCCGAAGCTCAGCACGCGCTCCACCGTGGCGGGCAGGCCGTGGGCCTGGGTGTCGGTGAGGATCTGGAGCTCATGCGGCCGGGCATATGCCAGCACGCGGCCCTGGGTCTGCAGGCCGTCGGCATGGCGCAGCTGCTGCTCGCCGATGTGCAGCACGGAGCCGTTGGCCTCGCCCTCGAAGCGGTTGACCGCGCCCAGGAAACCATAGACGAAGGGGGTGGCCGGGCGTTCCCAGACTTCCTGGGGCGAGCCCACCTGCTCGACCTTGCCGTGGTCCATCAGCACGATGCGGTCGGCCACTTCCAGGGCTTCCTCCTGGTCGTGGGTCACGAAGATGCTGGTGATGTGCAGCTCGTCATGCAGGCGGCGCAGCCAGCGGCGCAGCTCCTTGCGCACTTTGGCGTCGAGCGCGCCGAAGGGCTCGTCCAGCAGCAGCACGCGGGGCTCCACCGCCAGCGCGCGGGCCAGGGCGATGCGCTGGCGCTGGCCGCCGGAGAGCTGGGGGGGGTAGCGGTCTGCCAGCCAGTCCAGCTGCACGAGCTGCAGCAGCTCATGCACCTTCTTCTTGATCTCGGCCTCGCTGGGGCGCTGCTTGCGCGGCTTCACCCGCAGACCGAAGGCCACGTTGTCGAAGACCGTCATGTGGCGGAACAGCGCGTAGTGCTGGAACACGAAGCCCACCTGGCGCTCGCGCACATGGGTGTCGGAGGCGTCCTCGCCGTCGAGCAAGACCTGACCCCGGTCGGGCGTCTCCAGCCCGGCGATGATGCGCAGCAGCGTGGTCTTGCCGCAGCCCGAGGGGCCCAGCAGAGCGACCAGCTCGCCGGTGGGGAAGTCCAGGCTCACGTCGCCCAGGGCGGTGAAGTCGCCGAACTGCTTGTGGATGTTGCGGACCTGGATGCTCATCTGAACTCACTTTCATTGCAATAGGTGGCGGCCGGGCGTTTGCCGGGCCGTCCCAAGAACGGCCGGTGCCCCCTCGGGGGGCGGCTGTGTACTCACAGCCGGGGGCTCACACGCGCTCTCCATTCGACGAACTGCTTCAAACCGAGGGTGACGAGGGCCAGCAGCGCCAGCAGCGAGGCCACGGCGAAGGCGGCGGCGAACTGGTACTCGTTGTAGAGGATCTCGACATGCAGGGGCAGGGTGTTGGTCTGGCCGCGGATGTGGCCGGAGACGACCGACACCGCGCCGAATTCGCCCATGGCCCGCGCATTGCACAGGATCACGCCGTACAGCAGACCCCACTTGATGTTGGGCAGGGTCACGTGCCAGAAGGTCTGCCAGCCGCTGGCGCCCAGCACCGTGGCGGCTTCTTCCTCGTCCCGGCCCTGGGCCTGCATCAGCGGGATCAGCTCGCGGGCGACGAAGGGGAAGGTCACGAACACGGTGGCCAGCACGATGCCCGGCACGGCGAAGATGATCTTCAGGTCATGCGCCTGCAGCCAGGGGCCGAACCAGCCCTGCGCGCCGAAGAGCAGCACATAGATCAGGCCGGCCACCACCGGCGAGACGGAGAAGGGCAGGTCGATCAGCGTGATCAGCAACTGCTTGCCGCGGAAATCGTGCTTGGCGATGGCCCAGGCGGCGCTCACGCCGAAGACCAGGTTCAGCGGCACGGCAATCACCGTGGCGATCAGCGTGAGCTTGATCGCCGAGACGGCGTCCTCCTCGATCAGCGCGGCCAGGTAGACGTCGAAGCCCTTGCGCAGGGCCTCGGTGAACACGGCCACCAGGGGCAGGATGAGGAAGAGGGCGAAGAAGCCCAGGCCCAGCGTCAGCAGGGTCCAGCGCACCCAGGGCGCCTCGCGCGTGGCGGGGTTGCTCTCGTAGCGGCCACCGGTGGCGAGGCCATGGCCCAGGGAAGACACGGCGCCGCTCATTTGCGACCCTCCAGTCCGTTGCGGCGTGAAGACCAGGCCTGCAGCCCGTTGATGCCCAGCAGCAGCACGAAGCTGAACAGCAGCATCACCGTGGCGATGGCGGTGGCGCCCACATAGTCGTATTGCTCCAGCTTGGAGATGATCATCAGCGGCGTGATCTCGCTCACCAGCGGGATGTTGCCGGCGATGAAGATCACCGAGCCGTACTCGCCCACCGCGCGGGCAAAGGCCAGCGCGAAGCCGGTCAGCAGGGCCGGTGTGACCGTGGGCAGCACGACGTAGCGGAAGGTCTGCCAGCGGTGCGCGCCCAGCGAGGCGGCGGCTTCCTCCAGCTCGGTCTCCATGTCCTCCAGCACCGGCTGCACCGTGCGCACAATGAAGGGCAGGCCGATGAAGACCAGGGCCACCAGCACGCCCAGCGGCGTGAAGGCCACCTTGATGTCAAGCGGGGCCAGCAGGGAGCCGATCCAGCCGTTGGGCGCATACAGTGCCGTCAGCGCGATGCCGGCCACCGCGGTGGGCAGCGCGAAGGGCAGGTCGATGAGCGCATCCACCAGCTTCTTGCCCGGGAACTCGTAGCGCACCAGGCTCCAGGCCAGGATCAGGCCGAAGACGAGGTTGATGCCCGCCGCCAGCAGCGCTGCGCCGAAGCTCAGGCGGTAGGAAGCCAGCACGCGCGGCGAGGTGGCGGCGGCCCAGAAGGCCTCGAAGCCATGACCGGCGGACTTCAGGAACACGGCCGCCAGCGGGATCAGCACCAGCAGCGAGAGGTAGAACAGCGTGAAGCCCAGCGTCGGGCCGAAGCCCGGCAGCACGCGGCGGCGCTTCGGGACCGGCACGGCGGCGGCCTGCGTTGGCGTGAGGACGGCGGTTGTCATGGCGGTCGCGGCGTGCGGTGCTTCAGCGCTTCAGGGTCGAGACGATCTGGTCGTAGGTGCCGCCGTCCGCAAAGTGCGTCTTGCCGACCTTGGGCCAGCCGCCCAGCAGCTGGTCCACGCTGAAGAGCTTGATGTCGGCATAGCGCTGGGCATGGCGCTTGAACACGGCCGGGTCGCGCGGGCGGAAGTTGTTCTTGGCGATGATCTCCTGGGCCTCGGGCGTGTAGAGGAAGTCCAGGTAGGCCTTGGCGAGCGCCGTGTTGCCCTTCTTGGCCGCGACCTTGTCGACGATGGCCACCGGCGCCTCGGCCTCGATGGACACGCTGGGCGCGACCACGTCGAACTGGCCCTTGCCGAACTCGTTCTCGATCAGCTCGGCCTCGGCCTCGAAGGTCAGCAGCACGTCGCCGATGCCGCGCTGGGTGAAGGTGGTGGTGGCGCCGCGGCCGCCGCCGTCCAGCACGGGCACGTTGGCGAAGATCTTGCCGACGAGATCACGCGCCTGCGCCTCGCTGCCGCCCTTGGCGATCACGCTGCCCCAGGCCGCGAGGTAGCTGTAGCGGCCGTTGCCGGTGACCTTGGGGTTCGGGATGATCACCTGCACGCCGGGCCGGGCCAGGTCGGCCCAGTCCTTGATGCCCTTGGGGTTGCCCTTCTTCACCAGGAAGACGATGGTGGAGGTGTAGGGCGCGGCGTTGTTGGGGAAGCGCTGGCGCCAGTCGGCGGGGGTCAGGCCTTTCTCGGCCAACTGGTCCACGTCGGTGGCCTGGTTCATGGTGACCACATCGGCCTCCAGGCCGCCGATCACCGAGCCGATCTGCTTGCTGGAGCCGCCATGCGACTGGTTCAGCACCACGCTCTGGCCGGTCTTGGCCTTCCAGGCGGCGGTGAAGGCGGGGTTGATCTGCTTGTAGAGCTCGCGGGAGACGTCGTAGCTGACGTTGAGCAGGCCAGGTTCGGCCGCCTGGGCCGGCATCAGCGCCGCGGCCAGGGGCAAGGCGGCGGCGAGCAGCAGGGAGCGGCGGGGCAGGGCGGTGCGCAACGACATGACGGGATCCTTTGATGCAGTGCTTCTATGCAGTGAGCCGCCAATGTGCCCAAAGTCCCTTATTCGATAAACGATAGTTTTTGTATTTGCTTATCTGGAATATGCATTGATGTGGAACTGAATAAGGGGGCCGTGATCGGGCCGGGCTGCGTCGACAAGCGCGGCCTCAAGCTGGCGCTGCGGGTGCCGATAGTGCTGCCATGGACATCGCCAACACCCCCAGCGTCGCCGCTGCCGCCAGCAGTGCCTCCAACAGCGCGCCCGGTGAAGTCGGTGCGCAAGCCAGCCTGCTGGTGCTGCGCAAGGCGCTGGATGCCCAGGCCGTGGGCGCCGCCCAGCTGATCGCGGCCTTGCCGCAGCCGGCATTGGCCACGAGCGGGCCTTTGGGGCGGAATCTCAATGCCTATGCCTGAGGGGGCGGCCCTGGCCTGGCGGTCGTCTGGCGATGCTTGGTAGGGCTATCGGGTAGGCTGCAACTCTCTTGACTACGGGAGGCCCCTCGCATGCCCCTCCACTGCTGCAGCACGATGCAAGCTCAGGTGGACTTCACCTGTCCTGAACACGCAGAGCCGGCCGATTGCCCTGATGCGCTGATCCTCTACGTGGACAGGTTTCGGGAGTACGGCTTGCGCGTGCACGACGGCGGGTCAAGCTCGGTGGACATCAACTTCTGCCCATGGTGCGGCGCCCGCCTGCCTGGCTCACTGCGTACCCGTTGGTTCGACGAACTGGCAGCGCTCGGCTATGACGATCCTCTGTCTCAAGACATCCCTGCCGTCTTTCGTACCGGTGCTTGGCATCGTACCGGCACGTGAGGGCAGGTGCCGGCTCGGAGGGCTAGTCGCAAAGGACGGCTTTCGAGTAGGCTCCGCTCCATGAGAAATCCCGCTCGAATCGACGAAGTCCTGGCCGCACTGCGAGCCGCCTGGGTGGAATCCCCCGACCTGCGACTCGGGCAGCTGATCGTCAACGCTGTTCGCCCCTGCCACCCATGCCCTGAGATCTTCCACGTGGAAGACGAGGTGCTTCTGCGAGGGCTGAACGGCTACCGTGAACTGGTGCAGACCGTGCGGGGCAGCAAAGATTTGGGTATCAGCTGACAGCCACGGTCCGTCATTTGCGACAGGCGGCTTCCGCTGCACAGCCGCCAGAAGTCCCGACAAGGCGCCCGCCCGCCCCGGCTCGACAGCCCCCTCACACCGCCCCCAACGCCCCCTCCAAGTCCCTCCGCAGATCGTCGATATGCTCAATGCCGATCGACAGCCGCACCGTGTCCTCCCCCACGCCCGCCTGGTCCAGCTCGGCCGGTGAGAGCTGGCGGTGGGTGGTGGAGGCGGGGTGGGTGGCCAGGGACTTGGCGTCGCCGATGTTGACCAGGCGGGTGAAGAGCTGCAGGGCGTCGAGGAAGCGTGCGCCGGCGGCGCGCGGGTCCTGGCCCGGCGCGGTCTTCAGGCCGAAGGTCAGCAGGCCCGAGCCCCGGCCGGAGAGGTACTTCTGCACCAGGGCGTGGTCCGGGTGCTCGGGCAGGCCGGCGTAGTTGACCCAGGCCACCTTGGGATGCTGCTGCAGGTGCCGCGCCACGGCCAGGGCGTTCTGGCTGATGCGGTCCAGGCGCAGGGCCAGGGTCTCGATGCCCTGCAGGATCAGGAAGGCATTGAAGGGTGACAGCGCCGCGCCGGTGTTGCGCAGGGGCACGACGCGGGCCCGGGTGATGTAGGCCGCGGCGCCCGCGGCCTGGGTGTAGACCACGCCGTGGTAGCTCGGGTCCGGCTCGTTGAGGCGCTTGAAGCGGGCCTTGTGCTGGTCCCAGGGGAAGCGGCCGGAGTCGATGATGGCGCCGCCCACCGCCGCGCCGTGGCCGCCCAGGTATTTGGTCAGCGAATGCACGACGATGTCCGCGCCGTGCTCGATGGGGCGGCTCAGGTAGGGGCTGGGCACGGTGTTGTCCACGATCAGGGGCACGCCGTGGCGGTGCGCCACCTCGGCGATGCGGGCGATGTCCGTCACATGGCCCTGCGGATTGCCCAGGGACTCCACGAAGACGGCCTTGGTTCGCTCGTCGATCAGGCCCTCGAAGCTCTCGGGGCGGCGGTAGTCGGCAAAGCGGGTGGTGATGCCCAGCTGGGGCAGGGTGTGGGCGAAGAGGTTGTAGGTGCCGCCGTAGAGCGCGCTGGAGGCCACGATGTTGTCACCCGCCTCGGCGATGGTCTGGATGGCATAGGTGACGGCCGCCTGCCCCGAGGCCAGGGCCAGCGCGCCGATGCCGCCTTCCAGCGCGGCCAGGCGCTGCTCCAGCACGGCATTGGTGGGGTTGTTGATGCGGGTGTAGATGTGGCCCTCGGCCTTGAGGTCGAAGAGATCGGCCGCGTGCTGGGCGCTGTCGAAGGCGTAGGCCACGGTCTGGTAGATGGGCACGGCCACGGCGCGGGTGGTGGGGTCCGGCGCGTAGCCGGCGTGCACGGCGCGGGTCTCGAAATGCCAGCCGGCTTCGGGGCGGGCGGCGACGGGGGTGGTCTGGCTCATGGAGGCTCCTCAGGGGGGCTGGGACGGAAGGTGGGGCAAGCCTAGCGCCTGGAAGCCGTGGCCGTCCTGTCAGTTTTTGCATATGCATGTTTCCAAACCGCAGAGCCTGCACCGGCGGTGGGGCGATGTGCCTTGGCATCGGCGTCGCCATGCCCGACCATCCCTTGCCCGCTGCCGGCACGCCGCCGCACCCAGGCGGGGCGAGGCCCTGCGCTACGGGCTTCGGCTGGGCTGCATCAGCTTCGGCGGGACGGCCGGGCAGATCGCGCGGACGCACGAGGAGCTGGTGCAGCGCCGGCGCTGGATCAGCGAGCGGCGTTTTTTGCATGCGCTGAACTACTGCATGGTGCGGCCCGGCCCCGAGGCCCAGCAGCTGGCCACTTACATCGGCTGGCTGCTGCATGGCGCGGCGGGCGGCATTGCCGCAGGCGCCTTGTTCGTGCTGCCTTCACTCGCGCTGCTGATCCTGCTGTCCTGGCTTTACATGGCGTATGGGCAGTTGGACTGGGTGGCCGGCCTGTTCTGTGGCGTGAAGCCGGTCGTGACCGCGCTGGTCGCGCAGGCGGCGGTCACGCAGTTCCGCTGGCTGAGCCCCGGACGGCCATCACCGCGGCGGTGGTGGGCGTGATCCTCAATCTGGCGCTCTTTTTCGGGCTGCATGTGCTCTGGCCGCGGGGGAGGGCCGGGGGGGATCGCATGGCGCTGCTGCTCATGGCCGCGGCCGGCCTGGCCCTGATCCGCTTCAGGCGCGGCGTGCTGGAGGTGGAGGGCGCCTGCGCCGTGCTGGGCATGACCTGGCACCTGTGGCTGCACTGAAACAGGCCCGCGGGGCCGCCCCCTGATCCGGTGGCGAGGCTGGGCAGCGCGGCCCGCCGCGGCGTAGACTTGCCGATCAGGATCGCGAGGGGCGCCCAGCGCTGCCCACGAGCGGCGGCCAGGGAGTTGTGCTGACGGCCCTGCCTGCAAGGCGGGGCATGGAGCGGGCCATGAACGCCTTTCCTCGCTTGTCGCTTGCATGGGTCATGGGCTGCTGCAGTGCCGGCAGCTGGGGGCAGGGCGCCGAGGGCCCCCGGGCGCCGCAGCCCCCGCAATCCCCGCCGCCCGCGCAAGTCTCTCTGCTGGACCTGGACCTGGACACGCTGTCCAGGCTCGAGGTGCGCAGCGCCACCGGCTTTCGCATGAGCGCGCGGGAGGCG
The DNA here is from genome assembly GCA_041905785.1 of Burkholderiaceae bacterium. Classification (GTDB taxonomy): domain Bacteria; phylum Pseudomonadota; class Gammaproteobacteria; order Burkholderiales; family Burkholderiaceae_C; genus Roseateles_B. The sequence continues at coordinate 152,176 of JAYRKJ010000009.1, forward strand.
CCGGCGGTGGTCTCGGTGATCACCTCGCAGCAGATGGCGGCCATGGGCGCCTGGACCCTGGACGAGGCTCTGCAGGGCGTGCCGGGCCTGCATGTCTCGGCCAAGAACCGCAACGCGCTCTTCGTGATCCGGGGCATGTACACCTTCGACAACCCGCAGGTGCTGGTCACGCTCAACGATGTGCCCGTCAATGAGCCGTTCTCGGGCGCGCTGGGCTCCGGCCTGCAGATTCCGCTGAGCGCGGTGGAGCGCATCGAGGTGGTGCGCGGGCCGGGCTCGGCGGTGTTCGGCGCCGATGCGTTTGCAGGCGTGCTGAACATCGTCACGCGCGATCCGCTGCATGAGCCCGAGAGTGCTGCCGGCGTGTCGCTGGGCGACTTCCGTTCCAGCGGCTGGTGGGTGCGCAAGACCACCCGGCTGGGGGAGTGGGGCCTGATGGCGGCGCTGGAAAGCCGCCGCAGCGCCGGGGACCGTGGGCGCGTCATCCCGGCAGACCTGCAGACCTTCTTCGACCAGATCTTCGGCAGCCGGGCCTCGCTGGCCCCCGGGCCGCTGGACACCCAGCACCGCTCGACCAATCTGCATGTCGAGCTGGCGCGCAGCAATCTGCAGCTGCGCCTGTGGCATTACCGCGCCGACGGCATGGGCGCGGCCTGGGGGGCGGCGGGGGCGCTGGATCCCGGCTCCACCGCAGACGCGCGGCAGACCCTGCTGGAGATGCGCTACACGCTGCCCGGCAGCAGCGCCGATTCGCAGCAACTGCTGCAGGCCAGCTGGACCAACTTCTGGTACGACAGCCGCTACCGCATCTTCCCGGCGGGGGCCGTGCTGCCGATGAATGCCGCCGGCGACCTTTTCGGCCCCGACGCCAGCCTGATGCGCTTCGACGACGGCGTGATCGGCAACCCGGGCAATGAGCTGAACGTCTATCGCCTGGGCTGGGAGTGGAACTTCAGGCCGTCGCCCGCGCATCGCTGGCGCCTGGCCCTGGGGGCGGTGCGGCAACGCTTTCATGCCTGGGAGGCCAAGAACTTCAGCAATGGCGGCCATCCCGGGCAGCTGGTGGACGTGACCGGCACGCCCCACGTCTACGCGCCGGACCTGAAGCGCAGCTTCCACTACGTCTCGGTGCAGGACGTGTGGCGCTGGAGTCCGCAGGCCGAGTTCACGCTGGGCGTGCGGGCGGACGACTACAGCGACTTCGGCCGCACGGTCAACCCGCGCGCCTCCCTGGTCTGGCAGCATGGGCCGACGCTGAGCTCGAAGTGGCTCTATGGCCGCGCCTTCCGTGCACCTTCGATGAAGGAGCAGTACGTGGCCTCCAATCCGGTGAACATCGGGTCCAAGACGCTGAAGCCTGAGACCGTCCAGACCTGGGAATGGCAGCTGGACTGGACGCCCAGCAGTCAGTTCAGCGCGCGCCTGGCCCTGTTCCGCTATGCCATGCGCGATCTCATCCGCCTGGCCAGCGGCGTGTACCGCAACGTCGGGTCGCTGCGCGGGCCTGGCGCGGAGACCGAGCTGGAGTGGCGGCCCAGCGACGCCACCCGCCTGGGCCTGGTGCATTCGCTGCAGCGCGCGCATGACGACCAGGGCCTGCCTGCGCCCTACGCGCCGCGGCAGACCCTGCAGCTGAGCCTGGACCAGCGCCTGGGGAGCGGCTGGCTGTTCAATGCGCAGCAGCGCTTCGTCGGCCAGCGCACGCGCGAGCCCGGCAATACCGCGCCGGCGCTGCCGTCCTACCGCCGGCTGGACCTGAACTTGCGCTACCAGCCGCAGGGCAGCGCCTGGAGCTGGAGCCTGGGCCTGCGCAATGCGCTGAATCAGGCGGCTTCCGAGCCCGTGGACACCGACGCCATCCCGGGCGACGCTCCGCAACCCGGGCGGCAATGGCGCCTGGATGCGAGGGCCAGCTTTTGAGCGCCCGCAGCCCTTGGCCTCGCATCTGCGCCGGCCTTGGGCTGGCCTTGCTGCTGGGCGCGGCCGCAGGCGCCGCAGCCGCGGCGGAGGAGTCGGCGGTGAGCGAGTACCGGCTCAAGGTGGCCTTCCTGTTTCGCTTCACGCAGTTCATCGAATGGCCGTCCTCGGCCTGGGCCCGGCCGGACGATGCCTTCGTGCTGTGCATCCTGGGCCCGGACCCCTTTGGCGAGGCCTTGCTGGAGCTGGGCGCGCGCCGCCACGGCAACCGTCCGCTGCGGCTGCAGTTCCTGGCCAACCCCCGCGAGGCCCGCGGCTGCCAGCTGGTCTATGTGGACAAGCCCAGCCCGCGTGAGCTGAGCGAGCTGCTGGCCGCGGTGCGTGACATGCCGGTGCTGACCGTGTCCAGCGCTTCCGACTTCGCCGACGCGGGCGGCGGCATGGGCTTCGTCCAGGCGCAGGGGCGGCTGCGCTTCGAGGTGAACCTGGACGTGCTGCGCCAGGCCAGCCTGCGCCCCAGCGCCAAGCTGCTGGAAGTGGCGGCGCGCCTGGTGGGGCCGGTCAAGGGGAGGTCGGAATGAGCCGCTTGCGGGCGCTGTCGTCCTGGCCCATTCGTCGGTTGAGCCTGCTGCTCATTGTGGGGGTTAGTGTTGCCACCTTGCTGCTGTCCAGCGGCCTGCAGCTGTGGTTCGAAGCGCGCAGCGTCCGCGAGGCCCTGCAGGGCGAGCTGCATTCGCTGACCACGCTGCTGGCCAACCGCAGCACGGCCGCGTTGGCCTTCGACGACCCGGCCACGGCGCGCGAGAACCTCGATGCCCTGCAGGGCCTGCCGCATGTGATGCGGGGCTGCCTGTACGACGAGCAGGGGCGCTTGTTCGCGCACTTCGCGCGCAGCGGCACGGCGGCCTGTCCGCCGTGGCTGCGTGGCTACACCCTGCTGCCTGGCGATGTGCTGCTCACCGAGGTGGCGGTGAAGATGGAAGCCCAGCGCCAGGGCCTGCTGCGCATCGAGGCCAGCCTGGAGCCGCTCTACCGCCGGCTTTGGCAGCAGCTGCAGCTGCAGTTGCTGACCGTCGCCCTGGCCGCGGGGCTGGCCCTGCTGCTGGCCTCGCGCCTGCAGGGCCTGATCTCGCGTCCCCTGCGCGCGCTCAGCGCCGTGGCGCGGGAGATGGTGTCCCGAGGCGACTACCGGGCCCGCGCCGAGGCGGAGGGGCCTGCCGAGTTGCAGCAATTGGCTCTGGCCTTCAACCAACTGATGCAGACGGTGGCCGAGCAGCAGGCTTCGCTGGAGTCCTCCCGGTGCGCTGCACTGGAGCAGTTGGCCTGGGCCCAGGCCACCCCGGCCGCGCTGTCCGGGCTCGCGCGCTCGCCGGGGGCTGCGGCGGCGGACGTGCCGGCGCTCATGCATGCGATGCTGCTGGCGCTGCCGGGCCTGCTGCCGGGCTGCTGCTACCGGCTGGGCGTGCAGTTCGCGTCCGGGGCCGGCGGCGTGCGCCTGGGCCAGCTGATGCACTCGGCCCGCGGCGCGCCGGAGCCGGACAGCACACAGCCCGCCTGGGACTCGCCGGCCGTGCATGCCGGCCTGCAATGGCACCGTGCGGGCACTGGCCGCTGCCTGGCCGTCAGCCTGTGCGCCGAGGACCCGCGGCTGGATGCGCTGACCCGCCGCGCCCTTGACGAGGCCGAGGTCGGCGCTTTCCTGTGGGCTTCGGCCGGAGCGGCCAATTCGGACACGCTGGCCTTCGTCTGCATTGAACGTCGCCTGGGCGGGGCCGGCGAGGTCTGGCCCGCCGAGGCGGCCGGCCTGGCGTGCGAACTGTCGGACCTGCTGGCCTTGGTGGCCCATGACGCCAGCCGTCGCCAGGCCGAGGCCACGCTGCGCGACCGCGAGGCCTACAACGAGCTGCTGTTCCAGGGCTCGTGCATGCCCCTGGCCTTGCTGGACCCGCAAAGCGGCCAGTTCGTCGACGCCAACGCCGCCGCGCTGGCCGCGTTCGGCGTGCCGGACCTGCCCTCGTTGCGCCTGTTGCGGCCTGAGCAGCTGGCCGCGCCGGAGCAGCTCGGCCCGCGCGGCTTCGCCGCCCAGTTCAGCCGGCTGCTGGCGGCTGCGCGGTCGGGGGCGCGACCCGTGGTGGAGATGGACCTGCAGCGCCTGGACGGCAGCCGGTGGACCGCCGAGGTGCACGGCGACCGCATCGACACCGCGCTGGGGTCCTGGGTGCAGCTCAGCCTGATCGACATCTCATCGCGCCTGCAGGCCCAGCGTGCCGCCGAGCAGCTCAATGCCGAGCTGGAGGCCCGCGTGGCGCGCCGCACGGCGGCGCTGTCCGAGGCCAACGGCCGCCTCAGCACCGCGCTGGACACGCTGGAGCATGCCAAGGACGAGCTGGTGCGGCACGAACGCCTGGCCTCGCTGGGCGCGCTGGTGGCGGGGGTGGCGCACGAGCTGAACACGCCCATCGGCAACAGCCTGGTCGTGGCTTCGACCCTGCAGGACCGCAGCCAGGCCCTGCAGCAGGAAGTGCAGGCGGGCCGCATCCGGCGCAGCGCGCTGGACGACTACCTGCAACTGGCCGCGCAGAGCGGCCAGCTGCTGCAGCACAGCCTGCAGCGCGCCGCCGAGCTGGTGGCGCGCTTCAAGCAGATGGCCGAGGACCCGGGCAAGGAACCCTGCCAGCTGTTCGACCTCAATATCCAGGTCGCCAAGACCGTGCAGGCCCTGCAGGCGCCCTTCGCGGCCACACCGCACCGCCTGGTGTTCGAGGCGGGCCCGCCCCTGCTGCTGAACAGCCGGCCGCTGGCGCTGGAGCAGGTCCTGTCCCAGCTGATCATGAACACCCTGATCCACGCCCATGGGCCGGACAAGCCGGGCCTGACGCGGGTCCGCGTCCTGCGCGGCGAAGGCGAGCCCGGCGCGCGCGTGGAGGTGGAGGACGACGGCGCGGGCATCGCCGCCCAGCATCTGCCGCGCATCTTCGATCCCTTCTTCACCACCCGGCTGGGCTCGGGGGGCAACGGCCTGGGCCTGCACACAGTGTTCCGCCTGGTGACGCAGGCCCTGGGCGGGCGGGTCGGGGTTCGCAGCCAGCCGGGCCTCGGCAGCTGCTTCACCCTGACGCTGCCGCAGCAGCTGCCGCAGGGTCTGGATGCCGCCGTAGACGGCGCGAGGGCGCAGTGACCTTCGGCGCCCGCCTGACGATTTGCTAGGCTCGCGCCTTCTGCCATTGACGTGGAGCCCCCGTCTTGAAACTCCCTCATGCCCTGGTCGCCGGCCTGAGCCTGGCGGCGCCATTGATCGCCGCCCAGGCCGCCCCGGCCGCCCAAACTGCCGCCCAAACTGCCGCCGAAGCCGCCACCGGAACTGCCACTTCTGCGAGCGCCACCGTGAGTTCAGCCGTGACCCCATCCAACGCCCTGCTCAGCGAAAGCCCGCTGCCCCTGCGCTATCCGCCCTTTGACAAGATCCGCGACGCCGACTTCGCGCCCGCCCTCGACGCCGGCATGGCCGAGCAACTGAAGGAGGTGGCCGCCATCGCCGACAACCCGGCCGCGCCGAGCTTCGACAACACGCTCGTGGCCCTGGAGCGTTCGGGCCGCACGCTCAACCGCGCGACCACCGTGCTCTTCAGCCTGCTGGGGGCCGACTCCAACCCCGAGCGCCTGAAGCTGCAGGCCGACTACGCGCCCAGGCTGGCGGCGCACAGCGACGCCATCTTCCTCAATCCCAAGCTCTTCCAGCGCATTGCGGCGCTCTACGAGCAGCGCGACAAGCTGGGTGCAGTGGAACAGCGCCTCACCGAGCGCTACTACAAGCGCCTGGTGCGCGCCGGTGCCAAGCTGGACGAAGCGCAGAAGACCCGCATCAAGGCCATCAATGCCGAGCTGGCCCGCCTGGGCGCCCAGTTCAACCAGGCCGTGCTGGCCGAGGTGAACGCCAGCGCCGTGGTGGTGGACAGCGAGGCCGAGCTCCAGGGCCTCTCCGCCGGCCAGATCGCCGCGGCCCGTGAAGCCGCCAAGGCGCGCGGCCTGGAGGGCAAATTCGTGATCGCCCTGCTCAACACCACCGGCCAGCCCTTCGAGGCCCAGCTGGAGAACCGCGCCCTGCGCGAGCGCCTGCACAAGGCCTCGGTGGCGCGCGGCAGCCGCGGCAATGCGCACGACACCACGGCCCTCGTGGCCCAGGTCACCGCCTTGCGCGCCGAACGCGCCCAGATGCTGGGCTATGCCACCCACGCCGACTTCGTGCTGGAGGAGGAAACCGCCAAGAGCCAGCAGGCCGTCAACGCCATGCTGCGCCAGCTCGCGCCGGCCGCCGTGGCCGCCGCGCGCCGCGAGGGTGCCGAGCTGCAGGCCCTGATCGACAAGGAGCAGGCCGGCAAGGGCCAGGCCTCCTTCAAGCTGGAGGCCTGGGACTGGGCCTACTACAGCGAGCGGCTGCGCGCCGCCAAGTTCGGCTTCGACGAAAGCCAGCTCAAGCCCTATCTCGAGCTCACGAACGTGCTGGAGAAGGGCGTGTTCTACGCCGCTGAAAAGGTCTACGGCCTGCGCTTCAAGGAGCGCCGCGACCTGCCCGTCTACCACCCCGACGTGCGCGTCTACGACGTCTTCAATGCCGACGGCTCGCAGCTCGCCATCTTCATCGCCGACATGTACGCCCGGCCCTCCAAGCGCGGTGGCGCCTGGATGAATGCCTACGTCTCGCAGAACGGCCTGGAGGGCACGCTGCCCGTGGTGGCCAACCACCTCAACATCCCCAAGCCGCCACCCGGCGAGCCCACGCTGATGACCTGGGACGAGGTGCGCACCACCTTCCATGAGTTCGGTCATGCCCTGCACGGCATGTTCTCGCAGGTGAAGTACCCGACCTTCGCCGGCACCGCCGTGCCGCGCGACTTCGTCGAGTTCCCCTCGCAGGTCAACGAGATGTGGGCCGACTGGCCCGAAGTCCTGGCCCACTACGCCAAGCACCACAAGACGGGTGAGACCATGCCCCGTGCGCTGCTGGACAAGGTGCTGGCCGCGGGCAAGTTCAACCAGGGTTTTGCCACCACCGAATACCTGGCGGCCTCGGTGCTGGACCAGCGCTGGCACCAGCTCAAGCCCGCCGAGGTGCCCAAGGCCGAGCAGGTCATGGCCTTCGAGGCGCGGGTGCTCAAGGAGGAGGGTTTTGACTACGCGCCCGTGCCGCCGCGCTACCGCACGCCCTATTTCAGCCACATCATGGGCGGCTACGCGGCGGGCTACTACGCCTACATCTGGTCCGAGGTGCTGGATGCCAACACCGTGGACTGGTTCAAGGCCCAGGGCGGGCTGAAGCGCGAGCTGGGGGATGTCTTCCGCGCCAAGCTCCTGAGCCAGGGCGGCAGCCGCGACGCGCTGGAGCTGTTCCGCAGCGTGGTCGGCCATGAGCCGCAGATCGAGCCGCTGCTGGAGCGGCGTGGGTTGAAGGTCAAGGCGAATGCCGAGGGCAAGGTGGCGGTGAACTAATCCGCTTCATCGCACCGCGATGAACAAGGTCCGGGGCCGGGAGGCTGCCGGGCCTTGCCTTTTCCAGGCCGCAGGCCGGCGGTGGAGCCGGCGGCCTGCTGGGACGCTTCACTCCAGCAGCTTGCGCGCAATCAAGTCCTTCATGATCTCATTGGTGCCGCCGTAGATCTTCTGCACCCGGGCGTCGGCATACATGCGCGCAATCGGATACTCGACCATGTAGCCGTAACCGCCGAAGAGCTGCAGGCACTCGTCCAGCACCTTGCACTGCTGTTCGGTGGTCCACCACTTGGCCATGTAGGCGGCCTCGTCGTCGAGCGTGCCGTCCAGCAGGCGCTGCACGCAGTCGTTGACGAAGCTGCGCACCACATGGGCCAGCGTGGCGCATTCGGCGAGCTTGAAGCGCGTGTTCTGGAAGCTCGCGATGGCCTGGCCAAAGGCTTGGCGCTGGCGCGTGTACTCGACGGTGAGCTCGACGGCGCGCTCGATGCTGGCCGCCGCCGGCACCGCGAGCAGCATGCGCTCGTAGGGCAGCTGGCTCATCAGCTGCTTGAAGCCCTGGCCCTCCGTGCCGCCCAGCAGGTTCGCCGCGGGCACGCGAACGCCCTGGAAGGCCAGCTCCGCGGTGTCCGAGGCATGCTGGCCCAGCTTCTCCAGCCGGCGGCCGACGCTGAAGCCGGGCAGGTCCTCCGTTTCGAGCACGATGAGGGAGACGCCGCGGCTGCCGGCCTCGCCGGTGCGCACGGCCACCACCAGCAAATTGGCCGTGAAGCCGTTGGTGATGAAGGTCTTGGCCCCGTCGATGACGTAGCTGTCGCCGTCCCTGCGTGCCCGCGTCCGCATGGCCTTCAGGTCCGAGCCGCAGCCCGGTTCGGTCATGGCGATGCCGGCCAGCAGCCCGCCGCTGGCCAGCCGGGGCAGCCAGCGCTGCTTCTGCGTCTCGGTCCCGTAGTCGAGGATGTAGTGCGCCGCGATGGTGTGCACGGCGGTGTTGGCGGGCATTTCGGCGCGGGCCAGCTCGTCCTGCACCACCAGCTGATAGGCCAGGCTGGCGCCCGCACCGCCCCAGGCTTCGTCCAGCTCCGGCAGGAGGAAGCCCAGTTCGCCGAAGGGCCGCCACACCTCGCGCGGGATGTAGCCCTGGCGCCGCCAGTCGTCCAGCCGCGGCGCCAGCTCCGCGCCGACATAGCGGCGCACCTGCTCGCGAAAGGCCTCGATCTGCTCGTCCATCCAGGGGTGGCGATGCAGGCGCGGCAGAAGGTTCATGTCCATGGTGGAATCCCGTCCGTTCAGCGGCCGCGTGCGCCGACCTTCTCGTACAGCGTTACCACGCAGGCGCCGCCCAGCCCCAGGTTGTGCTGCAGGGCCAGCCGGGCGCCGGGCACCTGCCGCGGTCCGGCTTCGCCGCGCAGCTGCTGGACCAGCTCCGTGCATTGCGCCAGGCCCGTGGCACCCAGCGGATGGCCCTTGCTGAGCAGGCCGCCCGAAGGGTTGGTCACGACGCGCCCGCCATAGCTGTTGTCGCCGTCCAGGACGAACTTCTCGGCCCCGCCAACGGGGCACAGCCCCAGCGCTTCGTAGCTGATCAGCTCGTTGTGGGCAAAGCAGTCGTGCAGCTCGACGACCTCGATGTCCTGCGGGTCCACGCCCGCCGCTTCGTACACCTGCCGGGCGGCGCTGCGGGCCATGCTGAAGCCGACCAGCTCGCGCATGTCGCGCGACTCGAAGGTCTCCGGGCCGTCCGTGCTCATGGCCTGTGCCCGGATGTGCACCCCGGCCTCGATGCCATGGCGCGCTGCAAACCCTTCGGAGCACAGCAGCGCCGCCGCGGCGCCGCAAGTGGGCGGGCAGGCCATCAGCCGCGTCATCACGCCCGGCCACATGACGGGCGCGTTCAGGACTTCTTCCTCGCTGAGCACGGTCCTGAACAGCGCCAGCGGGTTGTGGGCCGCATGGCGGCTGGCCTTCGCGCGAATCTTGGCAAAGGTGCTCAGCTGCGTGCCGTATTGCTGCATGTGCGCAAGGCCTGCGCCGCCGAAATAGCGCAGCGCCAGCGGGATCTCGGCATGCCCGACCAGCTCGTCGGTGGTCTGGTCGAAACGGTCGAAGGGGCTGGGGCGGTCCTTGAACACGGAGCCCAGCGCTCCGGGGCTCATCTGCTCGAAGCCCAGGGCCAGCACGCAGTCCGCCGCGCCACTCTCGACCGCCTGGCGGGCCAGGAAGAGCGCGGTCGATCCGGTGGAGCAGTTGTTGTTGACATTGATCACCGGGATGCCGCTCATGCCGACTTCGTACAGCGCGCGCTGGCCTGCCGTGCTGTCCGCATAGACATAGCCGGCATAGGCCTGCTGCACCTGCTCGTAGCCGACGCCGGCATCGGCCAGCGCCAGCCGGGTCGCCTCGGCGGCCATCCGCGGATAGGGCGCGCTGGCGCCGGGCTTGGTGAAGGGGATCATGCCGACACCGGCGACGAATACCTTGCGAGTCATGGTCGCTTGCTCCTCGAAAAAGACCGGTGCAGGCTGGATCGGCGCGGTGCCGGAGTCCAGCGCCCGGCATGTCGATGCTAGGGACCGCGCGGCGCGGCGGCGATTGCAAAATGCGGCGGCGCGATGTCATTTCACATCGCACCGGGCCTCGGCGGGAAGGGGCCGCGCAGCGCTACAGTGGCGTGCTGTGAGTTCCAGCACCCCATCCCCGTCCGCCCCCGCGCTGACCGTGGGCATCGAGTTCGCGCTGAACCTGCTGTCCGGCCTGCGCCGGCGCGGCATCGACGGCAGCGAACTCCTGCGCGAGGCCGGCATCCCCGACGAGGCGCTGCGGCAGCCCGGGGCGCGCATCGCCACCATCCAGTTGGCGCAGCTGCTGCGCGCCTTGATCGAGCGCCATGACGACGAGGTGCTGGGCATGCTGTCCAGGCCGTCCAAGCGCGGCTCCTTCGCCCTGCAGGCGCGCGCGGGCGTTGCCGCGCCGACGCTGGGGCTCGCCATCCGGCACATCGCCCATGTGTTCCGCCTGCTGCACGACGACCTGAGCCTGGTCCTGGTCCACGAGGGCCAGGCGCTCGCGGGCGTCAGGCTGGAGTTCCACAACGCCGAGTCGGCAGCCAATCCGCATCTGCACGAGCTGCTGCTGCGCGTCTACTGGCGGCTCTTCGCCTGGCTGGTGGGCGGCCAATTGCCGGTGGTCCGCTTCGACTTCGCCTATGCGCGGCCGAACTACGCGGACGGCTACGGCCCCATCTTCCCGGCGCCATGGCGCTTCGAGGCCGAGCACAGCGCGATGTGGTTCCAGGCCGAGCGCCTGCAGTGGCCCGTGTGCCGCGACCAGCAGGCCTTGCGCGCCTTCATGGCGGACGTGCCGGTGCAGGTGATCCTGCCTAGGCGCGATGCCGGCGTCAGCGGCCGAGTGCGCGCCTACCTGCAGCGCACGCAGCCCTTGTGGCCCGATCTGGAGCGCACCGCCATGGCCTTGCACATGGCGCCCAGCACGCTGCAGCGGCGGCTCGCGGCCGAGGGGAGCAGCTTCCAGGCGCTCAAGGACCAGCTGCGCCGCGAGGTGGCCATCTATCGCCTGCACACCAGCGACACGGCGCTGTCCAAGCTGGCCATCGAGCTGGGCTTTTCGGACACGGCGGCCTTCCAGCGCGCCTTCAAGAGCTGGACCGGCCTGCCGCCGGGCGCTTACCGGCATGGACGCTAGCCGGCTGCCGCTCGCTGCGATCCTTGGATGCCCGCCGCTGTACGGCTCACGGGGCAGGCCTGTCACAAGCCAAGGGGCCGATCCGTCTTGCCATTCATGAACGACGCCACCGCCTTCTTCGAACGCCTGCGACCCCGCCTGCAGGGCATCGCCTACCGCATGCTGGGCTCCCGCGCCGAGTCCGAGGAGCTGGTGCAGGACGTGTGGCTGCGCTGGCACGAGGTCGACCCGGCGACCCTGGCCAATGCCGAGGCCTGGCTGGTGACGGTGACGACGCGCCTGGCCATCGACCGCCTGCGCGCCGCCCGGTCGCAGCGGGCGCACTACGTGGGCTTCTGGCTGCCCGAGCCCTGGCTGGAGCTGGACGAACGGCAGCCCGCCATGACGGCGGACGGCCCGGCCACGCCTGAAGAGCAGCTGGAGCGCGCCGACGACATCTCCATGGCCTTCCTGACGCTGCTGGAGCGGCTCACGCCCGAGGCGCGCGCCGCCTTTTTGCTGCGCGAGGTCTTCGACGCCGACTATGCCGAGGTGGCCCAAGCCCTGGGCAAGAGCGAGGCGGCCTGCCGGCAGATCATCTCTCGTGCAAGAACGCAGCTGAAGGCGGAACGCCCGCGCTACCGCGTCGCGCCGGACACGCACTGGCGCCTGCTGGCGGGCTTCGCGGACGCCGCGCGGCAGGGGGACTTCGCCCGCTTGCAGGCCTTGCTGGCCGAGGACGCCGAGCTGATCAGCGACGGCGGCGGCGTGGTGCCCAGCTTCGGCCGGGTGCTGGCCGGGGCGAACCGCATCGCCCGGCTGTACTTCGCCGCCTGGCGCCGCCATGCGCTCGGTCGGCATCGGCTGCAGCTGGAGCTGGTGCGCATGAACGGGCAGTGGGGCCTGCTGCGCTTCATCGACGGGCGGCTGGAGTCGGCGCAGAGCCTGGAGACCGACGGCCAGCGCATCACGCGCATCCACACCCAGCGCAATCCCGAGAAGCTGCAGGGCCTGGCCGCGGCCTGGTCGGCTGCCGTCACAAAGCGAGGGGCGGCTGCGTCTTGAGCGATGGAACCCACGGGTTCTCGCCCATTCATTCTCAGGAGCATTCCCATGACCCAAGGTCTTGCGCAGCAGATGCGCCAACCCAGCCCCGAACGCCTGGACTATGCCCAGCACGCGCCGGAGATCTTCAAGAAGTACCTGGACTTCGCCATGAGCCTCAAGAAGGGCGTGCTGGAGGACTCGCTGCGCGATCTGCTGACGATCCGCGCCTCTCAGCTCAATGGCTGCGCCTTCTGCCTGGACATGCACGTCAAGGAGGCCATCCTCCATGGCGAGCGCCCGCTGCGCCTGCACCATGTGTCGATCTGGCGCGAGTCGCCGCTGTTTTCGCCCCGCGAGCGCGCGGCGCTGGCCTGGACCGAGCGGCTCACGCAGCTGCCTGCCCAGGGCGTTGCGGACGATGACTACCAGGCCGTGCGCGCCCATTTCAGCGAGGCGGAGCTGGCGGCCCTGAGCTTTGCCATCGTGGCCATCAACGGCTGGAACCGCCTGGCCATCGGCTTTGCGGCCGTGCCGGGTTCCAAGGACGCGGTCTATGGGTTGACGCAGGCCGGGCTGTCCTGAGCCCGGCTGCGGGCCTCAGCGGGCGCCCAGCGCGCGGCCGTACTGCACCAGGGCCAGCACGCGCGCCGCGCGCAGCCAGGCCAGGCTCAGCACCAGCAGCAGGCTCAGCAAGGCGGCACCCGCCAGGCCCAGGGGGCCGACGGGCAGCAGCTGTGTCCGGGCCACCCCCAAAAGGGCGCCCAGCAGCAGGCCCAGGACCAGCAGGCCCAGGCTCAGCGTGAGTCGGGCCGGCCGACGGAACAGGCCGCGCAGGGCCGAACCCCAGGCCCTGACCACCGAGCGCCGGCCGGGTTCCAGCACCAGCAGCGCCCGCGTGGCGTCCAGCGAGGCCAGGACCAGCAAGGCAAGCGCCAGGCCCAGCAGCAGCAAGGCGCGGTGGTGCAGCTCCACGTCGGACTCCAGCAGCCAGTGCTTGGACTGCTCGTCCACCATGTCCGTCAGGCCACCGGTCAGCGCGGCGATGGCGCCCAGGGGCAGCAGGCCCCACAGCCACAGCCGCGCCATCTGCGGGTACTCCTTCCAGCCGCCCAGCCAGAGCTGTCCCAGCGTGGGCCGGCCCACATGGAAGCGCGCAGCGGCCTGCACCATGCCGCTGAGCCAGGGAAGGCTCAAGGCGGCCAGCACCAGGCCCGGCAGGCCGGACAGGGGGCTGTAGCCTCGCTGCGGCAGGTTGGCCATGGCGTCCACCAGCAGCGAAGGGTCGAGGTGCTGCAGCAGGCGATCGGCCGCGAGCGAGCGGTCGAAGTACTCGCCCAGCGCGCTCCAAAGCGGCAGCAGCGCCAGCAGGGTGGACAGCAGCAGCACCAGCAGCCAGCTCAGCAGCAGGCGCCATTGCAGGCCCTGGCGCAGCCCGGCCCGAAGGGCGCCGGCGAAAGCGGCGGGGGGGACTGGGGGTCGGGTCTTGCCCATATCGTTCACCAGGGTCATAGCGTGCTCAGTAGGGCGAGGAAGGACATCAGGGCGGAAGCGGCGTCGCTGATCAGGCGGCGGGTGCCGCGGCTGTCGGGCTTGAGGCGGCGGCTGTTGTCGGCCACGCTCATGTCCAGGCGCTGCGCCTGCTGCGGGTCCAGCTCGGCCGAGACGGCCTTGACGGGCTTGATCCAGGTGTAGCGCTTCCAGCGTTCCTGGTCGTCCCAGAGCACTTGTTCCTCGCTGCCGTCGGCGAACTTCACCACCAGGGTCTGCGGCTGTGCGGCGCCGCGGCGGCGCAGGGTGACGGTGGTGCGGTAGGGCAGGGGGCCGCCGTCCTTGGCCTCGGCCTCGGGATGGGCCTTGTCCCAGGCCTTGCGCTGGGCGCGCAGCTGCTTGCCGCGCTGGGCCTCGGTGAGCTCGCTGCCTTGCGGGCCGTACAGGCCCAGCGGCGGATCGATCTCCTCGCTCACCAGCTTCTCGACGCGGTCGTCCACGCCGGCGGCGGCATACACATGGGTGTTGAAGACCTGGTCGACGAGGGCCGGCTTGCCGGACACCTCGGCCAGCACGTCACGCAGGTCGGCCACCGAGGGGTGGCGGAACTTCCAGCGCTGGTAGTAGGCCTGCATGGCGCGGTCCATCACCTCGGTGCCCAGCTGCAGCTCCAGGCTGCGCATCACGGTGGCGGTGCGGGAATAGACGCTGCCGTAGCTGCCGCTGGAATAGCGGTGCCAGGAGTTGCCGCCCAGGCCGTCGGGCGGGTTGCCCTGGGAGGCAATGCGTTCGGCGTCGAACACGTCCACGCTGGGGTTGATGCCCAGGCGCTGCATGAAGCCCGTGGCCACGGGGATGCGCCGGCCCGCGGCCTGCAGCATGCGCTGGTCCCAGTACTGGTTCATGCCCTCGTCCAGCATGGGCTCTTCGAACTCGTTGGAGGCCAGGATGCCGTAGAAGTAGCCGTGGCCGAACTCGTGGATGGTGACGAAGTCCAGGCCGAAGCGTTCGAGCGAGCCTTCCTTGTCATTCTTGTAGGCGTCGGTGGTGAAGAAGGTCGGGTACTCCATGCCGCCGGCCTCGCCCGCATTGAAGGGCGGGATCACGGCGGTGACGGTGCGGTAGGGGTAGGGGCCCAGGGTCTTGGAGAACCAGGTCAGGGCGTCCTGCGTGGCCTTGAGCACGCTGGGCATGGTGTGCGCGTACTCGGGCGGCGAGAGCACCTTGATCGTGACCTCGGGGCTGCCGGGGAAGCTCCAGCGGCCCGTCAGGGGCGGTGCGCTGCGCTTGTCGGCCGTCCAGGCGAAGTCGTGCACATCGCCCTGGACGAAGCGGTGGATGCTGCGTCCGTTCTCCTTGCGCGGCGCGCCCTGTTCCTCGCCGGTGGCGCCCACCACAAAGCCCTCCGGCACGTCCAGCGTGACGTCGTAGCTGCCGAAGTCGGCGTAGAACTCGCTGTGCAGATGGAATTCGTGGGCGTTCCAGCGCGGCTCCTTGGCGCCGCGCTCGCCGGGCAGCTCCAGCACGGCCATCTTGGGGAACCACTGGGCCACGAGGTGGAAGCTGCCGAAGTAGCCGGTGCGGGCCACGACGCGCGGCAGCTGGTCAAAGAAGTCGATGTCCAGCACGGTGCTGCCGCCTGCCGGCACGGCCTGGGGCAGGTCCAGACGGACCACGGTGCGATCCGTCGTCGGGCCGCCGTCGGGCTGCACGAAGTGCATGGACACGGCGCGGCCCTGCTGCTGGACCTTGCGCAGCTCGATGCGGCCCCACTCGCCGTCCTTGGATTCCACATCGCTGCGGAAGGCGAAGCCCTGGCGCTTCTCGGTCATGAAGGTGCTGCCCTCGCCCTCGAAGGCATTCAGGTAGAGGTGCAGGTAGACTGAACGCACCTCGCGGTCGCTGCGGTTGCGCCAGCGCAGCTGCTGCTTGCCGTCGATGGTGTGGCGCATGGGGTCAAGTCTTGCCTCGATGCGGTAGTCCACCACGCGGTCGGACAGCGTGGCCTCCTGGCCGCTGCGGGGGCCGCCCCAGGCCTTGGCGTCGCTGGATGTGCGGACGGCTGCGGCCAGGCCGTTGGCCAGGGGGATGCCGTCCAGCGAGGGCGGCACGGCGGATGCCGCCCCGTCCGCCGTCTTGGCCTGCGGCAGGGCCTCGGCGTCCTGCGCCTCATCGCCGTGCTGGCCGAGCCTCCAGCCGGCCGCGGCCAGCAGCACGAGGGCGAGCGAGAGCAACAGCCAGGTTCGGCGTCGTCGGGTCCAGGCGGGAAGGGCGGGCATGGTGGGGAATCTTCAGCAAGGGAAGTCCCCATTGGAAACCGGCCGGAGTTCGCGCCACAAGCCCGGGGATGTGCGCATGACCAAGCGCACGGGTGACTTCAGGCCATCAGCTGCCGGGCTGCCAGGGCCAGGTCTTGCGCGTCCAGCCGCGCCAGCACAAGAGGCCGCGCCTGGTCGAGGCGCAGGTAGTTGCTGCGTTGGGAGCGCGCATAGAGCGGGTCGTAGTGTTCCGTCATCAAGGCCTCGAACAGCGGCGCCAGCTGGCCCGCACGGGCCCAGGCCTGCCAGCGCGCGATGGTCTCCTTGGCATGCAGCCCGGTGTTGGCATTGAGCTGGCCCAGCAGGGCGGCAAGCTCCTCGCCGTCATGGCCCAGGTAGGCGTAGTCCTGCAGCAGGTAGGCCAGCCGGGCCTGCAGCGGGGCTTCGATGGCGATGCAGTCGCCGGCGCGCAGGGCGTCCAGCATGGCGTCCGGCAGCATCAGGCGGCCGATCCTGCGGCTTTCGGCCTCGACAAACACCGGCCGGGCGAGGTCGAAGGACTGCAGCGCCTGCGCCAGCGCGGTCTCGAAGGCCTTCTGCGAGGGCTGCTCCTGGCCGGGCCAGCGCCCCAGGATGCTCCCCTTGTGCCGGGCCAGGGCTTCCAGGTCCAGCACCTGCGCACCTGCGGCCTGCAGGGCCTGCAGCAGGGCGGTCTTGGCGCTGCCGGTCGGGCCGCATACCACCTGCAGCTTCAGCTGCGGGGCCAGCATGGCGATGCGCTCCATCACGTGCGCGCGAAAGGCCTTGTAGCCGCCATGCAGCTGCTGGGCATCCCAGCCCACCAGGCGCAGCCACTGCACCATGGTGCCGCTGCGCATGCCGCCGCGCCAGCAATAGACCAGGGGGCGCCAGGACTTGGGCTTGTCGGCAAAGGACTCGCGCAGGTGCCGAGCCAGCTGGGCCGCGACCATGGCGCCGCCCACGCGCTTGGCCTCGAAGGTGCCCTGCTGCTTGTAGAGCGTGCCGACGGTGCGCCGCTCATCGTCGTCCAGCACCGGACAGTTGAGGGCGCCGGGGATGTGATCCAGCGCGTATTCGGCCGGTGAGCGGGCGTCGATGATGCAGTCGAACTCGTGGATGCGTTCGGGCGTGATGGGGCGGGGACGGGACATGGGCGCGGGTTCCTGGCAAGCGGCACAATCGTCGCAGAAATCCGACGCGCTTCGCGCCGGATGCGATCTGAGCACCGTCTTACGCCATGAACGATTCCACCGCTCCCCGACTCACCCAACTGGCCCACGGCGGCGGCTGCGGCTGCAAGATCGCCCCGGGCCTGCTGTCCGACATCCTGGCCCGCACGGCGCCGGGCGTGGTGCCGCCGCAGCTGCTGGTGGGCACCGAGACCAGCGACGATGCCGCCGTCTGGCAGCTCAACGAGGCACAGGCGCTGGTGGCGACGACGGACTTCTTCACACCCATCGTCGACGATCCCTTCGACTTCGGCCGCATCGCGGCGACCAACGCGCTGTCCGACGTCTACGCCATGGGCGGCACGCCCATCATGGCTCTGGCCATCGTGGGCATGCCCATCAACACGCTGAGCCCCGAGGTGATCGGGCGCATCCTCGAGGGCGGCGCCAGCGTCTGCCGCGATGCAGGCATTCCCATTGCCGGCGGGCATTCCATCGACGTGGTCGAGCCCATCTACGGCCTGGTGGCGCTGGGCCTGGTGCACCCGAAGAAGGTGCGCCGCAATGCCGACGCGCGCGCGGGCGACCGCCTGGTGCTGGGCAAGCCGCTGGGCGTGGGGGTGCTCTCCGCAGCGCTCAAGAAGGGCCTGCTGGACGCGGCGGGCTACCAGGAGATGCTGGCCCACACCACGCGGCTCAACCAGGTCGGCGCGCAGCTCGCGCAGCTGGACGCCGTGCACGCCATCACCGATGTCACCGGCTTCGGCCTGGCGGGCCATCTGCTGGAGATCTGCCGCGGTTCCGGCCTGCAGGCTGCGGTGGAGTGGCGGCGCATGCCCTTGATCCACAGCGCCCTCGTCTTCGCGCAGCAAGGCATCTGGACCGGGGCCTCGAACCGCAACTGGACGGCCTATGGGCACGAGGTGGCCGGCGTCGAAGGCTGGTCGGACTGGCAGCGCGCGCTGCTCACCGACCCCCAGACCAGCGGCGGCCTGCTGGTGAGCTGCAGCGCGGAGGCTGTGCCCCAGGTGCTGCAGTGCTTCCATGACGCGGGCTTCGCGCAGGCGGCCGAGATCGGCGAGCTGCAGGCGCACACCGGCGCCGGGCCGCGCCTGCTGCTGCGCTGAGCCGCGGCGTCAGGCCGCGCGGCTCAGGGGCACCGGCGGGAAGTCGACCGGCACCTGGAAGGCCACGTTGACGTAGTTGGTGAAGAGGTTCAGCGCCACATGGGCCAGGATCTCCACCGTCTCGCCTTCGGAGAAGCCGGCTGCGTGCAGGGCTTGCACGTCTGCGTCCTTCAGCTGGCCGCGGTGCTCGACAAGTTGCAGCGCGAAGCGCAAGGCCGCTGCGGTGCGCGGGTCGGCGGACTCGCCCTGCTGGGCGGCGCGCAGTTCCTCGGCCGTGGCGCCAGCCTTGCGGCCCAGGGCGGTGTGGGCGGCCAGGCAGTAGTCGCAGCGGTTGCGGTCCGCCACGGCCACGGCGATCTGCTCGCCCAGCTTGGCGCCCAGCGTGCCGCCGCCCAGGGCGCCGAAGAAGGCCCACATGGCCTGCAGCGCGGCGGGCGAGTGCGCCACGGTACGGAACATCTGCGGCGTGCTGCCGAAGGCCTGCTGGATCTGGCTCAGCACGGGGCGGCTGGCAGCGGGGGCTTGGTCCGGGGTCGGGAGGGAGAGGCGGTTCATGGTTGATCCTTTCATCGCTGGCTTGCTTGACATGCCCTGAGGCATGGCGCCAGTGTGTCGCGCTGGGCAGGATGAAAGGGTTCAAATCGTCCTGAAAACAGTCCAATTGGTACAGAATTGGACCCGTCGCGCCGCCCGGCGACGAATGACGAGGACTGCCGCCCGCGCAGACACGAGGCCATGAACGACGCAGCAAGACCTGACACCACGGTGGCAAGACCTGACCCCGATGAAGCAAGACCTGACCCCGCTGGGGCGCCGCAGGCTGAGGCGGACGGCGGCCTGGACCGCCTGTCCGGCCTGCTGGAGCGCTGCCGCGTGCGGGCCCATCTCTTCCACGCGGGGCCCTTGTGCGGGACCACGCATTTCGCGGCGGAGCCAGGGCGGGGCTTTCTGCACGTGATGCGGCGGGGTGAGATGCGGCTGAGCCATCCGGGCAGCCTGGGCGTGCCGCGCGGCCTGCATGTGCGCGAGCCCAGCCTGCTCTTCTATCCCCGTCCGCTGGCGCACGACTTCCACAACGCGCCGGCCGAGGGCTCGGACTTCAGCTGCGCCACGCTGGAGTTCGAAGGCGGGGACGCCCATCCCCTGGTGCGGGCGCTGCCGCCCCTGATCGTGCTGCCGCTGGCGCAGGTGCCGGGCCTGGAGGCCTGCCTGGGCCTGCTCTTTGCCGAGACCGAGCGCGTGCAGTGCGGCCAGCGCCTGATGGCGGACCGGCTCTTCGAGGTCCTGCTGATGCAGCTGCTGCGCTGGATGCTGGCCCATCCGGAGGCCAGCGGCCTGCCGGCGGGCCTGCTGCGCGGTCTGGGCCATCCGCAGCTGGCGCGTGCGCTGGTGGCCGTTCACGAGCGGCCGGGCGAGGCCTGGAGTCTGGAGCGCATGGCCGCGGAGGCGGGCATGTCCCGCAGCCGCTTCGCCGGCCTGTTCAAGGACCTGATGGGCGACACCCCGGCCGAGTACGTGCTGGGCTGGCGTCTCGGTCTCGCCTGCCAGGCGCTGCGCCGCGGCCAGCCCGTCAAGCAGCTGGCTGATGAGCTGGGCTACGCCACGCCCTCGGCCTTCTCGCGTGCCTTTGCTCAGCGCATGGGGTGTTCGCCGAGGGACTGGGTGGCGCGTGAGGCCGCTTGAGCGAAAGCTCAGAGCTTCTTCACGAACTCCGACTTCAGGCCCATCGCGCCGATGCCGTCGATCTTGCAGTCGATGTCGTGGTCGCCGTCGGTGAGGCGGATGTTCTTGACCTTGGTGCCCACCTTCACCACCAGCGACGAGCCCTTGATCTTGAGGTCCTTGATCACGGTGACCGTGTCGCCGTCCTGCAGCACATTGCCCACGGCATCCTTGATCACGCGGACTTCCTCGCTGCCCTCCGCGACAGCGGCCTGGGCCGACCACTCATGGCCGCATTCGGGGCAGACGAGGTTGGCGCCGTCCTCGTAGCTGTAGGTGGAGGCGCATTGGGGGCAAGGGGGGAGGGTGCTCATGGCGGTGGCTTTGACGCGGAAGAAAAGAAAAAAGCCCCGCTGCATGCACAGCGAGGCTTCTGATTTGGCTCCCCGACCTGGGCTCGAACCAGGGACCTACGGATTAACAGTCCGGCGCTCTACCGACTGAGCTATCGGGGAATCGTTCGATGTCGGCGTGGCAAGCGGTTGCACCACGCGTCTTGATTTGGCTCCCCGACCTGGGCTCGAACCAGGGACCTACGGATTAACAGTCCGGCGCTCTACCGACTGAGCTATCGGGGAAGGGATCGGTACGGCCTGCCTTGTGCGCACTCACTGCTGCGCAAAAAGCAGGCTTTCATAAATAGCAAAGCCACCTTGAGGTGATCGCGGTGGCTTTTGCTGACCGGGCTGATCTTGCGATCCACCAGGCGTCTGTTCTTGGCTCCCCGACCTGGGCTCGAACCAGGGACCTACGGATTAACAGTCCGGCGCTCTACCGACTGAGCTATCGGGGAACAGAGCCTAGGATTATAGACAGAATTTCCGGGGTTCCACAAGACGGCCCTGCGGGAGGCCGGGAAAGCCCCCGGTGCGGAACCGCGGCACGCGCGGCCCTCGCGTTTACAGCGTCACCTCCAGGCTCGCGCGCCAGGTGCGCGGGGCCAGGGGGTAGAGGTAGGCGTGACCGTACTGGAAGGGGCTTTCGCGCCAGGCACGCTTGTCCGTCAGGTTGTCCACGCCCAGGCGCCAGGTGTGCAGGCGCGTGCCCATGGTCTGCTCATAGCGCAGACCGGCGTCCAGGCGGGTCCAGCCGCCGATCATCACGCTGTTGTCCGGCAGTACGGCGCGCGAGCCTTCGTAGACCAGGCCCAGCTGACCCTGCAGGCCGGCGAGCAGGGCCTGACGGACCTGCAGCTTGATGTTGCGCCGGGGCACGTTGGTGGGCTGCAGGCCGTTGGTGGCGGCGTCGGCGCTGCCTTCGCGGCGGGCCTTGAGCTCCATCCAGCTGGCCAGCAGGCCGCCGCCGCTCCACTTCAGGTCGGCCTGGGCTTCCAGGCCGCGGTGGCGGGCGCGGCCGTCTTCCGCGCGGACGCAGGAGCCCGGCTTGGCGTCATCGCAGGCGCCGACGTCCACCCACACCGGGCGCTGGATGTCGAACCAGGCGATGGACCAGTCCACCGTGCTGCTGCCCGACTTCAGGCCCAGCTCCACCTGGCGACTCTTGATCGCGGGCAGGGCCTGGCCGGCCTGCTTGTCGAAGCGCTTGCGGTTGGGCGTGACGTCCGATTCCATGCCCTGGCCCCAGCTGCCATAGACCATCAGGCTGGGATGGATGGCGTAGCTCAGGCCGATCCAGGGCGTGTTGAGGGACTGCGAGTAGCTCGTCGCGCGCGAGCCGTTGGTGCGCACGCTGTCGCGCTGCAGCCGGGTGTGGCGCAGGCCCAGGAAGGCCTGCCACTGGGCGTCGATCTGGATGGCGTCCCGTAGGTAGAACTCGGTGCTGCGCTCGTCGCGGTTGGTGTTCTCGTCGGTGAGGCTGGGATCGGCGGGCGTGACCTGGTCCTTGTCAGCAAAGACGCTGCCATTGCCCGACCAGTTGTAGGCCTGCTGCTGGAAGCGGCCCTTGAAGTGCGAAGCCAGCACGCCGCCGCTCAGCTGATGGTGCATCCCCAGGGCCTGGGTGCGGCCTTGCACGGACAGGTCCAGGGCCTCGGTGCTGCGGCGCTCGCCTTCGCTGCGGAAGTCGTAGCGGTCGAAGCTGCCGTCGCTGCAGTAGCGGTCGTAGTTGTTCTCGGCCGAGCAGCCGTAGGCATAGGCCAGGCGGTCGTCGCTCTTGAGGCGCTGGAAGCCGAGATGGGCCTGCGCCTTCCAGTCCGCATTCAGCTGGTGCTGCAGGCGCAGCGAGCCCTGGCTGTTGTCGAAGACCACGGGCAGGGACCAGGGCATGTTGTTGAGGTTGCGGCGCGGATCGATGGCCTTGGCCGAGGGCAGGGCGTTGCCCAGCAGACTCATGCCCGGCTGGCTGCGCTGGGAGGCGCGGTTCCACTCGATTTCGGCTTCGAGCAGGGTGTCGCGGCTCAGGCGGAAATCCGTGGCCACGGCCAGCAGGTGGCGGCTGCCGGTGGCATCGTCCAGCTCGGGGCGCAGCTGGGCCGCGCTGGCATTGACGCGCACGCCGAAGGCCTCACCCGCGCCGAAGCGCTGGCTCCAGTCCAGCGCTGCTTCCGTGCTGCCGCGCTCGGAGACGCTCAAGCTCGCGCTCAGCAGTTTCGCGGTGGGGCGCTTGACCACCAGGTTCACCAGGCCGCCGGGGCTGCTGGTGCCGGCCTGGATGCCGCTGGTGCCCTTGAAGACCTCGATGCTGCTCTTGTTGCCCAGCGCCAGCGCGGTTTCGGCATTGATGGGCAGGCCGTCCCGGCGGTAGTTGAAGCGGTTGTCCAGCTCGAAGCCGCGCACCTTGAGGTAGGAGACGTAGCCGGCGGCGTTGTAGCTGTCCTGCACCGAGGCGTCGAGGTTCACGAGGCCGGCGAGGCTGCTCAGGCCCGCGTCGGCCAGGCGGTCGGCGTTCAGCACGCTGGCCTGGAAGGGCAGCTTGGCGGCGGGCATGTCTCCGAAGCCACCCACGCTGACGGGCGCATCGGCGCTGCGGCCGCTGACGGCCACGCTGGGCAGGCTGTTGCCGGCTTGCCCGAAGGCGGCCTGCGCGCAGGCGAGTGCGCACGCGGCGGCGAGGACATGGGGAAGAGAGCGGGTGATACGGGCCATCGTCGGACTGCTTCTAGCGATGGCAGGGCGGCGATGCGGCCACATCAAGGGCCTGCTGAGAGTTCAGGCCGTGGCGTGCTTGCTTCCCTGCGCGAGGATTAACTCGGGCCACAAAGATAAACATTGCAGCCTGACGGCGGAATGCCGTCGATCAGGTTCAAAGGGACTTTCTCAGCCGGCTCATCGAGTGAGCCAGCACCCCCAGCGATTGCTTTGGCGCTTGTAGCCGCCAAAGCCGCGAATTGTAGCGGGCCTCATCGTGCCGCATTCGTCTGCTGCCGTGCTCAAACCTTGAGCCATGTCCAGCTTCAGCGTGCGAGGCCTGCTGGCCGAATGCTTGGCAAGACCGGAGTCGGGCGATGGGCAGGTGCAACCGGCGCAGGCCGTCCGCACGCAGGCGTGGGATGCCGTGTCTCAATGGGGTCGGAGGCCCATGATCTGGCGGCTGCAGTGATCAGCGCGCCAGACGGCGCCTCGCAAAGCGTCTCGGCGGGGCAAGCAACAGCCTCTTCTGCGGGCGCATGGGCAATGGGTTCGGCCACCAGCGCCAATGCCGAGCTGGGGCAGGTCACGGTCGCCCACTCTGCATAGGCCGCCTAGGGCTGCCACGCCGCCCAAGGTGCGCAGCTAACCCTGAACTACCGGAATGGCATCGGACAGATGGTTCCTGAGGCGGCCATCGCAGCACGCTTCAGCAAAGCCTTGGCCGCCGCTGCGCCCAAGCAAGCGGCGAGCAGCTTCGTGCGCGACGGCTACCCCCGCATGCCATGTTTTGGGCGGCTCCCCATGGGGGCAGGGACTCCAGGGCCATCCCGACGTCTGGATGGGCGCTCGGAACCGGGGCCTGCTGCATCCACGGTGCGGCGGTTCGCGAAGGTGGCTTCAGCGCTTCGCGAACCTCACGCCTCTCGTGCGCGCGCTGTCGTAGACCAGTGCCACCGGCACGCCCTTGGCATCGCGCTCGATGCGCAGGCTGAACTCCGGGCCCTCGAGCAGCTCGGGCTTGACGCCGGTCAGTGGCGCCTCGCCGACGCCGGCGCCCTTGATCATGAGTCCGTCCTTCTTGGTCGACAGCAACCATTCAGCGCCAAGCTCGGCGCTGTAGTAGTGGCCGGTCAGCAAGGTCTGCTCGGCGGCGTTGGCGCGATAGGCGGGCAGGCGCTTGAACAGCACTGGCTTGGGGTCGTCATTGCGCGTCAGCGTGATGCTCCGGCCGTCCGCCGACAACTCCAGCTGGGTGATGCCGCTGCCGCTCTGCACACGACGCGCAGCGAGTGGACGCAACGCTGCACCACTTCCGGCGCGGCGCATCGCAAGCGGACCCGAGGGCGGCTGCTCGATATGCAGCAGATCGCCAGGCTCGCCTTCGTAGAGGCCGATGAAGAGGCTCGGGTCGAAGTCCGCCGGCTCGGCAACCGGAGTCGTTTGGGCCGCTGGTGCGCTCTTGAACCGGCCGGCCAGCACAATGTCGGCCACACGCTGACCGAGTACCACCGGGCTGACCTGCGCGGCATTGCAGGTCAGTGCGAGGCCGATGCGTTGCTCGGGGAAGCGCATCACGATCGCGCGGTAGCCTCCCCAGGCGCCTGCGTGCTGGACGCGCGGCAGGCCGCGGTAGCTGTCCATGCTCAGACCGAGGCCGTACCGGATGGGAGAGCCGTCGGCAAGCTTGCCCGGTGTCTGCATGGCCGTGAGCAAGGCCGGATCGATGACCTTCGGATGCGCCAGCTCGGCATCCCATCGCGCGAGATCGCGGACATGGGTCTGCACGGCACCGTCGCCGGGCTGGTTCCAGTTGGACATGTCGATCGCGAAGCCGCCCTGCCCGGTCGGACGGTAGGCCGTGGCGCGACGGGGGACGACGACGGTGTGGTCTGTGCGCACATGGGTTGCCGTCATGCCCAGCGGCTTGAAAACGCGGGCCTGCAGGAACGTGTCCAGGCTCTGGCCGCTGACCCGCTCGACGATCATGGCCGCAAGGAAGTAGCCGCTGTTGCTGTAGCTGAAGCGCGTGCCGGGTTCGAAGTTCAGGCCCTTCTGGGCGGCGAGCAGGCGCAGCGCATCATCGGAGCTTGTGACGTCGCCCTCGTCGTGGCCTGCCATGAGCATCAGCTCGTTGTAGTCGCGCAGGCCGGCTGTGTGATGGAGCATCTGGGCGATCGTGAAGCGCTGGCCAAGTTCATGGAGCTCAGGCAGGTGCTTGGACACCTTGTCCTGCAGGTCCAGCTTGCCCTCCTTGGCCAGCATCAGCACGGCCAGGGCCGTGAACTGCTTCGAACTCGAGCCGATATCGAACACGGTGTCGGGTGTGATGGGCACGCCGTGGTTCAGGTCGGCGAGGCCATAGCCGCGCTCCAGCAAGACCTGACCCTCGCGGTAGATGCCGACGGCGCAGCCGGGCGCCTCCTTCGTGAAGGCGGCGAACACCGCATCGATCTGTGCATGGTCGAACTCGGCGGCACGGCTGGTGCCGGCGGCCAGGGCAAGGCCGGCGGCCATCAGCAGGGGGAGCGCGCGAAGGCGCGGGGTATTGCCAGGCATGGGGACTCCTCGTCGTTGTTCTGCGGCGGCGGTTGCCACGGCATAGGGTGCGACTATGTCCATGCGTCGCTGCGGGCGCAGCGGCGGTGCGACAGACTGCGCGTGCGGAGGGACAGGCCGGCCGCCGCTCGGGAGCGCCCGGCTGCGATGGCTGGGGCCTGGCCGCGCAGCCGCTCAGGCATCGCCGCCTCAGGGCCATCGTGCTCGCCTCCTTGCCCAGCAGGTAGCCGCGCAGGCCATCCACGTCGAGCCAGCCCGGTGCATCGCATTGCAGGCAGTGGGCGCGATAGCTGGACCATGGCCAGTCGCCAGGGCTCTCCACCATGCCGGCCCGCACCGGATTGAGCTCGACATAGCGACAGACCTCCAGCAGATAGCTGTCCCGATCGACAAGAATTGCCTTGAAGCGCCCCTGGAACAGATGCCCGACCTTGGCATGCCGACGGTTGTACGCCTGCGTGTAGATGCCGTTGAGCTGCTGCATCAGCACCGAGAGATTGGCGCGGCGCGTGTACAGCACGAAGTGGTAGTGATTGCCCATCAGGCAGTAGGCCAGCATCTGCGCGTCGCAGCGCTGCAGGGTCTGGGCGACGATGGGCAGGAGAATCTCCCGGTCAACATCATCATCAAAGATGGGCTCCCGGCGATCACCGCGCGAGGTCACGTGGTAGATCGCACCAGGGAATTCGATGCGCAGAGGGCGGGTCATTCGACATCAATATGGCTATGCCGAAGCTTGACGTTCAAGACGGTATCTGACCCTAGCGCGGCGTAAGGCCTGACCCTAGCGCCGCGGACCCTAGCGCCGGACCCCAGCGCCGCCACTAGCGCCGTGCGTGACCCTAGCGCCGTGCGGCTGAAGGGTAGGGCCAAGTCTGACGTCTGAAGGCCTGGAGAATTGAGCCCTGGCGCCTGGTCAAAGGTACTCATCCTTCCATTTCGCCGCATCCGCTACCAACTGCGTCAGCCGCTCGGCCTGCTTGCCAACGAACGTGGCGATCCCGTGGACAAAGGCGCGTTCGGCGTCGCCCACATAGTCAGGCGCTTCGGCCTGGGCCGCAGCAGAGGATGCAGCCAGCTTTGCCAGCCGCTGGCCTTCCCGCCGCAACAGCTTGCGATCAACTCCGCAGCGCGTGGCGAAATCCGCCAGGGCGAAGGACGAGACCTCGGCATGGGTGAAGACGTCCCCGTAGGCCATGGCCAGGTCGGTGTCGAAGCCCTCGTACTGCAGCACGCTCACCAGGTCGTACCAGGGCGTGGGCTCCAGCAAGCCACCGGGGCGCACGAAGAAGGAGAAGTTCTTGCCATGCGCATCGCTGTTGCCGATCAGGAACTGGAAGAGCGCCCAGCGCAGCAAGGCGAGCCGCGCGGCGGCCTTGTTGGCCGTGAGCTCGGCGCAGCCGAAGAGCCGCTCGAAGCTCATGCCGTCGCGGATGTGGCGGACAGCCTCTGCGCTGCCGAGGTTGCGCTCGTACTTGTAGGCCACCGGCAGGTCGCAGGCCTGGCAGGCGTCGATGAGGTGCTGGCGGTGCACCACGGGCTGGCCGCCTTGCTCGCCCAGCTGCCGATCAAAGCGCCGCACCACCAGCACCGGCCGGGGCGTGCGCAGCAGGTCCACCTCGGCGGCGGGCAGGCCCATGCGGCGGGCCAGCTGCATGCAGAAGTGTTCGTTGATGGCCAGGTGCGGTGTCTTCGGGTTGTCCGTGTCGGGCTTGAGGATGTGCGTGGACGCCAGCCGCTGCCCGTCCACCAGGAAGAGCCGCCCGCCGTCCTGCAGCGGCCGGTCGAGGTAGACCAGCAGCTTGTCCTGCAGGCCCGCCACGGACATGCGCACCTTGCCGTCCCACACCGTCAGCGGCACATGGGCGCGGTCGGCGATGCGCTGGTCGAGCTCCTGAAGGGGGATCTCTCGCAGCACGGGCTCGCCCGTGGCGGGCGCAGGCACCGCCTCCCCCGTGAAGCGCAGGGCGCCCGCCGTCTCGGCGCCGAGCGCCCAGATGAGGCCGAAGACGTTGGTCCGCGCCAAGCCGTTGTAGACCATGGCCACCTCCAGCGCGTGGCCCTCGGGCAGCAGGTGCTCGATGAAACGCTTGATGGAGGCGGAGGCATAGCCGGCCTCCGGGCGTGCCAGCGGCAGGGCGGGCGAGAGCGGGTAGGACTGGGCATGGGCGGCCCAGGGCGCGGTGTAGCCCAGCCTCCAGCGGTCCTCATGCCCCTCGTGCTCGATGCGGGCGACGTGGGCGTCCTCAGCCCAGACGTGCAGGGTATGCGCCATGTCCGTCCTCTCAGGCCTTCCTGGCCTTGCGGGCGGGCTTTGCGGGGCCGCTGTGGGCGGCTTCCTGGCTTGCCTCGCGGATCGATTCACGGGCAAGTTCACGGGCAAGTTCACGGGCAACTACGTGGGCAACTTCATGGGCAACTTCGTGGGCCGATCCGTGAGCCGCATCGTGGGTACCTTCGTGGGCCACTTCACGGGCGACTTCACGGGCCGCTGCCTGGGCCCAGGCGTGCTCCTTGGGCAGCACCATCAGCGTGAGACCCAGGCCATCGAGCACGGCCAGCGCCTTGTCCAGGCGCACCGAGCCCTGGCCGTTCTCCAGCCGGGACATGAGGTCCACGGACACCCCGAGCAGGCTGGCGGCATCGTCAATGCGCAGCGCCTGCGACTTGCGGCGCTCGCGCACGACGGGGCCGAGAGCGGTAGGGGTCGTCAAGAGGGCGGGTCGGGGCTGGGAGGGGGCGGGCATTTCGGAGTTCCAGGTTCTGGTGGGTCATCACACCTTCTGTGTGGATGAATTTCTGGTACTCCGAAATGATAGGCGGGTTGTGGGGGCGTTGCCAGGGGAGTTTCGGAGAATCGGAAACTTTGGAGAAAGTGAGACGGGAAGCGGTGGGCGTTTCGCTTTTCCGAAACTGCCTTGGCGCCTGAGGGGGAGGGGCTGCTGGTGACGGCAGGCCTTGCTTCTGGAGGGCGGAGCGACCAAGGCTAGGGGCAGGTTTCTGATCTGGAGGCCTTTGGATCAACGGCCTGCCCCTGCTCCCGTGCCTCAATTCCCCGACGGCATGCCCCCGCCGCACCAGCCACTGCCCCCAGCCCGGCAACTGCGACTTCCTTCCTCGCCCCGGCCTGTAACATACTGTATAAATAAACAGTATGCTTGTTGATGTCATCCCCCTGCGCCACCGCGGCCAGCGCCTGCCGGCTGCCACTTTGCGCATGCGCACGCCCATCCGCGGCCAGCTGTGGATCACTCGTTTCCGCCCGGCCGTGGACAAGGACACCACCCCGCTGCTCGCCGCGCTGCTGCGGGAGCGCGAAAGCCTGCTGCCGCCGCTGGACTGGGCCGAGGTGCGCACCGTGCGCAGCTGGCAGCTCATCGTCACCGGCATCGAGGACCTGGGCTTCAGCGACAAGGCCCCGCAGCTCTTTCGCCAAAGCTGGTGGTGCCGCGTCGTGACGGACAGCGAGGCGCTCAGGCGCTAGCGGCGCGCTGCTGGGCCAGCAGCTGGTCCGTGCGCCGGGCATCGGCCAGGTCGAACAGGGTCAGGGGCGGGGGCTGGATCAGCGCCCGCGCCTGCGCCTCCTTGCCCGCCAGCCACTGCGCCCAGTGCTCGGGCTCGATGTGGGCGAGCGAGCGCTTGTCCTGGCCGTCAGCGGGCAGGGCAGGGTCCGGCTTGTGCAGGCGGGCGAGCAGCGGGTGGGTGTCGCAATTGCAGGTGATGAGGGTGAAGTTGGGCACCACCTCGCCCGTCTGCGGATCGACCCATTCCGACCACAGCCCCGCCAGCGCCCAGGGCAGGCCGTCTGCGCGGCGCAGCTGCCACCAGACGTTCTTGCCCGTCTCCCAGTTGGGCTCCTGGTACCAGAGCGCCGGCACCAGGCAGCGCTGCCCGGCCTTCCAGGCGGCTTTGAAGGTGGGCTTGGTGTCGATGCCTTCCAGGCGGGCGTTGTTGGTCGAGCGCGGGCGCGGCTTCAGGGCCTTGCCGCCGGGGCCGGGCCTGGACGGGAGGTAGTCAACGCGCTCCGGCTGCCCGGGCCGGATCAGGCCCCATTGGCCCAGCGTGCAGCGCAGCTCGCCATCGACCAGGCGGAGGAAGGCCCCCACGCCAAAGGGCCCCACCGGGCCGGCCACCAGGCCCTCAGGCGGCAGGGCGCGGAAGTAAGTGGTGAGGTCGCCCTTGGGGGAGACATGGTAGAGGTTGCACATCCCGGGACTGCGGAAGTTCGCGGATCGTGCAGATTGTCCTCATGGCGAACGGGGTGGTCATGTCCTTGGAAATGAGGGCGTGGGGAGGGAGGCGCAGGGGGCTTGAAATTAAGACGGTATCTGACCCTGATCCCGTAGGAACACGGCCCCGGATTAACCAGCCGTTGCAAGTCGGCTCCAGTGAGCGGTTATTCCGAAAACTCTTGTGCATAGATTACGACATTATCTTCAGACGATGAAACCAAGAATTCGGAATAGAGGAGATTTAGCTCATCGTAAGAAAGCGCACGCGAACCGATCTTCCCTTTATTGAAGAGGTACTCAAACATCTCGCTATTCAGTGAAATGTCTCGCATTTGGGAATACTCAAGAATTTCGGCCCCTCGTTCGGTGACGGTCTTGCATTCATCAATTTTACAAATCGGCAAATGTTCACCGGTGGAGAAGTACTTTTGATCAGTCTTCTGAAGCTTGTCAGTAGGCCTAAGAAATGCAGCGCAGCATGGAAATCTGTATTCCAATGCTTGCTCTGAATTTTGGCAGATATTCTTGTCGCATGTGAAGGCTTGCAACCGTTTTATTTGCTCTGTCATGCGAGCATCTGTCAAGTATAGTGCCTTGCCAGACCAAATTTTGTATTGCACTGCAACAATACTGGCGCTAGCTGCGTGCGGGCTATGACGCTCATAGATGATGTCAGCTCCGGAAATATGTTCAGGACGGTCTGGATGGAGCACTCGCACCCGCAAGACATTGTCATCGGGCAACTTGAAGTCTCGATAGCCTTGCCCAGAGGCAAGGGACGGCAGGTCCCTTTGAACGTTGTATGCATCACGAAAAATGAGTTGATTCTCTGTGTGTCCGACTGGAATCATCTCGCGCTCGGCATTTATTAGCTGCCCAAGCTTCTTCTTCAGCTGATCCACCCGCGTCTTATCACCCTTGTTCTGTTCCGCGATTGAAAGCAGCCCTTTGAATTCTTCAATATCAGCTCGCAATAGTTCGATAGGATCAACTCGCTCCCTATTTCGAATGGTGAGGAGTTGGGCCTTTTGACGATACTCTTTCGATGTGTCGCTTTCGCGATCACGCCGCAACACACTATTCTCGGGACCAAGCAAGTCAGGATACAAAGCCCCGCCAAGGTCCAGCGCGTTGTCGTAAGTTGATTTTGAGAGATCGCCCTTTGAGGCAATCTTTGTAAGGCCACGAAATGCGTTGAGTGCGATCCACTCTGCGTCGACTCTTGGGGTGTTTTCAGTCATATTTATCGGCCGGGACTTGCACTATTTTTTGCATAATGTGTTGCGGGGCAGCAAACGCTGCTGCGTAACACCCAACGCGCAAGCAGCGCCTGAAGGAGCGCCGCGAGTGGAGGGTACCGAGATGGGCCATGAAAACGCCGAAGGCATGGCCCATGTCGGCGTCCGCTTGGCCGTACAGTTAGGCGGCATTTTGGATGTGCGCCCTTATGAATTCGCGCATCGATTGAATGGACGCCTTCAGCTCTGCCTCTGTGAATTCCGGGTTGTGTGTGTTCTCCGGGTGATGAATTCTGTGCCTTATATATTCTGTGAGAATTATTTGCTGGGGCTCAATGCTTCCGTCTTTGCGCACTTTGTTGTAAGCCCTCTGAGGCTTTCCGTTGCGGTATTCGCTTAACCTGCCTTCAGCTTCAATGAACCCATAGAGCTCATTGTGGTACTCAAATGTCGCTTCTCCAAATGCAGCGAAATTGACTTCATTTAGGCTGGGGTAGGGAAGCTCGTGCTGAACTATCTTGGAAACCTTTCCTTCAGCTGCATCGGATACCAAGACAATATCTTCAAATTGAAGGCGTTTGACAATTTCTGGGCTGTGGGTTGTTAGCAGGACTTGCGTGTTAGCTGCTTTTGATAGATCAACGAGGGCATCAGTCAGTCCCCGCTGATGATCGGGATGTTGCGAGGTCTCTGGCTCTTCAATGGCGTAGACGATATTCGGTAGACTGGCCTCGCTCTGTCTTCTTTCGGCTTCTGCCCGAAAGAAGCTAATTAGAACCAATCGCTTAACGCCACTTCCGCGCTTATTTATTGGTATGTCATTATCGCCAGATATTGAGACACTTTTAAATACATCGCTCCACTTTAGGCTATTCAGATCCGGAAGTTGGGGGGTCAAGGAGTTTGCGATGGATGGATTGAGTTCCGCTAGCTTTGAGAGTGTTCTATTTGCAACTTGATCAAGTCGACTCTTGACCGTCTCAGCAACCGTTGCGAGAGTGCTTTGAATTGTGCTGTCGCCAAGGATTTCCTTAACCGCAATTCGCATTGGGTCTTGAACTTCGTCATCGGAATCAGTGTTTTTCCTATCCGACTGGAATAATGTGTAAAAAGGCATATATGCCTTTAATTGCTCCCATACATTTTTTGCATCAATCTTTGCAACCTCAATCTCTTGGTCCTGAAGATCGAGCGTCCCTTGCCCATGCCATATAGACTTCCGAAGCTGAGCGCTTTTGGTCTTGTCTGGGCAAGGTAAGCTCTGATCGTCCAAGATATTTTTAAGATCTTGAATCTTTTTCTGAAGCAAGTCCTTGCACTCAGGATTGGCTGGATGTCTTGCTTTTATGAAGATCTTTTCCTTGCCAGCGGCTGGATACCGTTTGATAACATGTAGCGTGCCCGCTTGTGTCACTAGGTACTCGTCTTGTAGTGTGGTTTCATTTGCTGAATCAATTATAATTTTTGACGGCAAATCGGAGAATTCAACTTCGATTTCAATGCAGTCATCCCCATTTGCTAGGCATTTTTTGTTTATGTCTTCTTTGTCAAGCTTGACGCACCCCTTGCCTTCATTGAAGAATATATCCAAGGCCTCAAGGATGGTGGACTTTCCTTTATCGTTCTTGCCAACCAATACGCAGAGGTTTTCGATGTCAATTTTGACTGGTTGTTCGTAGCCTCGAAATCTGTTGACTGTGATGGATTTTATTTTCATTTTTGTTCCCTAGATTTAATTAATAGCTTGCGAAGTCTTTGAATGATTAGCGGCGCAGCCAAACGCCGGCGTTGTACGCATAACAACATCGCGGCAAGCTAAGCTAATTTTTGGGTACATCAGTGATTTCTCCCAATTTTCAGACCCCACTCAGAGTACTAAAAGATCTGACAAAAGCGGTGCGGGTTAAAATGGATTCGAAGCATCAGGGCTCCAAGCCTATGCGGCGACAAAGCTGTCGTTGATGGCCTTCCGCTCCTGGCCGATAGCTGACTCCCGCATTCACTGAACGAACGTCAGCGCTCGTTGCTAGGGCGCAGTCAAAACCAAACACGCTGAGCTACTTCGTCCCTGCGTGGATTTACACCGTGCTGCCTTGGCAGGCAACTCCCAGTTTCACCACCAACGGCCCCAGCAGGCATACCATCCCACCCGAGCTCACTCGATTCTCGGGATCAGCGCTGAGCAAAGCCAGTATCACTTCCAGCGCTTCTAGTACCTCCAGCTGCCGCCGATACGCCCCCGCCAAATCCACGCGCGCAGTTCGTCCCCATTCGACCCACGCACAGGCATCCCCCGCCTGCATTCCCAGCAGCCGGTCCAACTCATCAAGAATGTCGGGTATCCCCTGGCGCAGAACACGCCCAGGGTTGGATTGATCAGATTCGTCCATGAGATCTCCACCGAGAGTGACCCGCGGATCTCATCGGGACGCCAATCCCGTGCTCTGAAGGGCAGAGCGGCGATCAGTGTAGGGAGCGCCGCTGATATCGGCCCCAAGCACCTCACCAAGCCTGTTGAAGCCCCCTCGCCACCGCGAGTGCTTCAGACAACAAAAAACCCGCCACACGGGCGGGTTCTTCGCAGACAAAAGGCCAAGCCTCAGTCAAACACCGGCGTCTCAACCCCCAGCACCTTGTGCAGCTTCGGGCTGGTGGTCGTGTACTGCAGATGCACCCGCTTCTCCGGGTTGATGATGGGCATCGCACCGAACGCAGCCAGGGCGGCCTCGTGGAAGCCGGAGAGGATCAGCTTCTTCTTGCCGGGGTAGGTGTTGATGTCACCCACGGCGAAGATGCCGGGCACGCTGGTCTGGAACTTCTCGGTGTCCACGAGGATCTGCTTGCGCTCCAGGGCCAGGCCCCACTCGGCGATGGGGCCGAGCTTGGGGGAGAGGCCGAAGAAGACGAGGACCTGGTCGCAAGGCACGACGCGGGTCACGCCGTCGCCGCCGGTGACCTTCACGCCCTTGAGCGCGCCATCCTCGGCTTCATCCAGGTCGGTGACCTGGCCGACGATGAACTGCATCTCGTAGTTGTCGCAGAGTTCCTTCATCTTGGCGACGCTGGCCGGGGCGGCGCGGAAGCCGTCGCGGCGGTGCAGCAGGATGACGCTCTCGGCCTTGTGCGGGTTGCCGTCTTCGTTGCCGCCGCAGAAGTTCAGGGCCCAGTCGAGGGCGGAGTCACCACCGCCGACGATCAGCAGGTTCTTGCCGGCGAACTGCTCGGGCTTGCGCACGCGGTAGTGCACTTGCGAGCCCTCGTGCTTGTCGATGCCGTCCACCTTCAGGGTGCGGGGCTGGAAGGAGCCCACGCCGCCGGCGATGAAGATGGTCTTGGTCAGGAACTGCGTGCCCTTGGAGGTGGCGACGAAGAAGCGGCCATCTTCCTGCTTCTCGACCGTGGTGACTTCCTGGCCCAGATGGAAGGTCGCGCCGAAGGGCTCGATCTGCTTCATCAGGTTGTCCGTCAGCTCCTTGCCGGTGACGACGGGCAGGGCGGGGATGTCGTAGATGGGCTTGTCGGGGTAGAGCTCGATGCACTGGCCACCGGGGTAGGCCAGGGAGTCAATGATGTGGGCCTTGATCTCCAGAAGGCCGAGTTCGAACACCTGGAACAGGCCCACGGGGCCAGCGCCAACGATGACGGCATCGGTTTCGATCACGCCGGCAGACGCGGAGGAGGTCGCTTGAGTCACTTGAGGATCCAATCTATCGAGTCCGGGCCCCGTTCGGTGCGGCCCGCTAGGGAACAATCAGCGGATGAGTTCGGAGAGCTTGTCGCTCTTGTCTTTCCATTCGTCCGCGTCGGGCAGGGAGGCCTTGCGTTTGGTGATGCTGGGCCACTTCTTCGCCAGGTCGGCGTTGATCTTGATCATGTGCTGCTGGTTGCCCGGCACGTCTTCCTCGGGAACGATGGCGTTCACGGGGCACTCGGGGATGCACACGGCGCAGTCGATGCACTCGTCCGGATCGATGGCCAGGAAGTTCGGGCCTTCACGGAAGCAGTCGACGGGGCAGACATCAACGCAATCGGTGTACTTGCAGCGAATGCAGGCTTCGGTAACGACGTGGGTCATGGAGCAGCTCTAGAGTTGTGGGGCCCGGGGATCCGTCAGGGCTCAAGGCTGGCCGGGGGCACTGACGGCAAAGGGCTGATTTTAATCGTGCGTGATCGGGGGTCTGGCTTGATGGGGCTCAAGTTGGGGGCATTGCTCGCGGGCCGCACGACGCCGCTTGACGTGGCCGACCGGCGCGGCGCCCGCCCCAACCGTGACCACGGTGGGCCGCCCGCGGTGCAGGAGGCTGGCGGCGGCCAGCGTCTCTACGGTGTGCTCGCTGCTCAAGGCATCAGCACAACCGGCGCGGGACACCACCATCACCGGCGTCTCGGCCGCCCAGCCGGCCAGGGGCAGCTTGCGAGCCAGTGCGCCGAGCTGGCGGCCGGCCATGTAGAAGACTTCGGTGTCGGCGCTCTTGAGGGCCTGCAGGTCGCCTTCGCGGGTCATGGCGGTGGTCAGGGCCACGCTGCGGCCCTGGCCGCGCCGGGTCAGGGGGCGGCGCGCTTGCGCAGCGGCGGCGATGGCGGCGGTCACGCCAGGCACCACCTCGGCGTCGATGCCGGCTTCGTCCAGCGCCAGCAGCTCTTCTTCCAGACGGCCGAAGATGCTGGCGTCGCCGCCTTTGAGGCGCACTACCACGGCCGCCTGGCGGGCTTCGCGCACCAGGGCGGCGTTGATGGCGGTCTGGGCGGTGGAGTCGCTGAAGCCGCGCTTGCCCACGTCCAGCCAGCGGGCCTCGGGGGCGAATTCGCGCAGCGCGGGGTCGGTCAGGGCGTCGAACAGCACCACATCGGCCTGCTGCAGGGCCCGCAGGCCGCGCAGGGTGATGAGGTCGGCGCTGCCGGGTCCTGCACTGACGAAGATGACGCGTCCCATGATGAACTCCTCGGGGTCAGGTCTTGACTCTCGCTGGCCGCCTCAGCGCACCAGCAGCGCACCCGAGGTGCGGTTGCTGGTGGGGTCGACGACGATCAGCGCGCCGGCCACGCGGTTCTGGGTGTAGGCCGCCAGGGGCAGCGGGGCCTGCAGCTCGACCGCGACGTGGCCGATCTCGTTCACGGCCAGCTCGTGGGCCTCGGTCTCGGCCAGGGTGTGGATGTCCAGCCGGTGCTCGATGGCGCTGATGCGGGCCTGCACCCAGCGGTTGCCGTGGCGCACCCAGTA
>JAYRKJ010000033.1:0-22196 GCA_041905785.1 Burkholderiaceae bacterium
CGAGATTATGACTGAATTTCTTTCGTATCGTCAAGCGTTTTTTGAAATTTGTTTTTCAACAGTTTTCAACGCCTGGCGAAACATTCAGCGAACTCATCAGTTCTCGCCCCGCATCCAGATCGAAATCTCTCTGCGCCTTCGCCGCCTCCGTGTTGCGCTTCGTTTCGAAGCACTGCATCAGCAGCGAAGCCTTAGACTGTAGCACAGCTTTTTCGGCTCACGCAAGAGATTCGAAAGAATTTCTTGAGTCCCGCCCCGGCGCCGCTCAGTGCACCCGCTGCCCGCCCGCAGCAAAGGCCAGATTCGCAGCCTTCTCAGGGTCTTCGCTGGCCAGGATGGCCGGCAGCAGCGCACTTAACTTCTGCGTATCGGCCCGGAGGATGCGCTGCTTGACCGAAGGAATCTGAGAGGGATGCATGGAGAAACTGCGCAGCCCCATGGCCAGCAGCAAGTCGGTGAAGGCCGCATCGCCCGCCATCTCACCGCAGACACTGACCGACTTGCCCGCCGCGCGCGCCTGCGCGATGGAAGCAGCGATCAGCTGCAGTACGGCCGGATGCCAGGGATCGTAGAGATGCGCCACCGCTTCGTCCGCCCGATCGATGGCCAGGGTGTACTGGATCAGATCATTGGTGCCGATGGAGACGAAGTCCACGTGCTGCAGCAACAGGGGCAGCATCACGGCCGCCGCGGGAATTTCGATCATCACCCCCAAGTCCACCTGGGTGTAGGGCTGCCCGCTGTCGTCAAGCTGCTGCTTGACGCGCTTGAGGGTTTCCAAAATCTGCCGAACCTCACTCAGGTGGGCGACCATGGGAATCAGCAGCCGGATCTTGCCGAAGGCGCTGGCGCGATAGATGGCTCGCAACTGCTGACGGAACATACTCGGTTCCGCCAGACTCCAGCGAATCGCACGCAGGCCCATGGCCGGGTTGAGCACATGCTCGTGGCGCAACTCGTTGGCTGACATCCGATCCAAAGGCTTGTCCGCCCCGACATCCACCGTGCGTATGGTCACCGGCATGCCCTTCATGGCCTCTACCGCGGCCTTGT
The DNA here is from genome assembly GCA_041905785.1 of Burkholderiaceae bacterium. Lineage (GTDB taxonomy): Bacteria > Pseudomonadota > Gammaproteobacteria > Burkholderiales > Burkholderiaceae_C > Roseateles_B. The sequence goes on from JAYRKJ010000033.1 coordinate 1,054, forward strand.
AGGCCTGAAACTGCTCTTCTTCACTGGGCAGTTCGCCATCGCGATTCATGAAGAGGAACTCGCTGCGGAACAAGCCCACGCCGGTGGCTCCCGCCTCAACGGCCGCCGCGGCATCCGCCGGCAACTCGATATTGGCGTGCAAGTCGATGCGCTCACCGTCCAGCGTGACCGCCGGCGTGTGTCGCAGGCGGGCCAGGCGGGCACGCTCCAGCTCACTCTGACGCTGGCGAAAGCGATACTCCTCCAGCACGATGGGCGACGGGTTCACGATCACCACACCGCTGTCGCCGTCAATGATGACCCAGTCGTCCTGCCGGATGAGGCGCGACGCCTCGCGCGTGCCGACCACCGCCGGGATGTCCATGCTGCGCGCCACGATGGCCGTATGCGAGGTCTTGCCGCCAATGTCGGTGATGAAGCCGTGAAAGACGCTGCGCTTGAACTGCATCATGTCGGCCGGCGCGATGTCGGCAGCCACCAGCAGCAAAGGGTCTTCGCCGGCGAAGTCGCGCTGCACCACCTGTGCGGCGCCAACCTTGGTCTGCCCCTGCTCTGCAGCCATGGCCCCGAGCAGACGCTCCACCACCTGCTCCAGGTCCGCCTTGCGTTCACGCAGGTAGTCGTCTTCCATCTCGTCAAACTGGCGTGCCAGCACTTCCAGTTGGGCAGACAGCGCCCATTCGGCGTTGTAGTGCCGCTCGACGATCCACTGTCGGGTCGCCCCCAGCAGGGCCTCGTCGTGCAGCAGCATCAGGTGCACGTCCAGCAGCGCGGCCAATTCGTGCGGCGCGTCCTCAGGCAAGTCCAGCTTGAGTGACTCGAGCTCGCGCGCCACTTCGTCGCGCGCCCGCAGGGCTCGCTTGATCTCGCCGGGCACATGGGACTCGTCGATGAAATAGTGGGCAACGTCCACGCGGCTGGACGCCACCAGCACGGCACGGCCGATGGCCACGCCCCGAGACACAGGAATGCCGAAGACCTGAAAGCTCATGCGTCGACTGTAGCAGCCATGCCCCTGTGCCAGATGGCGGCAGCACCTGCAAAGCCTGTCATGTCTGCGTCAAAAGGCGGTCACGGGCACGTCATGCCCAGCACCGAGCATGGCGACCGTCACAGCACGACGAGGCCACCCATGAGGGACATTCCCCTGCCCACCCTGCCCTTCTCGGAAATTCGGCCGCCCAAGGCGCAACGGAGGTCACTTCCAGACGCTGAGCAGCCGCTTGCAGGCACGGGTGAGGGCAAGCCTCGCCTGGACGTGGCCTGGGCGAGCACGCCGGAAGACATCCGAGCCGCCCAGCGTCTGAGGTACGAGGTCTTTGTCGAGGAGATGGGCGCCAAGCTCCATCCTCCTGCCGATGCCCCAGCCGGGCATGACATTGACGCATTCGACGCATTCTGCGAGCACCTGCTGGTGCGCTCCATCGCCCCAGACGGCCACAGCGCCCAGGTCATCGGCACCTACCGGGTGCTGACGCCGGAAGCCGCCCTGCGTGCGGGAGGGCTCTACAGTGAAACCGAATTCGACCTCGCCCCGCTGCAAGTCCTGCGCCCACGCATGGTGGAGCTGGGCCGCTCCTGCGTGCATGCCGAGCACCGCTCCGGCGGCGCCATCATGGCCCTGTGGGGCGCCCTGGCGGAATTCATGGTGCGCAATCAGCTGGACACCATGATCGGCTGCGCCAGCGTCAGCATGCGCGACGGCGGCCATTACGCCGCCAGCCTCTGGCACCAGCTAAAGGACAGCCATATGGCGCCAGCGCAATGGCAGGTGACGCCCAAGCTGGCGCTGCCGGTGGATGAACTGCGCCAGGATTTGGCCGTCGAGCCGCCGCCGCTCATCAAGGGCTATTTGCGCTGCGGCGCGCGCATCCTGGGTCGCCCGGCATGGGATCCGGACTTCAACACGGCCGACTTGCCCATGCTGATGCGCATCGACGACCTGCCTTCGCGCTACCGCCGGCACTTCCTCGGCGCAGCGTCCTGACCGGCGATCCGCTGCCGCCCGCCCGAGCGGGCAGGTCGGCCAGCATGGGTCACTCGCCTTCGCCGAACTTGTCGTTGACCAGAGCGGCAATGGCCGCCTGTGCGGCCTGTTCGTCCTCGCCGTCGGTCTCCAGCTCGACCTGGGAGCCGATCCCTGCGGCCAGCATCATGACCCCCATGATGCTCTTGGCATTGACCCGGCGACTGCCCCGGCTCAAGAACACCTCACATTGATAAGAACCGGCCAGTTTGGTCAGTTTGGCCGATGCGCGTGCGTGCAGGCCCAGCTTGTTGGTGATGGTGAGGGTCGTCTTGATCATCGGTCCGTAGGGTTGGGGGGCAGATCGCTGAGCACCACGCCCTGCGTGGCACCCTGGCTGGCACGCAGCACCAGTGCTGCCAGCGGCTCATGGGCGTAACAGAGGCTGCGCCACAGCATGGGCACATTGACGCCACTGAGCACCCGCACATGCCCGTGGGTGTCCAGAAGGCGCTGGGCGGCATTGCTGGGCGTGGCGCCGAACACATCGGTCAGCACCAGCACGTCTTCATGGCCCGCCTGCAGCATCAGCGCCCGGCTGCGCTGTTCGACCTCGTCTGCCGACATGTCATCGGTCACGTCAAGCACCGACAACTGAGTCGCACAATGAGGAAACGTGTGCTCCGCCACGGCCTTGAGTGCCGAGGCCAGCGGAGCATGGGCGATGAGCAGCAAGCCGGTCATGGGCGCATTATCCGTGGGCGGCGTGGCTTGGGTGGATCGGGCCCGCCCCTCACTCGGGCAATCGCACCGACCCGAGGAAGTTCTGCCAGGCGGCCTCGTTGTCCTTGGCGCCCATCATCACCAGTTGATAGACCTTCAGCCCACGGGAGAACAAGGCCTGGCGCGCCTGCTGCTGTGGCCCCCGCAGGTGCTGCTGGCCGGACTCCGGTCGCGGCGTCATGCCACGCAGCTGGAGTCCTTGCCAGCTGGACTCGGGGGCCTGCAGGCGTTGACGCAAACCATCGCCCATGGCGTGCAGGGCCGGGCCGGGCATGTCCGGCCTGGGCATCTCGGACCAGCTCAAGGAGAAGCTCAGCTCTGCCGCGCGGCAGACCGCCAGACCCGTGGCCGGTTCCCGCGCAGTGGCAGCCCTGTGCAACTGCTCAGGCTTGCAGGGGAACAACAGCTCGGCGCCGCTGCCTTCGGGGCGAACCTCGCGCCAGTCCAGCGCTGGAGCGCACGCTCCCAGCAGAGCGGTCGAGACCAGCAAGGCAGCGCATTGAGGCAACTTGAGCGGCGTCATGCCCCGCATTATCGAGGGCTGGCAGGCCCCCGGCCTGGGGCCACAATCCGCCCATGCAAGATCCGACCCCCTCCATGGCGGCGCTGCCGCCCGGCGCCCTCAGCGGCGTCACCGTGCTGGACCTGTCCCGCGTGCTGGCCGGCCCCTGGTGCACCCAGACCCTGGCAGACCTGGGCGCCAATGTCATCAAGGTCGAACGCCCCGGCGGCGGCGACGACACCCGCGCCTGGGGCCCGCCCTATCTCAAGACCGCCGACGGCGAAGACAGCAGCGAGGCTGCCTACTTCCTGGGGGCCAACCGCAACAAGCGCTCCATCACCGTGGACATCGCCCGCCCCGAGGGGCAGGCCCTGATTCGCAGGCTGGTGCTGCAGGCGGACGTGCTGGTGGAAAACTTCAAGGTCGGCGATCTGGCGCGCTATGGACTGGATGCCCAGAGCCTGATGGCGCTCAAGCCCGGCCTGGTGGTGTGCTCCATCACGGGCTTCGGCCAGACCGGCCCCTACCGAGACCGTGCCGGCTATGACTATGCCATCCAGGGCATGGGCGGACTGATGAGCGTGACCGGCGAGCGCGACGACCTGCCCGGCGGCGGCCCGCAGAAAGTCGGCGTCGCGGTGGCGGACCTCTTCACCGGCCTTTATTCGACCGTGGCCATCCTCGCCGCCTTGCGACACCGCGACCTCACCGGTCAGGGTCAGGTGATCGACATGGCCCTGCTGGATACGCAGGTGGCAATGCTGGCCAATCTGGGCGCCAACTACCTCTGCACAGGCAAGGCGCCGGGCCGCATGGGCAATGCCCACGCCAACATCGTGCCGTACCAGGTGTTCGAGGCCAGCGACGGCCACCTGATCCTTGCCGTGGGCAACGACAAGCAGTTCGCCAAGTTCTGCGAGATCGCCGGCCATCCCGAGTGGGCCACCGACCCACGCTTTCTGCGCAACGCCGACCGGGTGCGGCATCGCGCCGAGCTGGTACCTCAGATCGCCGCGGCGCTGCGGCTGCAGCCGCGCCAGCATTGGCTGGCCCAACTGGAGGCCGCCAAGGTGCCCTGTGGGGCGATCAACAACCTGGACGAGGTCTTTGCCGACCCGCAGGTGCTGGCGCGCGGCATGACCGTGCCAATGACGCACCCATTGAGCGACCGCTTGAAAGTCGTGGCCAACCCCATCAAGCTGTCCGCGACGCCTGTGCAGTACCACCGACCGCCACCGCTGCTGGGGCAGCACACCGAAGAACTGCTGGGCGAGGCCGGCCTGTCCGCCATGGAGATCCAGGCCCTGCGCGAACAAGGGGTGATTTGATGAGTGATTTCGTCCTCGTGCATGGCGCCTGGCACGGCGCCTGGTGCTGGAAGCGCATCCTGCCTGCGCTATGGACTGCCGGGCACCGCGCTTTCGCGGCAAGCCTCAGCGGCGTAGGCGAGCGAGCCCACCTCGGGCCGGCCGGCATCACGCTGGACACCCATATCCAGGATGTGGCCGCCGTGATCGAGGCCGAGGAACTCTCGTCCTGCATCCTGGTCGGTCACAGCTACGCGGGCATGGTGATCACGGGGGTGGCCGACCGCCTGCATGAGCGCATTGGCCAACTGGTCTACCTGGATGCGGTCGTTCCCTGGCCGGGCGAGGCCTGGTCCAGCCGCCACAGCGAGGCAACCCAGGCGCAGCGCCGTGCACTCATTGCGGAGAAAGGCGTGCTGCCGCCGGCGCCGCCCAGCCTCTTCGGGCTGCAAGCCGAGGATGCCGCTTGGGTCGAGCGCCGCCAGACGCCTCATCCTGGCGGCGTTTACGACCAGGCCCTGCACTACGACGCAGCACGCTGGGCCCGTCTGCCGCGCCGCTTCATCGACTGCACCGACCCCGCCCTGGCCACCATTGACGCCAGCCGACAGCGCGTGCGCACGGAACCCGGCTGGACCGTCAATGAAATCGCCACGGGACACGACGCCATGATCAGCGCCCCCGAGGCGCTGCTGCGCTGCCTGCTCGAGGCCGCGAACGAGCGCGCCAAATCGTGACGCGGCCCCCAGGCTGAGGGAAGGGCAGATCCGGACACCGGCGAGCGCTGGAGCTTCGACAATCCGCGGCAGGGCCTGCAGCACCGGCCCCCGGGTTTGCGGGATGGACGCTGCAGGCCGTGCTGCCAACCATGGCAGCTCATGACCGGATGGGCGTCCCTCGTCCGGCACAACCCAGCCGCCAGTCCCCCATGCCGCACAGCCTGCAGCCCCCCAGCCACGCCGCGACGGCCAGCGCCGACTCCGCGGCCTGGGCGGACATCGTGCAGCAGCTGGGTGCTGAAATCGCCGGCCCGCTGAGCCAGGCCCTGGAACGCATCCACACCTTGATTGCCACCGGCCAGATCGACCGGCAGAGCTTGCGCGCGCTGCGCGAAGGCGTCAGCCAGGCACGCGAGGCCGGCATGATGGGGCAGCAGCTGGCGCGGCTGGCCTCGGGCAAGCTGCGCCTGTCCAAGGAGCGGCTGCAGCTGACCCAGATGCTGCGCGGCGTGCTGGCCCATCGCAACCGTGAAGCGCTGGCCCGCGGCATCCAGATCCGCCAAATGCTCAAGCCGGCGGATGTGCTCGGCGACGGCGCCCTGCTCTTTTCCCTGCTCAACGCGCTGCTGGACTGGGCGCTGGCCTGCACCCATTCCTCCGTGGATCTCCGCCTGGACTTGAGTCCATGGCCGGCACGCGCCCGCCTGAGCTGCCGTTTCGCGCACCGCTCATTGGAGCTGGCCGACGAAGACCAGGAGGAGGAGCTGCCAGCCACCCTGAACTCCCTGGCCTGGCGGCTCCTGGAGCAAACCGCCTTGACGATGGGCTTGCAGCCCTTGCGGGAGCATGAGGCAGGGATCACCGAATTGACCCTGGAGTTTCCGCACACGCTGCTGGATGAACCAGGGGCCCCAGCGGCAGACGCTGCGCAGGGCTGGGGCATGCCGGACTCCCGCGAGTTCGCCAACTCCTCCAATTCCAAGCCGCTGGCTGGCAGCCATCTGTTGATCGTCTCGCCGCGACGCGAGCTGCGCGGGCAGATCCAGGATGCGGTACGGCACATGGGCCTGATCATCGACGTGGTCAACACCATGGCGGAGGCCCAGCACTTCTGCCTGGAAGGCCTGCCGCATGCGCTCATCTTCGAAAGTTCCCAGCGCGGCAGTGAGCTGGAGGTGCTGAAGTCCGGGATCGTGCGCGAGGTTGCGGACTTCTGCTTCATCGAGGTGCAGGACAGCGCGCACAGCACCCAGCTCTCCAGCGCCACCGCCGATGGCATGGCCCGCATCGCCCGAGACAATCTGGCCGAAGCCCTGCCTGCCATGCTGCTGTTCGAGCTGTCGAGGTCGCTTTGACCGGCGATGCGCCGGCTTGTCCCCGTTGCGCCTGAGGATGCCGCCCCCTGGCCTACACTGGACACCTGCCATTTCCTGATGTCGCCCGCCATGCGCCGCTTCGCGATTCCCGCCCTTCTTGCCGCTGCCATCCTGGGCGCCGGCGTGCTCGGCTACCAGAGCCTGTTCGCAACGCAGAAGGCGCCGGACGTCAGCTACGTGCTGCTGAACGGGCAGTCGCTGGACTCGTCCAGTTGGCGCGGCAAGGTGATGCTGGTGAACTTCTGGGCCACCAGCTGCACGACCTGCGTGCATGAGATGCCGCAGATCATCGCCACTCACGAAAAATTCAAGCAACGCGGCTTCGACACCCTGGCCGTTGCCATGAGCTACGACCCGCCGGCCTACGTCGCGAACTTCGTCGAGACCCGCAAGCTGCCCTTCGGCGTCGCCATCGACAACACCGGCGATATCGCCCGCCGCTTCGGTCAGGTGCGCCTGACTCCCACCACGGTGCTGATCAACAAGCGCGGCGAAGTCGTGAAGCGCTTTGTCGGCGAGCCGGACTTTGCAGCCCTGCACGCCCTGATCGAGCAGCTGCTGGCGCAAGCCTGAGTTCGTCACCATGGAGATCTACCAGGTCGGCGGCGCCGTCCGGGACCGTCTGCTGGGCCGGCCCGTCAGTGATCGCGACTGGGTGGTGGTCGGCGCCCGCCCGCAGGACATGCTGGACCGCGGCTTTCAGCCCGTGGGCAAGGATTTCCCGGTCTTCCTGCATCCCCAGACCCACGAGGAATATGCATTGGCCCGCACCGAGCGCAAGACGGCGCCGGGCTATCACGGCTTTCACATCCATGCCGCGCCAGACGTCACGCTGGAACAGGACCTGGGCCGGCGCGACCTCACCATCAACGCCATGGCCGAAGATGCACAGGGGCGCCTGATCGACCCCTACGGCGGCCAGCGTGACCTCGCGGCACGCTGCCTGCGCCATGTCTCGCCGGCTTTTGCAGAGGACCCGGTGCGCATCCTGCGCCTGGCGCGCTTTGCCGCCCGCTTCCATGATTTCAGCGTCGCCCCGGAGACCCTGGCGCTGATGCGAGCCATGGTCGAGGCCGGCGAAGTCGACGCCCTGGTGGCGGAGCGGGTCTGGCAGGAGCTGTCCCGCGGGTTGATGGAGGCGCGGCCGTCGCGCATGGTCGAAGTGCTGCGCGACTGCGGCGCCCTGGGCCGCCTGGCCCCCGAGATCGACCGCCTGTTCGGCGTGCCGCAGCCTGAGCAGCACCATCCCGAGATCGATACCGGCGCGCACCTGCTGCTGGTGCTGGACCAGTGCGCCCGGCTCGATGCGCCGCTGGCGGTGCGCTACGCCTGCCTGTGCCACGACCTGGGCAAAGGCACGACGCCGCCCGAGGAATGGCCCCGCCACATCGCCCACGAGCTTCGTAGCGAAAGGCTCAGCCGCGCCCTCAGCCAGCGCTGGCGCGTGCCCAACGAGGCCCGCGAACTGGCCGAGCTGGTGGCGCGCGAACACACCCACGTCCACCAGAGCGAAGGGTTCGGGCCCGAAGCGCGCCTGCGCCTGCTGGACCGTTGCGATGCCTGGCGGCGTCCGGACCGTTTCGAACAGCTGCTGCTGGCATGCGAATGCGATGCCCGCGGCCGAGCCGGGCTGGAGGAGCGCCCCTATCCGCAACGCGAGCGGTTCAGCGCTGAGCTGCGCCGGCTGCAGGCCCTGGACCAGGGCGCCATCAGTGCCGCCGCGCTCGCCCGCGGGCTGACCGGGCCCGCGATCGGGCAGGCCATCCAGCAGGCCAGGTTGGCGGCCCTGAAGACGGCCGGCTGAGCGCCACCCTGCAGGGCTGCGGCTGCGCAGGTCTCAAAGCATGTGACTGCGGTCGCCGCGCAGAAAGCCGATGGCCTCGAACTCGGGCCCCGCGACGAACCCGAGCACCTTGAACAGCTCGCCCATTTCGTGCTCGGCCAGCAACTTGTGCGCCATGGCGCGGGCCGGCAGCGAGGCCTGGGCCATCAGCTCGATCAGGCCGCAGTTGATCAGGAAATTGGCCTGGCTGGTGTACCCCAGCACCTGCAGGCCGGCGTCCTGCCCGGCCAGGGCGATGCCGGTGAAATTGACGTGGGCGGTGATGTCCTTGTCCCCCACGCGCTGCAGCGGGTCCGGATCCGCCTGGTGCAGGTAATGGCACATCAAGGTGCCGCCGCTGCGCTGCGGGTGGTAGTACTCGCTCTCGGGGAAGCCGTAGTCGATGAAGAAGGCGGCGCCGCGCTCCAGCTGGGAGGCCAGGGTCCGCACAAAGGCCTCGGCCTGGGCATGCAACTCGGTGACAAAGCCCGGCACAAAGCCATCGGGCGGCGTCCACGGCGGCGCGAGCCGTGTCGGCCGGTCAGCCCAGCCCAGCCCCTCCTCCTCGCGGACCACGCCGCGCTCCAGCCACTGCTTGCCGTCGTAGCGAATCAGCTGGACGGGCATGGCGTCCAGCACCTCGTTGCCCACCACCACGCCACTGAAGCGCTCGGGCAGGGCATCCAGCCAGACCAGCTTGTGCGCCCAGGGCTTCAGGCGTTCGGCCTGGCGCGCGCGGAGGTTGCCGGACAGGTCGACGATCACATAGCGACGCACCGCATCGCCCAGCGTCGAGAGGAGCTGCTCGGCCAAGGCGCCGGTGCCGGCGCCGAACTCCCAGACTTCGTCCGTCGCCGTGTGGCTCAAGGCCTGAGCCACCTGGACGGCCAAGGCCTGGCCAAAGAGCGGCGACAGCTCGGGAGCGGTGACGAAATCGGACCCGCTGTCCGGCAGCAGGCCGAACTTCTGGCGGCCCCCGCTGTAATAGCCGAAGTCCGGTGCATACAGCGCGGTGGCCATGAACCTGTCGAAGGGCCACCACCCCTCGGCGAGCAGGTGCTCGCGGATCTGCTGCTGCAAGGGCGTGCCCGTCTCGGTGCGCGGCTGTTGGGAGCTATCGGTCGCTGACATCCGGGCATTGTAGGGATCAGGTCCGGCGCGCCTTGAGCCAGCGCTCGAAGTCCGCCGCCGGCATGGGCGGTCCGATCAGCTCGCCCTGCAAGCTGTGGCAGCCCCAGTCCCCCAGCAGTCTGGCCTGCGCGGCATCGCGCACGCCTTCGGCGCTGACCATCAGCCCCAGACCCAGGCCCATCTGCACGATGGCCCGCGTGATGGCCTCGGCCTTGCCATCGCCGGGCAGACCGGCGACGAAGCTCTGGTCGATCTTGAGCTTGTCCACCGGCAGCCGACCCAAATGGGCCAGGGACGTATAGCCCGTGCCGAAATCGTCCACCGAGATGCTCAGCCCCAAGGCCCGCAAGGCCTGCAGCAGGGCCGGCACGCGCTCGATGTCGTCCATCAGCATGCGCTCGGTCAGCTCCAGTTCCAGCCAGGTGCCGGGAACGCCGGCATCCTGCAGCACCGTGGCCACGACGCGGTCGAAGTCCTCAAGGCGGAACTGCATGCTGCTGAGGTTGACGGCGATGGGCACGGCCGCGACGCCGCGCTCGTGCCAATCGCGGCTCTGCCGGGCCGCCTCGCGCATCACCCACTCGCTCAGCGGCAGCATCAGGCGATGCCGTTCGGCCACATCGATGAAGGCTTCCGGCGTCAGCAGGCCGCGCTGCGGATGACGCCAGCGCAGCAGTGCCTCGGCGCCGCGCAGCTGGCCATCGCGGGCATCGACCTGCGGCTGGTAGAAGAGCTGGAATTCGTCGCGCGTCAGGGCCTGGGCCAGCTCGGCCTCCAGCACCAGATCAGCGTAGGCCCGCTCGGCCAGCGCGGGCTCGAAGAAACGGTAGTTGGCGCGTCCGCTGGCCTTGGCCAGGTACATGGCGGCATCGGCATGCTGGATCAGTTCCTCGGCGCTGCTGCCATGCTCGGGATACATGGCCACGCCGATGGAAGGCGTCACCGACAAGTCCCGGCCAGCCGCCTGCACCGGCACCTCCACCACCGCCAGCAAAGCCGACAGCACGGCCTGCACATCGGCACGGCTGTGCACATCCGCCAGCAGCACCACGAACTCGTCCCCGCCAAAGCGGCCGACCAGGTCTGTGCTGCGCAGGCAGGCGCTGACTCGGTCGGCCACCGTGCCCAGCACCTTGTCGCCTTCCAGGTGACCCAGCGAATCATTGACGCGCTTGAAGTTGTCCAGGTCGATGAAGAGCAGCGCCAGCGGGCGCGGCGGCACGTGCGCGTCGTCCAGCCTGGCCTGCATGCGTTCCATGAAGGCAACGCGGTTCAGCAGCTGGGTCAAGGGGTCGTGATGGGCCAGATGATGGATGCGCGCCTGGGCCGCCAGCTGCGCGCGCATGTCGCGGATGATGGTCATGCGCAGGCGTTCGCCCTGGCGCTCCAGGGTCCGCACGATGAATTCCACCGGAATGCGCTCACCGCTGCGATGCACGATGGCGGACTCATAGCGGAGCTCCTGGCCGGCCACCATCACGCCGTTCACCTTGGGCCGCATGTCCTCGGCGACGAAGTCCAGCGCAGGCCTTCCCACCAGCTCCTCCAGCCGATAACCCACCAGCTCGCACAAGGGCGGATTGGCATCGGTGATGATGCCCCCCTTGTGGAACAGAATGCCCTCCACCGTGGCCTGCATGAACTTGTCCAGGCGCTCCTCGGACTCGCGCAGCGCGGCCTCGGCCTCGCGCCGCTCGCTGATGTCGTTGATCAACACGAAGGCGCCGATGACCGGACTGCCCGCGCCCTGGCCCGCAGCGAACTGCGGCAGGAGGTTGACCTCCAGCCAATGCAAGCGGCCGTCCGGGCCTCGCATCTGCCGCTCGTAGCGCACCGCTTCGCCGCGTTGCATGACTGAATCCACATGCGGCTGGATCTGGCGCGCGGCCTCCTCGCCGATGACCTCGACAAAGGTCCGCCCCAGCACCGACTGGGTGCTGTGCCCGAAGGTGCGGGCATAGGCCTCGTTGGCGAACAGGCAGTGAAAGGTGTCAGCCTCGTAAAGTGCCATGAGCACCGGCACGTTGTCGGCCAGCAGGCGCAGCATCTGCGCCTCGTCGCGAGCGCGCTGCAGGGCCTGCTGCAGCCGGCCCAGCTCCGGTGCGCCTTCGCCCATCAGCCCTCTCCTGCGCCGCTCAACCCGCGCTGGTAGACCGCGCGGGCCAGACACAGGTCCTCCCAGGCGCGCGCCTTGTCGGCCAGATTGCGCAACAGGTAGGCCGGGTGGTAGCTGACCACCACCGGAATGCCCTGGTAGGCGTGGACCTGCCCGCGCAGCCGGCCTATGGCATCGCTACGCTGCAGCAGGGTCTGCACGGCAAAGCGGCCCAGCGCCAGGATGATGCGAGGCCGGACCAGCTCGATCTGCCGCTGCAGATAGGGCATGCATTGGGCGAGCTCGGCCGGCTCGGGATTTCGATTGCGCGGCGGCCGACACTTCAGCGTGTTGGCGATGAACACCTGCTGCACCGCTTCGGCACTGCCGCGGCCCAGGCCCAGCGCGCGCAGCATGTTGTCCAGCAGCTTGCCGGCCGGGCCGACAAAGGGCTCGCCCTGCAGGTCCTCCTGCTCGCCGGGGGCTTCGCCGACGATCATCCAGTGCGCCTGTTCGTGCCCCACGCCGAAGACCGTCTGTTTGCGCCCCTCGCAAAGACCGCAAGCGCGGCAAGCCGCCACGCTCTCGCGCAACTGCGCCCAATCCATGGTCTGGATGGCTTGGACACGCTCGCCCTCGGCCGCCGCCAGGGCCTGCGGCAACAGAGACTGCAGCGAACTGGCAGCCGGCGGGTCGGCCGGCGCCGGCACAGACGCCACAGGCGGGCGGGCCGTCGGCCGGGCGGGCGGCGCGGCCGGCCGTGGGCTGCCGGATTCCTCCGCTGCGAGGGGCCGGGTAGGCGCCCGCACTGCCTGCGATGAGGCTGGCATGGGGCTGTCCTGCACGGCCGCGGCTTCAGCCGGGGTTTCCGCCCCGGCAGGCAAGGGCTGCCAGACCTTGAGGCCCATGGCCTCCAGCATGGCGCGCTGACGGGCATCCCAAGTCACGAAGCAGCCCTCCCCTCAGGCGCCGTTGCCATGGCGGGCAGTTGCAGGCTCATCAGTACGGCATCCTCGCGCCGCCCTTCGGCAGCCGGGTAATAAGCTCGCCGCTGGCCGACCTCGGTGAAGCCGTAGCGGCGATACAGATGCCGCGCGCGCTCATTGCCCTGGCGGACCTCCAGCCACAACTGCAGGCAGCCCGCCTGCCGGCACAGCTGGCACAGCGCGTCCAGCATCTGGCGCGCATGCCCGCGGCCTTGCATCCCGGGGTCCACGCTGATGTTGAGCAAATGCATTTCGTCCACGCCCTGCAAGGCCAGGAAATAGCCGAGCACGGTCGTGCCGTCGACCAGCAGCCAGGCCTCGTAGCCCGCGGCCAGCGAGTCGATGAAATTTCCGCGCGTCCAAGGGAACTCGTAGACCTGGCTTTCGATGGCCAGCACGGCCTCCAGATCGGGGACCTGCATGCGGCGCAGCATGGGCGCCGCGGATTCGGCCAGGCAGGCGCTCACGACGCGACCTCCGTCGTCCCCATCATGCCGTTCCCTTTGCCGCCATGCGCTCGGCGGTGGTCTGGGCGACCTTGTCCCGCACGTAGACGGGCATGGCCTCGGCTGCATCCACCGCGGCCCCGCCGATCCAGGCCTGACAGGCCAGAGACGCGAGGGCGGCTGCCCGTGACCGCGGCTGTGCCGCCCGCGGCAGGCCTGCCGGCAGCATGGGCGACAGCGCCTGAGCAAAAGCGTCCAGGGCATTGCCTGCCGCGGCTTGGGGGGGCAAGTCCTGCAGCGCCTCCAGCATGGCTGGCACGGCGTAAAGCGCGGGTGCCCGCAGGACGGTCCAATGATCGCCCCGCCATTCGTAGGCAGCGGCATAGATTTCGTTCATGCGCGCATCCATCAGCACCCAAACGGGGCCAGGCACTCCCGCCGCCCCGTGCTGCAGGCGCAAATCCTCAGCGACCAGCATGAGGCTATCGATGGGAATGACGGGCTTGGCCGCGCCAAAGGCCAGGCCCTGAGCCACCGCACAAGCCGTGCGCAAGCCCGTAAATGCCCCCGGACCGGCGGCGAAGGCGATGGCATCCAGTTGCGCCAGCGTCAGCCCGGCTTGCGCCAGCAAGGCCAGCGCCTGGGGCACCATCTGCTCACTGGCACGGGCCCCGCCCTCGCTCTCATGAGCCAGCACATCGGCCTCACGGCTCAAGGCCACGACCAGGGTTTCGGTGGAACTATCCAGAGCCAGCAACAAAGACATGGCTAAAGTGTAGCGGCCCACCTCTTTCGAGGCGGGCCGCTACACCCTTCATCAGGGGATGTCGCGCTGTCGCTGAGGCCTGGGATCCCCTCTGCGGCGCTCAGAAGCTGTAGCCCAGGGACAGGCTATAGACCGTGGGGCGGAAGTTGATGCGCGTGGTGCGGGTGATGTCGCCTTCGCGGGTCTGCGTCACCGCCGTCATGTCGCTCTTGACATCGGCCTTGGCCACGGTCGCCACCAGGGACCAGTGCTTGTCGTACACGACCGTCAGGCCGACGTGCCCCGCCAGCCCCCAGGAGTCCGACAAGGTAATTCGGGTCGCCCCCCCGGATGCCGCATCACCCGAGGGCGTGCTGCGGGTATTGGTGAAGCGGGTGTAGTTGATCCCCAGACCCACAAAGGGCTGGACCCGCTGCCAGAGGTTCACGAAGTGGTAGTTGGCGAACACCGTGGGCGGCATCTGCTCGACCACGGAGACCTGGCCGAAAGCCTGGATGAAGCCCGCGCCATAGACCTTGTGCGAGGGCGGAAAGCCCAGCGCCACCTCGGCGCTCCATTCAGGCGAGAAGCGGTAGGTGTAGCCAAAGCCCAGGGTGTCCGCCGAGCCGATGCGCAGCAGGGCACCGGGCGCGGGGATGGCGGGACCGCCGCTCAGGGGCGGCATGGTCGCGTCGACGTCGATGTGCGCACCGCCCAGGTAGAGGGTGTGTTGGGCTTGGGCGCCCATGGCAACCAGGGCGAGGAGGCCGGCACACAGGATGTGGTTTGCTTTCATGTCTTGATGCTCCTGGATGTCGTCTTCAGAGGCCGGCAGCGATCACTTGCTGGAAGAAGCCGCGAGACAGTGCGTGGCAGAAGGGCGGGACCAGGCCCGCGTGATACTGCGCCAAGGCGGAACTCCCGGCAGCCGTCTTGGCTTGCTGGAAGCCGTAATAAACAGCCTGGCCCGCGGCACCCGCCGGCATGGTGCCAAGGTTTTCCAGGTCGTAGGCGCCCATCAGCGGCATGCCACGGACTTTCAAGTCGGCCGCTGCCACCGAGGTATTGACCTCGTAGAACACGGCGGGGTCCTGCTTGCCGCCGCACAGCGCGATGGGACGTTTGGTGCTCATGCCAAGCAGGGTGTTGAGCTGCAGGGCCTTGCGAATGTTGGAGTTGGCATAGCTGGCCTTGAAGCTGTCCTTGAGCAGACCACCAGGACCGAACACGCGGGTGAAGGTGGGATCGGCCGGCAGCTTGCCAGCAGCCATCAGGTCGGCGACGGGTGTGTCCGTGGGCAGCAGCGTTTCGATGGTCGCGTCGAAAGGCGCCTGGTAGGCCTCGGCAGGACTGCTGTAGATGTTGCCGTAGGACTTCTGGTAGCTGGTCAGCAGCAGCGGCCAGAACAGCGTGGCGCCGGCATTGGGTTGCGCGTTGACCATCACATCGCCAAAACCCACCAGGTTGTAGGGGCCGGACATCGGTGCCGAGGCCGTGACCTTGAACTCACTGCCGTAGTCACGCTCGATGACCTTGTGCGTCGCGAGGGCCACATGGCCGCCTTGCGAGTAGCCGGAGATCAGCAGCTTGTCGGAGGGCTTGGTGCTGCTCTCGGCCTTCAGGTAGGCCGTACCGGCGCGCAGGCCGTCCACCATGTCCACGGCCTGGGCTTCGGCGTTCAGGTAGGGGTGGTAGCCCAGACTGGAACGCTCGTAGCCCAGGTAGTTGGGGGCGATCACGATGAAGCCCTGGGCGGCATACATGGCCATCAGCAGCGAGGCTTCGCGGTTGTTGCTGACGTCGGCCAGGTTGTAGCTCTTCTGGGTGGCCGTGCCATGGGCGTACAGCAGTACGGGGCGGCTGCCCGAGCAGGCGGCGTCGCTGCCCGTGGGGACCAGCACGCCTGCGGAAGCCGTCGCGGGCTTGCCGGCAGGGTCCCGGGTCATGTAGTAGACATAGCGGACGTCCACCTCGCACTTGGCCTTGCCCGACAGGGGCTGCAGGCCGCTCGCAGCCGTGCCGGCATCGATCTGGGCCTGGCTGGCATGGCCGGCCAGCGTGCCGTAGATGATGGTGCCGCGAGCTGCCGGCGGATCATCGCGGCTCTCGCTGGTGCCGCCCCCACAAGCGGACAGTGCTGCGGCGCTGATCACCAGCATCGCCAGGTTGAACTTGCTCATCGTGCGTACCTCTGCAGTCGGCATGAATTGGGAATCGGAAACAAAAAAGAACGAACGTTCGTTTTTGCAGGAAGCACTATAGGGCCGCCAATCCAGCGCTCTTAGAAGGAAAAACCCCGACACCGTTGCCGGTGCCGGGGTCGTCTCAGTCAGGCGATCGGGGCGGTCAGAGCGGGTTGCGCAACACGCGAGACAGCGCCAGATTGCCCAGGATGGAATGGCCTGCAGGACCGAAATGCCGGTCGTCGGCCCAGAGATACGTTGTGACCGTGGCGCCGCCTACCAGGGTGCCGGTCGAGCAGTTGGGCAGCGTGGCCGTGCCCTGGCAGGCCTGGTTCATGATGTCCGACAGTCCGTACTGGCTGGGGTACTTGGTGATGGACGTCGACATGTCGTCAGCCAGCACCAGCGCGCCCAGACGACCGTCGTTGAGCGCGCCCAGCGCACGGTAGAGCTCGGTGTTGAACGCGGTCGTCAAGGCCGTCAGGAACTGCGCGCGATTGAGCCCGTCACGCACCGGCGGGCGGTTGTTGCGCTCCTGGAAGGCAAAGGGGGTGGCGCCCGCATCGGGCAGCGACACCACCAGCGTGCGGCCTCCCGTACGCATCATGCGGATCGCCAGCTCGCCCAACTGCCGACCCGCATCACCGGCGGCCCGCATCAGGTCAGTCTCCGACTGGGCGGGGTACTGGGCGTACAGCCCCAGAATGTCATTGGTGCCCACGTACAGGGTCACCAGGGTGCGCTCGGTCAGGACGTCGCTGGCCAGATAGCGGTCCAGCTGCGCGCGCACGTCGTCAACCTTGGCGCCAACGGTGGCCATGATGCGCCCCTGCGGTGCCGCCAGATTGCTGGGATTGCACTGGGGGAACACCATGCCGTAGCGGTTGGCCAAGGCCTGAATCCACAAGGGGTTGCTGGCGCAGTCCACCGCGTTGCTGACGGCGTTGAGCGCGTTGACGCTGTACTTGCTGCCATCGGCCGTGATCACGCTGGCCTCGTCACCAAAGGCGATCAGGCGCGTCGGCGCAAAGGGCTCGATAGGCTCGCTGCCGCCGCCACAACCGGCCAAGGCTGCCGCCGCCACCAGGCCCATCAACAGGGCACGAGCGCTGCCACGTACAGCACGTTTCAAACTCTTCATGAAAGCTCCATCTCGGAAATCATTCGCCGGCATCGGTGGCGAAAGCTGCCGCCGCTCGCGACAGCCGGTCACGTACACCGTCCCAGTCCGCATCCGCGGGAGGATTCTCAACCCAGATCTCGCGCATCCCTGCTTCGTCCAGTTCTCGCAGCACTGCGAACAAATCGTGGGCCGCGGCACGCGCATCGTCAGGCATGGGGCGCCAGACCTCGGGGGATCGGGCCGGCATGGTGCGGGAATATACCGCCACACCCTGAGGCACTGCTGAAGACAGGGCGGCGTCGATCGCCGTCCGGCTCAACAGGCGCACCACGGCGCTGGGGGCGTAGTGCGCGGCCAGCGTGCCGGAGGCCCGCGGCGCGGCGGCATCACGCTCACGCAGCGGCTCGCCCAGCACGGCCTCGATCTGCGCGCGCGTCAGCACGCCCGGACGCAAGAGCACCGGATGCTCGCGGCTGCAGTCGACGATGCTGGATTCGATGCCGACCTCGCAGTCCCCGCCGTCCAGGATGATCAAGGACTCGTCGAACTCGCTGCGCACATGGGCGGCATGTGTGGGGCTGACCCGCCCGAAGCGGTTGGCGCTGGGCGCCGCCACGCCGCGCACGCCCAGGCTCAGGGCCTCTCGCAGCAGGGCCTGCGCCACCGGATGGGCCGGGCAGCGCAGGCCGACGGTGTCCTGCCCGCCAGCCGCCGCGGCAGCCATGCCCGCCGCTCGCGGCACGATGACCGTGAGCGGGCCGGGCCAGAACGCCTGCATCAGCAAGCGTGCCGACTGGGGCAGGCGCGCGGCAAAGGGCTCCGCGGCGGCGGCATCCGGCACATGCACGATCAGCGGATGATCGGCGGGCCTGCCCTTGGCCGCGAAGATGCGCGCCACCGCGGCATCGTCATCGGCTCGCGCCCCGAGGCCATAGACGGTTTCGGTGGGCAGCGCCACCAGTGCACCGCGGGCCAGCGCTTCAGCGGCCTGGCGCACGGCGGCGGGATCGGCTCCGTTCAGCAGCATGACATCACCTCTCGCGGCCCCGGCATCAGCAAGGGGCCGGCAGGCCCAGCAAACGCGCCGCGGCCCGCGCCGTCTCATCGGCGGCCTGCGGCGTCTCGGCCGTGATGTTGAGATGGCCCATCTTGCGACCCGGACGCGCACTCTGCTTGCCGTAGAGATGCAGATGCGTGCCCGGCAGGCCCAGCACCTCACCCCAGGGCGGCGTGCGCTCGGTGCCGGCGGCGTCGAACCACAGGTCGCCCAGCAGGTTCAGCATCACGACGCTGGAATGCAGACGCGGCATGCGCAGCGGCAGGCCGGCCATGGCGCGGACCTGCATCTCGAACTGCGAGGCGTCGCAGGCGTCCATCGTGTAATGGCCGGAGTTGTGCGGGCGCGGGGCCATCTCGTTGACCACCAGCGAGCCATCCTGCAGGAGGAAGAACTCCACGCACAGCACGCCCACATAGCCCATCTCGGCAGCGATGCGCGACGCCGCGTCGACGGCACGCTGCTGCACGGCGGCCTGCACCGCCGGCGCAGGCACCTGGGTGACGGCCAGGATGCCGTCGCGATGCAGGTTCTGCTGCACGGGGAAGTGAACGATCTGGCCATCGTCACCGCGCACGACGATGCAGGACAGCTCCAACTGCAGCGGCAGCATCTGCTCCAGCACGCAGGGCACGCCCTTCATCGCACGGAAGGCCTCGGCCAGCTCCTGCGCCGTCCTGACGCGGGCCTGGCCCTTGCCGTCATAGCCCATGCGCAGCGTCTTGAGGATGCCGGGCAGCAGGTCGGCCGGCACGGCGGCCAGGTCGCCCTCGCTGCGGATCACGGCATGCGGCGCGCAGGCCACGCCGCTGCGCAGGAAATGGGCCTTCTCGTCGGCGCGGTCCTGGCAGATGGCCACGCAATCGCCGGCCGGCGCCACGAAGCGCTGGCGCGCCAGGCGGCGCAGGGCTTCGGCCGGCACGTTCTCGAATTCGGTGCTGATGGCGTCGCAGGTCGTCGCCATGCGGGCCAGGGCGGCCTCGTCCAGGTAATCGGCCTGGACATGCTCATGCGCCACCAGGCCGGCCGGGCTTTCCGGATCCGGGTCCAGCACCACGGTGCGATAGCCCAGGCTCTGGGCGGCATGCACGAACATGCGGCCCAACTGCCCGCCCCCCAACACCCCCAGGGTGGCCGTGCCGGCCTCCAGACGCGCCGCCATCAGATGAGGTCCTTGCTCATGCCGCGGGCATGCTCGGTCTGGCGCTGGCGATAGGCCGCCAGCTTCTCGCGCAGCGCGGCGTCGTCCTGGGCCAGCATGGCGACGGCGAACAGCGCCGCATTGCCTGCGCCGGCCGTGCCGATGGCGAAGGTGGCCACCGGGATTCCCTTGGGCATCTGGACGATGGAGTGCAGGGAATCGACGCCTTGCAGATGACGGCTTGCCACCGGCACGCCCAGCACGGGCACCAGGGTCTTGGACGCCAGCATGCCCGGCAGGTGGGCCGCGCCGCCGGCGCCGGCGATGATGGCCCGCAGCCCGCGGGCCTGGGCCTGCTCGGCGTAAGCAAACATGTCGTCGGGCATGCGGTGGGCGGAAACCACCTGCGCCTCGAAGGGCACACCGAACTCGGAGAGAATGTCTGCGGCGTGCTTCATGGTCTCCCAGTCACTGCTGGATCCCATCACCACGCCGATCAGGGGAGAGGCGCTGCTCACGGCTCGCTCCATAGGCTGGAAAACCTTGAATTGTAGGCGGCGCGCCCCATCTGCCGCCGGATGGCCGGACCGTCAGGCGCCGACTTCCGGCAAGAACACACCCCACACCATGATTGACATCACTCTTCAGAACTTCGAGACCGAGCTGCTGCAGGCCTCCATGCAACAGCCGGTGCTGCTGGACATTTGGGCCCCCTGGTGCGGCCCCTGCAAGAGCCTGGGCCCCATCCTCGAGCGCCTGGAGGCCGACTACGCAGGCCGCTTCCTGCTGGCCAAGCTCAACAGCGACGAGCAGCCGGAAATCGCCAGCCAGCTCAGCCAGGCCTTCGGCGTGCGCAGCATCCCCTTTTGCGTGATGTTCGTGGGCGGCCAGCCGGTGGACGGCTTTGTGGGCGCGATCCCCGAGTCGCAGATTCGCGAATTCCTGGCCAAGCACGTGCCCGAAGCCGCCGCACTGGAAGCCGAGCAGGATCTGGCCGAAGGTGAAGACCTGCAGGCCGAGGGTGATGCCGACGCGGCCCTGTCCAAGTTCACGGCTGCGCTCGAGGCCGACCCCGGCAACGAGGCCGCACGATTCGACCTGGTCAAGGCGCTGCTGGAATCCGGGCGCGTGGCCGAGGCCCGGGCCACCTTCGAGCCGGTTGCCGCGCAAGCCGCGGACACCATCACGCCGCATGCCCGCTTCGCCGCCCTGGCCTTGTGGCTGCAGGCCGCCGAGGCCGCCAGCCGCGGCCTGGACGCCCATGCCCTGCAGGCGGCCATCGCTGCCAACAAGCGCGACTTCGAGGCCCGCTACGCCCTGGCCCAGCTGCACTTCGCGGCCGGCCGGTTCACCGATGCCATGGAGGAGCTGCTGGAGATCCTCATGCGTGACAAGGCCTGGAATGGCGAGTTGGCCCGCAGGACCTACGTCGCCATCCTCGAGATCCTCACCAAGCCGCAAGCCAAGCCCAGCGCGCCGCCCCCCGGGGAGGCCAAGAGCGGCCTGCAGCTGGCTGGCCACACGCCCGTGGCACCGGCGGACCCGCTGCTGGACCAGTACCGCCGCAAGCTGTCGATGGCGCTGTTCTGAGCCGGTCCACGCCGGAAAGGCTGAAGAAAAAGGCCCGCAGCAGCGGCAATGCCAGTCAGTTAAGCCTGACTGGCATTTTTTTCGTCGGGAATTTGTGAGCCCGGTTCTTGACCTCTCTGGCGTAGCTTCGTTCGCCGCGGCGCGGTGGCAGCACAAAGTGGCGAGATTGCT
>JAYRKJ010000010.1:0-183404 GCA_041905785.1 Burkholderiaceae bacterium
GGCTCACCAGCGCGAAGAGCTGCAGGAAGAGCGACACCAGCAGCACCTCGCCCAAGAGCCGGCGGTGCTTGACGATGCTGGGGATGAACCAGGAGAAGTCGAACTTGGCCAGGGCCCCGGCCAGGCTGGCGCGGCTGCTGATGAGGATGAGCTCGCCGGACCAGGCGGAGGCGAAGTCCGCCAGCGGCTCGATGGTGGGGCGGGCCGCCTGCTCGGCGCCAGCGGCTGCAGCGCCTTGGGCCGGGTCCATGAACAGCACCCGCTGCCCGTCCGTCTGGGCCAGCACCACCATGCGGCCGTCCTTCATCAGGGCCAGGGCCGGCAGGGGCACCAGGCCCAGGCGTTCGGCGCTGCTGCGGCTGCGCTTGGCGTTCAGGCCCAGGTGCTTGGCAGCCAGCAGCAGGTCTTGCGTCGAGACCGCCTGGTGCTCGCCCAATCCCAGTTGATGTCGCAGCGCCTGGGGCTCCGCCGCCACCTGGTGCAGCCGCGCGATGATGGCCAAGGCCTGCAGGTGGGCATGCGGCGGCGCGGGTGCCACGCCCGTGGAGTCCATTTGCAAGATTTCCCTCGTCTTGACGCTGTGCTTGCGTAGGCAGCGCCGTCGTTGTGATCAGCCTTGCGCGCCCTGCAAGAGCATGAGCGCAAAGGGCTGAATTATTTCAGCCTCCCATCTTCCGCAACTCCCGCTTTTGGGGGCAACGAGGAGCAAAACTCAACAATGCCAGGCAAAAGCGCCAGGCAACCGTTCGAATTTGGCACACAACGACGCTCGCGCAGCTGGTTCTCCCCCGAGCTTGCACCACGTGCGCCTTCTGAAGCGCACAAATATAGTCATCACTATATTCACAAGCCATACCGGCCCCAGGAGACTGCCCATGCCCTCGACCTCTCGGCACCCGCAGCGGCGCCAGCGCTTCGTGCCTCATGCCCTGTGCCTGGCCATCTGTGCCCTTGGCGCCAGCACTGCCGCGGCGCAGAGCACGGACGGCGGCGACAGCGCCGAAAAGGCGAAGCTGGAAGCGGTGGTGGTCTCCGGCCAAGGCCGCGTGCAGCAGTTGCAGAGCGTGCCCATCCCCATCCAGGTGCTGGGCGCCGAGCAGTTGAAGAAGAGCGGCGCGGCGAACCTGGGCGACATCGCCGCCACGGTGCCAGGTCTTGCCATGGACACCACGCAGGCCACCCAGCCCAGCATCAGCCTGCGCGGCATCGGCACGCTGGACTTCGGCATCGGCACGGATTCGCCGGTGGGGATGTATGTGGATGGTGTCTATGCCGGCAAGACCGGCGGCGCGCTGCTGAACTTCAACGACGTGAAGCGCATCGAGGTGCTCAAAGGCCCACAGGGCACGCTCTTCGGCCGCAACAGCGCGGGCGGCGCGATCAGCATCGTGACCCACGAGCCCGGGTTCGAACGCAAGGGCAGCGCGCTGCTGCGCCTGGGCGAGCGCGGTCAGCGCGATGTGCAGCTGCTGCTCAACGAGCCGCTGACGGCCGACCTCGCCCTGCGCGCCACCCTGGTCAGCCAGCGCAGCGACGGCTTCACGCGCGACGCGGGGACGGGCCAGCGCTTCGGCGGCGACCACAGCTGGGGTCTGCGCGCCAGCCTGGCATGGCAGGGGGAGGCCGCCCGCGCCGTGCTGAGCCTCGAGCAGGAAACGCTGAAGCAGAACGCCCGCCCGGCCATCGGCCTGGTGCCGCTGCAGGCTGGCGTGCCACCCTTCCCCGCCACGCCGTCGGCCTACGCCAACCCACTCCGCGTCGCCTGGCGCAATGACGTGGCCGACCAGGGCGAATCGCGCGACTACCAGGGCGCCACACTGCGCTTCTCCTGGCCCCTCGCCGGAGGGCTGGAGGGCGCGGAGCTGCAGTCCATCACGGCCTGGCGCCACTTCAACAGCCGCAACCGCCAGGACAACGACGGCACCGCCAACCCGGCGCTCTACCTGGCCACCACCAACCGCGAGGGCAATACCAGCTGGCAGCAGGAGTTCCGGCTGAGCGGCAAGAACGCGCTGCTGGACTGGATGGCTGGCCTGAGCTTCTATCGCGAACAGGCTCGCCAGGGCGCCGATGTGGACAGCAGCACCACGGCCCTGGACACCCTCTCCGGCAACGTGCTGGGCGCGCCGCTCTTCAGCACCGTCAACGGTCTGATCGACGCGGTGGGCATCCCTGGCATGGACCTGCGCGGCCAGGCCTGGCATGAGCAGATGGACAACCGCGGCAGCTTCCGGGCCATGGCCGTCTATGGCGACCTGATCTGGACCCTGGGCCCGGCCACGCACCTCACCACGGGCCTGCGGCTCACCCAGGATCGCAAGACCTTCGCCTGGTCCAATCCGCTGCGCAGCGCGCCGGGGCTGGATGCACAACTGACGGCGCTGGACGGCGCCGGCTTTTTTCCAGGCCTGGTGGCGGCCGGCGCGCTGACCGCGGAACAGGCCGCGCAACTGCAAGGGGCGATGGGCAGCAATGTGCTGATCGCCACCAGCGGCGCCACCATGGCCCCGGTGGAGCGCCGCCAGCGCTGGCATGACGCCAGCCCGCGCCTGGTGCTGGACCATCGCATCAGCCCGGATCTGATGCTCTACGGCTCCTGGAGCAAAGGCTACCAGGCCGGCGGATTCAACAGCCTGCAGGTCAACTCGATCTATGAACCCGAGCATGTGCGCAACCTGGAGCTGGGCGCCAAGGGCCAGTGGCCTTCGGCCGGCCTGAGCTATGCCGCCTCGCTGTTCCGCTACCGCTTCGACAACCTCCAGACCCTGCAGCTGGTCCCCAATGCCGGCGGCGGCATCCCGGCCTACCAGGTCACCCTCAGCGACCAGAAGGCCCACGGAGCAGACCTGGACCTGCGCTGGCAGCCCGGCCGCAGCTGGCAGTTCTTCGCCAATCTGCAGTGGCTGGACCAGCGCTACCGCCACGGCTTGAGCAGCCAGGGGCACGCCCTGGACGGCCAACCCGCCGGTGCGCCCAAGCTGCAGCTCAGCGCCGGCTTCGAACACGGCTGGGCCCAGGCCGGCGGCCTGGCCAGCCTGCGCCTGCAATGGAGCCACCAGAGCGCCACGCGCTGCAACGAGGAGTCCTATGTGCAGGGCCTGTGCCTGCAGGGCCAGGGCTGGCGCGTCGGAGGCAGCCGCCAGCGCCTGGATGGTCGCCTGGCCTGGGACTCCGCCGACGCCCGCTGGGGCCTGGCCCTGGTCGGACGCAACCTGCTGGACAGGCGTGAGGTGCAGCGCGTCTGGTACGAGGCGGCCCCGCTGGGCGCCGCCTATGCCACCCTTGCCAGGCCGCGCAGCCTGGCGCTGGAAGCCCGGGCGAGCTTCTGATGGGCAAGACCTGGCCCCACGCCCACGCCCACGCCAAGGTCCTCGCCCTGGCGCTCGCCGGCCTGCTCGGCGGATGCGGCCCGTCTCCGCAGGCGCCTGACGCCGTCGACGTGGAGCGTGCCGAACGCGCCCGCCCCGCCGACTCGCGCCTGGCCCAGCGCTACGAGCAGACCTGCCTCTTGTGCCATGCCCGGCCGGACAGCGGGGCCCCGCTGAGCCAGCACGCGCCGAGCTGGAAACCCCGACTGGAACGCGGCCTGCCGGCGCTGGTACAAAGCGTGCAGGCCGGCAAGGGCGGCATGCCCGCGGGCGGCCTGTGCGCCGACTGCAGCCCTGCGGACTACGAATCCCTGACCCGCTTCATGAGCGGCCCCACGCCATGACCTCACGACGCCATTGCCTCAAGACCGCCGCCGCGCTGGGCAGCAGCCTGGCCCTGCCCGCGCTGGCGCACATCGATCCCCCGCCCGCTGCCAGCGCGCCCACCGTTCCCAGGCCCGGCGCGAAACCGCCCAGGCCGGCGACCGCAGCCACGCCCGCCGCCAGCGCTGCCGCATCGGCCACCACACCGACCGTCGCGCCCCTGCCCGCGCAGCCGATGCGCCCTTGGCAGAACTGGTCCGGCCTGCAGCGCTGCGAGGCCGCCTGGCTGCTGCCCACGTCCGAGGAGCAGCTGGCCGCCAGCCTGCCTGCGCTGAAGGGCCCGCTGCGCTGCGTGGGCGCCGGCCACAGCTTCACCGCCCTGGTGCCCACGCCGGGCACGCTGATCTCGCTGGACCGGCTCAGCGG
Source organism: Burkholderiaceae bacterium (assembly GCA_041905785.1). GTDB lineage: Bacteria > Pseudomonadota > Gammaproteobacteria > Burkholderiales > Burkholderiaceae_C > Roseateles_B. The sequence goes on from JAYRKJ010000010.1 coordinate 4,119, forward strand.
CATCGTCGAGCTGGACCGGGCCGCAATGACGGTGCGCGTGAAGGCCGGCACGCGGCTGGGTGCCCTGGCCCGCGAGCTGGACGCGCAAGGCCTGGCCCTGCACAACCAGCCCGACATCGACGTGCAGACCCTGGCCGGCGCGCTGTCCACCGGCACCCACGGCACCGGCCTGACGCTGCCGGCGCTGCACGCCGAGGTCCAGGCCCTGCGCCTGCTGACTGCGCAGGGCGAGCTGAAGGAACTCAGCCGCCTCAAGAACCCCGAGCTCTTCGACGCGGCACGCGTCTCCCTGGGCGCTCTGGGCGTCATCACCGAATACACCCTGCGTGTGCGGCCGCGCTACATGCTGCGGCGCAAGGTCTGGCTGGAGCGCACCGAGGCCCTGCTGGAGCGCGCCCCCGCCCTGGCCCGCGAGCATCGGCATTTCGAGCTCTACGTGCTGCCCTTCACGGGCTACGCCGCCGGCATCAGCCATGTCGAAGTGCCCGAGGGCAAGCCCGACCGTCCGCACAGCGCCGACGAAGACGTGCTGGCCGATCTGCAGAAGCTGCGCGACTGGCTGGGCCGCTGGCCCGGTCTTCGGCGCTGGGCCGCAGCCAAGCTGATAGACCCCGCGCAGACCGAGCACGCGCTGGACTGGTCGCACAAGCTGCTGTCCACCGCTCGCCCGACGCGCTTCAACGAGGCCGAGGTCCACCTGCCGCGCGAACAGGGCCTGGCCTGCCTGCGCGAGGTGGTGACACAGCTGGAGAAGCGCAACGACGTTTTCTTCCCGCTGGAGTTCCGCTGGGTGCGGGCCGACCATGCCTGGCTGAGTCCCTTCTTCGAACGCGACAGCTGCTCGGTCGCCGTGCATGCCAAGGCCGGCGAGGCTCACGACTACCTGCTCAGCGAGATCGGCCCCATCTTCCGGCGCCACGGCGGCCGGCCTCATTGGGGCAAGCTGCATGCGCTGACGGCGCGCGAGCTGGCGGCGCTGTACCCGCGCTTCAAGGACTTCCAGCAACTGCGCGAGCAGCTGGACCCGCAAGGGCGCCTGCTCAATGCCCACCTGCGGCAAATCTTCGGAGGCGCGTCCCATGCCTGACCCCTCACCGCCCCGCGGCTGGCGACGCCGCCACTGGCTGGGCGCCGCCAGCCTGCTGGCCGCTGGCGGCGCCTGGCTGGCCCGCCCCGCTGACCAGGGCGGCCCGCACAGCGCCTATTTTCAGGCCCTGGGTCGGGCGCTGCAGGCGGCCGGCGTGGCCCAGGCCCGCCTGGTGGTGGACCTGCCCCGGCTGCGCGCCAACCTGGCTCGCATCGGCGAACACCAGCAAAGGACGGGCATGGCGCTGCGTGCCGTGCTCAAGTCCCTGCCCTGCCTGCCCTTGATGGACGAGGTGGCGCAGGCCTGGGGCAGCCGCAAGGTCATGGCCTTCAATGCCGCGCAGACGGCCGCGCTGCTGCTGGCCCGGCCCGACGCGCAGCTGCTGCTGGGCAAGCCCTTTCCGGTGGCTGCCGCGGCGCAGCTGCTGGATCAGCTGCCGCACGAGCGCGTCGCCGCCATCGAGTGGCTGGTCGACACCGAGCAGCGCCTGGCCCAGTACCGGCAACTTGCCGAGGCCAAGGGTCAGGTCTTGCGCATCAACCTGGAGATCGACGTTGGCCTGCATCGCGGCGGTTTCGAAGACGAGGCGGCGCTGGGCCGCGCGCTGGCCGGCATCAAGTCAGCTCCTGGGCTGCTATGGCGCGGACTCATGGGCTACGACGCCCACGTGGCCGCCCTGCCCGACATGGCCGGCATGCGTGACACCGCCTGGGCCACCGCCCGGCAGCGCTACGAGCGCGCCTGGGCGCTCGCGCAGCAGGTGCTGGGGCCGCAGCGAAGGCAAGACCTGACCCTCAACACCGCCGGCTCGCCCACCTTCCGCCTGCATGACGGCAAAGGCGTTCCCAACGAGGTCTCGGTGGGCTCCGCCGCCTTGCTGCCCTCGGACTTCGACAAACCCCTGCTCGCCGACCTGCAACCCGCCGTCTTCATCGCCACGCCGGTCCTCAAGACCTGGCCCCGCTTCCGCCTGCCTGAAGGTGCGACCTGGCTGAGCCGCGCGGCGCAAGCCTGGGATCGCAACCAGGTTCGAGGCCATGCGATTCACGGTGGCCACTGGCTGGCCGACCCCGTCTCACCGCCGGGGCTGCAGCCAAGCGGGCTTTACGGGCCCAGCTCCAACCAGCAGGTGATGGTGAGCAGCGAGTCGGTGTCGCTCCAGGCGGACGATCTGGTCTTCTGGCGGCCCAGGCAGAGCGAGGCCTTGCTGCTGCAGTTCGGCGATCTGCTGATCTATGACGGCAAAGGCATCAGCAGCGAGTGGCCCACCCTGGCGGCCTCTGCATAGCCCTCCCCCAATGGGGTGTGGCATGAAATCCAATGACTTCGGTCACGGGGCCCGCACACGTGCCTAGAATGCGCGCTCTTTCGGGCCCGGCTTGGGCCTACGTCGAAGGAAGTGCGTGAGCCGTCCGGCCGCACGCACAAGCATTCAACTCACCGAGGGACTCTCATGAAGAAACTGATGGCTCTGGCCATGGCCGCCGCATTCGCCGCTCCTGCCTTCGCTGGCGATTTCTACGCCGGCGGTGATGTCGGCCGCAACCGCTTCAGCCAAAACGGCGTCTCCGTCAACAAGACCGGCCTGGCCGTGTTCGGCGGCTACAAGCTGAACGACACCGTCTCCCTGGAAGCCGGCTACCGCTCGCTGCTCAAGGAAACCGCGAGCCAAGGCAGCGTCTCCGCTTCGGTGGACCTGTACGCCCTGCAGTTCTCCGGCGTGTTCAGCGCTCCTGTGAGCAACGAGTTCAGCGTCTACGGTCGCCTGGGCCTGAGCAGCCTGCGCGGCAGCATCAAGGTCAAGGACGGCAGCACCACCTACAGCGACAGCGGCAATGAAACGAAGCTGCTGTGGGGCATCGGCGGCAGCTACGCCTTCTCCAAGGACGTGGCCCTGCGCGTGGAATTCCAGAAGCCTGTGAAGGAAATCCAGGTGCTGTCCGTGGGCGTGAAGTTCGACTTCTGATCCCCGACGCCTTTGCTGGCCTGAAGGCCGGTGGCATTGCCACCGGCCTTTTTCATTGGCCGCTCACTTCACGATCAGCACCGCCACCGGCGACAGCGTCAGCACCTTCTGCGCCACGCTGCCCAGGATCACGGCGTCCAGTCCACGCCGACCGTGCGAGCCCATCACGATGAGATCGGCCCCGCTGCTCTTGGCCTGCTCCACCACGGCCATGGCCGGGCCGTGCTCGCGCAGGACCAGGCTCTCGCAGGGCACGCCCGCAGCACCGGCCTGCTGGCGCGCCTGGGCAATGCCTTCCTTGGCCGCCTGTTCGGCAGCTTCCAGGTAGTAGGCCAGGGCCTCGCCGCCCCCTTCAGGGAAGGCGACGAAGGGCACGGGGTCGATCACGCTGACCACCTGCAGTGTGGCGCCGTAGCGGCGGGCCAGGTCCACGGCGACGCCGCAGGCCTTGAGCGCCGTGCTCGAGCCGTCGGTCGGGAAAAGGATTCGCTGGAACATGAGAAGCTCCTGGTCCAAGGGCCGCGGATCCGGCCGGGATGCATGCAGCTTAGCCCCGCCGCGCCGGCCGCCCAAGCGCCTCCGCCGTGCATGACGACTCCGATTGATTCAACTCAAGCGCCGCGCGGGGTGACGGCAGCCCGCAGCCGCTGGATGCACAGCTGCAGCAGGCGCGCGTCGTTGCTGGCGCGATGCCGCATGGGGCGCAGTTCCTCGCGCAAAGCGCTCAGGCACTGGTCCCAGGCACCCAGCTCCTGCTCGCTGAGCAGCATGCGCAGGTCTTCCAGGCGGAAGGCCGGGTTCTGCTCGGCTTCGTCGAAGAGCCGTGCGATCCAGGGATAGTCGTGGCCCCAGCTGTCGCAGTACACGGTCTGGCCGGCCAGGCGACGGTTCAGCTCGGCGGCCACCCAGTCCACGGGCCGACCGTGGCGCTGCAGCAGCTCACGGCTGATGCCGTGCAGCGATTCGGCCGCCGGGTCCCAGTGCTGCCAATCGGCCGCGGGCCGCACCAGCGAGCAGAACAGCCCGCCATCGGCGTCGACGAAGCCAATTTCGATGGGGTAGCTGCCGCGGCCAAAGCCGGAAGCCTCCACATCCAGGAAGGGCGGTAGTTGCATGCGGGCCCCGTGAGGGAATCGCACCAGTGTAGGCGCCCACCTACGGGCCGGCCAGCCCGGCGCCTCGCGTTTGGCTGCCCATCCCCGTGCAATCCTGCCTGTTCGGGGGGCTCTTGACGGTGTCCAATGGACCTCCTTACTCCCTTCGCGGCTTCGGCGAGCCCGGCACGACCATGCACGACTTTCCCCTGACCGGCCTGGTGCTCAGCGGTGGTGGCGCGCGCGCGGCCTACCAGGTGGGCGTGCTGCAGACCCTCACCCGCCTGCGGCGTGAAGCCCAGGGCGAAGCCGGCGCGCGCAACAACCCATTTGGCGTGATCGTCGGCACCTCGGCGGGGGCGATCAACGGCACGGCGCTGGCCTGCGGGGCCGATCAGTTCGACGGCGCGGTGGAGCGCCTGGCCGAGGTCTGGCGCCATTTCGAGGCCGAGCAGGTCTACCGCAGCGACTCCCTGGGGGTGGCCGGCAGCGGCGCCCGCTGGCTGACCATGATGTCCTTCGGCTGGGCCATGGCCCGGCTGCGTCCGCAATCCCTGCTGAATAACGACCCGCTGCGGGACCTGCTGCGCGAGCTGGTACCCATGGACCGCCTGCCGGCCATCCTGGCCCGGCGCCACCTGCACGCATTGGCCGTCACCGCCTCCAGCTACAGCAGCGGCGAGCACGTCACCTTCTACCAGAGCGCCCGGCCCATCGAGCCCTGGATGCGCTCGCAGCGCATTGCCGTCGCCACGGAGCTGAACCATCAGCACCTGCTGGCCAGCGCCGCCATTCCCTTCATCTTCCCCGCCAAGCAGCTGGGCGGAGAGACCGACCGCGCCTGGTACGGCGACGGCTCCATGCGCCAGAGCGCCCCGCTGTCTCCTGCCATCCACCTGGGCGCCAAGCGACTGCTGGTGATCGGTGCGGGGCGCATGCACGAACCGCAGGGCCGCCGAGCGCCGGACCAGGGCTATCCCAGCCTTGCGCAGATCGCCGGCCATGCCCTGTCCAGCATCTTCCTGGACGCGCTGGCGGTGGACATCGAACGCATGCAGCGCATCAACCGCACGCTCTCGCTGATGCCGCCCGAGAGCCGCAAGTACAGCCCCCTGCAGCCCATCGAGGCCCTGGTGATTTCGCCCAGCCAGCGCCTGGACGACCTGGCCGCCCGCCATGTGGAAGACCTGCCCAAGCCCATCCGCCTGCTGCTGCGCGCGGTGGGCGTGCAGCAGGGCCAGGGCCAGGGCGCGGCCCTGGCCAGCTATCTGCTCTTCGAGGCCCCCTACACCCAGGCCCTGATGGCCCTGGGCGAGCAGGACACCCTGGCGCAGAAGGAACGCGTGCTGGAGTTCTTCGGCTGGGATCAGCCCCAGCATGTGCGCGCCACGCAGCCGGCAGCGCTGGCCATGGGACGCTGAAGCGGCCTGCGCCGGCCGGGCCGGGCCAGGCGCCGGCGGCGCTCAGGCCGGCAGGGACGCGAACAAGGCCTGTGCGCTGCGGCCCACCTGGCGGGTGTCCCACCAGGCATAGGCTCCCACGCCCGCGGCCCCCGCCAGCGGCACCCAGCGCGCCACCGCACTGCCCAGGCTGCGTTCGCCCAGCTTGAGGCCGATGGCCTGCAGCGCCCGCTGCAGCAGCGCCTGCCCGGCCCGTTCGCCGGCACGCACGGCCAGATCGCGCACGGCCTGGGCGGCGGTGTGGCGGAACAGGCAGTAAAGCATCTGCTCGCGGCCCAGCTCGGCGCTGTGGCCATGCAGGGCCGCCACATCGGCCACCAGCTGCGCCTGGATGCGCCAGACCGCCATCAGCTCGGGCAGCACCGTCAGCCAGCCCAGCGGGCCGGGCGGCAGTGCCAGGCCAGCGGCGGTGGCCGCCGCCTTGCGCGCGGCAGCCTCGGTCAGGGCTCGCGCCCGCGCCTCCCGCTCGGCGGGCGGGCGCGGCGTCTCCCCGGAAGCCGGCTTGTGCGCCACCAGGTCCAGCAAGGCCTCCGACCACGGGCGAGCCGCTTCCGGCAGGGCAGGCAGGGTGTTCATGCGCCGATTGTGTCGCCAACCACCCGGGCATGCCGCTGGCCATGGCCGGGCCGCGGGCCTACCGTGGCTTGGGGCGTGGCTGGGGCCATGGCTCGGAGCGCAGCTTTAGGCGTGGGACTCTATCCTGGCGTGCACCCTCTTGGTGTGTCGGGCCACTTGGGACTAGGCTGCGCTCAATCCTCACCTCCTGATCGCATGCAACGTCGAACCCTCATGAAGCTGGGCCTGGGCAGCGGCCTCCTGTTGGCCCTGGCCGGCGCCGGCCTGCGCGGCATCGAGCCCGGCCTGCAGTCGTCCGCCGGCAGCCCGCCGCGGCAAAGCCCGCGCAGCCGTGCCTTGATGGGCGCGATCGCCCTGGCCGTGCTGGATGGCGTCTGGCCCACCGAGCCGGCCCGGCGTGCCCAGGCGCTGCAGGCACATCTGGACATGATCGACGGCGCCATCGCCAGCTTCCCTCCGGCCATGCAGGCCGAGCTCGCGCAACTGCTCACGGTGCTGAGCAGCGCTGCCGGCCGCCGCGGGCTGGCCGGCCTCGCCAGCGACTGGGCCGAGGCGGCCACGCCGGCCGTGCAGGCCGCCCTGCAAGGCATGCGCAGCTCGCGGATCAGCCTGCGCGAGCAGGCCTACCAGGCCTTGCGGGACCTGCACTGCGGCGTGTTCTTCAGTGCCCCCGAGCACTGGTCCCTGATGGGCTATCCCGGCCCGCAATCCTTCGAGTGAGGCCGCGCGCATGAGCATGTTCCGAGACCCCATCCGCGAGGGCCTGGCCCAGGGCTGGCGGATCCTGGGCGGCGGCATCGCGCCCCTGCCCGAGCAGTTGGACTGCGACGTGGCCATCGTCGGCAGCGGCGCCGGCGCGGGCGTCAGCGCCGAACTGCTGGTCAAGGCCGGTCTGAAGGTCCTCATCATCGAGGCCGGTCCGCTGCGCTCCAGCAGCGACTTCAAGCAGCGCGAGGCCGAGGCCTACACCAGCCTTTACCAGGAAGCCGCGGCCCGCAAGACCGCGGACAAGGCCATCAACATCCTGCAGGGCCGCTGCGTGGGCGGCTCCACCACGGTCAACTGGACCAGCAGCTTTCGCACGCCCCCCGACACCCTGGCCTTCTGGGGCCGCGAGTTTGGCCTGACGGAGCTGGGCGAAGCGGCCATGGCGCCCTGGTTCGCGCAGGCCGAGGCCCGCCTGAACGTGCACGCCTGGGAAGGCACCCCCAACGCCAACAACAGCGTGCTTGAGCGCGGCCTGCAGGTGCTGAAGCTGGAGGCCAAGCGCATCCCGCGCAACGTCAAGGGCTGCTGGAACCTGGGCTCCTGCGGCCTGGGCTGCCCCACCAATGCCAAGCAGTCCATGCTGCTGACCACCCTTCCCGCCGCTCTGGCCGGCGGCGCGACCCTGTTGACCCAGACCCGGGCCGAGCGCCTGGAATGGTCGGGCGACACGGTCCAGGCGCTGGTCTGCCGCCCCGTGGCACTCAACGACGCCCCCGCCGGCCCCGAGCTGCGCGTGCGGGCCCGCCATTACCTGGTGGCCGGCGGCGCGATCAACTCGCCGGCGCTGCTGCTGCGCTCGCAAGCGCCGGACCCGCACCAGCGCCTGGGCCGCCGCACCTTCCTGCATCCGGTGGTGATCTCGGCCGCCATGTTCGACGAGCGCATCGAAGGCTGGGCAGGGGCGCCGCAGAGCGTCTACACGGACCACTACCTGCACACCGACCCGATCGACGGCCCGCTGGGCTTCAAGCTGGAGGTGCCGCCGCTGCACCCGGCGCTGATGGCCTCGACCCTGGTGGGCCTGGGCGAGGGCTATGTGCAGACCCTGAAGCAGTTCCCCCAGGCCCAGGCCGTACTGGCCCTGCTGCGTGACGGCTTCCATCCCGAGTCGCCCGGCGGCCGGGTGACGCTGCGCAGCGACGGCAGCCCGGTGCTGGACTATCCCATCAACGCGGTCCTGCTGGACGGCGCGCGCCGCGCTCTGCTGGCCATGGCCGAGCTGCAGTTCGCGGCCGGCGCCCGCACGGTGATGCCGCTGCACGAGCAGGGCGGCTTCGTGAAGAGCTGGGCCGAGGCAAAGGCCCAGATCCAGGCTTTGCCGCTGGGCCCGCACCAGCTGCGCCTGGTCAGCGCCCATGTGATGGGCGGCTGCGGCATGGCGGCCGACGCCGCCCGCGGCGTGGTGCGCCCGGACGGCCGGCACTGGCAGCTGCGCAACCTCTCGGTGCACGACGGCTCGATCTTCCCGACCAGCATCGGCGCCAACCCGCAGCTCTCCATCTACGGCCAGGCCGCGCGGCTCAGCGTGACGCTGGCGCGCGAGTTGGGCGGGCACGCAGTGGCGCTCGCCTGACGTCAAATCACAAGCCCCGCGTCGTCAAAGACCAAGTCAAGGCGCCGCGGCATCCCTAAGCTGCCTCCTCATCAGACCATGAGGGGAAGACGCGATGCGACGCTGGAACGGCTGGGGCGACGAATCCATCCACGCGACGATTGACGAGGGAGCCCGGGGCTTTTTGGAGCAGGCCCTGGGGCTGGGCGCGCCGCCGCAGGACGCGAGTCTTGCGGCGGCGCTGGCGCAGCTGCCGGCGTCGCGCCTGGACGCGGCGCAGCTGCAGGGCGCGCCGCTGCCGCTGCACACCGAGCCCGAGGCCCGGCTGCGCGCCAGCTTCGGCCAAAGCCTGGGCGACTGGCTGCGCCTGCGCTTCGGCCGGATCGGGCCCGCCTGCGATGCCGTGGCTTGCCCGGAGACGGGCGCGCAGGTCCGGCTGCTGCTGGACTGGGCAAGGCAGCAAGGCCTGGTGGTGATCCCGGTGGGCGGCGCCACCAGCGTGGTCGGCCATCTGACGCCGCCGGCCGGCGAACGGCCGGTGCTGGCGCTGTCCCTGCAGCGCCTGCGCCGCCTGCTCAGCCTGGACGCCGAAGCGCAGCTGGCGCGCTTCGAGGCCGGCGTGCTGGGCCCGGACCTGGAGGCGCAGCTGCGCGCCGAAGGCTGGATGCTGGGGCACTACCCGCAGAGCTTCGAATACGCCTCGCTGGGCGGCTGGATCGCGACCCGTTCCTCGGGGCAGCAGTCGGCGCGCTACGGCCGCATCGAGGCCCTCTTTGCCGGCGGACGCGTCGAGCTGCCAGAAGGCGCGCTGGAGATCCCCACTGCGCCCGCCTCCGCCGCCGGCCCGGACCTGCGCGAATGGGTGCTGGGCTCGGAAGGCCGCCTGGGCGTGATCACCGAGGCCAGCGTGCGCATCAGCCGCGTGCCCGAGCGCGAGGACTTCGTCGCCTGGTTCCTGCCCAGCTGGGAGCAGGGCCAGGCCGCCGTGCGCGAGCTGGCCCAGGCCCGCTTGGGCCTGTCGATGCTGCGCCTGGCCAATGCCACCGAGACCCTCACCACGCTGAAGCTGGCCGGCCACGCCGGTGCCATCGCCTGGCTGGAGCGATATCTGGGCATGCGCGGCTGCGGCGAGGGCAAGGTGCTGCTGATGCTGGGCTTCACCGGCAGCAGCGCCCAGGTGCGCGCCATGCAGGCCCTGGCCCGGCCGCTGCTGCGCGCCCAGGGCGGTGTCTCCACCGGCACCTTGCTGGGCCGCAAATGGGCCGCCAAGCGCTTCCGCGGGGTCTATCTGCGCAATGCGCTGTGGGAGGCCGGCTACGCAGTGGACACCATGGAGACCGCCTGCGACTGGCCGCGCGTCACCGCGATGATGCAGGCCATGGAGCACGCCGGCCGCAGCGCGCTGGCCGGCCATGGCGAACGCTGCCATGCCTACACCCATCTCTCGCATGTCTACCCGCAGGGCTCCAGCGTGTACAGCACCTTCGTGTTCCGCATCGGACCTGATTTCGACAGCGCCTGGGCGCGCTGGCAGTCGCTCAAGACTGCGGTCAGCGAGGCCATCGTGCGCGAGGGCGGCACCATCAGCCACCAGCATGGCGTAGGCAAGGACCACGCGCCTTACCTGGGCGCCGAGAAGGGCGCGACGGGCCTGCGCCTGATCGACGGCCTGATCCGCGAGGCAGACCCCCACGGCCTGCTGGATTCCGGCAATCTGCGGCCCGCGACGGCCCGCCGCCAGCCATGAAGCGCGCCGAGGCCTGGGCCGCGCTGCGGCAGCACGAGACCGAGCCGCTGGACCTGCTGGTCGTCGGCGGCGGCATCGCCGGAGCCGGCGTTGCCCTGGAGGCGGCCCGCTGCGGCGCACGCGTCGCACTGGTGGAGGCGCATGACTTCGCCGGCGGCACCTCGTCCAAGTCTTCCAAGCTGGTCCACGGCGGCCTGCGCTACCTGGCCCAGGGCCAGTTCGGGCTGACCCGCGAATCGGTGCGCGAGCGCAAGGCCCTGCTGCGCGACATGCCGGGCCTGGTAACGCCGCTGCGCTTCCTGCTGCCGGTGCGCCGGTCGGATCGCAAGGGGCGCCGCATCCTGGGCCTGGGGCTGGCGATGTACGACCTCTTTGCCGGCCAGCGCAGCCGCCAATGGCATGCGCCGGACGCGGTGCTGGCGCAGGCGCCGCATCTGCAGGACCAGGGCCTGGTGGGCGGCTGGTCCTATCTGGACGCCCAGACCGACGACGCGCGCCTGGTGCTGCGCGTGCTGGCGCAAGCCCGGCTGCACGGCGCTCTGACGCTCAACCATGTGCGGGCCGAAGGCCTGCTCGAAACCCAGGGCCGGGTGTGCGGCGCCCAGCTGCGCGAGGCGGACGGTGGCGAGACCCTCGCGGTGCAGGCCCGCGTGGTGGTGAACGCCACCGGCGCGTGGGCGGACCAGCTGCGTCTGGGTCCGGGCCGCCCGGCACAACCCCTGCTGCGCCCCCTGCGCGGCAGCCACCTGGTCTTCGAGGCCTGGCGCCTGCCCGTGGCCCAGGCCCTGGCCTTCTTCCATCCGCAGGACGGGCGTCCGGTCTTCGCGCTGCCCTGGGAAGGCCGCACCCTGCTGGGCACCACGGACCTGGACCATGGCGAACCGCTGGACCGCGAGCCCGGCATCACGGCGGTCGAATTCGACTACCTGATGCAGGCGGCCCGCACCGCCTTCCCTAGCCTGGACCTGGGGGCGGACGATGTGGTGTCGACCTTCTCCGGCGTGCGGCCGGTGCTGGATTCCGGCGACCATCGCGACCCGTCCAAGGAAGCGCGCGAGCACCTGATTCTTTGCGAACGCGGCCTGCTGACCGTCAGCGGCGGCAAGCTCACCACCTTCCGCTCCAGCGCCATCCAGGCCCTGCGCCTCGTGCAGCCGCAGCTGCCCGCCCTGCAGCGCCTGCGGCCCGACGCGCCGCTGCTGCGCCCGCCGGGCATCGCCAGCCTGCATGCTGCGCGCGGCCTGCCCCAGCCGCTGCGCGAGCGCCTGCTGGCCCGCTACGGCGACGCCACGGCAACGCTGCTGGCCGAGGCCCAGCCCGGCGAGCTCCAGGACATCCCGCATGCCGCCTGCTGCTGGGCCGAGCTGCGCTACGCTTGCCGCCACGAAGCGGTCCTGCACCTGGACGATCTGCTGCTGCGCCGCAGTCGCGCCGGCCTCCTGCTGCGCGATGGCGCCGCCGCCCTGCTGCCGGCACTGCGGCCCCTGGTCCAGTCCTGCCTGGGCTGGAGTGACGCGCGCTGGGACGATGAATGCCATCGCTACCGCGAGCGCGTGCAGCGCTGCTACGGCATTCCCACAGAATTGCGCCCATGAGTTCCGACACCACCGCCGCTTCCCCTCCCGCCGCCCCCCGCACCGACGAGCTCATCCTGAGCCTGGACTGCGGCACGCAAAGCGTCCGGGCCCTGCTGTTCGACCTGCAGGGCCGCCTGCTGGCCAAATGCCAGCAGACGCTGGACGGCTATGTGAGCCTGCAGGAAGGCTGGCTGGAGCACGACGCGGAAGCCTTCTGGCAAGCTGCCGCCAGTGTGTGCCGCGGCCTGTGGCAGACGCATCCGCAGCTCAAGGCCGCGGTGAAGGGCCTGGTGGTCACCACGCAGCGGGGCAGCCTGGTGCCGGTGGACGCAGGGGGTCAGGCCTTGCGCCGCTTCATCATCTGGCTGGACCAGCGCCGCGCGAGCCGTCCGCGAGCCGTCGCGCCCTGGTGGCGCCTGGCCTTCAAGGCTGCCCGGGTGGACGGCACCATCGACTACTTCAGCCGCGAAGCCGAGATCAACTGGATCGCCGAGCACGAACCCGAGGTGGCCCGCCGCACGCACAAGCTGCTGCTGCTCTCGGGCTGGTTCCACTACAAGCTCACCGGCCGCTTTGCCGACTCCGTGGCCTGCCAGGTCGGCTACCTGCCCTTCGACTTCAAGCGTCAGGCCTGGGCCCCGGGCTGGGACTGGAAATGGCAGGCCCTGGCCACCACGCCCGACCAGATGCCCGAGCTGCTGCCGGTGGGCAGCACCATCGGCGGGCTGACCCGCGCGGCGGCCGAGGCCTGCGGACTGCCCGAGGGCCTGCCGGTGATCGCCGGCGCCGCGGACAAGGCCTGCGAGATCGTCGGCGCCGGGGCCATCACGCCGGACATCGGCGCGCTGAGCTACGGCACCACGGCCACCATCGACATCACCACGCCGCGCTACGTCGAGGCCCTGCCCTTCATTCCCCCCTACCCGGCCCTGCTGCCCGGCCAGTACAACACCGAGGTCCAGATCTTCCGCGGCTACTGGATGGTCAGCTGGTTCAAGGAGCAGTTCGGTCACCCCGAGTGCGCGGCGGCCGATGAAGAAGGCGTGCTGCCGGAGGTGCTCTTCGACCGCCTGGTGCGCGCCGTGCCGCCCGGCAGCGAAGGCCTGATGCTGCAGCCCTACTGGACCCCGGGCATCCGCCACCCCGGCCCCGACGCTCGCGGCGCCGTGATCGGCTTCTCCGACGTGCACACCCGCGCCCACCTCTACCGCGCCATCCTGGAAGGCCTGGCCTACGCACTGCGCGAGGGCGCCGAGCGCATCCAGCGCCGCGGGGGCACGGCCATCCGCAGCCTGCGCGTCTCGGGCGGGGGATCGCAGTCCGACGCCGCGCTGCAGCTGACGGCCGACATCTTCAACCTGCCCACCTCACGGCCCCACACCTACGAGACCTCGGGGCTGGGTGCCGCCATTGCCGGCGCCGTGGGCCTGGGCCTGCATCGGGACCATGCCGGCGCCGTGGCCGCCATGACCCGCCTGGGTCAGACCTTCGAGCCCGTGCCGGCCCATGCCCAGCGCTACGAGGCGCTCTACCAGCGGGTCTACAAGCGCATGTATGAGCCGCTGCGGCCTCTGTACGCGGAGCTGCAGGACATCCTGCATCCGCGCTGAGGCCCGGCCCGGCCGTGCCGCGCTTGCGGCACACTTCGGGCCATGCTCGACCGTCCCTCTGCCGGTGCGCCCGAGGCGGCCGCTGCCGTCCCGGAGCCCCATCCGCTGCAACGCCTGCCCGCCGCCGCCCATGCGCGGGTGGTCGGCGCCTATGCGCGCACGGCGGTGGAGACCGCGCAGGCGCTGGGGCTGGACCTCGCTGCGCTGGCGGCGGTCTGCGACTGGCCGGCCCTCGCCAACGCGCCCCTGCAGCTGCCGGAAGCCCTGCCGGTGGACCGCTACATCCGTTTCCTGCATGAGGCCGCGCGCCAGCTGGGCCATCGCCGGTTCGGGCTGGAGGTGGGCCGGCGCATGCAGCTCTCCACCTTCGCCAGCTACGGCCTGGTGCTGTGCGCCTGCCCGGACGTGCGCTCGGCCCTGCTCCAGACCCAGCGCTTCGAAGGCCTGGCCCACGACCTGGGCCGCAGCGAGCTTGGCGTGGACGGCGAGCTGGCCGTCTACCGCTGGCACAGCCCCTGGCTGGACCGCCCCGGCGCGGACCAGTTGGTGGAGAGCGTGATGATGGGCATCTACAGCTTCGGGCGCTGGCTGGTGGGGCGGCAGCTGCCCCTGACACAGCTGCGTTTTGCCCATGCCGCCACCGATGCCGACGCCGCGGCCTGGTACAGCCAGCTGCTGGGCGTGCCGGTCGAGTTTGGCGCCCCGGTCACCGAGGCCCGCTTTCCCGCCGCGCTGCTGGACCAGCCGCTGGCCAATGCCGACGCCAGCATGTTCCCCGCGCTGGCCCAGGCCGCCGAGGCACGTCTCTATGCCCGCTTGCGCGAAACGCAGGAGCCGGCCCTGGTCCAGGCCTTGCGCCAGGACATCGCCGCCCAGCTGATGCAGGGCCGAGCCACCCTGGCCCTGCTGGCCGAACGCCGCCAGCTTTCCGCCCGCAGCCTGCAGCGGCGTCTGGCCGAGAGCGGGCACAGCTTCAGCCAGCTGCTGGACGAGGTCCGCCGCGAGTTGGCCCAGCGCTACCTGCGCCAGCCCGAGCTCTCGCTCACCGATGTGGCCTTCCTGCTGGGCTTCAGCGAACAGAGCAACTTCAACCACGCCTTCAAGCTGTGGTTCGGCGCGTCCCCGGCGGCCTGGCGCGCCCAGCAGCGCTGAAGGACTGCCAGAAACGCGGGCTCAGTCGCGAATGGCCTGCGGCCAGCCCGGTGCCGGGTCGGCCGGCACATGGATACGCGCTTTGATGTGCTTGAGCTGCGCGACCAGCGTGAAGCTCATCAGCACCAGCAAACTCCAGGCGCTCCACTTGCTCACGTGCACGGTGGCCCAGGCGCCCAGCTGGTTCGGATAGCGCCACAGGCCCAGAAAGGTCCCCAGGTTCTCGGCCAGCCAGATGAAGAAGCCGATCAGCACCAGCGCCAAGGGCAAGGGCATGCGCAGATCCCGCTGCCATGGGCGAAACACCACCGTCGAGCGCGCATAGAGGCCCAGCGCTCCAGCAGCCAGGTACCAGCGCCAGTCGCCGATGTAATGCTGGGTGAAGAAGTTGAGGTAAAGCGCCGCCGCCATCGTTCCCGCCATCCAGTAGGGCGGATGGTGCAGGATGCGCAGGTCCATGAGCCGCCAAGCCTGGATGATGTAGCTGCCCACCGCCGCATACATGAAGCCGGAGAACAGCGGCACGCCGAAAACCTTGGTCCAGGCCTCCTCTGGATATGCCCATGAAGCAATGGCCGGCGAAGTCTTGAACAGCTCCAGCGCCAAGCCCAGCAAGTGGAAAGCCGCGATGGCCTTGATCTCGTCCAGACTCTCCAGCCCCAGTCGCCACAAACCCCACTGCAATGCCAGCGCGATCATCAGCAGCAAGTCGTAGCGCGGCACCCCCCAGCACGCCACCCCGCGGAACGAGGAAGACCGACAGGAAGAAAAGCCCCGCGAACAGGCAGGCCTGCGCCTCCTTGCGCGTGAAGTGCCAGAACTCAAGCAGCCCGTTGCGCCCCATGCTTCGTCACAGCTGCTGGCTGCGGGCGTGGATGGCCCGGACCTTGACGCCGGTCAGCGTGCGGACCAGCACCAGCTCGTCTTCGCTGGTGAACACCATCTCGGGGAGGCGGTCGCTCTGCACCGTCATATGCTCGGTGTAGCGCAGGGTCGCCTCCATCCATGGGAAGCCCTTTCGCTGCAGGGAAATGTCAGAGAAGTTGGTGCTGACGTTGGCGTCCACCAGCACGAAGCCGGCGGCCGTCTTGCGCAGGAAGTCGCACAGCTCGTCCTTGCCGCCCTCGATCTCCCAGCGCCCGCGCCGCGTGTCCTGGATGATGTCGACCAGGACCTCATCGTCGTAGAAGTCACAGGCGCTGGCATCGCCCTCGTAGACCTGCAGGGTGTGCGCCGTCAGCAGCGGCAGCAGGCGGGACTCGGTGAACATCAGGCGGCCATAGCCGATCCAGGCCGCCACCAGGACCAGCGGCCACAGCAAGAGCTTCAAGATTTTCCTCCTCAGAGACTGTTGTTTTGCTTGCGCGAGCGCCGCTGGCTGGCATGCGGCGCCTCGTCGGGCCCGCATGGTAGCGGCACCGGATCCCGCTGCGCAGGAGTGATCTCCCCAGGACTCAGGCCGGGGGCTGTGGATCGGGCGGCCCCAGCCCCTGGGCACAACGCGGACACAGGCAGGCCTTCATGCGCAACTCGGGCGGCACGCGGGCCAGGGCCTCGGGACTGACGGGCGTGGTGCGGCACCAGCAGTCGCCCTCGAAGCTGCCGGTACGGGCCGGCGTGCATTCGTTGCTGCCGCCGCACAGGGGGCAGCGGGTCGTGGCCATGGGTGTCATAGCGGGATCCATCGTGCGGCGCGGCGACGCAGCCGCTCGTCCAGCGCCTCGCCTTCAAAGCTCAGCTCGGCGCGCTGCAGCAGCGCTGCGTCGACGCCGTCGAAGGCGTTGACGCTGACCACGGCATAGGCGCGCCCGTCGATCAGGCTGCTCACCCAGGGCACCACGCCACAGCGCGTGCAGACGTGGAAATCCGCCGTGCGCGTCTCGAAGGCAAAGTGCTCGACCGCCCCGGCGTCCTCCACCTGCAGTGCCAGCCTTGCCTGGGGATGGGCGGTCCAGACCCCGCCATGTTTGCGGCAGAAGCTGCAGCCGCAGGCTCTTGCGGGAATGGGCAGGCATTCATCCGGCCACTGCAGGCGAAAGCACATGTTCCGGCAATGGCAGCTGCCGTGGATCAGCATGAAGGTCATCCCCTCGCATTCAAGACATCAGCGCTGTGCCGGGCTGGCAGGCAGCGACTGCGGGACGCGCCGCGGCGTGGGCCGGCCGGGGCATTGATCAAAGCCGACCTCGGCCTCGTACTGCGCCTCCAGCCGGTCGGCCTCGGCCGACTCGATCGGGCTCAGGGAACGATAGTAGCGCCCGTAGCCCCAGCCGTAGCCCCAGCGGAACCAGGTCGGCCAGTAAGCGCTGCCGCCAATGCGAACGCCGCGGTACATCAGCGCTGCCTGCTCGGCGTCGCCGGTGCTGTCCTTCACGCAAGCGCGCAAGTCCTGGTCGGCCTTGAGCCGGTCCTGCTCGCTGCCGCCGCGCCAGTAGGCCCGGTCATGGGCGACACAGCAGCCGCACCAGTCCTTGCCCGTGGCCGCCGAACGGTCGGGGTACAGGCTGCAGCCGTCGGTGCTGAAGGGGCGCAGGGTGTTCGGCGAGGCGCAGCCGGCCAGGAGGACGATGAGGCCGGCAAGCACGGGCACGGCCCCGCCGGCGGTGCGGATGCCACGGACCTTGCTCGACGCCTTGCGGGACAGGGTCATGAGGTCCCCTTTCGCTTTCCGAGGAGGGCGACGCCCGCGAGCACCAGGGACACCACCAGAAAGACGGAGCCCATGAAGCGCGTTCCGAAGACCGAGTCCCGGTGACGCGACAGGGCCGCCTCGCGCAGGAGCGGTTCCGGCAGCACGCTGAAGCCTGCGGCCGAGAGCGCCCAGACGCGGCCGCGCGCGTCCAGGCGCAGCTCCAGCGGGCTGGCCGGCGGCAGCTGCAGCAGGGCCTGCAGCGCGGTCGGCGGCAGCCTGGCCACGTCCCGCACTTCGGCCTCCACCGGCTGCCCCTCGGGCGCCCGCAAGGCCAGCAGCACCCGGGCGGGCCGCGAACGGGTTTCATCGGCAGGCCTGACCGTCAGCGCCGGCGCCTCGACGAGCGTGTAGCGCCCCGGCTGCAGGCGGAGCTCGGCCAGCGGATCAGCACCGGCCAGATGCAGGGACACACCCCAGCCCAGCAGCCCCAGGGCGGCGGATGCTGCCACCATGGTCTGCAGTGGGCGGAGCGCACGCGTGTGGGCAAGGGGCAAGGGCCGGTCTCCGTGTGCGGATCAGAAGCTCGATCCCGGCTGCTGCAGGAAGGCCAGCTCCTCGGGCGTCGAGACGCGTCCCAGGATGGCATTGCGATGCGGGTAGCGCCCGAAGCGATCGATGATGGCCCTGTGCCGCAGCTCGAAATCGTGGCTGCCGGCAGCCCACTGTGCAAAGAGGCGCTCGGCGTCTTCGTGGATGCGGCGCGACTCGCTGTGCATGAAGGGCATCAGCAGGAAGGCGCGCTCGTCCGGCTGGAGCTGATCAAGGGCGTCGGCAGCCACGGCCTCCTGCGACAAGGCCAGCGCCATGGGGTCCTGGGCGAACGCGCGCGGCGTGCCGCGAAAGATGTTGCGTGAGAACTGGTCCAGCACGATCAGCTCGGCCAGGCGGCCTCGCGCGGTCCCTCGCCAAGGCCACAGCTCGCCCTGCGCCGCCCGCTCCAGCAGCGGCAGGAAGCGCTCCCTCAGCAGGGCGTCAAAAGCCGGGTCGGCGCTCCACCAGTGGCGAGGCTCGATCTCGTCGAACCAGAAGTGCAAGACATGTTCATGCATGGCGAGCTCCCGCACGGATTCAGTCATCGCGCCCGCAGCCTGCTGGCCCCGCCCCCAGGCGTTCGGCCAGCACCGCGGTGCCGCTGGCCGTGACCATCATCAGCCCCCCTTGCGGCCCCACCGTCTCGTAGTCCAGCTTCACGCCGACAACGGCATTGCCGCCCAGCTCCATGGCCTGGGTCTGCTTCTGCCGAAGGGCCTGACTGCGGGCCTGGGCGAGCGTCTTCTCGTAGCCGCTGACACGGCCGCCGAAGCGGTCCCGGAAATCAGCCGCCATGTCGCGAAACAGGTGGGTGCCCAGGATCACCTCGCCGGTGACGATGCCCAGATAACGGCTGACGGTCGCCCCGTCGATGCCAGGTGTCGTGGTGACGATCATTCTCAACTTCCCGCGCCTGGCGGGTCTCCTCTGGCTGCTTGCTGTCAACGCGCCCCGCCAATTCCGGCCGCATGGTAGCGCAAGGTTCCGCCGCATGCGGCAGCGCGATACTGCCGACCTGCACAACGCCAGTCCACCCTAACGAGGCCTGCCCCGTTGAGCGCAGGACGTGCGGCCCCAGTGCCGCGCCTCAGCTTTGGAGATGACATGAACAAGTACAGAAGACAACTGCTGCAGTCCGGCCTGGCCGCGGCCTTGCTGGGCAGCCTCGCCGGCCGCGCGCTGGCCGACCACGACGAAGGCAGCTACAGAATTCTGCAGGCCCGCTACGGCACGGCCGAGCGCAACGTGGACGTCACGCCGCGACTGCGTGAACTGGCTCGAGAGGACCGGCGCGTGCGCGTCACCAACGATCTCTTCGGCGTCGACCCCGATCCCGGCCGCCGCAAGACCCTCCGCATCATCGCGCAAGGCCGCGATGGCGGGACCCGCAGCTTCGACTACGAGGAATTCAGCCACATCGACGGCAGCCTCTTTATCGGCTGGGGCCGCGGCAGCTGGGGGCATGAACGCTGGGAAGGCGGCTGGAACGTCGACCCCGAGGTGCCGCGCCGCGCCGACGCGGGCGAGTTCCAGATCCTGCAGGCCCGCTATGGCACGGCCGACCGCAATATGGACGTCACCGCCCGGCTCAAGGAGCTGGCGCGCAGCGACGTCCGCGTGCGCATCACCAACGATCTTTTCGGCGCCGACCCGGACCCCGGCCACCGCAAGACTCTGCGCATCTATGCCCGCGGCCGCGACGGCGACGTCCGCACCTTCGAGTACGAGGAGTTCGGCCACATCGACGGCAGCCAGTTCACCGGCTGGGGTAGCGGCAACTGGGGCGACAGCGACTGGCGCGGCGGCTGGCACGGCCGCGAGGAACGCGCCGGCCTGCGCATCCTGCGCGCCACCTATGGCGCCAGCGGTCGCGACTGGGACATCACCCAACGCCTGCGCAGCATGGTCCGCCATGGCCAGAGCCTGGAGGTCTATGTGGACAACAGCCTGGGCGGCGGCGATCCCTATCCCGGCCAGCGCAAGATCCTCATCGTCAGCTACAGCATCGGCAACGGGCCCGCGCAGGAAGTGCGGGTCAGCGAGCGGGATACCTTGCGGCTGCCTTGAGGCAAAGCCCGGGCCGGCGCGGCACGCCCGGCCGGCCTGGTGAATGTCCTGGACCAGGACTTTCTTCCGGCGCCGGCCCGCCGCCTACACTGCGCGCTCCCCGATTCCCGATCTTTTGCGTCATTTCATGCCCGCGGCCAACGAACGTCCCGATGCACCTCCGCCCCCAACGCCCTTGCGATGGCCTGGCTGGCCGCAGGCAGGACGAAGAATGGTCGGCCTGCTCCTGGCCCTGGCCCTGGTGGCGGGTCTGCTGATCTGGACCATCCCCGCGCCACCCAACCACATCACCATTGCCACCGGATTCAAGGGCGGGGCCTACGAGCACTTCGGCCAGCGCTATGCCCAGGCCCTGTCGGCCTCCAAGGTGACGGTCACGCTGCGACCCACGCAAGGAAGCCTGGAGAACCTGGCCCTGCTGACCCGAGGCGACAAGCCCGTGCAGGCAGCCTTTGTGCAGGGGGGCGTGGGTGACGGTGGTGCCTACCCCGGCCTGGTCTCGCTGGGCCGCATCAACCGCCAGGTCCTGTGGATCTTCCTGCGGCCGGGGCTGCAGTTGCGCAGAATGCAGGACCTCGCCGGACTGCGCCTGGCCATGGGCCCCTCGGGCAGTGGCACGCGCATGCTGGCAGAGCGGGTGCTGGCCCTCTATGACCTGGACGGCCAGCGCACCCGGCTGCTCCCCCTGGCCGGCGACGAAGCCGCACAGGCTCTGCTCGAAGGCCGGATCGACGTCGCCTTCATGGCCTTCGCGGCCGATGCACCCGTGGTCCAGCGCCTGCTGCACCGCCCGGACGTCGCGCTGATGAGCGTGCCGCAGGCCGAGGCCATCAGCCGCCGCCTGCCCTTTCTGGAACGCGTGACCTTGCCTCAGGGCGTCGTGGATCTGGCGCAGTCCCTGCCGGCCCATGATGTTGAACTGCTGTCCACCAGCAATGCCGTGCTGGTGCGCAAGGACCTGCATGCCGACCTGGTGCAGGAGCTGGTGGAGCTGCTGCGCCGCGAGCACGACCAGCCCGGCTGGCTGGACCGTCCGGGCGAGTTCCCCAAGGCCAGCGATCCGGAGTACCCCATGTCCGAGGCCGCGCTGCGCTACTACCGCCAGGGCCCGGGCCTGCTGCAGCGCCTGCTGCCTTATTGGCTGACCGCGCACGCCGAACGCCTGCTGGCCCTGCTCGCCGCCAGTGCCGCCCTTCTGCCGATGCTCAGCCAGGGACCGCGCCTGTACCGCTGGTACCTGCGCGAGCGCATGCGCGGCCTGTACAAGCGCCTGCGCGCCCTGGAGGCGCAGCTGGAGGCCCTCCCCGGGCCGATGGCCCGACAGACCCTGCGCCAGGATCTGGACGCACTGCACCGCGCCGTGCGGCAGTTGCAGGTGCCCATCCGGCACTCCGATCTCTTCTTCGAACTGCTGCATGGCATCCAGCTGGTGCGGCGGCGGCTGGATGAAACCGCGGCGGCGGCAGGCATGGCCGGCTGAGGCTGACAAGCTGCACACATAGGGATGGCGCTGCAGACACCAGGAACCATACTCCGGTCCTCTTGCGACCCCTCACACCCAGCACCATGGCCGTTCAGAACAGCTTCATCGTCACCGCCCGCGACACCGAATCAGACGGGCAGTTCGGCGCCGAACCCGGCGCCTTGCAGTTCCTGCGCGTCAAGCCCGGAGCGAAGGACTACAGCCCCGCCGACACCCTGAGCGCCGAGCGTTGGCGCACGGCACTGATCAAGTCGGCGGATGGCCAGGAAGACGAGATCACGGGCAAGACGGGCAATGTGCTGATCTTCCTGCATGGCTACAACAACGACCGGTCCGCCGTGCTGTGGCGCACGCGCGAGCTGCAACGCACGCTGTCGGAGGCCGGCTGGCGGGGCGTGGTCGTGGCCTTCGACTGGCCCTCGGACAACTCCACCCTGGGCTATCTGGAAGACCGCTCCGACGCCGCACGGGTGGCCGACCGCATCGTCACCGAACTGCTGCCTCTGCTCGTCCCGCTGGTGCGCGAGTCCAGTACCGGCACGGTGCGCGACCCGGACCCGGCTTGCAAGATCGATGTGCACATGATCGGCCACTCCACCGGCGCCTTCGTGGCCATCGAGGCTTTCGCGCGGGCGCAGAGCCGCGGCGAACTGTTCAAGTCCGACTGGCGCCTGGGCCAGTTGGTCTTCATCGCTGGCGATGTCGCCGCCAGCAGCTTGGCCCGTGATGACAGCTGGGCCCAGCCCATGATGGACCGCGTGGTCCGGCTGACCAACTACAGCAATGGCCACGACGCCGTGCTGGGCGCCAGCAATGCCAAGCGGCTGGGCATGGCGCCACGCGCCGGCCGCGTGGGGGCGGCGGCACCCGCGCATGCCAAGGTGGTCAATGTCGACTGCTCAAGCTATTTCGAGACCCTGAACCCCGAATCGGCGCGCTTCAACGGCACCTTCTGCCATTCCTGGCACATCGGCGACCCTGCCTTTGCGCTGGACCTGGCGCTCACCCTGGAAGCCAGCAGCGACCGCCACGTGCTGCCCACACGCCGCATCGACGGGCGCGGCCTCGCGCTGCAGCCGGCGCAACGCCTGCCTTTTGCGCACCTGTGGCTGAAGGAAAAACGCGAAGACTGCGTGTGACGCAGGACGACGCAGGCGCAATGTTTGCAGGTAACAGTCAGTGACAGTGGTGACATCGGCGCAATCCCTCGCGATTTCGGCACTTCCGGCGCCTTGGCACGGCGCCGCAGCCCCGGGCTCACGCTAGGATGCCGAGCCGCCACCGACAGCTCAGGCGGGCCCTCATTCCCTTCTTGCGCAGCCTGGCACCGCCCGCGGCGCAAGCTACCGACGGAGTCTGCTCATGAACCTTTCCAGCCTGCGGGCCGCAGCCCTCGCCTGCTCACTTGCCTGTGCATGGGCCTGGGCGCCCGCCCGCGCCGACATCGTGGTCGGCCAGACCATCGGGGTCACGGGCCCGGTGGCCGCCTCGGTCAAGGAGGCGATGAACGGTGCCCGGCTGTGGATCGATCACATCAACGCGCAGGGCGGCATCAAGGGCGAGAAGATCCAGCTGCTGACGCTGGACGACGAATTCGACGTACAGAAGGCCGCCGCCAACGCCCGCACGCTGATCGAGCAGAAAAAGGCCGTGGTGCTCTTCATGAACCGAGGCACGCCGCACACCGAGGCCATCCTGCCGCTGCTGCAGCAGCACGGCATCGCGCTGGTCGCGCCCTCCACCGGCGCCATGCTGCTGCACAACCCGGTGCAGCGCTACGTCTTCAATGTGCGCGCCCCCTACCAGCGCGAAGCCGAGAAGGCCATCGAGCATCTGCACTCCATGGGCACGACCCGCATTGCTGTCGTGCATGTCGACGACTCCTTCGGTCGTGACGCGCTGGAAGGCGCGAACAAGGGCTTTGCCAAGGCGAAGCAACAGCCGGCGGCCGTCCTCAAGGCCGACCGGGAGAAGCCGGCCTATGCCACCCTGGTGCCGGCCCTGCTGAAGGCCGAGGCCCAGGCGGTGATGTGGATCGGGTCCAGCGTGGCCGTGGCCGAGGGGGTCAAGGCCCTGCGTGCGGCGGGCTCCAGCGCGCAGGTCATCACGCTGTCCAACAACGCGTCCGCCGGCTTCATCAAGCAGCTGGGCGATGCGGCCCGCGGCGTCATCGTGACCCAGGTATTCCCGGGCGAGCGCGCTGTGAAGTACCCGCTGGTGCAGGAAGCTCAGAAGCTGGGCAAGGCCAAGGGTTTCGACGAGCTGTCCCCGGCCATGCTGGAAGGCTTCGCCGCGGCCAAGGTGCTGACCGAGGCGCTGCGGCAGGCCGCGCCCAGCTTCAGCCGCGAGAAAGTGCTCGCCGCCCTCGACGGCCTGCGCAAGTTCGACCTGGGCGGGCTGGAACTCAGCTACGGCCCCGGCGACCACAGCGGCCTGGATTTTGCCGACCTGGCCATCATCGGGGCGGACGGGCGTTTCGTGCGCTGACCCGAGGCGCCAGGCGGGGCGCCGAGACCGGGGACGACCGTCCGGGCAGGCGATGCAGGCGAAGGGGCATCCTCGTATGCCGCCTCATTGCAGCCGCGGCGCACAGCTCAGGCCGGCCCGCAGGCCCAACTGCTCCAGGCCGGCACGGTCATTGCGCTGTGCCATGCTCCTGACTCGCTCCACGTCTGCCAGCGCATTGTCGGCCACGCACTCGCAGAAGGTGCGGAACTTGGCCGGCTGCGAGGCCGCCAGGCGTCGAAGCGCGGCATCGCCCCGCGTGCTCACGCTGCCAGCGCAGCCCGTCACCAGCGCCCGGCGCAGGTCCGACGCGGAGACATTGCCAGAGAAATCTGCCGAGCCGGTCAGGCTGGGCAAGGCAGACGAGGTCCAGCGCAAATCCAGCTCAGCGCTACGCGTGGCCTCGGGGCAGGGTTGGGACTGGTAGGCGGTCTTGCCGCCACTGTCCACACATTTGAAGACCTGGGCGCTGGCGGACACCGGCAGCGCAGCGGCCAGCAGGAATGCCGCAGCCAAGCGCCGCGGCGAGAGAGGAGTGGAGTGATGCAGCATAGAAGACGGCCATGACGCCCGGTCAAGTATTGACTCGCCAGCGTGCCATTCAGCGATTGTCGGGTGGAAGTGGAGGCATGCGCCTGGCGCATGCCTCATTGCACACCTCACCCGCACTGCCCCACATACCCACAAGCCGTACAGAAGTCGCAGCCATCCTTGTGGATCATGGTGGCGTTGCCGCACTCCGGGCAGGGCTTGCCGGCCATGGCCGGGATGCTGGCGCCGCCGCTGAGCTTGGGCGCTGGCGCCTGCAGCAGGCCCATCTCGACCAGAGGCATGCCCTGCTCGTCCAGGATGCCCAGCATGGCGTAGCGGTGGATCACCAGGCGCGCCACATAGGCCACGGTGGAGGGCCAGATCTGCTGGCGGCGCTCACCGCTGAGGGTGGGCACCGGCGCCATGAAGTGCCCCAGGGGCTCGCCCACATTGAGCAGCTTGCGCAGCTTCATGCCGATCCAGGCGGGGTCCATCACCCGCATGTCCAGTGAGAGCAGGCGGGCCATGCCGTCGAGCGCCTTGGGGTAGTTGCCCGAGAAGCCCATCGCGCAGGGGCGGGTGATGTGACCGCCGTCCGGTGTGGGCAGGGTCACTTCCTTGAGCGTGAGCGTGAACTGCTCGCCCGTGGCGGGGTTGTCCACGTCCACGGCCCAGGCCAGGGTGCCCATGGTGCTGGTGCGCGGCTCCTCGCGGCTGAACATGGCGTCCAGCACCGGCGTGGGACCGCCCTCCTGCAATGCCCCGAGCTGCTCGCAACGCCAGCGGATCACGGCCGCGGTGGCGGCAACGACACCCGGGAACAGACGGCGCTCGCCGCCCGGTGGGACAGGCATCTCGAAGGCGCGCTCCTCGGCCACGGTGGCCAGCGCGTCGAGCTTCAGGCGCAGCCAGGCCGCGTCATTGGTACGCAGGTCCATGGACAAGGTTTTGGCCACGGCCGAGAGGCCGCGCGGCTGCTCGGCACCATTGACCCAGACCTCGAAGGGCAGGTTCTTCCCGAACAGCCCGGCGTCCGGTCCTTCCGCAGGCAGCTCGCCCACGAAGAGCGCGAAGTCCCCATGCGGATGGCGGATCATGTAGCTCCAGGCCGGGTTGCCGTTGGGCAGCTCGGGCCGGCTGGGCCAGCGCAGCGAGGCCAGCACGGCATTGGGCAGCCGCTCCAGGCGCAGGCGGCGGTTGGTGCCGTCTTCCTCGGCCACCGGCTTGAGCGGCTCGGGCGTGGCAGCAGGCTCCACGCTCAGCACCGAGCCAAGCACGCTGTTGGGTCGGTAGGTGGCCAGCCCCTTGAGCCCGCTCTTCCAGGCCTGGGTGTAAAGGTCCTGGAAGTCGACATAAGGGTAGTCGGCCGGCACGTTCACCGTTTTGGAGATGGCGGTGTCCACATAGGGAGCGACGGCGGCCACCATGGCGGCGTGGTCGGAGGCCGAGAGCTCCAGCGCGGTCACGAAGGCGTCCGACAGCGGCGCATCCTTGCCGAAAAGGTGGCGGTAGAGGCGCCAGGCATGGTCCTCCACCGCGTATTCCTTGAAGCTGCCGTCGGGCATGCGCTTCTTGCGGGTGTAGCTCCAGCTGAAGGCGGGCTCGATGCCGTTGGAGGCGTTGTCCGCGAAGGCCAGGCTGATGGTGCCGGTGGGCGCGATGGACAGCAGGTGCGAGTTGCGCAGCCCCTGGGCACGGATCTTGTCCTTGAGCCCTTGCGGCAGGCGCGAGGCGAAGTTGCCGCCGGAGAGGTAGAGGTCGGCGTTGAAGAGCGGGAAGGCGCCGCGCTCCTCGGCCAGGTCGGCGCTGGCGTCATAGGCGGCATTGCGCATGACTTCGCTGATGCGGCGGGCCATGTCGCGGGCCGCGTCGGTGTCGTAGCGCAGGTTCAGCATGACCAGGGCGTCGCCCAGGCCTGTGAAGCCCAGGCCCACGCGGCGCTTGTTGCGCGCCTCCTGGGCCTGCGCGGGCAGCGGCCAGGGGGTCACGTCCAGCACGTTGTCCAGCATGCGCGTGGCCGTGCGGCAGACCTCGGCAAAGCCTTCCTCGTCAAATCGGGCATCGGGGCCGAAGGCGTTCTGCACGAACAGCGTGAGGTTCACCGAGCCCAGACAGCAGCAGCCGTAGGGCGGCAGGGGCTGCTCGGCGCAGGGATTGGTGGCGTCGATGCGCTCGCAGTAGTAGAGGTTGTTGTCGTTGTTTATGCGGTCCAGGAAGAGCACGCCGGGTTCGGCATGGTCGTAAGTGGAGCGCATGACCTGGTCCCAGAGCTCGCGGGCGCGCAGGCGGCGATAGACCCACAGGCCGTCGCCACGCTGGTAGGCGCCGGCTTTCTTGAGCTTCTTGCCGGGCTCGGCCTTGTGGACGAGTTCCACCTCGGCGTCGGCCTCCACGGCCTCCATGAAGGCGTCGGTCACGCCGATGGAGATGTTGAAGTTGCGCAGGTCGCCCTGGTCCTTGGCGTGGATGAATTCCTCGATGTCCGGATGGTCGCAGCGCAGCACGCCCATCTGGGCCCCGCGGCGGGCGCCGGCGGATTCGACGGTCTCGCAGGAGCGGTCGAACACGCGCATGTAGCTCACCGGGCCGGAGGCGCTGCTCTGCGTGGAGCCCACCCAGGCACCCTTGGGCCGGATGCGGGAGAAGTCGTAGCCCACGCCGCCGCCGCGGCGCATGGTCTCGGCGGCTTCGGTCAAGGCGGTGTAGATGCCGGGCACCCCGTCATCGGCCAGGGCGATGGAGTCGCCGACCGGCTGCACGAAGCAGTTGATCAAGGTGGCCGTCAGCTCGGTGCCCGCGGCGGAGTTGATGCGGCCGGCCGGCACGAAGCCACGGCGCTGCGCTTCCAGGAACTTGGCTTCCCAGTGGGCGCGGGCCTCGGGTGCCTCGGCCTGGGCCAGGGCGCGGGCCACGCGGGCCCGCAATTCATCCAGCGTCTGTTCATCGCCCTTGGCGTATTTCTCCAGCAAGACCTCGGCACTGATGTCCTGGGCTGGCAGCGAAGACGCCGTTGCCAGCGGCACGAGAGGAGAGGTGGTGGGCAGGTCGAGCGAAGCCTGATTGGGCGGGGGCATGGAATCTCTCCGGATTTCTGATCGTTGGTTGTTCGAATATGGCAGCGAATGCTCGTCGCAGGGGCTGCCGCGGGTTTTGACCCTGGTCACTGAGCATGCATCCGGTCACCGGGCCGGGCAAGCCCCAAAAAGAGCTTGTGAGTGACCACTCGCGCTGGGCCTGCGATGGGCCCGGCGCTCATCGAAAACCCCGAGCACACGGGACTTGACGAGCCGCCCCTCCCGCCCCGGCAAGCGCCGTGCGCGGCAGCCGCCGATATGCAGCGCCGCGACGGCCGGCATGCTTGCGCACACGCCCCGCCCACCTGGAGCGTCGTGTGCTGCGCAGACTTGCCGCGCCAGCCCGCCCCGCCGCCCTGGCACAAGCCAGAGGGCCAGGCCTGGCTCAGAAGGGGTTGTAGGACTTTTCGCGGCGGTAGTGGATGTAACCCACGCTGGCCCCGGTGCGCAGCCCCACGCCCAGGCGGATGGGCGCCAGCGTGATCCCGTTGAGGCGCTGGTAATTGATACCCGCGCCGCCGATGTAGTACAGGCTGCCCTCCACGCCGGGGAAGCGCTGGTAGATCGCCCCCGGACTCGGCAGGTGGTAGCACAGTGTAAAGACCTTGGAGGCGTTGGCGCCGAAGTCAAAGCCTATGGACGGGCCCGCCCAGTACACCCGGGCGCCACCGCCGCCCTTCATGAGCAGCTGGCCGTCGCCATAGCGCAGGCCCACCGTCACCGCGGCGCCGGCTTCCTCGCCCTTGATGTAGGCATTCGGCCGCCCCTGCTCCTTGAAGGCTTTCTCGATGACCTTGGCCAGGCCTTCGGTGGTGCTGCCGAAGAAGTCCGTCGCGGCCTTCAGGATGGAGTCCTCATCATAGGTGTCCTCCTTCTTTTCGTTGGCCACAGCCAGCCCAGGCAGCAGCAGGCCGGCGCTCAGCGAGCCAAGGCCCTGCAGGGCTTCGCGGCGGTCAAAGCCGGACAGGGGCCTGGCCGGCTGGTGTTGTCGGTGCGCGCTCATGAAAACCTCCTCGAACGACTGGATTGCGACACAATAACCCAGTCTGGAACGCCGGGAAAACCATCAGCCGTGCTGCTCACAAAGCGTGACAAAGCACCACTCCAGGCACTCGCGGTCCGCAAAGGCCCGGACCTAAACTTCCGGGCACAAAATTTTCGGAAGAGAGGGCGCCCGATGTACGGAGGAATGCAGCTAGCCGAGCGACCCATCGCTCCCTCACCCCGCGTCACCCCACCCCGCGCACGCACCATGAACGCAGATATGCCCAAGCTGGCCCTGGCGCTGGAATACGTGGACATTGCCGCCGGCCTGTACATCGACGGTGGCAGCGACCACGCGGCGCGGCTGCTGGCGGGTGCTGCCGAGAAGCTGCTGGGCGACTTGGGGCGGCTGGTGACGTCCATGCCGGCCAAGGACGAGGTGCAGCGCCTGCTCACCGAAGTGGCCCTCAACCACGAAGCGCCGGTGGCGTTGCCGCACAGCCACTTGAGCTCGCGCAACCGGCAGCCCTCGCTGGACCGTGTCAGCGAGCTGGGCGCCTTGTTGGACAGCGAAGCACGCCAGGAGACCAGCGCCCTGCTGCGCGCCTGCTGGTACACGCTGGAATCGCTGGGTCTGGAGGCGGTCGCCCCCGACCGCCTCGAGGCCGCCATCGAAATGAGCACGATCTACGCGCCGGAGTGAATCCGCCCTCAGCCCCGCGGCGGCTCGCCCCTGCTAGCATGGGCCGGTCGACAGCCAAGGCCGGAGCCCCACCATGAACAAGCCCCAGGAACGCCGCCATTTCGCCCGCGTCAGCTTTGATGCGCCGGCCGAACTGGTCACCGTGGATGCCCGGCTCAGCGTGGGCGTGCTGGACCTCTCGCTCAAGGGCGCCTTGCTGAAGCTTTCCAGCCCGGACCTGGTCGTCATGGGCGAGCCCTGCCTGCTGTGCGTGCGCCTGGATGGCGACGATCAACGCATCCTGATGGGCGCCGAAGTGGCACACCTGGAAGGCGACCGGGCCGGCCTGATCCTGCGCAGCATCGACATCGAGAGCATCACCCACCTGCGCCGCCTCATCGAGGTCAACCTGGGTGAGGCCCATCTGCTGGAGCGCGAACTCAAGGCCTTGCTGGCTGCCGCCTGAGCCCCCCGCTCACTCCAGGATGAACTGCCGCAGTCGCTCGAAGGCGGCTCGCGGATCGTCTCTCCACACGCCATGGCCGCAGCCCGGGAAACGGGCCAGCTGCAGGCAGCGCGAGGGCAAGGCGTCGGCGATCTCCAGGGCGTCCTGCAGCGGGCAGACGGGATCCTCCTCACCGGCCATCACCAGCACCGGACAGCGGGCACGGCTCAGGCCGGGCAGCAGGCGCAGCTTCTGCTTCTCGCCGCGCACGAAGTGCAGCAGGATGTCCAGCTTCAACAAGGTGCGCTGCGCTGCCACAGGATCCGTCTGCGGCGTGACGGTGTAGAGCTCGCGGCAAGCTTCCCAGTAGGCGGCAAAGCTCAGCGGCGTGGGTTCGCTCCAGAAGGCCCGCACCTTCTCGCGCACGCCCTCACCGCCGCGACGGACAAAGCCCTCGATCTTGCGATCCAGGCCCATGTGATGCGAGGTGCTGGACAGGATCACCTTGCCCGGATGCTCGGGATGGCGCTCGATATAGCGCTGCGCCACGAAGCCGCCGAAGCTCTGTCCCAGCACGATGGGCTTGACGATGCCCAGCGCGTCGCAGAGCCGGACCACGTCGTCGGCCCAGGTGTCCAGGGTCCACTCGCTGCTGGGACGTGCATCGCTGCGCCCATGGCCGCGCTGGTCGAAATACACGATCTGCGCGACATCCGCCAGCGCACCGAAGGCGGGCTTGAAGGCGCTGTGGTCAAAGCCCGGACCGCCATGCAGCAGGATCAGGGTGGGCTTTTCGCGCATCCAGGCGCCATCGGGCACCAGGCCTGCTCCCTCGATGTCCACGAACAGCCGGACACCGGGCTCAATCTCGATTCTCATGGTTCTCTTATGCTCCCCGGGGGCGGGAGTCTATGCAAGTTCGGCGCCATCGGACGTTGGTCACGCATTCCTTACATCTGCTTGCATTCAGCGCCCCCGCCTCTCACGGTTGTCATGGTTGATCCGGAGCCGCGCCTGTCGCCTGGATGACGCCGGGGCGGCCCGCGCTGACCACAATGCGCCAAGGTCCCGTTCCGATGACCGCCCCCGAGGAAACCCCGATGAACACACCAGACGCGAGCGCACCGACGCGACACTACCGGATCTGCCCCCTGTGTGAAGCCTGCTGCGGTTTGGAGGTGCAAACCGTCGGCGGCCATGTCAGCGCCATCCGCGGCGCCGAGGAGGATCCCTTCAGTCGCGGCTTTCTTTGCCCCAAGGGGGTGTCGCTGAAAGACCTGCACGACGACCCGGACCGGCTGCGCCAGCCCCTGATCAAGCGCGACGGACGCCACGTGCCCATCGCCTGGGACGATGCCTTCGAGGACATCGAGCGCCGCCTGCGCCCGCTGATCCAGCGCCATGGCTCGGACGCCGTGGCCTTGAGCCTGGGCAATCCGGCCGCGCACAAGGTGGGGCTGCTGGCCTACACACCACGCCTGGTCCGCGCGCTGGGCACGCGCAACGTCTTCTCCGCCTCCACGCTGGACCAGATGCCCAAGCAGCTTTCCAGCGCGCTGATGTATGGCCACTGGCTCAGCATCCCGGTGCCGGACCTGCCGCGCACGGAGCTGCTGGTGGTGCTGGGCGCCAACCCCATGGTCAGCAACGGCAGCCTGTGGACGGTGCCGGACTTCCGCGCCAAGGCCCGCGCCCTGCGCGAACGCGGCGGACGGCTGATCGTCATCGACCCCCGGCGCACCGAGACGGCCGCGGTGGCGGACGAGCACCTCTTCATTCGGCCCGGCGGCGACGTGTGGCTGCTGCTCGGCCTGGTCCATGCGCTGTTCGATGAAGGCCTGGTGCGCGTCGGCGCTCTGGGCGAATGGCTGGTGGGCCTGGAGCAGGTGCGCGATGCCGCAGCAAGCTACCCTCCAGAGTCAACAGCCAGTCTTTGCGGCGTCTCTGCCGATGACCAGCGCCGCCTCGCCCGCCTGCTGGCGCGTACGCCGCACGCCTCTCTTTACGCCCGCATCGGCAGCTGCACGCAGCGCCATGGCACGCTCAACAGCTGGCTGGTGGATGTGATCAACATCCTGTGTGGCCAACTGGACCAGCCCGGCGGCGCAATGTTTCCCAAGGCCGCGGCCTTTGCCGTCAACACCCAGGGCCGGCCGGGCAGCGGGCGCGGCGTGAGCCTGGGCCGGCGCCGCAGCCGTGTGAGCGGAGCGCCGGAGGTGTTCGGCGAGCTGCCCATGGTCTGTCTGGCTGAGGAGATCGAGACGCCCGGCGAGGGCCAGGTTCGGGCCCTGATCACGGTGGCCAGCAATCCCGTGCTTTCGGCGCCCAACGGGCCGCGCCTGGCCCGCGCGCTGGACGGCCTGGACTTCATGTTGAGCCTGGACATCTACCTCAACGAAACCACGCGTCATGCCGACCTCATCCTGCCCGCACCTTCGCCGCTGGAAGACCTGCACTACGACATCGCCTTCGGCCAGCTGTCCTGGCGCAACCATGCGCGCTACAGCGCCCCGGTCTTCGAGCGACCGGCCGGCATGCCGGAGGAATGGGAGACGCTCACCCGGCTGGCCGCGCTGGTGAGTGGCGCGGACTGGCGCCGGCCCGCCGCCGAACTGGACACCGTGGCCCTGCGCCAGGAGCTGCGCCACCAGCTCAAGGACGCAGAAGGCGCACAGACTGAGGCCCTGCTTGGCGCGCTGGCGCCGCGTGTGGGGCCGCAGCGCCTCATCGACCTGGCCCTGCGCAGCGGCCCCTACGGTGACCAGTTCGGCCGCACGCCTGAAGGCCTCTCCCTCGACCGCGTGCAGGCCGCACCGCATGGCATCGACCTGGGGGAACTGCAGCCGCGCATCCCGGAGCTGCTGCGCACGCCCTCGGGACGCATCGAGCTGGCGCCCCCGCAGTTCATCGAGGCCCTTGCCGCACTGCCCGGCGAAGCGCCACCCCGCGCCGGCCCTGACGAGCTGCTGCTGATCGGGCGGCGCGACCTGCGATCCGGCAACAGCTGGATGCACAACCTGCCCCTGCTGGCCAAGGGGCCGGACCGCTGCGCACTGATCCTGCATCCCGACGATGCCCGCAGCCGCGGCCTCCGTGACGGCGAGCGGGCGCTGCTGAGCAATGCAGCGGGCGTCGCCATCGAGGTGCTGCTGCAATGCAGCGACGAAATGATGCCTGGCGTCGCCAGCCTGCCGCACGGCTGGGGTCATGACTTGCCGGGCACACAACTGAGCGTGGCGAGCTTGCGGCCGGGCGCGAATCTCAACGCCCTGCTGGATGAGCGGGCTCGGGATCCGCTGTCGGGCAATGCCGTGCTGTCGGGGCAGGCCGTGCGCCTGAGCGCCCTGCCCTACTGAAGCGGCGCTCGCGCGGCGTGGAAAAAAAACCGGCCGCACCTCGCGGTGCGCCGGTCATCAAACCGGCGCTGGAACTCGCACGCCGGGGAGAAGTTCAGGTTTTGCCCAGGGCTTTGCTCAGAACTTGTAGCCAACGCCTAGACTGATCGTCCGCGGCGCACCATAGAAGCCGCTCAACACGCCCAGCGCGGCGATGTTGTAGCCGTCGGTCCGGTAGGCCTTGTTGGTGAGGTTGCTGCCCTGCAGCGAGAAGCTCAGGTGCTCGTCGCGTTCCCAGATCAGGCCGGCGTTGAGCAGCGCATAGGCGTCCTGGGCGATGGCCTCGCTCAGATCCGTCGTGGGATAGACCTTGGTCCGGTAGCTCAGGCCCACGCGTGAGCGCAGCGTGCCGCCGCCCAGCGCCCTGCGGTTCTCGAGGTTGAAGGCCGCCTGGAACTTTGGCGCATTGGTGAACTTTTTCTGCGCCGCCACGTTCACGCCCTTGTCCATGTACTCGTCATAGCGCGCATGCAGGGCCGCGAGGTTGCCGCTGAAGGTCCAGCCCGGATGGGCACGCCAGTCAAATTCAAGCTCGGCCCCGTCCACGGTGGCGCGGCCGGCATTGGTGAAGTCGCCAAAGAAGCCGGGCGTGCCGTTGGCCTGCGTGTAGGAGGTGAACACCGAGAGCTGCACGTTCTTGTACTTGTTGTGGAAGACGGCCGTGTTGAGTTCGAGCCGGCCGCCGTCCAGCAGCATCTTGGCTCCGCCTTCAACGGAGTCCAGCACCTCGTCCTCGAACGGTTTGCTGGAGATTGGCACGGCCGCCGTGTTGGCGCGGATGTTGAAGCCGCCAGACTTGAAGCCTCGCGAGGCGCTGGCGTACAGCGAGGTGCTGCGCGAGAGCTTGTAGTCCAGCGAGACCTTGGGCGAGGTGTTGCTGACCTCGCGGGTCTTGTCGAAGTCGGCCAGGGTGGCGATGGGCTTGGTGAAGCTCGCGTCGCTGAAGGCCTGGTTCAGCACCACCGCGCGCTTGCTTTCCTTGGTGTAGCGCAGGCCGGCGCTGAGGCTGAAGCCCTGGGCCAGATGCCAGCTCCAGTCAGCATAGGCGGCCTTGCCGCGCGTGTGCACCGTGCCGTTGGTGGTCCCGAAGGAGAGGTTGAAGAAGTTGTTGGAGACCTTGCCTCCGGCATCCCCGTTGAAGACGTACAGCCCCATCACGCCGGACGAGCTGGCGCCGTCGAAGGCCAGCTGTGCCTCGGCGCTGTTCTGCGTGTCCTGGTAGCTGGCCAGCACGTCGGCAATCTTCGCAGGCAGGCCGTCGAAGTCGATGCCGGTGCTCGTGTCGTTGCGTCGATGAGCCGCGATGAACTTGGCCGTCCATTGCGCATCCACCGTCCAGTTCAGCGTCAGCGCGCTGCCGCCGGTCTCCGTCCGGTTGCGGTTGGGCATACCGCTGGCGATGTCGTAGCGGCTGCTGCCGGGTGGCGTCTTGGCCGGGTCGAACTTGTTGACGTCCAGGCGCTGGAAGCCGCGCATATTGGACTCGTCATAGGTCTTGTCCGCGGCGAACTGCACGTTGAAGGGCTGACCGTTGGGGAAGAAGCCCAGGCTCAGCCGGCCGGCGCGGGTCTTCTGATTGCTGACATCCGTGCCGTCGCTGAGGTTCTTGCCATAGCCATCGCGGTTCAGCGAGGCCAGCGCCAAGCGGGCGCGGAACTGGCCGTCGCTGCTGGCGCCGCCGACCGAGCCCTTGACGTCCGCCTGCCCATAGCTGCCGATGGCCAGGCTGGCGCTGCCCTCGGTCTTGGTGCCCAGCGGGCGCGACATGTACTTCACCGCCCCGCCGATGGTGTTCTTGCCATACAGCGTGCCCTGCGGACCGCGCAGCACCTCGATGCGCTGGGTGTCGAACACATCCAGCAAGGCGCCCTGCGGCCTTGCCACATAGACGTCGTCGAGATAGATGCCCACGCCCGGGTCCACGCCCCACAGCGGATCGGCCTGGCCCACGCCGCGGATGAAGGTGGTGATGGTGGAGTTGCTGCCGCGCGCGGCGTAGATCGTGAGGTTGGGCACCTGCGATTGCAGGTCGCCCAGGTTGCGGATATTGAGGTTCTCCAGCGCGCCCGCGCCGAAGGCCGTCACCGCAACAGGCACGTCCTGCAGGCTTTCCTCGCGGCGGCGGGCGGTCACCGTCACCACCTCAAGCTTCTGCTTGTCGGCGCCCGGCTGGGCCTCGTCGGCCCCCGTGCCGGCGGGCGCAGGGCCAGGGTCGGCCCAGGCAGGCAGCCCGGCGGCAAAGACGGCCAGCAGGGCCAGGGTCAGCGGCGTGCGGCGCAAGGCCATGCCAGGCATGGCGGCGATCAGGGTCGTGCGGATCATGCGTTGTCTCCGTGATTCTTTGAGGTGTCGACGCGGGCGTCGCCCCAGGAGAGTGCAAGTGCCATGCCCATTGCCGCGCCAAGCCGCCTTTCTACGTGCAAACCATGAGGACCGGCGCGCGGCAGGCCCGGCATGTGCCCAGCAAAGCCGGGTGTCGTGCACAACTCGCCGCGCGCAGGCCCTGTGCGGCCGGGTGCTTTGTCTGATTTGCGGGCAGATGTGTATCGAAGCTTGTCCGGAACTCGATCAATGACTGAAGCTCAGACAGCCGCACTGTGCCGCATCCAGGCCAGCAGACGCAGGGACCAGCCGCCCATGGCCAGGCCCCACAGCAGTGCCGCCAGCGGCAGCAGCCAGGACTGGGTGGCGGGGACCCAGGCAGCGCAAAGGCGCAAGAACACCGCCAGTTGGAGCAAGCAGAACAGCGCCAGCACGGGCGCGTCCACCGCCAGCGAACGGCCTGCATGCGCGCTGGTCACGCGGCTCACCTGGGCCATCATCAGGCTTCCCAGCCCGCCGGCGAAAACGGCATGCAAGGGAGCCAGGCCCAGCCCTCCCGCCTCCCCCGGCATCCCGTCCGTCGCAAGCCGCCAGAGCACCGGCCAGGCGGACAAGCCCACACCCAGGGCCAACCACAAGCCACCGCAAAGCAGCATGGCCATCAAGGGCAGGCGCATCATGCGCCGCCAGCGCCAGGCCTGGTGCAGCAGCAGCAAGGCGGCGGCGCCCTCCAGCAACGCGCGGCCAAGAGCGGCCCAACCCGGCAACGCGGACGGCGCCAACACATCCCAGGCTCCGCCCCAGGCGCAGCCGGCGAGCCCCGCCCACAGCAGGCCGCGCTCGGGCAGCCGCCATGCCCCCGCGGCGCCAGGCAGCCGGGGCGCCTCCGCGAACATGGGCACCATGCGATGCAAGGCCAGCACGTAGATGGGCAGCACGCTCCACCACAAAGTCGCGTGCAACGCCTTGCGGGACCAGGCCTCCTGCCCTGCCACCAGCGCCAACCCGACGGCCGCCATGCCGCAGACCCCGATCAGCCAGGCGCCATGCATGCCGCGCAGATGCAGGCGGTCATCCCGGCTGCTGGCAGCCAGCAGCCGGCCGGCCTCCCGCCACAGCAGCCCCCAGCCCAGAGCGACCAGCAGCAGACCCAGCCCTGCGAGCCAGACGCAGACATGCAGGGCAGGAAGGACCAGCCCCCAGCCCAGACTCATCGCGACCATGGGCCGGCGCAAGGCCGTGGCCGCCACGGGTGGCACGCCCAGCCATCGCGGCCCGGCGGTAAAAAAGAATCCCGCCATGAACAGCGGCATCGCGCCCAGGCCAAACAGCAGCCCATGCGCCAGTCCGGATGTCATGGCCCAGGGGAGTGGCCAGGCCAGCTGACGTGCCAGCAGGACCAGCGTCCACCACAGGCCAGCCAGGGTCAGCAGCAGCAGCCCGCGCGCGAAGAACGGTCGGTGCGGAGGCACGGCTTGCAGCCTGCCAGGGACATGCGGGCGATCAGGCTTGGGGGCATCTGACATGGCGGGAGATCTTGCAAGTGAACCCAGTGCCCGCGCTTGTGCGAGGACAAGCCCACGGAGGGAAGAGCCAAAAAACGCACTCAGGGGGAGGAACCGCGCCGCGGCAAGGCGATGCTCGGATCGCTGGATCGCTGGATCGCTGGGTCGCTGGATCGCTGGGTCGCTGGGTCGCTGGGTCGCTGGGTCGCTGGGTCGCTGGGTCGCTGGGTCGCTGGGTCGCTGGGTCGCTGGGTCGCTGGGTCGCTGGGTCGCTGGGTCGCTGGGTCGCTGGGTCGCTGGGTCGCCTGAATTTTGCGATGAATGGCGCATTGTGCGGATCAATGCTAGAATCACTTTTCATACATTCGCCCAAGACCGTTTCTTCAAGGTCTTTGAAGGTCTTTGCTGAGGCCCCGGTCCTGCACCGGCCAGCCCATCTGCCGCCAGCACCTTCACTCGTGATCGGACTGATTCCCTTCCCGAGCCACTGCGCGCAGTCGCCCGAAGTGCCTGCCCCCAAGCAATCCGCTGGGTGGCTTCAATCACCGGCTTGATCTCTCTTGCGTGTCTGTACGTCCTCCGTGTGCCGCGTCTTGCGCGCACGGTTCCCTCTTCATTTTTGAAAGAAAACACCATGAGCAGCATCCAAACCGGCACCGTCAAGTGGTTCGACGATGGCAAGGGCTTCGGCTTCATCACGCCCGCTGACGGCAGCAAGGACCTCTTTGCCCACCACAGCGAAATCCGCAACGGTGGCGGCTTCCGCTCCCTGGCTGAAGGCCAACAGGTGGAATTCGAAGTCAAGCAAGGCCCCAAGGGCCTGCAGGCTTCGAACATCAAGCCCCTGTAATTCCTCCTCCAGGCCTGGGAAGGCCGGGCCCCCAGCCGGGCGGCCCACACCGAACAGGCTGCGACTCATTCAGGTCGCAGCCCATGGCGCCCCCCCCTCACGAGGGCGCCCTCTTCCGAGCCCGCCGCGACGCGCGGACTCGAATCTCATCACCATCCGCGCCAAGACGGCTATCTGGACACCAACCAGGGACGGCTCATCAAGGCGCACACCTCGAGACAACCATGCAAAAGAAAAGCATCGAGGTGGGGCGATTCCTTGTCTCACCTTTCATCAAAACCTCCGACGACGGCGGCTTTTACGCCAGCGTCTCCATTCGATCCGGCCAAGGTTCAGCCAACCATGATCGCGTGATGCGATTCACCCCGCGCTTCACCGGCCGCCGACAGGCCTTGAACTACGCCTGGACCCAGGGTCGCGCCTGGGTTGCCGCACAGGGGTAAGGGCTGCCTCCAGATCGCCTGCACCAGCCTGGCAGCAGGCCCTTCGGGAGGCCTCCATGGCGGCCCGACGGAGCCGGACCCGCAGCCTTGGTGCAGGGCAAGTGCCCGTACGGCAGGGCACTCTTCGCTCTCCCCCTCCCTGAATACGCCGGCAGCGACGAACGGCACTACCCCGCCAGCGTTCAGGCCACCTGCGCCTCCAGCTGGGGATTCCTGCCGCGCGCAAAGAAATCCGGCGCCAGCAGGCCTGGCGTGCCGCGGCGAGGCAGCTGGCCGGTCAACACGTCGGCCAAGGCATCGGCAATGGGCAGCCCCGGGTGCTGCTCCAGCCACATGAATTCACCGGCCGGGTTGAGCTCCAGGAAGACATGACGGCCGTCCGGCGTCAGGATCAGGTCGATCGCGCCATAGTTCAGGCCGAAGGCGTCCATCAGGGCCAGCAGCCTGGCTTGGATGTCCGCCGGCAGCGTGTGGTGCTGCCAGTCCTGCAGCATGCGGCGACCCTCGCGCCGCCAGTCGGTCTGGGCGCGTTCGTTGACCTGCGAATCGATGGCCGCGGCAAAGACCTGCTCACCCACGATGGTCACGCGCAGCTCCAGGGCCTTGGGCACCAGGGCCTGGAAGGTCATCGGGCCGTGCTGCAAGCCACCCAGGTGGTCCAGGTCCTCGGCGCGGATGCGGTTGGTGAACATCACCTTTTCCTGCCCCTCCTCATAGATGGAGAAGGAGCTGAGCATCTTGCCGACGATGCCCTGCGGGTGGCTGTCGAAGAACTCGCGCACGGCCTGCGGGTCATTGGTGGAGAGGCTGTCAGGAATCTCCAGGCCCAGGTGCGCCGCCACCTTGAGCTGCAGTTGCTTGTGGTCGGCCCGGCGCACTTTCTCGTAGCCGTCCAGCTGGAAGCAATCCAGGCTGTGCAGGAGGCCCAGCACCTGCGCCCGACTCTCCTTCTGCGCGGCCTCGCGGTAGGCGGGCGGCACGCTGTCCGGGATGCCGCCACCGATGCGCAGGCGGCGGTAGTAGCAGCCCTGCAGCTCGGCCATGTCCAGATGGCCCAGCGGAGTTTTCAGCAGCAGAGCCTGCCCCCGGCTGTCGGCCAGCAGGCTGAGCTGCACGGACGAGGGGAAGAGGTCGGTCTCAAAGCACCAGGGCGTCGCACCTCGGGCCATCAAGGCGCGGGTGATGAGCGGCGTGCAGTGGTGGTCGCGGGAATGGGTGACGATCAGAACATTCATGGCAGGAAGCTCATTGGGCAGCGGCGACAAGGATCGGAAAAGCGGCCGGAGGATCGGTTGCGGGATCGGCTCAAGGATCGTTGGGTGGATCGCTGGGTGGATCGGCTAAAGGATCGGTCAAGAGCGCCTCGGCGAGCGCATCGGCAATGCGCAGGCCCAGCTGATGCTGCAGCATGCCCCATTCGCCGCAGGCATTGACCTCCAGAAAGACCCATTCGTCATCGGGCGTGTGGACGAAATCGGCGGCGCCGTAGCGCAGGCCCAGGCGCCGCATCAGCCCGAGAAAGCGTTCGGCCACGGACTCCGGGAGTTGGGCCTGCAACCAGTTCAGGTCGGCCTGAGGGCGCCAGTCGTCCACCCGGCCGGCCGTGGCGCGCGGCCGGATCGCACCGCAAAACAACCGATCATCCACGGCGATCACCCGCAGCTCCTCGGCCTTGGGAATGCGCTCCTGGAACAAGGGAGGACAAAGGCTCAGCCCGCGGCTGTCGTCCAGATCCGCGGCCTCGATGACCGTGGTGTACAGATTGCCCGCTCCACCGCGCATGCCCGGCGCCAACACGGTCTGCATCTTCATCACCACGCCCTGCGTCTGGCGGGCATGGAAGGCGCGTACCTCGGCGGGATCGTTGCTGCACAGGGTGTCCGGCACGCGCAGGCCGGCCTCGCGTGCCAGCTGCAGCTGCCGCAGCTTGGCTGCCGCCCGTTCCACTTGCGCAAGGCCGTTGACCCAGCGTGCGCTTTCCAGTCTGTCCCACAACGCCCGCAGCACGTGCCGGCACTCCTGCACGCACTGCGCCCGGAAGCGAGCGTCCACGGCTTCGTCCAGCGCGGGCGGCTGCAACTGGCGCAGCCAGACCGCTTGCACGTCCTCGATGGGATGCGTCTGCCCATGCAGACGCAAAAAACCCGAGTCCCTGCCGCCTTCCCAGCACAGCCCCAGCTGCCAGTCCAGCGGAAAGCGGTCGCTGTCCACGCGCAGCGGCCGTGCGCCACGCCGCCTCAGGGCGTCGGCCACCCAGTCCACGGTCGTGTGGTCGGCTGCATGTGTCAACAAAAGGACGAGAGGCTGCACATCGAATCCCGAGAGACAAGCGATACCGCCCCGCTCACCCGACGGTGAACGGGGCGGCCAAAGAAGAACAGGCGCCGAACCAGGGCCCGGCGCCTGCAGCCATCAGACTTCGTTGCCCAGATGGTCGTCGCCGTCGGACGGGTACTTCAGCGTCACGACGACGTCATCCTTCAGCGGGGCGGTGGTGGGCGACGCAGCGGCCACGCCTTCGGGCAGATGGTCATCACCGTCCGAGGGGTACTTCATGGTGTGGTAGGGCGGCGTCTTGCCGCCGCCGTTGACGGCATCCAGCTCCTGGGCTTCCAGGAAACGGGCAAAGAAAGGCAGTGTGTCGGACATGGGTCATTCCTCCATGGGTTGCTGATGTGAGCAGCCGGCCGCGGACCCCCCGATCCGCTCTTGCCGAGCCGCCACGCATCATAGAAGCCCGCAGCCGGGTGGATAACCGTTATTCTTCAGCGCCAACCCTGGCATGAACGAAGAGCGCCCAGACCTTGTCGCGCAATGAAAAAGGGCAGGCCGATCAGCCCGCCCTCTCATTGCCAGGCGCCCGCTCCGCGCAGGAGCCCCCTGATGACGCCCTCAGCGCTGGGCTCGCAGCTCCGCAGCCGCACCGCCACCCAGCGCCTTGTAAAGCTGAACGCCAGACTGCAGCGCAGCCAAGCGAACCTGCAGGGCCGCCTGCAGGGCCGCAAAGCTGGCTCGCTGGGCGTCCAGCAATTCCAGGCTGCTGGATGCGCCATTGGCAAAGCGCAACTCCACCAGACGCAGGCGCTCGGCTTCGGCCGCCGCCAGCGCTTCCTGGGCGCGCAGCTGCTCAGTCAGCGTGCTGCGCGCGGCGAGCGCGTCGGCCACCTCACGGAAGGCCTGCTGTACGGCCTTCTCGTACTGGGCCACCGCGACCTCACGGGCAGCCTGCGTCGCCTTGAGGTTGGCCTGGTTGCGGCCAGCGTCAAAGATGGGCA
Source organism: Burkholderiaceae bacterium (assembly GCA_041905785.1). Taxonomy (GTDB): domain Bacteria; phylum Pseudomonadota; class Gammaproteobacteria; order Burkholderiales; family Burkholderiaceae_C; genus Roseateles_B. The sequence goes on from JAYRKJ010000010.1 coordinate 45,492, forward strand.
TCAAGGCCTGGCTCGCAAAACTCCAGGCCGTGTTCTTGAACAGGCCGGACAGCTCGGAGCTCGCGCTGCCGATGCTGGTGCTCAGCGTAACAGAGGGGAAGAAGGCTGCACGGGCCGCACCCACATTGGCCTGTGCGGCCAGCAGCAGCGCTTCGGCCTGGCGCACATCGGGCCGCTCCAGGAGCGCGCTGGACTTCACGCCGGCCGCCAGCGGTGCCAGCGCCTGGCTCTCCAGCGGCGCGCCTGCGGGCAGATCCTGCGGCAGGGGCTGGCCCAGCAGCAGCACGAGCGCGTTCTCGTCCTGGCTGCGTTGGCGCTGGACCTGGGCGTGCGCTGCGCGGGCCGCTTCGAGGGCCGAAATCGCGCCCTGCAACTCCAGGCTGGAGGCCGCCCCCTGGTCGAAACGCAAGCGGGTCAGGCGGTGGCTGTCCTCGCGGCTGGCCAGGGTCTTGCGGGCATAGTCCAGCAGGGCATCGTCCACCTGCAGCGCATAGTGCGCCGAGGCCACGCCGGCAATCAGGCTCAGCTGGGCGGCGCGGGCACCGTCCTCGCTCGCCAGGTAACGGGCCTGGGCGGCATCGCTCTGGTTGCGCAGCTTGCCCCACAGGTCCAGCTCGTATGCCGTCACCTGCAGGCCAGCCTGGTAGCTGGACGAGATGGTGTCGTCCTTGGCATTGGGCACGCGGCTGCTGATGATGCCGGCGGCCACGGTGGGCCAACGGCTGGCATCGCTGACGCGAGCCAGGGCCGCGGCCTGGTCCACGCTGCGCAGCGCGACGCGCAAGTCGCGGTTGTTGCGCAACGCGATGTCGACCAGGGCCTGCAGGCGTGCGTCGGCATAGAAGTCACGCCAGGCCGGCAGGGTCAGGTCTTGCCCGACGGGCTGGCCCGCCTGCTCGGCCACCGGCAGCGCCGGCCGCTCATGCTGGGGCGCCAGGCTCATGCAGGCTGTCAGTGCGGCCAGGGCCACGGCGCTGAGGCCGAGGCGCAGTCGAGAAGCAATCATCGTTGTCATTTCAGTGGCCCTCCGCAGCGTGGCCGATCCCGTGGGCGTGGTGGGCATCGAAAGCCTTCTGGCGCTCGCTGGGCTTGAACAGCCTGCGCACCACCAGGAAGAACACCGGCACGAAGAGCACCGCCAGCACCGTGGCCGAGATCATCCCGGACATCACGCCCGTGCCGATGGCCCGCTGGCTGGCAGAGCCGGCGCCGCTGGCGAACACCAGGGGCAGCACGCCCAGGATGAAGGCCATGGAGGTCATGATGATGGGTCTGAAGCGCAAGTGACAGGCCTCCCGGATCGCGTCGACCAGGCTGCGGCCTTCGGCCTGCAGGTCCTTGGCGAACTCGATGATCAGGATGGCGTTCTTGGCCGACAGGCCGATGATGGTGATCAGGCCCACCTTGAAGAACACGTCATTGGGCATGCCGCGCAGCGTGGCGCCGGTGAGCGCGCCCAGCAGGCCCAGCGGCACCACCAGCAGCACGGAGAAGGGGATGGACCAGCTCTCGTACAGCGCGGCCAGGCACAGGAACACGGCCAGCAGCGAGAACAGCAGCAGCACGGTGGCCTGCGAGCCGGAGATCTTCTCCTCGCGCGACAGGCCCGTCCACTCGTAGCCTATGCCCGGCGGCAGCTGGGCCACCATCTTCTCCAGCTCGGCCATGGCCGCACCGGTGGACGCACCCGGCGCGGCATCACCGGCCAGGCGCATCGCGGGATAGCCGTTGTAGCGCACGGCCTGCATCTGGCCCGTGATCCACTTGGTCGTCGCGAAGCTGGACAGGGGCACGCTCTGGCCCTTGTTGTTCACCACGTTCAGGCGCAGCAGGTCTTCCGGCTGCATGCGGGCCGCGGCTTCCGCCTGGACCACCACGCGCTGCAGACGGCCGCTGCTGGGAAAGTCGTTGACATAGGCCGAGCCCAGCTGCGTGCCGATCACGGTGCCCAGGTTGTCAAAACTCACCCCCAGGGCGTTGGCCTTGTCACGGTCGATGTCCAGCTGCAGCTGCGGCGCGTCCTCCAGGCCGTCCGGGCGCATGCCGGTGATGACCTTGCTCTTGCCGGCCATGCCCATCAGCTGGTTGCGGGCGTTCAGCAAGGCCTCGTGGCCCAGTCCGCCGCGGTCCTGCAGGCGCAGGGCGAAGCCGGTGGCCGTGCCCAGCTCGGGGATGGGTGGGGGCGAGAGCGGGAAGATGAACGCGTCGCGCACGGCCATGAACGCCCCGAAGGCACGGCCGGCCACGGCCTGGGCGCTGTGCTCCTTGCCCTTGCGCTCCTCCCAGGGCTTGAGCGGCACGAAGACCAGCGCGGCATTCTGCCCCTGCCCCGAGAAGGAAAAGCCGATCACGCCGACGGTGTTCTGCACCTCGGGCTGCTTGAGCATGAAGTCCTCGACCTGCTTGACGGCAGCCTCGGTCCGGTTGGCGGTGGCACCGGGCGGCAGCTGCACGTTGACGATCAGGTAGCCCTGGTCCTCGTTGGGCAGGAAGGAGGTGGGCATGCGCGTGTAGAGCAGGCCCACCACGCCGATCACCGCCACGTAGACGATGAGCATGCGCCCGCTGCGCTTGAGCAGCTTGCCCACCCAGCCTTCATAGCCCTTGGCCGTGGCCGAGAAGCCGCGGTTGAACCAGCCCCAGAAGCCGGTCCTGGCATGGGACTCGCCCTGCTTGACGGGACGCAGCAGCGTCGCGCACAGCGCGGGGGTGAGGCTCAGCGCCATGAAGGCCGAGAGCAGCATGGACGCCACCATCGCCAGCGAGAACTGCCGATAGATATTGCCCACCGAGCCCGCGAAGAAGGCCATGGGAACGAAGACCGAGACCAGCACCACGGTGATGCCGATGATGGCGCCGGAGATCTGGCTCATGGCCTTCTTGGTGGCCTCCAGCGGCGATCGCCCCTCCTCGTTCATGATGCGTTCGACGTTCTCCACCACCACGATGGCGTCGTCCACCAGGATGCCGATGGCCAGCACCATGCCGAACAGCGTCAGCACGTTGATCGAGAAGCCCATCCACAACATGATGGCGAAGGTGCCCAGCAGGGCGATCGGCACCACGATGGTGGGGATCAGGGTGTAGCGCCAGTTCTGCAGGAACAGGAACATCACCAGGAACACGAGGATGATGGCCTCGACCAGGGTCTCGACCACCTGCTCGATGGAGATCTTCACGAACTTCGAGGAGTCGTAGGGAATCTCATAGACCACGCCTTCGGGGAAGTAGCGCTGCAGCTGGACCATGCGGTCCTTGACCGCCTGGGCCGAGGCCAGGGCGTTGCCGCTGGGCGAGAGCTGGATGCCGATGCCGGTGCTGGGCTTGCCGTTCAGACGCGAATAGGAGCCGTAGCCCTGCCCGCCCAGTTCCACGCGGGCGACGTCCTTGAGCCGCACGGTGGAGCCGTCGGTGTTGGCGCGCAGCACGATGGACTTGAACTGCTCCACCGATTCCAGCTGCCCCTTGACCACCACGGTGGCGGACATGGTCTGCGTGCTCAGATTGGGCAGCTCACCGATGGCCCCTGCCGGCACCAGCGCGTTCTGCGCGCGGATCGCGGCGTTGACCTCGGCCGGACTGATGTTGAAGGACTGCAGCTTGGCCGGATCCAGCCAGATGCGCATCGCGCGCTCCGTGCCGAAGAGCTGGGCCTGGCCGATGCCGGGCAGGCGCTGCAGCTCGGGAATGATGGCGCGAGAGGCGTAGTCGCCCAGGGCAATGGGATCCAGGCTGCCGTTCTTGCTGGACAGGGTGACGAAGAGCAGGAAGTTGTTGCGCGCCTTGTCCACGCGCACACCCTGCTGCACCACCGAGGCGGGCAGGCGCGGCGCGGCGCGCGAAAGTCGGTTCTGCACCTCGACCTGGGCCAGGTCGATGTTGGTGCCGGGTTCGAAGGTCACGGTGATGGCGCCCGTGCCGTTGGCCTGCGAGACCGACTCGATATAGGCCAGGTTGGGCGATCCGTTGAGCTCCTGCTCCAGCACGGAGATGACGCTCTCGTCCAGGGTCTGGGCCGAGGCGCCGGGATAGGCGGTGCTCACCACCAGGGAGGGCGGCGCCACCGTGGGGTACTGCGCCACCGGCAGCTTGGTGATGGACACCGCGCCGAACACCAGGATGAACAGCGCGATCACCCAGGCAAAGATCGGTCGGTCGATGAAGAAGCGTGACATGCCTTCTCCTTGGGATCAGTGAGTCGCGGCGGAAGCCGACGAGGCGGGTGCGGCAGGCGCAGCGGGAGCGGCGGCCGCGCTGGCCGACCACGGCACCGGCGACACCGGCGCGCCCGGGACGAACATCTTCTGGAAGCCGTCGACGATGACCTGCTCACCCGGCTTCAGACCGCTCAGGACCACCCAGCTGCTGCCTTGCGCGCCGCCCAGCTTGACGACGCGCGGCTCGGGCTTGTTGCCTTCGCCCACCACCAGCACGGTGTCGCCCTGGGTGCCCCGCTTGACCGCCTGCTGCGGCACCACCATGCCGGCAGGCATCTCGCCCTGGGCGAGGCGCACGCGCACGTACTGGCCGGGCAGCAACTGGCCCTGCTCATTGGGCATCTCGGCGCGCAGCAGCACCTGGCCGGAGCCGGGGTCCACGCTCAGATCGGTGAACAGCAGCTTGCCGGGCTTCGACTCGGCGCCGTCATCCAGCACGGCACGGACCTGGGCTGCGCTGCCGTCCTTGCCGGCCGCGCGGAGCTGACCCGAGGCCAGGGCACGGCGCAGGCCCTGCACTTCGTTGGCGCTCTGGGTGAAGTTGACGTAGACCTTGTCGGTCTGCTGGATCAGGGCGAGCTGTGTCGCCTCGACGGCACTGACCAGCGCACCTTCCGTGACCAGGGCGCGGCCGATGCGGCCGGAGATCGGTGCGCGCACGCTGGCGTACTCCAGGTTCAGCCGGGCCGTCTGCACGGCCGCCTTGGCCGCCGCCACATCGGCCTCCGCCGCCTTGGCCGCAGCGACCGAGGCCAGGTATTCCTGCTGGCTGATGGCGCGCGCCTCGACGAGCGGCTTGTTGCGCTCGGCCTGCGCCACGGCCTGGCTGACATTGGCCTGGGCCTTGGCCAGCTGGGCATTGGCGCTGTCCAGGGCCGCCTGGTAGGGCGCCGGATCGATCTGGAACAGGGGCTGGCCTTCCTTCACCAGGCTGCCCTCGGCAAACAGACGCTTCTGCACCACGCCGTTGACGCGGGCGCGGACTTGCGCGGTCCGCAGGGCCTCGACCCGCCCCGGCAGCTCGGCCTGCAGGGTCACCGCCTGCGGCTCGACCTTGATCACGCCGACCTGCGGCGGCGGCATGCCGCCCGGCCCGGCTTGGGCGCCGGCCTGCCCGCCGCCACAGCCCACCAGCGCTGCACCGAGAGCCACGACCAGGGGCAGCAAGTACAGGGCACGCGCCCGTGCGGAAATCGACAAAGGGGAGGCCGTCACGGCGGCCATCTTGTTCTGGGACATCACAAGCAGTCCTTTCTGAGGCAATCACGGCCCCCAGTGTCGGAGGCGGCAAACACAAAACTGTCAGGAGACTTGCCCCGGGCGGCACTGGCGCTCGGGGCTGAGGACGAAGCGCAGCATCTTGCTGCAGATCAAGCCTCAAGACCACGACGGATGCGTCATGGCCATTTCGACAACAGTGCGGGCGAGTATACATACATTCGTGTATGTATGTTTTTGGTGGCTGATTTACAATTCGCACATCATGGTTCGCAAAACCAAGCAAGAGGCCCTCGAAACCCGCCACCGCCTGCTCGATGCTGCGGAGCAGCTCTTCCATGAGCGCGGCGTTTCCCGCACGTCCCTGCAGGACATCGCCAGCGCGGCCGGCGTGACGCGCGGTGCGGTCTACTGGCATTTCGAGGACAAGGTCCAGCTCTTCACGGCCATGATGGACCGCGCCACCATGCCCCTGGAGGAAGGCCTGCTGCCCCAGGAAGGCACGAGCGCGCCGCCCAGCCTCGTGGAGCTGCGCTGGGGCCTGCTCAACGTCTTCCACACCTGCAGCCACAGCGAACGCACGCGCCGCGTCTTCGAGATCGCGATGAAGAAGGTGGAGTTCAGCGGCGAGATGCAGGCCCTGCATGCCCGCAAGCTGGCCAATCACCGCGCCTGGCGCAGCCAGAACCAGGACTGCTTCGAAGCGGCCAAGGCCGCCGGCCAACTGCCCGCCAGCCTGGACAGCGGCACCGCCGCCATCGCCCTGGTGGCCCTGGTTGATGGGCTGATCCACCAGTGGATCATGGACCCCGGCGCCTTCGACCTGACCGCCATGGGCGAAGCCGCCATCGAACGCTTCATGAACAGCCTGGTGCAGACCGGCGCAAGCCTCCTGCCCCCCGTCACCGCCGAGGAACGCGCCCGCCTGGGGACGCAGGCCATCTGCCGGCCGACACAGAACGGGCTCAATATCGCCACGCTCGGTCGCTCGGGAAAAGCGGGCGGCTGAGCCTGATTCGCAAGCACCGTTCGCGTCCGCTGTTCGCGCCCAGAATTCACGCGCATTCGCGTGTACATACGCCCGCAGCGCATGGGGCCATGCCCCATAGCCGGCCTTGACCCGCGACAATAGCGGGTTGCCCGCAAGATCCGCCCGAAATACGCTCCGATGTCCGCCCACGCCACCGTCTCCCCCCCGAAGCCCGCCAAGCTCTTGAGCGGCTACAAGCCCTTCTGGGCGAAGCGCTTCGGGCCTGCGCCCTTCCTGCCCATGAGCCGCCAGGAGATGGAGCAGCTCGGCTGGGATTCCTGCGACGTCATCATCGTCACCGGTGACGCCTATGTGGACCACCCCAGCTTCGGCATGGCGGTGATCGGGCGCACGCTGGAGGCGCAGGGCTTTCGCGTGGGCATCATCGCCCAGCCCGAGTGGAACTCGGCCGAGCCCTTCAAGGCCCTGGGCAAGCCCAATCTGTTCTTCGGCGTGGCGGCCGGGAACATGGATTCCATGATCAACCACTACACCGCGGACCGGAAGATCCGCAGTGACGACGCCTACACCCCCGGCGGCGAGGCCGGCAAACGCCCGGACCGCGCCACGCTGGTCTACACCCAGCGCTGCCGCGAGGCCTACAAGGACGTGCCGGTGGTGATCGGCGGCATCGAGGCCTCGCTGCGTCGCATCGCCCATTACGACTACTGGCAGGACAAGGTCCGCCGCTCGGTGCTGATCGACGCCAAGGCCGATCTGCTGGTCTATGGCAATGCCGAGCGCGCCATCGTCGAGATCGCCCACCGCCTGGCGCGCCGCCAGCCCATCGAGTCCATCACCGACGTGCGCGGCACCGCCTTCATGCGCCGGCCGGATGATCCCCAACTCGCCGGCTGGTTCGAGCTGGACTCCACGAACGTGGACGCGCCCGGCCGCGTCGACGAGATCCTGAATCCCTACGCCACGACCGAGGAGACGGCCGAGGCCAAGGGAGCGAGTTGCACCAGGAATGAAGGCGATGCGCAGGGCAAGGCCGAGGCCGGCGTTCCCGCCATCCAGCCCATCCAGATCGTGCGCCGCACGGTTTCGCGCGAGGACGGCCGTGCCGTGGCCACGCCGCGCGACCGCACCGTGATCCGCCTGCCCGCCTACGAGCAGGTGAAGAGCGACCCGGTGCTTTACGCCCATGCCAACCGCGTGCTGCACCTGGAGACCAACCCCGGCAACGCCCGCGCCCTGGTGCAGCGCCACGGCGACCGCGACGTGTGGCTGAACCCGCCGCCGCTGCCGCTGTCCACGCCCGAGATGGACCTGGTCTTCGACCTGCCCTATGCCCGCAGTCCGCATCCCCGCTACGCCGACGAAAACGGCAGCCACGACCACGCCACCAAGATTCCCGCCTGGGAGATGATCCGCTTCAGCGTGAACATCATGCGCGGCTGCTTCGGCGGCTGCACCTTCTGCTCCATCACCGAGCACGAGGGCCGCATCATCCAGAGCCGCTCGGAAGACTCCGTGATCCGCGAGATCGAGGAGATGCGCGACAAGGTCAAGGGCTTCACCGGCATCGTCTCGGATCTCGGCGGCCCCACGGCCAATATGTACCGCCTGGGCTGCAAGTCCCCCGAGATCGAGGCGGCCTGCCGCAAGCCCAGCTGCGTCTACCCCGGCATCTGCCAGAACCTGCGCACCGACCACGACCCGCTGATCCGCATGTACCGCCGCGCCCGCGCGCTGCCGGGCGTCAAGAAGATCCTGATCGGCTCGGGCCTGCGCTACGACCTGGCCATCCAGAGCCCCGAGTACATCCAGGAGCTGGTGACGCACCACGTGGGCGGCTACCTCAAGATCGCGCCGGAGCACACCGAGTCCGGGCCGCTGTCCAAGATGATGAAGCCGGGCATCGGCACCTATGACCGCTTCAAGCAGCTCTTCGAGGCGGCCAGCGAGGCCGCCGGCAAGAAGCAGTTCCTGATCCCCTACTTCATCGCCGCCCACCCGGGCACCTCGGACGAGGACATGATGAACCTGGCCGTCTGGCTCAAGCGCAACGGCTTCCGCGCCGACCAGGTTCAGACCTTCTACCCCAGCCCCATGGCCACGGCCACGGCCATGTACCACTCCAGCAGGAACCCGCTGAAGAAGGTCACCCGGGACAGCGAATCCGTGGACATCGTGCGCGGCGAGCGTCGTCGCCGTCTGCACAAGGCCTTCCTGCGCTACCACGACCCCAACAACTGGCCGCTGCTGCGCGAGGCGCTCAAGGAGATGGGGCGCGCCGACCTCATCGGCAACGGCAAGCACCACCTGATCCCGACCTTCCAGCCGGCGACCGATGGCAGCTACCAGTGCGCGCGTCGCAAGAACTCCACGCCGGTGGGGGTCAAGACCTCGGTGGCCAAGCCCCTGGCCAAGGCGGCCTCGCCGCATGCCGCCGCACCGCGGCCCGGCGCGGCACCGCGCAAGGGCCAGATTCTGACGCAGCACACCGGCCTGCCGCCGCGCGTCACCGGCGCGGCCAGGCCCGGGGTGAGTCGGACTGCCGGGGTGAAGTCGGGCGGAAGGCCCTCGCCCGCCGCGGCCAGCCGCCCCGCCGCCAAGAAGCCGCGCTGAGCGAAGCTCAGGGCGGCGAAGACGCCGGCGGCGGCGCCCCTGCCGCCGCGGTCTCCGGCGGCTTGCCATGCGCCCCCGTCGGAGCTGCCGCAGCGCTCGTGCGCCGCCAGGCCCGCCACAGGCCATAGGCGCCGCGCGCCAGCTTCAGCCAAGGCAACCAGCGGCGCCAGCCGCGCTGCGCGGAGCGTGTCGCCAGGCCGGCCAACAGCCCCAGGCCCAGCGAAGTCCAACGGCCCAGCGGGGCCTGCGTCCAGCTGCGCCAGCGCCGCCACGCACCCAACCCCAGATCGCCCACCGCCAGGACCGGCCGCAGCCGCGCCGCGTCGGCCGCCAGCTCGCCACGCAATTCGGCCTGGCGCAGACGCAGCTCCAGCTGCCGCTGCCTGAGCGCCAGCTGTCGCGCCTCAAACATCCCGGCCTTCCCGCAGCAGGCTGCGGTCTCGCTGCAGCTCGGCCAGACTCTGCTCGAACAGGCCGCTGGGGGCCGACAGCCGTGCCAGAGCCCAGCGCCAGGCGGCCCAGGCCCCCAGCCCATAGGCCAAGGCCAGAGTCAGGGCCAGCAGCCACTGCCAGGGCGAGGGCAGCAGCCAGACCAGGGCAAGGCTCAGCAGTCCCAGGGCGACCGCCGCCAGCACCAGGCACAGCAGCAGGCCGGCCAGCCCCGAAAACAAGCGAAGCTTCTCGGCCTCCCACTCCGTGCCCAGCAGGGCCAGGCGCAGCTGCAGACTCTCCAGCAAGCGGTCCAAGGTCCGACGCAGCTGCGTTTCAAGTCCGCCGGGCGGCGTAGCTTGTGCCGCGTCCTGTGCCGTGTTTGGTGCGGTGTTGGGTGCCATATTGAGCGGGATCCTGGCGTCGATGGTCATCCTCGAAGCCAAGCCCCGTGGAGATGAGCCAGCATGCCATTGTGCGCCGCCGGCCTCCCGCTTCCAGCCCGCGCCGTGCCGCCTGTGGCGCGCAGGATGCAAAAAGCGCCGAGGCCCTACCGGACAAACCCTGCCGGCACCTAGCGCAGTGTTCCACGCTGATCGGCACATCAAACCGCGTTCTCGCCGCCTTGGCGTTGTTGCAAATCCTCGCGATGCCGCTGGGCATCGCGAGGATTTGCGCCTAGCCACGACGACAACGCCATCGGCTTTCTTCAGTGCCTCATAGCATCGAACACTGCACTAGGGCCGACCAGGTCCTGGGGCGAGTCCCAGGCCCTGTGTACTTTGCAGCCCCGTGGCTTTGCGAGATAGTCCTGACTATGTGGCTTGTTTTCCCGCCGCCGATTGCGGCACAACTCCACGCGCGGCAAGTGCCAGAAGCACGGCCTTCGCGTGTAAGCTCAGCCCAGCCGTCGCTGCATGCTGCCCGACCAGGCCGCCCCGCCCTTGCCGAATCCCGGGGCTGACAGCGCAGCGACATCGTTTCCGCCGCACAGGACCCGCTTCATGCCTGAGAACCACAGCCTGGCACCCGCGTCCACGCTTCCCGAGGACGATGACGATCTGCTCGAGTTTCTGGACGGGCCCGAGCACCACGAGGAGCACGAAGGTGGCAGCGACCTTGCCCCTTGGCGCATCCTGATCGTCGACGACGATGCCGACGTGCACAAAGCCACCGAGCTGGCCATGCAGGGCCTTCGCGTCGAAGGGCTGCCCCTGAGCTTCCTGCATGCCGACTCGGCATCCTCCGCGCGCGACATCCTGTCCCGCGAACCGGACCTGGCGGTGGTGCTGCTGGACGTGGTGATGGAATCCGAGGACGCCGGCCTGCAGCTGGTGCGCCATATCCGCGACGAGATCAAGCTGCGCGCCGTACGCATCGTGCTGCGCACCGGCCAGCCGGGTTATGCCCCGGAGATCGAGACCGTCCAGTCCTACGACATCAACGACTACAAAACCAAGTCCGAGCTGACGCGCACGCGCCTCTACACCGTGCTGACGGCTGCCATCCGCTCCTACCGGCAGATCCGCGCACTGGAGGCCAATCGCAAGGGCCTGGAAATGATCGTCGAGGCCAGCACCGAGCTGAGCCGCCTGCATGGCATCAACCGCTTCGCCGAGGGCGTGGTCACCCAGTTGTGCGCGCTGCTGGGCATCCTGCCCGAGGGCCTGGTCTGCGCCCACATGAGCGGGGACGAGCCCCAGGCCACGCGCGTCATCGGCGCTGCCGGCCAGTACAGCAGCCTGATCAACGCGCCTCTCAGCGCCGTCAAGGTCAGCCGCGTGCGTGACATGCTGGAGCGCTGCCTGCATGAGAAGCGCAACTTGTACGAAGACGTCACCTGCCTCTACTTCGGCCTGAGCGACGGCCGCTCCATGGCCGCGATGATCGACGTGGGGCGTCCCCTGGAGGAACTGGACCAGCAGCTGCTGCGGGCCTTCTGCTCCAACATCGCAGTGGGCTTCGAGAACGTCGTGCTCTACGGCCGGCTGCTGGACTACGCCTACAACGACCAGCTGCTGCACCTGCCCAACCGCACGCGCTTCATCGAGGTGCTCGAGCAGAACCTCAAGGCGCCCGACGGCGTGACCCTGGCTCTCATCGACCTGGACGACTTCGCCGAGATCAACGATGCCTTCGGCCACCGCTTCGGCGACCAGATCCTGCAGGCCGTCGTTCAGCGCATGGCGGAGCAGCTGGGATTCAACACCTCCATGGCCCGCATCTCCTCCGATGCCTTCGGTCTGCTGGGCCCCGAGAACCTGGTCAACAGCGAGCGCATCCATGCCTTGTTCGTGGAACCCTTCCTGGTCTCGGGCGAACGCCTGCAGCTCTCGGCCACCTCCGGTCTCGTGCGGCTGACCGACTCCGACTCCATCGGCTCGGAACTGCTGCTGGACGCACAGATCGCGCTCAAGCGCGCCAAGCAGCAGAACCGCGGGTCCTCGCAGTACTTCTCATCGGCCATGGGGACCGATGCCCGCGAGCGTTTCAAACTGCTCAAGGGCCTGCGCGCGAGCTTCGAGGAGCGTCGCCTCTTCGTCGTCTACCAGCCGCAGGTGGACCTGGCCAGCGGCCAGCCCATCGCCGCGGAAGCCCTGCTGCGCTGGCGCACCGCCGAGGGCCAGTTCGTGCCGCCGGACCAGTTCATCCCCCTGGCCGAGCAGTCGGGCCTGATCATCACCATCGGCGATTTCGTGCTGCGCACCTCCTGCCACCAGGTGCGGCGCCTGATCGACCAGGGTCACCGCGATTTCCGGATCGCGGTGAACATCTCGCTGGCGCAGTTCCGCCACCCCAGCTTCGTCGCCACGCTGAAGGCCGCGCTGGCGGACGCGGGCATCAAGGGCCGCAACCTGGAGCTGGAGATCACCGAATCCATGGCGATGGAAGACATCAGCACCGTGCTGCGCGTGCTGGCCGACATCCGCGAGACCGGTGCGTCGGTGGCCATCGACGATTTCGGCACCGGCTTCTCCTCGCTGAGCCAGCTGCGCCAGCTGCAGGTGGAGCGACTCAAGATCGACCGTGCCTTCGTGCGCGAGGCCCAGCATTCCAGCGCCGGCAGCACCATCGCGCAGATGGTCGTCAACCTGGGCTGCGGACTGGGCATGCGCGTGATCGCCGAAGGCATCGAGACCGAAGAGCAGCGCAAGCACCTGCTGGACCTGGGCTGCCATGAGGGGCAGGGCTGGCTGTTCGCCAAGCCCATGCTCTCGGAGGATCTCGAGCGCTGGCTGAGCAAGCCCCGCTGAGCGCCCTCGCGGCGAGGGCTTGCCCAGCGCTCGAGGCTCAGCGGCGCGCGATCAGCATGCCCAGCAGCAGCCCCACACCGGCCGCCACACCGATGGCCTGCCAGGGCTTCTCGTGCACATAGGCGTCGGCCGCCTTGGCCTTCTCGACCGCCGTTGCCTGCAACTCCTGCATTCCGCGGCGCGCGCGATCCAGCGTGGCCTGCACCTTCGCCCTCAGCTCGGCCGCGCCGGCCCCGGTCTGGTCCGCCGTGGCACGCAGCAGGGACTCCGCCTCGTCCACCACCGCATGCAGATCCGCCATCAGGCGGTCCTTCTGGCCTTGATTCATTTCGCTCATCATCGGCTCCTGATGCATCCCTTGGGACTGCGTTTTTACACCCGCCGCCCTCGCCGTGGTAGCCCGCGATGCGGCAGCCCGACACCGCTTCTTGCCCTGCCGCAAGAGGGCGCCGCCGGGCCCGGCGATGCTCACAGATCCAGGCGATAGCCCACGCCGTAGACCGCGCTGACCGGATCCTGCGCGGGGCGCAGCTGGGCGAGCTTGCGGCGGATGTTCTTCACATGGCTGTCGATGACCCGGTCGCTGACGTCACGGAAGTCCTCGTGCAGCTGCTCCAGCAGCTGGGCCCGGCTGAACACGCGCCCAGGCTGCCGCAACAGCAGGCGCAGCAGCCGGAACTCCAGGGGCGTCAGCTGCAGGAGCTGGCCCTGCCAGTAAAGGCGCTGGCCGGCTTCGTCCACCGCATAACCGCCCTCCAGCGGCTGCGGCCCCAAAGCCCCCAGCGCCGGCAAGCGGCCATGCGCCCGGCGCAGCAAGGCCTTGACGCGAGCCACCGCTTCGCGCGGGCTGAAGGGCTTGCAGAGGTAGTCGTCGGCACCCAGCTCCAGACCCAGCAGCCGGTCCAGCTCGTCCACTCGCGCGCTGATCATCAGCACCGGCAGGGCCGAGAACTGGCGCAGCTCGCGGCACAGGCTCAGTCCATCCAGGCCCGGCAGCATCAGATCCAGCACCAGCAAGGCCGGCGGACTCCGGCGCAGCAGGGCCAGCGCCTCGGCGCCATCACCCAGGACCTGCGTCGGGTAGCCCGCCGCATGCAGATAGTCGGCCAAGAGGGCGGCGATCTTGCCCTCGTCCTCGACGATGAGGATGCGCTGCTCGCTCGGGCTCATGCGTTGTCTCCTGCAGGGACTTGCAGCGGCAGGCTCAGGCATTGAGCCAGCCCGCCCAGCGCCGAGGCTTCGGCACGCAAGCTGCCGCCATGACTCAGCGCCAGGGCCCGCGCGATGCTCAGGCCCAGGCCGCTGCCCCCGCTGGCGCGGCTGCGCGAGGCCTCGGCCCGGAACAGGGGCTCGAAGAGCTGGCGCAGCTGGTCCGGCGGCAGGCCGGGGGCGCTGTCCTCCACCACGATCTGAACGGCATCGCCGCGCCGACGGGCGACCAGCCGCACGCGTCCTGGGGCATCGGTGTAGCGCAGGCTGTTCTCCAGCAGATTGCCCAGCAGCTGGGCGATGCGCTCGCCATCCCAGCAGGCGGTGCCGAGGCCGGCGTCCAGGTCCAGCGCCAACTGCAGGCCCTTGGCCCGCATGCGATCCTCCACGCGCTGCCCTGCCTGGCGCAGCAGGGCGGCCACGTCCAGGGTGTGGAATTGGCAAGGCAGGCGGCGCAGCTCGGACACCGCCAGCAGGTGGAAATCCTCGATCAGGCGATGCAGGCGCCGCACCTCGTCCTGCAGCGAAGCCAACGCGCCGGGGCTCCAGGGACGCACGCCATCCGCCAGGGCCTCCAACTCGCCGCGCAGGATGGCCAGCGGCGTGCGCAACTCGTGCGAGAGCTGCGCGATCCAGCGCCGGCGCTCATCTTCCAGCTGCTGCAGCGAGACGGCCATGGCATTCAGGTCGCGCATCAGGGCGCCGATCTCGTCGCCCCGGTCCTGCGGCATCCGCACGGCCAGCTCGCCCCGAGCCAGGCGGCGCGCGACACGCTGGGCTTGCTGCAAGGGCCGCAGCCAGCGCTGCGCCAGCAGATAGGCCAGGGCCAGGGCCACCAGCAGGCAAAGCCCGGCCACGGCCCCGATGCCCAGGGTCTGGCGGCGAAGAAACTGCGCATCCAGGGCGTCATGCACCTCGCTGCGGTCGGCCAGGAAGAGGTAGGCCTCGATCACGCCGTCGCGTTTCAGCGCGCGCCGCTGGCCCGGCTGCCTCAGCATCTCCGGGCGCCCGGCCAGCCATTGGCCCTGGGCATCCAGCAACACCAGGCGCTGGCCCAGGCGTGCAGGGTCGCGCGGCGGCCTCGGCGGGACGGCCGGGCCCAACTGAGGCCGGGGGCGGCGCGCCAGGCCTGGCGCAGGCTCGGCCTCTGCCGGGGGAGTCAACTCGGGCGGCCCCTCCTCGGGCGCAGGGTCGGGCGCCACCTGTGGACTCGTGCTCGCCAGCCATTGGTGCATATGGGCGCGCAGTTCGCGGGGAGGCAGGCCGGCCAGCCGCGGCAGATCCGCCTCGGCCGCCACCATCAGCCGGTCCAGCACCAGGCCGTCCTGCACGCGCAGGTAGTCGCTGAATCCCCGGCGCAGATTCCAGACCTGCAGGCTGGCCATGGCGCCCACCGCCAGCAGCACGGTCAGCGCCGTCAACAGGGCCAGCTGATGCACGAGTCGCAATCGCATGGCGGCATCTTAGGCGTGCGAGCCCGCCGAATTGTGGAGGCCGCCTCCACAGTTTCTCCATGTTCGCTGCCCAATTGGCGCGCAGGCTGGAGGCCTTCGAAGTCTTCCTGGAGTCCCCATGCGTCCCCATCCTTCCCGGCGGTCCTGCGCGATGGTCCTGATCCCCCTGCTGTGCCTCTGGCCGCTGCTGCAGGCCCAGGGCCAGGCAGTCTCGCCCACGCCGCCCGCACCGCCGGCCATGGACTGCGCGCACGCGGCGCCGCCCCCTCCCCCGCCATCGGCGCCGCCCCATGCGGCGATGCGGGAGCGACAGTTGCAAAAGGCGCTGTCGCTGAACGCGGAGCAGGCGCGGCAGCTCGACAAGCTGCTGAGCCAGGCCCATGAGCAACACCAGCCCCCAGACGAGACCGGTCTGGCCCGCCTCCTGAACCCCGAACAGCGGCGTCGCCTGCAGGAGCTCCCATCACCTCCGCCTCCGCCCCCGCCCCCGCCCTTGCCGTCAGCCGCCGACACCGCCCACGGCTCCGGCGCAGCCTGCCCCCGATCCACGCCCCCCTCTCCGCCGGCGCAAAGGCCTCCGGCGCCAACTCAAGCCGCCTCCCGCCCTGCCGACTGAACGCCCGCCTGCCCACCCCATTCAACCGGAGCCCGCCATGCGTCCCTTGCCCATCTCCCTCCAATGTCTAGTTCTGGCGCTGAGCGGCGCGTTGCTCAGTGCCTGCGGTGGCGGCGGTGCGGCCACCGACGCCAGCGGCAGCGCCCCCACGCAGGCGGCGGCCTCCGGCACCACCACCACCACCACCACCACCACGGCCGCCACCACCACCACGGCCGCCACCACGAGCGTGGCGGCCAGCACCGGCGACCCGCGCCTGCAGGTCGCCGCGCTGCGCCCCCCGCCCCCGACGCGGGCCAGCGTCGGCAGGCAGCTGTTCAACGAACCGCGCCTGTCCGCCAGCGGCCGGCTGGCCTGCGCCGGCTGCCATGTGGCCGCCCAGGCCCATGCCGACAAGGCCGGCAGCTTCCTGCCGGTCGGGGGCTTGCTGATGGACCAGCAAGGTTTGCGCAGCAGCCCCAGCCTGCGCTATCTCAACGGCACGCCGGCCTTCAGCATTGATGCGCGAGGCCAGGCCCGCGGCGGGCTTTTCTGGGATGGGCGCGCCAATGACCGCGCGGCCCAGGCGCGCGGCCCGCTCTTTGCCGCCAACGAGATGGCCAACAGCGACGTGGCCAGCTACGTGCGGCGGCTGCGCACCGTCAGCGCCTTCCCCGACTTGCTGACGGCCAGCGGCCTCAGCGCCGCAGCCAGCGACACGCAGTTGCTGGACGCGAGCCTGCAGGCCCTGTCGCGCTACCAGCAGCAGGACCCGGACTTCGCGCCCTTCAGCAGCAAGTTCGACGCCGTGCAGGACGGCCGCGCCCGCTTCAGCGCCCAGGAAGCGCGGGGCTTCGCGGCCTTCACGGACCCGCGCAAGGGCAATTGCGCGAGCTGCCACAGCGCCAGCCCGCCGCCCAACGCGCCTGGCGGCGCGCGGGCCTTGTTCACCAATCACGGCTACTTCGCCCTGGGCGTGCCGCGCAATCGCAGCGCCGCCACGCAGAATCCCGCCTTCTTCGACCTGGGCCTGTGCGGCCCGCAGCGCAGCGACCTCGGCGCGCAGGACGCGCTCTGCGGCAAGTTCCGCGTCCCCAGCTTGCGCAATGTGGCGTTGACCGCGCCCTACTTCCACAACGCGCGATTCCAGACCCTGGAGGAAGTGGTGGGCTTCTACGCCACGCGTGACCTGGATCCGGCCCGCTGGTATCCAGTCGTCAACGGCCAGGTCCAGCGCTACGACGACCTGCCAGGGCCCTACCAGGGCAACGTGCACCGCGGCGCGCCTTTCGACCGCCGGCCCGGCCAACTGCCTGCGCTGAGTGCACAGGACGTGAATGACATCGTCGCCTTCCTGCAGACTCTCAGCGACGGCTACCAGGCCCCCAAGGGCGCGAACTGACAGCGTTGACGCCGCTCAGCAGCTCCGGGATGCGGCGGCCGAGCGGCGTGCACGCCAGGCCTTCACCGCCTGGTGCCAGCCCTTGGCTCGCTCCAGCCATTCGCCAAACAGGCGCTCCGCAGAGCACAGCGCCCAGGTCCGCAGGCTGCTCTTGTACAGCAGCAGGTGGCCGCGAGACTCGACACGATTGGTGGACTGATGACTGTGCGAGGGCGAGCTGTAGCCGAGATCGATGGCGCTGAAGCGCCCTTCGCTGCTCAGATCCTCGATGGCCAGGTACAGGATGGAGGTGCCCACCGAGAAGCGCAGCATGGCCGGATCGGTCAGCACGTTGTGCAGATGCAGGGTCTGTCCGTACTGCGTCGCCACCAGGGCGGCCACAGGCACGCCGTCGGACTGCAGCACATAGCAGCGCAGCATACCCAGCCGGGCCATGGCCGCAAACTTCTCCCGGGAGATCAGCGCGCCCTTCACCTCCGGCGGGGCCAGCCGATCGATGGCTGCCGCCAGCACATCCACGGCTTCCGGCCGGTCGACGCGCAGCAGTTCCATGGGTGCATGCTCGCGCAGCAGCCGGACCTGGCGCTTCAGGTTGTAGCGGTGCTTGCTGCCGAATTGCGCCAGATAGGCGTTGAAGTCACCAGGCAGGGGGATCTTGTGGCATTCGCGCCAGCCGTTGAGCACGCAGGCGTGCAGGCCCCGCTGGCGGCAGAGGATCTCCAGGCCTTGATGGCAGTCGCTCTGTTGCGGCAGGGATGGCAGCGACAGGCCGCTCACCCGGCGGCGCTGGGCGAAGAGGAAGCGGACCATGCACGCCAGCACGGCCGGGGATTCGTCCCCCAGCACCGTGCTGCCCATCACCGTGCCCACATGCAGGCTGCCCAGCTTGAAACGCCAATGCCGGACCTGCAGCCCCATGGCCAGGTCACGGTAGCGGATGAGCGTCAGGGCCAGCAGTCGACCGCCGGCGGCGTCGCGCACCGTCAGGATCTCGACTTCCTTGGGGTCCTGGCTCGTCGCGCGGATGTACTGCAGAAAGCCCGGCGACTGGTAGATGGGCTCCGGCCCGCCGTTGATGGCCAGCAGCTCCTCCCATTCGCGCAGGAAAGCGGGATCCTGCTCACGCTCGGTTTCCCACTGGACCCGATAAGGCTGTTGGCCGGCCGTGCCGACCTCGCCCTGAGAGCGGGCACCGGTCTGCACAGCCGCATCAACGCGGCACGCGCCGGCACCCGGCTCCGCGCATGACCTGTCGACCTGCTTCTGCACCCTAGCCCCATTCATTGATTCACTTGTCGCATGCCGGGCTCAAAACACCCGGCTGCGCCTCCCCCATGACTGCTTCATCCGCTGAAGCCCGCGAGGCCGCCGCACCAGAGGCCCGGTGCCAGCGCCGCCGCTCTGCCCAGGATACAAGTAGAAACGCTGGGCAACGGCGGGGATGATATGCGCGCCGCGGCGGCTGCCGACCCTCTCAGGTGACGCAGCCCTTCATTCGGGGGGACGATGCTTCGTGCAACCCTGCACACCTGATGCCGGATTGCGCTTGAACGGCACCGCGCCCCGTTCAGGTGATTTTCGCAAGCGCTGCGTCCGCCTGCTTTCAAAAAGCTGTCAACGGCCCGGCAAGAAAAGAAAAGCCGGGCGAACCCGGCTTGAGGCCACTTGGCGACAGGAAGTTCAGGCCAGCAGGCTGTCGGCCGCGACGTAGTCGTAGCCCAGATCGCGCGCGACGGCTTCGTAAGTGACCTTGCCCTGGGCCACGTTGAGGCCGGCCTTCAGGTGGACGTTGTCCTTGAGGGCTTGGCGCCAGCCCTTGTCGGCCAGGGCCACGGCATGGCCGATGGTGGCGTTGTTCAGCGCGAAGGTGGAGGTGCGGGCTACGGCGCCGGGCATGTTGGCCACGCAGTAGTGGACCACGCCGTCCACCACATAAGTGGGTTCGGCATGCGTGGTGGCATGCGAGGTCTCGAAGCAGCCGCCCTGGTCGATGGCGACATCCACCACCACGGCGCCCTTCTTCATGCGCGAGACCATGTCGCGGGTCACCAGCTTGGGTGCCGCCGCGCCGGGAATCAGCACGCCGCCGATCACGAGATCAGCCGCCAGCACCGACTCCTCCACGCTCTGGGCGTTGGAGTACTGGGTCGTGATGCGATTGCCAAAGATCAAGTCCAGCTGCCGCAACCGGTCCACGCTCTTGTCCAGCACCGTGACGCGGGCGCCCAGGCCCACGGCCATCTGCAGCGCATGGGTGCCGACCACGCCGGCACCGATGATGGTGACCTGGGCGGGCGCCACGCCGGGCACGCCACCCAGCAGCACGCCCATGCCGCCCTTGCTCTTCTCCAGATGGGCCGCGCCGGCCTGGATGGACATGCGGCCGGCGACCTCGCTCATCGGGGCCAGCAGAGGCAGGCCGCCGCCGGGGCCGGTGATGGTTTCGTAGGCGATGCAGATGGCACCGCTCTTGACCAGGGCCGCGGTCTGCTCGGGATCCGGCGCCAGGTGCAGGTAGGTGTAGAGGATCTGGCCCTCACGCAGCATCGCGCACTCCTGCGGCTGCGGCTCCTTGACCTTGACGATCATCTCGCTCTGGGCGAAGACCGTGGCCGCGTCCGGCGCGATCTGCGCCCCGGCGGCGACGTACTGCTCGTCGCTCAGACCGATGGCGGCGCCCGCCTGGGTCTGCACCAGCACGCTATGGCCGCGGCTGGTGAGCTCGCGCACGCTGGCCGGCGTCAGGCCGACGCGGTACTCGTGGTTCTTGATTTCCTTGGGGCATCCGATCTTCATGGCTTGTCTCCTTGCTGGGCCTCGTGAGCCGGGGTTCTGAAGCCACCGGTTGTACGACCGCCGACGGCGCCACCGCAAGCGCCATTCACCGAACTCGCCCCTTATTAGCGGCGCTTATGGCGCAGCGCAGCAATGCCGGGGCGCTGGACGGGCCCCGGCGCCCTTCAGACCTGCGCCCAGGACTCGATCTGCAGCACCCCGCTCTCCAGCTGGCGGGCCTGCACCTGCAGGCGCTGCCCCAGCAAGGCCTCCAGCACTTCATCGCGGAAGACGTTCCCGCCCAGCCGGCGAACCGGCAAGACCTGACCCCCATCCAGGCGCAGCACCAGCCCCTGCCGCTCACTCTTGCTGCCAGCAGCGAGACGGTGCCGCTCGAGGACACCGGTCCAGCTTTGCAGTGGACGGCTCATGCGAGCGCCTCAGGCCGCGCGGGCATGCAGGCGCCGCACATGGAGGAGCACGCCGTCCTGTTCGGTCGCCACCAGCGTCACCAATTGGCCGTTGGCGCGCCGCCCCTTGAGCACGTGGATGCTGCGCGGCGGCACCTTCGGCCCGATCCTGGCGGCCTGCAGCACATAGCTGCGCCGCTGCGCTGTCCGCACATCCAGACCGCTCTCCCTGGCCATGGCGCGCAAGACCTTCTCGACGGGCGCCGCCGGGGTCTGCCGGCTGTCTTGCAACAGGGGCAGCGACCGCGCCAGGTTCAGCCCTTCGCGCTCCAGCCGCTCGCGGCGCAAGCCGCGCACGCCGCGATCCTGGACCTTGGCAAATGCCGCCCTGAAGGCCCGCGTCTTGGCCAGGGCGTGGCTGGCGAAATCAACCACTTGCAAGGAGGGATCCCCCAACAGGTAGAACTGCGCCAGGGTCTTGAGGTCATAAGGATCCAGATGGGTGCGCTCGCCGGCGAACTTCTGGCGGGCCTCCAGCGCGGCACGGCCCAGCGAAGCGCCGGCCAGGATGCGCTGCAGGAAATACTGGCAGATCAGGTCGGCCGAACCGTTGCCCTCGCTGGGCCCATAGGCAATGGTGGTACTGCCGAAGAAGCCCCAGGCGCCATCTGCCAGATAGCTCAAGGCGATGCCCAGCTGCCCCCCGGCATCCGCGGGGTCGTAGAGCTGGGCGCCATAGCAGCACTCCGCGGCGATCACGGTGCCCGCGCTGATGCGTCCGCGCAGGTGGCTCGCCCGATGAGCCACCGGGTAGTCGTCGCCCTTCTGACCCAGGTACTCCGGGCTCGCGTCACCGCCATGGCAGTTGATGAAATGCACCCGCGGCGCCAGCTCGGCCTTGCTCCAGCGCGGGCCTTGCGGCGGCGCCAGCTTGAGTTGATCCGCGTGCCCGAAGAGATTGCTGAGGCTCAGCCGCGTGGAGGCCTGCCACTCGGCCGCGCTCAGGCCGAAGCTCTGCTGGAAGAGCTCGCGCGGCAGCGGCCTGGCGCGCGCGGCGGCACGGATCAGCTGCAGCAGCAGGTCAGGCTTGCTGGCCCCCGGAATGTCCGGCAGCCGGCCAACCACCCGGCTCGGCCCCTGGAAACGCGCCGCATTGGTGCTGTAGGGGGCCTCACAGGCATAGGGCAGGTCACTGGGCACGGTCTTGTCGGTGTCCCCGTCTTCGCCGGTATAGGCAGGGTTGACCAGCGGCACCAGCGGCAGCACGTCCTGCGCGCCCAGCAGCAGGAAGTAGTGCGGCGCCAGAGCACTGGCCAGCCCGTCAATGGCAGCCTTGAGCGCCTTGGGGTCCGCCTTGGCCACCGGGTTCAGGCCGTGGCGCTTCATGGCCGCGGCCTCATCCACGCTCAGCACTTCGGTATCGATGCCGCGGCGCCGGTCTGCCGCCACCAGAGACTTCAGCGCCGCGTCGATGCGGCCAAGCCCGGCCTGTCCGTACTTGCTCGCCAGCGCTGCGCCGTGGCGCAGGATCAGTTTGTCCATGCCAAGAACTCCCCTGTGAACCAAATGGCGGATTGTTGCGGTCATCTGCCGCGCAGGGCAAGCGCCTCTCCCTGGTTCAGTCCGCGTCCTTCAGCGGCGGGAAGACAGGCCAGGGCAGCCCCTCTAAGCTGCAGGCTCTCGATCCAACGCAGCAGGAGCCCATCCATGAAAGCCCCCCCGCAAGGCTGGCCTCGCATCGCCAGCAGCGTCATTTACGAAGATGCCAACGCCGCCATTGCCTGGCTGGTCCGTGCCTTCGGCTTCACCGTGCAGCTCAAGGTTGACGGCCCGGACGGCCGCGTGCGGCACAGCCAGCTGCGTTACGGCGAGGGCCTGGTCATGGTGGGTGAAGGCGGCCCCGAGCACTCGGCGCGCTTTGGCGTGCCGATGAGCAGCCCGCAGGCCTGCGGCGGCGTCAACACACAGGTGCTGATGCTCTATGTGGATGACGTCCAGGCCCATTGCGAGCAGGCCCGCGCGGCCGGCGCCCGCATCGTGTTGGAGCCCGCGGTGCAGGATTACGGCCCCGAGTACTGGGCCGATCGATGCTATGGCGCCCAGGACCCGGAGGGCCATCTCTGGTGGTTCTGCGAGCGTCTGCGGGATCCCCGCTAAAGCCCTGTTCCCGCGCACCGGTGGCCACGCCATGAACGGCGAAGCCTAGCTTCGCTGAGTTCGCTGAGTTCGCTGAATTCGCTGAATTCGCTGAATGGCACGGGTCCTGTAACGAGACGATCAAAGTCCCTCGGCATGATGGGGTTCCCTTCGATCCGCTGGTCCTGCGATCGCCACCGAAACTACCCGCGAGTGCCCCATGAGACTGCAAAAGACCGACCTGGCCCGACAGCTGCTGAGCAGCCCCCGCCGCGATCTTCCCGCGGGCCACCGCATGCTGCTGATCACCGTGGATGGGCGCCGGGACTTGCATCAGCTGCGCGATCTCGCCCGCAATCTGGGCTTGGCCGCCAGCGTGGTGGAAGACCTCTACGGCCGCGGCCTGATCGCCCCGGTGGAGGCGGATCTGCAGGCGCAGCAGCAGGCCCATGAGGCCACGGCGCGTGAACGGGCCCGCGAGGCGGCCCTGGCTGCACAACAGGCGGCGGTGGAGCAGGCCCGCCGGCTGGCGCGAGCCAAGCTCTACGCCATGGATCTGGTCGCCCGCATGCTGGTTGGCCAGGACGGCGATTTGCGTGCCCTGGCCCGCCATATCGAATGCGAAGAAGGACTTCAGCTGTGGCTGGAGGCCGCCGCCCAGCAAATCCGCGAACGCTCCAGCGAGGAGCGGGCTGAGCGCTTCAAAGAACGCGTGCGGGAGGAAATGGGGCGAGGGCTGGCACTGGCCTGATCCAGCCGCGCGGGCTCGCCGTCCGCGGGAGCGGCGCTGGCCGTCCTACCGCGGTCAGCGCGCGGCGGCTGGAGCCTGGATCGCCCGCTCGCGCAGCGTCTTCAATTCGCCCGAGCTGCGCAGCATCTCGAAGGCATCGGCGAAACGCTTGAAGAGCGCCGGGTCCACCTTGGGATTGAAGGCGAAATAGCAGCCGTAGCCCTTTTGCAGCATGTGTGCCACGGTCAGCTGGCTGACGTCCAGACCCAGGCGTGCCGCCTGGTGCAGGTAAGGCAGGGACAGGCCGGCAATCATGTCCAGGTGGCCGGCATAAAGCATGCGGGTCGAGGTCTCGCTGCCCGGCGTCTGGTAGACGCTGCGCTCCGGCATGCCTGCCTCGCGAACCATCTTGCCTGCAGGCGAGCCCTTGACCACACCGACACGCAAGGCTCGGGCGTCCGGCGTGGTGGGGCTGAAGTCCAGGCCGCTGCTGCGCAAGGTCAGCACCACCACATCGCAGTCGTCCAGCGGACCGACCCAACGGTAATGCGGCTCGCGCGCCGGTGTGCGCACGACGACATACAGAAAGCTGTTGGGCACTTCGTCCAGGGTCTTCAGGCCGCGGGCAAAGGGCTGGATGCTGCGCTGTACGCGCAGGCCGCTCTGCGCCGCCACACGGTCCAGCACCTCATTGGCCAGGCCCACGAAGCGCCCGCCCTCCAGGTAGGAAAAGGGCGGCACGTCTTCGGTGACACCCAGCAGGTCGCCGGACCACGCCGCCGACACCGCGCCGAGCAACAGCACCGCCCCGGCCAGGATTCGCTGCCATGTGCTGCAAGCCATCCTCGTCTCCTGCTGCGCCTGCCTGAGGCCCTTGGGCCACATTGGGCGCCCGCCGCCGGCGCAGGTCAATGGGCGCTTGGCGCCGCTGGCGTGAGGTGCCGCCGATGCAGTGCGAAACGGCGCTCAGCCCTGCCGCTTCGCCAGCATGGCGCGCGCCACGCGGGAGACCGGCGGGCGGCCCAGCTGCTCGGAGATGTAGGCGCCTGCGTCAACCAGCTTGTCCAGGTCGATGCCGGTCTCGATCCCCAGGCCATTGAGCAGGAAGACCACGTCTTCGCTGGCCACATTGCCCGTGGCACCCTTGGCGTAAGGACAGCCGCCGAGCCCTGCGACGCTGGCATCGAAGGTGTGGATGCCCATCTCCAGGCAGGCATAGATATTGGCCAGGGCCTGACCGTAGGTGTCGTGGAAATGCCCGCTCACCTCGTGCAGCGGATAGTGCTTCAGCGCCCGCTCCATGGCCGCCTGAATGCGCCTGGGCGTGCCCACGCCAATGGTGTCCGCCACGCCCAGGTGGTCCACGCCGATGGCCTTCATCAGCTGCACGACGCGCTCGACCTGGTCCGGCAAGATGTCGCCCTCGTAGGGGCAGCCCACCGCGCAGGACAGCGCGCCGCGCACCTTGAGCCCGGCCGCATGGGCGGCCTCGACCACGGGGGCAAAGCGTTCGATGCTTTCAGCCACGCTGCAGTTGATGTTCTTCTGGCTGAAAGCCTCGGAGGCTGCGCCGAAGACCACGATCTCGTCGGGCTTCGTGGGCAGCGCCGCTTCCAGGCCCTTCATGTTCGGCGTCAGCACGCTGTAGTGCACGCCGGGGCGGCGCTCGATGGCGGCCATCACCGCCGTGTTGTCGCCCATCTGCGGCACCCACTTGGGGCTGACGAAGCTGGTGACCTCGATGTTCTTCAAGCCAGCGTCCTGCAGCAAGCTGACCAAGCGGGCCTTGTGCTCGGTCGCAACGGGCTGCTTCTCATTCTGCAGGCCGTCGCGAGGGCCGACCTCGACCAGGGTGACTTGGTGCGGCAAGTTGCTCATGAAGGAACTCCTGTGCAGATTCACTCGGCGGCCTTGAGCTTCAGCAGCTCGGCACCATCCCCCACCTGGTCGCCCACGGCGAACAACAGCTCGGCCACCACGCCATCGCGCGGCGCGGTGATGGTGTGCTCCATTTTCATGGCTTCCATCACGGCCAGCGGCTGGCCCTTGGTGACAGTGTCGCCGGGCTGGGCCAGGAAGGCCACCAGCTTGCCGGGCATGGGGGCTGTCAGGCGGCCGCCCTCGCCCTGCCCTTCGCCTGCGTGGGCGATCACGTCGACTTCTGTCAGCAGGGCGGAGCCGGCATCAGCGAACACCGCGACCTGCTCGCCTTGCTTGTAGGTCTTCACCGTCACGCGCTGAAGGCCCAGGCCCTCGCCCAGCAGCAGCTCATGCTGCTCGGTGCCGGTGGAGCGCACGGCAAAGGCGCTCGACTCGCCGCCCACCGTCAGCGCCATGCCCCCCTGGTGGTGACGCGAAAGCAGCACCTCGTGGTGAGCGTCACCCTCGGCCAGGTCAAAGCGGCGCGCCGAGGCGCCGAACATGCGCCAGCCGTCGCGCTGGCTCCAGGGGTCGCGGCCGACGGTGGCGGCTTCCTCGGCCAGCGTATGCGCCACGACGGCCGCGGCGGCGACCCGCAAGGGCAGGCCCGGCTGGCCGAACAGGGCCGCCTTCTCGCGCTCGATCAGCGCGGTGTCCAGGTCGGCACCGGCAAAGGAGGCCGTGGCGGCACAGCGGCGCAGGAAGGCGACATTGGTCTGCAGGCCGACGATATGGGTGTCGCGCAGGCTCGCGTCCAGGCGCGCCAGGGCCTGCTCACGGGTCTCGCCCCAGACGATGAGCTTGGCGACCATGGAGTCGTAGAAGGGGCTGATCTCGTCGCCCTCGTCCACGCCCGAATCGATGCGGACATCACCACGCTGGAACTTCACATGGGAGGGCCAGCGGGCCACGCCCAGACGGCCAGTGGCGGGCAGGAAGCCGGCCTCGGGGTTCTCGGCGCAGATGCGCGCCTCGATGGCATGGCCGTGCATGCGCAGCTCGTGCTGCTTGAGCGGCAGGGGCTCGCCCGCGGCCACGCGCAGCTGCCACTCGACCAGGTCCTGCCCGGTGATGGCCTCGGTCACGGGATGCTCCACCTGCAGGCGGGTGTTCATCTCCATGAAGTAGAAGCGCCCATCCTGCTCGGCAATGAACTCGACCGTGCCGGCGCCCACATAGCCCACCGCCTTCGCCGCAGCCACGGCAGCCTCGCCCATCTCGCGGCGACGCGCCTCTCTCATGCCGGGCGCCGGGGCCTCTTCCAGCACTTTCTGGTGGCGGCGCTGCACCGAGCAGTCGCGCTCGAAGAGGTAGACGCAGTCGCCCTGCGTGTCACCAAAGACCTGGATCTCGATGTGACGCGGGCGCTGCACATAACGCTCGATCAGCACGGCATCGTCGCCGAAGCTGTTGATGGCCTCACGCTTGCAGGAAGCCAGGGCCGCGTCGAACTCCTCGGCGGCATGGACCGCGCGCATGCCCTTGCCGCCGCCGCCGGCGCTGGCCTTGATCAGCACGGGGTAGCCGATGCGGTCGGCCTCCTTCTTCAGCAGGGCCGGATCCTGGTCCGCACCGTGGTAGCCGGGCACCAGCGGCACGCCGGCCTGCTCCATCAGGCGCTTGGACTCGGCCTTGAGGCCCATGGCCTGGATGGCCGAGGCCGGCGGGCCGATGAAGACCAGGCCCGCCGCCGCGCAGGCCTGGGCGAAGTCCTCGTTCTCGCTCAGGAAGCCGTAACCGGGGTGGATGGCTTCGGCGCCCGTGGCCCGGGCGGCCTCGATGATGCGCTGCCATTGCAGGTAGGAATCCCTGGGCGCCGGGCCGCCGATCAGCACGGCTTCGTCACAGGCCTGCACGTGGCGCGCGCGCGCGTCGGCCTCGGAGTAGACCGCCACGGTCTTGACGCCCAGCCGGCGTGCGGTGGCCGCGACGCGGCAGGCGATTTCGCCTCGGTTGGCGATCAGGATCTTCTTGAACATGGCGGTAACTCCGGTTTTCTTGTGATCAGCGGGCGGCCGGTGAGCCGCAGTGTGCATCTGAAGGGCTGGATGGCCTCTTGGATCCAAAGACTCAGTTCGAGTTGCAGAACAGCTTGCAAAGCGCTGACTTGAGTCCAGCGGCGCCCGAGGATCCGGCTTTGCCGGGCCTACGGTCAACCTTGCAGGCCGCGTCGCGCCCAAGGGCTCGACTCTTCGCTAGGCTGGACAGGACCACTGGACCTGTCCGGTCCGGGCTCAGCCCCCTCGAGGGGGCCGGCGAAGCCGGTAGGGGGAGGGTCAAGCCGCGGCGCTGCATCCGCGCAGGGTGCCGACGGGGGCCGGCTCCGCGGCGTTGAGGCGGATCTTCGCTTCCTTGCCGTGGCCTTCCGACAGCTCCGCCTCCGTGGCGCAGTGCATGCCCAGACGGTCCAGCAGCGCGCGGTCCTTCTCGGCTTGCGGATTGGCCGTGGTGAGCAGCTTGTCGCCATAGAACATGCTGTTGGCACCGGCGAGGAAGCACAGTGCCTGCAGGCTTTCGGGCATTTCCTCGCGGCCGGCCGAGAGGCGGACCATGGCGCGCGGCATGATGATGCGGGCCACGGCAATGCTGCGCACGAACTCGAAGGGGTCCAGGGCCTGCGTGCCGGCCAGGGGCGTGCCCTCGACCTGCACCAGGTTGTTGATGGGCACGGACTCGGGATAAGGGTCCAGGTTGGCCAGCTGCACCAGCAGGCCGGCGCGTTCGCGCCGGGTTTCGCCCAGGCCGACGATGCCGCCGGAGCACACCTTGAGGCCGACATTGCGCACGCGGTCCAGGGTGTCCAGACGGTCCTGGTAGGTGCGGGTGGTGATGATCTGGCCGTAGAACTCGGGCGAGGTGTCGAGGTTGTGGTTGTAGTAGTCCAGGCCCGCGGCCTTGAGCTGCTCGGCCTGGCCGTCACCCAGCATGCCGGCGGTCAGGCAGGTCTCCAGCCCCAGGGCCTTGACCTCGGTGATCATCTCGCCGATGGCCTCCAGATGGCGCTCCTTGGGCGAGCGCCAGGCGGCACCCATGCAGAAACGGGTCGCCCCATTGGCCTTGGCAGCACGCGCGGCTTCCATCACCTCTTGCAGCGGGATCAGCTTCTCGGCCTTCAGCCCGGTGTCGAAGTGGGCCGACTGCGGGCAGTACTTGCAGTCCTCCTCGCAGCCGCCGGTCTTGATGGACAGCAGCGTGGAGAGCTGGATGGCATTGGCATCGAAGTGCTCGCGATGCACCTGCTGGGCGCGGAAGATCAGGTCGTTGAAGGGCAGCTCGAAGAGCGCCGCGACCTCGTTGACCGTCCAGGGCTTGGCGTTGCGACGCTCGGCATCGGTGGAGGGCGTCAGCGACTGGATCTGGTTGGGGGTCTGGGTCATGGTCAGGGTTCCTGGACTTGCCGCACAGCCTGCAGCAGGGCCGCTGGCATCAGCGAGAAATGCGCGGCAACGGCCGCGGGAGAAGGATCGGAAAGGCGGGGCACCTGGCCCCAGCAGGGCGCGCCCATGCGGGCGAAGCGGGCGGCCAGCGCGGCGACATTGTCCGCCACATGGGTCTGGTGCGGGTCGGCGGCATTGGCCACCCAGCCGGCCAGGCGCAGGCCGCGGGCGCGGATGGCCTCGGCCGTCAGCAGCGCGTGGTTGATGCAGCCCAGGCGCAGGCCCACGACCAGCAGCACGGGCAGGGCCAGGTCCACGGCAAGGTCGGCGGTGTCGTCATCGTCATTGAGGGGCACGCGAAAGCCGCCCACGCCCTCGACCAGGGCCAGCTCGGCCAGCTGCGCACTGGCGCGAATCGCAGCCAGCAGCGCGTCGCGCTCCAGCGTCTTGCCCTCCAGCCGCGCGGCGATGTGCGGTGCGCAAGGCTCGCGGAACTGCATCGGGCCGATCTGCTCCAGGCTCAGGCCCAGGCGCTGGGCCGCATGCAACTGCAGCACGTCCTCATTGACCCAGCGGCCCTGCGCGTCCTGCACCTGGCCCGCGGCCAGGGACTTCACCGGCACCACGCGCGCGCCGGCTTCGGCCAGGGCATGCGTGAGCCCGGCGGTGACGCAGGTCTTGCCGATCTCGGTGTCGGTGCCCGTGATGAACAGGCCCTGCAGGCGGCCGGCCTTCATGCTGCGGCGCGATCCATGTCGGAGGCGGCAGCCTCAAGCGCGGCCAGCAGGCGGTCCACGTCGGCCACGGAGTGCGTGGCGCACAGCGTGATGCGCAGCCGCGCCTCGCCGACGGCGACGGTCGGCGGACGGATGCCCGGCACACGCAGCCCTTCGCGCTCCAGGCGCGCAGCCAGCTGCATCACCTCGGCATTGCCGCCCACGATCAGGGGTCGCACGGGCGTCTCGCTGGGCGCCAGGCGCCAGGGCAGGCCGCAGTGGCGCTTGAGGATGGCCTTGATGCCTTGTGCCAATTGCTGCTGCAAGGCCTTCAGGTGCTCGCGGCGCGCCTGGCCCAGCTCGCTCTCGATGAGGTCGAAGCTGGTCAGCAGGGCGTGCTCCACGGCGGGCGGCGAGGCCGTCGAGAAGATGTAGTTGCGCGCCGCCTGCAGCAGGTACTCGGTGATGGTCTCGTGGGCGACGACGAAGGCGCCGGCCAGGCCTGCGGCCTTGCCCAGGGTGCCCACGAGGATCAGGCGCTCACTGCAGAGATCGAAATGCTCCACCGAGCCCCGCCCCTGCTTGCCCAGCACGCCGAAGCCATGGGCGTCGTCGACGATCAGCCAGGCATCGAACTCCTCGGCCAGGGCCAGCAGCGCGGGCAGCGGAGCGATGTCGCCGTCCATGCTGAACACGGCGTCGGTGACGATGAGCTTCACCTTGGCGGTGCTCGCCGCCAGCAGCGTGCGCAGGCCGGCGACATCGGAATGGCCGTAGCGCGTGGTCTTGGCGCGGGCCAGGCGCGCGCCATCGATCAGCGAGGCGTGGTTGAGGGTCTCGGAGAAGATCTCGGCCTCGACGTCGCCCAGCGCCGTCACCACGGCCAGATTGGCCATGTAGCCGGTGCAAAAGCCCAGGGCGCGGGCCTTGGGGATGTGGGGCGAGAACCAGTCGGCCAGGGTGTCGGTCACGCGCTTGTGGGCGACGGAATGGCCGCTGACCAGGGGCGAGGCGCCGCTGCCGCCGCCATAGAGCCGCGCGCCCTCGGCCAGCGCCTCGGCGATGCGCGGATGCGCGGCCAGGCCCAGGTAGTCATTGCTGCAGAACATCAGCAGCTCGCGGGCGATGCCGTCGGCGCCGCGCACGACCTGGTGAGGCGCGGTCGGGCTTTCCGCCTCGCGCAGGAAGCGGGTCAGGGACTGCGCCTCGATGGCGCGCAGCTTGGATTGCAGGTGATCAATCAACATCGGAGTCTGGGAAAAGATCGGCCAGGGTGCGACGCACCGCCCGTGCCAGCCAGGCGGCGAGCTCGGCATCCAGCACATAGGGCGGCATCAGGTAGACCGTGCGCCCGATGGGGCGGATCAGCAGCTCATGCCGCCGCGCGGCCAGGTGGAAGGCCTCGGCAAAGCCCGCAGGCGCCTCCTCCACGTCAAAGGCCAGAATCATGCCCTGCTGGCGCAGATGGGCCACGCGGGGATGCTTCGCCAGCGGGGCAAAGGCCTCGGCCAAAAGCGAAGCCTGTTCTGCGTTGTGCTGGAGCTGGCCGGCATCGAAGCGGTCCAGCACGGCATTGGCCGCTGCACAGGCGAGTGCATTGCCGGTGTAGGAGTGCGAATGCAGGAAGCCGCGGCTGACGTCCTCGGACCAGAAGGCGCGGTAGACGGCGTCGGTGGTGAGCACCAGCGACAAGGGCAGCGTGCCGGCGGTGATGCCCTTAGAGAGCAGGATGAAGTCGGGCCACAGGGACTGTTCGCCCCCACGCTCGCGAGTACGCGAGCTGCCCCCCACGGGGGCTTCGCCAGCTTGGGACGGCCCGGCGCTGGCGAGCTCGCCGGCTGTCAGCGTGTGCTGCCATGCAAAGAACTGCCCGGTACGCCCGCAGCCCACGGCGATCTCGTCGGCGATCAGGTGCACGCCGAATTCGCGGGTCATCGCGCGTACCTGGCGCAGGTAGTCCGGCGAATGCATCACCATGCCGGCCGCACCCTGTACCAGGGGCTCGAGGATCACGGCGGCGATGTGGCCATGGCGCTCGGCCAGCAGCGCACGCAGCGCGGTCAGTGCGGCTGCCTCGTTGCCCAGGCGGCTGTCGGGCGAGTCCACGATGTGGGCGCGCATCAGCAGCGGGTCGTAGGCATCTCGAAAGATGGCGACGTCGGTCACGGCCAGCGCACCGATGGTCTCGCCGTGGTAGCCGTTCCTGAGGCACACGAACTCGCGCTTCTCGGCCTGGCCCAGGTTGCGCCAGCTGTGGAAGCTCTGCTTCAGCGCGATCTCCACCGCGCTGGCGCCGTCGCTGCCGAAGAAGACGTGGCCCAGCGTGCCGCCGGTGCGTGCACTCAGGCGCTCGGCCAGGCGAATGGCGGGCTCGTGCGTGCAGCCGGCCAGCATGACGTGCGGCAAGGTGTCCAGCTGCCGCTTGATGGCGGCGTTGATGCCGGCGTCCGAATGGCCGAAGAGGTTGACCCACCAGGAGCTGTTGGCATCGAAGTAGCGGTGGCCGTCGAAGTCGAAGAGCCAGGGGCCCTCACCGCGCGCGATGGGCAGCGGCGGCACGCGTTCGGCGCGCGCCATCTGCGTGCAGGGGTGCCACACCGCGTCAAGGCTGCGGCGTTGCAGCAAATGTGTCTGGCTTGGGTTCATGCGCATCTCTCCATCCCGCGGCATCCCACCCGCACGCAGCCCGGAGATCCGGCTCCTCCGGGCTCTCGGGCTGACCCCTTCGAGGGGGCGCGTGCAGCGCGTACGGGGTGGTCCATCAGCTCAGCCACGACGGCTTGGACTTGTTCAGGAAGCTCTGCACGCCTTCACGGCCCTCGGCGGAGGCGCGGATATCGGCAATGCGCCGCGCCGTGTCGTCGCGCAACTGCGGCGTGATCTCATGATGGGCGACGTCCTGGACCAGGCGCTTGCAGGCCCGCACGGCGGCCGGGCCGTTGGCGCACAGCGCGTCAAGCAGGGCCTGCACCTTGGCATCCAGCGTCTCCGGCGTGGCCAGCTCGTGCACCAGGCCCAGGCGGTGGGCCTCGGCGGCGCTGAAGCGCTCGGCGGTGACGAAGTAACGGCGCGAGGCCTGCTCGCCCAGGGCGCGAACGACATAGGGACCGATGGTGGCCGGCAGCAGGCCCAGCTTGGCCTCGGACAGGCAGAAGCCCGCGCCCTCGACCGCCACGACCATGTCGCAGACCGAGACCAGGCCCACGCCGCCCGCGTAGACGTCGCCCTGCACCCGGGCGATCACGGGCACGGGGCAGCGGTAGATCGTCCACAGCATCTCGGCCAGGCGGCTGGCGTCGGCGTGGTTCTCGTCCCAGCTGTAGGCGGCCATGGCCTTCATCCAGTTGAGATCGGCCCCGGCGCAGAAGGCCTTGCCTTCGGCGGCGAGCACGATGGCGCGCAGGGTCAGGTCTTGCCCCAGCGTGGCGAAGGCCTGGGTCAGCTCGGCGATGACGCTCTCGTTGAAGGCGTTGCGGACGTCCGGGCGGTTGAGGGTGACGCGGGCCACGTGGCCCTCGCGTTCAATCTTGAGCGTGCTCGTCATGTGCGTTCTCTCGTCAGTGCTTCCAGACCTTGAGGCCGCGGTGGACCTCCAGGGCGTCGAAGTCGCGGTCCTTGTGCAGCAGGGCGTAATCGTTCTCGATGCAGAAGGCGGCCAGCAGCACGTCAATGGGGCTGCGCACCGTATAGCCCTGGGCGCGCAGGCTGCGGTAGTGATCCACGGCGGCCATGGCCAGGGCCTCGCCGCCGGTGGGCTCGATGGCCAGGCTCTGCATCAGCAGCGTCGCCTGCCGCAGTTCGCGCGGATGGCGGAATCCGCGCAGCACCTCGAACAGCACCAGGTCGGGCACGACCAGGCGCAGCTCGCCCTGCTCCAGCAGCGCGGCCAGTTGGTCGACGGCCGGGTGCGCGGCACCCGAGAAGAAGTCGATCCAGACGCTGGAATCAACGACCAGCACGGCGTTGCCCCGGCGCGGGTTCGTGGACGGCCAGCGGCGTGGACTCGGGTACGGCGGCCCAGTCCACGTCATCGCCACCTTCCCACTTGAGCTTGCCGCGCCACTTCAGCAGCTCACGGTAGGCCGCCTGGCGCGCCAGCAGCTTCAGCCCGGCCTCGACCGCCTCCTTCTTGGTCTTGAAGGGGCCGGCCTGCAGCGCTTTCGCCATCAGCTCGTCATCGATTTCGATATTCGTGCGCATGATGTGTACGTTTTCCCGAATGAGCACACATTGTATACATCACATGCGGAAGACGCCGAACTTGGCGTCCGGGATGGGGGCATTCAGCGAGGCGGAGAGGCCCAGCGCCAGCACGCGGCGCGTGTCGGCCGGGTCGATGACGCCGTCGTCCCACAGCCGGGCGCTGGCGTAATACGGGTGGCCCTGATCCTCGTACTGCTGGCGGATGGGCGCCTTGAAGGCTTCCTCTTCCTCCGCGCTCCACTGGCCGCCCTTGGCCTCGATGCCGTCACGCTTGACCGTGGCCAGCACGCTGGCCGCCTGCTCGCCGCCCATCACCGAGATACGGGCGTTGGGCCACATCCACAGGAAGCGCGGGCTGTAGGCGCGGCCGCACATGCCGTAGTTCCCGGCGCCGAAGGAGCCGCCGATGATCACGGTGAACTTCGGCACGTTGGCGCAGGCCACGGCCGTCACCATCTTGGCGCCGGCGCGGGCGATGCCCTCGTTCTCGTACTTGCGGCCGACCATGAAGCCGGTGATGTTCTGCAGGAAGACCAAGGGGATCTTGCGCTGGCAGCACAGCTCGATGAAGTGCGCACCCTTGTTGGCGCTCTCCGCGAAGAGGATGCCGTTGTTGGCGACGATGCCCACGGGCATGCCCTCGATGTGGGCGAAACCGCAGACCAGGGTGTTGCCGTAGCGGGCCTTGAACTCGTCGAACTCGGAGCCGTCCACAATGCGGGCGATGACCTCGCGCACATCGAAGGGCTTGCGGGTGTCCGTGGGGATCACGCCGTGCAGCTCGGCCGGGTCGAAGAGCGGCGCACGGGCAGGCTGCAGGCGCAGGGGCTGGGGCTTGCTGCGGTTCAGGCTGGCGACCACGTTGCGGGCCAGGGCCAGGGCATGGGTGTCGTTCTCGGCCAGGTGGTCGGCCACGCCGGAGAGGCGGGTGTGGACGTCACCGCCGCCCAGGTCCTCGGCGCTCACCACCTCGCCGGTGGCGGCCTTCACCAGCGGGGGGCCGCCCAGGAAGATGGTGCCCTGGTTCTTGACGATGATGGTCTCGTCGCTCATGGCCGGCACATAGGCGCCGCCGGCCGTGCAGGAGCCCATCACCACGGCGATCTGCGGGATGCCCTGGGCCGAGAGGTTGGCCTGGTTGTAGAAGATGCGGCCGAAGTGGTCGCGGTCCGGGAAGACCTCGTCCTGGTTGGGCAGGTTGGCGCCGCCGGAGTCCACCAGGTAGACGCAGGGCAGTTTGTTCTGCTCGGCGATTTCCTGGGCGCGCAGGTGCTTCTTGACGGTGACGGGGTAGTAGGTGCCGCCCTTGACGGTAGCGTCATTGCAGACGATCACGCACTCCACGCCATTGACGCGACCAATGCCGGCGATCATGCCGCCGCCAGGCGCGGCGTTGTCGTACATATTGAGGCCAGCCAGGGGCGCGATCTCCAGGAAGGGCGTGCCGGGGTCCAGCAGCATCTCCACGCGTTCGCGCGGCAGCAGCTTGCCGCGGGCCGTGTGCTTGGCGCGCGCCGCCTCGCCGCCGCCCTCGGCGATCTTGGCCAGGCGCGCATTGAGGTCGGCGATCAGGGCCTGCATGGCCTCGGCATTGGCTTTGAAGTCAGCCGAGCGCGCGTTGAGCTTGCTTTGCAGCACGGACATGGTGTCTCCTGACGGTCAGGGTGCGGAGCCTGATCTGAGTCAAGCTCAATTCATCATGTGAAACCCATTGAATCGTGTTCGCAGGGCTCGCGAAGCCGTGAGGATACGACAGAGGAAAGACCCCAGCAAGCAGGACTTGAGCCCAACTCAGAATTTGGCGGAGAATAAGGCGCATGAGCCACCCCGCCGACAGCGCCAGCCCCCTCGCCCCCGCGGCGCCACCCGCCATGCAGCGCCGGGCTCCGGCAGGCGCCAAGGCCGAGCAGCGGGTGCGCGACATCCTGCGCGCAGGCCGCGAAGTGTTCGCGGCCAAGGGCTATGAGCGCGCCACCACCACGGAGATCGCCAAGCGCCTGGGCATCTCCGAAGCCACGGTCTTCACTTATTTCCGCGGCAAGCGCGAGCTGTGCATGCGGGTGATCGCCGATTGGTACGACGAGATCATCGAAGCCATCGAGCAGGGCCTGCCCCGAGAGGCGCCCATCCGCGAGCAGCTGGAGTTCGTGGTTCACACCCACCTGCGGCTCTTCCTGATCCAGGGCACCGGACTGTGCGAGCTGGTGCTCTCCGAAGGCCGCAAGCGCGAGGCCGACATCACCGGCGGCAGCGGGCGGTCCGCCGAGTTCGGCGAGGCCTTCATCGAGCTGCAGCGCCGCTATACCGCGCCACTGATGGAGCTGCTCTCGCGCGGCCAGCAACTGGGCCAGGTGCGGCAGGACATCCCGCTGCGCATGCTGCGCTCGCTGGTCTTCGGACCCATGGAGCACATGCTGTGGGAGGTGATCATCGCCGGCCGGCAGATCAATGTGGACCAGAGCGCGCGCGACCTGGTGGCCCTGCTGTGGCCCGCCCTGCAGGCCCCCGAGGGCGAACTGCAGCGCCTGCGGCGGCTCAAGGACGCACTGCAACAGGCCCTGGCGCAGGCCTGAGCGCCCCGCCGGAAGTGAGACATGGCCAACGCCCCGGACAGGGCGTTTGTGCCCGGCCGCCGCGGGCGCCTCAGCCTTCGAGCTTGGTCAACCCCAGCAGGCCTTCGCGTGTGGAATCGCGCACCTTGGGCCCGATCCACACCTTCATCATCATGGGGAAGAAGGCCTCGCCCGCGATCGGGTCACCCAGGCGCTTGCCGTTGAGCGAGAACTCGGTGCTCTTGTCGAGCGGGTTGTAGTCGATCACCACCAGGTCGCCCTTGCTGACCTTGCTGCGCTGGCCGAACACGGCGCCCAGCTGCGAGGTGGCGACCACATTGGCCGAGAACTCCTCGGTCGTCACGTTCTGCCGGATCCGGTCCAGCATGGCGTTGGCCAGGTCCTTGGCCGACACCGCCCGCAGCATGTAGAACTGGATGCGCTTGGGCCCTTTGACGCCGGTGGCGCCGTCCATGCTCGTCTGCTTGCTGGGGAGGTAAAAGGCCACCACGGTAGAGCGCGTCGAAAGAATGCTGGAGGCCGCGATGCCATTGAGCACCAGCGTCTGACCGCCCACCGACGCGGTGGCGGGGAAGTCGAAGCCTTCGAACTTGAGGTCGCCGGCATGGGTCGAGCCCGCCAGCATGAGCAGCCCAAGGGCCAGGGGGCGCAGGAATCGCAGCATCTTCTCGTCTCCTTGACATGCGGCAGCGCCACATTCGGAAGGTACTGCCAGGGCGCGGATGATAGAGAGAAGCGGCGGTCCATGCAGCAGCAGCGTCCGGCAAGAATGCGCAAGCGGCTGAAATTCGGCAGGGCTCTCTAGGCCTGCCGCTGTGCATTTCACGCCAAGGCTGGCAGCATCCGCCCCCATCCCCGCAAAGCTTCCGATGCCGGCCGAGCGCCTGCGTCGGCGGAGCTTTGTTCAGTCCTTCAGCTTTCAGGACCCTCCATGAAGAAGTACCCCCTGGCCGTCCTCGCAACCGTCGCGGCATTCCTCCCTTGCCAATCGGCCATCGCCACCGAGAACGGCCAGCTGCGCGCCCTGCTGGGCGCTCCCAGCTATGAGCTCGCCACGCCGCAGTTCCCCGGCTGGTATGGGCAACTCTGGCTGCAGCACTACAGCGCCGGCAAACTCAAGGGCGACGACGGGCAGGCCCTGCAGATGCAGGCCAGCACCCCGCTGGGCGCCCTGCCCGTGCAGGTTCAGGGCCATGTCGAGGCCGATGTCTTCGTGCTCCGCGGCACCTGGGTCACCGACAAGCTGGTGGCCGACGGCCGCCTGGGCTTCTCCGCCACCCTGCCCCTGGTTCGCCAGCGCAACGACATCCACCTGAGCGCCACCCTGCCGGCCGGCGCCCCTGCAGCCGCAGCAGCTGCCGTGCAGGGCCTGCTGGACCAGCAGGCCGCCCAGCGCTCCGGCAGCAAGAGCGGCCAGGGCGACCTGGACCTGGCCGGCTTCGTGGACTGGCAGCAGGACGACAGCCGGCTGGTCCTGGGCCTCAGCATGGTCGCCCCCACCGGCGCCTACGACGCCCAGCGCGCCGTCAACCCCGGCGCCGGCAAATTCTGGACCGTGCGACCGCTGCTGCTGGCGTCCAAGGTCTGGGAAAACGGCCTTGAGCTCGGCCTGCGCGCCACCTACTCGCTCAACACCCGCAACACCGCCACCGAGGTGCGCTCGGGCCAATACCTGCACGCCGACTACGCCGCCATGTACCGCGTCAACGACGAATGGCGCCTGGGCCTGCAGGGCTACCTGGTGGAACAGACCACGCATGACAACGGCCCCGGCGTGGCGGCCAGCGGCAACAAGGCCCGCGTCCGCGCCCTGGGCCCCATGCTGGCCTATGTGTCGGAGGACGGCGTGTGGTCGGCCGACGTGAAGGTGCTGAAGGAGTTCGGCGTGCGCAACCGGCCACAGGGGACCACGACCTGGGTGCGCTTGAACTTGCGGCTGGATTGACCTTCGCCGACCTCCGCAGCAAATGCCGGGCTCTGCCCGGCATTTTTTTTCTTCTTCACGCAACCCCGGGCGCAGCTCCGACTGGGAATCGCAGGATCAACGCTGGCTGCGGCAGCTCATCCCTCAGGCGCTACGCGACAGCCCCCCCCCCGCTCGGAAGCGCCATGAAAACAAAAAAGCCCGGCGGCTGCCGGGCTTGGGGGCGCGCCGCAACTGCGGCGCGGCGATGGAAGAGTGCCGTCGCTTAGAACTTGTACTCGGCGCTCAGGCGCACATAGCGCGGACGCACGGCATAGCCGTCACGCAGGTTCACCGGGGCCGAATCATGCAGCAGGTTGTTGATGTTCAGGCCCACACGCGTGTTCTTGAAGCCGCTGTAGCTCATGTTGAAGTCCGTGTAGAACGACGCAGCGTTGTAGCAGGGGTAGGAACCCGGCTTCAGACGTGCGCGGCATGCGGACTCGGTCCATGCGGATTCGTCGGTCTCGTCGTTGTTCAGCTCCATGCGGGACGTATAGCTGAAGGCCAGACCGGCGGTCCAATCGTTGCGCTTCCATTGCGCGGACAGACGGGCCTTGGTACGCGGCGTGTTGCGCAGACCCACGGTGTTCGGACGCCAGTCATCGGCGTCGATGTCCCAGGCACGCGACTTCAGCGCGTAGGTCGTCTGCAGGCCCAGCGTGAAGGTGCCGATGTCAGCCACGCTGAACTTGCCCTTGACATCCAGGTCGATGCCGGAGGACTCGGTCTTGCCGAAGTTCTCGTATTGCATCAGCAGCGTGATCAGCTGACCGGCCTTCCAGGAGACGTTCGCGCCCGGCTTGAGCTGGTTGGCGCGATCGGCATAGGCCTGGTCCTGGGTGCTGATCGGCTGGCGCGCGATCAGATCCGTGTAGCCCGGCTGACCTTCGCGAGCCAGCACGTAGTCCGGGTCACGGGTGCTGATCTCATCACGACGCTCGATGCGCCACAGGTCCACGGCCACCGACAGATCCTTGACCGGCTCGAACACGAAGCCAGCCGTGTAGCTGCGCGACAGTTCGGGCTTCAGGTTGGGGTTGGCCGAGATCATGGCCGGCACGGAGGCCAGGCAGCCCGAGTTGTAGGCCGTGGTGGCGTCCGCCTTGTCGTTGGCGTTGCCGGTCTTCAGGATGTCGCGGATGGCCGTCGCATCGTCGCAGCGCTTGGGGTCCAGCGTGCTGTTGTAGAAGCCCGTCAGACCCACCTTGCCCAGGGTTTCCGGGATGTTGGGCGCACGGAAACCGCCAGCCACCGTACCGCGCAGCAGCAGCTTGGGGTTCACCGTCCAGCGCAGGCCCAGCTTGGGCGACATGTGGCCGCTGAAGCCGTCGGCCTTGTCATAGCGCAGGGCCGCATTGGCCACCAGATTCTTCACGATGGGGCCTTCGAACTCGGCAAAGGTGGCAAACAGATTGCGCTTGCCTTCCACCCACACGGAGCCGCGGCCGATCATCTGGGCGGCCATCACGTTGTCGCTGGACTTGATGATCAGCGATTCGCTGCGCACATCCAGGCCGGCCGCCATCTGCAGCGGACCTGCCGGCAGCTGCATCACTTCGCCGGAGACCTTGGCGTCCAGGAAGTTCTGGTGGTTGTCACCATGCATGTCGATCGGGTTGAACATCTTGTCCAGGAGTTCCTGGCTGTTCTGACCACCGACCTTGTACTCACCCGTGGACACCGCCGAGACGAAGCCGTCGCGATTGGCCGCGACATCCTTCTTGGTGCCCGATGCTCCCACGCGACCGATGGCGGTTTCCCAGTCCCAGGCGCCATAGGTGCCCTTCAGGCCAGCCATCACGCGGTACTGGCTGGCGGTGACAGGGGCATGCCACATGTTGGGGTTGTCCATGAAGCGGTATTCCAGACCCGCAGGACCACCCGTGGTGTTGGCCGGATTGCTGGCGCTCAGCAAGGGCTTCTTGACGATCTGGATCTTCCGGGCGTTACCGTCAAACCACTGATACGGCGTGCCGGGCGAGTTGATGGCGAAGGGCAGCGATTCGAACTCGACCTTGACATGCGAACCGGAAACCTCGGCAAAGGCTTCCATGTTGTCGTTGATGGCGTAGCGGCCAGCCGAGTAGAAGTTGACACGCTTGCCGGGGGCGGACAGCTGGTTGATGCCATTGATGTCCATCGTGCAAGCGCCGGCGGCGTTCTTGCTGCTGTCCGGGCAGTCCTTGTTGGCCACGCGCGAGGCAGGCACGAAATCGCCCTTGGCGTTGATCGAGCCCTTGATCAGATTGCCGGGCCAGGAGTTCAGCGACGGATCGCCGAAGGCCGGGCTCACGATCTGCTTGTGCCAGGGAGCGTAGTCATCCTTGACGTCGGCGACGAAATAGCCGTCGCGCTTGTACAGCTCCAGATTGGCCAGCACGTTGTAGCGGTCACGCGCGATGTCGCCCTTGCCCGCCACCAGACCCACCGTGGTCTGCTTGTTGATGTTCGGGCCGATGCCATATTGGTAAGCGGCGCTCACGCCCACGCCGTCATACTCGCGACGGGTGATGATGTTGATCACGCCGGCCATGGCGTCAGAGCCGTAAACGGCAGAAGCGCCATCCTTCAGCACTTCGACGCGGTCGATCACGTCGGCGGGCAGCGCGTCGATGTTGGCAAAGGTTTCCTTGGCACCATCAGCCAGGCCGTAGGACGGCAGACGGCGGCCGTTCAGCAGCACCAGCGTTGCAGCCTTGCCCAGGCCGCGCATGCCCACGCCGGAAGCACCTGCAGCAAAGCTGCTCGAGCTGTTGTTATCGCGCAGTGTGGTCGCGGCGTCGGTGGCCATGATGGTGTCCAGCACCTGGCGCACCGTGTTGGCACCGGTCTCCTTGATGTCGGTACGCGTGTAGACCTGCACCGGCGAAGCGGTTTCCGAGGCCAGCCGCTTGATGTTGGAACCGGTGATCTCAATGCGCTGCAGTTGCACCGGCGCCTGTTCTTGGGCCTGAGCCGACAGGCAGGCGACGCCGCTGGCGAACGCAATGGTAGTCAACGCCAGCTTGCGCTGGCGATCATTGAATCGAGACATATGAAGAGCCCTCTGACAACGCGCCGCTTGTGACGACGCCGAATCCTTATTGGTAGCCACACGACAGCCCGGGGGAGCTGCCAACGAAGCCTACGGATTGTTTCATCGACGTGAAGAAGTGCTTCCAAGGGCAATTGCCAATTTGGGGTATCTGATGCATGAACACCACACCCCTCCGGGCGTCCAACGCACGGCAACAGCGCCCCCTGCGGGTAATAACCGATTGCACCTGCGAGGCGCCCCCGACCAACCGCAAGCCCTGCGGCGCAGGGCAGCCGCCAGCGCTTCGGCCGCTCAGCCGCCTGCCCTTGCGCCCGGCGTCAAGGTCTCGCCCGCAGCCGGCGCCAACAGGCCCTCAGGCCGACGCCGGCGGATACCCCGCCTCCGCCAGCACCTCGGCCAGGCGGGCATCGTCCAGCTTGCTCTGCACCAGCACCGTCCGCGCCTCGCGCTGAAATTCCAGCCGCACCTCGGGGTCCACGGCCTTGAGCGCCTCGGTGATGGCGGCCACGCAATGGCCGCAGCTCATGTCGGGAAGGTGGAAGCTGCTCATGTCAGGTCCTTGAGAGAGTTCATCGGTGCTCCAAGCCTACGCATTGCCATGATGGCAAGGTCAAGGGCCTGCACACCGATCGCCTTGACCCCGCGCAGGCATGCACCACGGGCTTGACCTTACCATCAGGTGAAGCTTGAGACTGCCGCCATGAACACCAGCCCCACCCTGAGCCTGCCCATCACGGGCATGAGCTGCGCCTCCTGCGTCAAGCGCGTCGAGCGCCTGCTGAGCAAGGTGCCCGGCGTCAGCGATGTCACGGTCAACCTGGCGACCGAGCAGGCCGAGCTCAAGGGCCGCCCTGCCTTGCTGGACCTGGCTCAGGCGCTGAGCCAGGGGGGCTATGGCCTGCGCGAACGGCAGTGGCAATTGCGCATCAGCGGCATGACTTGCGCGTCCTGCGTCGGCCGCGTCGAGAAGGCCCTGCGCAAGCTGCCCGGCGTGCTGGACGCCAGCGTCAACCTCGCGACGGAGACCGCCAGCGTGCGCAGCCTGGCCACGGTCGAGCGCGACGCCCTGATTGCCGCGGTGACGCAGGCCGGCTATGGCGCGCGCCTGCCGGACGAAGGCGGCGCCGCCGAGCCCGCGCGGGAATCACTGTGGCAATCACTGCGGGAAGGCCGGCTGGGCCTGCTGCTGGCGGCGCTGCTGAGCCTGCCGCTGATCCTGCCCATGGCGGCCCAGCTGGTGGGCATCCACTGGATGCTCGACGGCCGGCTGCAGTGGGCCCTGGCCACGCCGGTGCAGTTCCTGATGGGCGCGCGCTTCTACCGCAAGGGCTGGGCCGCGCTGAAGGCCGGCACCGGCAATATGGACCTGCTGGTGGCCCTGGGCACCAGCGCCGCCTACGGGCTCTCGGTCTACGAACTGCTGCGCCAGGGGCCGCACAGCATGTCGCTGTACTTCGAGTCGGCCGCGGTGGTGATCACGCTGGTGCTGCTGGGCAAGCATCTGGAAGCGCGCGCCAAGCATCGCACCACGGAGGCCATACGCGCCCTGCGCCGCTTGCGCCCGGAGACGGCGCGCCTGCGCCGCGCGGACGGCACCGAAGCGGAGGTACCGGTGGCGTCCCTGGCTCTGGGCGACCGCGTCGTGGTGCGGCCGGGCGAGCGCATCCCCGTGGACGGCGCGGTGCTGGAGGGGGCGAGCCATGTGGATGAATCGTTGATCACCGGGGAGAGTCTGCCCGTTGCGCGCGGTGCGGGCGACGCCGTCATCGGCGGCGCCGTCAACGGCGAGGGCCTGCTGCTGCTGGCGGTGCGCGCCTTGGGTGCGGAGTCCACGCTGTCTCGCATCGTGCGCATGGTCGAATCGGCGCAGGCGGGCAAGGCCCCCATCCAGCGCCTGGTTGACCAGGTCAGCGCCGTGTTCGTGCCCGTGGTGGTCCTCATCGC
Organism: Burkholderiaceae bacterium; assembly: GCA_041905785.1. Lineage (GTDB taxonomy): Bacteria > Pseudomonadota > Gammaproteobacteria > Burkholderiales > Burkholderiaceae_C > Roseateles_B. The sequence goes on from JAYRKJ010000010.1 coordinate 88,661, forward strand.
GCTGCTGACGCTGCTGGGCTGGGGCTTGGGCGCGGGCGACTGGGAGCACGGCCTGCTGCACGCCGTGGCGGTTCTGGTCATCGCCTGCCCCTGTGCGCTGGGCCTGGCCACGCCCGCCGCGCTGATGGCCGGCACCGGTGTGGCGGCGCGGCGCGGCCTGCTGATCAAGGACGCCGAAGCGCTGGAGATCGCCCGCAAGCTGGAGGTGGTGGCCTTCGACAAGACCGGCACCCTCACCGAGGGCCACCCGCGTCTGCTGGCCCTGCAAGCCGCAGGCCGCATGGACGGCGCCGAGCTGCTGCGCCTTGCGGCCATCGTGCAGCAGGGCAGCGAGCACCCCCTGGCCAAGGCCGTGCTCGCCGCCTGGCAGGAGGGCGGCACCGCGGAGGGTCAGGTCTTGCCACAGCCGAGTGCGCTCAAGGCGGTGCCCGGGCGCGGCCTGGAAGCCGGGCTGGGCCCGCAGCAGCTGATGCTGGGCAGCAGCCGCTACATGCAGGAACTGGGCGTGGATCTCTCGCCCCTCGATGGGCAGGCGCAGGCGGAGCAGTCGCGGGGCCGGACCTTGTCCTGGTTGGCGCGCCGGGCGGATTCCGGCGCACCCGCCGAGCTGCTGGGCCTGATGGCCTTCGGCGACCCCATCAAGCCCAGCTCGCGCGAGGCCATCGAGCAGCTGCACCGCCTGGGCCTGCGCACCGTGCTGCTGAGCGGCGACAACCGCGGCGCCGCCGAGGCTGTGGGCCGCGAGCTGGGACTGGATGAAGTGCACGCCGAGGTGCTGCCCGAGCACAAGGCCGAGCAGGTCACCGCGCTCAAGGCCGGTGGCCGCCGCGTGGCCATGGTGGGCGACGGCATCAACGATGCGCCCGCGCTGGCGGCGGCCGACGTGGGCCTGGCCATGGGCAGCGGCACCGACGTGGCCATGCATGCCGCCGGCATCACCCTGATGCGCTCCGATCCGCGCCTGGTGGCGGAAGCCATCGCGATCTCGCGGCGCACCGTGAGCAAGATTCGCCAGAACCTGTTCTGGGCCTTTGCCTACAACGTGGTGGGCATCCCGCTGGCAGCGCTGGGCCTGCTCAGCCCGGTGATCGCCGGCGCCGCCATGGCGCTGTCCAGCGTCACCGTGATCAGCAATGCGCTGCTGCTGCAGCGTTGGAGACCGCCTGCATGAAGGGACTGCTCAACATCGGCGAGGCCGCGGCCCGCTCCGGCGTCTCGGCCAAGATGCTGCGCCACTACGAAAGCCTGGGTCTGCTGGGCGAGGTGCCCCGCACGGAGGCGGGCTACCGCCAGTACAGCGAGCGCGAAGTCCATGTGCTGCGCTTCATACGGCGCGCCCGGGACCTGGGTTTTTCCATGGCCGAGATCGCCGAGCTGCTCAAACTCTGGCAGGACCGGCGCCGCGCCAGCAGCCAGGTGAAGAAGATCGCCCAGGCGCACATCGCCGACCTGGACCGGCGCCTTGCCGAGATGCAGGCCATGCGTCAGGCCCTGATTCAGTTGACGCAGTGCTGCCACGGCGATGAACGACCGGACTGCCCCATCCTGGACGGCCTTGCCGGGGCGTCATAGCGGGCAGCGGCGCCGCCCCGAACGGGTTCAGGCCGCCAGCGCCTGCAGCAGGGTGTGCTGCAGGTCCTGCCGCCCAAGCCGCGCTGGCCGCGACGCATCGGGCACGCCGATGTCGAAGCGGTCGTCATCGTCCACCAGCTCGATCCAGCGCCGCAGACCCTGGCTTTCCCGCAGGCGGTCGACGAAGGCCGCCATGCCGGGCTCCTCGGCTGCAATGCCCGCGACCAGCACATTCCAGCCCCGGTCGCCGGCGGCCAGTTGATCGCGGGCCTGGTCCAGCGTCGCCAGGCAGTCATGCGCCAGCCCGGCCTGGCGCAGCAGCTGCGCGCACAGGACACGGCTGGGCTCGTGCGGATCCAGCACCAGCACCCGCAGCGCCAGATCCAAGCGGCGGCGAGGCAGCCCTTCTTCATCGCCGGGGGCCGGCTCGGCAACTGCGCGCCCGAGGCGCAGCGCCACCGTTGCCGTGCCCGCAGCCTTGCCTGGGTCGCGATGCAGGAACCAGCCCCGCGCCTTGGCCAGCAGGCGCAGCAGCAGCCAATGCAGCTCGTCTTCGTCCGCCTGCGGTCCCACGCCTTCCAGCCGCAGCTCGTGAACGCCGCCCACCAGTTTCACCACTGCCAGCCCGGCGTCGCGCGCGCCCGCCAGCGCATGGCCCAGCAGCAGATCCAGCGCATGCTGCAGCAGCCCGGCCTCGAGCTCCTGCACGACGGCGGGACCGGGCAGGAGCTCGACGCGCACACCCGCCTGGCGCAAGGCCGCCTGCCATTGCAGCAAGGACTGGGCCGCGGCCGATTGCAGGTCCACCGGCTCGGCCGCTGCCGGCCGCGTGCCGCGCAGGGCATGGACCAGGGCCTGCATTTCCAGGCCCAGTTGCTCCAGCTCCACACCGGCCCGCAACACCCTTGCCGGGTCGCCCGCGGCGGACTGCAGGTGCAGCGCCCAGCCGGCCAGCCATCCGCCCAGGCTGCTGAGCAGCAGGGGCGGAACTTCCAGGGTCAGCGGCCCGGTCGGGAGCGCTTGGGCAGGCGAGGTCTTCATAAGGGGGCTCCGTCAAGCTTGCAAGAGGACCAAAGGCGGCGCTCACTGGTTGCTGGCCGACAGCACTTCGGGCAGATCGGTCAAGCCAGCCAGCACTTTCTCGATGCCGTCCTGCCGCAGGGTGCGCATGCCGCTTTGCAGGGCCAGCTGGAACATCTCGGTCGCCGAGGCCCTGCGCCGCACCAACGCGCGCAGCGCATCGTCCGCAACCAGCAACTCGTGGATGCCCATGCGGCCCCGATAGCCGGTGCCACCGCAGGCATCGCAGCCATGATGGCGATACTGCAGCAGCCGCCCCTGCACACCGTAGCGCTCGCGCCAGCCGGCCAGCAGCGCTTCCGGTGCCACGCCGGGCAGCGGCGCCTGCAGGTACAGCTGAGCCAGCGAATGGGCCGCGCGCTCGTCCATGGGCTCCGCCACGCGGCAGTCCTTGCACAGGCGGCGCACCAGGCGCTGCGCAAGCACCGCCAGCAGCGAGTCCGAGAACATGAAAGGGTCCAGGCCGATCTCCAGCAGCCGCGTGACGCTTTCGGGCGCCGAGTTGGTGTGCAGGGTGGACATCACCAGATGCCCGGTCAGCGAGGCCTCGATCGCGATGCGCGCCGTTTCCTCATCACGCATCTCGCCGATCATGATCACGTCCGGATCGGCGCGCAAAAATGTGCGCATGGCCGCAGCAAATGTCCAGCCGATGCGGGCGTTGACCTGCACCTGACGCAGCCCCTCCTGCGTGATTTCGATGGGGTCCTCGGCGGTCCAGATCTTGCGCTTGTCCTCGTTGAGCTCGCGCATCACCGAGTGCAGCGTGGTGGTCTTGCCGCAGCCGGTGGGGCCGCAGATCAGCAGCAGGCCGTAGGACTTGGCCATCACCCGGCGCAGCCCTTCCAGGTTGGCCGGCGCCAGTCCGATCTCGTCCAGCGGCAGCGGCTTCATGCCGCCCAGCAGGCGCAGCACCACATCCTCCAGACCGGTGTTGGTGGGCACGGTCACCAGGCGCAGCTCCACCGGCGGGCCGCCGAAGCGGCTGAAGTCGATCTTGCCGTCCTGCGGCCGGCGGTGCTCGGAGATGTCCAGGTCCGCCATGATCTTCAAGCGCGCCACCAGGGCGAAGCGCACGCGGGCCGGCAGCTCCAGGTAGCGGACCAGGTCGCCGTCGATGCGCAGCCGGATGCGCACCGGGCGCGGCGCGTCGGCGGCTTCGATATGGATGTCCGAGGCCCCCAGCTCGATGGCGTCGGCGATCAGCCGGTTGACCAGGCGCACCAGGGTGTTGTCCGACTCGGCCACCACGCCCACCTCGGCGTCACCCGCCGAGCCTTCGGCCTCCGCCAGTTGCTGGGCCAGCTCGCGGATGGTCGTGGCCTGGGCGGCCGGCGGGATGGCCCTGTCGCCGCCCTCGGTCGGCGCCTTGCCTCTGCCGCCCAGCTCCTGCTGGTAGGCCCGCGCGATGGCGGGCAGCAAGGTCCCCGGACGCGCCAGCACCGGCCGCACGTGCAGCTCCGAAACGAAGCGCAGCACCTCCAGCAGGTGATGGTCCCAGGGGTCTGCCACGGCAACCACCAGCACGTCGGCCCTCACCATCAGTGGGCACACCGACTCGCGCAAGGCGATCATGCGCGGCACCTGGGCCAGGGCCTCGGGCTCCGGACGCACGCAGCTCAGGTCCACGGTGGGCACACCCTGCCAGGCGGCCAGCATCTGCCGCAATTGGGCCGGGCTGAGCACGCCGTCCTTGACCAGCTGCTCGCCGATGGGCACGTGCGGCACGGCGCCCAGCTGCCGCCCCAGCGCCTTTTGCAGCTGAGGCCGGCTCAGCAGGCCGGCCTCGATCAGCGCCTCGCCCAGCCGCGCCGCGCGGACCTCATGCCCGCCCTGCATCTGCTGCCAGAGCTGGTCCAGGTCGGTGAACACCTGCGCCCCATGCCGGGCGAGGCCGGAAGCAGGCGGCCTCGCCAGGGCGTCCAGGGCCGCGGGCACGGTGTCATGCTCGTACTGCGGATTCGTGCTCATGCAAGAAAGTGTGTGCGCAAGCGCGCTATCCGCACAACGTGCAAAGTGCCGCGACCGTCAAAGCGGGCGGGCCCTGGCCACGCCTTCTTGGGCTTTCTTGACCGGCGTCAAATCCGCCGCGCCGCGAGCGCTCAGGCCAGCCGCCCGCTTTGGAAGTCACGCACCGCCTGCATCAGCTCCGCTTCGGTGTTCATCACGAAGGGGCCGTACTGGGCGATGGGCTCGCCCAGCGGCCGGCCGGCGATCAGGAGCAGGCGCGCCCCCTCGTCGCCCGCCCGCAGCCGCACGCCGTCGCTGCCCGGGGTGTTGGCCAGGATCGCCATGCGCTGCGGCGCCACAGTGCAGCCGCTGTCGAAGCGGGCCTCGCCGCGGTAGACGTAGACAAAGGCGTTGTGGCTGTCCGGCAGCGCATGCTCGAAGTGGGCACCAGGCTGCAGATGGACGTCCAGGTAGACCGGCTCGGTGGGCTCGCGCTGCACGGCGCCGGCCACGCCGCGATGCGCGCCCGCGATGACACGCACCCGCACGCCCTCGCCCTCCCATTGCGGGATCTCGGCGCTGGGAATGTCGCGGTACCAGGGCTCACAGAGCTTGTCGCGACCAGGCAGGTTGAGCCAGAGCTGGAAGCCCTCCATGCGGCCCTTCTCCTGCTCCGGCAGCTCGGAATGGATCACGCCGCGGCCGGCGGTCATCCACTGCACGCCGCCGCTTTGCAGCAGGCCTTCATGGCCGGCCGAGTCGCGATGGCGCATGCGGCCTTCCAGCATGTAGGTGATGGTCTCGAAGCCGCGGTGCGGGTGGTCGGGAAAGCCTGCGATGTAGTCATCGGCCCGGTCCGAGCCGAAGGCGTCCAGCATGAGGAAGGGGTCCAGGCGCTGCTGCAGGCTGTGGGTCAGCACGCGGGTCAGCTTCACGCCGGCACCATCGCTGGTGGGTTGCCCGGCGACCAGGCGCTCCACCGGGCGGGGCCGGACCAGGGTTTGGCTAGCGGTTTGCATGAGGAAACTCCTTTCGATCAGGCCTCGGGCCTCATGCGCCCCGCCGGGGGGGGCACTCAGAGGCCGCGACGCCGGGGCCAATGGGCCCAGGCCACGGCACAGAGGCAGCTCACCATCAGCACGCTGAACTCCATGCCGCCCGCTCCCGGGCCGACCACGTACCAGCCCAGGGGGTAATGAAACACGACGATGCCTGTCAGCAGCACCACCATCTGCGCAAGACAAGCCGGCACCACCAGGCGCCCCGCCAGCATCAGCAGGCTGGACACGGTCTGCGTCAGCAGCACCGCCCAGGCCAGTGCGCCGCCCAAGGGAAATCCCAGAGACGACAGGTACTCGCCAAAGCGCGGGATGTTGTCCAGGTGCAGGTAGCCATGCAGCGGGTGCATCAGGATGATCAGGGCCACCGCCCAGCGCACCAGCGCCACACTGACATGAGCCTGCGTCGGCTCGCTGCGTATCCAGGCTGCCCTCATCTCGCGCTCCTCATTCTTGGACGACGTGCGTCCCGTGCTTGAAATGCGCGCGATGGTGACATGGGCCGGGCCGCCGCCCTGCCGGCGCGAGGCCGGGATTTACCCTCAGGCGACCTGCGCCTCGGACTGGAACAGCGCCGCGATCTGCTCGCGTGCCGCCGCCAGGCCGCGCGCCTCGGCTTCCGGCCCCATGGCCAGGCCCTCGGCGTAGATGAAATGCAGATCCGTCATGCCCAGAAAGCCCAGCACCGTCTTCAGGTAGGGCACCATGGTGTCGCCGGGCTGGTCGCGGTGGATGCCACCGCGGCTCAGCACGATGTAGACGGTCTTGCCGGGCAGCAGGCCTTGCGGGCCATTGGCGGTGTAGCGGAAGGTGACGCCGGCCTTGGCGATGGCGTCGATCCAGTTCTTCAGCTGGGCCGGAATGCCGAAGTTGATCATGGGCACGGCCAGCACGAGCACATCCTGCGCCTGGACCTGCTCGATCAGCGCCATGTCCTGGGCCACGCGCGCGGCCTGCGCCTCGCTGCGTTGCTCGGCCGGCGTGAACAGGGCCTGCAGGGTGGATTCATCCAACTCGGGCAGGGATTGCTGGCCGAGGTCCAGCACGCTCAGGCGCGAGGCCGGCTGGCGCTCGCGCAGGGCCGCCACCAGTTCGTTGGCCAGACGGGTGGAATGCGATCCCTGACCGTCGTCTTGCAGTCGGCGGGCGCTGCTGTTGATTTGCAGGATGTTCATACCGGGCTCCTTGATCGCCGCGGCGCGGCGTGTTGATGGCATGGCTGCACTTTATTGAACGCACGCCAGCATCAGAAGCCCATTGAATGGATAAGATTGTTCCACCAAAGGAACAATCCTCATGAGCCTGGATGCTGACGACCTGCTGCTCTTTGCCCGCGTGATGGAAGCCGGCAGCTTCAGCCGGGCGGCACAGCGCCTGCGCCTGCCCAAGTCCACGGTGTCGCGGCGCATCGCCGCACTGGAGGAGCGGCTGGGCGAGAAGCTGCTGCAGCGCTCCACGCGCCGGCTGGCCCTGACCGACTTCGGGCAGGGCGTGCTGGAGCATGCGCGCGTGGTGGCCGCCGAGGTGGACGGCGCCTTGGCCCTGGCCCTGCACCGCCAGCAGCGCCCGCGCGGCCGGCTCAAGGTGTCGATGCCCGGGGACTTCGCGCAACAGGCGCTGCCGGACATGCTGTCCCGCTTCGTGCGCGACAACCCCGAGGTGCAGCTGGAACTGGACCTCTCGCCACGCCGCGTGGATCTCATTGCCGAGGGCTTCGACCTGGCCATCCGCATGGGCGCGCTGCCGGACGATTCCCAGCTGGCCGCGCGGCGCCTGGCCCTCATCGGCACCGGGCTGTACGCCTCACCCGGTTACCTGGCGCGGCACGGCGAGCCGCAGCTGCCCGAGGCCCTGAGCAGCATGCACGGGCTGATGATCCTCAGCCGCCATGGCGATGCCCAGCCCTGGAAGCTGCGTCGTGCCAAGGGCGCGGACTGGGAGCACTGGGAGGGCCTGCCGCAGCTCAAGACCCTGGTGAACGCGCCCGACATGCTGCTGCGCATGGCCTGCGCCGATGTGGGCATCACCGCAGTGGGAGCACACTTCGCTCAGCCCTTCGTGGACCGTGGCGAGCTGGTGCGGGTGCTGCCGGATTGGGCGCTGCCGCCGGTGCCCTGCTGGGCCGTCTTCCCGGAGCGGCGGCTGATGCCGCTGCGCACGCGGGCCTTTCTCGACGCTATGGTGGAGGTGCTCAGCCGCTGCCCCTCGGCCTCGGCGGCCTGAGCGGCGGCGCCCGCCGCAGCGGGGCTTCAGCGCGGCTTCAGCGTGGTTCCAGCCCGGCCTCAGTCCAGCTTGAAGCCGATTTCGACCGTCGCTTCGCGCTGCTTGGGAATGGGCGCGAACTTCCACTGCTGGACGGCGGCGATGGCGCTGGATGCCAGCCGCTTGTTGGCCGAGCCCACGGCCTCCACCTTGGTCGTGCTGCCGTCAGGCTTGACCAGAAAGCGCACCATCACCGAACCGCTGCGGATGTTGGTGGCCAGCTGGCGGGGAATGTCCGGGTCGACCTTCTGGATCAGGCGCAGGGCGACTTCCTCTTCCGGCTCTGGCTGCGGAGCTGGGCGGGCAGGTTCCGTCGCCGGCGGCGAAGGCGGCGTGGCGGGCGCCGCGGCGAGCAGCTCGGACTTCGCCGCAGCCTCGGGCTCCGCTCGCGCCGCGACCTGCTCCTGGCTGGCCGCCGATGCAGGCACCGAAGCGGCAGCATGGGCCGCAGGCGCCTGCGTGGCCGGTGCGGAAGCCAGTGCGGGCTTGGGCGCCGCCGGCTTGGCGGGCTGCGCAGGCTTGGGCGCCGGCGCCGCGGCCTCGGGCTTGGCCGGGTGAGCGGCATGGAACTTGATCCATTGCAGCACCTTGTCGGCATCACGCTTGGCGCGGTCGGAGTCGCTCATGCCCGACGCAGACCCGGCCTTGCCCGCAGGCTCGGCGGTCTGGGCAGACACGGGAACGCTGAACAGCAACTGGCAGGCCAGCGCCAACACGGTGGCGGAATACAGCTTGGAGGACATGCTCATTGCAACCCTAAGACCCCTGGCACGGCGGCGTGCCATCCCAAGTACGGCGGAACCTCTGCGGGCTTCTCGCTTGTTGTGATTCAAAAGCAGGCTGTCTCTTGTGCCCATCACTTTCGGTAACAAGTGTCACCCACCGGTCTGCAAGCGGCACTGGGGGATTCCACCAAGCCGGCGTGCAGATCGCACGCTTGCCTCTATACTGCGGCCTTGCTCCGGGGAGCCCTGCTGCGTCAAGACAATCACCTTGGCGTCGGGCTGAGACGTGGTGGAAGCCATGGACCCGCTGAACTTGATCCGGTTCATACCGGCGTAAGAAGAGCCTGCCAGCCCGCGCAAGATGCCGGGGCTGCGGGCCCTGGATCCAGGGCCGTCATCCCGAATAGGTCGCCCCGACCCGATTCAACGAGATGACGCCACCGCGGCATCCATGGCCCCTCCCCGTTTCCAGCCCCGCTGGCGCCCTCGCGCCGCGACCCGCTCACGCTCGGCCTCCGGACCTCAACTGGAGACCGCGCATGAACAGCATCACCGAACCCGGCCTGGACGCAGGCAGCCCGCAGGCTCAATCCCTGAGCCAGTCCCTGACCCTGACGCGCGAACCCCTGCCGGCTTCGCGCAAGATCCATCTGCAGGGTCAGCGCCATCCGGAACTGCGCGTGCCGCTGCGCGAGATCAGCCTGAGCAACGGCGAGCGCATCAGCGTCTATGACGCCTCCGGCCCCTACACCGACCCCACGGCCAGCATCGACGTCAAGAAGGGCCTGCCGGCACCGCGTGCGGCCTGGGTTGAAGCCCGCGGCGACACCGAAGCCTACGAAGGCCGCCGCCTGCAGCTGATCGACGACGGCCTGCGCGACCAGGCCCAGCAGCTGCGCCTGCGCGAACTCAGCGCCGGGCTGCAGCGCCAGCCGCGCCGAGCCAAGGCGGGGGGCAACGTCAGCCAGATGCATTACGCCCGCCGCGGCCTCATCACGCCGGAGATGGAGTTCGTGGCCATCCGCGAGAACCAGCGGCTCGAGTGGATGCGCGAATACGAGGCTGACGCCGAACGCCAGCAGCGCCTGGCCGGCAACCCCTTCGGGGCCAGCATTCCGGCGCTCATCACACCGGAGTTCGTGCGCGATGAAATTGCCCGCGGCCGCGCCATCATCCCCGCCAACATCAACCACCCGGAGCTGGAGCCGATGATCATCGGCCGCAACTTCCTGGTGAAGGTCAACGCCAACATCGGCAACTCCGCGGTCAGCTCTTCGATCGAGGAAGAAGTCGAGAAGCTGGTCTGGGCCACGCGCTGGGGCGCAGACACCGTGATGGACCTCAGCACCGGCCGCAACATCCACACCACGCGCGACTGGATCATCCGCAACAGCCCCGTGCCCATCGGCACCGTGCCCATCTACCAGGCCCTGGAAAAGGTGGGCGGCGTGGCCGAGGAGCTGAGCTGGGAGCTCTTCCGCGACACCCTGATCGAGCAGGCCGAGCAAGGCGTGGACTACTTCACCATCCACGCCGGCGTGCGCCTGCCCTTCGTGCCCATGACGGTCAAGCGCCGCACGGGCATCGTCTCGCGCGGGGGCTCCATCCTGGCCAAGTGGTGCATCGCGCACCACCGCGAGAACTTCCTCTACACGCACTTCGAGGAGATCTGCGAAATCATGAAGGCCTACGACGTCAGCTTCTCGCTGGGTGACGGCCTTCGCCCGGGCTCGCTGGCCGATGCCAACGACGAAGCCCAGTTCGCCGAGCTGCGCACCCTGGGCGAGCTGACCAAGATCGCCTGGAAGCACGAGGTGCAGACCATGATCGAAGGCCCCGGCCATGTGCCCATGCACATGATCCAGGCCAACATGACCGAGCAGCTCAAGCACTGCGACGAAGCGCCCTTCTACACCCTGGGCCCGCTGACCACCGACATCGCCCCGGGCTACGACCACATCACCAGCGGCATCGGCGCCGCGATGATCGGCTGGTTCGGCTGCGCCATGCTGTGCTACGTGACCCCCAAGGAGCATCTGGGTCTGCCCGACCGCGAGGACGTCAAGCAGGGCCTGATGGCCTACAAGATCGCCGCCCATGCGGCTGACATCGCCAAGGGCCACCCCGGCGCGCGTGCGCGTGACGACGCGCTCTCCAAGGCCCGCTTCGAGTTCCGCTGGGAAGACCAGTTCAACCTGGGCCTGGACCCCGAGACCGCGCGCGAGTTCCATGACGAGACCCTGCCCAAGGACAGCGCCAAGGTGGCGCACTTTTGCTCCATGTGCGGCCCCAAGTTCTGCTCCATGAAGATCACGCAGGACGTGCGCGACTACTCGGCCAAGCTCGAGCAGGAAGCCGGCATGCAGGCCAAGAGCGCGGAGTTCAAGGCCCAGGGCGGCGAACTCTACATCCCCATCCAGAAGGCCTGACCGGGCCGCATGAAGGAATCCATGAGCGCCACCATCGCCATCGCAGGAGCCGGCCTGGCCGGCCGCCTTTTCGCCTGGGCCCTGGCCCGGGCCGGTCATCGCGTGCAGGTCTTCGACGCAAGACCTGGCCCCGCCCCTCTCTTTGACGGCCAGGGGGCCGCCGCCTTCACGGCCGCCGGCCTGCTCAGCCCCTTGGCCGAGCTGGAGAAAGCCGAGGTGCCCATCGCGGCAGCGGGCTGGCGCTCGCTGGCGCTGTGGCCGGCGGTGGTCGGGCAGCTGCGTCTGCGCCAGCCGGTGGGCCTGGAGCTGCAGGGCAGCCTGCTGCTGGCCCAGCGCAGTGATGCCGGCGCGGCCCAGCGGGTGCTGGACCGCCTGCAGCAGCCGGGGTTGGCGGCCTTCCCCCAGCCCCGGGCGCTGACGCCCGAGGCCCTGGCCGCCCTGGAGCCGGCCCTGCGTCGCAGTCCGGGGCTGCTGGCCTGGCACTTGCCCGGCGAAGGCCTGATCCATCCGCTGGAGGCCATGGCCGCCCTGCACGCCGATGCGCCGCAGGCGGCCTGGCATTGGGAGCAGCCCGTGGCGCAGTGCGAGGCCGGGCAGCTGCGCCTGGCGGATGGGCGGCGCATCGATGCCGACTGGGTCATCGACTGCCGCGGTCTGGGCGCCCAGGACCAGCTGTCGGGCCTGCGGGGCGTTCGCGGCGAGGTCATCGCCCTGGACGCGCCGGGCCACGGCCTCGCGCGCGCGGTGCGCCTGCTGCACCCGCGTCATCGCGTCTATCTGGTGCCTCGCACGGTGGACCAGTTGCTGATCGGCGCCAGCGAGATCGAGAGCGAGGACCGCAGCCCGGTGAGCCTGCAAAGTGCCGTCGAGCTGATGGCCGCCGCGCACAGCGTGATGCCGCAGCTCGCCGAAGCGCGCATCGTGCGGCTGGACCGCAACCTGCGCCCCGCCTTTGCCGACCACCAGCCCCTGCTGCACCGGGAGCCCGGCCTGCTGCGGCTCAACGGCATGTACCGCCACGGCTGGCTGCTGGCACCCGCCCTGGTCGATCAACTGCTGCAGGACAGCGGCCTGGGCGCCCTGCCCGGCCCCCAATGAATCCTGCCCTGAACCCTGTATGAGCCCTCGCATCGATCACTACGCCACCACCGTCCCCGCCTGCCTGCGGGTGCGGCTGGACGGACAGGCCATGGACGTGCCCGATGGCTGCAGCCTGGCTCAGCTGCTGAGCCTGCTGGGCCAGGCCCCCGAGAGCGTGGCCACGGCCGTCAACGGCCAGCATGTGCCGCGCGAGGCCCGCGCCCAGCACCCCTTGTGCGAAGGCGACCACATCTTGCTGTTCCGCCCCATCGTGGGCGGTTGAGGACATCCCCATGGACGATCTGCTCCATATCGACGGCCGCGCGCTGCGCAGCCGCTTCTTCATCGGTTCGGCGGGCTATCCCAGCCCGCAGGTCCTGGGCGAGGCCATACGCGCCTCGCAAAGCCAGGTGTTGACCGTCGGCCTCAAGCGCGCCCTGCAGGGCGCCGGGGACAACGGTGCGGTGGCGCTGGCCCTGCAGTCCATCCAGTCCCAGGGCGGCTGCCTGCTGCCCAACACCGCCGGCTGCCGCAGCGCCCGCGAGGCCGTCACGCTGGCCCAGATGGCCCGCGAGCTTTACGGCACGGCCTGGATCAAACTGGAAGTCACCGGCGACGAGCACACCCTGCAGCCCGATCCCTTCGAGCTGCTCTGCGCCGCCGAACAGCTGGTGCGGCAGGGCTTCACCGTCTTTCCCTACTGCACCGAGGACCTGGTGCTGTGCCGCCGCCTGCTGGACGCGGGCTGCGCGGTGCTGATGCCCTGGGGCGCGCCCATAGGGTCCGGCCAGGGCCTGCTGCATCGGCACGGCCTGCGCACGCTGCGCGAGCGGCTGCCGGACGCCGTTCTCATCGTGGACGCCGGCCTGGGCGCGCCCTCGCATGCCGCCGAGGCGCTGGAGCTGGGCTTCGACGCGGTGCTGCTGAACTCGGCCGTAGCCCAGGCCCGCGACCCCGTGCGCATGGCCGGGGCCTTCCGCGACGCCATCGCTGCCGGCCGCGCGGCCTGGCGTGCGGGGCTGATGGCGCCACAGGACTTCGCGGTGGCCAGCACGCCGGTCGGCGACCACGCCTTCCTGCTCGGATGAGCCGCCCGCCCCGGGCGCTGCCCCACCCCTGCCTGCCCTCGCCCTGGTTCGAAGCGCCGGACCCGGCGCTGGAGCGCCTGCCCGAGTGGTCGCTCGAGGCGGCACCGCCCATCATCTGGAGCGTGGCCGGCCACGACAGCGGCGGCGCGGCAGGCCTCAGCGCCGACGCCCGCGCGGCGGCCGCCCTGGGCGTGCACCTCTGCCCGGTGCTGGCCGCGCTCACCGCCCAGAACTCGCTGGGCGTGCAGGCGCTGCATCCGCTGCCTGGCGTGCAGATTCGCGAGCAGCTCGCCGCATTGCAGCAAGACCTGACCCCGCGGGTGATCAAGACCGGCCTGCTCGGCAGCGTGGACGCCGTCGAGGCCTTGCTGGAGGCGCTGGCGGCACTGCGCCGCGGTGGCCGGCGTGTGGACCTGGTCGTGGACCCGGTGCTGGGCGCCAGCGCCGGCGGCGCCGCCTTCTGCGATGAGGCACTGCTGCAGGCCTATCGCGAACGCCTGCTGCCGCAGGCCACCCTGCTCACCCCCAACCGCCGCGAAGCGCTGATGCTGCTGGGTTCGCAAGCCCGGCCGGACATGGACGTGCCGGCGCTGGCACAGTCCCTGCGCCGGCATCTTGCGCCGCAGGCCGGCGTCTGCATCACGGGCGGCGACGACGCCCTGCCCGTGCCCGGCGCGCAAGACCTGGCCCTGGACTGGCTGGATCTCGCAGCACACGGCGCCCACGCCTCCCCCGCCCTGCGCGGCTGGATGGCCCTGCCCCGCCAGCGCCGGGCGCCGCTGCACCATCACGGCAGCGGCTGCACCTTCGCCAGCGCCGCAGCAGCGGCCCTGGCGCGCGGCTTCCCCCAGGCCGACGCCCTGGTGCTGGCCAAGATGTGCAGCTGGCATGGCCTGCGCCAGGGCCATGCCGCGGGCGGCGGCGCCGGGCCGCTGCGGCCTGCGCCGGACTTCATCCACACCCCCGAGGCCATGCCGGTGATGGGCTTTGATGACGAGACCCAACCCGATGCCGCCACCCTGGCACGATGGCGGGACGTCCTGGAGGGGCGCCGGCCTGGCCCGGACTTCGCCGCCGGCCTGTACGGCATCGTCGACGACGAGCGGCGTCTGCCCGAAGTGGCCAAGGTGGCCGCGGTGAGCGCAGTGGCGGCTGTCGCCGAAAGGGCTGGAGCCCCTGAAGTGGCCGCCCCGCCCGGGGCCGCGTTGGCCCACCTGCAGCTGCGCTGCAAGGCCCTGCCTGGGCAGGACCCGGCCGAGCTGCGCGAACGGATCGCCGCCGCCGTGCGCCGCATGCGCGAGCATCCCGGCATCCGCTTCTGGGTCAACGACCATTGGCGGCTGGCTCTGGATGCCGGTGCCACGGGGCTGCACCTGGGGCAGGAAGACTGGGCCGGATTGAGCCCGGCCCAGCGGCAAGACATCCTGGACAGCGGCGCCGCCCTGGGCCTGTCCAGCCACAGCCTGTGGGAACTGGCCAGAGCACGCGGCTTGGCGCCCTGCTACATCGCCTGCGGTCCCGTCTGGCCCACCACCACCAAGCACATGCCCTGGCTGGCTCAGGGCCTGAGCCAGCTGGCCTGGTGGTCCCGCATGGCGGGTCGCCCGGTGGTGGCCATAGGCGGTGTGCTGGAGCCCGCCCAACTGGCCGCCGCGGCGCGTGCCGGCGCCGCGGCCGTCTGCCTGGTGCGCGGGCTGGATGCGCAGCGCCTGCCGGACTACCAGGCCGCCTGGGCGGCCGGCCGGCAAGCGGGAAGCTTCAGCGGCTGAGCCCGCGGGCCTCGATGGCCCACAGCGCCTGCACCTGCCCGTCGCGGTGGACGACCAGCTCGTCGTGCAGGTTCAGCGTGGGATCGCAATGCCCCGGCACCAGCAGGACCTGCTCGCCCAGCCGGGGCCTGGGCCCGACCGATGGGCGGACCTGCAGGATGCCATGCTCATCGTTGGCCGACACATAGTCCAGCTGCGTGCTGGACTCGCCATCGGCCCAGACCCAGGGCAGGCCCGATTCCGCGGACAGCGACTTGAGCCCCGCATCCAGCACGACCCGGTCGCCGGTCCCCTCGCTCATCACGGTGCTGGCCAGCAGCAGGGCGTGCTCGAAGCGCAGTTCCTCGCCCGGCAGCTCATTGCGGCCATAGTCCGCATCCATGAAGACATAGGAGCCGGGCTGCAGCTCGGTGTACAGCCCAAGCCCCAGGTCGAAGGCGGCGCTGCCGGTGCCGCCGCCTGTCACCGTCTCGCAGTGCACACCCTGGTCCTGCAGGGCCTGCAGCACGGCGCGGGCACGGTCTGAGGCCCGCATCACCGCGTCGCGGCGCGCGGTGGCGCTGCGTACATGCTGCAGCGCGCCCTGGTAGGCCTGCAGGCCCTTGAAGCGCAGCTGGCCGGGATAGCGCTGGATGGCGTCCAGCAGACGCAGCACGCCCGCGGCATCGGCCACGCCGCAGCGATCCTGGCCGATGTTGAGCTCCACCAGCAGCTCCAGCCGGCTGCCCGCCTGTTCGCAAGCCTGCGCCAGGGCGTCGACCTGCTGTGCGTGATCCACGCACACGCTCATCCGCGCCTGCGCGGCCAGCGCGGCCAGCAGCCGGGTCTTGACCCCGCCCACGACCTCGTTGCTGATCAGGATGTCCGGGATGCCCGCCTCGACAAAGGGGATGGCCTCGCTGACCTTCTGGCAACAGATGCCGACCGCCCCGGCCTTCAGCTGGGCCCGGGCAATGGCCACGCACTTGTGGGCCTTGGCATGCGGTCGCAAGGCCAGACCAGCGGCATCCGCCGCCGCCTGCATGCGCGCCACATTGCGCTCGAAGGCGTCGAGGTCCAGCAGCAGGGCCGGCGTGTCCACGGCGGACAGTCGGTCGCCCGGCATGGCCACGGGAGGCAACAGGGGTGAATGCGGTGTGAAGTCGTGCATCGGCGCATTGTGGACCAGCTGCCTAGCACTTCGAGCCGCCGCGCGTATCCGCAACTGATGGGATGCCCCGCGGCCATCGCAGCGAAACACTGCGCCATCACCATTCCCTCCAGCAGGAGACCTGCCATGGCCCAGACCCGCCTCTACTCGCACCAGCAGCTGATGAACGACCCCACCCTGTTCATGGGTCAGGTGCCCTTGATCGCGCACGGAGACTCCTGGTTCTCCTTTGGCGACTTCTTCCCGACCAAGACCCGTTCGCTGCTGGACTTCTTCCAGTTCGGCCGTGACGCAGGCATCGTCAACTATGCGATGCCGGGCCAGAAGCTCAAGGACTACCCCGATCCTGAGCGCTATGCCAAGTTCCACCTGGCCATGACCCTGCGCGGCATGCCGCGCTGGGCCGCGCTGCTGGTGTCCGGCGGCGGCAATGACATGATTGCCTGGCTGCGCCGCGGCACGGGGGTGGACATCGGCCAGCGTCTGCTGCGCGCACCGCAGGAATGGCTGCCCGAGCATTTCGGCGCCATGCGCTACGTCTCCGAGCAGGGCTGGAGCAATCTCTGCGCCGAGCTGCTGCAGGCCTACACGCAGCTGGACGCTCTGCGCGATCAATGCGCCAACCCGCTGGCGCCCATCGTCACCCATGTCTACGACTACATGGTGCCGCGCTTCGCCTACGCCGCCGGCGGCCTGGCCGGCCCCTGGTGCGCACCCAGCCTGCAGACCTTCCAGATCCCTGCCGAGGCCTGGTCGCCCATCATGCGCATTCTGGTGGACTGGAACCACAGCTTCCTGACCCACACCGTACAAAGCCGCATCGGCAACTTCCTCGTGCTGGACACCCGCGGCGTCAGCCAGCCTGCCGAGCCGGGCAGCACCGGCCGCAGCGGCGACTGGCAGAACGAAATCCACCTGACCCCCGAGGGCTACGACAAGCTGGCCCGGCGCAGCTGCAATGACGCGCTGGCCAGCCTGGTGGCCGGCTACCAGCTCTGAGGCAAAGGCGGTTGGCGCATCGGTTGGCGCATCGGTTGGCGTATAGCGCCCGATCGGGGCGGCGCAGCCCTTGCGCATGGGCATACTGCGGAGCTGCCAAGCGCGGGCCGGCCGGCCCGCCGCGGACCACCGCCAGCCCATGTCCTCGCTCGCACTGCTCCTCGTCCTTGCCGCCGCCCTTTGCCACGCCTGCTGGAATCTGGTCGCCAAACGCCAGGGGGGCGGCAACGAGCTGGTGCTGATCAGCGCCATGCTGGTCGGCGTGCTCTGGGCACCGCTGGCGCTTTGGCAGGCCTGGGACGCGCTGCCCAGCCTGGGGCGCATCCAATGGGCCGCATTGCTGGCAAGCACGGTGCTGCACCTGGTTTACTTCCGCTGCCTGCTGCAGGGTTACCAGGTCTCCGAGCTGACGGTGGTCTACCCCGTGGCGCGCGGCAGCGGCCCACTGCTGAGCACGGCGGGCGCGGTGCTGCTGCTGGGCGAGCGGCTCAGCTTGGTCGGGGCTGCCGGTGCGCTGATGGTGGTGGGCGGCGTCTTCCTGATCGCCGGCGGCCCGGCGCTGTGGCGGCGGGCCCATGAACCTGCGCACCGAGCCCGTGTGCTGAGCGGCCTGCGCTGGGGAGCCATCACCGGCGCCTGTATTGCGGGCTACACCGTGCTGGACGGCTATTCGGTCAAGGTGCTGATGATCTCGCCCATCGTGCTGGACTACTTCGCCAACGTGCTGCGCATCCCGATGATGCTGCCGGTGGCGCTGCGCAATCCGGCCGCCTTCCGCGAGGCCTGGCGCCAGCAATGGAAGGCCGGTCTGGCCATCGCCGTCCTGAGCCCCGCCAGCTACGTGATGGTGCTTTATGCCATGCGCCTCGCGCCGCTGAGCCATGTGGCTCCGGCGCGCGAGCTGTCCATGCTCTTTGCCGCCCTGGCCGGGGGCAGCCTGCTGGGCGAGGGCGACCGGGCCCTGCGCCTGCTGGGCGCCGCTTTCATCGCCTTGGGCGTGATGGGGCTGGCGCTGGGCTGAGCGCCGCGCGGCTTCAGGGCGAAGCGAAGTCCTGCGTCCAGGTGAGACGACCCGTCCCGCCGTTGGCCCGCACGCAGGCCAGGCCCATGTCCAGGAAGCGGGCATTCATGATGTTGCGGCAATGCCCCTCGCTGCCCATCCAGGCCTGGATCACGGCCTCTGCCGTAGGCTGGCCGGCGGCGATGTTCTCCCCCCAGGACGACCAACGGTAGCCCGCCGCACTGATGCGCTGGCCCGCGTTGCTGCCATCCGAGCCGGTGTGGTCGAAGAAGTTGTGGGCCACCATGTCCTGCGAATGCCGCTGGGCGGCCTGGGCCAGGGCGTTGCTCCAGCGCAGGGGCGCAACGGCCGGCATGCCCTGGCTGCCGCAGACGGCGCCGCGCTGGCGCTGCTCATTGACCAGACGCAGCAGGCTGGACTGGAAGTCCGGCAGGCCGCAGTCGGCCAGCGCTGGTGCCGGTGCCGGTGCCGGTGCTGGTGCTGGTGCTGGTGCTGGTGCTGGTGCTGGTGCTGGTGCTGGTGTAGGTGTAGGTGCTGGCGCTGGTGCTGGCGTTGGTGTCGGCGGCTGCGCAGCAGGCGACGACGCTGCCGAGTCCCCACCCCCTCCTCCACAAGCCTGCAAAAGCAGCAGCGTGAGCAGCAGACTCAGCGCGTGGCAGCGCGCGCGGGACTGGGGCGAGAGGTAAGGCATGAGGGTCGCATTTCTTCAGAGGGGCGGCGCATTGTGCGTGGCCTGCGGGCCTTTTTCGCAGTACCGCAACATCTGCACACCGACGCTCGCAGCCTGTTGCCGCATTCGCAGCTTCCGCCCGCCCGACCCGACGGCAAGCGGTGAAGTCCCCAGGCAACAAGTCGAGCGACGGGTGCTAGGCTGCCAAGCCTTGCCCGCCCACCCATGCACCTCGCCTGACGCCGCCCATGATTCCCATGCCCCAGCCCGGCACGGTCCTGCCGCCCATTCCTCCCACAGCGCCGCGGCTGGTCGACGATGGCCTGGAGCTGGGCCGCAACTACTGGGTGCGCGACGACATGCTGCCCAATGCGCTCGACATCCGCGAGCGCTGTCTGCAGCACCGCGGCTGGCACTACGGCTTTCCCCACGCGAAGGAAAGCTGGCCCGGCATGCGCTTCCATGGTGCGCTGAACGCCGGGGAGCTGGCGCTAATCGAGAGCTATGTGCGGGAGGCCACGGGTGCCAAGCGCTTGTGGGTCGGGACCGCGCCCAATGGAGCCACGCTGGACTTCAACGTGGCCCAGGCAGTGGGCGAAAAGGAGTGCGGCGCCCGCCCGCACACCGATCGCCGCGACCTCTGCACCTATGCCGCCGTGCTCTACCTGCACCCCGATCCGCCGCCGGACAGCGGCACCAGCTTCTACCGCCTGCGCTATCCCAATGGCGCCATGGGCGGCAATCTGGTCGGCGCGCCGCACAAGAACCTGGTCGACGCGCTCAATGTGCGCAGCCTGCCGCCGCAGGCCTGGTACGAGGAAAGGCGGGTGGACAACCGATTCAACCGCCTGCTGCTGTACAAGGCGGCCCTGGTTCACAGCGCCACCCGCTATTTCGGCGAGACGCTCGAGGACAAGCGCCTGACAGCCGTGTTCTTCTGGATGGCCGAACACTGAGCCCAGCACGGAGCCCAGCACGGAGCCATTCACGCAGTGTCGGCGCAAGAGGGCTGATGGGGCGGCTTGCCAGGCCCGCCGGCCCGCTGCAGCGGGCGCAGGGTATGAGCAAGCTGTACACGGATGGGGCAAGCTGCCCCCGGGCAAGTACCAGCCTTCGCACGCACCCAATCCATTAGCATCGCCGCCAGAGTTGAGCCCCAGGAGGCTTGCCAACGCTGGAGGGATCCAGTTCCTGCCGCATATCCGCGGCCAAACAACCTCACCAAGGACTGGACCATGAAATCGATCAAGACGCGCATTGCCCTGTTTGCCCTGGCTGCCATCTGCGGCGGCGCCATTGCATATCCGCCGCCCTCCTACTTCTGCATCAAGGCATGCAAGAAGAACTTCGTCGTCGGCACGCCCGAGTACGCGGAATGCGTGGCAGATTGCTACGAACTCGACAACTGAACCCCGGTCGCGCCCGGGCTGGCTGTCCAGCCGGGACAGCCAGCCCTGGTGACCCTAGCGAGCAACAATGAAGCAAGGACTGCTGCGCAAGCACGCTTCCACCATCGCCGTGATCGCGTTGGGTCTGGCCGTTGGCGTCGCCGCACCACGCGTGGCCCGGTGGCTCCGTCCGGTCTACATCAGTGGCGACTACCAGGCTCAGTTTCAGGCCCATGCGGCCAGCGTGATTCTCTATGGCACGCAGCAGTGCAGCTACTGCACCAAGGCGCGCAGTTTCCTGCGCGATCGGCAGATCCACTTTGCCGATCTTGACATCGAGAAGTCGCCGCAAGCTGCGGCGGAACTGAAGGCGTTGGGGCAGTCGACTTCCGTCCCCGTGCTGCTGGTCGGCAAGCGCCTGATCGTCGGGTTCAATCCGCAGGCGTTCGAGGACGCTCTGTCACAAAGCGGTTCCTGAGAGGGCCGGCAAGGCCTGGCACCGTCCGCCAAACATAAGCGCTGGCTAAGGCTGCTGTACCAACGGGCATAGCTTGAACGGGCTGGCTTGCTATAAAGCGAGCCAGCCCGTCCTTCCTCAGTGCACGCCATGCTCCATCGCCGCGCCCTTTTCACCCACAGCCTGCTGCTGGCCAGCGCCTTCGGCCTCAACCCCGTCCTCGCCTCCGTGGCTGCAGAAGATGCCGCCGCGCTGAAGCGCCCCATCGCCCACAGCGACTATGCACAGTGGCGCAGCGTCCAGGGCGCGGTGCTGTCGCGCGATGGCCGCTTCGCGGCTTATGCGCTGGTGGGGCAGGAAAGCGACGGCGAACTGGTCGTGCGGCGGCTGGCCGATGGTCTGGAATGGCGCGTGCCGCGTGGCCTGCAGCCCCAGTTCAGCGCAGACAGCCGCTTCCTGGCCTTCGCCCAGGCCCCCACGCGCGACGCGCTCGACCAGGCAAGGAAGGACAAAAGAAAAGGCGACGACGCCCCCAAGCCCGGCGCGGGCTGGATGGACCTGTCCAGCGGCCGCTTCGAGACGGTGGACCGGGTTCGGCGCTTTGCCTTTGCCAACGAGGGTGGCAGCCGCCTGGCCTTGTGGCTGGAGCCGCCGGCCAAACCCGATGGGAAATCCGAAGGGAAGGACGACAGGAAGCCCGGCACTTCGGCCGCCAAGGCCGACGATGTCCAGGACCAGACCGCCCCCAGCGAGAACGGATTTTTCGGTGCGAGTCACACCAGCGCCGAGGCCGGAAAGAAGAAGGAGGGCAGCAGCCCGCTGCTGCTGGTGAACGCCGAGAGCGGGCAGCGCCAGCGCCTGGAGGACGTCAGCAGTTTCACCTGGAGCCGCGACGGACGCTGGCTGGCCTACGCGCTCGGCACGCCGGCCGCGAAGGCCCCGGCCCGTGACGCCAAGCCGGGCGAGGCCAGCCGCGACGGCGTCTACCTGCTGCCGGGCAGCGGCGGCGAGCCCAGGCGATTGCTGGGCGGTGCGGGCGTCTACAAGCAGCTGCAGTTCGACGAAGCCGGGCGCCAACTGGCCTTCGTCAGCAACCGCGACGCCCAGAGCCAGCAGCCCAAAGCCGAGGCCAAGGACGAACGCAAGAGTGCGGCCGACGGCCATGACGAAGGCAAGGCCTCAGCCACGCCCTTCAAGCTCTACCTCTGGCAGGACGGCCAGGACGGCGCCACCGCATTGCTGGCCGCGGGCAGCCCGGGCCTGCGCGAGGGCTTCGGCCCCAGCGAGCACGCCAGCCTGCACTTCAGCAAGGACGGGCAGCGCCTCTTCCTGGGCACCGCGGCCCTGCCCAGGGACAGCGCCAAGAACGCCCCCGAGCCGCTGAAGGTCGACCTCTGGCACTGGAAGGACCCGGAGCTGCAGTCCATGCAGAAGGTCCGCGCCGAGAAGGAGAAGCTGCGCAGCTACCGCGCCGTGATCCATCTGGCGGACCCGGCCAGCCCGACGGGCCGGCGTTTCGTCCAACTGGCGACGCCGGAGCTGCCCGAGGTGCTGTTCAACGACAACGCCGATGTCGCCCTGGGCTTCAATGAGCTGCCTTACCGCGCCCTGCAGTCCTGGGACTCGCTCTACCGCGATGCCTACGCCGTGAGCCTGCGCGACGGCAGCACGCGCCTGCTGGCCCGCAAGTTGCGCGGCATGCCCCTGCTCTCGCCCGGGGGCCGCTATGTGACGGCCTTCATCCCGGAACGCAAGCAATGGATGGCCTGGCGCACCGGTGACGGCAGCGAGCGCGCCCTGACCGCCGCCATCAAGGGCGAGCACTTCGAGAACGTGGAGCGCGACGTGATCGAGCCCGCGGACGCCTATGGCCAGGTCGGCTGGATGGCCGACGATCGTGCCGTGGTGCTCAACGCGCAGTACCACCTCTGGTCCGTGGACCCCGAGAGCCTGCAGGCCCGGCGTCTGACCGAGGGCCTGGGCAAGGCGCCGATCCAGATGCGCCTGCAGCGCGTGGACGAGGACGGAGGGGACCGCGAGGAACGCCATCGCAACCCCCTGCCTGCCGGCCCCTGGATCCTGCTGGGCACCCACGAGCAGGACAAGTCCACCGCCTTCTACCGCCTGGACCCGGCGGGCACCGGCGCGCCCGAACGCCTGCTGCACAAGCCGCAGCTGCTGGGCGGGCTCCTGAAGGCCCGGGATGCCGAGGTCTGGCTGCACACGGCCCAGGACTTCAGCAGCTTCCCCGACCTCTGGCTGAGCCAGGGCCCGCTCGGCCAGTCCCGCCGCCTGTCCGACGCGAACCCGCAGCAAGCCCGGCTGCGCTGGGGCACGCAGGAGATCATCGGCTACACCTCGGCCAAGGGTCGCAAGCTGCGCGCGCTGCTGGCCAAGCCCGAGGACTTCGACCCGAAGAAGAAGTACCCGCTGATGGTCTACATCTACGAGAAGATGAGCGACAAGCTGCACAGCTATGTACCGCCCGCGCCGGGACAGAACATCAACGTCAGCCGCTACGTCAGCAAGGGCTACCTGGTGCTGCGTCCGGACATCGTCTACACCGTCGGCCATCCGGGCCAGAGCGCGGTGGACACGGTACTCCCCGCCATCCAGCAACTAGTGAAGCAGGGCTTCGTCGACGACAAGCGCATCGGCATCCAGGGTCACAGCTGGGGGGCCTACCAGATCAACTACCTGCTGACGCGCACGTCAATGTTCCGTGCCGCCGAGGCCGGTGCCTCCATGGCCAATATGGTCAGCGGCTATGGCGGCATACGCTGGGGCACGGGCAAGAGCCGGGCCTTCCAGTACGAGCAGCAGCAAAGCCGCATGGGCGCCACGCCCTGGCAGCGGCCCGACCTGTACGTGGAGAACTCGCCCATCTTCCGCGTCGATCGCATCACCACGCCCTACCTCACCGTGCACAACGATGAGGACGACGCCGTGCCTTACTACCAGGCCATCGAGTTCTTCACCGCCCTGCGCCGTCTGGGCAAGGAGGCCTACTGGTTCAACTACAACGGCGAGAAGCACGGCCTGAAGGACCGCGACGCCCTCAAGCACTTCACCGTGCACATGGGCGAGTTCTTCGACCACTACCTGCTGGGCGAGCCGCGGCCGGCGTGGATGGACCAGCCCGTGCCCTACCTGGAGCGCGGCAAGCGCGACGTGATGCCGCTGTTCAGGCCAGGAGCCGTGCGCTCGATCGAACGCCCGCCGGTGATCGAAGACCCCACGGCGCCCCCCGTGCCGCCACTCCAGACACGCTGAACGCCGCGCGCGGCGGGCGGGTCAAGCGCCCGGCCGCTCCCGCGACTTGTCCGGCACGGCGGCCTGCTGGCGCGCGATCGCCTCGAAGAAGCTCTCGCTCATGGTGCCGGCGCTGAGCCGGTGCACCAGGGCCATCATGAAGCGGCGCTTGGCCGCCAGGGCCAGGTCTTGCGCGGACCAGGCCTTGACGCGGCCCGCATAGCCCGGCGTCATCAGCCAGCCAAAGACCTCGGCCTTGTCCTCCTCAGGACCAAACTGCGCATAGCGGCTGACCAGCCCAGCGGCAGGATGGCCCAGGTTGTGGAACACGCCGCCATAGGCCGTGGCGCCACCCTGGCCGTACTTCAAACCCTCGGGATTCAGCGCCAGCCAGGCGGGATCGCGGTAGTAGAAATCGCCGAAGAGCCGCTGCTCGACCAGGTGATAGAGCTCGTGATGCACCCGCAGCTCCATGCCGGCGGCACACAAGGGGTTGGCGTTGTCGGCATAGACCACGGCCGAACGCTCGGGCGCCGGCATGGCCAGGCGCATCTGGGTGCCGCCGACGACGAGGTCCATGACCAGTCCCACCTCCTGCAGGCCGACGCGCTGGAAAAAGCCGGGGTGATAGCGCTCCAGAGCCGGCAGCACCACCGCCAGCAGGCGGCGCAGCCGGGCCAGCTCGGCCGCCTCGGGGCCGAAGCGTTGCGACTGCGCATGCTCCCAGTGCCCGTCCCAGTTCACCCGCAGACCCAGCGCCTGGAGACGCCCGGCGGCATGGGCCTGCAGGGCGCCCAGGCCAGCGTCGGCCGCCAGCGGCAGCTCGTAGCGGAACTCGGACGGGCACTCCATGGCCAGACTGTCCGGCCCCTGCGTGGGCTTGCCGGGGCCTTGCGCCGCGCCGGGCCCCAGGGCGGCGCAGGCGCTCAGCGCCAGCGCCATGCCGGTCAGTCCGCCGCGAATGCACCAGCGCCCCAGCACCTTCGGCGCGCGCCCCGCGATGCCCGTCGTTCGATGAACCATCTCTGCCATCCTGTCCGCGCAGCTTCGCGCGAGGCCGCATGGTAGCGGCCCCCGCGTGGGATGATGGCGCTGCGGCGCGCCTGCCGCACGACCTCCGCCACCCAGCCTCGCCCGGATCGCCCCATGCTCGACACCATCGAACTCCAGACCCAGGCCGCGCCTGCGGCCAGCCTCATCGTCCTGCACGGCCTGGGCGCCAGCGGCGAAGACTTCGTCCCCGTCTGCCAGGCCATGGACCTGCGCGCGCTCGGCGGCTTGCGGGTGCTGCTGCCTCAGGCACCGGACCGGCCGGTGTCCATCAATGGCGGCTACCGCATGCCGGCCTGGTACGACATCGGCCTGGATGCCGCCGGCCAGCGCGTGGAGGACGAACGCGGCCTGCGCGAGTCCCAGCGGCAGATCGAGGCCCTGATCGCGCAGGAGATCGAGCGCGGCATCCCGGCCGCGCGCATCGTGCTGATGGGCTTCTCCCAGGGCGCCGCCATGACCCTGATGACCGGCCTGCGTCACCCGCAGCGCCTGGCCGGCCTGGTCGCGCTCTCAGGCTACCTGCCCCTGCTGGAGCGCACGTCGGCCGAGCGTCATGCGGCCAATGCCGACGTGCCCATCTTCCTCGCGCACGGCGACGCCGACGAGCTTGTGCCCCACGCGCGCGGCATGGCCAGCAAGGCCGAACTGGAGCGACTGGGCTACCAGCCGCAATGGCACAGCTACCCCATGGGGCATGAGCTCTGCATGGAAGAGATCGCCGACATCGCGGGCTTCATCCGCGCATGCCTGGCCTGAGTGCCGTCAGAAGCTCAGCACGAAGCAGGCTCCGCCCTGTGAGCGCCGCAGCAGGCGGACCGTGCCGCCCATGCCGTGCATCAGCTGGCGCACCACCGCCAGCCCGATGCCGCGCGCAGCGCCGCCGGCCTCGTGCTCCTTGGTGCTGAAAAAGGGCAGGAAGATGTCCCGTTCCAGGCCGGGTGGCACGCCGGGCCCGTTGTCACTCAGCTCGATGCTCAAGCGCCCGCCCCGCCCCAGGCGGGCGCGCACCCGGGCCTGCGGTCGGGCCAGCCCCTGCGTTGCCTGCTCGGCATTGCGCAAGAGGTTCAGCAGCACCTGCTCCAGCTGCCCGGCGTCGGCGGTGAGCAACAAGCCCGGCGACTCCAGCTCGAAATGCAGGGCGCCCCCGCGCGCCTCCCATCGCGAGGCCTGCAGGGCCGCCAGCCGATCGAACAGGGCCTGCAGGGCCACCGGCTCCAGCGTCGGCGCCGGCCAGTCGCTGATGTGCCGGTAGTCCGCAACGAAGCGCGAGAGGGCCTCTGCCCGCCGCGCGATGGCCTCCAGCGCCAGGGCCAGGTCGGCAGCGGCATCGGCATCGGCCGCCGGCGCCTCCCCGGTTTCGCCCGCCGCCGCCTGCAGCTCCTGGGCGCTGCGCGCCAGCGAGGCAATGGGCGTCAGGGAGTTCATAATCTCGTGGGTCAGCACATGCACCAGCTGCCGCCAGGCACGCAGGGTCTCGGCTTCCAGGGCAGACTCCAGCGGCAGCAGGGCCAGCAGCCAGCCCGGCTGCCCTTCCTGCACCCAGGGCCTGGCGGCCAGCAGGCAGCGCTCCTCGCCGCGTTCGGTGTCCACGCGCAGCCAGCTGCGTTGCCGGCTGGCTGGCTCGGCCTGCTCGCGCAACTGGACCAGCAGCGCGTGGGCATCGCGCGCGCCGCCTGGCGCCAGCCAGCGCCGCGCCGCACCGTTCAGGGCCTCGGGCAGGCCCTGACCCAGGCTGCGCCAGAGGGCCACCGGCACCTGGTCCAGCAGCGCCTCGCTGAGCGCCGCGGCCCGCTCGCGATGGCGCAGCACGGCTTGCTGCCCCTCGCCGGCCCGGCACATGCCGTCCAGATCCCGCGCCGCACGCCACAGAGGCAAGACCTGCCCCCACAGCAGCCCAAGGACCAGCGCAAGCCCAAGCGCCGCGACTGCCTGACCACGCCCCCCCTCGGCCGCGCCCATGGCCCAGGCCGCCAGCAAGGCCAGTCCGAGCAGGGGTCCTATGCGCCAGGCGGCACGGCGCATCGACTGCTCAAAGCCCATGCTTGTCCAGCCTGCGGTAAAGGGCAGCGCGGGACACCCCCAGCCGGCGCGCAGCCTCGCTGATGTTGCCCTGGGCCTCGCGCAAGGCCTCGTCCAGGGCGGCGCGTTCGCGCTCGGCCAGCGTGAGACCTGCAGCCTTGGCGGCCGGCGCGGGCCCGGCACCCAGCTGGAAGTCCTCCGGCCCGAACTGGACGCCGGCGGCCAGGATCACCGCACGTTCGCAAGCCTGGCGCAGGTCGCGCACATTGCCGGGCCAGTCGTGCGCCAGCAGGGCCTGCAGCGCAGCGGCACTCAGGGTTCGCGGAGGCCTCGCGTGCTCGGCGGCAAAGCGGGCCAGGAAGTGCGCGGCCAGCTGTGGAATGTCCTCGCGCCGGTCGCGCAGCGGCGGCACGCGCAGCACGATGGTGTTCAGCCGGTAGAGCAGATCGGGGCGGAAACGCTGCGGATCGAAGAGCGCGGCCTCCGCCAGATTGGTGGCGCTGACGATGCGCGCCTGCAGCGGCAGCGGGGTGTCGGCCCCCAGGGGCGTGAACTCGCGCCGCTCCAGCACGCCCAACAGCCGGGCCTGGCCGGCCATGGAGAGGTTGCCGATTTCGTCCAGCAGCAAGGTGCCGCCGGCTGCCGCAAGCAGGCGGCCCGGGCGGTCCTGCCGCGCATCGGTGTAGCTGCCGCGACGATGTCCGAAGAGCTCGCTCTCCAGCAGACTGTCCGGCAGCGAACCCAGATCCACGGCCAGCATGGGCTGGGTGCGGCGCGGCGAGCACTCGTGCAGTTCGCGGGCCACCAGCTCCTTGCCCACGCCCATCTCGCCCAGCACCAGCACGTGGGCGTCGGTGGCGGCCACCGCGGCAATCAAGCGGCGCAGCTCCTGCATGGCGGCGGACTGCCCCAGCAGCGCACCGGCTGATCCTGCCTCCGGCTCATCACTCGTCGGCGGACGCAAGGCCAGTGCGGCGGACACCGCGCCCAGCAGGCGCGGGTGCTCCCAGGGCTTGGTGACGAAGTCCAGCGCACCGGCCTTGAGGGCCTGCACCGCCAGCTCCACGCCGGCATAGGCCGTCATCACGATCACCTGAGGTGCACGCGGCTGGCGCCGCAGCTGCTGCAGCAGCGCCAGGCCCTGGGCGCCATCGCTGTGGCCGGGCCGGAAGTTCATGTCCAGCAGCAGCAGGTCCGGACGCCATTGCTCGATCATCGGCTCCAGCTCTGCCGGGCGCTGCAGGCTGCGCACCTCGCCGAAGCGGCGCTGCAGCAGCAGGCGCGCGGCCACGCCGATGTCGGGGTCGTCGTCGAGCACAAGAATCCGGGCCGGGCTTTTCAGCATGGGCGCGACCATACCAGCCTGACGGCCACGCCCGCCAGCGGCTGTCCGATTTCGGACAGTGCGCCCGGCCGATTGCATCGCCCGCGGACAGCGCATGCCCTCAGACGCCCGTGCCCATGGGGCCTGGCGGCTGGCATGCGCCTTGCAACAGAGCGTGCATGAGCACCTCTCCTTCCCTTCTTGCAGCAGCGCCATCGGGTGCGGCCATGGACCGGCCGCTGCCGCGCAGCCGATGGCGGCGCTGGCGCCCGATGGCCTGGCTGCTGCTGCCGGGTGCTGCCGCCCTGGCCTGGTCCCTTGCGCCGCAGGGGCTGCGCGTCCAGGCCCAGAGCCTGCAGGTGGGCACGGTGCAGCAGGGGCCGTTTCGCGACGACATCACGCTGCGCGCCACCGTGCAGGCGCAGCAGCAGCTGATGGTCGACGCCACCGAGGGTGGCCGCGTCGAAGCCGTGCTGGTGAAGGACGGCCAGCCCCTGCGCGCCGGCCAGGCGCTGGTGCAGCTGTCCAATCCGCAGCGCGAGCAGGAGGTGCTGGCCCGGACGGCCGAAGTGGCTCAGCAGCTGGCCAATCTCTCCATGCTGCGAGCCGCCCAAACAGCGGCCCAGACCCAGTGGCGGCGCGAACTGGCCCAGCGCCGCCATGAGCACGCGCAGGCCCGCGACGAGGCCGGGCGCCAGCAGGCCCTGGCCGAGCAGGGCTTTGTGTCCGCCAGTGCCGCGCGCAGCGCGCAGCGGCAGACCGAGCTGCAGCACCAGCTGCTGCAGCAGGCCGAGCAGGACAGCGAGACCGAGCTGCAGGTGCGCGCCCAGAGCGTCAGCGAGATGGCGCGTGCGGTGCAGGGTCTGTCGGCGGGCCTGCGCCTGGTGCGCCAGGCTGCCGAACGGCTGACGGTGCGAACGCCGGCCGACGGGCAGCTCAGCGGCTTCACGCTGCAGGTCGGCAGCGTGGTCCGCCCTGGCGACAGGCTGGGACGCGTCGACGACCTGCGCGGCTGGCTGTTGAGCGCCGAGGTCGACGAGTTCTATGACGCCCGCATCCGCGCCGGTCTGAGCGCATCGCTGCTTCATGGAGGCAAGACCTGGCCCCTGCTGCTGCGCGAGCGCCAGGCCACCGTGCAGCAGGGCAGGTTCCGGGCGGAGTTCACCTTCGCGGGGGACAGCCCGGCGGGACTGCGCCCCGGGCAGACCTTCGAGCTCAGCGTGCGCCTGGGCGAGCCCGGACAGGCACTGTGGCTGCCCACTGGCGCCTACCTGGCCGATGGCGGCGGCTTGGTCTACGTGCTGGACGCCGATGGCCGCCATGCCCGGCAACGCCCCGTGCAACTGGGGCGGCGCAGCCGCTCGCAGGTGGAAATTCTGGCGGGCCTGGCGGCCGGCGAGCGCGTGCTGCTCGGCCCGACGGCGCCCTTTGGCGCCAGCGCCGTCCTGCGCCTGGACGGCACGCTGCCCCTGCCTGACCCACCTCCCTCATCGAAGCCATTACATTGACCCGCGGAGATACCCATGATTCATCTGAAAGCCCTCAGCAAACGCCACCGCAGCGGCGAGGTCGAAACGACCGCGCTGGATCGCCTTGACCTGCAGATCGAGGCCGGCGAGTACCTGGCCGTCACCGGCCCCTCGGGCTGCGGCAAGACCAGCCTGCTCTCCGTGCTGGGCCTGCTGGACCGGCCCAGCGACGGCGAGTACTGGTTCAACGGACGCGAGCTCTCGCGCTGCAGCGAACGAGAGCTGGCGGGCCTGCGCCACGGCCAGATCGGCTTCGTGTTCCAGAGCTTCAACCTGATCGACGAGCTGAGCGTGGAGGAGAACGTGGCCCTGGCCCTGGACCACACCGGCCAGCCCGCGCGCGAGCGGCGCCAGCGCGTCGCCGCCGCGCTGGACAGGCTGGGGCTCGCACACCGTGCCCGGCACCGGCCCTTCCAGCTGTCCGGCGGCCAGCAACAGCGCGTGGCCATCGCCCGCGCCATCGTGCGCCGCCCCAGCCTGCTGCTGGCGGACGAGCCCACCGGCAACCTGGACAGCGCCCAGGGCCAGGAGGTGATGCGACTGCTGCGCGAACTCAATGAAGAGGGCACAACCCTGGTGATGGTGACGCACTCCAGCGCCCATGCCGCCCTGGCGCCACGCAGCGTCAGGCTGCTGGATGGCCGCGTGCTGGTCGACGCCCAAGCTGCCTGAAGGAGCCGCGCCATGCCTATCATCGACCTGCGCGTCGCCCGGCGGCAGATGGCCGCTGCGCCCCTGCATACGCTGGCCAGCCTGGGCGGCTTGGCCCTGGCCTTGGCCGCCTGCCTGTTGCTGGCCACACTGATCGCCGAGCGCCTGCTGCCGGCCCCCCAGCTGCAGGATCCCGACCGCATCGTGCTGATTGACTTCAAGGGCAATATGCCCGGCCGTCAGGAAGACTGGTTCCTGCGCACGCCTTTTGCCTTGTATGACGCCCTGCGCCAGGCGCAGGCCCCACTGGTGGACCTGGGTCGCCTTCTCGAGGCCGCGCGCATCCTGCGGCGTGCGGACGCTGGCCCCGCTGAGGAAGGCCGCGAGGTGCGCTGCGCTGCGATGGACCCCGCGCTGGCACGGCTTTTCGCGCTTCAGGCCGTGCACGGCGACCCGGTGCAAGCCCTGACACGCCCCGACCAGGTCGTCGTCACCGAGGCCTACGCCCGCCGCAGCTTTGGCCGCAGCGATGTGCTGGGCCAGCGTCTGCTGCTGGGCCCGCATGCGGTGAGCATTGGCGCGGTGGTGCGCACGCCCTCGCCGCGACATCCCGTGCAGGCGGAGCTCATGGTGGGCTTCGAGCACCCGGCAGCCGGCGTCCGAGAAGCGCTCAAGACCGCCTGGTTCTTCATGCAGGGGCAGGTCTGGGGGCGCCTCGCCCCGGGCGCCGGCACGGCCCAGGTGGGTGCGCTGGCCCAGTCCCTGCTGGACCAAAGCCCCGCCATCGCGCAGTTGCCGCCGGACTGGGTCGCCCAGGGGCGCAAGGCCGCCTTCATGCGCGCCCTGCCCTTGAGCGAGCGCGCGTTCGAAGGCCGGCTCGGCCAGACGCAGAAGCAGGTGCTGACGGCCCTGCTGGCGGCGGCTCTGCTGCTGTGCCTGCTGGCGCTGGTCAATGCCGTCAATCTGGGTGGTGTCCGCATGCTGCAGCGCCAGCGCGAGATCGCGATCCGCAAGAGCCTGGGCTCCAGCCCGGCCGAGCTGCTGGGCCTGGTGCTGGCCGAGTCCGGACTGCAGGCCATGCTGGCTGGCGGGGCGGGCCTGCTGCTGGCTTGGCTGCTGGCCCCCTGGATGGCCGGGGTGCTGGAGCTGCCGGTACCGGAGATCGCGTCCTGGCCCAGCCTGCTGCTGGCACTCGGCCTTGTGCTGCTGAGTGCGCTGGCCATCGCGGCCTATCCGGCCTGGCTGGCCTGCCGGCTGCGCAGCGCCGAAGCCCTGCAGGGAAGGCTGGGCGGCGAAGGCCGCTCAGGCCCCTGGCTGCGCCGCGTGTTCGGCGGCCTGCAGTTCGGCAGCGCCCTGCTGGTCCTGTCAATGGCGCTCACGGTCTGGGGCCAGAACCGCCACGTGCTGCAGCGCGACCTGGGCTACCAAGCCCAGGGCCTGCGGGCCCTGACCCTGCCGAACGGAACGGCGGGCGTCCAGTTGGACGCCTTTCGACAGGCGCTGAGCCGGCAACCAGGCGTGCAGGCGACGGCCTGGACCGAGTGGATCCTGGGCTCGGGGCGCGAAGAACAGGAGGCCTTGCTGGAGCGCCCGCCTCATCAAGCCACGCTGCGCGTGCAATGGGTGGACGCCGACTTCTTCGAGCTCTACCAAGTCCGGCTCCTGGCCGGACGGATCGAGCCCCCATCGACCGCCGAACGGCGCGTGGTGATCGACACCCTGGCGGCACGGGCCCTGGGCTGGCCGCGCCCGCAGGACGCGGTCGGCCAGCAGGTCCTGGAGCAGACGCGCGGCCTGGACCAGGCGGTGCAGCCCAGCCGCATCGTGGCGGTGGTCGAGCATCTGGCGCTGGAGAGCACGCGCGAGCCACGCCGGGCGCAGGCCTTTCGCCTGCAGACGCCACCGGAGACTGCCGACGAACGCAGCGCAGGCGTCCTCAACTTCCGCAGCACGAGCGCCCTGGACGAGGCCTCACTGAAGGCGCTGTGGGCGCGCCACTTCGCGCCGCGCCCTCTGCGCCTGGAGAACCTGGCCGACACGCTGATGGAACCCTACGCCCAGGACGTGCGGCTGGGCCGTCTGGTGGCCTTGTGCGCCCTGCTGGCGCTGGTGATCGCCGGCTCCGGCATTTACGCACTGTCGGCCCACCTGGTGCAGCGCCATGCGCGTGAAATCGTGCTGCGCAAGCTGCATGGGGCCGGCCACTGGCAGGCCCTGCGCCGGCTGGGCCGGGAGCTGCTGCTTCTGCTTGGGGCAGGGGCGCTGGTCGGGCTGCCGCTGTCCTGGGCGCTGGCGCAGCACTACCTGGGAGGCTTTGCCGACCAGGCCGCCCTGGGGCCGTGGCCGCAGGCGCTGGCGCTGGCGGCACTGCTGATGGTGGCCCTGCTCGCCAGCCTGCGCCACGGTCGGCTGGCCCTGGCTCTGCAGCCCATCGACGCGCTGCGCAACTGAGCTCGCCCAGGGGCGCGCCCGGCTCAGCGCTGTGCCAGCAGCGCCCGGCAGCGCTCCTCGTGCTGGCTGATCTCCTCCAGCGTCACCTCGATGTCCTCCAGCTGCTGCTCCAGCTGCCGGCGATGCTGGGCCAGCACTTCCAGGAAGGCCTTGAGCTGGGGAGCGGTGTCGGCGCCAGCGGCGTCGTACATGTCCACCAGCTGCTTGATCTCCTGCAGCGACAGCCCCAGGCGCTTGCCGCGCAGCGTCAGCTTGAGCCGGGTGCGGTCACGGTGGGTGTAGACCCGGTTGCGGCCCTCGCGGGCCGGGCTGAGCAGGCCCATGTCCTCGTAGAAGCGGATGGCGCGGGGTGTGATGTCGAACTCCGCCGCCAGCTCGGTGATGGTGAACAGGCGCGAGCCGCCTTCGGACGAGGCATCGACCGGGCCCTCGGCCCCCTCGAGGGCTTTTGCAGGGGTGCTGAGGTGGGACTCGGTGCTCATGGCTACACTGCGCTGAATGACGTTTACGTTAACGTTAGTCTAAGCCCTTGCAGTCCATGGCCAATCCACGTGAATCCGAGCTGAGTTATCCCTGGGGCGAATCGCTGCCCTCGCCTGGCGGGCTGCTGGCGCTGGAGCCGGGTCTGGCCTGGGTGCGCATGGGCCTGCCCTTTGCGCTGGACCACATCAACCTCTGGCTGCTGCGCGACCAGATCGACGGCCGCAGCGGCTGGACCTTGGTGGACTGCGGCGTGGCCAACGAGGCCACCCGCGGCCTGTGGGACCAGGTCCTGACCCAGGGCCTGCAAAACGAGCCACTGCTGCGCGTGCTGGTCACGCACTTCCACCCCGACCACCTGGGCCTGGCCGCCTGGCTCACCGAGCGCTTCAGCACGCCCGAGCAACCCTGCCGACTGTGGATGAGCGCTGCCGACTACCACCTGGCCCGCATGGCGAGCAATTCCACGGTGGGCATGGGGGGCGAAGCCGCGGCGGCCTTCTTCGCCAGCCATGGGCTCACCGACCCGCAGGCGCAGGCCAAGATCCGCGGCCGGGCCAGCTACTACCCCAGCATGGTGCCCGCCGTGCCGGCGAGCTTCCGGCGGCTGATGCCCGGGCAGGCGCTGCAGATCGGCGGCGCGCGCTGGCGCTGCATCGGCGGCTACGGTCATGCACCGGAGCACCTCAGCTTCTTCCGGGAGGACGGTGCCCCGGTGCTGATCTCCGGCGACATGCTGCTGCCACGCATCTCCACCAATGTCAGCGTGGTCGATGTCGAGCCCGAGGCCAACCCGCTGCAGCTCTACCTGGACTCGCTGAGCGCCCTGCTGGACCTGCCCGCCGACACCCTGGTGCTGCCTTCGCACGGCCGGCCCTTCCGCGGCGTGCAGGCGCGCGTCGCGCAGTTGCAGGACCATCACCGCGAGCGCCTTGATGAGGTGCTGCAGGCTTGCACCGATCGGCCCTGCCATGCGGCCGAGCTGCTGCCCCTGCTGTTCAAGCGTCCCCTGGATCTGCACCAGACCACCTTCGCGATGGGCGAGTCCATCGCCCACCTCCACGCCCTCTGGCACGCGGGCCAGCTGCGTCGCGAGCGCGGCAGCGACGGCGTGCTGCGCTTCGGCGCCTAAACCGGGCCGCCCCCTGCATACAAAGAAAAACCGCCGACGCTTGCGCGACGGCGGTTCCCTTTTTTGTCGATCAAGCCGGGCGAGGCCCTGGCTCGGCAATCCGTGGCTGATCCTCTTCGAACCAGCTGGGACCCCCTGAACACAGCCCGGGCGGAGCGGTCGCGGGGACCGCAGATGCCGGCCACGCACATGGATCACGGATCTGGGTCGCGGATTCCTGGCTTCGCCGGGGGGCCGCCCTGTTCCTCTCAGGGCGGCCGGGGCCGTGTCGTGATGACAGCTTGTAGATGAGAGTGTGCGTTTGGCGTCCAGGCGGCGCCAATCCTCCTAAAGGGGGAAGCGCGGATCAGGCCGGGATCATTCGTTGAAATTGGGCAGTGCCGCGCACCGCAGCTGCTGGCGGGCCAGCTCATAGTCCGGGAGCACCGCGGCCACCACGGCCCAGAAGCGCGGGCTGTGATTCATTTCATGCAGATGGGCCAGCTCGTGCACCACCACGTAGTCGATGGTGGCGGGCTCGAAATGGATCAGCCGCCAGTTCAGACGCACCGAACCATCGACGCTGGCACTGCCCCACCGGGTCTGGGCCGAGGACAGCCGCAGGCGGCTGATGCGCACGCCCATTTGCGCCGCGAAATGCGCGCAGCGCTGGGTGAACAGGCTGCGGGCCTCGGCTTGCAGCCAGCTCAGCACCGCATCGCGGATCTGCTCGGGCGCGGCTTGCTGCGGCAGCCCCAGGAACAAGGTCTGGCGCGGCACGCTGGCCAGGCTGGACTGGGGATCGGCCAGGCCGGAATCCAGGCGCGCCTTGAGCGGCAGGCGTGCCGCCGAGGGATCCAGCACGATGATCAGATCCTGGCCCAAGTAGGGCACGACGCAGCCGTCGGCCCAGCGGATCTGCGCCGCAGCCAGGCGCTCGCTGCGCTCCTGCTGCTCCCGCAGCTTGCGCAGGATCCAGTCCGCCTTGTGCTGCAAGGCGCGCTCGATTTCGCCCACGGGCACCCATTTGGGCGCACTGACCCGCAACCCTGCCTCGCTGATGGTGAAGCCGATGCTGCGGCGCCGCGCCCGGCGCAGTTGATAGCTCACGGGCTCGCTGCCCAGCAGCACGCTGCGCACCGGCGCTCCCGCCTCTGGCGCAGACGGCGAGGGCGGAGGCGACGGCGGTCTCTGGGTGCGCGGCGCTTGTCGGCGCGGGCGCTGAGCCTCGGGGCTCGCCGGGGAAGCCGAAGGGGCCGAAGCCGCCGAAGACGGCGCCTCGGACTCACGCTCGAACAGCGAGAGTTGGACGTACTGGAAGAGGCCGGCCAGGCGGTGCAGCATGGCCGCCAAGTTTACGGGTGGAACCTCAGCCCCGCGAGGGGGCCGCCACGCCCCCCGCGGCCTGCTGCTGGTAGGCCTCGGGATCCAGGCGACGCATCTCGGACTCGATCCAGTCCTCCACCTGCTTCATCAGCTCGGCCGGATCGCGGCCCACCGAGGCGATGGGCTGGCCGATGGAGATGTCCACCACGCCAGGGCGCAGCAGGAAGCTCTTGCGCGGCCAGCAGCGCGCCGAGGTGGCGGCAATGGGCACCACCGGCACGCCCGTGGCCACGGCCAGGCGCGTGCCGCCGCTCTTGTAGTCGCCCTTCTGGCCGCGGGCAATGCGCGTCCCCTCGGGGAACATGATCACCCAGTTGCCCAGCTCGGCCATGCGCTTGCCTTGCCTGAGCACCTTGGCCCAGGCTTCGGAGCGGCGACCGCGGTCAATGTGGATCATGTCCATGCGCGCCATGGCCCAGCCAAAGAAGGGCACATAGAGCAGCTCCCGCTTGAACACATAGGCCATGGGGTGGGTCATGATCGCCGGGTAGGCGAAGGTCTCCCAGGTGCTCTGGTGCTTGGACAGCAGGATCACCGCGTTCTTGCGGTCGGCCCGGCTGGGCAGGTGCTCCATGCCCTGCACGCGGTACCTGACGCCGCAGATCACCTTGGCGCCCCAGATCGCCAGCGCAAGCCAGCGTGCGCAGGTCCAGTAGACCTTGTCGCCCCGCACGAACAAGGACAGCAGCACCGCGAACAGGGCCCAGGGGATGACGGTGACGATCAGGAAAAGGATAAAGATCAGCGAGCGGATCGCCGACAGCAGCAGGCTCAATTCAAGTCTCCGGGAACGGTGGTGGGAGGCAGCTGTTCGCCGCGGGCATCTGCCCTGGCGCGCCGCTCTTCTTGGATCAGGTGCTCGGCAAAGCTGGCCAGGTTGTCATGCAGCCGGGCGCCCGGCACCTGGGCCAGCTGGGCCTGGATCTGGTTTTCGTCGGCCAGGCCCAGACGCTCGCCGCGCAGCAGGTGCGGGATGCAGCCGGCTGCCTGCGCCGTCTGCAGGTCCTTCAGGCTGGCGCCGACAAGGTGCACCTGGGCCAGGTCCACGTTGAAGCGCTCGCCGATCTGGGTGACCAGACCCGGCAGCGGCTTGCGGCAGGTGCAGCCCTCGTCCGGCGCGTGCGGGCAAAAGAAGACGGCGTCCAGGCGTCCGCCCTTCTCCGCCAGCAGCTGGTTGAGCCGCTGGTGCACCGCGTTGAGCGAGGCCATGTCCAGCAGGCCGCGGCCGATGCCGGGCTGGTTGGTGGCCATCACCGTGTGCCAGCCGGCGTGATTGAGTCGTGCCACCGCCTCCAGCGCCCCGGGCAGGGGCTCCAGTTCGTCGACCGACTTGACGTGGTCGTCGCGGAAGCGGTTGATCGTCCCGTCTCGCCCCAGGATGACGAGCTTCATGCTGTGGCTGTGGTCGGAACGGACGGGCATGGGGCGCTCCTCAGGAAGCCAGGCGCGAGAGATCGGCCACGCGGTTCATGGCCGCATGCAGTCGGTTCAGCAGCGCCTGGCGGTTGGCGCGCAGGGCTGCGTCCTCGGCGTTGACCATCACGCCGTCGAAGAAGGCGTCGACCGGGCCCTTGAGCGCAGCCAGGGCCTTCAGCGAACCGGCGTAGTCGTGCTGATCAAAGAGCGTGTCGGCCCGCGGCTGGACCTCGGCCAGCGCGGTGGCCAGGGACTGCTCGGCGGCTTCCTTCAGCAGCGCGGCGTCCACGGCCGTGGGCAGCTCGCCGTCGACCTTCTTGAGGATGTTGCCGACCCGCTTGTTGGCCGCTGCCAGCGAGGCGGCCTCCGGCAGCGCGGCAAAGCTGCGCACCGCGGCCAGACGCTTGGGGATGTCGCCCCACGGCGCCGGACGCAGCGCGATCACGGCATCCACCTCCTGCGCGCTGTAGCCCTGCTCGCGCAGCGAGCCGGTCAGGCGCTCGTACATGAAGTGCAGCAGATCGTCCTTCAGCGCGGCGTGCGTCAGCATGCCTTCGGGGAAGGCGCCCATGGCGGCCTCGACCAGCGCCGGCACGGCCAGCGGCAGGTTCTTCTCGACCAGGATGCGGATCACGCCCAGGGCATGGCGGCGCAGCGCGAAGGGGTCCTTGTCGCCGGTGGGCAGCTGGCCGATGCCGAACAGGCCCGCCAGGGTTTCGAGCTTGTCGGCCAGGGCCAGCACGGTGCCGGTGTGATTGCGCGGCAGCGCGTCGCCGGCGAAGCGCGGCTTGTAGTGGTCCTCGATGGCAATCGCCACGCCGTCGCGCAGACCCTCGTGACGGGCATAGTAGGCGCCCATGATGCCCTGCAGCTCGGGGAACTCGCCCACCATGTCGGTCAGCAGGTCGGCCTTGGCAAGCATCGCGGCCTGCTGCACCTTGCTGTCCAGCACCTCGAACTCGTCGCGAGCCTCGACCGTGTAGGGCACGGTGGCCATGCGCAGCATGTTGACGATGGCATGGGCGATGGCGCGCACGCGCTCGGCGCGGTCGCCCTGGCTCCCCAGCTTGCCGTGGTAGACCACCTTGGCAAGACCTGGCACCCGCTCGGCCAGGGTCTTCTTGCGGTCTTGGTCGTAGAAGAACTTGGCGTCCGAGAGGCGAGGCCTCACCACGCGCTCGTTGCCGCCGATCACCGCACTGGCGTCGGCCGGGCGGATGTTGGAGACCACCAGGAACTTGTGCGTCAGCTTGCCTGCGGCGTCCAGCAGCGGGAAGTACTTTTGGTTGGCCTTCATCGTGAGGATGAGGCACTCCTGGGGCACGGCCAGGAACTCGGGCTCGAACTGGCAGGTCAGCACATTGGGGCGCTCGACCAGGGCGGTGACTTCGTCCAGCAGGGCCTCGTCCTCGATGGGCTTGAGGCCTTCCTTCGCGGCAGCGGCGTTCAGCTGAGCCATGATCTCTGCGCGGCGCTCGGCGAAGCTGGCGATCACCGCCCCCTGTTCGCGCAGCTGGCTGGCGTAGCTGTCGGCGCTCTCGATGGACAGGCGCTCCTGGGCCGCCTCGAAGCGATGGCCCAGGGTCTCGCGGCCGGACCGCAGGCCCAGCGCGGTGATGTCCACCACGCTCGTGCCATGCAGCGCCACGAGGCCATGGGCCGGGCGCACGAAGTGCACGCTGCTCCAGCCGTCAGCCAGCTGGTAGCTCATCACCTTGGGGATGGGCAGCTTGGCAAGGGCTTCGTCCAGGGCCTTCTGCAGGCCTTCGGCCAGGGTGGCACCGGCGACCACGGAGTCCAGGAACAGCGCTTCGGCCTTGCCGTCGGGCAAGCGCTTGAGTTGCGGCACGACGCTGGCGTCGGCGCCCAGGCTGGCCAGCTTCTTCAGCAGCGCCGGGGTGGGCTGGCCGTCGGCGGTGAGGGCCACGGCCACGGGCATGAGCTTCTGCTGCACGGCGCGGTCGGCGGCCTTGGCGCCCACCGCCGTCACGTGCACGGCCAGGCGGCGCGGCGAGGCGAAGGGCGTCACGACGGCCTCGGCTGCGCATAGCCCTTGGGTCTTGAGGCCGTCTGCCAGCACGGTGGCGAAGGCCTCGCCCAATTTCCTGAGCGCCTTGGGCGGCAGCTCTTCGACAAACAGTTCGACGAGGAGGTTCTGCGGGGTGCTCATAGGGTTCAGGCCGCCTTTTTTGCGTTCTTTTCTGCTTGCTTGGCGAGGTTCGCCAGCACTTCCTCGCTCCAGGCCTTGGGCGCCATGGGGAAGCCCAGCCGGGCGCGGCTGTCCACATAGGCCTGGGCCACGGCACGGGCCAGGTTGCGGATGCGGCCGATGTAGGCGGCGCGCTCGGTCACCGAGATGGCGCCGCGGGCGTCCAGCAGGTTGAAGGTATGGCCGGCCTTGAGCAGTTGCTCGTAGGCGGGCAGGGCCAGCTGCTGCGTCATCAGGTGCTGGGACTGCTTCTCGTGCGCGGCAAAGGCCTGCAGCAGGAAATCGACGTCGCTGTGCTCGAAGTTGTAGGTCGACTGCTCGACCTCGTTCTGGTGGAACACGTCCCCGTACTTGATATCGGGAGCGCCGTTCTGCCCCTCGACATAGACCAGGTCGTACACCGACTCCTTGCCCTGCAGGTACATGGCCAGGCGCTCCAGGCCGTAGGTGATCTCGCCGGTGATGGGCTTGCAGTCGATGCCGCCGACCTGCTGGAAGTAGGTGAACTGCGTCACCTCCATGCCGTTGAGCCAGACCTCCCAACCCAGGCCCCAGCAGCCGAGCGTGGGGTTCTCCCAGTCGTCCTCGACGAAACGGACGTCGTTCTTCTTCAGATCGAAGCCCAAGGCCTCCAGCGAGCCAAGGTACAGCTCCAGGATGTTGGCCGGCGCAGGCTTCAGGACCACCTGGAACTGGTAGTAGTGCTGCAGGCGGTTGGGGTTCTCGCCGTAGCGGCCGTCCTTGGGCCGGCGGCTGGGCTGCACGTAGGCGGCATTCCAGGGCTCCGGGCCCAGGGCCCGCAGGAAGGTGGCGGTATGGCTGGTGCCGGCGCCCACCTCCATGTCGTAGGGCTGCAAGAGGGCGCAGCCTTGGGCGGACCAGTATTCCTGAAGTTTCAGAATGATTTG
The DNA here is from genome assembly GCA_041905785.1 of Burkholderiaceae bacterium. Lineage (GTDB taxonomy): Bacteria > Pseudomonadota > Gammaproteobacteria > Burkholderiales > Burkholderiaceae_C > Roseateles_B. The sequence goes on from JAYRKJ010000010.1 coordinate 129,148, forward strand.
CTGGAAGCTCAGCATGGTGGTGTGCAGCGGTGAGGCCCGGACGCCGCGGAGCGGCTCGGACGTTGAGGGAAGCGGCTCATTCTACGGGCCCGTGACGGGCGCCACGAGGGACGGATCAAGTGGAGGCGTCAAGCGGATGACGGACGCCGCTTCAGGGCCAGTGCGGCAGTCAGCGCCAGGGCCCACACAGGCCACAGGCCGAGCGCCGCCAGCCAGCGCGCATAGGGCGTGGCCCCAAGGCGACCCTGAACCTGCACCTCCAGCACGCCCGCAACCTCGGCGGGCAGACGCGCCGTCACCTGGCCGCGGTGGTCGACGGCGGCGGTGGCGCCGGTGTTGGTCGCACGCACCAGCGGGCGCTGGAACTCCAGGGCCCGCATCTGCGAGAACTGCAGGTGCTGGTCCTGCACCATGCGCGGGCCGAACCAGGCCAGATTGCTGGCATTGGCCAGCACGGTGGCAGCCTGCGGCCCAACCAGACTCTGCGCGAAATCCTCGCCGAAGAGATCCTCGTAGCAGATCAGCGGACGCAGGCGCTGTCCGTCCAGCACCAGCGGGCGCTGGTGCGAGCCGGTGGCCTGGTCGTCCAGCGGAATGCGCAGGGCACGCACGAACCAATGGAAGCCCGGCGGGATGAACTCCCCGAAAGGCAGCAGGTGGCGCTTGCCGTAGCTGTAGGCATTGCCGTCCGGCTGCACCGGCGCACCGACGGCCACCAGCGAGTTGACGAATCCCACCTTCTCATCCCCCAGAAAACTGCCCAGCAGCAGGGGACGGCGCCGGCCGATGTCGGCGATGCGCTGCACCACCTCCGGTTCCAGATAGGCCAGCGGCAGGGGCACGACCGACTCCGGCGTCAGCACCAGCTGGCCCTGGGCGTGCTCAGCCTGCTGCAGCAAGGCGTCCAGATTGCGATCCCAGAGCTCGCGGTCGAACTTCTGGTCTTGCGCCACGTTGGGCTGCAGCAGCGAAAGGCGGATGTGGCCGCTGCTGCGCGTGAACTCGGCCGGCAGCACGGCCGGCAGGGCCGTCAACAGCAGCACGCCCGCCAATGGGCGCCAGTCCTGCGTCAAGGGCAGCGCCGCCAGGGCCGCGGCCAAGGCCGCCGCCAGTGCGGTGATGCCGTAGATGCCGATCCAGGGGGCCCAGGCGGCCAGTGGGCCCACGGTGTGGGCGTAGCCGCTGGCGATCCAGGGGAAACCGGTAAGCCACTGCGCGCGCGCCAGTTCGGCCAGGCTCCAGAGCACGGCGAACAGTGCCACCGCGGCGGCCGGCGAGCGGCGCCGCCAGCGGGCGAAGGCCCACAGCGCGCCGGCATAGTAGAGCGACAGAAAGCCTGCGAGCAGCAGCACCGCAGCGATGGCCAACGGCACCAGCAGCTGCCCGTAGTCATGCAGGCTGATGTAGAGCCACCACAGGCCCGAGGTCAGCCAGCCCAGGCCGAAGCCAAAGCCCGCAGCGGCCGCACGACGCGGCGAGGCCGCCCAGGCCAGCGCCACCAGCAGACCCAGCGCCAGGGGTTGCAGCCACCAGGCGTACGTCGGCGCAAAGGCAGCCGTCTGCAGCCCGCCGGCCAGCAGCGCCAGCAGCAGCACGCTCGCAGGCGCCAGCTCCGCCACCCAGGCGGCGAAGCGCTGCATCCGGTGCTTCATTCAGCCGCTTCGGTCGGCGCCGCCGCAGGCAGGCGCGTGACCTTGAACCAGCGCACCGAGCCGCCGCGCGTCAGCATCACGCTGAAGCTCAGGCCGCCCAGTTCCACCACCTCGCCACGGCGCGGCACCCGGCCATGCTCATGCGCCAGCAGGCCGCCGATGGTGTCGAAGTCCTGGCTGGACAGCTGCACGCCGAAGGCCTCGTTGACAGCCGAGATCTGGGTGTCGCCAGCCACGCGCTGGCTGCCGTCCGCCAGCGTGTAGATGCCGGCGTCGCTGGCCTCATCGACGTCGAACTCGTCCTCGATCTCGCCGACGATTTCCTCCAGCACATCCTCAATGGTGATGAGCCCGGCGGTGTTGCCGAACTCGTCAATCACGATGGCCAGATGACTGCGGTTGGAGCGGAAATCGCGCAGCAACTCATTCAAGCCCTTGCTCTCCGGCACGAAGACGGCCGGCCGCAACAGCGTGCGCAGATTCAGGCCCGGCGCTCGCTGCAGCTTCAGCAGGTCCTTGGCCATCAGGACGCCGATGATGTTGTCGCGCTGCCCCTCGTAGACGGGGAAGCGGGAGTGGCCGGTGCTGATCACCATGGCCAGCGTCTCTTCGTAGTCGGCATCGATGGACAGCAGGTCCATGCGTGGCGCCGCCACCATCACGTCGCCGGCGCTGAGCTCGGCCATGCGCAGCACGCCTTCCAGCATCTGGCGCGACTCGGGCGCAATCAGCGCGCGCTCCTCGGCCTCCGCCAGGGTCTCGATCAGTTCGCGGGTGGAATCGGGGCCGGGATGCAGGAAGTCCAGCAGGCGCTCCAGCAGATTTCTCCTGGCCGCAGGCGACTCCGCACCAGGCTTCGCGCCCCCACTTTTGCCGTGGGGGTTTCGACTAGGCTGCGGTTCAGACACAGTGACTCGTGTCGTAGTTGGGGGACGCAAAGAATAACCGATTGACTTTGACAGGGACTTGAATGACAGTCGGCCGCCCGCATTTATTGGGGCCTCTGTCTACATTCTCAGGGCGGCGACGGCCGCCTGCGCACGCCATGTCTCAAGGTACGTCCCCAGGTTTGATCCCCGCCACCATCCTCACCGGCTTCCTCGGCTCGGGCAAGACCACCTTGCTCAAGCGCGTGCTGTCCGAGGTCCATGGGCAGAAAATCGCCGTGATCGAGAACGAGTTCGGCGAAGAGAACATCGACAACGACATCCTGCTCACCGAGACCAAGGAGCAGATCATCCAGATGAGCAACGGCTGCGTCTGCTGCACCATCCGCGAGGACCTGCGCACCACCTTGTCCGATCTGGCCGCCAAGAAGCGCAAGGGCGAGGTGGACTTCGACCGCGTGGTCATCGAAACCACCGGCCTGGCCGACCCCGGCCCCGTGGCCCAGACCTTCTTCATGGACGACGAGATTGCTGAGAGCTACCTGCTCGATTCCATCCTGACCCTGGTGGATGCCAAGCATGCCGAGGAGCAGCTCAATACCCGCCAGGAGGCGCGTCGCCAGATCGGCTTTGCCGACCAGATCTTCATCTCCAAGACCGACCTGTGCGAGCCGGCCGAGGTGGATGCCCTGGCCCATCGCATCAAGCACATGAACCCGCGTGCCCCCCAGCAGCGCGTGCATTTCGGCGAAGTGGACCTCTCGCGCGTGTTCGACCTGCGGGGATTCAACCTGAACGCCAAGCTCGAGATCGACCCGGACTTCCTGAAGGCGGACGATCACGATCACCATCACCATCATGACCACGATCACGAACATGGCGAACATTGCGACCATCCGCACCACCACGTCCATGACGACGACGTGAAGTCCTTCGTCTACCGCGCCGAGCGCCCCTTCAATCCGGCCAAGCTGGAGGAATTCCTGGGCGCCATCGTGCAGGTCTACGGGCCCAAGATGCTGCGCTACAAGGGGGTGCTCCACATGAAGGGCACGGACAAGAAGGTGATCTTCCAGGGCGTTCACCAGCTGATGGGCTCCGATCTTGGCCCGCGCTGGATGCCCGGCGAGAAGAAACAGAGCAAGATGGTCTTCATCGGCATCGACCTGCCCAAAGACATTCTGATGCAGGGACTGGAAGGCTGTCTCGCCTAGTGACACACTCTGTCAGTTGGGCGCCGCTGCCTGTGGCTACAATCCGCGGCGCCTAAAACTGGCAAGAAGACTGACTCTGATCCCCGCATGGATCTTGCCCCCCTCAAGAAAGTCGTGGGGGCAGCGCCGCAGGGATCGAGAAAGTTTGGCGAAGCTGGTCCCCAGAACTGGTCCCGTTGGCGAAAGTGCCCTTTGAAGCAGGTATAAACACCCTGCGAGGAGACTGAAAGTGAGCAAGACCCCGGCCCCGAAATCCACCGCTGCCCCGGCCCCGGCCGCAACGCGGTCGGCTCCCAAGGCCAGCAAATCTGCCGCCAAGGCCAGCGCCGCCCCCACCGGGGACGCCGACACCGTGGTGGCCGAGGCTCCGGCCGCTGGCAGCCGCTTCGCTGATCGCTTCGCCCCCCCCAAGCCGCCTGCGCGGTCCTCGAGTAGTCCCTTGATTGAAACCCCCCGCCCTGCCGTGAAAGCCGACCCCAAGCTCGCGAACGCCTGGAAATCCAAACCAGGCCATGAACTGACCGACGCCGAAGTCCTGGCCATGCCGGACAGCGAGTACATGAACGAGAAGCAGATCGAGTTCTTCCGCGCCAAGCTGAATGAACTCAAGGAAAGTCTGCTGTCCAACGCCGGTGAGACCACCGAGCATTTGCGTGAAGACACCTCCATCGTCCCCGATCCGGCCGACCGCGCCACCATCGAGGAAGAGCACGCCCTGGAACTGCGCACCCGCGACCGCGAACGCAAGCTGCTGAAGAAGATCATGCAGTCCCTGCAGCGCCTGGACAGCGGCGAGTACGGCTACTGCGACGAGACCGGTGAGCCCATCGGCCTGGGTCGCTTGATCGCCCGCCCCACCGCCACGCTGTCGCTGGAAGCCCAGCAGCGGCGCGAACTGAAGCAGAAGATGTTCGGCGACTGAGCCGTCGCTGTCCGCCATTTCCGGCCACAAGCCCAGCAGGAACCGCATGACCGACCCCAAGGACAGCGAGAGCTTCTTCCGCAAGGTCGCGCGCTTCGTTGCCAACCCGACCACCGACTGGGCCGAGATCAACTCGCGCCAGGACGATCCGCAGGCCGACGCCGCCAAAGCCGAACTGCGGGCCATGGTCGAGCGCAAGCGCCGCAATGACTTCGTCCGCAAGCGCGAGCTGGACATGCTGCGGCGCATCCGTCGCGAAGGGCTGTCACCCGAGCAGTTGGCGGCCCTGGGCGCCTCATCGTCCCGCATGGACGAGGTGGAGCGCATGAACAGCGACATGGGCCAGCGCGTGGACCTTCAGGTCAAGGCCAAGATCGACGAAATCGAGCAGCAGATGGTGGGCGAGAGTTTTGCCCGCCCGCCGTCGCCGCCCTCCTCGGGCTTCTTCGAGACAAGCACCCGCGCGGCGGCCTTTGCACCGACGATGCCGGCGGTGCCGAATACCGCGATCCCGAGCCGGAACGACGCCCTGCCTCCCGGCGCCGCGCCCGCTGCGCCGGCCCCCGTGCGCGAGCGCCCCAGCAATGCGCCGGCGCCTGCGGCAGCGGTGGTGGACACCAAGCTCCCGCCCCCCGTGGAAGGCCCGCCCAGCGAGCTGCCGGCGCTGATGCCCATGACCCCGGGCCTGAGCTTTCGCTTGACGGAGAGCGCCGCGATCGAGGTCAACGAGGTGGTGCACGATGCCGAGCTCGACGAGGCGGTGATCGCCTTCGCCAACGCGGACAACGACACCTGCGAGCGCAGCCTCACCGAACTGACCCGCCCGGGCGGCAGCCGCAATCTGCATGCCGAGACCTGGCTGGTGCTGTTCGACTTCTACCGGGCCACCGGTCAGCAGGGCAAGTTCGAGGCCTTGGCCCTGGACTATGCTCAGCAGTTCGGGCTCTCGGCCCCACAGTGGTATTCCATGCCCAAGCTGGTGGCGGAGCAGCAGCGCAAGGTGCGCCCGCCCAAGGGCAGCCCCGGCGCCGTCTGCTGGTCCGCCCCGGCCTACCTCGATGCCGAAGCGGTGCAGCAGTTGCGCGCGCGCTGCGAGTCCTCGCCCATGCCCTGGGTGCTGGACTGGAAGGACCTGCAGCAGCTGGACACGGAAGGCTGCGCCCGCTTGCAGGCGGTGTTCAAGGACTGGTCCAAGCAGGTGCTGGACATGCGCTGGCTGGCCGGCGACCAGTTCCTGCAGGCGCTCAAGGACATGGCGCCCGTGGGCGTGCGTGACGTCGATCCCGCCCTGTGGATGCTGCGCATGGAGGCCTTGCGCCTGGTCAACCGTCCGGACCAGTTCGACGAAGCGGCCATCGACTATTGCGTCACCTATGAGGTCTCTCCGCCATCCTGGGAGAAGGCCAAGTGCTCGGTCCGCGTGAGCGGCAACAGCCTCTCCACCCAGGGGCCGACCACCACCACCCAGCAGCAGGCCCTGGAGGCCCAGAGCACCTTTCTGGAAACCAGCCTGGGCGAGCAGACCAAGCTGGGCCAGTCCGTGCAGCTGGAGCTCAGCGGCCAGTTGCACGGCGACATCAGCGAGACGCTCAATCTGATGAGCGGTGAGCTGGGCGCCGCCACGCTGGTGGAGGTCTCCTGCCCCGCCCTGATCCGTCTGGACTTCATGGCGGCGGGCGATCTGCTGAATTGGGTGCTGAGCCGCCGCAGCGAGAACCGCAACGTGGTCTTCAAGGACACCCATCGCCTGGTGGCACTGTTCTTTGGCGCGATGGGCATCAACGAGCATGCTCGGGTCAAGGTCAGAACGGTCTGATTGACCACCCCCTACGGCCTTCGGCCGCCCCCTCAAGGGGGCAACACCGACCGCCCGGCAGAGCCGGATCGGCGGTGTTCGTGCGGGGCGAGCACCGGCTGCGCCGAGTGCTCTTTGTGGGTTGGCGTGCGAGCACCGGCTGCGCCGAGTGCTCTTTGTGGAGTCGGGTGCGGGGACCGGCTGCGCGGAGTGCTCTTTGTGGCGTGGCGTGCGAGCACCGGCTGCGCCGAGTGCTCTTTGTGGAGTCGGGTGCGGGGACCGGCTGTGCGGAGTGCTCTTTGTGGCGTGGCGTGCGGGGACCGGCTGCGCGGAGTGCTCTTTGTGGAGTCGGGTGCGGGAGCGCCGGCTGCGCGGAGTGTTCTTGATTTGCTGACTGCCCACGCCGGCGACGGTTGGCTTGAAAATGCCCTGCTCGACCCCAGCTGGAATGGCTATGACTGCATCCGCTTCCCAAGATCCGGTGTTTCACGGGACCACCATCGTCAGCGTGCGCCGCAACGGCCAGGTTGCCATTGGCGGTGATGGCCAGGTGACGCTGGGCCACATCGTCGTGAAGGCCAGCGCCCGCAAGGTGCGCAAGCTCTACAAGGAGCGCGTGCTGGCCGGCTTTGCCGGTGCCACGGCCGACGCCTTCACGCTGTTCGAACGCTTCGAGTCCAAGCTGGAAAAGCATCAGGGCCACCTCGTGCGGGCTGCCGTGGAGCTCACGCGCGACTGGCGCACCGACCGCGTGCTGCGCCGCCTGGAAGCCATGCTGGCCGTCGCAGACGCCGAGACCTCGCTGATCATCACCGGCAATGGCGATGTGCTGGAACCCGAGCTGGGCATCGTGGCCATCGGCTCCGGCGGCGCCTATGCGCAGGCCGCCGCGCGGGCCCTGCTGCAGCACAGCGAGCTGGGGGCCGCCGACATCGTCAAGCGCTCGCTGGAGATCGCCGGCGACCTCTGCATCTACACCAACCAGAACCACACCCTGGAGACGCTGGACGGCGTCGCCCGTGCCTGAAGGCCCGCTGGCCATCGCATCGAACAAGGACACCCCATGTCCATGACCCCGCAAGAAATCGTTTCCGAACTCGACCGCCACATCGTGGGCCAGCAGGACGCCAAGCGCGCCGTGGCCATCGCCATGCGCAACCGCTGGCGCCGCCAGCGGGTCGACGAAAAGCTGCGCGCCGAGATCACGCCCAAGAACATCTTGATGATCGGCCCCACCGGCGTGGGCAAGACCGAGATCGCCCGCCGCCTGGCCCGGCTGACGGACGCGCCCTTCATCAAGGTCGAGGCCACCAAGTTCACCGAGGTGGGCTATGTGGGCAAAGACGTGGACAGCATCGTTCGTGACCTGGTGGAGATCGCCGTCAAGCAGGAGCGCGAGCTGCAGATGCGCCGCCTGCGCAGCCGCGCCGAGGACGCCGCCGAGGAGCGCATCCTCGACGCGCTCGTGCCGCCGCCCCGCTCGGGCAGCAGCGAGTTCGGCTTCACCGCCACGCCAGCGGCCCCGTCGCCCGACAACACCGCCCGCCAGGTCATGCGCAAGCGCCTGCGCGAGGGCCTGATGGACGACAAGGAGATCGAGCTGGAGCTGGCCGAACCCAAGCCCACCATGGAAATCCTCGGCCCGCAGGGCATGGAGGAGATGACCGAGCAGCTCAAGGGCCTGTTCTCCCAGATGGGCGCCGGCAAGAAGCGCAGCCGCAAGATCAAGATCGGCGAGGCCATGAAGCTGCTGGTCGATGAAGAGGCCGCCAAGCTGGTCAACGAGGAGGAGCTCCGCGCCGCGGCCCTGCGCAATGCGCAGGAGAACGGCATCGTCTTCATCGACGAGATCGACAAGGTGACCAGCCGCTCGGAGGGCAACGGCGCCGAGGTCTCGCGCCAGGGCGTGCAGCGCGACCTGCTGCCCCTGGTCGAAGGCTGCACCGTCTCCACCAAGTACGGCATGGTCAAGACCGACCACATGCTCTTCATCGCCTCGGGGGCCTTCCATCTGGCCAAGCCCAGCGACCTCATCCCCGAGCTGCAGGGCCGATTCCCGATCCGCGTGGAGCTGAGCTCGCTGAGCGTGGACGACTTCGAAGCCATCCTCTCCAGTACCCACGCCAGCCTGGTCAAGCAGTACCAGGCCCTGCTGGCCACCGAGGGCGTCACGCTGGAGTTGCTGCCGGACGGCATCCGCCGCCTGGCGCAGATCGCCTGCGAGGTCAACGAGCGCACCGAGAACATCGGCGCCCGGCGCCTGGCCACGGTCATGGAGCGGCTGCTGGATCCCATCAGCTTCGACGCGCCGAACATGGGCGGCCAGACCGTGCGCATCGATGCCGCAGCCGTGGATGAACGCCTGCAAGCGCTGGCGGCCAACGAGGATCTCTCGCGCTTCATCCTTTGACCAAGGCCTGCTTGACAGACATCAAGCACACCAAGCCCGGCGCGCCTTAGGCTTGGCGCATGCCGCATCGCATCAGCACCCGCAGCTGGGGTCTGGCCCGCCCCAGCCAGCTCAACGTCGCCGCCGCCCATGCCGAGCAGCGCTGGCGCTGGCCCGTGCTGGCGGCCCTCCTGTGCACCATCCCGGCCTTCTACATCGAACTGATCGAGAGCCTGCCCACGCCCGTGGCCATTGCCATCTACCTGGTGGCGGCAGCCATGGTCGGGCTGTCGATGTGGCGCGTGGGCCGGCTGTGCGCCCATCCCCAGCAGTACTGGCGCAGCAATGGCCTGGACCTGGTGCTGATCCTGGGACTGCTGGCCTCGGCCCTGCTGCCTCCCAGCGCCGAGTCCGCCCTGGCGCTGGCCGGCCGGCTGTTCGTCTCGCTGCTGACGCTGCTGCGCATGGTCTGGGCCATCAAGAGCTGGGTCACGCGAGGCGGCCTGGGCTATTTGCTGCTGCTGGCCCTGATGGTGCTGCTGTTCTGCGGCGTGGGCTTCTGGGTGCTGGAGCCGCGCGTCAAGACACCGGCCGACGGCATGTGGCTGGCCTTCACCACCGCGGCCACCGTAGGCTACGGTGACATCGTCCCCACCACCGCCGCCGCCAAGATCTTCTCGGTCTTCGTGGTGCTGCTGGGCTATGCGGTGCTCTCGCTCGTGACGGCCGCGATCGCTGCCATGTGGGTGGAAAGCACCGAGCGCGAGGTCGAGAAGGACATCCTGCGCGACCTCCATGCGCAGCTGCGTGCGGTGCATGAAGAGCTCGGCGCCGTGCGCGAGGAACTGCGCCAGCTGAAGCCGCACAACTGAGCCTCGCTGGCGCGCGCATCCGCTGCGAAGGCAGCCTGTCCCTTCGCGCTGCCGCTCTGTCTCAAAGCCGGCAAGGCCTTGCGCCGCCCCGCTTACGCTGCGCGCCAGATTCACGAGGAGGCGCTGCCGTGCTGAGCATTCAAGACCTGGTCAAGACCTTTGGCAATCATCGGGCCATCGACGGACTCAACCTGGAACTGGGCGCCGGCCTGATCGGACTGGTGGGCCACAACGGCGCCGGCAAAACCACGCTGATGCAGATGCTGGCCACGCTCAGCAAACCCAGCGCTGGGCGCATCCTGCTGGACGGCCAGGACATCGTGGCCCGCCCGGAGCTGATGCGGCGCCGCATGGGCTACCTGCCGCAGGACTTCGGCGTCTACCCGCAGCTGACGGCCCGCGAGTTCCTGCAGTACTTCGCTGCGCTCAAGGGCGTGCGCGACGCTCGGCGCATTCAGCAGCTGCTGGAGATGGTCAACCTGCACGAGCAGGCGGACCGCCTGGCCGCCGGCTTCTCGGGCGGCATGCGGCAACGCCTGGGCATCGCGCAGGCGCTGCTGAATGACCCGGACGTGCTGATCGTCGACGAACCCACCGCCGGACTGGACCCGGAAGAGCGCCTGCGCTTTCGCCAGCTGCTGTCCGAGCTGGGCTTCTCGCGCCTGGTCATCGTCTCCACCCACATCGTCTCGGACATCGAGAACATGGCCACCCAGCTGGCCATCCTGCGACAGGGCCGCCTGCTGGCCTTCAGCAGTCCCGAGGCCCTGATGGCGCGCGCCGAGGGTCAGGTCTGGACCGCGCTGCTGGAGCCGGGCCATTACGAGTCGCTGCGCCAGCAGGTCCACGTGCTGCAGGCCCAGCGTCAGGGCGGACGGATCCAGGTGCGCATGGCCCATGCCGAGCGTCCCTGCGCCGAGGCCCAGTCCGTCTTGCCCAGCCTCGAAGAGGCGCTGATGGCGCAGCGCTATGCCGATGCACAAGGCCGCGGCGCGAGCCTGGGGATGGCGGCATGAGCTCGCGCGCCACGCTCCTGCTGACGCTGGCACGGCATGAATGGCTGCTCCGGTCGCGCCGCAACTCCAGCCTGGTGATCCTGGGGCTGGTGATCGTTGCCAGCTGGCTGATGATCCCTGACAACACCGGCACCATGACCCTGTTCGCCGTCGAGAATCAGCGCATGGCCTACGACAGCCACACCCTGGCCGTAGGCGGCGGCATGATGGGGAACCTGCTGTTCGGCGTGCTGGGCTTTTTCCTGTGCCGCGGGCGCAGCCAGCAGGAGCTGCAATGCGGCGTGGCGCCGCTGCTGGCCACCTCTCCGCTGTCCGGGCACTGGCTGCTGCTGGGCCGCTGGATGGGGTCTCTGGTCTTTCTCATGAGCCTCGCCGCCGTGGACCTGCTCACCGTGATGCTGCTGCAGTTGCTGCACGGCGAGGCACGCTTGAATCCGGGCCCCTACCTGGCCATGTGGCTGCTGGGCATGGGGCCACCCTTGCTGTTGTGCGCCAGCATGGCCGTGCTTTGCGATGCCTGCGCACCGCTGATGCGACGGCGCGGCGACCTGCTCTTCTTCGCTTGCTGGGTGGGTCAGTTCGCCGTCCTGCCCTTCACCCTGGAGGAGGGGGCCGCCACGGCCCTGAGCCCGCTGCAGGCGCTGGACCTGTCCGGCATGTCGGCCATCGCCATGCGCCTGGGTCAGCTGCTGGGCACCGGCAGCGTGAGCATCGGCATGTCCTCCTTCGATCCTGCGCTGGGCGTGGGCCACCTGCCCGAGGGTCTCTGGTCCCTGCCGCTGGTGTCGCTGCGCCTGGCCTCGGGGCTGCTGGCCCTGCTTCCGCTGCTGCCGGCCTTCTGGCTCTTCCATCGCTACGACCCCGACCGCGTCAAGGCCACCACGGCGCGCAGCGCTTCGCGCTGGAGCCAATTGCGTGGCGCCGCCTTGCGTCCGCTGGCGCAGGCGACCGGGCGCCTGCTGCCGCATTGCGCCGCTGTGCCGGGCTGGGCCGGGCAGGTCCTGGCGGATGTCTGCGTGGCCTTGATGGCCCAGCCCTGGGCCCTGCTGGCGCTGCCTGTGCTGCTGATCCTGGGCGCCATCGTGCCCCTGGCCGATCTCGGATCGGTGATGCTGGCGGCCACCGCGGTCTGGGGGCTGATGATCTGCGGGCTTGGCGCCCAGGACCACCAGGCCGGCACGCTGGCCCTGAACGCCGTCGTGCCTGGCGGGCCGCAGCGGCGGCGCCTGCGCCCCTTCGCCTGTGCCTGGCTGCTGGGCCTGCTGTTCAGCGTACCCATCCTGCTGCGCTGGAGCCTTCATGCCCCGGTGCAGGCCTTGGCACTGCTCAGCGGCCTGCTGCTGCTGAGCAGCCTCGGCGCGGCGCTGGGTCACTGGACGCGCGGCTCGCGCAGCTTCCTGGCGCTCTTTCTGTTCTGGCTCTACGTGGCCACCCAGGCCCGGACCTTCCCCTGGCTGGACCTGATGGGCTTCAACGGCTGCGCCCAGGCGCCGAGCGCCGGCGTCTATGCCCTGGTCGGACTGCTCAGCCTGGGTCTGCTGAGGGGGGCACGCAGCCGCACCTGAGCCGGCGCGAAGCGGCTTTGGACACGGGCTGATCAGAGCGCCAGCCGGTGCGCCTGCAAAGCCAGGATGCCGTCGAAGAGCAGGCTCTCGACCAACTCGTGGCGGATCTCCAGTGCCGGTGCGACCTTCCAGCCTGCGCCGCCGGTCATCAGGGTCAGCGGTTCATGTCCGGCCCGCTGCATGAGGTGTCGGTGCATGCGCTCGATGGCACCGGTGATCGCGTAGGTGCCGCCGCTGGTCAGCGCATCCGAGGTGTTGGTTGGAAACAGCCGGACCTCGCCGGTGGGCACGCGCAGGCCGGCCGTGCCGCTCTCCAGGGCGCGCAGCATGATGCCGTGTCCCGGAAGGATCAGCCCACCCAGGAAATGGCCGTCGGTGTCGATGGCGTCCACCGTGACGGCCGTTCCGACCATCACCACCAGGGCCGCCCGCGGCGCGCCTCGCTGCAGGACATGCGAGCGCGCGCCCACCAGCGCCACGAAGCGATCCGCCCCCAGGCGTCCGGGGTGGTCATAGCCGTTGATGATCCCGCCGGCCTGGTGCGTGGAATGCACCCAGCGCGGGTCCAGGTCCCAGCGCTCCATCTGCTCGATCTGCTCTTCCACGCGATGCCGTACCGCATCGCCGGCCACATTGCAGCCCAACATGCTGTGCGGCACGGGCAATTGGCGCCATTCGTCCTCGGCCAGTCGTTCGATGTTCTCCAGGAACACCGCGCCGTGGGCCAGCACCACAGCCCCCGGTTGAGGCGATGCATAGAGCGCCCACTTGAGGCGCGTGTTGCCGATGTCGATGGCCAGAAAGCTCATGAAGGGGAGGCTGCGCTGGAAACAGCCGGGAGCCTACCAGCAGTCTGCCGCCGGCCGTTGCGGGAATGCCGCAGATGCGGCTTTGCCCTCGCTTGCGGCGTATTGCGCACCCAGCCGTCCGCCGCCCCGCACAGGCAGTGCCCGCCGCAGCCCCCAAAGTGGCCAGCGGCCATGCACAATGGGCCAGGGAGCCCGCGCTCCCAAGCACACTCGCAGCAGGGAGCGGCGATGAGAAGCCCTCAGGGCCCGGTGATGGCATCGACTCATGCTCCAGGACGCCGATCGGGCGCCCTGCGGTGGATGGCGCGGCTCGACGCCAGCGAGGGGCTGGTGCCCCAGGCCTTTGCACGGCGGCGCGAGCACGTGCTGTGGGTGATGGCCTGGCTGACCATCCTGGGCTCGCTGCCCTGGATGGCCCATTTCCTTTACATCGGCCGCGCCTGGGTCGCCTGCATGCCCGGCCTGGGCGTCGCGGGTTCGGCGTTTACGCTGCTGCTGCTGAAGCTCAAGCTGCCGCGCGCCGCCTCGGTGTTTTATTGCTTCAGCGCCTGGTTGGTCGTGCTGGCCCTGGGCTTGCTGGTGGACCTGCCCAGCGGCAGCATCCCGCGCAGCACCCAGCTCTACCTGATCCCCTTGTTCGTCTGCAGCTACTTCCTGCTGCAATACCGGCCCGGCTGGCTGCTGAGCCTGATGTCGGTCCTGATGCTGGGCGCCTTCGTGGCGCTGCAGACGTTCGAACTGCGCTTCGTGGACATGCCCGAAGTCCCGCTGGAGACCCGCCGTGGCGCCGTGGGCCTGGTGGCGGTGCTGACGGCCTTGCTGATCTATGCCTGCATCGTCACCATGCTGCGCGATGCCCGCCAGTCCTCCGCGCTGGAGCTGGATTTCGCCCGCGGCATCGCGGCCGGCGAGATCGAGCCTTTCTTCCAGGCTCAGTGCAATGCGCAGGGCGAGCTGATCGGCGCGGAGGTGTTGATGCGCTGGCGCCACCCCAGGCGCGGCCTGGTCTCGCCGGCCGAGTTCGTGCCCATCGCCGAGGCCACGGGCTTGATCGAGCCGGCCGGGCAGCGCCTGCTGGAGCAGGTCTGCAAGCTGCTGGCCGGCTGGCAGGACGGCGGGCCGCTGCAGGGCGTCCCCATTTCGATCAATGTCAGCTCCTTCCAGCTGCAGTCGGAAAGCGCCACCGAGAAGCTCATCGCCACGGTGCCGGCCGAGCTCGCCGCGGCCGGGCTGGTGAAATTCGAGCTGACCGAGTCCGCCTACGCCGACAGCTTCGAGCAGCTCCGCCAGCGCATGCTGCGCATGCGTGCGCGCGGCATCCGACTGGCCCTGGACGATTTCGGCACCGGCTTCTCCTCGCTGAGCCGGCTGCGCGACCTGCCCCTGGATCAGCTGAAGCTGGACCAATCCTTTGTGCATGACCTGCCGGACGACGCCGATGCCTGCCGCATTGCCGTCACCATCGTGCACCTGGGCTTGGACATGGGTCTGGAAGTGGTGGCCGAAGGCGTGGAGAACGTGCGCCAGCTGGACTGCCTGCGCGACATGGGCTGCACAGGCTATCAGGGCCATTGGTTCTCACGGCCGGTCCCGGCGCCGCGCTTCATGGCGCTGGCAGAGAAATGGCAGCAGCGCGAGCCCGGTCAAACTCGCTTCATGCAAACCGCACCGGCCTCGCTGCCGGGTCTTTGACACTGCGGCAGCAGCAGGCCCGGGCTAGTGTTGCAAGCCGCACCGGCCCTGACTCGCCGGAACGCGAAGGATTGACGTTTACGTAAACGTCAAGCAACACCTAGAATCAGACCCTTGTTGCTGATAGAACCGGGCCCATGCCGTCACCCCGGCCGGCCCCGCAGGAGACCCGCGATGACCGACTTGTCCGCAGAGTTCAAAGCTTTGGCCGACTACCGCCCCACCCACAAGGTGCGTTTCGTGACGGCCGCCAGCCTCTTCGATGGCCACGATGCCGCGATCAACATCATGCGGCGCATCCTGCAGAGCATGGGCGCCGAGGTGATCCACCTGGGCCACAACCGCTCGGTGGACGAGGTCGTCACCGCCGCACTGCAGGAAGACGCCCAGGGCATCGCCATCTCGTCCTACCAGGGCGGGCACGTCGAGTACTTCAAGTACATGGTGCAACTGCTCAAGGAGCGCGGCGGCGAGCACATCCAGGTCTACGGCGGCGGCGGCGGCGTGATCGTGCCGGCCGAGATCCGTGACCTGGCCGACCACGGCGTGCGCATCTTCAGCCCCGAGGACGGTCAGCGCATGGGGCTGCAGGGCATGATCGGCGAGATGGTGATGCGCTGCGACAAGGACATCAGCAGCTTCGCCCCCACGAGCATCGACGCCATCCAGGGCCAGACCGAGGGCGCCTGGCGCGCCCTGGCCCAGCTGATGACGGCTCTGGAGAACGAGAAGGCCGACGCCGGCCTCGTCCAGGCCCTGCGCGAACAGGCCGCCGGGCTCAAGACCCCTGTGCTGGGCATCACCGGCACCGGCGGCGCCGGCAAGTCCAGCCTCACCGACGAGCTCATCCGCCGCCTGCGCCTGGACCAGGACGACCGCCTGCGCGTGGCGCTGATCTCCATCGACCCGTCCCGCCGCAAGAGCGGTGGCGCCCTGCTGGGCGACCGCATCCGCATGAATGCCATCAGCCCCTGGAGCCAGGGCTCGCGCGTCTTCATGCGCTCGCTGGCCACGCGCGACTTCGGCAGCGAGATCAGCAAGGCCCTGCCCGACGTGGTGGCCGCGGCCAAGGTGGCCGGCTTCGACCTGGTCATCGTCGAGACCTCCGGCATCGGCCAGGGTGACGCCGCCATCGTCCCGCACGTGGACATCCCCATGTACGTGATGACGCCCGAGTTCGGTGCGGCCAGCCAGCTCGAGAAGATCGACATGCTGGACTTCGCCGAGTTCGTCGCCATCAACAAGTTCGACCGCAAGGGCGCGGCCGACGCCTGGCGCGACGTCGCCAAGCAGGTCCAGCGCAACAAGGAAGCCTGGGGCAAGAAGGCCGAGGACATGCCCGTCTTCGGCACCATGGCCAGCCGCTTCAATGACGACGGCGTGACCGCCCTCTACCAGGCCCTCAAGCCGCGCCTGGCCGCGCTGGGGCTGCAGCTTGCCGAAGGCCGCCTGCCCTTGGTCCATACGCGCTACAGCACGCACCAGACGCCCATCGTGCCGCCGGCCCGCGTGCGCTACCTGGCCGAGATCAGCGACAGCGTGCGCGGCTACAAGAAGCGCGTGCGCCAGCAGGCCCTGCTCGCGCGCGAGATCCAGCAGCTGCATGGCGCCAGCCGCATGCTGCTGGAAGCCAATCCCGAGAAGCAGAACGCCCGCGGCGCGCTGGCCGAGCTGGCCACCGCCCGCGAAGCCCGCCAGGACGTCGATGCCCGCCAGTTGCTGGCGCAGTGGCCCGACATGCAGAAGGCCTATGCCGGCGACGAGTACGTGGTGAAGATCCGCGACAAGGAAATCCGCACCAGCCTCGTCTCCACCAGCCTCTCCGGCACCAAGATCAAGAAGGTCGTGCTGCCGCACTACGAGGACCACGGCGAGCTGCTCAAGTGGCTGATGCTGGAGAACGTGCCCGGCTCCTTCCCCTACACCGCCGGCGTCTTCGCCTTCAAGCGCGAGGGCGAGGACCCCACCCGCATGTTCGCCGGCGAGGGCGATGCCTTCCGCACCAACCGCCGCTTCAAGCTGGTCTCGGAGGGCATGCCCGCCAAGCGCCTGTCCACGGCCTTCGACTCGGTCACGCTCTACGGCGCCGACCCGGCCCCGCGCCCCGACATCTACGGCAAGGTGGGCAACTCCGGCGTCAGCATCGCGACCCTGGACGACATGAAGGTGCTGTACGACGGCTTCGACCTCTGCAGCCCCACGACCAGCGTGTCCATGACCATCAACGGCCCCGCGCCGTCCATCCTGGCCATGTTCATGAACACGGCCATCGACCAGCAGATCGCCAAGTTCAAGGCCGACAACGGCCGTGACCCGACCGCCGACGAGACCGCCAAGATCAAGGCCTGGGTGCTGGCCAATGTGCGCGGCACCGTGCAGGCCGACATCCTGAAGGAAGACCAGGGCCAGAACACCTGCATCTTCTCGACCGAGTTCTCGCTGAAGGTGATGGGCGACATCGCCGAGTACTTCGTGCACCACAACGTGCGCAACTTCTACTCGGTGTCCATCTCCGGCTATCACATCGCCGAGGCCGGCGCGAACCCCATCTCGCAGCTGGCGCTGACGCTCTCCAACGGCTTCACCTTCGTCGAAGCCTACCTGGCGCGCGGCATGCACATCGACGACTTCGCGCCCAATCTGAGCTTCTTCTTCAGCAACGGCATGGACCCCGAGTACACCGTGCTGGGCCGCGTGGCACGCCGCATCTGGGCCGTCGCCATGCGTGACAAGTACGGCGCCAACGAGCGCAGCCAGAAGCTCAAGTACCACATCCAGACCTCGGGCCGCTCCCTGCACGCGCAGGAGATCGCCTTCAACGACATCCGCACCACGCTGCAGGCCCTGATCGCGATCTACGACAACTGCAACTCGCTGCACACCAACGCCTACGACGAGGCCATCACCACGCCCACGGAAGAGAGCGTGCGCCGCGCCATGGCCATCCAGCTGATCATCAACCGCGAGTGGGGCCTGGCCAAGAACGAGAACCCCTCGCAGGGTGCCTTCATCATCGAGGAGCTGACCGAGCTGGTGGAAGAAGCCGTGCTGGCCGAGTTCGAGAAGATCGCCGAGCGCGGCGGCGTGCTGGGCGCGATGGAGACGGGTTACCAGCGCAGCAAGATCCAGGAGGAGTCGCTGCACTACGAGATGCTCAAGCACACCGGCGAGTACCCCATCATCGGCGTGAACACCTTCCGCAACCCGCATGGCGACCCGGTGCCCGAGCACATCGAGCTGGCCCGCTCGACGGACGAGGAAAAGCAGAGCCAGCTCTCGCGCCTGGCCGCTTTCCACGAGCGCAATGCCGCGCAGGCGCCCGCCATGCTGCAGCGCCTGCAGCAGGCCGTCATCGACAACAAGAACGTCTTCGAGGTGCTGATGGACGCCGTGCGCGTCTGCTCCCTGGGCCAGATCACCTCGGCGCTGTTCGAGGTGGGCGGGCAGTATCGACGCAGCATGTAAACCGCCGTCTTCGACGCGCGCCAGGGCCTCCCGAGTGGAGGCCCTATTTCATGGCGGCGAGGGCGGCAGTCCGGCGCATTCACCCAACGCCATTGAGCATGGGACCAGCGGCCCATCAACCCTGCCGCGACGGGATTCGCCGCAATCATCATCAAGTGGAGGGAAGCTTGGGGCCCTCACCCCTAGTCCGAGGGATCAGCCGCCGGCCAAACCTGGCGGAGCATGCGCCTGGGTCTCGCGCTTTCGCTGCCGCGGCACGGCGAAGTGCATTGACAAAGACCCTTGCGTGCCGCTCCGCCACTCCGGGAGGAACCCATGGCCTCGACCCGTCGTGCCCTTTGCGTGGGCATCAACCACTTCAAGAACTACCCCAGCGCGACCCTGCAGGGCTGCGTCAACGACGCCAACGACATGCGCACCATGTTGTGCGCCAAGCTGGGCTTCGCGGCTTCGGACGTCACGGTGCTTGCCGACGCCCAGGCGACCAAGCAGGCCATCATGGGCCAGCTCAAGCAAATGGTGCAGGACGCCAAGGCCGGCAAGCTGCACTACCTGGTGTTCAGCCTTTCCAGCCATGGCTCCCAGGTGCCTGACCTCAGCGGCGACGAGCCCGATCGGGCCGACGAGGTCTTCTGCCCACACGATCTGGCTGCCGCCAGTGGCCAATGGCATCCCGACCACATCATCAGCGACGACGAACTGCACGACCTCTTCGCCCAGCTGCCCAAGACGGTGCTGCTGGAGGTCTACCTGGACACCTGCCACAGCGGCACGGGCCTCAAGGCCCTGGACCTGGCGCCGGACCGCCGCCCACGCTACCTGCCGCCGCCCAGCCTGGACGCCTTCCTGGCGCTGGAGGGCCGGCGTTCGCGCGGCCTGCGCCATGCCCTGGACACCAAGATTGGATCGCACAACATCCTCTGGGCCGCCTGCCGTTCGGACCAGACCAGCGCAGACGCCCACATCGCCGGCGGCTGGCATGGCGCTTTCACCTACTACCTCTGCAAGCAGATGAATGCGGGCGGCCAGGCGCTGTCCCGCAAGGAGCTGCTGGCGCGAATCCGCGCCGATCTGCAGGCCAACCACTACGGCCAGGTACCGCAGCTGGAGTGCGATGCAACCCAGCGCAATGTGACGCCCAGCTGATGGGCCTGCCGGCCGCCTGCTGCGGCCTTGTGGCCTGGCTGCCTCCGTTGGCAACCAGGCCGGCCACCTCTTGATCCTGCTCAAGCGCCAGACCTGCGTACGCCTTATCCTGTGCCCCATCCAAAAGACGACCCCGCAAAGTCGCACCGCCCCGGAGGGAACACCAGGGAGCGCAAGAGATGGACAGCCTCAGGAACTTGAGGATAGGCACGCGTCTGGGCCTGGCATTTGGCCTGATGCTGCTGCTGATGATGATGTTGAGTGGCGTGGGCTGGTATTGCAGCCAGCGCATGCATGAGCAGGCTCAGGAGCTTTACCAGCAGCGGACGATTCCCATCCGCCAGATCGGTGCCATCGACGCCCTGATGCTGCGCAACCGGATGCTCGTGATGGAAATGCTGCGGGATTCGCAGCCTGCAAAGCTCGAGTCCCTGGACCAGCAGCTGCGCGCCAATATCGCCGAGGTCACGGAGACCTGGAAGCACTACATGCAGGGCCCCTTGAGCACTGAGGAAAAGGCACAGGCCGAGCGATTCGCCGAAACGCGCGGGGCCTATGTCAAACAAGGCCTGCTCGCGGCCCGGGATTTGCTCAAGCAAGGCGACAGCGCAGGCGCCGAGCAGGTGTACAGCCAGAAGATCCAGCCTCTGGGCTTGCAGGCCAAGGCCTCCATCGAGCAACTGATCACCCTGCAGATCCAGGGCGCCCAGCGAAGCTTTGCCGAGCTGGAAACCCTGCAGCGGCAGGTCAGGCTGTGGTCACTGGCTCTGTCGGCCGCCACGGTGCTGCTGGCCGTCGTTGCCGCACGCTATTGCACGCGCTCCATCGTCGCCCCGCTGGGGCAGGCCGTGCAGTTGGCCCGGCAGGTCGCGGATGGCGATCTGCGCGAGCAAATCCAGAGCCAGGGCCGCGACGAGGCGCACGAACTCCTGGAGGCGCTCAACACCATGTCGGACAAGCTGTCAGGCATGGTGCGGCGCGTGCGCGAAAGCAGCGACACCATCGCCACCGGTTCCAGCGAGATTGCCACCGGCACGGCCGACCTGAGTCAGCGCACGGAGGAGCAGGCCAGCAATCTGCAACAGACCGCGGCCTCCATGGAGCAGCTCGCCGGCACGGTGACCAACAATGCCGCGACGGCTTCGCAAGCCGACCATCTGGCCCGCGAAGCGGCCGCGTCGGCAGGGCAAGGGGGAACGCTGGTCGGGCAGGTGGTGCAGACCATGCAGGGCATTGCCGACTCCTCACGCCGCATCGCCGACATCATCTCGGTGATCGACGGCATTGCGTTTCAGACCAACATCCTGGCCTTGAACGCCGCCGTCGAGGCGGCGCGCGCCGGTGAGCAGGGTCGTGGCTTCGCCGTCGTGGCCGCTGAAGTGCGGGCACTGGCCCAACGCAGTGCCGGCGCAGCCAAGGAGATCAAGAGTCTGATCAGCCAGAGCGTCGAGCAGGTCGACCAGGGCAATCGCCTGGTGGAGCAGGCAGGGCGGTCCATGAGCGGCATCGTGGCTCAGGTGCAGCAGGTCAGCCATCTGATCGGCGACATCGCCACGGCCAGCCAGGAGCAGTCCCGCGGCATTGCACAGGTCGGAGCGGCCGTCACGCAACTGGATCAGGTCACGCAGCAAAACGCGGCCCTGGTGGAGCAGAGCACGGCGGCGGCAGAAAGCCTGCAGCAGCAAGCCGCGCGTCTGGCTGAGCTGGTCAGCACCTTCCAGACCAGCGGCTGAGGCGTCCTGCCTCTGCGCAAGACCTGGCACCGCGCGCGCCCTGCAGGGGCCTGGCGCCGGTGCAAGGCCTCGCCCCACGGCCCCCGGCGATCAGGCGGCGGCAGCCGTGGACTTGCTTTCGTCGACCTCGGCAGGCCCTGCAATCGGGATCCAGACGTTGAAGCAGCTGCCCTCGCCCGGCTGGGACTCCACCTCGATGCGTCCACCGTGCTTCTTCACGATGGAAAAGGACAGCGACAGGCCCAGCCCCGTCCCCTTCCCCACGGGCTTTGTCGTGAAGAAGGGCTCGAAAATGCGCCGTTTGGTGGCTTCGCTCATGCCGCAGCCGGTGTCCCGCACGCTGACGCAGACCCAGTCGCCTTCCTGGCGCGTGGACAGCGTGATCACGCCCCGCTCCGGGATGGCGTGCGCCGCATTCACGATGAGGTTCATGAACACCTGGTTCAGCTGCGCCGCACGGCAGCGAACGGTGGGCAGGGGCGCGTAGTGCTTGACGATCTCCGCCTTGTACTTGACCTCGTTCATCACCACGTTCAGCGTGGAGTCCAGGCCGGCGTTCAGGTCCGCGTCCTGCCAGTCGGACTGGTCCACCCGAGAGAAGTCCTTGAGATCCTGAACGATCTTCTTCACACGCGTCAAGCCTTCGTCGCTCTCGTCCAGCAGCTCGGGCAGGTCTTCCTTGAGGAACTCCATGTCCAGCTCGGACCGCTGCCCTTCGATGGCCTTCTTGAGATCGGCCGGTAGCTGGTTTCGATCGACGCGTTCGTACTGGTCCAGGAGTTCAAACATGCCTTCGACATAGCGGCGCAGCGTCCCGAGATTGGAGCTGACGAAACCGATGGGGTTGTTGATCTCATGCGCGACACCCGCCGCCAGCTGACCGATGGAGGCCATCTTCTCGGACTGCAGGAGCTGGTTCTGCGCCTCTTCCAGCCTGGCGTTGGTTTCCTTCATGCGCTCGAAGTTCTGCTGCAGCTCCGCCTGCACGCGGCGCACCTCGGTGCGATCCTGCAGCAGCCACCAGGTGCCCGCGTCAACGTTCTTCGAGTCGGCCACGTAGGCGATCAACTGGACCCAGAGCCGATTGCCGCGCTGCGTGCACATCTCCATCTCATGCGACAGCGACTCTCCGCGCGACAGCACGGGATACGCCACTTCGCCCAGCGATTCGAAAGCCTGCCGATCCGCGAACAACTCGACACTCTGATGATCCAGTGGACTTTCGTCGCCGAACTCGAACATCTCGGCAAACTTCTTGTTGGCGCGCGTGATGCGCTGGTGCGAGGTGGTGATGATGCCGACCGACGCGTTCTCCAGGAATGCCTCGAGCTCATGATGCATGCCCAGCAGCTCAGCGGTGCGCTCCGCCACGAGCTCCTCCAGCTCCTGGCGATGGCGGCGGATTTCCTCTTCGGCCTGACGACGCGCCGTGACGTCCTGCAGCGTCTCGATTGCGCCCACCACGCGCCCCTGGGCGTCGGTCAGCGGAGCGGCAGTCAGGTACAGCCAGCGCCCCCGCTCGCCCATCTGCGCAAAGAAGCGCTCCGCTTCATAGGCGCCCGGAATCAAGGGCGACGGCCGGCAGCTTTCGCCCTCAGCGGTCAGCGCCGACTCCGACACCTGTCCATCGATGATGAGGTCGGCCAGCATGGGGCGCGGCCATTTGTGGAAGGCCTGCCACGCCTCCTTCTCGCCCATCATCAAGTCCACCATCTCGATGCCGGTGAGCTTGGCGCAGGCGGCATTCCATTGCGTGACCCGATGCTCGGCATTCAGCACGAAGGTGGCCACCGGGCTGTTCTCGATGATCTGGTGCAGGACGCGGCCGACGTCCAGCAGACTGCTTTGCACATGGCGCATGTCGCTCAGGTCCTGGCAGGTCATGACCGCCAGCGCCTGCCCTTCCAGCTGGACGGGCCGGGCGTTGAGCTCCAGGTAGCGGATGGCCCCGCTGGCGGTGACGGCCTCGGCCTCCGCGGACGGCAGCTCGCCGGACTCGGTCAGACAGCGCTGGCCGTAGGCGAACAAGGCCTCTCTCGTTTGCTCGGTGGCCCACGCGTCGAAGCGCATGGCTTGCAGCGCAGCCAGGTCGTAGCCCAGCAGCCGCTGCATGCTGGCATTGGCATACAGCACCTTGTCACCAGCATGCACGAAGCCGGGCGTGCTCACCGCCTCCAGCGCGGCAATGAACATGGGGGGCAGCGCGAGACTCACAGCTGGACCTCGCCCGGATCCTCCAGCAGGAAGGAGCCGTCAGGCCCCCAGTTCACCTTGGTCAGCCCGGGCTCCAGGCTTTCCAGCCGGCGCAGTTCCAGCTCCTGGGCGCTGAGCTGCCCTTGCTGCACACGCACCAGATCTGCGAGACGGCGGTTCTCGAGATCAAGCTCACGGATGCGCAGAATCTGGCTGAGCCCGCACAGCAGCTCATGGTCGTTCCAGGGCTTGGAGATGAAGCGCATGATGCCCACATCGTTGATCGCGGCCATCAGCCCGTTCAGGTCGGCATAACCGGACAAGATGATCCGCGCGCAATCCGGCTGCAGCTCGCGCAGGCCCTTGAGGAACTCCACGCCGGTCATCTGGGGCATTCGATAGTCCGAGACCACCAGGGCAAAGTGCACCTCTTGCGCGCGCCGCAGGGCTTCGCTCGGGTCGGTGAACGCCTCGAGGGAATAGGGCTGCTGCTGAGCATCCTTGATCCCTACCCGCAGCAGGCGCTGCAGGGCCCGCAGGATGTGGGGCTCATCATCAACGAGGAGAATTCTTTGCGCCATGATTGCCTTTTCAGACCGGTGGCTGCGGCCCCGAAGCAGGCGCGCTGCCGGCTTCAGGTTTGGAGGGATTCGCCACATCCACACGGATGTAGAGCTGCAGCTTGGCGCCCGCACGCTGGGCGTATTCGCGCACCTGCTTCACCACGCGCGCATCAAACACATAGCCGCGAGCCAGCAGCAGCGCGCCCTGCGGGCTGGTGAGATCCCGCGAGAGCACCATCCCTTCCTTGAGGTCCTGGGCCTGAATCAGGAGGTCCAGCGGCCTTTGCTCGGACAGGTCCTTGAGCGCCGCGATCAGCGCCTCGACGACAGACCTGGCGTAGCGGATATCCGCACCGCCTCGAATCATGGACAGCGCTTCGTCGGGGGTGTAGCGGTGCTCGGCGACGCGTCCGCTCTGCAGCCCGTGGTAGTCCACCGAAGCGGCCAGGACTTGCGCCGCCAGCGGCAGTTGCTCACCGGCTAGCCCGTCGGGGAAGCCTTTGCCGTCCAGTCGCTCGTGTTGCGAGCGCACCAGGCGCGCAGCGCGCTGCAGCTGGGCCAGCGGCATCAGCGCCGTCTCAGCATTGAGCGGATGGCGCCGGTAGAGCTGCAGCTCCTCTCCTCGCAACAGCGACATGGGCTTGCGCAGCAGGGTATCGGGGAAGCCCAGCTTGCCCACCTCATGCAGCAAGCCGGCGATGTGCAAGTCCTGCTCGGCGAGCGCACCCAGACCCAGGCGATGCGCCGTCGACTTGGCCAGGTCTGCAACCTGCCGCGAATAGCCCACCATGCTGCCGTCGCGAAGCTCCGTCAGGCCGGCGAACACATTGATGGACAGCACGAAGTTGCTCTGCAGCTCGGCATAGGCCTGCTCCAGCATGCCGTTGATCTGCTGGATCTCCTGGGTGCGCGCCTTGACCCGCGCCTCAAGGCCGGCATTGAGCGCCTGCAATTCCTGGTTCTGCGCTTGCGTCAGCGCCTGCAGCCGATGGTTCTCCTGCTCCAGGCGACGGCGGCGCAAACCGTCCTGGACGACCAGCAGCATGTTCTGGTCATCCCAGGGCTTGGAGATGTAGCGGTGGATCTCCCCTCGGTTGATCGCCGCGATGGTGGAGGTGACGTCGGCATACCCCGTCAGCAGGATGCGGACCACCTCGGGCCAGCGTTGCCTGACCTGCTCCAGGAACTGCGCACCATCCATTTCCGGCATGCGCATGTCCGACACCACCAGGTCCACCGGCTCCTGTGCCAGCAGCGCCAGCCCCGCCTGCCCGCCTTCGGCCAGCAGCACCTTGTAGCCCTGGGGCCTCAGCAGGCGCCGCAGCGAGCTGAGGATTGCCGGCTCATCGTCTACGCAAAGAACCACGGGCGGCGCGGCATCTGCAGCGCCTGCAGGCGATTCGGTCGGGGGTGCGGGGATTTCATTCATTGCTGACATGACGAACCCATCAACTGGCCTGGCTCTGCGCGGGCAGATCCGCGTCCGGCGCGTCCGGCTGCTCGATTGGCAGTATCACGCGAAAGCGCGTGCCCACGCCCTGCTGGCTGTCGACAAGAATCTGACCATGGTGCTTTTTCACGATGCCGTAGGAAAGCGAGAGCCCGAGCCCCGTTCCCTGCCCGATGGGCTTGGTGGTGAAGAAGGGATCGAAGATCTTGTTCAGGTTGTCGGGCGCGATGCCTGAGCCGTTGTCGGCGACCTCGACCCAGACCTGGTCCCCCTCGCGGCCGGAGCTGATGGTGATGCACCCTTGCGCACCATGGATGGCATGCGAGGCATTGACCAGCAGGTTCATGAAGACCTGGTTCAGCTCCGAGGGCAGGCACACGATCTCCGGGATCGCGCCATAGTTCTTGACGACCTTGGCCTTGTACTTGATCTCGTTGTTGACGATGTTGAGCGTCGACTCCAGGCCCTGGTGCAGATCGGCCAGGACCCATTCCTGGTGGTTGTCCACCCGCGAGAAGTCCTTGAGGTCCTGCACGATCTTGCGCACACGGGTGATCCCTTCCTTGGACTCCGCCATCAGGGTCGGGATGTCTTCCTTGAGGTAATCCAGCTCGACCTTGACCCGCAAGGCGCGCAGCTCGGTACCGACCGGCGTGCCAGCCAGCAGGGGCTCCGCCGCCTCATAGGCCGCCAGCATCTCGAACAAGTCGGTCAGATAGCGTTCCAGCGTGCCGAAGTTCGAGAAGATGAAGCCGATCGGGTTGTTGATCTCGTGCGCAACGCCCGCCGCCAGTTGGCCGATAGAGGCCAGCTTTTCCGACTGGACCAGCTTTTCCTGGGCCTCGCTGAGCCGCGCGTTCAGCTGCTTCAGCTCCTGGTTGCTGCGCAGCAGTGCCTGCACCTCTTCGGCGCCGAGGCGGCTGCTGGAGTCTGGCTCATGTCCGCTCATGATGTGCTCCCTCACCCGGGAAAAGGGACTGGCACAGGGCCGCATGCTCGGCCTCGACCTCACCGAACAGCAGGAACCACCGCGGCTCGTCCATGTCCATGCGCCGCCAGCTGTGCAAGGCCATCGGCGGCACCGACTCGCCGGTCCACCCTGCCATGCCAAGTCCGTGGGCGGCGCAATCGGCCACGTGCACCAGGTCGGCCATGGGCGAGCTGCCGTCCTCGGGCGGCTGATGGTGCAAGGCCACGCTGTCGACGAGTTCCGGCGCAAGCAGCCACTGCTCGGCCAGCACGGCCCCGAGGGCGGCGTGATCCAGGCTCAGGCATGACCGCTCGGCGTCGAGCAGGCGGCTGTCATGTTCCGCTCGCGTTTGCAGCATCCGGGCATAGTCGTCCGGTGCCACGCACACCATGGCCATGCGGCCCAGGTCATGCAGCAGGCCGCATCCGAAAGCCAGACCGCTGTCCAGGCCCCGTGCCCTTGCGAGGGCTTCCGCACAGAGCGCGCAGGCCACCGCATGGCGCCAGTAGGCGCCGAGATCAAAGCTGGGGCAGCGGCCCGGGTCAAAGCTGCGGGACAGCCCCGCGGCCATGGCCAGGTTGCGCACGGAGCGCCAGCCGATGATGGTGACGGCGTCGGACACGGCCGTCACCCGCCGGGCCAGGCCGTAAAAGGGCGAGTTCGCCAAGCGCAGGACCTTGGCGACGATGCCCTGGTCCAGCCCGATCTTCTGAGTGAGCTGCTCAATGCTCAAGCTCTCGTCGGCCAGCGAACTCAACAAGGCCAGCGCCACGGCGTTGGGGGTCGGCAGCTCCCGCAGCTTTCGGACGACCCCAGCAGCATCAGCAGCACTCATGGTCATGCCACCTCCTCTGCCCGGCTTCTGAAACGCTGGAGCAGAAAGTACAAAGGGCTGACCTGCCCCTCCAGCAAGGTATGGCGAAACAGGTGGTCCAGCCGGCGCTGTGCGGCCGATCTGGCATCACCGGAATCCGCGGCCTTGGCTTGATCGCTAGTCGTGTTCTCGCTTGTCATATGCACTCCCTTTCGCCCACAACGGGCATCAGCACCATCAGGCGGCCACGCGGTGTCGGCTGCCCATCACGGGCCGCCCACAGCGACCGACAGACGGCCTTGTAGTCCTGTCCTTCAATCTGCACCATCGTGCTGGAGTCGCCCGACTCGCTCCAGAGGGAGCGCAGCCCCTCTGGAAGGACCTCGTCCACGTAGCTGCCGACCGGCACCGGCTGATGCACGAAGAGCCGCTCCGACTCTTCGTTGGCGTAGCTGATCATGCCGCTCTGGTCCGCGCCGATGATGGGCAGCGGAACGCTCTCCAGCAACTCGCGCATCACCTGCAGGCTGATCTCCTCCCGGCTGATGCGCTCATGCTGGGACTGCAGCAGCTGCTGCAGCCGCTTGTTGACCTGCGCCAGCTCCTGGTTGGCCTGCGTCACGGCGGAATCCAGGCGCTTGTTCTCGTCCGCCAGCTCCTTGGTCCTGAACGCTTCCTGCACATGCTTTCGCAGCCGTTCGTCGTCCCAGGGCTTGGTCAGGAACCTGTAGATGGCCCCCTCGTTGATGGCGTCGGTGATGGACTGAAGCTCGGTATAGCCTGACAGCACCATGCGAACGGTGTCGGGATAAAGCTCCTTGGCGCGCCGCAGGAACTCGACCCCCGTCATGCCCGGCATGCGCTGGTCGGAGATGATCACGTCGACTTCATGCTCGGCCAGGCGCTGCAGCCCTTCGGCGCCACTGTGCGCCGTCAAGATCTGGTAGCCATCCCGGCGCAGCAGGCGCCGCAGGGCGGCGACGATGTTCTCCTCGTCATCCACCAACAGCAGCGTCCGCTTGCGCTCCCTTTCGAACAGATGCGCCGGCAGTTGCTGCTCGGAACTCAGCAGGTTCTCAAAGGTCTGTGCATCCACGGCCTGACTGAACAGGAAGCCCTGGATGTAGTCGCACTTGTTGGCCAACAACATGGCGAGCTGCCCTTCGGTCTCCACCCCTTCAGCCAGAACCTTCAGCTGCAGGCCATGCGCCATGTTGATGACGGCGCGCGTCATCGAGATGTCGTGCTCCGCCGCTTCGACGTCGTGCACGATGCTGCGATCGATCTTGACGATGTCGATCGGCAGGCGCCGCAAGTAGCCGAGGTTCGAGTAGCCGGTGCCGAAGTCGTCCAGCGATATCTCCACCCCCAACGCCTTGATGGCCCGCAACGCGCGCAGCACATGCGGGCTTTCCTCGATGAACAGGCTCTCGGTGATCTCTATCCCCAGGTAGCGAGGATCCATGCCCGTCTCGCGAAGAACGTTCTGCAAGCGCCAGGCGATGTCCGGCTGCTGCAACTGCCGCGCCGAGAGGTTGACCGACACCCGTATGGGCCGCAGCCCGGCCTTCTGCCACTTTACGGCCTGCAGGCAGGCCTGGCGCATCACCCATTCGCCCAGCTCGGCGATCAGGCCGCATTCCTCGGCCACCGAGATGAACTCCACCGGCGACACGGCGCCGCGCACCGGATCGTTCCAGCGCGCCAGCACCTCGGCGCCCATGATGCGCCCATGCCGCAACTCCAGCTGGGGCTGGAAATTCAGATGCAGCTTGCCCTGCTCCAGCGCGCGGCGCAGCGCCATCTCGGTTTCCAGGCGCCCGAAGGTTCTGGCATGCAGGGTGGAGTCGTAGCGGCAAATGGCGCTGTCACTGTCGCGGGCCTGGCCCAGCGCGGCCTGGGCCTGGTGCAACAGCCGGGCGCCCTCGTCGCTGTCCAGCGGTGCCTGGCTGAACCCCAATGAGCAGCTCATCGAGAATTCGGCGTCACCGAGCCGAACGGGTTCGTTCAGCACCGCCAGCAGCGCCTTGCCGTCCTCCATCGGATCGACCGCCTCACCATTCGCAACAAGGCGGCGCAGGCAGACATACTCGCCCTGGCCCAGGTGCGCCAGCATCACGGCAGTCTTGCCGGCGGCCGCCTCCAGCCTGCGGGCCACCAGCTGCAGCAGCCGATCGCCGCCATCGTAGCCCATGGAGTCCATCACCATGCCCAGTTGGTGGACCTGAATCACCATCAGGACCAGGCCCGGCTCGCCGGCGCGCAGCTGAGCCAGGCACTGCTGCAGTCGTTCAAGCAGTGCCTTGCGGTTGGACAGCCCGGTGATGGGGCAGCTCTTGTCGAGCCGCTCGATGCGCTGCTCGGCATCATGCCGCTCGGTGATGTCCTGCAGGATGGTCAGTGCCCGGCGTGGCCAGCCCATGTCGTCCAGGTCGATGATCGCCCGGTGCAGAACCGTGCGCAGGCTGCCGTCGGAGCGCACGATGCGGTGCTGAAACTCGCAGGGGCTCTCCGGCGAGACACGCTGGCTGTTGCGCATCACCATGTCGCGCTCGCCCCGCGGCACGCGCAGGTACAGCCAGTCCGGATCGGCGGGCTCCGTGGACACCGGTTCGCCAAACAGGCGGAACATGCCGGAAGTCCAGCTGATCCTGTCGCTCATCAGGTCCGTCTCGGCGCAGCCAATCTTCGCCAGTTCCTCGGCATGACCCAGCAGCTTGGCGCGGTGGTGCATCTCCTGGATGCGCGCCAGGTACTCCCGTGCGATGAGCCGGCCCAGCATCATCAGGCCGACCATGAACAAGCCCAGCAGCATGAGCTGCGTCAACTGCTTGCTGCGCAGCGCGCTGCGCTGCACATCCAGTTCACGCCCCAACTGGTAAATCGCCACATCCAGCAAGGAGAACAACGCCGCCTGCGCCTGCGCCTCTGTCTCGGGAGATGGCTTGGCGCGCAAGGCCGAAACGCTGTCCTCCAGCATCTTCAGCGGGGGCATCAGCGTGTCGCCGAGGCCGGCGTTCGCCTGCACGGCCTTCGCGACCGTCTGGTGCAGCTTCTGGGCGCCGTCCTGGGCCAAGCGCTCCGCAAGCTCCGGCCCCTGCATGAAGCTCGCCGCGATCAGGTAATAGGTGTCCGCGCGCGGGTCCAGGACCAGCTCATAGCGGTCCAACACCTGCTCCATCATTTTCAGGAGTTGCTGTTGCAACGGGGCGCTCATCTGCCTGGTCTGCTCCGCGGGCATCTTGTGCAACGCGCTGGCCTTCAAGTGACTCGCCAGCCGCACCGCCTCCGCGGTGGCCTGCAGCAACTCCGCGGAAGCCGGCTCCGCACTCAGCTGCGCCTGCAGTGATGCCAGCCGCTCCAGGAGCTGCTGTTCCGCAGGCACGGGCCCCAAGGCCCCTTGCCCCTGCCGGCCGGACAGGAGGCGCCCCAAGGCTTCATGACTTTGCACAATGGCATTCGCATGCCCGATGCCCAAGCGTTCGCGGTCGATCGAATGAATCAACGACTGGCTCAGGACCAGTTGCTGCCTGAGCGGAACTGCGATCGCGGCGACGCACAGCAGTGCGGCCAGCAAGAGTTTCTGATTGAGTCTCAGTCGGCGAAGCCAGGCCCAGGCTCCCTGGCCAGAAGTCGAACCCCACGTGGATACAAATGCGTTGGTCGAGTCCATGCACTGCTCAGCCGAACTTCGCGCCGAGACACAGATGAGTTGATCAGGCGGCAATACTTGCTTCGGTCGCCAACAACTACTCCTGTCGCGAGCGCCTAGCGTTTTTTCGGCCCAAAGGCCTCCCTCGACCAGCCGCAGCCCTGAACCGTACTGCCAGAAAGGGCGCGCATCCAGTCGGCAGCCCGGCCGTGACGACACCAAGGGCTGCATCATCAGTGGACGCCTGCTGGCAGCGCACTGTCAAGCCACAATAGCGGCTGTTGCACGCGGCATATTGCACAGGATCGACAAGGGCGTGAAGCGCCCCCTCTGTCACCGGTACAGTGCTCGAATTTCCCGGGGCGAAGACTGGCGAAGCGATTGACTTCGGCGTACAAAGACGGCATAGGCGCTTGCCTGTCGTTTTTGCGGAGGTCCCCATGTTCTGGACGTCCTCTTTGCTGCCGCCAGAGGTTCAGGCGGGCTTGTCCTGCACCAGCATCCCGGTCGCGCCGGAGCCACCGAGCTTGCCGGCTTCGCCCTCGCCGCTGGACGACCAGGCCCTGCTGCTGGTCGACGTGCGCTCGTATGCAGAGTTCATGGCCGGCCATGTGGCCGGCGCACATTGCCTGCCCTTGCCCCGGCTGGCGGACGACATCGTGCATCTTGCGCCGGATCCCGCGCAACCCATCGCGCTGTATTGCGCCAGCGGCCATCGGGCCGAGCAGGCGCTGGGACTGCTGCAGCGGCTGGGCTATCGCGCCGCCTGCAACGGTGGCACGCCCGTGCTGCTGGCTCGGCGCCTGGGGCGCGCGCTGCAGAGCGGTCTCTGATTGAAGGCGAAGGACAGGAGGCCTCCATGATGCTGTGGGTTTCTCAACTGCACTGGCCCGATCCCATGCTGGATGCGGGCGCCGAACCGACGCCCGGGGAACAGCCCCGGCCCACGGAGGCGCCCGTGGAATGGCCAGCCGACGCCGTACGCATTGACGTGCGCTCCTATGCCGAATTCATGACCGGCCACCTGCCCGGCGCCCACAGCCTGCCCTTGCCTCGGCTGCCCGAACTGATGCCCTTGCTGCACGTGCCGCCGGAAACCGCGCTGCTGGTCTATTGCGCCACCGGTGCGCGCGCTGAACTGGCGGTGGCCGAACTCAAGCGCCTGGGTTGGGCCCGGACCTACTATGGCGGCGGCGCGTTGGAATTGTCCGCGCACCTGCACGAGCCGCTGCTGCGCGGCATGTGAAGCCCCCATGCAGGATCCGCGCGTCGACGCCTACATCGAAAAGTCAGCCCCCTTTGCGCAGCCCCTGCTGCGCTTCTGGCGCGAATTGGTCCACAGCCAATGCCCCGGCGTCGAGGAGACCATCAAGTGGGGCTTCCCGCACTTCATGTGGGGAGGCAAGATCCTCTCCAGCATGGCCGCATTCAAAGCCCATGCCAGCATCGGCTTCTGGCAAGGCGAGGCGGTGACCGGCGCCACCGAGCGCCGCGAGGGGATGGGCGCACTGGGCAAGCTCAGCACGCTGGCGGACCTGCCACCAAGGACCGAGCTCAAGGCCATGCTGAAGAAGGCACAGGCCTTGATCGAGCAGGGCGCAAAGCCCCCACGACAGACCCGTCAGGCGCCCAAGCCCGTTCCCGCGATGCCCCAGGCATTCGCGCAGGCGCTGGCGCAGGCGGATGCCGCCCAACGTTTCTTTGACGGCCTCGCACCCAGCCATCGCCGCGATTACATCGAATGGATCGCCGAGGCCAAGCGCGAAGAGACGCGCGACAAGCGCATCGCCCAGGCGCTGCAGTGGCTGGTCGAAGGCAAGCGCCGCAACTGGAAGTACGAAAGCTGCTAGCCGCCGGCCGGCTGTCGTCGTGCTGCCTTCCGGCACGGTGACCTTTGCCCGCGCGCCGGCAGCGCCGCCAATAATGGGGCCTTCTTGTGATCTCGTGGAGAAGGAGCCCCTCATGCCTGCGCCGTCCGCTTTGCCTCGTCCCCTGCTGATCGCCGCCGGCCTGGGCTTGAGCCTGCTGGCCGTCGGCGCCAGCCTGGCCCGCCCGGACGCCATCGGCGAAGTCGACACCGTGTTCAAGCTGATCGGGCCGGACCACAAGATCGTGGTCGACGCCCATGACGACCCCAGGGTCGAAGGGGTGACCTGCTATGTGTCACGGGCCAAGACCGGCGGCATCAAAGGCGCGCTGGGCCTGGCCGAGGACAAGAGCGAGGCCTCCATCGCTTGCCGCCAGACCGGCCCCATCCGCTTCGCCAAGTCCCTGCCGCAGCAGGAAGAGGTATTCAACGAGCGCATCTCGCTGGTCTTCAAGCGCCTGCGCATCGTGCGCATGGTCGATGCCAAACGCAACACGCTGGTCTACCTGACCTATTCAGACCGGCTGATCGAGGGCTCGCCGCAGAACAGCGTGACGGCCGTCCCAGTGGACCGGGCGCTGCCCATTCCCGTCAGCAAATAGGTGCCGCGCCCAGCGCCCGCGGACCCACGCGCCGGCTCCTGCAGCCGCCTTCCCTGATCCCGTCTTGGCACCGGTGTCGGGGGGCATCTGCGCACCCCTGCTTGAACTGGCATCAAGCTGGACTGATTCACTGCGATTCAAGCCCGCAACCCAGTGCCCCTAAGACGTGGGAGTGCAAGCGCCCAAACCCGTCCGGGAGGCGTACAAGCCCGCCTGAGGTGGTCCTGCGCAAGGTGCGTGGTCCGCCCAAGCAAGGAGCACTTCCATGAAACACAAACCATTGCGCGACTGGACCTTGGTGCCTGCGCTGCTGCTGGGGCTGGTCGGCGCCGCACATGCGGCGCTCTTGAGCAGCACCAGCCTGGTGAGCTTCAACACCGCCAGTGCCGGGCTGGGTACGCAGACCCTCGTGGACTTCGAATCCAGCCCGCCTGGCGGCTTCAGCATCAGCGGCAGCACGGCCGTGGGCTTGCCCCCCAGCGTGCGCAACCAGGCCGGACTCTGGAATCCCTCGGGTACGCATTTCCTGGGCGTGGAAGACCCCGGCAACCTGGACCAGTTCAGCTCAGGCGACACGCTGACCTTCAGCTTCAGCAGTGCCCTGCGGGCCTTTGGGCTCTACGTGGTGGCCGGCAGCGATGTGCAAGAGGGCGACCTGAGCCTGGCCGTGGGCAGTACCTTGCTCGGCAACGGCCCTCAGAGCGCTGCCCTGACGGATGGCGCCGGCAGCTACGCCTACTTCTTGGGCTTCGTGGCGGGCGATGCCGGCGACGCCTTCAACACCATCACGCTGCACAGCAAGGGCGACTTCTTCTTCGTCTTTGACGTGGACGACCTGCGCTTCACGCCGGCCGCCAAGGCCAGCGACGTGCCCGAGCCCCAGGCCCTTGCCCTGGCCTTGCTGGCAGCCGCCGCTGCCGGCGCTGCCCGCCGCCGCAAGGCAGTCGTCCGCTGATTTTTGAAACGGCAAGATCTGACCCCATTGCCCAAAGAACAAGGAGCAAGACTCATGAACACCTTCCGCATCCGCAGTGCCCTGCTGGGCGTCGTCGCCACCCTGGGACTGGCCCAGCAGGCGCAGGCCCAGGCCGAGCCCTTCATCGGCCAGATCATGTGCGCCGGATTCAACTTCGCCCCGCGCGGCTGGGCGGCGCTGAACGGCCAATTGCTTTCCATTGCCACCAACACCGCCTTGTTCTCGCTGCTGGGCACCACTTATGGCGGCGACGGCCGCGTGACCTTCGGCCTGCCGGACATGCGCGGCAGGGTGATGCTGCATACCGGCATGGGGCCGGGGCTGAGCGGCCGCACGCTGGGCGAAATGGGCGGCAGCGAGACACAGACCCTGAGCGCCTCGCAGATGCCCCCACACAGCCACAGCGTGGCCCCCATTGCCAGCAGCAGTGACGCGAGCAGCATCTCGCCCACCGGCAAGGCGCCAGCCACCAAGGCCCGCACCACGCTCTATGCCGACCCCACCCCGGGCAACACCATGGCGCCAACGCAAAGCAGCGTCGCCGGCGGCGGCCAGCCCTTCAGCACCATGCAGCCCTTCGTCACGATGAACTGCTTCATCGCCACGGAAGGCATCTACCCCTCGCGCCCCTGAGCGCGCGCGCTCCACGGCATGCAAGGCCAGCCCGATGCGGCTGGCCTTTTTCATGGACTGGCGAAGGGCAATCCACGCCACAATGCCCGCAAGGAGTGCCCATGAAGAAAGCCAGTGCCGCCCCCTTTGTCGCCCCCGCCAGCTTCGACGACGCCGACGCTGCCTGGCAACAGGTCCGGACCATTTACGAGCAAGGCCTGCTGCATCTGCGCAGCGCCCTGCAGCGCTTCTTGCAGGGCAAGGATGTCGGCCGCGTGCGTGCCTGCTATCCCTTCGTGCGCCTGCGCAGCGAACGCCTGACCCGGGGCGACTCCCGCCTGGCCTATGGCTTCGTCTCCGGTCCGGGCGTGTATGAAACCACGCTGACCCGCCCGGACCTCTTTGCCCGCTATTACCGCGAGCAGTTCGAGCTCCTACTGAAGAACCACGGTACTGCACTGGAGGTGGGCACCAGCACCTCTCCCATCCCGCTGCACTTCGCGTTGAGCGAGCACGAGCACCTGGAAGGCGAGCTGCCGCCGGAGCGCCGGCTGCTGCTGCGCGAATGCTTCGACCTCCCCGATCTGGCCGCGATGGACGACGGCATCGCCAATGGCACGCACGAGCCCTCGCCGGGTGAGCCGGAGCCCCTGTCCCTGTTCACCGCCCCACGGGTGGACTATTCGCTGCACCGCCTGCGCCACTACACCGGCTGCTCGCCCGAGCATTTCCAGAACTTCGTGCTCTTCACCAACTACCAGTTCTACATCGACGAGTTCGTGCGCCTGGGACGGGAACTGATGCAGGCGCCCCCCGATCCGTCCGCGCCGAACGAGCTGGACGATTGCATCGGCTTCGTGGAGCCGGGCAATGTCTGGACGGCCCGCGTCGGTTGCGAGGCCGAGTTTGCTGCGCTGGCGCCGGGCCAGCAGCCGCCCCGGCTGCCGCAGATGCCCGCCTACCACCTGCTGCGAAGTGACGCCAGCGGCATCACCATGGTCAACATCGGCGTCGGTCCGGCCAATGCCAAGACCATGAGCGATCACATCGCCGTGCTGCGCCCGCATTGCTGGCTGATGCTGGGTCATTGCGCCGGCCTGCGCAACAGCCAGCAGCTTGGCGACTATGTGCTGGCCCACGGCTATGTGCGCGAGGACCACGTGCTGGACGAGGAACTGCCGCTGTGGGTGCCCATCCCGCCGCTGGCCGAGGTGCAGGTGGCCCTGGAAAAAGCGGTGGCCGAAGTCACCCAGCTCTCGGGCTTCGAGCTCAAGCGCATTCTGCGCACCGGCACGGTGGCGTCCACTGACAACCGCAACTGGGAGCTGCTGCCCAGCGCGCGCCAGGGCGGGCCGGAGCGGCGCTTCAGCCAGAGCCGCGCCATTGCACTGGACATGGAAAGCGCCACCATCGCCGCCAACGGCTTCCGCTTCCGCGTACCCTACGGCACCTTGCTGTGCGTGTCCGACAAGCCGCTGCACGGCGAGATCAAGCTGCCCGGCATGGCCAACCAGTTCTATCGCGAGCGGGTCGACCAGCATCTGCGCATCGGCCTGCGTGCCATCGAGCTGCTGCGCGCCAGCCCCGCAGGCAAGCTGCACAGCCGCAAGCTGCGCAGTTTTGCCGAAGTCGCCTTCCAGTAGTCACCGACGCCCGCGAATGTGCAGCGCCACGTGACTTTTGGGTGCGGCCAGCCCCACAATGGGGGACGACCCGCTGCCAGGCGAGACACGCCCCATGCCCCTGGACACCTCCACGCTGCTGAGCCTGCTCCTGCTGGAGCTGCTGAGCCTGATGGCGATGCTGCCCATTCTGATGGGTTCCCCGATCAGCCGGGCAGCGCGCTTTGCGCAAGGCTTCATCGCGCTGCAAGGCCTGGGCTGGCTGGCGCTGTGGGTGCGGCAACTCGCTTCCGCGCCTTTCAGCGGCGGTGTCACGGGCTTTCTGGGCATGCTCTGCCTCAGCGCCAGCCTCAGTGCACTCTGGCTCGCGCTGCGGGACTGGCTGGGCCGGCGCCCCGGCCGCTGGGCCATGATGGGTGCGCCGCTGCTGCTGGCCCTGGTCTCGCTGCGGCAGGACGAAGGCGTGGACGATTTCGGCAACGCCTGGGCCGGCCTTGGACTGGCGCTGCAGATGCTGGCCCTGTCGCTGGCCTGCTCCTGGCCCCGCGAACCCGACTTGCTTCCGACCGACCCGCGCCACCATGGCCCGATCGAGCACAAGGACCGCGCCTGGCGGGCCTTGCTGGGCCTGGGCTTCGCGGCCACGGCGGCCATCATCCTGCTGCGCGCGGGCCTGCATGCGCTGGGCCGCGAGCCCGACCTGCAGGCGCTGCTGACCCAGCTGCTGATCCTGGCGGCCCATGTCATGCTGCTGGTCAGCGTGTTGTCCATCCTGGTGGCCTGGCGCGGCGAGACCGAGCACCACCTGCAGCGCCAGGCGCAGACCGACGCGCTGACGGGCCTGGCCAACCGGCGGGCGTTCGGCCACCGTGCCGACGAGTTGATCGCGCTGGCACGCCGCCACGGTGAGCCGCTGTCTCTCGTGATGCTGGACCTGGACTTCTTCAAGAAGGTCAACGACGAGCATGGCCACGAAGGCGGAGACCGGGCCTTGGCCCTGTTTGCCAGCTGCGTGCAGCAGGTGCTGCGCGTGGGCGACCTGGCCGGACGCATTGGCGGCGAGGAGTTCTGTGTGCTGCTGGCCCGCAGCGACGAGTTGGGGCCACGGGCCATGGACGCACGGCTGCGGGCCGTGCTGCAGGCACGCGCCGGGAAGGAGCTGGGCTTTGCGCTGGACTTCAGCGCGGGCTGGGCGCTGTTGCGCGCCGGCGATCGCAGCATCGAGGACATGATGCGGCGCGCCGACGCCGCGCTCTACGAGGCCAAGCGCTGCGGTCGCGGCCGGCTCTGCGATGAGCCCGGCTGGACCCCTGCCGAACAGACGAGCTGAGTCCGTCATTGCAGTGCCACCACGCACTGGCACGCTGCTTGCTTGAAATGAGGCGAAACCCGTCCACCCGACGGGCAGACCCGAACTCAGGAGCGCAGCACCATGCCAGCCTTTGACGCCCCCATCACCGTTCCCTTGCCCAGCCCCGTGCATGCCCCCAGCACCGCGCCGCAACCCCAGGGAGCCGCAGCCCGGCTGCGCGTGGTGGGGCAGCAGCGGCGGCGCGGGGCCGTGCAGGTCCGGGCCTTGAGCTCGCGCGACCTGCAATGGCTGCCGGCCCTGGCGGACCTGCTGATCGACAGCGTGCACCACGGCGCCTCCCTGGGCTTTCTGGCGCCCCTGTCGCGCTACCAGGCCATGGACTACTGGCACAGCGTCTACGCACGGCTGGGCAGCCATCACCAGCTCTGGATCGCCTGCGAGGGTGACGGGCATGGCCCCCTGCAAGGCACGGTGCAACTGGCCCTGCCCCAGCCCTCCAACGCGCACCATCGCGGTGAAGTCCAGCGCCTCATGGTGCACAGCCAGGAGCGCGGGCGGGGCATCGCCAGCCTGCTGATGAGCACGCTTGAATGCGCGGCTTTGCGCCAAGGCCGGCGCCTGCTGGTGCTGGAGGCCCCGGCCGACTCGCAAGCCGAGGCCGTCTACACGCACCTGGGCTGGCAGCGCGCCGGAGCGATCCCGCAGCACAGCGTCTGCGCTGAAGGCCGCCTGCATTCGGCCGCCCTGCTCTACAAGATCCTGTGAGCCCGCAGCCACCCCTTCTCAAGTCTGGTGCGGACACCCGCTGGCATGTCGCGCCGCTGGACGCCTGCAGCAGCGAGGCAAACGCGCTGATGGAGGAACTGAACGCGGTGCTTGCCGCGCTCAGCGGTGACAGCGGTGCGGCTCGCTTCGATCCCACCCAAATGCAGGAACCGGGCTGCGCCTTCCTCGCCGCGCGCGACAGCCTCGGCAGAGCCCAGGGCTGCGGCGCACTGCGGCCTCTCTCCGCAGGGCCGGCCGGAACGGCCGAACTCAAGCGCATGTATGCCCGGCCAGGGCATCGTGGTGTGGGCACGGCATTGCTGGAGGCCCTGCTTCAGGAGGCCAGGCGCCAGGGCTACCGCCGCGTCTGGCTGGAGACGCGGCGCGTCAACACGCGCGCCCTGGCCTTCTATCGCCGTCAGGGCTTTGTCGAGATACCCAACTACGGCAGCTACGTCGGCCGGGACGAGGCGGTCTGCCTGGGTCTGACGCTGTAGGCGGCGCACTCATCGGAACACCCGCAGCAGCTTGCCGCTGTCGGTGAGCAGCAGCAGCGCGCCGTCCGGTGCCTGGCGGACGTCGCGGATGCGTTCGCCCAATCCACTGTACAGGGCCTCCCGCTCCTGCACCACGTTGCCGGACAGCTTGAGGCGCCACAAGGCCTGGCCGGCCAAGGCTCCGCTGAACAGCTGGCCCTGCCACTCGAGGAACATGGCGCCGGTGTAGAAGGCCAGGCCGGCAGGCGCGATGGATGTCGGCACCCAGAAGCTCAGCGGCTCGATGTAGGCCGGGGCGTGCGTGCCCCCACCGATGCGGCAGGCGTCGCCGACGGGATCCCCGTAGTTGCAACCGTAGCTGCGCAGCGGCCAGCCATAGTTGCCGCCTGCGACGATGCGGTTGATCTCGTCGCCGCCTTGCGGGCCGTGTTCGCTGATCCAGAGCTCTCCGGTCTGCGGGTGCACGGCAGCCCCTTGAGGATTGCGATGTCCCAGCGAGTAGATGCCCGGCGCGGCGCCGGCCCCGAGAGGCGGGTTGTCTGACGGCATGCTGCCGTCGCGGGCGATGCGCACCACCTTGCCCAGCGTCTTGCCCAGGTCCTGTGCGGGACTGCCCTGCTGCCGCTCACCCAGCGTCACGAACAGGGTCTTGTCGCGGGCAAAGACCAGCCGCGATCCATAGTGCCCGGAGCCGCTGACTTTGGGCATCTGCCGAAATATCACCAGCCCATCCACGAGGGTCGAGCCCTGCAACCTGGCCTTGAAGACGGCCGTGCCGCTGCGCCCGGCCTCGCTCCCGGAGCCGGGCTCGCTGAAGCTCATGTAGACCACCCCGTTCTGGCTGAAGTCGGGATCCAAGGCCACGTCCAGGAGGCCTCCCTGACCTGCAGCATCCACCGCCGGCACGCCGCTGATCGACTCCTTCTGGCGCGCGTCCGCACTGAGCCGGAGCAGGCCTCCGCTGCGCTGCGTCACCAGCATGCGCCCGTCCGGCAACACCGCCAGCGACCAGGGGTTGCCGAGGTCGCTGCGCAGCGTGGCCAACTGCGGCGGCGAGCTGGGGGTCGGGGTCGGGGTCGGGGTCGGGGTAGGCGTAGGCGTAGGCGTAGGCGTAGGCGTAGGCGTAGGCGTAGGCGTAGGCGTGGGGGTGGGGGTGGGGGTGGCATTCGAGTCGCCCCCACCGCCTCCACAAGCCATGAGCAAGGCCATCGTCAACGCCCCTGTGCCTCGATACCAGCTTGCCATGCGCTGCCTCCCGCGGTGGATGCCGGCAGTCTAGGCGCTCGCCCAAGCCCTCGCTGTAAGCAGCTGTGGCCGCGTCCGCCCCGCATGCCCACGCCTGCCCGGCACAGGCCCGCTTGCGGGCCAAGCCCCCGCGCACGTACACTGCGGCCCGGATTCAGGAGAGTGCAGGTCCCGGCATGCAAGGCGCCCGGCACCTGCCGCCGAAGGCGCAAGCTCCCATACTCGCTCAGGCCCCGTACTGGATCCGCCATCAAGCCGAATGCTGGAGAGTGAGGCCGGGCCCTGCAGCCCGGCGTCCGCCGAAGGAGCAAGGCCGCCCATCCCGAAGGGGTTGCGGCTGAATCTCTCAGGTACCGAGGACAGCGGGAGCGGCGCGCACAGGCGCACGCTCTCTTTGGCATTCCATCTGCCCGAGTCACGCACGCCTGCGCGTTCAACCCTCAGACCATCGAGAGTTCCGCATGCATGTCATCGTCTTGGGCGCCGGCGTTACCGGCATCAGCACCGCCTGGTATCTGCGCCGCGCAGGCCATGAAGTCACCGTCATCGACCGCCAACCGGGCGCCGGCCTGGAGACCAGCTACGCCAATGGCGGGCAGATCTCCGTCTCCCATGCCGAGCCCTGGGCCAATCCCGGCGCGCCGCTGAAGGTGCTCAAGTGGCTGATGAAGGAGGACGCCCCCCTGCTCTTCCGCCTGCGCGCTGATCTGGCCCAATGGCGCTGGGGCTTGCAGTTCCTGCGTGAATGCACGCCGGGCCGCACCGCCCACAACATTCGCAACATCGTCAAGCTGGGGCTCTACAGCCGCGAGCAACTGCGCGAGCTGCGGCGCCAGCTCGGCCTGGACTACGACCAGCGCACCCAGGGCATCCTGCACTTCTACACGAGCGAGGCCGAGTACGCGGCAGCCCAGGATCCGGCCCGCATCATGCGCGAGCAGGGCTGCGAGCTGGACATGAAGACGCCGGATGAATGCGTGGCCATCGAGCCCGCCCTGGCGCAGTGCCGGCACCAGATCGTCGGCGGGTCGATGACGCCCAGCGATGAGTCCGGAGACGCCCACCGCTTCACCCAGGCACTGGCTGAGCACTGCGCGCAAGCCGGCGTGCGCTTCGCCTACGACACGCGCATCCTGGGCCTGGAGGGCAGCCGCGAATCCGGCATCAGCCGCGTGGTCTGCGCCGACGCCCGCGGCGTGGTGCAGCGCCTGGCCGCCGACCGCTTCGTGCTGTGCATGGGCAGCTTCAGCCGCGGCCTGGCCCGCGAACTGGGCATCCACCTCAACATCTATCCGGCCAAGGGCTACTCGGTCACGCTGCCTGTGGTCG
Source organism: Burkholderiaceae bacterium (assembly GCA_041905785.1). GTDB lineage: Bacteria > Pseudomonadota > Gammaproteobacteria > Burkholderiales > Burkholderiaceae_C > Roseateles_B. Next base: position 170,774 of record JAYRKJ010000010.1, read on the forward strand.
CGCCCGAGCACAGCTACCAGGTCTCACTGACCGACGACGAGTACAAGCTGGTGTTCTCGCGCCTGGGTGACCGCCTGCGCATCGCCGGCACGGCCGAGCTCAACGGCTACAGCACCGAGCTGAATCTGACGCGCTGCGAGGCCATCGTGCGCCGCACACGCGAGCTTTTCCCCGCGATGACCGACGGCCGCGGAGCGCAGTTCTGGACCGGCCTGCGCCCGGCCACGCCGTCCAACCTGCCCTATATCGGCGCAAGCCATGTACCCAATGTCTACCTGAACACCGGACACGGCACCCTGGGCTGGACCCATGCCTGCGGCTCGGCCGCCGCCATCGCGGACATCGTCAGCGAGCGGCGCCCGGCGCTGGACTATGCGTTCACGGCGGCAACGCAGGAACGCATGGCGGATGGCGACTGGCGCTTCGCCTGAAGCGCGCCAGGTCTTGCGCGCCCCCTCTTGTGCGGGGCCATGCCTTGCCCTAGGCTCGGGCAACGGCATTTGTGCATCGGTCACGACCTCAAGGAGCACGCCATGGCCTCCAGCCCTTCGTCCGCAGGAGGCGCTGCCTCCAGCTTGTCCGGCAGCGCGCAGGATTCCCGCCTGCAGGGCCTGCGCACCCTGGCCCTGGTCGGCCCCGCAGGCAGCGGCAAGACCACGTTGTGCGAGGCGCTGCTGCTGCAGGCAGGCGCGATCAAGCAGGCGGGATCCGTCGAAAAGGGCAACACCGTCAGTGACCACGAGCCCCTGGAGCGCCGCATGCAGCACTCGCTGCAGACCAGCGCCGTGCACCTGCAATGGCAGGGATTGCGTCTGCATGTGCTGGACACGCCGGGAGCCCCGGACTTCATCGGCCAGGCCCTGCCAGCGCTGGAAGCGGTAGAAAGCGCGGTGCTGGTGCTCAATGCGCAGACCGGGCTGGAACTCATGGCCACGCGGCTGATGGAGGTCGCCGCACAGCGCGAGCGCACGCGCCTGATCGTGATCAACAAAATCGACACGCCCGAGGTGGACCTGCCAGGCCTGCTGACCCTGCTGCAGGACCGGCTGGGCAAGGAGTGCCTGCCCTTGAACCTCCCCGCCGGCGGCGGCTCGAGGGTCTCCGACTGCTTCTTCCAGCGCGAGGGCGACAGCGACTTCGGCTCCGTGGCCGACGCGCATCGGGCGCTGGTGGAACAGGTGGTGGAAGTCGACGGCGAGTTCGTCGAGCGCTACCTGAACGAGGGCGACGTGCCCGCCAGCGAGCTGCATGCACCTCTGGAGCAGGCCTTGCGCGAAGGGCACTTGATCCCGGTGTGCTTCACGGCGGCCAAGTCGGGCGTCGGCGTGGCAGAACTGCTGGACGCCATCGCGCGACTGCTGCCGCACCCGGGTGAAGCCAACCCGCCGCAGTTCCTGGAGGGCGAAGGCGCCAGCGCCGTGCCGCTGAAGCCCCTGCCCGACGCCGACCGCCACGTGCTGGCCCATGTCTTCAAGATCCAGGCCGACCCCTACCTCGGCAAGCTGGCGCTGCTGCGCGTCCATCAGGGCACGCTGAAGCGCAACGCCCAGCTCTACGTGGGTCACGCGCGCAAGCCGGTGCGGGTGAGCCATCTGTTCATGCTGCGCGGCAAGGAGCATGAAGAGATCGAGCAAGCGCTGCCCGGCGACATCTGCGCCCTGGCCAAACTCGACGAGCTCCACTACGACGCCGTCCTGCATGACGCCCAGGAGGACGAGCATCTGCACCTGGCCCCGCTGCAGCTCCCCGAGCCCGTGCACGGCCTGGCCATCAGCCCGGCCCGCCATGGGGACGAGCAGCGACTGTGGGACCAGCTCAAGCGCCTGGTCGACGAAGACCCCTGCCTGCGCCTGGAACACGCCGCGCAGACCAACGAGACCCTGGTCTACGGCCTGGGCGAACTGCATCTGCGCGTACTGCTGGAACGCCTGCGCGACACCTACAAGGGTGAAATCCAGACCCAGCCGCCGCGCGTGGCCTACCGCGAGACGGTATCGGTGCCGTCCGAAGGTCACCACCGGCACAAAAAACAAAGCGGCGGTGCGGGCCAGTTCGGCGAGGTCTGGCTGCGCATCGAACCGCTGGAGCGTGGCGCCGGCTTCGAATTCCGCGACGAGGTCAAAGGCGGCGCCATTCCCGGCGTCTTCATGCCGGCCGTCGAGAAAGGCGTGCGCCAGGCCCTGGCCCAGGGCGTGATCGCCGGCTTCCCGCTGGTGGACCTGCGCGTGGTGGTCTTTGACGGCAAGCATCACTCGGTGGACTCCAAGGAGATCGCCTTCGTGACTGCCGGGCGCAAGGCGCTGGTGGCTGCGGTCAAGGAAGCCCGGCCCCAGGTGCTGGAGCCCATCGTGCAGGTCGAGATCCTGGCGCCAGCGGCGGCCATGGGCGACATCACCGGCGACCTCGCCTCACGCCGCGGACAGGTGCTGGGCACGGACAACCCTGTGCCCGGCAGCATCAGCATCCAGGGCCTGGCTCCACTGGCCGAACTGAGCAGCTACCAAACCCGCCTCAACGCCCTGACCAGCGGCCAGGGACGCTACACGGTCAGCCTTTCGCACTACGAGCTGGTGCCGCCCAACACGCAGGCCCAGCTGATGGCCGCCCACAAACCGCATGAAGAGGAGGAGTGAGCGACGACATACGCTGCAATACACGCAGCCAGGAGTGAACAAGGCTTTATCATTACGGCATGTGTTCCGCTACCCGGGACGTCGCGCAGATCCGCTTGGACAACGCGATGCTCCTGTTTGAAGAGTTCGTCGCTTCCACCATCAAGCACCCCGATGCCGCCGCGCTGCGCGGTCTGGAGCGGCGTTTCGCGGAGCGTTTGCAGATCCAGCCCAGCTACTGGAGCCAGATCAAGAGCCGCTCGCGCCAGATCGGCGAACGCCTGGCCCGTCAGTTCGAGCAGCTGTGCCACAAACCGCCCGGCTGGATGGATCAGGATCATGCGCTGGCACCGGCGCCCACCACCAATGCCGAACCCACGCTGCCCAAGGATGACGACGAGCGCTTCATCATCGGTCTGGTGCTGACCTACTACCGCCGCCACCCGCAGCGCGCCCGCACGCGGCTGCTCGACCTGCTGGGCGAGGTGCTCACACCCGAGGGTCCGCCCCCGCCGCAGGCGACCCAAGCCGCGCCGCGCGCAGTGCAGGCGCGATCGGGCTCTGCCAGCCCGGCGCCAGCCGCCCAGGCGCCCAGTGACATGGACGAATGGCGCCGCCTCCAGCAGGGCATTGCCCCGCTCAAGCCCAAGAAGCGTTAATCAGGGACAAGCCCTGCCCGCATGGCGCAGGCATGACGTGCCCCCGCGCTCCACTCCACCGCGCCAGCCCGGCAGTGGCTCACAAGGCCCATGCCCAGGCACCTTGCGCGCCTCGGGCTTGCGTCGCCCCCTGATCCGATATCCGCACACGGCTCGGGATTGCTTTGCGTCAGAGATAAAAAGCACTTGCGCAAGATAATCAATCGTTTATCATTTGCGCAAGTCGCGGACGGGTTCACCGCGATGAGTTCCTCACCGCCGCGTGCCAGTCAGCCCCTGCAGTGCCTGGATGCCGCGCTCACGGTGAGCACCCGCAACCTCTCTTGACCCTGGTCATCAGGGCCCTGCGAGCCGCGCGTCACCGCCGAACCCGGGCCGACGCCAGCCTTCGCAAGGCTCGGGGACGCACCATGCGTCCCGATGCATCAGTACCTGCTCGCGTCCTGCGTCGACCCGGCTTGCGTGGCATCGAACCACCGCCAGCGCCAGCGGTGTCTGCGTCGAGTTCCGACTCCGGCCTCGTGCCTTGGCGACTGTCCTGACGGCTCCGTCCGTCAGCCTCGTGCCGCCGCTCGCCCGTCCGTTCAACGTTCCATTGCCTGCGTCCCCCCGAGAGCCCTTGAAAGCCTCGGGCAGCGCCAAGGAGATGTCTATGTCCCAGTTCACCGCCCCGCGCCCGCAGATGACTCTGCAGGGCCGAAAACCGCGAAACCCCCTGGTGGCGCCGGCTTTGCTGAGGCAAGCGGGCCGCCATCAGGCCCAACGCGCCGCCGAACGCCAGCGCGCCAAGCAAGACCTGGCCCTGGAAATCCGCCGTCTGCGCCCCGACGAGCGCAGCCCGTGAATCGCAAGCCTCGCCGCCATTCGGCGCGAGGCCCGAGGGAGCATCAACATGCAGAAAATCATCAAGACGACTCGACATGGCGTCGTCAGCAGCAGTAGCGAAATCCTGGCCACGCTGTGGCGGCGCCTGGCTCAGTGGCTGAGCGCCCCGCCCGCGCAGCGAGCACAGGATGAAGCGATACAGGAATTGGCCGGCGATGCTCGCCCCCGCCGTCGCGCCGGCGACCCCATCGGCAGCGTCCATTTCGACGGCGAACGTCTCGGCGGCTGGCCGGGTGAAGGGAGGATCCGATGAAGCGATTCCTTCTCACCCTGCTGCTCGCCGTAGCAAGCGTCACGCTCAAGCTGGGCTCGGCATTGCCGATATCCGATAAAAGCGCCTACGCTATGGCTTGCGATGGACACCCCGCCGAACCTGCCGTTCACCCCGCTGAGCAAGCCCTTCCGGGACTTGAATCGCTGGACTGCGTATTTCCGGGAGGCGGAGATCCCTGTCTTGGCCTCGACAGCCGAGCAGCTCGAGCTCTGGCGTGCTAACGAAGACGATGTCGATGCCAACAGCATCGGCGAAGGGCTGGCCACAGACCCTCTGATGACGCTCAAGGTGCTGCGTTACGCCTCGGCCCATCGGTCCAGCCGCTTGCTGGCCGATGCCGAGACGGTAACCGCCGCCCTGGTGCTGATGGGCATCACACCCTTCTTCAAGGCATTCGGCCCGCAGCCCACCGTGGAAGAGCGGCTCGCCAGCCTGCCGGCAGCCTATGACGGGCTGATGCGGGTGATGCGCCGTGCCGACCGCGCCGCGCGCTTTGCCCTGGGCTTCGCCGCCCATCGACTGGACCCGGACGCCGCCATCATCCACAGCGCTGCGCTGCTGCACGACTTTGCCGAGATGCTGCTGTGGTGCCATGCGCCGGAGCTGGCGCAGAGAATCCAGTGGCTGATGGCCACGCAGCCTGGCATGCGCAGCGTCAGCGCCCAGAAGGAGGTGCTGAACATCGAGCTGGGCGATCTGGAGCAAAGCCTGATGCGAGCCTGGCGCCTGCCGGAGCTCCTCACCCACTGCACCGATGACAAGCGCGGTCACGATCCACAAGTGCAGTGCGTGCGCCTGGCGGTGCGCCTGGCCCGCCATACCGCGGACAGCTGGGAGAACCCCGCTGTCCCCGATGACCTGCAGGAAATCGGGGCTCTGCTGACCCTTGGGCCAACGCACACGCTCAAGCTGCTGCAGGAGCTCGACGACCGCTAAGCCCAAGCGACCCGACTCGCGCACTATGATGCAGCCTATGGCGGGTCCGACCCAAGACTTCTGGCAGCAGCGATTCGAGCTCGGGCAGATGCCCTGGGATCGCGGCGCTCCTCACCCCCAACTGCAAGCCTGGCTTGACGCCGGCCTGCTGCGCGCGGGCCAGCGCGTCCTGGTGCCGGGCTGCGGCAGTGGCCACGAATTGCTGGCGCTGGCACGGCATGGCCTGCGACCTCGTGGCCTGGACTACACGCCGGCCGCCGTGGCACTGGCTCGCCAGCGCCTGCAGGACGCTGCACTGCAGGCCGATGTCGAGCAGGCGGATGTGCTGCAGTGGCGGCCAGTCCAGCAGGAACCGCCGGACGTCGTCTACGAGCAAACCTGCCTCTGCGCCCTGCATCCGGATCACTGGCAGGACTACGCGGCTCAGCTGGCACGCTGGCTGCCGCCTGGCGGCTGGCTGCTGGCGCTGTTCATGCAGGCCCGCCGCGAGTCCGCCTCGCAAGGACAGGTCGAAGGGCCGCCCTACCACTGCGACATCAACGCCATGCGCGCCCTCTTTCCTGCCAGCCTGTGGGATTGGCCCGCCCCGCCCTATGCAGCCCTTGCCCATGCACAGGGATGGCAGGAGCTGGCCGTGGCCCTGCGCCGGCGCTGAGTCCCGGTTCAGAGCGGCAGCGCCGTCGTGTTCTTGAGCCGGTCCAGCACGAAGCTGGTCTTGCAGTCCTGTACGCTGGGGTGCTTGAGCAGCGTCTCGGTGATGAAGCGCGAGTAGTGCGCCATGTCCTCCACCAGCACGCGCAGCAGGTAGTCCATGTCGCCGGTCAACGCCGAGCACTCGACCACTTCAGGCCAGGTCTGCACGGCCGCCCGGAACAGGTCCATGGGGTTGCGCTTGTGCGTCTCGGTATGCTTTTCCAGCCGCACATTGATGTAGGCGGTGAGCCCAAGGCCGACGGACTCCGGATTCACCAGGGCCACGTAGGCCGAGATCACGCCAATCTCCTCCAGGCGCCGCACGCGCCTCAGCACCGCAGAAGCAGAGAGGTTCACCTGCGAGGCCAGGGCATCGTAGGTGACCCGGCCGTCGACCTGCAGCGCCCTCAAAATGCGTCGGTCGATTGCATCGAGCTGGCTTTCCTTATCCATCTGCAGATTCTTGCAGGTTTCCTGCAATGCGATCCAAGGCCTTGCGCAAGATTGCATGAATCCTGCGACCCCGCCGCCGTACAGTCTTGCGCTATCGCAAAACTATCCGCCAGGAGATGTGTATGGCATTCACGCCTTGGGACAACCCCATGGGTACCGACGGCTTCGAGTTCATCGAATTCGCTGCCCCCGATCCGGCCGCGTTGGGCCAATTGTTCGAAACCATGGGCTTCAAGGCCGTGGCCAAGCACCGCCAGAAGAACGTCACCCTGTATCGCCAGGGCGACGTGAACTTCATCATCAATGCCGAAGCCGGCTCGTTCGCCCAGCGCTTTGCCCGCCTGCACGGGCCTTCGATCTGCGCCATCGCCTTCCGCGTCAAGGACGCCGCCTATGCCTACCAGCGCGCGCTGGAACTGGGCGCCTGGGGCTTCGACAACAAGACCGGCCCGATGGAGCTGAACATCCCGGCGATCAAGGGCATTGGTGATTCGCTGATCTACCTGGTCGACCGCTGGCAAGGCAAGGACGGCGCCCAGGCCGGCGCCATCGGCAACATCAGCATCTACGATGTGGACTTCGTGCCCCTGCTGGACGCCCAAGGCCAGCCGGTGTCGTCCGGCCAGGAAGGCCACGGCCTGACTTACATCGACCACCTGACGCACAACGTCTTCCGTGGCCGCATGAAGGAATGGGCCGACTTCTACGAGCGCTTGTTCAACTTCCGCGAGGTGCGCTACTTCGACATCGAGGGCAAGCTGACCGGCCTCAAATCCAAGGCCATGACCAGCCCCTGCGGCAAGATCCGCATCCCCATCAACGAAAGCAGCGACGACAAGAGCCAGATCGCCGAGTACCTGGACCTCTACCATGGCGAGGGCATCCAGCACGTGGCGCTGGGCACCAACGACATCTACAAGACGGTGGAAGGCATGAAGTCGACCGGCGTCGTCTTCCAGGACACCATCGAGGCCTACTACGACCTAGTCAACAAGCGCCTGCCTTCGCATGGCGAGGATCTGGAAGAACTCAAGCGCCTGCGCATCCTGATCGACGGCGCGACGCACCAAGGCGCCCCCAACGAGTTGCTGCTGCAGATCTTCACCAAGGAAGTGATCGGCCCCATCTTCTTCGAGATCATCCAGCGCAAGGGCAACGAGGGCTTTGGCGAAGGCAACTTCCAGGCTCTGTTCGAGAGCATCGAGCTCGACCAAATCCGCCGCGGCGTGCTGAAGTCGGAGGCTTGAGCGAGGACTGTCGCTGCGGACAGCCCCCTCCCTGCCGAAGGGTGCGCGCCAGCAAGCGCGCGGCCTCCCCAACGCCCGGCCTCGCCCGGGCGTTGTTCTGTCGAAAGTGCGGGCCTCAGCCCTGCTTCAGGCAGCGCATCACGGCCTCCATGACCTTCGGCTCGTGAACCAGCCGCAGATGCGCGCTGGCCGGGACTGCCAGAGCTTGAGCCTCGGGCAGCAGGGCGAGTACCGATGGGCAGACCACCTGGTCGCAGCAGCTGTAGACGCAGGTGAAGCGTCGCCACCATGCCGCGGATTCACTCTCGGCCAGGGCCTGCAGCCAGTCGGATTGGGCCCGCATCTGACGGGCATTTGTGGCGCCTGACAGCTGGGCCATCAAGGTGCCGGCATGAGGCGTACCCAGCGTGAAGACGTGATGCAACCGTTCGGGCGGCGCTTTCACAGCGCGTCGCCAGGCGCGCAAGGCCAGGCCACCCATGCTGTGGGCCACCACCACTGGCGGTAGTCCCGTGGCCTGTTCAAGGCGCCGCACAGCGGCTTCGATCTGGTCCGCATATGCGTCGATGCTGGCAAAGGGTGGCGTCAGGCTCAGCGCAACATGGGGATGGCCTTGCGCGTCCAGCCACCCTTGCCACCGCTGCCAGAGCCCTCGGTTGCAGCGAAAGCCATGCAGCAGCAGCACACCTCGGCGTCCCCGGTCCTGGCCCTCGCAACGGTCGGGCCGCCAGTGCTCGCCAAACGGTTGCTGCCAGGAGAAGATCCGCTCGTAGGTCCACCACTCCAGGGCCGCCGCACCAAGGCATTGCCTGAGCGTCGGCTGAGGCTGCCCCTCCGGGCGCTTCAGCCGCCTCAGAAGCAGGAACACGGGCAGCACCAGCAAGGTCCATCCGAACAGACCGGTCCAGCCCATCAGCAGCGCCCCCGTCCAGCCCCAGTGGGCATGGCCCCAGCTGCCCAGCAGCAAGCCCGCCAGCAGGCGCACGGCCAGCAGCAGCTGTTGTTGTCTTGCATTGCTCATCGGCAATCAGCCCTTCCTCTGCCTCATTCGAGTGCCCGCCCTAGGGAGCCGGCGCCAGTGTAGGCGGACAATCCGCGCCAGCCTCCCCGTCCATCCACCATGGCAGCGATCCTGCAATCCCAAATCCTGCGGCACCTGCAACAGGTCGAACTGGAGCGACAGCGCCGGCTTGCTGATCCGCCGCTGGGCGCTCGGGTGCAGGCGCTCAAGCAATACCAGCAACAGCGCTTCGCCCGCAGCTATGCGGACCTGCTGACTTCCCCACGTTACGCTAAGGCAGCGCGCTTCTTTCTCGACGAGCTGTATGGGCCCGGTGACTTCTCCCGCCGCGACGCTCAGTTCGCGCGTGTCGTCCCCGCCCTGGTACGTCTCTTTCCCGAGCAGGTGGTGCAGACGGTGGCACGGCTGGCAGAGCTGCATGCTTTGTCCGAAGGCCTGGACACCGAGATGGCACTGGCGCTGAACGCGCCGCAGTGGTCGGCCGCCGGCTACATCCAGGCATGGCAGACCGTGGGGCGGCCTGCACAGCGCCAGCTGCAGATCGACCTGACCCTGGCGGTCGGCGTGGCGCTGGACGAGCTCACCCACAAGCCCTTGCTGCGCCATACCCTGCGCATGATGCGCGGCCCTGCGGCGGCGGCCGGCCTCTGTGACCTGCAGCACTTTCTTGAGCTGGGCTTTGACACCTTCAAAGCCATGAAGGGCGCGCGCGACTTCTTGGCGACCGTGCGCCATCGCGAGCAGGATCTGGCTGCCGCCTTGTTCGCCGCACCTGTCCCAGCGGGGACGGACTGTCCCGCAGGCGACGAAAGGCTAGGGCAACTCCCCTAGGCGCCTGGCAACGCGCTGCACACCATGGGGCCGTCCGCATAAGGAGTCGCCCCCGCCATGAATGCAGTGCTCGAGCCTCACGACAGCCGGTCAAGCCCCGGAGAAAAGCCCTGGCTGAAGTCCTACCCCGCCGAAGTGCCGGCGCAGGTGGCGGTGGACAGCTACCGCTCGCTGGTCGACTTGCTGGAGGAATCCTTCAGGAACTTCGCCGATCGCGACGCCGCGGTCTGCATGGATCAAAGGCTGAGCTACCGGCAGCTCGACGACATGTCGCGGGCCCTGGGGAGCTACCTCCAGGGCCTGGGCCTGAGCAAGGGCGCGCGTGTCGCCATCATGATGCCCAATGTGCTGCAGTATATGGTGGCCATCGCCGCCATCTTGCGTGCGGGCTATGTGGTGGTGAACGTGAACCCGCTGTACACGCCGCGCGAACTGGCACACCAGCTGAAGGACAGCGGCGCTGAGGCCATCATCGTGCTGGAGAACTTCGCCGCGACGCTGGAGGAGGTGATCACCGAGTCCCCGGTGCGGCATGTGGTCCTGTGCGCTCTGGGTGATCTGCTGGGTTGGTGCCGCGGACCCTTGGTCAATTTCGCGGTACGCCATCTGCGCAAGATGGTGAAAGAGTTCCGGCTGCCGCTGGGCGAGGGGCGCTCGGTCCTTCGCTTCAACGCGGCCCTGCAGCGAGGTCGAGCACGCACGCTGCAAGCGGTCGCGTTGGGACCCGATGATGTTGCCTTCCTCCAGTACACCGGCGGCACCACCGGCGTTTCCAAAGGCGCCACTCTTTTGCACCGCAACGTGGTCGCGAACATTCTGCAAAGCGAAGCCTGGTTCACCCCCATGCTGCAGCGCGTACGCGGCAAGCAACTGACGGTGGTCTGCGCGCTCCCGCTCTATCACATCTTTGCCCTGACAGCCTGCTACATGCTGGGCGCGCGGCAAGGCATGTTGAATCTCCTGATCACCAACCCGCGCGACATCCCTGGCTTTATCCGCACCCTGCAGCAATACCGGGTGCACATGTTCCCCGCGGTCAACACACTCTTCAACGCACTGGTCAATGAGCCGGCCTTTACACGGCTGGACTTCTCCGAGCTGGTGATCTCCAATGGCGGCGGCATGGCCGTCCAGCAGGCCACGGCGGAAAAATGGTTGCGCGTCACCGGCTGCCCGGTTGTGGAGGGCTACGGTCTGTCTGAGACCTCCCCGGTGGCGACGGTGAACCGTTTGGATGTCCAGCAGTTCACCGGTTCCATTGGTCTGCCGATTCCCAATACCGAGATCACCATCCGTGATGACGAAGGCCGAGATGTGGCCTTGGGGGAACGAGGCGAAATCTGCATCCGGGGTCCTCAAGTCATGGCGGGCTACTGGCAGCGGCCAGAAGAGACCGCCCAGGTCTTCTGGCCGGATGGCTTCTTCAAGAGCGGCGACATTGGTGTCATGGACGATCGAGGCTATGTCCGCATCGTCGATCGCAAAAAGGACATGATTCTGGTCTCGGGCTTCAATGTGTATCCGACAGAAATCGAGCAGGTCGTCAATCTCCATCCCGGCGTTCTGGAGTGCGCTGCAATCGGAGTGCCTGACGCCAAATCCGGCGAAGCCGTGAAGCTCTTCGTCGTCAAGCGCGACCCCGCATTGGCCGAGGAGGATTTGGCCCAGTACTGCCATGGGCAGATGACCGCATACAAACGCCCCAAGTACATTGAGTTCAGGGACGAACTCCCCAAAAGCAATGTCGGCAAAATTCTCAGACGTGAGCTGCGCACCTGAGCGCTGCGCTGCTGCACGCTGGGACTTGCGGTGAACCAGGCATGGCCTTGCATACGGATGTTCACTTCATTGAACGCGGATGGCTGTCCGCCAACATGGTGCTGCTGGGCGGTGATAGCCGAGGCCCCCTTGTGGTGGACACAGGCTATGTCACCCACGCCACCCACACCCTAGACCTGATCCAGCAGCAGCTTAAGGACGAGTCTCATGCCGCGCCCCGCGCCGTGCTGAACACGCACCTCCACTCTGACCACTGTGGCGGCAACGCAGCAATCCAGACTCGCTACGCCTGCCCGCTGTGGATTCCCCCCGCGGAATTCGAGGCAGCGAGGCTGTGGGACGAATCTGCCTTGAGCTTCCGGGACACTGGCCAGCGCTGTGAGCGCTTCGTGCCGCACGCCAGACTACAACCGGGCGAGCGCATCGAACATGGCGCACTCCGCTGGGACATACATGCAGCGCCTGGCCATGATCCAGCATCAATCATGCTCTTCGAGGCGCGAATGGGCATCCTGATCTCAGCGGATGCATTGTGGGAACATGGCTTCGGCATCGTATTTCCCGAACTTGCGCCGCAGCCGGCCCTAGGTGTGGCCTTTCACGAGCTTGAGCAGACGCTCGATCTGATCCAGGCACTCGCCCCCACTCGCGTGTTGCCGGGCCACGGCCCGATGTTCACGGACCTTCCTCGAGCCCTCCAGGAAGCACGCAGCCGGCTGGCCTACTTCCAGGCAGAGCCGGTACGCCATGCCTTACACGCCGCCAAAGCCCTGCTGATGTACCACATGCTGGAGTGGCGGGCACGAGATTGGGAGGCACTGCAGGGCTGGGTGCAGGAGACGCCGGTACAAGGCCGGCTGATGGCGCAGGCGGGTGAGGAAGATATGCAGCGCTGGCTGCGGCGGCTGGTGGGGGGCCTGAGCCAGGGTGGCCTGGTGCGCACGGATGAGGCCGGCGTTCGCCTGCTGGGGTGACCCTCGTTGCGCAGGCAAGGCTGGGGCGCCGCCGGCAAGGGTGGCCGCGAGGAGCTCAGCGCTAGCCACACGGATCGGGCGCTTCAAAAGCAGAATCCCAAAAAGCAAAACCCCCGATCCTTGCGGAACCGGGGGTTTGGCGGGATATTAGCCTGACGATGACCTACTTTCACACGGGAATCCGCACTATCATCGGCGCTGACTCGTTTCACTGTCCTGTTCGGGATGGGAAGGAGTGGGACCAAGTCGCTATGGTCATCAGGCTTA
>JAYRKJ010000011.1:0-180512 GCA_041905785.1 Burkholderiaceae bacterium
GTTCATCGATGGCCATGCGGGCACCCAACTCATTGTCCTTGCCCAGGTGGGCAATGCTGCCGCTGGTGGGGCCGACGTGACCGATCTTCACGACCAGGTCTTGCGCCAGGGCAGCACCGCCCAGCAGCAGGGCGACAGCACCCACAACCACATTCAACTTGACTTGCATGAATAACCTCCGAGTTGGAAGAAGGAGAGCGTTATGTTGTCGATTGCTCAACGCCGCAGACCATACTCCAATTCCGGAGCGCTCTCTATGGGGAAAGCATGGAAAACCATGCAGGGTGTCCAGGCGTTGCGCCGGCCGCACGAAAGCCGTGCCAGCCTGGTCTTGCATGGCGGCAGCGGGCCAACGCATGCGCGATGGCCCAAGCAAGCGCAGGGGTCAGACCCGGCGCTTGTCAGCTCAATGAATGGCCGCGCGGGGCCGCATGCTCGGCGCTGAGCGCCTCCATCACATGCAGGTGCAGGCTGGGTTTCAGCGACTCGATCAGGGACTCCGTGAGCTGCGGAGACATGCGGATCAAGGTCTCCACCAAGGCGCTGGGCAGTTCATCGCGCAGCAGGCGATCCAGGGCCTGCTGGAGTATGGCCTGCAGCCGCTCCTCGCTGATGCCGGCCCCATGCTCGCTGCCCTGCCTCACGGCGCTGGCCCCGGGGTCCAGCACGCCTGCCGCGGGACTTGGCGGCACCTCGGGCGGCAAAGGCAGGGGGTCGTCGTTCACGCCGGGTTCTGGCGACTTTATGGCCGCAGCACTTGCGGCAGCAATCGAGGGCAGCGGCGCATACACCTCCAGCACCTGCTCATGCAAGGCTGGCGGGCGCACCGGGGCCACGTCAATGGAAAGGTCGATGAAAGGCGTCTCAGCGGCATCTGCCCCAGTACGGGGCTGCACGACCTGCCAGGGCGTCATCACCGCGCCCTCCTCGGCTTGGCCAGGCTCGGACGCGGCTGCGGCCTCGCCCCAGTCCAGGCTGATGGGCACGATTTCCTCGTCACCCAGGCGGCCGCTCAGCCAGCCTTCGGTGCTCAGATTCGACGAGGACTTCGCCAGACGCTGCTCGTCCAGGATCTCCGTCAGGGTGGGCACCACGCGGGTGCCGGTCGAACTCATGCATTGACCTCGTGATGCTTGATGTCCAGCCCCATCTCTCGATAGGCCTTGTAGCGCCGCCGCCCAGCCTGCACCTGCTCGGGCTCGCTGGACAGCACCTCCAGCACGCGATCCACGGCCGACACATCGGCCATGAAATCGCTGCCGAGATTGAGCACGGTGCGGCAGTGCGGTGCGGCATCTTGCCGTTCCGAGAGCACGATGGGCGTGGCGCGCAGGAGCGCTTCGTCCACGCTGCCGCGCAGCAGCAGGTGTGGGACGAAGTCGGTCGGCTCCTGGGTCCACAAAGCGGCGTCCAGCCGCGAAAGCAGGGATGCCGGCCCCAGCACCAGAACCTGAGCCCCGCTGCTGTAGGCCTTGCGAAGCAGGCGCGTCGCAAAGTGCAGGCGGTCCGAGACGCCGGTGTAGAAGCTGACCTCAGCCGTCATGCCCGCCTCGCCGCACGCCGGGAGTAACGCTCAGGCTGCCCACCACCGCCCCGCTTGCGATCACTTGACCTGGGACAGCACGAAATGCGTCAGCAGGCCCACCGGGCGGCCGGTGCCGCCCTTGGCTGCGCCGCTCTTCCAGGCGGTGCCGGCGATGTCCAGATGGCCCCAGCGGTATTTGCTGGTGAAGCGCTTGAGGAACAAGGCCGCGGTGATGGAGCCCCCAGCACGCGAACCCACGTTGGCCACGTCGGCGAAGTTGCTCTTGAGGCCTTCCTCGTACTCCTCGTCCAGGGGCATGCGCCAGCAGGGGTCCAGGGCCTGGTCGCCCGCTGCCGTCAATGCGGCCGCCAGCTCGTCGTCGCTGGCATACATGCCGCTGCGCACGCCGCCCAGGGCGATCACGCAGGCGCCGGTCAGCGTGGCCACGTCCACCACCACGGCCGGCTTGAAGCGCTCGGCATAGGTCAGCGCATCGCACAGGATGAGCCGGCCTTCGGCGTCGGTGTTCAGCACCTCGATGGTCTGACCGGCCATGGAGGTGACCACGTCACCCGGCTTCAGCGCCTTGCCGCTGGGCATGTTCTCGCAGGAGGGAATCAGCACCACCAGGTTCAGCTTGGGACGAAGTTCGGCCACGGCGCGCAGAGTGCCCAGCACGCTGGCGGCGCCGCCCATGTCGAACTTCATCTCGTCCATTTCAGCGCCAGGCTTCAGCGAGATGCCGCCCGAGTCGAAGGTCAGGCCCTTGCCCACCAGCACGACCGGCGCCTGCGTCTTGGGCGCGCCCTCGTACTTGGCCACGATGAACTTCAGCGGCTCGTCGGAGCCCTGGGCCACGGCCAGGAAGGAACCCATGCCCAGCTTCTCGACGGCCTTCCTGTCCAGCACCTCGACCTTGATGCCATGGCTCTTGGCCAGGGCCTTGGCCTGTTCGGCGAGGAAGGTGGGCGTGGCGTGATTGCCGGGGCGATTGCCGCACTCCTTGGCCAGTTCAACGCCGGCGGCAATGGCCTGGCCGCGGTCCAGTCCCAGCTTGACGGCCTTGGCGGCCGCCTTGTCCGCCAGCAGCGTGAGCTTGCTCAAGGCCGGGGCGGCGGGCGCGCTGGGCTTGGTGTGGCGATAGACGTAGACCGCGTCGGCAGCGGCCAGCGCGGTCTGCTCGGCCAGGCCCTCATCCAGGCCTTCGAAGCCCAGGTAGATCACGGCGGCATGCGCCGCATTGCGGCCCTTGACCAGGCCCAGCGCGGCGGCCGCGGCGGCCTTGGCGCTCTTGAGGCCAGGCTTGCCGGCGGCGGCCAGCGCCAGGCGCGCGGCCTTCATGCCGGCCGGGCGTTGCACCAGCAGGGTCTTGCCGGCCTTCAGCTCGAAGTCGCCCAGCTTGATGGCGTCCTTGGCCGCATCGGCCACGGCCTTGTCCAGCTTGGGCGGCAAGGCCTCACCGGCGATCACGACGATCAGGGCGTCGGCATTGATGCCGGCCAGGGCGTCCAGGGACGCAGACTGAGTACGGAAGTCCATAATGCGGTGCAATTAGTAAAGTGCTCGGATGTTATTCGATTCCACCTTGAGGAAGGATCTGGCGCGCAGCTTCGGCGTGACCGTGATCATCATCCTGACCGTCGTCCTCACCTACTTGCTCATCCGCACCCTGGGCCAGGCGGCGGGCGGCAGCGTGGCACCGCAGGACGTGCTGCTGCTGCTGGGCTACACCAGCCTGGGCTACTTGCCCATCATCTTCAGCCTGGCACTGTTCATCGCCATCGTCGCCTGCCTGGGCCGCATGTACCGGGAGTCGGAGATGACCATCTGGCTTGCCAGCGGCGTAGGCCTCTCGCGCTTCGTCAGGCCGGTGCTGCGCATGGCCACACCTGTGCTGCTGGCCGTGGCGGCGCTGCAGCTCTTCGTCTGGCCCTGGGGCAATCAGAACAGCGAGCAACTGCGCGAGCGCTACGAGAAGCGCTCCGACCTCTCGCGCGTTGCGCCCGGCCAGTTCCAGACCTCGCGCGACGGCAGCCGGGTGTTCTTCATCGACCGCGACAGCAAGGACGGCAGCGTGGGGCGCAATGTCTTCATCCTGACCGAGCAGAAGGCGCAGGAGTCGGTCACCACCGCGCATCGCGGCCAGATCGAGTTCCAGGGCAATGACCGCTTCCTCGCACTCACCCAGGGACAGCGCAATGAGATCGACAAGGACAGCGGCGACAAGACCCTCGCACGCTTCGAGCACTACCGCGTGCTGATGGACACGCAGGTGGAACGCAGCGACACCGAGCTTCCGCCCAAGGCCACCATGAGCATGGACCTGCTGCGCAAGCCCACGCCACGCAACCTGGGGGAGCTCACCTGGCGTCTGGGACTGGCGTTGGGCGCGGTGAACCTGGTGCTGCTGGGCATCGGGCTGTCGGCCAGCAATCCGCGGCGTGCCAGCAACTGGAACCTGCTGGTCGCCCTGCTGAGCTACATCATCTACTACAACCTGATCAATCTGACCCAGAGCTGGGTGGCCAACGAGCGCACCACGCTGCCGCGGGCCCTGCTGGCCCTGCATGGCTCGACGTTTCTGCTGGCCCTGCTGCTGCTCTGGTGGCGCGACAACAGCAACCGCCTGTGCCTGGCTCGTGCGCCGCGCAAGGCGCAGGGAGGCGGCGCATGAAGACAGTCCGCCGTCTGCTTTACCGGGACATCGTCGCTGCGGTGCTCTTCGTGGCCGTGGCCTTCCTGTCGCTGTTCTTCTTCATCGGCTTCGTCGAGGAGCTCGGGCGGGTCGGCAAGCGCGACGGCGGGGCCATGCTGGCAGGCCTGCTGGCGCTGCTGGAAATGCCCTCGCACTTCTACGAGATCTTCCCGATCGCCGTGCTGATCGGGAGCATCTTCTCGCTGGCTCGCATGGCGCAGTCCAGCGAATTCACCATCCTGCGCACTGGTGGCCTGGGCCCGGGCCGCGCGCTGTGCCTCCTGGCGGCACTGGCCGCCCTCTTCGGCGCGCTCACCTTCATCGTCGGCGACTATGCAGCGCCCTGGGCCGAAAAAAAGGCGGAACTGCTGCGACGGGACCCCAAGGACCTCGCTGCAAGCGGCTCGCCGGGCGTCTGGCTCAAGGACAAGGCCTCCGGGCCTGAAGGCGAGCGAAGCTTCTCCATCAACGTCAAATCCGCCGCGGTCAGCGGCGAGCTCGGCGGCGTGCGCCTGTTCGAGTTCGATTCGCAAGGCCGCCTGCTGAGCCGAACCGAGGCCGTGCGCGCCCAGGTCGACAAGGACGGGCTCTGGCGGCTCTATGACGTCGAGCGCAGCCAGTGGACCGCCGCCGAGCCGGGCCAGCGCGCCCGCGTCTGGGAAAGCCGTCTGGACGAGTGGGAGTGGCACGGCGGCCTGAGCGCCAGTGTCGTCAGCGCCGCAGTGCTGCCGCCTTGGTCCATGTCGACCCTGGAGCTGTACCGCTACACCCGGCACCTCTCCGCCCAGGAACAGTCGGCGCAGCAGTACGACATCCAGTTCTGGCGCAAGGCCCTGTATCCGCTGGCCTGCTTCGTCATGGTGGCCCTGGCCCTGCCCTTCGCCTACCTGCACGGCCGCTCCGGCGGCATCAGCCTCAAGGTATTTGGCGGCATCATGGGCGGCATCAGCTTCGTGCTGCTGAACAACCTCGCTGGGCACCTGGGCCTGCTCAAGCAATGGTCGCCCTGGGCGGTGGCATCCGCGCCCAGCCTGCTCTACCTCGGCATTTCGCTGGCCGCCTTCGGCTGGCTGGTGCGCTACCGCTGAAATCATCCATGGACGGCTTGCTCCTCTTCGCCCACGGCGCCCGCGATCCCCGCTGGGCCGGCCCTTTCGAGGCCGTCGCGCGCCGCATTGCCCAGCAGCGCCCAGGGCAGGCGGTGGCGCTGGCTTTCCTGGAGTTCATGCAGCCCGATTTCGCCAGCGCCGCCGCTGCGCTGACCGCCCAGGGCTGCACGCGCATCCATGTGATTCCCATGTTCCTCGGCAGCGGCGGTCACGTGCAGCGCGACCTGCCCGGCCTCGTGGAGCAACAGCGCTTGCTGCATGGTGAACATGTGCAGTGGGAACTTCATGCCCCCTTGGGCGAGATGGAAAGCGTCATCGACGCCATGGCCTGCGCCTGCCTGGCGCCCCTGAACAGTCTCACTGGCAAGACCTGACCCTGGAGCCCTCACGTGAACCTTCACCAGTTCAAATTCGTCCAGGAAGCGGTGCGCCGCAATCTCAACCTCACCGAAACGGCCAAGGCGCTCTACACCTCGCAGCCCGGCGTCTCCAAGGCCATCCTGGAGCTGGAAGAGGAGCTGGGGGTGGACATCTTTTCTCGCCACGGCAAGCGCCTGCGCCGGGTGACCGAGCCTGGGCTGCAGGTGCTCAAGTCCATCGAGATCATCATGCGCGAGGTCAACAACCTCAAGCGCATCGGCGAGGAGTACTCCAAACAGGACGCCGGCAAGTTCAGCATCGCCACCACGCACACCCAGGCGCGCTACGTGCTGCCCGCGCCGGTGGCGCAGCTGCGGCGGCAGTTCCCGCAGGTGCAGGTCAGCCTGCACCAGGGCAATCCGGAGCAGGTGGCGCGCATGCTGCTGGATGAAACCGCCGACCTCGGCCTGGCCACCGAGTCCTTGGCCGAGTTCGAGGACCTCGTCACCCTGCCCTGCTATGAATGGCAGCACGTGCTGGTCGTGCCGGCTCAGCATCCGCTGGCCCAAGTGGACCGCCCGAGCCTGGAACAGCTGGCCCGGGAGCCGCTGATCTCCTACCACCCCAGCTTCACGGGGCGCACCCGCATCGACAAGGCCTTCGCCGCTCGCCGGCTGACGCCGGACATCGTGCTGGAGGCGATCGACTCCGACGTCATCAAGACCTATGTGCGTCTGGGCATGGGCGTGGGCATCGTGGCGGAGATGGCCGTGCGCGACGACCCGCCCAACGGCGAGCTCGTATCCCGTCCGCTGGGCCATGTGTTCGGCTTCAACACGGCCCGCGTCGCGTTCAAGCGCGGCGCCTTCCTGCGCAATTACGTCTACGCCTTCGCCGAGCTGCTGTCCGACCGGCTTAACCGCAGCCTGCTGCAGCGCGCGCTCAGCGGCGAGGCCAGCGACTACGACCTCTGAAACCCTGGCGACGCCTCTTTGCCCTGCATGAGCCCGACACCCCTGATCCAGTCCCGCCTTCCCCAGGTTGGCACCACCATCTTCAGCACCATGTCCGCGCTGGCACAGCAGCATGGCGCGGTCAATCTGGGCCAGGGATTTCCGGACTTCGACTGCGATCCCGCACTGGTCGAGGCCGTGCACCTGGCCATGCGGGCCGGGCACAACCAGTACCCGCTGATGAGTGGCGTGCTGGCCCTGCGTCAGGCCATCGCGGCCAAGATGGAGGCGCTGTATGGCCACCGCTACGACGCCGATCGCGAGATCACCGTCACCGCCGGGGCCACGCAGGCGCTGCTGAGCTGCATCCTGGCCCTCGTGCACCCCGGTGACGAGGTCATCGTGCTGGAACCCTGCTATGACGCCTACGGCCCGGCCATCGAGCTTGCGGGCGGCCGCGTGGTACGCGTCAGGCTCAAGCCGGAGAGCTACCGCCCGGACCTCGACGCCCTCGCCGCCGCCCTCACGCCGCGCACCCGTGCGTTGATGATCAACACCCCGCACAACCCCAGCGGCCGCATCTGGCCGGCCGAGGACTTGCAGGCCCTGGCGGACCTGCTGGCAGGCACGCAGGTGCTGGTGATCAGCGACGAGGTCTACGAGCACATGGTGTACGACGGGCGACAGCACCAGAGCGCGGCCATGCTCCCCGGGCTGGCGGCGCGCAGCTTCGTGATCAGCAGCTTCGGCAAGACCTACCACGTGACCGGCTGGAAGGTGGGCTATGTGGCTGCGCCGGCTGCGCTGACGGCGGAGTTCCGCAAGGTCCATCAGTTCAACGTGTTCACGGTGAATACGCCCATGCAGCTGGGGCTGGCCGACTACATGCGCGATCCGCGGCCCTACCTGGAGCTGCCGGCCTTCTACCAGCGCAAGCGGGATCTGTTCCGTGCCGGCCTCGCCTCGACCGCCCCGCGCCTGCGCCTGCTGCCCTGCGAGGGCACCTACTTCCAATGCGTGGATTACAGCGGCCTGGGCGCGGCGGCGGACCTGGCCCCCGACGACTTCTGCCGCTGGCTCACCCGCGAGATCGGCGTGGCGGCCATTGCGCTGTCGGCCTTCTATGCGGACTCCAGCGATGACCGGCTGATCCGCCTGTGCTTCGCCAAGAAGGACGAGACCCTGCGGACGGCCCTGGACAGGCTGCGCCGGCTCTGAACCGCGGCGGCACCTCAGCTCAGCGCTGGGGGCTCAACCCTTTGCCCCGCCCTTGGAGAGGTCCAGGTCGAGATCGACCGGACCTGGCACGGGAGCCGGCCCGCCCGGGCGTTGCCAGGGCATGGTGGCCATCATGTAGGAGGGGCTGCCCTGGCGACTTGCGTCCAGGGGCAGGAACAGGTCGATGTCATCGCCGCGCACCTCGTGCTCGGAGATGTCTCTTGCCACGGCGTAAAGCATCAGGATGTCCCGGTAGGCGGCCAGCGTGAAAGCATGGCCCTCGGGATCGCCGTGCGCCAACAACGTCTGGATCAGCTGCATGGTCATGGCCGCATCGCGCCAGCTCTGCATGATCAGTTCAGTGGCTTCGGCATAGGCCAGCAGGCCTTCGCCGGCAGCGATGTCGGTGCTCCACACCGGTGGCTGCGCATGGAAGCGGTCAGCAAACTCCCCGGCCACGCGTTCGAAGCCGGCCTGGTCGCCGTGGCGCTGCAGAATCTCCAGCAGCTTCAGGTAAGGCAGTGCCGTGTGCCGGCCCTTCTCATGCAGACGCTGCGAGAGCAAATGGATGGCCGCCTCCTGCTGTCCCAGCACCATGAAGAAGTCGACCTGCTGCTCCAGGTCGATCAACTCCTCCACGCTGACACCCTCAGCGACTGCCCGCTCGGGCAAGGCCTGCAGGGGCTGCAGGTCCGTGTTGGCCTGCGGCATGTCCAGGAGCTGCACGCTGACGGCCTCGTCCTGCGGCGCAGCCATGAAAGGCGCCGGCCCTGTGCCGTCCTCCGCCGGCAACAACTCGCTGTTGAGGAAGTCGCGCCCCGCGGCATCCTCGTCGCGCGCCGGCGCGGCTTGCACGGTCGGCGCGGCCTCCTGTGCTGACTCCTGCGCGACCTCCTGGACGGTGGGCGACGCAGCAGGCGCAGGCATGGCCGCGCCCCTGCTCAAGGCGGGATGACGGGCCCCTTGCGGCTCAGGGAGGTGCGCCCACCAGGCCTCGTGAGTCGCGCGCCGCAGACTCTGCAACTGCATGAACAGCCAGGCGCAGGCCACCGCCAGCAGCAGGCTGATACCGGCCAGCATCAGCAGCCAGCTGCGATCCACGCCCTGCGGCTTGCGGAGTTGGGCCGAAAGCTGCTTGAGGGCATCCTGCACCTCGCGGCCTTCGACGCGCAGGCGGGCCAGCTCGGTCTCCAGCTCGCGCACCCGCAGCTGAGCGTCCTGCATGGCAGCAGCAGCGGTCGATGCCGGCGCCGCTGCTGGCGCAGGCGCGGCCGACAGCACTTCAGGGGCTTCCAGCTGCAGACGGGGCGCCGGGCCCTTGCCCGGCATTGGCACCGCCGGGGCTGGCGCTTCCGCCAGCGCCGGCGGCTTGGGCTTGGCGGCGTCCCTTGCCCGTGTCTTGCCCGCCTTGCCTTGCGGTCGCGCCGCCGCATGCGCGGCCAAGCCTGCGGCCTCGCCCGCGGGCCTGACCGAGGCTCCCGCCGGCGTGCCGCCGTCCCCTGGCGTCCGGCCAGCAGTCTCCCTGGACTCCAACGTCGGCAGCGTGCCCGCCGACGCGGTGTTGGCAGGCACGGGCCGCCTCGCCGCCAGCAACTCGGCAGGTTTGGCTCCAGCCGTACCCAGCGCAGCGCGCAGCGCCGGTGAGTAGAGCTCGTCGCCCTCCGGCAGCGCGGGCAGCGCATCGCTGCGCACGGTGGGCAGTACCGGATCGATCAGGGCCGTGAACTGCCGCGTGTAGCGCGTCGGGCAGCCCAGACTCAGGCTGACGTTGACCAGCGGCTCGTCAATGGGAACCAGGCTGCTCACCCGCACGGCGCTGACCTCACCCTCGGTACGCCCCTGCAACTGCACCTGTACCTGATCGGCAGGCAAACGCGTCTCGCCGGCAACGAGCACTGCCTTCACGCACTCTGGGCTCAGGCTTTCGCCAGGCAGCAGCTGCACGGGGAAGACCAGGTGCAAGGGCTGGAACAGCGCCGACTGCGTCTGCGGCGCGCCGATGTTGAACGCTGCAGCCGGCGACGCGACACAAACACCAAGGGCCAGCACCGCAAGCCGGGAGCTCGCGGCGCAAAGCTTGAAATCCTTAGGCGTCGAAGTGCTGGGCATGCGACTTGTAAGTACTTTGCAACAGACTCTAGCATCAGCCAGTCCGGCGCCAAACATTGATTTGCCGCGCCTGCACCGTGTTTCTGTGAAGCAGCACCGACACTTGACGCTTCATGGACAATGGGCCAGAGGTGCCCGGCTCCAGCCAGCGCCAGGTCGTACATGGGGGCTGTCGCAGCCGTGACAAAGCATGAGTAGCACTGTTCTTACAATTTCCGAACGCAGCAATATCGAGTCGGGTTCGTGGTTTTCCAAGCTCTCCCTGCCCCTTCGCAACGACATCCTCTCCAGGGCCGTGGTGAAGCGGGTGCCGGACGGCGCCATGCTGTCCTGCCGGGGCGAGCCTGCCGAGGAATGGGTCGGCGTGGCCAAGGGCGCCGTCCGCATCAGCTCGGTGTCGCTGGCCGGCAAGCAGGTCTCGCTGACCTATGTCGAGCCCGGCACCTGGTTCGGGGACATCTCCCTGTTCGACGGCCTGCCGCGCACCCACGACGCGGCCGCTCACGGCGACACCACGCTGCTGGTGGTGCGCAAGCCCGATTTCAAGGACCTGCTGCAGCGGCACACCGAGCTCTACGAAGCCTTGCTGCGCCTGAACTGCCGACGGCTGCGCCTGATGTTCGATGTGGTCGAGGACCTGAACACGCGTCCGCTGGCGGCCCGGCTGGCCAAGCAAATCCTGCTGCTGGCGCGTTCGTATGGCATCGCCCAAGGCGAGGAAATCCGCATTGGACTGCAACTGGCCCAGGAGGACCTGGCGCAGTTGCTGGGCGCCTCGCGCCAGCGCGTCAATCAAGAACTCAAGGGCTTCGAGCGGGACGGCGCGGTGCGCGTCGAGCCCACACGCCTGGTCGTTCTCAACAAAGACAAGCTGCTCGCCATCGCAGGGCGCTGATCGGCATTCGGGGGTCAGGTCTTGCCCGCGCCGCTGCCGGCCGGTTCCCGCAACACCTCATCCCATCCCGATCGGAGTCCCATGGACGCATTCACCGGCACCCGCCCTCCTTCACACGCCATTGACGCCGAGCGCCTGGCCAACTGGGCCCAGGCCCGGGTGCCCGGCTTTGCCGGCCCGCTGCAGATCGAGCAGTTCAAGGGCGGGCAGTCCAACCCCACCTACAAGCTGCTCGCGCCCTCGGGCACCTATGTGATGCGCGCCAAGCCTGCGCCGGTGGCCAAGCTGCTGCCCTCGGCCCATGCCGTCGAGCGCGAGTTCAAGGTGATGCAGGCGCTGGGCGCGACGGAGGTTCCCGTGCCGCGCATGCTGGCCCTTTGCGAGGACGAATCCGTCATCGGCCGCGCCTTCTACCTGATGGCGTTCGTCGAGGGGCGGGTGCTGTGGGACCAGAGCCTGCCGGGCATGGCGCCCGCCGAGCGCTCGGCCATCTACGACGAAATGAACCGCGTCATTGCGGCCCTGCACAGCGTGCGGCCCGAGGCCATAGGCTTGGCCGATTTCGGCAAACCCGGCAGCTACTTCGAGCGCCAGATCGGACGTTGGAGCAAGCAGTACCTGGCCACCGCGACGCAGCCCATCGCCGCCATGGACGCGCTGATCGCCTGGCTGCCCGCCCATGTCCCCGAGGCCGCGCGCTCGGATGCGGAGGTGTCCATCGTCCATGGCGACTTCCGCCTGGACAACCTGGTCTTCCATCCTACCGAGGCGCGCGTGCTGGCCGTGCTGGACTGGGAACTGTCGACGCTGGGCCACCCGCTGGCTGACTTCAGCTACCACTGCATGTCCTGGCATATCCGCAAGGCTGGCGCGGCGCAGGGACTGGCTGGCCTGGACCTGGCAGCGCTGGGCATACCTGCCGAGGCGGACTACATCCGCCGCTACTGCGAGCGCACAGGCCGTGCCGACGTGAGCGCGGTCCAGCGGGACTGGAACTTCTACATGGCCTACAACCTCTTCCGCATCGCCGCCATCCTGCAGGGCATTGCCAAGCGGGTGGAAGAAGGCACGGCCTCCAGCGAGCGAGCGCGCGAGGCTGGCGCGGGGGCCCGCCCCTTGGCCGAGCTGGCCTGGCAGTTTGCGCAGCAGGCCGGCAGCGCCGGCTGAATCGACGGCCCCGCCCTCACGGCACGGGCCCATGCCTCATTGGGAGGAGTCCGGGTCCGGCAGGCTGCCGTGCATCGTGGTGCTGGAGGGCACGCTGGGCCAGGGGCTGGAGTCGCCGAGGGCCTGGTTGACCCGCTCGGCAGACTCGACGGCGATCTCGCACAGCTTGTAGAGCGACTGGACCTCGTTCAACCGCGGCTCTTCCATGGCCGTACGCAGATACAAATTGCCGCGCATGCTCATCAGCACGAACGGCCGGCCCGGCGTCACCAGGTCCTGGGACACACGCACCAGCGCCTCGCTGAGCCGTCCTTCGATCCACACATGCAGCAGCTCGCGCGCGATACCCAGCACGCCGAACTGTGCCCTGACGATCTTGGAGCTGATCTGGTTGAGCTTCGGGAACATCACCAGCCAGCGCATTTCCTCAGGCGTGTCGGTGTCCACACGGGTACGCAGCGTATCGGTATAGGCCTCGAATACGGCACCCTCAAGCTGCTCCATCAGCTGCTGCTCGATCACCATCATCTGGAGGTCGCCATGCAGGCGCGCCTCGTAGCGGATTCTCAGTTCATGCCCAGGAATGTAGGCCCGCTGCGAGCGTCCCCATTCGATGCGCACGGCACCGCCGGTCTTGCCGGGCGGCATGTCGACGACAAAGCCCTGGCCTTCCGCCACGACGCGCAACTGCCCGCCGAGCGACTCTGCCCAGTCCGCGATGGGTTTCCAACGTGCCGCATTTGCGCGCGCCACGAACCAGTGCTGAAGTTGTTTGATTACCATGGGCAGGCAGTGTGCATCCAGGAGCACCGCGATCGCGGCAAACAGGAGAGCGACGATGATCGACGTTTACACATGGGCGACGCCCAACGGCCACAAGGTCCACATCATGCTGGAGGAGTGTGCCCTGCCTTATCGCGTCGTTCCAGTGGATATCGGCAGCGGTGCACAGTTTGAACAACACTTCCTGCAGATCAGCCCCAACAACAAGATCCCGGCCATCGTGGACCCGGACGGTCCGGACGGCGCGCCGATCTCGCTGTTCGAGTCGGGCGCCATCCTGCTCTATCTGGCCGCCAAGACCGGCCGGCTGCTGCCCGCCGATGTGCGCGGCAAGTACGAAGTCCTGCAGTGGTTGATGTTCCAGATGGGTTCGGTGGGGCCGATGCTGGGCCAGGCGCATCACTTCAGGCTCTATGCGCCGGAGAAGCTGCCTTACGCCGTCGACCGCTACACCCGCGAGGCCCAGCGCCTCTACGGTGTGATCAACCGGCGCCTGGCTGCCAACACCTATCTGGGCGGCAAGGCGTACAGCATCGCCGACATCGCCGTCTTTCCCTGGCTGCGCTCGTGGAAGAACCAAGGCATCGAACTGTCGGACTACCCACACCTCAAGGGCTGGTTCGACGAGATCGCCAAGAGGCCGGCTGTTCAAAGAGGGCTGGAGGTCCTGGCTGACCGGCGCCAGCCCCTGACCTCGGACCGGGCCAGGGAGGTGCTCTTCGGCCAGCAGCCAGACGCAGCGCGCCGTGCGGGCTGAGGTTCGGCCAAGTTCGCAGGCCGGGATGAAGGCGCCGTCAGGCCTTGATGTCCAGCAGCGCACCCTCGGCGCGAACCTGGGTCTGCAGCATCTTCAGATTGGCCACGTAGGCATAAGTGGCGGAGCGCTGCTCGACGATTTCCTTCTCGATCTGCACCGAGGTGGTGGCGTTGGCGGCCTCACGCGTCAGCGTGTCCGAGCGCTGCTGATCCTGCCCTTCCAGGGACTCCGGCCGCTTGGCCGCGCTGGCCAGGTTTTCGGAACTGGCACGCAGCCGCTCGTTCGCCGCGGACATGCCGGAAAGCGCCGTGCTCAAGCTGATTGCCATGAAAATTCTCCGAAAGAAGAAGCCCAATTCGCCGCCTTTTCGGCGGATCACGATGGAACTTTAGCCCTATTGCCCCCTCAAGGGGCGGAAATTTCGTCGCCGGCGCGGCGCAGCAGCGGCAATTCCCGGCCTGGCGTCGAATTTCACCGCTTGTAAAAGCAAAAGGCCCGCCGGAGCGGGACCAGACGTTTGAAGGCCCGCCGGAGCGGGCCTGAGCGGGAGACGGCCCGCCGAAGCGGGCCTCAGGGATGCTGTCGGCGCCTCAGCCCGCCAGCTCTTCGAAAGTGCCTGTGGGTACGTACACGCGGACGCTGTCACCCCCGGCTGCCTTGGCCTCGGCGCAGGCCAGGGCTGCCGCGCCCAGCACGGCCTCCACGGTTTCCAGGGTGTTTTGCAGCTGCACCACACCCACGGAGGCCTTGACCCGCGTGCGGTGCAGGCCCCAGCGCAGGCGGTAGGCCGCCACCGAGGACCGGACCTTGTCGGCCACGATCTGGGCATAGTGCTGGTCGCAGTCGGGCAGCAGGATGGCGAAATGGTCGTTTTCCAGGCGCGCCACCAGATCGGAGGCCCGGACCTTGGTCACCAGCATCTGACCCAGGCCGTAGAGGAAATGATCGGCCACCTCGGTCCCCATCCCATGCAGCACCTCGGCGAACTTGTCGACGTCCACCCAAAGCACGGACACGGGCTCATGCCGACGGCTGCCCACATGCTCGGCCAGGCGCCGTTCGAACTCGCGTCGGTTGGCCAGTTCGGTCAACACGTCGTGTTTGGCCGTCCACGTGGGCTGCATGCGCAGCTGGCGCGCGGCGGTGACGTCCTCGATGATCCACAGCGACTCACCCGCTGGCTTGTCCCAGTGCACCGGCGTCGCCTGCAAGCGCCCCCAGAAGCGCGAGCCGTCGCGCCGGACATACTCGATCTCCTCATCCAGCGGACGCCCCGCGCTGAACGCCGCCCCCATGCGCTCCAGCAAGCTCTCGTGCGACAGATCCGAGACGAAGATGCCGCGCGTGGGCTGCGAACTGAGGTCCGTATCGTCGCCATGGCCGAACAGGTGATTGAACTGCTCGCTGACCAAGTGGAAGACGCCCTGGTCGACAAAGCACAGCGCGCTGGGCGCCCTCACCATCAATGCCCGCATGCGGGCGGACGTCGTTTCGGGGCCAGGGGCCTGAGCCTCGTTGGTGGCTTGCATCAGCTTCTCCTTGGAGCGCCCGGCGGTCGCCGGCGCGTATCCCTTAGGTGTACCGCTTTTGCCTGGCAAAGAAAACCCCGAACAAGCCCAATTCCGCCAAGCAGTTGCGCTTGCGCAGACGGCGGCAGAGCGGGCCCGCGCATGCCCATCGCTGTGTGTCCTGAAGGCGAGCAGCACCACAGGCCTCTGGCCTGCCCGGAGGGACTCGAACCCCCGACCTGCTGCTTAGAAGGCAGCTGCTCTATCCAGTTGAGCTACGGGCAGAAACGTGAACGCCGAGTCTCCCGACCCGGCGCTCGCCAGCAAGTGGAATTGTGCCATGCACGGCCGGCCTTCCCGCCGACCCGAGCACTCAGATCAGCACATTCAGCAAGGCATTGCCGATGCCCATCAGCGCCGCGCCGGAAATGAGGCCGGCGCAAATGGGTTCAGCACCCTCGACCCAGCGGCGGTAGCCGGCGCTCTTGGCATCCGACTCATTGCGCTTGTGCATGTACCAGAACAGCAAGGCGCCCATGAACATGCAGATCACTGCATCCGGCGGCAGCACCACACCCAGGCCGATGGACACCGAGGACAGCGGGAAGCGGCCTCGGGTACGGAGGCGCAGCACCTCGATGACCAGGGCCGTCACGGCCGCCACGGCCATGGAAATCAGCGCGGAAACCGGCAGCTGGCTGAGGCCCTTGGCAATCAGCTCGGCCACGCCCTTCCATTGCATGGCGGCAGGGAAGGCGAACTGCTCGCTGACGATGGTGGTCGTGCTGCGCACGCCATTGGCGTCAGGTGGCAGGAAGAGCAGGAAGAAAAGCGGCACCGCCGACAGCGTCCCTGCCAGGATGCCGATGATGTGACCCACGGCCTGGTGCCGTGGCTTGCCGCCCAGCATATAGCCCGGCTTGATGTCGGACAGCAGATTGGAGGCGTTGGACGCGATGTCCGAGGTCATCGTGGCCGGCAGCAGGTTGGAGGCAGGGTTGCTGCGATCCAGCGCCCCCACGGTGAACTGCGTGATCTTGGAAAGCGCGCCAGTCGGTGTCCAGGAGGTCAGCGCCATGGCGTTGGCGCAGATCACGGTCAGCACGACGATCAGCGGCAGCGACACCAGGCCCAGCAGCCAAGGCACGCCGAAGAAGGTGTGCGTGAGCCAGACGCTGACGAAGCCCAGCACCGGCACGCCCACATAAGACAGCCACAGCGGCACCTCGATGTCGCGCAGCAGATCCGGTCCCTGGGCGCCTGCATCCACCTTGGATTTGCGCTTGAACAGGCTGGTGATGAGTTCCGGCTTGGCCATGAGGCCGACCAGCGCCCCCACGACCATCATCGTCACGGCCCACCACAACGACCATTGATTGACGATCTCGGCCCGGTTGAGGGGCACGAGTTTGCCCGCCGGGCTCATGCGCGGCGCAATGTCGCCCACCTGGATCATGAGGGGTGCCAGCACGCCGAAGTTCAGCAAGGCGCCGATCAGGCAACTGCCGGCCACCGCCATGCCCATCAGGCCGCCCACGCCGATCATGGCCATGTCCAGGGTCAGGCGCAGACCCAGGGTGCGCAGCTCCGTGCCCAGGATTTTGGGAATGTAGGCCTCGGCCTTGACGGCCCAGGCGTAGTAGTAGTCGTCCAGCCGTTCATGGAAATGCCAGGGCTCCTTCATGCCGGCCCACTGGTCCATGCGCAGGATCTTGAACTGGATCAGCTTCATCCAGCCATCGCTGACCAGGGCCTGGTAGACGGCCGCGAGACCCGCCACCTTGCCCAGCAGGCGCGCCTTGTAGAGGCCGTCCTCGCCATTGCCCGAATACAGGGAATCCAGCACCACGCCGCAGGCGCGACCTTCGGGGAAGGGCAACTGGTCTTCGTTGATGAAGCGGCGCTTCATCGGGAAGGCCACCAGCACGCCCAGCACCGAGACCACGATCAGCCAGACCATCAGCTGCCACCAGGGAATGATGTGGCCGGTGACCATCATGTAGGCCGGCAGGCCGGCAATCAGGGGCATCACCGTGTAGCCGGCGGCCGTGGCGATGGACTGCGTGCAGTTGTTTTCCAGCACGCTGAAGTCGCGGGCCAGATTGGCATTGGCCAAGGACTTGAACAGCGCAAAGGCCAGGATCACCGAGGTCAGTCCGACGCCGATGCCCACGCCCGTCTTGGCGCCGATGTAGAGTGCGGTGGCCGTCAGCACCAGCCCCAGCACAAAGCCCGTCAGGCCCGAGCGCAGCGTCAGCTGCGGCATGTCCTTCTGGAACACATTGTTGAACCACCAGGCGTCTTTCTCTGCCCGGCCCCACGTGCGAACCTGCTCGTCGCTGAGATGTTGGATGGCCATGCTGTTCTCGATGTTGGATCGTCGGCAGCCCGACTGGCGGCGGCTCGCGCTCATGACGCGGCGCCGCAAAATTGCGCGGATTGTGTCAGCCGCCTGCCGGCATCGGCCAGCGGGTTGTCCAGTAGGGAACGGCCCGTAAGGCTTCCTGAAGCGCCGCCGCAATCGCAGGCTCACAGGTTCGACGCTGGGAGGCTGGCACCTCTCAACAATGCAAAAAGCCCGCCAAGGCTGGGCCGGGCGGGCTTGTTTGATTGCACTGCATTCGCCTCATGTTCCTGCGCGGCTTTTTGCCAGCCGCAGCAATGAGACGATGCACGAAATAGGGATGGTCGGGGTGAGACGATTCGAACGTCCGACCCTCTGCTCCCAAAGCAGATGCGCTACCAGGCTGCGCTACACCCCGACGAAGCTGCGCATTCTAACCCGGGAATTCCGGCCGTCCGGACAAAGTCGGTGACTGGACCTCCCGGAAGGCCGTTCATTCCACCTCGACCAGGCGCCCCTGCCCGGTGATGAAGGCGGTTCGTACCCGCTCTCCCGCCTGCAGGAGCTGTACCGCTGCACGGTACTGGCGCAGCTGCTGCACGTACTCGGGCTGGCGCTGCGGGGCCTCATGCAGCTTGTAGTCCAGCACCCACCACTCGGCGCGCTCGCCGTCCGGCTGCACAGCGCGCCGCACCAGCCGATCCAGGCGCAGGTCTTGCCCCTCATGGCTCACGGGCACTTCATTGCCCGACCACAGCAGCGCCGCCGCATCAAAGAAAGGCGCACAGTCCGGGCTGCTGAGGATGGCCCGCACGCTGCGCTCCAACCGTTCGGTGCGACGGGCATCAAGCCCATACATCTGCGCTGCGGCGCCCAGCAGGGCTTCGAGCGCAGCGCCCTGCCCTCGCGGCCCACTGACCCATTCCAGCACCCGGTGCATCGCCTCGCCCAGGGCAGCCAGGTCGTCCAGCTCGGTGGTGCGCACCACCAGCTCCGCCGGTTCGGCCGCATCGGCAAGGAGCGGGGTACGCAGCTCGGCGGGCAAGGCCGGCAACTCCAGCAGGCTGAAGCTCACCCCCTGCGACGCTTCTTCCGTGGCTGCAGCCGGGACCCAGTCTTCGCTGCGCTCCTGCAGGCGCTGCCACCAGCTGCCGGCACCGCCGGAGCGTGCCGCGAGGCTGCGGCTGAGCACCAGGCGCGACTTGGCCCGCGTCATGGCCACGTAGAGCGCGTTGAGTTCCTCGCGCTGGCGCTCGCCCTGCTCGAATCGCATCAGAGCCTCCAACGCCGGAGGCGGGCTGCTTTCCGAGGCGATGAAGGCGACCCGCCGGGGTGCGGGCAGGTCGACCGGCCAATCGACCAGCAGCGTGGCATGGTCCGCCCGCGCGGGCGGGGCATCGCAGTCCATCAGCACGACCACGCGCGCCTCCAGCCCCTTGGCACCATGCACGGTCAGGAGCTGCACGGCATCCGTCTCGCTGTGGGCCGGCAGGCTCAGCGCCCGCTGGCGCAGCGCCCGCACAAAGCCGTAGACCGAGGCATAGCGTCCGCCATCGAGGTCCAGGGCCAGCCCCAGCAGGGACTGCAGCGCGTGCAGCCGGCTGCGGCGCTCGCTGGGCGGCACACGCGCGGCCACGCGTGCCAGCAAGTCGCCCTCGGCCAGCACACGGTCGAGCAGCTCATGCGGCGTGCTCTGCTGCAAGCGCGCCGCCCAGCCCCGCAGCAGGCCGCGCGCCCGCTGCAAGGCCGGCTCCAGCTGAGCCTCGTCCGCCTGCATCAAGGCCTGCCAGAAGCTCCGCCTCGTGGGCGGCAGGCTGTCCTCATCCTGCGCAGGCGCATCCTTCAGCCGGCGCACGGTGCCAGCAGCCAGGGACAGCTGCAGCAGTGCCGCCTCGCTCACGCCGAACAGCGGGCTGCGCAGGGCATGGGCCAGCGAGAGATCGTGCGAAGGCGACGCCAGCGCATCCAGCAGGGCCAGCAGATCGCGCACGTCCGGTGAGTCCAGCAGATTCAGCTCCTCCGGTGCCACGTGAGGAATGCCGTGCGCCTT
This sequence comes from Burkholderiaceae bacterium, assembly GCA_041905785.1. GTDB lineage: Bacteria > Pseudomonadota > Gammaproteobacteria > Burkholderiales > Burkholderiaceae_C > Roseateles_B. The sequence goes on from JAYRKJ010000011.1 coordinate 19,474, forward strand.
GAGAGACTCGGCCAGCACCCGCAAGGCCTCGCGCCGGCGCGCCAGCACGAAGACCTCGCCAGGCTGCAGGCTGCCGCTGGCCAACAATTCCGACAGCGCCCGGGCGATGCGCTCGGCTTCCGCGGCACGCCTTTGCAGCTCGGGCTCATGGCGGGCTTCGCGGAGGCTGGGGCGCCAGACCGGCTCGTCCGGGGCAGCGGCGCTGTCTGCTTCCTTCGCGACGTCCGCAGCGACCTGCTCGACATCCAGCCGCCAGACGCCCGCCAAGGCATCGGGTTCGGCCGATTCGGTGGTATGCGGCCGGAAGCCTTGGTATTCGCCCAGGGCCTGGGCCTGCATCAGCGCGGCATTCACCGCGGCCAGCACCGGCGGCGCGTTGCGCCTCGTGTGGTCGCAGGCCAGCACGGCCGCATCCAGGCCTTGCTGCAGGAAGTCGCGCGCCGCGGCAAAGACCCGCGGTTCGGCGCGCCGGAAGCGGTAGATGCTCTGCTTGGGGTCGCCCACAATGAAGACCGCCAACGGCCGCTGGCCGCTGCCGCCGCCTCCCGCCCCGGCGTAGGAGGACAGCCAGGCATGAAGCGCCTGCCACTGCAGCGGACTGGTGTCCTGGAACTCGTCGATGAGCAGATGGCGCAGCTGGACGTCCAGCCGCTCCTGCACCCAGCCAGCCAGGGCCGCATCGCCCAGCACGGCCAGCGCACCGCGCTCCAGGTCATTCATGTCAACCAGGCCACGGCGCAACTTGAGCTGATCGAAGCTGTCGATCAGCACCAGGCTCAGCCGCGCCAGGCGCTGGTGAAGCTGGCGCGCCGCCTGCTGGTCCAGCCCGCGCTGGATCAGCGATATCTCGTCTGCCAGCGCCACGGCCAGCGGGCTGGCCGCCAGCGCCTTCACCGGCGTGCCGGCCTTGGTCAGCAGCTTGCCGCGAAGGGTGTCGAACAGGGCCGCCGCCGGCACCTGTTCGCTGAGCCCTTGCTCGATGGCGACGGCCGCTTTGCGCATGGTTTCGTTGCGCCCCTGGCCCAGCTCGAGGGCCAGGTCTTGCCATTGCGAGCGCATGGACTGAACCAGCTCCAGGGGACCTGCGCTGGCAAAGCGCGGGGACAGCGACTCCGGCCCGGCAACGCTGTCCATGAGCACACCCTGCGCCTGCGCCAGCCGCAGCTCCACCCGCTTGCCAAAGCCTGCTTCCAGCCAGCGCAACACCTTGCTGCGTCCGCATTCATCGATGAGCGCCTGGTAGTCCGCCAGCAGCTCGGCATCGGCCAGCACGCGGGCATGGAAGCCACGCCAGACCTCGGGCATCAACTCGCTCTCATCCTCCAGCAGTTGCAGCTCGGGCGCAATGCCCAGCGTCTGCAGCAAGGCCATGGGCGCGGCGCGCAGCAGCTGCGAGAACCAGGCGTGGAAGGTGCGAATCTCGACCGGCCGGCCGCCCTCCAGCAGCCTTTGCTGCAGGCCCTTGAGCAGGGGCGCAGCGCGCTCAGCCTCCTCCTCGCTCATGCCCCGCTGGCGCAAGGCCAGGCAGCGCACGGCATGGTCGGCACGGGAAAACTCGGCCAGCCATTCGGCCAGGCGCTGACGCATCTCGCCTGCGGCCTTGCGGGTGAAGGTAATGGCGACGATCTGCTGAGGCTCGGCGCCATCCAGCAGCGCGCGCAGGATGCGCGAGACCAGCATCCATGTCTTGCCCGCACCTGCGCAGGCCTCCACCACCACGCTGCGCCGCGGGTCGCAGGCCAGCGTGTAGAACTGCTCGCGCGGCACCACGCGCCCATCGACCGTGTAGGCCGCATTCGCACCGGACTCAGCCATCAGAGGCCACCCTCCCACCAATCATCCTTGCGGCACAGTCCTCGCACGGAGCAGAACGCACAGGCGCGCCCCTCGCCCAGGGCGGGCAGCGCGGCGCCCGCCTGCACAGCGACCAGGTCCTCCTCCAGCCCTTGGCGCAGGCGCTCGGCGCTGGCTTGCACGTCGGGATGAGGCAGCAGCTGCAGGCCCTTGCCGTCGTCCAGCGTCAGGTAAGCCGCTTCCAGCACGGTGCCTGCCTGGCTCGCCTGCTCCGCGCACAGGAGCGCGTACACCGCCAGCTGCGTATCCTCGAGCGGCCGTTTGAGCTTTTCCTTGAGGGCTTCCGCCGAGCCGGTCTTGTAGTCCAGCAGGAGCTGGCGCCCCGCCTGCCCGTCACGACGATCCAGACGCCCTTGCAGCTGCAATTCGCGCAGGGCCGAATGCGTCCAGGGCCGGCAGTCCCGGGGCTCCTCCCCGCCCTCGTATCGCCAGCCGGCCGCCTCGTGCGCGGCCAGCCAGTCCAGATAGCGCGGCACCAGGCGGCGGAAGCTGGCCAGATAAGGCAGGAACTCTGCCTCGGACAGGCCCATGCGCTGGCGCTCCTGCTCGGCGGCATCCGACAGCGCCTGCGCATCGCCGCCCGATGCCGGACGCTGCTGATGGAAGCGATGCAGCACCGCATGCAGCCAATTGCCGTAATCGCGCTTGTCCAGCTCTTCGCTGAGCTCCTCGTCCTCTCGCAGGCCCAGCAGCTGCTGGCCAAAGAACTGGTAGGGGCAGCTGCGCAAGGCGTCGAGCGCGCTGGCACTGAGCGAACGCGGAAGCTGCCCCTGCGCGGTGGCCTGCGTCCTCTGCTGCGGCAGGACTGTCAACTCGCGGCGCTGGCGCGGATCCTGCCAGCCCGGTATCGGCCCCAAGCCCGCCTGCTCGCGCGCGGCCTCCAGACGCTCCAGCAAGGGGCTGCGCGCCAGCGGTTCGCTGCCGGCCCGGTCGCAGCGCAGGAGACTCAGGTGCGGCGCTCGCAGGAGCTGCACGAAGCCGGCAGCCAATTGGGCGCGCCGGCTGCCCTGGTCCGGCATGCCCAGTTGGCGCGCCAGCACCTCGGGGATCAGAACGGGGCCGGGCGGCACCTGCCCCAGGGTCTGGGCGTCTGCCCCCGGCAGCACCACGGCGGCGAAGGGACGCAGCATGGCACGGGCCATGGGCGTGATCAGCACCTGCAGGTCTTGCGGCAGCTCCGGCACGAACTGCTGCGCTTCAAGCGTCTCGTTGATCCATTGAACGAAGTCTGCACTGTGCAGCTGCGTGTCCTGCAGCGCCGACTGGTGGGCCGAACCAGGCCAGGGCTCGCGTTGCAACCACAAGGCCAGCAGCAGCTGGCGCCCGGCCGCCTGCTCGCCCAGCCAGGCCAGGCTGCCCAGGCGTTCGAGGAGACGCCGCAGCTGCTCCAGCCATTGCGCCAGGCTGCGCTGGGCTGGACCGGCGCGCAGGACGGCGAGCAAGTCCTGGGCGTCCTGCCACAGCCAGGCGGCACTGCCCTTCAGTTGCGCCGCCTGGACCACGCCGGCCTGCACCCAGCCCAGCCGGCGGCACTGGGCCTCGAGCTGCTCGACGGACTCGACCCCGCGCCGCTCCCGCAACCCTCGGGCCAGCTCGTTCTTGAGCCATTGCAGGACCTCGTCAACACTGGCGCGTGGCTGCGCTGCCCGCAGCAAGGCCATCAGCTGTGCAGCCTCAGGCGTGGTCGCCAGGGTCCAGCCGGTTTCATCGCCCAGGCGCAGCGCCTGGCGCTCCAGCAGCGCGCGAACGCGCCGGACCAGGACCCGATCCTGGGCGATCAAGGCCACCGGCACCTCCTGGCGCCGCACATGCTCCAGTACTGTCGCCGCCGTGCATTGCGCCAGCGACTCCCGGTCCTCGCAGCAGGCCTCCTGCAGCCTTGCGGGCGCTGGATCCTGGGCCAGTTGCTCCAGCGTGCGGTCGGCGTCCAGCAGCAGACAAGGAATACCCTGGGCCGCCGCCTGCGCCAGCAGGGCCTCGCAAAGAGGATCGGCACCGCCGGCCCGCACCAGCACCCAGGCGCTCGGGCGCAGGTTGAACAGAGCGTCGGTGGCAGGCGCACGGCTGTCGTTGGCGGCCCACTCCAGGGCCACCAGGGCCAGGGCGCGCTCCAGGTCCGCCGGACCACCGTGCTGCAGCGCCTGCCGCGCCCGCGGCCAGAAGGCTTCACGCCCTTGCGGACCCAGCGTATAGGCATGCCGAGCCAAGGCCTGGGCGGCCTCCACCAGATGGCGCAAGGCGAGCTGATAGGCGCGTGGATCCTGCGCCAGCAAGTCCCTCGCCCAGCTCTGGCCGGCCAGCAGCTGGCGGGCGTTGAGGGCATCGATGGCGGCGTCGAAGCTGATCTGCAGCCCCTGCGACAAGGGACTGGGCCCCAAGGCCGATGCCAGGCTGTGCGAAGTCTCCATGCGCGGCGGCCAGAGCCCCGTCCCGCGCCAGGCCCGGCGGGCCGAGGCCAGCTGCTGGGCAAAGGGCAGCAGCACGATGGCGTCGCGGCTTTGCACGCCCTGCTCGCGCATCCACGCCGTGATGCGCTGGACAGCAGCATCCCAGAACGGCCGGGCGCCGTCGCCCAGCCCCAGGGGCAGGTGTTGCGTCTCGATCTGTTGTTCTGCAGTCACGCCTGGCTGGCTCCGTCCCATCGTCCGCCACGGCCGGCGTGGCGCCGGCGTGTCAGGCCAGGAACCCCAAACGTCTCGGGCCCTTGGCTCTTGTGTCAGAATCATTGTGCCCTGAGTCCTGCCCCCTGGCGGGCTCCCATGAAAGCGACTCGGGCCCCGGCTGCGTGCAGCCTGTCCAAGGACTCATCCATGAGCAGCGAACTGATCAAACACATCTCCGACGCGTCGTTCGACGCCGATGTCATCCAATCCCCCACACCCGTGCTGGTGGACTACTGGGCCGAATGGTGCGGCCCCTGCAAGATGATCGCCCCCATCCTGGACGAGCTGGCCAAGGATTACGACGGCCGTCTGCGCGTCACCAAGATGAATGTGGACGAGAACCGTGAAGTGCCCGCCAAGTTCGGCATCCGCGGGATTCCGACCCTCATGCTCTTCAAGGACGGCCAACTGGCCGCCACCAAGGTCGGCGCCCTCTCCAAGGCCCAGTTGACGTCCTTCGTCGACGCCAACCTATAATCCCCTCACATGCCCGGCCCCACTCGGCCGGGCTTGAATGGCCAACATGCCCCAGCCGGACCGGCTTCGGGGCATGGACTCGGCGCCCAAGCTCCCGCACCTTTTGTTTGTGTTGACTGCCCTGATGCGCTGCGCATTGGCGGCCGTGGCGACGGCGACCGAAGACCCTGTCCCGGGTTCTTGGCAGACCCTGGACGACCCAACCGGGTTTCCCCATGCATCTTTCTGAACTGAAAGCGCTTCACGTTTCCGCCCTCATCAAGATGGGTGAGGAGCTGGAGATCGACAACGTCGCCCGCATGCGCAAGCAGGAGCTGATGTTCGCGATCATGAAGAAGCGCGCCAAGGCTGGCGAGCAAGTCTTTGGCGATGGCGTGCTCGAAGTGTTGCCTGACGGCTTCGGCTTCCTGCGTTCGCCGGACACCAGCTACATGGCGTCCACCGACGACATCTATCTCTCGCCCAGCCAGATCCGCCGCTTCAATCTCCACACCGGCGACATGATCGAAGGTGAAGTGCGCGTCCCCAAGGACGGTGAACGCTACTTCGCGCTGGTCAAGGTCGACCGCGTGAACGGGCTCACCCCCGAGGAGAGCAAGCACAAGATCATGTTCGAGAACTTGACGCCCTTGTTCCCCAAGGAGCAGTTCAAGCTTGAGCGCGACATCAAGAGCGACGAGAACATCACCGGCCGCATCATCGACCTCATCGCGCCCATCGGCAAAGGCCAGCGCGCCTTGCTGGTGGCTCAGCCCAAGACCGGCAAGACGATGATGATGCAGCAGCTGGCGCACGCCATCACGGCCAACCATCCGGAAGCGCACCTCATCGTGCTGCTGGTGGACGAGCGCCCTGAGGAAGTGACCGAGATGCTGCGCACCGTGCGCGGCGAGGTGATCTCGTCGACCTTCGACGAGCCCGCTGCCCGCCACGTGCAGGTCGCCGAGATGGTGATCGAGCGCGCCAAGCGCCTGGTCGAGCTGAAGAAGGACGTGGTGATCCTGCTGGATTCCATCACCCGTCTGGCCCGCGCGTACAACAACGTCCTGCCCTCCTCGGGCAAGGTGCTGACGGGTGGCGTGGACGCCAATGCTTTGCAGCGTCCCAAGCGCTTCTTCGGTGCGGCACGCAATGTCGAGGAAGGCGGCTCGCTGACCATCATCGGCACCGCGCTGATCGACACCGGCTCGCGCATGGACGAAGTGATCTACGAAGAGTTCAAGGGCACCGGCAACTGCGAAATCCATCTGGATCGCCGCATGGCCGAGAAGCGTGTCTATCCTTCGATCCTGATCAACAAGTCCGGCACCCGCCGCGAGGAACTGCTGCTCAAGCCCGAGATCCTGCAAAAGAGCTGGATCCTGCGCAAGCTGCTGTACAACATGGACGAAATCGAGGCGATGGAGTTCATCCTCGACAAGATGAAGGCCAGCAAAAACAACCACGACTTCTTCGACATGATGCGAAGGGGCGGGTAAGTCCGGCCTTCCAACGCCGCCTCCCACAACGGGTAGGCGGCGTTTTCATTTGTGGCTATAATCAACGTTTTTCCGCCGCCAGAAAGTGCGTCACATGGTGTGGCGTGGCTTCCGGCACTGAACCAGCTACGGCGAGAGGTTTCCCATGAAAGAAGGCATTCACCCCAACTACCGCGAAGTGGTGTTCGTGGACCAGTCCAACGGCTTCCAGTTCGTGACGCGTTCGACCGTCCAGACCAAGGAAACCATCACCGTCGACGGCAAGGAATTCCCGCTGGTCAAGCTGGAAACCACCAGCGAATCGCACCCCTTCTACACCGGCACCCAGAAGAGCGTCGACAACCTGGGCGGTCGCGTCGAGAAGTTCCGCAACAAGTTCGCTCGCGTCGGCATCAAGAAGTAAGCCCCGCGGTCGCGCTTCGAGCGTCGAGCCCCTCAAGAAAGGCAGCCCAGGCTGCCTTTTTTCATGTCCACGTCCCGGCATGCGCCCCGCGGCCCGCCCCGCATGCCACCCGCACAGCGTCTGCCTTGATTTGGGGCATGATGCGGCCATCACAGCCCTTGCCGACTGCGTGAATCAAGCCACTCCCGCCATCGTTGCCGAACGCGGCGCCCAGCGCCTGCCGCGACTGGCCCTGTTGCTCTTCTGCGCCGCCTATGTGATTCCCGGCGTCTTTGGCCGGGACCCATGGCGCAATGCAGACCTGACGGCCTACGGCTTCATGGCCAAGATCGCCGCCGGCCTGAGCCCCTGGCATCAGCCCGAACTGGGCGGCATCACCACCGACGGCGGCCTGCTGCCGTACTGGGTTGGCGCCCTCTTCATCAAGCTGCTGCCCATGATGGATCCCGCCCTGGCGGCACGGATTCCCTTCGCGCTGATCCTGGTCTGCGTGATCGCCCTGGTCTGGTACAGCAGCTTCCACCTCGCACGCACCGATGCGGCCCAGCCCGTGGCCTTTGCCTTTGGCGGCGAAGCCCAGGCGGTGGACTACGCGCGGGCGCTGGCGGATGGCGCCCTGCTCGCCCTCGTCGCATCGCTGGGCCTGCTGCTGCTGGGTCACGAGACCACGCCGGAGCTACTGCAGTTGTTGGGCATGACCCTGTTCGTGTACGGGCTGGCTGCCGCACCCTTTCGCGCGCTCAAGGCCCGTCTGGCCCTGCTGCTCTCCTTGCCCGTTCTTGCCGCCTCCGCTGCGCCTGCCGTGGCCCTGATGCTGGGCCTGGGCGGTGCATTGATCTGCTGGCGTTCGTCTTATCAAGCTGTGCGCGCCAGCACGGGATGGGTGCTGTCCGCCGCGGGGCTGTCGGCCTGGGTCGCATGGCTGCTCGGCAGTTGGGCATGGCGACTGCAGGCGCTGCCGGGTGCTGACTTCCCCCTGCGTGTCGGCACCCTGCTGCTCTGGTTTGGCTGGCCGGCCTGGCCGCTGGCCTTGTGGACCTTGTGGCGCTGGCGCGCCTATCTGCTGCGCCGCCATGTCAGCGTGCCCCTGCTGGCCGTGCTGGTTTCGCTGCTGAGCTGTCTGGCCATGGGGGGCTCCGATCGCGCCTTGATGCTGGGCCTGCCTGCCCTGGCGGTGCTGGCCAGCTTCGCCCTGCCCACCTTCAGCCGCAGCATGAGCGCGATGCTGGACTGGTTCTCCATGTTCTTCTTCAGCGCCATCGCACTGTTCATCTGGCTTTACTACCTGTCCATGCAGACCGGCTGGCCGCCCCAGCCCCTGGCCAATGTGCGCGACCTGGCCAAGGGCTTCGAACCCAGCTTCCATCCCCTGGCCTTGCTGTCCGCCCTGCTGGGCACGGCGGCGTGGCTGGGCCTGCTGCGCTGGCGCACGGCACGGCACCAGCACGCGCTATGGAAGAGCATGGTGCTGCCTTCGGGCGGCGTGGCCCTGGCCTGGCTGCTGGCCATGACCTTGTGGCTGCCGGTGCTGGACTATGCGCGCAGCCATCGTCCCTTGATTGAGCGGCTGGCACGCGTCATGCCCGAAAACCCGTCCTGCCTGGCCACGCCGGGCCAGGCCCTGTCGCTGGTGGCGGCGCTGGAGGTGCAAGGGCACTGGAAGGTTGACGCCGTTCACGCTGCGGCCGATACGCGCTGCTCACTGCTGCTGGTCCAGTCCGAAGACATCGCTGCAGCCGCACCGGGGCCGGACTGGGCACTCGTTGCCACGGTCAAGCGGCCGACGGATCGCAGCCAGTCCTATCGCATCTACCAGCGCCAGCCCCGCTGATGGTCAGCGGGCTCCGGCGCGCCGGAGCGTCGCTCAGAGACTTCTTTCCGGCACGCGCGCCGCCTCGACCCCCAAGGCCTCGGCGCAACGCACCCGTGCCGCCGGCAGGGCCAGGCGGAAGCGCGAGCCTTGGCCCGGTTCACTGTCGATCTTCAGCTCGCCGCCGTGACGCTGCGCGACATGTTTGACGATGGACAGGCCCAGCCCGGTCCCACCCGTGTCGCGGCTGCGGCTGCCATCCACGCGATAAAAGCGCTCCGTCAGGCGCGGCAAGTGCTCCCGGGCAATGCCCGGTCCGGTGTCGCAGACGGTGATCTCGCCCGATCCATCGGCCAGCAGGCCGAAGCTCAGCTCGATGCGACCGCCGTCCGGCGTATAGCGCACAGCATTGTTCGCCAGGTTGGCCACGGCGCTGATCAGCTCAGCTTCCACGCCGGCCAGCTCGGCCGCAGGACCGCCGTCCAGCACCAGCTCATGGCGCCCGTTGGACAGCGCTGAAGCATCGCTGAGCACCCGCTGCAGCAAGGCTTGGGCGCCCACCCAGCGGTCTGCATCGGGCCGCGGGCTGCCCTCCAGCTGGGCCAGGGTCAGCAAGTCGCTCACCAGGGCCTGCATGCGCTGGGTCTGCTGGTTCATGAGGCTCAGCACGCGCTTGCGCTCGGACTCTGTCAGCGGCAGGGAGGCCATGGTCTCGATGAAGCCTGCCAGCACCGTCAGCGGCGTGCGGATCTCATGCGACACGTTGGCCACGAAGTCCCGCCGCATGGCCTCGGCGCGCTCGCGCTCGGTGATGTCCTGGGTCAGCACCAGGCGCATGCCTTCGCCGTAGGCCCGCACCACCACGGCCAGGGTCAGGCGCCCCCGCACATGGGAGAGCACCAGCGGCTGGCTGTATTCGCCGGACTGCAGCAGGGCCACGAAGGCCGGGAAGCGCACGAGGTTGGTCACCCGCTGGTCGCGGTCGCGCTGCGGGTCCAGCGAGAAGTGATCAGCGGCCACGCGGTTGCACCAGCGGATGTGGTCCTCGGCATCCAGCATCAGGACGCCGTTGGGCGAGGCCTCGATGGCCGAGAGGAACTGCAGCAGCTCCTGACGCTCGCGCTCGATCGCGCGATCGCGGTCGCGCACGGCGCGCTCCACGCGATAGGCCAGTTCGCCCCACAGGCCGCGATCACGCGGTGCCGCGCCGGCCGGCGCCTCGCGCAGCCATCGCATCAGACGATGCGCGCGCAGCGAATCCACAGTGAACAAGGCCGCGACGCCAATCAGCGCACCCAGCAGGGGCGGCAGCCAGCGCTGCGGCCACCAGCCGCCGATGAGCCAGGCCAGGCCGGCCCCCAACAGTACCGCCAGCGCCGCCAGCACGACGCGAGGCAACATCCAGGTCATTTCAGTCTTCCAGTTCGCATGCGCCGCTTCCGCAGTGCATGAAGCGCGGCCTTGCGGGCCAGGCGGGTCACCCCAGGCAGTCCTGGTGCCACTCGTGATCCAGCGCCGCAGCCGGCATCGACCCCGGGATATGGGCCGGACTCGCCCACGCCCGGTCAGGCGGGTTCAGTCGCTGCCGGGCGGGGGACAGGCTCATGCAGAAGCGGCCAGCACCTGCTGCGTCAGCCGGTAGCCAGCGCCTCGCACCGTCTCGATCATGCGCTGGCACTGCACCTTCTCCAGCGCCTCTCGCAGGCGCTTGACGTGCACGTCCACGGTACGCTCCTCGATGAAGACGTGGTCGCCCCAGACGCGGTCCAGCAGCTGTGAACGACTGTGCACGCGCTCCGGATGGGTCATGAAGAAATGCAGCAGGCGGAACTCGGTCGGGCCGAGCTTGACTTCCACACCCTCGCGGCTGACGCGGCGGGTGCCGGGATCCAGGCTCAGCTGTCCCACTTCCACCACCGAGTCCAGCGCCTCGGGCGCCTTGCGGCGCAGCACGGCACGGATGCGAGCCAGCAGCTCATTGGTCGAGAAGGGCTTGGTCAGGTAGTCGTCGGCCCCGGCGTCCAGGCCGGAAACCTTGTCGGCTTCCTCGGCCCGCGCTGTCAGCATGATGATGGGCAGTTCCTTGGTGCGCGCGGCGGAGCGCCACTGGCGTGCCAGCCCGAGGCCGGACTGGCCCGGCAGCATCCAGTCCAGCACCACCAGATCCGGCAGCACGCGGTCCACTTCGAGCTGGGCCTGATCGGCACTGCCGGCCAGGGTCACCTCGAAGCCCGCGTGGCGCAGGTTGATGGAGATGAGTTCGGCGATCGCGGCTTCGTCCTCGACGACGAGAATGCGGCTCATTGTTCGTGCTCCTTGTCGCTGGGGGTCAGGGCTTGACCATGGTGGCCACGGCATCCGGCGTGTTGTGCCGAACGTCCGTGCCCTTCACCACATAGATGATGACTTCGGCGAGATTCTTGGCATGGTCGCCAACGCGCTCGATGGCCTTGGCCACGAAGATCAGGTCGATGCAGGCCGAGATGGTGCGCGGGTCTTCCATCATGTAGGTGATCAGCTTGCGCATCAGGCCATCGAACTCCTTGTCGATGGCATCGTCCTGCTTCAACACTTCCAAAGCGCGGTCCACGTCCAGGCGTGCAAAGGCGTCCAGGGCCTTGCGCAGCTGGGCCGTGGCGAGTTCGGCCTCGAAGCTGAGGTCGGACATGGGCAGGCGCAGCCGGCCGGACACGCCCTCGTTGATCAAGCGCTGCACGGTGCGCGCCACCCGCGCGGCTTCGTCCCCGACGCGCTCCAGATTGGCGATGGTCTTGGACACCGCGATCAGCAGGCGCAGGTCGCGCGCCGTGGGCTGGCGCCGGGCAATGATGCTGGAGAGGTCGCGATCGATCTCGACCTCCATCGCGTTGACCCGTTCCTCGGTCTTTAGCACGCTGCCGGCCAGGTCCGCGCTGAAATTGATCAGCGCGTCCACCGACTGCGCCACCTGCGCCTCGACCAGGCCACCCATTTCCAGCACGCGGGTGGAAATGCCGCTCAGTTCGGCATCGAACTGCGTGGAGAGATGCTTGTCACTCATTCTTCTGCTCCTTTCATGGCCGCGCCGCATGGACGTCGGCCGCATTGCCTCACTTCGCCGCCGAGGTGAGGCTCGCTGCTACATCAGCCGAAGCGACCGGTGATGTAGTCCTCCGTGTCCTTCCGCTTGGGCTTCATGAACAGCTCGGCCGTGGGCCCGAACTCGATCAGGTCGCCCAGGTACATATAGGCCGTGTAGTCCGAGCAGCGCGCTGCCTGCTGCATGTTGTGGGTCACGATGGCCACCGTGTAGTCGGTCTTCAGCTCGTGGATCAGCTCCTCGATCTTGCCTGTGGAGATGGGGTCCAGCGCCGAACAGGGTTCGTCCAGCAGCAGGACCTCGGGCTTGATCGCAATGCCGCGCGCGATGCACAGGCGCTGCTGCTGCCCGCCCGAGAGGCCCGAACCGCTCTGGTTGAGCTTGTCCTTGACCTCGTTCCACAGCGCGGCCTTCTTCAGCGCCCATTCCACGCGCTCGTCCATCTCGACCCGCGGCAGGGTCTCGAAGAGGCGCACGCCAAAGGCGATGTTGTCATAGATGGACATCGGGAACGGCGTCGGCTTCTGGAAGACCATGCCGACCTTGGCCCGGATCAGGGACACGTCCTCGCCGCTGGAGAGGATGTCGCTGCCGTCCAGCAGGATCTGGCCTTCGGCGCGCTGTTCGGGGTAGAGCTCGAACATGCGGTTGAGCGTGCGCAGCAGCGTGGACTTGCCGCAGCCGGACGGCCCGATGAAGGCCGTGACCTTCTTTTCCGGGATGTCCAGATTGATGTTCTTCAGCGCGTGGAAGTTGCCGTAATAGAAGTTGAGGTTGCGCACCGACAGCTTGGCACGCTCCGTGACGGGCATTTGGACCTTGGTATCCATGACTCTCTCGCTTCAGTGCTTTTTCTTGAACAGGACGCGCGCCAGGATGTTCAGCGCCAGCACGCCCATGGTGATGAGGAAGACACCCGCCCAGGCCAGCTTCTGCCAGTTCTCGTACGGGCTCATCGCGAACTTGAAGATGGTGACCGGCAGGCTGGCCATGGGCTCGCCCAATGACGAGGTCCAGAACTGATTGGACAGGGCCGTGAACAGCAAAGGCGCGGTCTCGCCGGAAATGCGCGCCAGGGCCAGCAGCACGCCGGTGATCACGCCGGCACGGGCGGACTTCAGCGTCACGGTCAAAATGACCTTCCACTTGGGCGTGCCCAGCGCATAGGCCGCCTCGCGCAAGGCATTGGGCACCAGGCTCAGCATGTTCTCCGTCGTACGAATCACCACTGGGATGACGATCAGTGCCAGAGCCAGCACGCCAGCCAGTCCCGAGAAGGTCTTCATGCGCGAGACCACCACGGCATAGACGAACAGGCCGATCACGATGGACGGGGCCGACAGCAGGATGTCGTTGATGAAGCGCACGGCCGAGCCGAGGCGGGTCTTCTGGCCATACTCGGCCAGGTAGACGCCCGCCATGATGCCGACAGGCGTTCCCAGCAGCGTGGCCAGGCCCACCATGGTGACCGAGCCGAAGATGGCATTGGCCAGGCCGCCGACCTCCGCCTGCGGTGGCGGCGTCATCTCGGTGAAGGTGGCCCAGTTGAGGCCGCCGAGGCCCAGTCGCACGGTCTCGAACAGGATCCAGATCAGCCAGAACACGCCGAAGGCCATGGCTGCCAGCGACAGGGTCAGGGCGATGGCATTGGTGCGCTTGCGCCGCGCGTGGTGACGCAGCCGCTTGGGGTCCATGGTGGATGCAACCGTGGTAGTCATGCGCGGGCTCCTTCGCCCTTCTTCAGGCGGCTCAGCAGGATCTTGGAGAAGCTCAGCACCACGAAGGTGATGAAGAACAGCACCAGGCCCAGGTAGATCAGCGAGGCCTGGTGCAGGCCCTCGCCGGCTTCGGCGAACTCGTTGGCCAGGGCCGAGGTGATGCTGTTGGCCGCCTCGAAGATGGAAGGCGAGTTCAGCTGATTCATGTTGCCGATCACGAAGGTGACGGCCATGGTCTCGCCCAGAGCGCGGCCCAGGCCCAGCATGACGCCGCCGACCACGCCCGTCTTGGTGAAGGGCAGCACGACCTTCCACACCACTTCCCAGGTCGTGGCGCCGAGGCCATAGGCCGACTCCTTCAGCATGGGCGGCGTGACCTCGAAGACATCGCGCATCACCGAGGCGATGAAGGGAATGATCATGATGGCCAGGATGATCCCGGCCGACAGAATGCCGATGCCCACGGGCGGGCCGGTGAACAGCGCGCCGATGTAGGGAACGCCATCGAAGAGCTTCTGCAGCGGCTGCTGCACGAAGGTGGAAAGAATCGGCCCGAAGACCAGCAGGCCCCACATGCCGTAGACGATGGAGGGCACCGCGGCCAGCAACTCCACCGCGATACCCAGCGGGCCACGCAGCCAGCCCGGGGACAGCTCGGTCAGGAAGATCGCAATGCCGAAGCTCACCGGCACCGCGATCAACAGCGCGATGAAGGAGGTCATCAGCGTGCCGTAGATCATCACCAGGCCGCCGAACTTTTCCTGCACGGGATCCCAATCCTTGCTGATCAGAAAGCCCAGACCGAACTCGCGGATTGCGGGCATGGCGCCCAACAGCAGGGACAGCAGGATACCCGCCAGCAGGGCCAAGGTCAGCCAAGCGGCACCTTGCGCAAGGCCGGCGAACAGCGCGTCTGCCCAGGGCAGCGTGCGGCGGCGCTCGGGCGGGCGCCCCTGCGGCAGCGCCTGTCCGCGAGCGCGGTCCGGGTCGGTGGTGTCGTTCATAAGGGGGGGCAGTACGGCAGCCATGAAAACCTCCACGATACGGTGCTTGCGCAACTCAGGCGATAAGAACAAGCCCCGGCGCCGGGCTGCAGCGTCGGGGCTTGGATCGCATGGCTGCTTTCTTCTGTGCTTACTTGTGGCTGATGGCCTTGCCGGCGGCGTCCTTGATCTGGTCCGCCCACTGCTTGCGTACCAGGTCCTTGACCGATGCCGGCAGCGGCACGTAGTCCAGCTCGTCGGCCATCTTGTCGCCCTGGGTATAGGCCCAATCGAAGAACTTCAAGCTGGCGGCAGCTGCTGCGGGCTTGTCCTGCACCTTGTGCATCAGGATGAAGGTGGCGCCGGTGATGGGCCAGCTGTCCTTGCCGGCCTGCTCGGTCAGCACCTGGTAGAAGCTCTTGTTCCACTCGGCACCGGCCGCCGCGGCCTTGAAGGCGTCATCGCTGGGCGACACGAACTGACCGGCCTGGTTCTTCAGCTGCACGTAGGCCATCTTGTTCTGCTTGGCATAGGCGTACTCCACATAGCCGATGGAGTTCGGCAGACGCATCACGAAGGCCGACACGCCCTCATTGCCCTTGCCGCCGGTGCCCGTCGGCCAGTTCACGGCCGTGCCCTCACCTACCTTGCTCTTCCACTCGGCATTGACCTTGGAGAGGTAGTTGGTGAAGAGGAAGCTGGTGCCCGAACCGTCCGCGCGACGCACCGGGGCGATGGCGGCGTCAGGCAGCGCCACGCCGGGATTGAGTCCAGTGATCGCGGCGTCGTTCCACTTGCTGATCTTGCCCAGATAGATGTCGCCCAGCACGGCACCGGTCAGCTTCAGCTGGCCGGGAGCCACACCCTTGATGTTGACCACGGGCACCACGCCACCAATCACGGTGGGAAACTGCAGCAGGCCGTCCTTGGCCAGTTCGTCGTCCTTGAGGGGAGCATCAGAAGCGCCGAAGTCCACGGTCTTGGCCTTGATCTGGCGAATGCCGGCCCCCGAGCCCACCGACTGGTAGTTGATGCGTGCGCCGCTGGCCTTGTGATAGGCATCAGCCCACTTGGCGTAGACCGGAGCCGGGAAAGAGGCGCCGGCGCCCGTCACGTCCTGCGCCTGAGCCAGGCCGCAGGCGGCAGCAAATGCAGTCATCAGAAGGCCGGTGCGGATCAGCTTGTTTGTCATGTCAGTCCTATCGCATGAGGGTTGTTGAGCGACGAACGGAATGCTATGACCGCTCTGTGACGGCGACATGACATACATGACAGCCGCAATCACCCTGCCGGTCGGGTCAGGAGAATTGTCATACCGGATTCACCGCGTTGTCACACCCCTTCTCTACGCTCGGGGGCATGGCTGAAATCAAGCCTCACAGCCCTCACGGTGGAGACCCTGACATGACACATCTGACCCGCTTCCTGGCGCTCAGCGCCACCCTGTTCGGCCTGGTCGCCTGCGCCACCCTGCCCGCCCCTGCGCCGCTGGCCGACACCCTGGGCCGCGAACCTCAGCTGAGCACCTTCAACCGACTTGTCGAACAGGCCGGTCTGCAGGACGAACTGCGCTCTGCCGGCCCCTTGACGGTGTTCGCACCTTCCGACGAAGCCTTCAAGGCTTTGCCGGCCGCCACGCTGGACAAGCTCAGCAAGGACAAGGACCAGCTCAAGGCCGTGCTGCACCTGCATATGCTGGCCAGCAAGCTGCCCGCTGCCGAGGTCAAGAACAGCAATCCCAAGAGCCTGCAAGGCAGCCCCCTGGCCCTGGCGCGCGCCGGCGAGTTCGTGACCGTGGAAGATGCGGTGGTCCAGCGCGCCGACATCGGCGCAAGCAACGGCGTGGCCCATGTGATCGACCGCGTACTGCTGCCGGCCAAGAAGTAATTCCGGCCTGCTGCTCGGCAAGGCCGGGACAGCGAAGCACCCAATGCAAAGGGCGCCCTCGACGGGCGCCCTTTTCGCTGTGGCGATCGCTCGATCGGATCAGGCGCGAACGGTTGCAGCCAGACGTTCGGCGCAGGCCTGGGCGAGCGCCGCATCGCTGGCCTCGACCATGACGCGCAGCAGCGGTTCGGTACCCGAGGCACGGATCAGCACCCGGCCACGGTCGCCCAGCTCAGCCGTCACCTCGGCCTGCGCACGTGCCAGCTCGGCGTTGCCCTTCCAGTCCTGCCCAGGCTGCATGCGCACGTTGATCAGGGTCTGCGGAAACAGCGTCACATCCGCGAGTTGCTCGGCCAGGCTCTTGCCCGTGCGGCAGATGGCCGACAGAACCAGCAGCGCGCTCACCATGCCATCGCCCGTGGTGTGCTTGTCCAGCGCCAGCAGATGGCCCGAACCCTCGCCACCCAATTGCCAGCCGCGAGCGACCAACTCTTCCAGCACGTAGCGATCCCCCACCTTGGCGCGGACGAAGTCGACGTCCCGCCTCTTGAGCGCCAGCTCCACGGCCATATTGGTCATCAGGGTCCCGACGGCGCCGGGCACGCGATGGCCCTGCGCCAGCCGGTCGGCGACCATCACGTAGAGCAGTTCGTCGCCGTTGTAGAGCCGGCCGGCGGCGTCCACGAATTGCAGGCGGTCCGCATCACCATCCAGCGCAATGCCGTAGTGCGCGCCGTGTTCCTTGACGGCCTTGACCAGGGCGGCCGGCGCCGTGGCCCCGACACCGTCGTTGATGTTGAATCCGTCCGGGCTGCATCCAATGGAAATGACTTCGGCACCCAGCTCGTGCAGCACATCGGGCGCCACATGGTAGGCCGCGCCGTGCGCCGCATCCACCACCAGCTTGAGCCCGCGCAGACTCAAATCCTGGCTGAAGGAAGCCTTGCAGAACTCGATGTAGCGGCCTCGCGCGTCCTGCAGGCGCCTTGCACGCCCCAGACTGGCCGAGTCCACCCAGGCCGCCGGTTCTTCCAGGGCCTGTTCGACAGCGATTTCCCATGCGTCCGGCAGCTTCTCGCCCTTGGCGGAAAAGAACTTGATGCCATTGTCGGCAAAGGGATTGTGCGAGGCCGAGATCACCACGCCCAGGTCTTGGCGCAATGCGCGGGTCAGGTAGGCGACGCCCGGCGTGGGCAGCGGACCGGTGAGCCACACGTCCACGCCCGCGGAGGCAAAGCCGGCTTCCAGCGAGGACTCCAGCATGTAGCCGGAGATGCGCGTGTCCTTGCCGATCAGCACGCTGGGGCGCGCTGCTCCGTTGCGGCGCAGCACCTTGCCTACGGCATGACCCAGGCGAAGCATGAAGTCCGGCGTGATCGGCGATTGACCCACGGTACCGCGAATGCCATCGGTCCCGAAATAGCTACGGCTCATTGCGAGCTTCCTCCAAATTTTGTATGGCCTGCATTCTCGCCGATGCGCCAGGCTCAGGCGCCTGAGCCCCCGCCGGCCCCCCATACCTGCAGGGCATCGACAGTTGCCGCCACGTCGTGAACGCGCAGGATGCGAGCGCCATGGCTCAGTGCCAGCAAGGCGGCAGCCAGGCTGCCCGGCAGGCGCTGGTCGACGCTGCGGCCCGTCACCGCGCCAATGGCGGATTTGCGGGACAGCCCGGCCAACAAGGGATAGCCCAGCGCCTGCAGCTCCGCCTGGCGGCGAAGCAATTCGAAGTTCTGCTCCACGCTCTTGGCAAAGCCATAGCCAGGATCCAGCACGAGGCGGTCAGCGGCAATCCCCTGGCCACGCAAGACGGCGGCGCGCTCGCTCAGGAACCGAGCCACCTCCTGCACCACGTCCGCATAGTCGGTCAGCGACTGCATGCTGCCGGGGTCGCCTCGCATGTGCATCAGGCAGGCGCCCAGCCGGGGATGGGCCTGCATCACCACTTCGGCGCCCGGGTCGCGCAAGGCTTGTATGTCGTTGAGGATGTCCACCCCGAGATCCGCCGCACGCTGCATCAACTCGGCCTTGCAGGTATCGACGGAAATGGGCACGCCCAGGCTAAGCGCCCCGCGCAGCACGCCTTCGATGCGCTGCCATTCCTCGTCTGCACGCAGCCGTGGCGCTCCTGGCCGGCTGGATTCCCCGCCAATGTCGAGGATGTCCGCCCCCTCCTTCAGCAACTGCTCGCAATGGGCCAGCCCAGCCGCAGTGTCGGCATTCCGTCCACCGTCCGAGAAGGAGTCCGGCGTCAGGTTGACGATGCCCATGACGCGCGGGCGCCTGAGGTCGATGCGGAAACGGGCTGTTTGCCAGAACATGGATGGAGCCATTGCTGTGGAAACCTCGCACGAAAAACGGCGGAGGCAAAGAAAAAGGCCCATCTCAAGGGAGACAGGCCTCGTGCGTCAAACCAGGCGCTCAGGCGGCGGCTGGTGCGCCATCCGTGCTGACGGGCGGCGTACCGCCGCTGCTGGAGCCGCTGCTGGCACTGGGCGACTCGCCCGGCCCACGCGGCGGCCTGCCGGCCATGATGTCCAGCACCTGGTCGCGTTCGATGGTCTCCCACTTCATCAGGGCCTCGGTCATGGCCTCGACCTTGTCGCGGTTGTCCTCAAGAATCCGCTGCGCAACGGCGTACTGCTCATCCAGGATGCGGCGCATCTCGGCGTCCACCTTCTGCTGGGTGGTCTCGCTGATGTTGGCGGTCTTGGTCATGCTGCGGCCCAGGAAGACTTCGCCCTCGTTCTCGGCGTAGACCATCGGGCCCAGCAGCTCGCTCATGCCGTAGCGGGTCACCATGTCACGGGCGATGCGGGTGGCTCGCTCGTAGTCGTTGGAAGCCCCGGTGGAGATGTCCTTGACGAACAGATCCTCGGCAATGCGGCCACCGAAGAGGATGCTGATCTCGTTGAGCATCTGCTTGTAGTAGCGGCTGTACTGGTCACGCTCGGGCAACTGCCAGGTCACGCCGAGGGCGCGGCCACGCGGCATGATGGTGACCTTGTGCACCGGGTCGGTACCGGGCAGGCACTCGGCCACGATGGCATGGCCGGACTCGTGATAGGCGGTGGCCCGCTTCTCCTCTTCCGTCATGACCATGCTCTTGCGCTCCGGCCCCATGTAGAGCTTGTCCTTGGCGCGCTCGAAATCGATCATCTCGACCGTGCGGGCGTTGCGGCGGGCCGCGAACAACGCCGCCTCGTTGACCAGGTTGGCCAGGTCCGCACCGCTCATGCCCGGCGTGCCGCGGGCCAGGATGGACGCGTTGACGTCCTGCCCGATGGGCACCTTGCGCATGTGCACGTTCAGGATCTGCTCGCGACCGCGGATGTCCGGCAGGGTCACGTAGACCTGGCGGTCGAAGCGGCCGGGGCGCAGCAGGGCCGGATCCAGGATGTCCGGACGGTTGGTGGCGGCGATCACGATGACACCCAGGTTGGTGTCAAAGCCGTCCATCTCGACCAGCATCTGATTGAGGGTCTGCTCGCGCTCGTCATTGCCGCCGCCCAGGCCGGCACCACGGTGGCGGCCGACGGCGTCAATTTCGTCGATGAAGATGATGCATGGTGCGCTCTTCTTCGCCTGCTCGAACATGTCGCGCACGCGGGCCGCACCCACGCCGACGAACATCTCGACGAAGTCGGAACCCGAGATCGTGAAGAAGGGCACCTTGGCCTCGCCGGCGATGGACTTGGCCAGCAGCGTCTTGCCGGTACCCGGAGGGCCGACCATCAGCACGCCGCGTGGGATGCGACCACCCAGCTTCTGGAACTTCTGCGGATCCTTGAGGAAATCCACCAGTTCCTTGACTTCTTCCTTGGCCTCATCGCAGCCGGCGACGTCGGCGAAGGTGATGTTGTTGTTGGCCTCATCCAGCATGCGCGCCTTGGACTTGCCGAAGCTGAAGGCGCCGCCCTTGCCGCCGCCCTGCATCTGGCGCATGAAGTAGATCCATACGCCGATCAGCAGGATCATCGGACCCCAGCTGATCAACAGCGTCTGCAGCACTGAAGGCTCGTCATCGGCCTTGCCAACCACTTGCACGCCGTACTTCATGAGGTCGTCGACCATGAAGACGTGTGGCGGCTGCACGAGGTTGTAGGCCACGCCGTCCGAGGGCGTGACGCGCAGCATCCGGTTCTGGATTTCGACCCGCTTGATCTTGCCGGCCTTGGCGTCGTCCATGAACTGGGTGTAGGTGACGGCATCGACAGGGCGCTGCTTGTCGAACTGCTTGAACACGGTGAACAGCACCAAGGCGATCACCAGCCAAACAGCCACCTTCGAGAACCACTGATTGTTCACCGCGACTCCTTATTCCATTCCACATGCCGCAGGGAGCGGCTGATGCACGGCATATGGGGTTGATTCTATTGCAGTCAAGGGCTGGGACCTGATTGTCAAATCCTTGCCGCGCGATAGCCAAAAGTCGCGCATCCAGCCCGAATGAGTGGATTGCTTGATCTACTTCAAGCCCATGCCGACAAGAAAGGTCTCTGCAGACCGGTCCCGCGAGGCCTTGGGCTTGACGGCCTTGACCTTCTTGAACGCCTTCTTGAACAGTTCCACCAACTGGTTGTAGCCACTGCCGTGGAAGACCTTGGCCACCAGGGCGCCCTCGGGCTTCAGGTGCTGCTGCGAGAAGTCGATGGCCAGCTCGATCAGATGCTCGATGCGTGCCGCATCGGTGCTCTCGATGCCGGAGAGATTGGGTGCCATGTCCGACACCACCACATCGACCGGCTTGCCGTCCAGGGCAGCCTCCAGCTCGCGCAGCACGGCCTCCTCGCGGAAGTCCCCTTGGATGAACTGCACGCCCTCGACAGGCTCGAACTCCAGCAGGTCCAGCGCGACGATGGTGCCGTTGAGCTCGCCCACCGCGGCCCCTCCCACCCCCGCCTGCTTGGGCGCGAACTTGCGGCGCAGGTATTGGCTCCAGGCGCCGGGCGATGCCCCGAGGTCCACGACCACCTGCCCTGGGCGGATCAGGCGCAGCTCTTCGTCGATTTCCTTGAGCTTGTAGGCCGCGCGTGAGCGATAGCCCTCCTTTTGCGCCAGCCGCACATAGGGGTCGTTGACGTGGTCATTCAGCCACGCCTTGTTGATCTTCTTGCTTTTGCTGTCGATTTTCATGATTTGGAGCGTCTGGCCCGATAATACGGCCATGCCTGCGATTCAACTGACCCCTGCCCAGCGCAAGGAAAAAAGAGCCGACGCCCACCACCTCGACCCCGTCGTGATGATCGGCGCCGACGGACTCACGCCCGCCGTCGTGAAGGAAACCGATGCCGCCTTGAAGGCCCATGGCCTGATCAAGGTGCGCGTGCTGTCGGATGACCGCGAGAACCGCGAAGCCATCCTGGCCCAGCTGTCCGATGAGCTGGACGCGGCGCCCATTCAGCACATCGGCAAGCTGCTGATCCTGTGGCGCCCCATTCCTGAGAAGGAACGCACCGAGCGCGAGAACGCCATGCCCGCGCCCAAGGTGGTGAAGATCGTCAAGTTCTCCAAGAACGGGAACAGCCGCCCCACCATCAAGAAGGTCCAGCTGCTGGGCAACCAGCGTGTGGCCCAGGGCGGCGAGATCAAGCGCGCCAAGCCCAAGCAACGCAGCGTGAAGAAGCGCGTCGCCGAGTGATCGCGTCTTTTTCAGCAAGCCGGGACCGCCACCTCGTGTGCCGGTCCTTTTTTCATGCCCCTGGTCCGATCTGGTCGGATCTGGCCCGACCTGGACCGACTCAGCGTCGGCTGGCCCGCCACGCCAAGCACAGCACCAACACCAGCTTGACCCCGAACACTGCAGACGAGATGCCGTGCAGCGCACCGAAGCCGAGGCTCCCCTGCCCGGCCCGTGCCTCGGCCATCAGCGGCTGAAGGCCGTAGTAGCCCAGCACCACGCAGAACAAGGCCCCCAAGGGCAGCAGCAGCTCCGGCGTGGTGATGCGAGCGGACTCGGCATCGCGCTGCACCCGCCGCTCCATCATCACCAGCAGCAGCCCCAGCGCCAGCCCAATCTGCGCATCCAGCTCGAACAGCCGCCCCACATAGCGCCCCGCCTCCGGCCTGTTCAGCACGCCGAACGCCGTCGGCGCCGCCACTCCCGCCACGCACAGAAGAAAGCCGCCCCACAGGGCGGCCAACAAGGCACGCACGCGCATCAGCATCGATTCAGTCCTCAATCCCTTACCGCACGGCACCCGGCCCCAGAGCGGAGGCCGAGGATCCGCCTACGCCGGGCCAGCGGCCTTGCCCCTTTGAGGGGGCGCGCGCAGCGCGTCGGAGGTGGTCAGACATACCGGACGTCGACAATCTCATAGCGCTTGATGCCGCCGGGTGCCTGCACCTCGGCCACATCGCCGGCCTCCTTGCCGATCAGCGCGCGGGCGATGGGCGAGGAGATGGAGATCAGGCCCAGCTTCAGGTCGGCCTCGTCGTCACCGACGATCTGGTAGGTCACCTCGTTGCCGGAGGCCTCTTCCTCGAGATCCACCGTGGTGCCGAACACCACCTTGCCGCCGGCGTCGACATCTGCCGGATCGATGACCTGGGCCGCAGCGAGCTTGCCTTCGATCTCCAGGATGCGGCCTTCGATGAAGCCCTGCTTGTCCTTGGCCGCCTCGTACTCGGCGTTTTCGGACAGATCGCCCTGGGCGCGGGCCTCGGCGATGGCGTTGATCACGGCATGACGCTCGACCGTCTTGAGTCGATGCAGTTCTTCCTTCAGCTTTTCAGCGCCGCGCTTGGTCAGAGGGATCGTGGCCATACATAGAACCTTGATAGACAAAACAAGACCGCCGCAGAGGCTCGCAATGAGCCACGGCGGCGGTACAGGGGCCGGACCGGCACTCCCAGCTTCGGAGCGGTCCGGCAGTAGCGCAGTTTAGTGCAGTTCGGCGTGCAGTTCCTGCAGAGATTGCACCAACAGCCCGTCCTTGTGCTTCATGCCCTCCACGGCGGCCTCGCAGCCCGCCATGGTGGTGTAGTAGGTCACGCGGTTGGCCAGGGCCGCCTGGCGGATGTGGCGGCTGTCGGCGATCGCGGCACGGGTCTCATCCACGGTGGTGAAGACGAGCTGGATGTCGCCACCCTTGATCATGTCCACGATGTGCGGACGGCCGTCCTTGACCTTGTTGACCACCTGGACCGGCACGCCGGCCGCGGCGATGGCGGCAGCCGTGCCCTTGGTGGCCACCACGCCGAAGCCCAGCGCATGCAGGTCACGCGCGACAGCGACCGCGCGGGCCTTGTCGTTGTTCTTCACCGTGATCAGCACATTGCCCTGGCGCGGCAGGCGGCTGCCGGCACCCAGCTGACTCTTGAGCATGGCCTCGCCGAAGGTGCGGCCGGCACCCATGACTTCACCCGTCGAACGCATTTCCGGGCTGAGGATGGGGTCCACGCCAGGGAACTTGTTGAAGGGGAAGACCGCCTCCTTGACGCTGAAGTACGGCGGCACCACCTCGTGCGGCACCTCGCCCTTGCGGTCCTTTTGCTGCGCCAGCTTCTGGCCGGCCATGCAGCGGGCTGCGATCTTGGCGAGTTGCTGGCCGGTCGCCTTGGACACGAAGGGCACGGTGCGCGAGGCGCGCGGGTTCACTTCCAGCACATAGACCTGGTTCTCGGCCAGGCCCTTGGTGACGTCACCCTGGATGGCGAACTGCACGTTCATCAGGCCGACGACCTTCAGCGCGCGAGCCATCGCAGCGGTCTGGCGGCGCAGCTCGTCCTGCAGCTCGGCCGACAGCGTGTAGGGCGGCAGCGAGCAGGCGGAGTCGCCCGAGTGGATGCCGGCAGCCTCCACGTGCTCCATGATGCCGCCGATCATCACGGCTTCGCCGTCGGAGATGCAGTCCACGTCGACCTCGACGGCATCCTGCAGGAAGTGGTCCAGCAGCACAGGGGACTTGTCAGAGACGCGCACTGCTTCGCGCATGTAGCGCTCCAGGTCCTTGTCACCATGCACGATCTCCATGGCACGGCCGCCCAGCACATAGCTGGGGCGCACCACCAGCGGATAGCCGATCTCCTGGGCCAGCACGACGGCCTGGTCCTCGCTGCGCGCGGTGCGGTTGGGCGGCTGCTTCAGGCCCAGCTCGTGCAGCAGCTTCTGGAAGCGCTCGCGGTCCTCGGCGATGTCGATGGAGTCCGGCGTCGTGCCGATGATGGGCACGCCATTGGCTTCCAGGTCCAGGGCCAGCTTCAAGGGAGTCTGGCCACCGTACTGCACGATCACGCCGACGGGCTTTTCCTTGTCGACGATCTCCAGCACGTCTTCCAGCGTCACCGGCTCGAAGTAGAGGCGGTCCGAGGTGTCGTAGTCGGTCGAGACGGTCTCGGGATTGCAGTTGACCATGATGGTCTCGTAGCCGTCTTCACGCATGGCCAGCGCGGCGTGGACGCAGCAGTAATCGAACTCGATGCCCTGACCGATGCGGTTCGGACCACCGCCCAGCACCATGATCTTCTTCTTGTCCGTCGGCGCGGCTTCGCACTCCTCGTCGTACGTGGAGTACATGTAGGCGGTCTGCGTCTCGAACTCGGCAGCGCAGGTGTCCACACGCTTGTAGACCGGACGGATGCCCAGGGCATGACGGGTGCGGCGCACCTCGTGCTGATTGGTGCCCAGCAGCTTGGCGATGCGCTTGTCCGAGAAGCCCTTCTGCTTCAGAAAGCGCAGTTCGTCGTTGCTCAGCGTGGCCAGCGCGCGGCCCTTGAGGCTCTGCTCGATCTGCACCAGCTGCTCGATCTGGGCCAGGAACCAGGGGTCCACGGCGGTTTCGTCGAAGACTTCCTGCAGGCTCATGCCGATGCGGAAGGCGTCAGCCAGGAACAGGATGCGCTCGGGGCCGGGTTCGCCGATTTCCTGAACGATTTCTTCACGATCGGTCGAGCGCTCGGTCAAGCCGTCAATGCCCGTCTCCAGGCCGCGCAAGGCCTTCTGGAACGATTCCTGGAAGCTGCGGCCCATGGCCATCACCTCGCCCACCGACTTCATCTGCGTGGTCAGGTGCGAGTCGGCCATCGGGAACTTCTCGAAGGCAAAGCGCGGGATCTTGGTGACGACGTAGTCGATGGAAGGCTCGAACGAGGCCGGCGTCGCGCCGCCGGTGATGTCGTTCTTCAGTTCGTCCAGCGTGTAGCCCACGGCCAGCTTGGCTGCGACCTTGGCGATGGGGAAGCCCGTGGCCTTGGAGGCCAGCGCCGAGGAGCGCGACACGCGGGGGTTCATCTCGATCACGATCATTCGACCGTTCTTGGGGTTGATCGAGAACTGCACGTTCGAACCGCCGGTGTCCACGCCGATCTCGCGCAGGATGGCGATGGAGGCGTTGCGCAACAGCTGGTATTCCTTGTCGGTCAAGGTCTGGGCCGGGGCCACGGTGATGGAGTCACCGGTGTGGATGCCCATGGGGTCCAGGTTCTCGATCGAGCAGACGATGATGCAGTTGTCCGCCTTGTCGCGGACCACTTCCATCTCGTACTCCTTCCAGCCGATCAGCGATTCCTCGATCAGCAGTTCGTTGGTCGGCGAGAGGTCCAACCCGCGCTTGCAGATCTCTTCGAATTCTTCGGGGTTGTAGGCGATGCCGCCGCCTGTGCCGCCCAGCGTGAAGCTGGGGCGGATCACCATGGGGAAGCCGCTGCCGCCGATCTCGGCGTGGATGCGCTTCTGCACGGACCAGGCCTCTTCCATGGAATGCGCGATGCCGGACTTGGCCGAATCCAGGCCGATCTTGGTCATCGCGTCCTTGAACTTCAGGCGGTCCTCGGCCTTCTCGATGGCCTTCTCGTTGGCGCCGATCATCTCCACGCCGTACTTGGCCAGCACGCCGTGCTTGTGCAGGTCCAGGGCGCAGTTCAGCGCAGTCTGTCCGCCCATGGTGGGCAGGATGGCGTCCGGACGCTCCTTGGCGATGATCTTCTCGACCACCTGCCAGGTGATGGGCTCGATGTAGGTCACATCGGCCGTGTCCGGGTCGGTCATGATGGTCGCCGGATTGCTGTTGACCAGGATGACCTTGTAGCCTTCTTCACGCAGGGCCTTGCAGGCCTGGGCCCCGGAATAGTCGAACTCGCAGGCCTGGCCAATGATGATGGGGCCGGCGCCGATGATGAGGATGCTCTTGATGTCGCTGCGTTTTGCCATTGTTTGTTCTCCTTCTCTTCGGCTTTAGGCCTTGGCCATCAGACCGATGAAACGGTCGAACAGGTAGGCGATGTCATGCGGGCCAGGGCTCGCCTCCGGGTGCCCCTGGAAGCAGAAGGCGGGCTTGTCGGTGCGGGCCAGGCCTTGCAGCGTGCCGTCGAACAGGCTGATGTGGGTGGGACGCAGATTGGCGGGCAGCGTGGCGGCGTCGACCGCAAAGCCGTGGTTCTGGCTGGTGATGGAGACGCGCTGGTTGTCCAGATCCTTCACAGGATGGTTGCCGCCATGGTGGCCGAACTTCATCTTGAAGGTCTTGGCGCCGCTGGCCAGGGCCATGATCTGGTGACCCAGGCAGATGCCGAAAGTCGGGATGCCGGCTTCGATCAGTTGGCGGGCCGCCTCGATGGCGTAGCTGCAGGGCTCCGGATCTCCAGGGCCGTTGGAGAGGAACACACCATCCGGCTCGAGATCGAAGACCGCGCTGGCAGGCGTCTGGGCCGGCACGACGGTGATCTTGCAGCCGCGCGAGGCCAGCATGCGCAGGATGTTGCGCTTCACGCCGAAGTCATACGCCACCACGTGGAACTTGGGAGCCGTCTGCTCGCCATAGCCCTTGCCCAGGGTCCACTCGGTCTGCGTCCAGCTTTCGCGTTCGGTGCGCGACACCACCTTGGCCAGATCCTGGCCAGCCATGCTTGGCGCGGCCTTGGCGCGGGCGATGGCGTCGGCGATGTGGGCGTCGGAGATGGCTTCGCCCGGCTGGAGTGCCAGGATGCAACCGTTCTGCGCGCCATGGGTGCGCAGAATGCGCGTGAGGCGGCGGGTATCGAGGCCGGCGATGGCCACCGTGCCTTCGTCCTTCAGGTACTGCTGCAGGCTGCGCGTCTTGCGGAAATTGGAATCAAGGACGGGGACTTCCTTGATGATCAGGCCTGCGGCAAAGATCTTCTGGGCCTCGACGTCCTCCTCGTTGACGCCGTAATTGCCGATGTGCGGATACGTCAGGGTGACGATCTGCCGGCAGTAGCTGGGGTCAGTGAGGATTTCTTGGTAACCAGTCAGCGAGGTGTTGAACACCACCTCGCCAACGGTATGACCGGCGGCGCCGATCGAGGTGCCTTTGAAGACCGTGCCGTCTGCCAGGGCGAGGATCGCTGAGGGGGAGGAAAGCAGATCGGGCAGCACGGGATTCTCCGTTATTGTGCGCGCCCAGCTCTGCTCTGAAAAAGCCGCCACACACCAGAGGTCTGAGGCGGCTTGTACGGTCTCGGCATTGCAGCCGGATGACCTGAATCCGATGGGGAAACGGTTCGAGTTTCGCTGGGTGCGTAGGTGGTTGCGGGTAAACCTGCTAAGTATAACCGACCAGGGTAATTACCGAGCGAAGTTCCGCACAAAAAGTCCCGTGATCGAGCGCACCGCCATTCGCCTGAAACGAATGCTCCGGCGCGCACTCACCGCCATCAGCCCAAGGCCGCAATGCCTGCGCGCGCGATCTGCGCATCCTCGCTGGACTTCACGCCGCTGACGCCCACGGCACCCACGCAGAAGCCGTCGACCAGCACCGGCACACCACCCTCCAGCAGCCCGGACAGGCCCGGTGCGCTCAGGAAGGACACACGCCCCTGGTTGATCATGTCCTCGTAGACCTTGGATTCGCGCCGCCCCAGGGCCGCCGTGTGGGCCTTGGCCGGCGCGATCTGCGCCGAGATGGCAGCGGCGCCATCCAGCCGCTGCAGCCACAGCAGATGCCCACCGTCGTCCACAATGGCGATGCTGACGGCCCAGTTGTTCTTGACCGCCTCGGCTTCGGCGGCGGCAGCGATGCGTTTGACGTCATCCAGGGCGAGATAGGGTTTTTGCTTCATGAGGGCGTCTCGAGTACTTGAGAATTGCAGGGAGGGCCTCACTTTAGCCCTTGCCAGTCCGTGGATTGGGCATGCGGGCAGTAAAACTGTCTCGCCGCTCATCCTAGAATCGACCGGCCTGCCCAACCCGGGCAGTCTCTCATCGACACCGGAGGAATTCATGTACGACGTTCAAGGTCAACTCGGCAGCTTTGCCCAAGGCCTGGCCGCCGACCGGCAGCGAGTGCTGCGCAATACCTACTGGCTGCTGGCGCTGTCCATGGTGCCCACCGTGCTCGGCGCATGGATCGGCGTCACGACGGGCATCCTGTCCACGCTGGGCACCGGCGCGAGCCTGCTCATCTTCTTCGCCGGCGCCTTCGGCCTGATGTTTCTGGTCGAGAAGACCAAGAACAGCGCGGCGGGTGTGGCGTCGCTGCTGGCCTTCACCTTCTTCATGGGCTTGATGCTCTCGCGCCTGCTGAGCTTCGTGCTGGGCTTCAAGAACGGCCCCTCGCTGATCATGACGGCCTTTGCCGGCACAGGGATCATCTTCCTGGCCATGGCCAGCCTGGCAACCGTGATCAAGCGTGACCTGTCCGGCATGGGCAAGTTCCTGTTCATCGGCGCCATCATTCTGCTGGTGGCCGGCCTGGCGAACGTCTTCCTGCAATCCTCAGCCCTGATGCTCACACTGATGGTGCTGTCCATGGCCATCTTTTCGGCCTTCATGGTTTACGACGTCAAACGCATCGTTGACGGCGGCGAGACCAACTACATCAGCGCCGCCCTCGCCATCTACCTGGACATCTACAACGTGTTCCAGAACCTGCTGGCCATGCTGGGCATCTTTGGCGGCGAACGCGACTGAAGTGCCTGCAGCCGGCGCCCCTGAGCCCTGAAGGCTTTGAGGGCCCGGCAAAAGCAAAGGGCTCCGGCATCCGGAGCCCTTTTTTTCATTGCACGGGACCTGCTGCTCAGCGCTCAAAGACGGCAATGGATTCCACATGGGCCGTATGCGGGAACATGTTCACCGCGCTGGCCGCCGTGCAGCGATAGCCGGCCAGGTTGACCAGCAGGCCGGCATCGCGCGCCAGCGTGGCCGGATTGCAGGACACGTAGACGATGCGCCGAGGCGGCTGCCAGCCAGGCGCCAGGCCTGGATCCGCGCACAGGTCCGCCAGCGCCTTGGCCAGCGCAAAGGCGCCCTCGCGCGGCGGATCCACCAGCCAGCGGTCGGCATGACCGTCGGCCACCAGCATGGCCGGCGTCATTTCGAAGAGATTACGCGCCACGAAGCTCGTCTTGTGATCGAGCTTGTTGCGCCGCGCGTTCTCCCGCGAACGCTGCACCAGCGCCTCGCTGCCCTCGATGCCCAGCACCTCACGCGCCTGCGTGGCCAGCGGCAGCGTGAAGTTGCCGAGGCCGCAGAACCAGTCGATGACACGCTCCTGCGCTTGCACTTCCAGCAGCCGCAGGGCACGCCCCACCAGCACGGTGTTGATGTGGTGGTTGACCTGCGTGAAGTCCGTGGGCTTGAAGGGCATGAGGATGCCGAACTCGGGCAGGGTGTAGGCCAGCTCGATGCCGCCTTCGTCCATGAGGCGGACGGTGTCCGGCCCTTTGGGCTGCAGCCACCATTGCACGTCGTGCAGCGCGGCAAAGTCACGCAGGCGCTGCTTGTCGGCCTCGCCCAGGGGCTCCAGATGGCGCAGCACCAGGGCCGTGATCTGGCGCCCGTCCACATCGCCCATGGCCAGCTCAATCTGAGGCAGGCGGTCGCGCTCGTCCATGCTGGCGATCAGCGCGCGCAGGGGCATCAGCAGGCCGCTGACTTTCGGCGGCAGGATACGGCACTGCTGCATGTCGGCGATGTAACGGCTCTTGCGCTCATGGAAGCCCACCAGCACCTCGCCCTTCTTGGCCACATAGCGCACCGACAGGCGGGCGCGATAGCGGTAGCCCCAGGTCGGTCCTTCGATGGGGCGCAGCAGGCGCTCGGCCTTGACCTTGCCCAGATGCCAGAGGTTGTCTTCCAGCACGCGCTGCTTGACGGCCACCTGGGCCGAGA
Source organism: Burkholderiaceae bacterium (assembly GCA_041905785.1). Classification (GTDB taxonomy): domain Bacteria; phylum Pseudomonadota; class Gammaproteobacteria; order Burkholderiales; family Burkholderiaceae_C; genus Roseateles_B. Next base: position 49,894 of record JAYRKJ010000011.1, read on the forward strand.
CATGCAGATGCTGCATCTTGCAGCCTCCACATGCGCCGGCATGCAGGCCGAAATGCGGGCAGCCCGGCGCTACGCGCTGCGAGCTCTCGCGCCGCAGGGCGACAAGGCTGCCCTGCTCCCAATTGTTCTTCTTCCGGCCGACCTGGACCTGCACCTCTTCACCAGGCAAGGCGCCCTCGATGAAGACCACCTTGCCTTCGCTGTTGTGTGCAATGCCCTGGGCCTCAATGTCCAGTGACTCGACCTTGAGCCATTCCGATTGTTGCGTCATGCGCGCGATTATCCCAGGGCCGGACGCCATCCCCGCAGGGAGGGCGGGGGCACGCGTTGGGCGCCGGCGGCGGCACGCTTCAGAAGATGGCGTCGCGATTGATGCCGTGCCGCATCATGTTGCGCTTGAGCTTGGTGAGTGCCTCGATCTGGATCTGCCGGATGCGCTCGCGCGTCAGGCCCAGGCGCTGGGCGAGCACATCCAACGTTTCCGGCTCGCGGTCCGCCAGGCCATAGCGGCCTGCCAGCACCTCCCGCTCACGCTCGTTGAGCGAGGCCAGCCCATGGGCCAGCAAGTCCTCGATCTCGTGATTGAGGCGCGAACCCATGGGGTCGGGCGACTGCTCATCCGCGACCAGATCGACCATCGCCTCGCCGCCTTCGCTGCTGCGGTCCACCGGCAGATCCAGCGAGCTGGGCAGTTCGGCATAGGCCAGCAGTTCGTTGATTTCGCCGACCGGACGGTTGAGCAGATGCGCGATTTCGTCCGCCCTCACCTGCGCTTCCGCGCCCTTCTGGCTGGCCAGCGCTTCCAGAGCGCGACGAGCCTTGAGAACCTGGTTGAGCTCGCGCACGATGTGCACCGGCAAACGCACCAGGCGGGCCTGGTGCATCAAGGCCCGCTCGATGCCCTGGCGTATCCACCAACTGGCATACGTGGAGAAGCGGAAGCCGCGCTCAGGCTCGAACTTGCCAATGGCGTGCATCAGGCCCAGGTTGCCTTCTTCAATGAGATCACTCATCGGCAGGCCGCGCCCGAGATAGTTCTTGGCAATGCTGACCACCAGCCGCAGGTTGTGCTCGATCATGGCCTGGCGGGCCTCGAAGCTGCCCGCCCGCGCCTGCATCGCGGTGTCGTACTCTTGCTGTGGCGTCAGCAGCGGGGTGCGCCGGATGTCGCGCAGATAGGCCTGCAGTGCATTGCCCAGTTCCACATCGCCCTGGGCCAGCAGGTCAACCGGCCGAACCTCGTCAAGGTCCTCCTCCGCCGGCGCGTCGTCACGCGAACCGGGAGCGCTCAAGGGCCGGTGTGGCAGTTCAGGGGCTGATTCCAGAGGGTTCTCCATGACCTGCCCCTTGTGCTAGATGCGCTCAGCGAGGTGGCAGCACCTTGGCGGGATCCAGGGGCTTGCCACTCTTGCGGACTTCGAAATGAAGCTTGACCTGATCAGCATCGCTTGACCCCATCTCGGCAATCTTCTGACCGCGGTGGACCAGTTGGTCCTCCTTCACGAGCATGGTCTGATTATGCGCATAGACGCTGAGGTAGTCATTCGCATGCTTCACGATGATGGCATTGCCATAGCCGCGCAGCGATGCACCGACATACATGACACGGCCGCTGGCGGCTGCAAGAACGGCGTCACCGGCCTTGCCGCTGAGGTCCACGCCCTTATTGCGGCTGTCGTCGAATGACTGGATCACCTGCCCCGGCACGGGCCAGGACCAGACCAGATCGTCCTCGGCGCCCCTGGCCATCGGCGCACTGGCCGGCGCGGCATTGGCCGATGCAGACGAAGCGACCGCGCTGGCCGGCGCAGAGGCCGCAGTGCTGGCCCCGGCAGCCGTGGAGGATGCCGGCGGCAGCGGCTTGCTGTCCAGCGGGCGTGCCTCCACTTTGGCGGTGCTCACCGGCTTGGTGTTGACAACAGGATTGGCGCCCGGCGCCACCACGCGCAAGACCTGACCCACTTCGATCAGGTTGGCGTTGGCCAGGTTGTTCCACTTCACGAGGTCACGCCAGTTCTGGCCGTTGTCCAGCGCGATGCGGATCAGCGTATCGCCCTGCTTGACGGTGTAGTACCCCGGCTTGCCGGCGTTCTCCGCGCCGGGCAGCAGCTTGGGATCCACCGCCGAGGCGGCGACGCCTGATGCGGTCTGAACCGGTGCGGCAACGGCGGGCTTGCTGCTTGCGCCGGCGCTGCGCTCCTCCACCGGTGCGCGATGCGAAGGCGAGGCACAGGCCGCCAGCAACCCCAGCAGCGCAAGCGTTGCACCACAACGCGGGCGCCAGCCGAACGACATCAACGGCGCCTGCAGCAAAGACAGTGGGCGGATTCGGAAAGACATGTTCTTGCAATCACCCTGAAAGCCCGCAGCGGGCGGGACAAAGCCACAGGGCGATGCATTCGCCCTCATATGACGCCGGATTTTAGAGGCACGAAAAGCACCGCCTCGTGCTGGGTATGAACAAATCGCTGACCGCTCGCATCTCGCACATGATCGACGACCACCAGCACCTGCCCCTTTCCGCCAGGCGCCTGCATGGGCGCGACCAGTCGTCCACCGGGCGCCAGCTGCGCCAGCCAGGCCGGCGGCAGATCCTCGCCGCCGGCTGCGGCAATGATGGCGTCGTAAGGCGCACTGGCGCCGTCGCCCAGGCGACCATCGCCGTGAATCAGCTTGAGCCGCTGCACCTGCAGCCGCGCGAGCGTGTCCACCGCCTTGTCATGCAAGGGCTTCAGCCGCTCGATGCTGACCACCTGCTGCGCCAGGCGAGCCAGGACTGCAGCCTGATAGCCGCAGCCGGTGCCGATCTCCAGCACACGCTCCAGCCCCCCACGCTGCCGCGCGCGCTCACCGGCCATCAGCAAAGCGATCATCCGGCCCACCACAGAAGGCTTGGAAATGGTCTGTCCGTGACCGATGGGCAGGCTGGTGTCTTCGTAGGCCTGGATCGCCAGCGCACTGTCGACGAACTCATGCCGCGGCACATCGGTCAGCGCCTGCAACACACGCTCGTCCGCCAAGCCCTCGCGCCTGAGGCGCTGCACCATGCGTTGGCGCACGCCCGCGGAATCCAGCCCCAGACCTTGCGGCGTTTGCAGACGTGCGGCATCCGCCGCCGCCATGTGCAGATGCGCTTGCGGGCGCAGCAGCTCGCGCGCCGGTACCGCCGGCTTGGCCTGCACCTGCTCGAGGCCCAGAGGAAAGCGGCGGGTCCGCGGCGCCCCCGAACTCACTGCAGCACCCCATCCAGACGCTGCCCCCACCGCGGCAGGCTGGCATGGTCGGTCAGGTCGATCTGCAGCGGCGTGATGGACACCATGCCATTGGCACAGGCATGGAAATCCGTACCTTCGCCAGCCTCGCGCGCATCGCCTGCCGGGCCGATCCAGTACATGGACTCGCCCCGCGGATTCAGCTGATGGATCAAGGGCTCACTGGCATGCCTGCGACCCAGGCGCGTGAGGCGGCGAGGCAGCGACAAGGCGTCGGCGCGGTTCGGAATGTTGACGTTGAGCAGGAAGGGTTCACCCAAGCCGCCGGCCAACAGCTGGTCCACCAGCGATCGCGCCAGGGCCGCTGCGGCGTCCAGATGGGCCCACCCTTTTTCTGCCTGCGAGAAGGCGATGGACGGAATGCCGAACAGATACCCCTCTGTCGCCGCCGCCACGGTGCCCGAATACAGGGTGTCGTCGCCCATATTGGCGCCGTTGTTGATGCCGGACAACACCAGATCCGGCCGATAGCCCAGCACGCCGGTCAGAGCCAGATGCACGCAGTCCGAGGGTGTGCCATTGACGTAGCGAAAGCCATTGGCCGCCGTATAGACCGACAGCGGGCGGGACAAGGTCAGCGCGTTGGAAGTCCCCGAGGCGTTTTGCTCAGGGGCGATCACATCGATGGAGCCCAGGCCCTCGCAGGCCTTCACCAGGGCTGCCAGGCCGGGCGCCAGGTAACCATCATCATTGGCTATGAGAATCCGCATGTGGCGATTCTATTGAGCGGCGGCCGTGTCAGGGTCGGTGCTGGCACGGGCTTGACTTGCGTCACGCGGGTGACGCCCTGGAAGGACGCTTGGCCCTAGTATGCGCCGCAGCGCACAGCAGCTGACTGTGCTTGCCTGCGCCCGACACCCCGCCCGCTCTTGCCATCGGAGAACGCCATGCATGCCTGGATCAGCCCCGACGCCGCTGGCGTCCAGACCCTTCGCTGGGAGGCGCAAGCCCGGCCGGAGCCCGGTGCCGGCGAGGCCCTGGTACGCATTCACGCTGCCAGCCTGAATTTCCCCGACCTGCTGATCGTGCAGGGCAAGTACCAGATGCGCCCGCCGCTGCCCTTTGTCCCCGGGGCCGAGTTCTCCGGCGTGGTGGAGGCCGTGGGTGCTGGCGTCCATCATTTGCGGCCCGGCACGCGGGTCGCCGGGTTCACAGGCACCGGCGCCTTCGCGACGCATGCCTGCGTCAACGCGGCCCTGCTCGCTCCCCTGCCCGACGCCTTTGCGCTGGACGCGGCGGCCGCGTTCATCTGCACCTATGCCACCAGCCAGCACGCGCTGCTGGATCGTGCGCAGCTGCAATCCGGCGAAACGGTGCTGATACTGGGCGCTGCGGGCGGCGTGGGGACGGCAGCCATCCAGTTGGCCAAGGCAGCCGGCGCCCATGTGATTGCGGCAACCTCCAGCACCGACAAGAGCCAGCGCTGCCTGGCACTCGGAGCCGACCACTGCATCGACCTGTCTCGGCAAGACCTGCGCGCCACCCTGAAAGAGTTGACAGGGGGGCGGGGCCCAGACGTGATCTATGACCCCGTGGGCGGCGAGCTCAGCGAAGCCGCCTTCCGGTCCATTGCCTGGCGAGGACGGCACCTGGTGGTGGGGTTCGCACAAGGACAGATTCCTGCCCTGCCGCTGAACCTCTGCCTGCTCAAAGGCGCGTCAATGGTCGGCGTGTTCTGGGGCGAGTTTGCCAAGCGGGAACCGCAGCAGAATGCGGCTTTGCTGGCTGAGCTCGTGCGCCTGCATCTGGCCGGACGCATCGCGCCTGTGCTCGACCAGCGCTTTGCAATGCGTGATCTGCCAGCGGCCTTCGCGCGCATGCAGTCGCGCCAAGTGATAGGCAAGATTCTGCTTGTCAACGAGTGCGGCACGGCCCCCTGATCGGCGTTCGCGTTCGGGAAACAGCCGCTTGCCGACTCCCCGCTTTCAGGGGCTTTGTTCGAGGGGCCAGTGCGCTAGGATGCAAGCTTCTGAGCCCCTCGGACCATGGCCGTCAAAGTACTCATCCTCGAAGACAACCCCGTTGCCCGCAGCTTTCTTTGCCGCGTGGTGAGGGAAAGCTTCAGTGACACCATGGAACTCGTCGAAGCCGGCGACCTGGAAACCGCGCGCAAGCAATTGGCCCGCGTGGCCTCGCTGCCGCCCGAGCAGGGATTCCGCCTGATCTTGGTCGATCTGGAGCTGCCTGACGGCAATGGCATGGAGCTGCTGGCCGAGATTGCCTCCAGCCCGGCCATCAAGATCGTCACCACGCTGTACTCTGACGACGATCACCTCTTCCCGGCGCTGCAGTGCGGCGCAGACGGTTATCTGCTGAAGGAAGATCGCTTCGAAGTACTGGTGGAGGAACTGCAGCGCATCGTGCGCGGCCAGCCACCGCTGTCGCCAGCCATCGCGCGGCGCCTGCTGTCGCATTTCCGGCCCGGCACCAGCGGTGACAGCGGCCCCATGGGTTTGAACTCCGGCTTCGGCACACTGACCAGCCCGGGCGGCTACGCCAACAGCCGCAGCGTCGCGCTGGACCCGGCGCCCGAATGGGAGCGCCTGACGCCTCGAGAGAACGAGGTGCTCACCTATCTCAGCAAGGGCTTCACGATCAAGGAAATCGCCAACCTGATGGGCATCAAGTGGTTCACCGTCAATGACCACATCAAGTCCATCTACAAGAAGCTGAACGTGTCCAGCCGCGCAGAAGCGGCGGTGCTGGCCAGCAAGCAAGGGCTGGTCTGAGCCCTGGGCCGCCGTTGCGGCAACGAGCTACGGCGCCGATGGACAAGCCCATCGCTCCACCGCCCGGCTGACCTGCGACAGACGCTCTTCCTCAGGCGCTCGGGCGCAAGCAAACTGCCCTTGCGATTCGACCTGACGCCCCCCGCTGCTTCGACCCAAGGCACCCTGCCGTCGCGAGGCCGCCAGCCCGCCGCCCCAGCACGACCTCAAGCCAGCGGAAGGCGCCCGCCTGCGGCAACGCGGCTCAGCAGGCAACGCCATGGGACCACATGTAGGGACCGCATGCAGCGGCCACATGCCTGATCCTTATGCCTGATCCTTATGCCTGATCCTTATGCCGGATCCTTATGCCGGATCCGACTTGCGCGCTGTCGGGCGGCGAAAGCGGTCGCGCAAAACAAAACGGCGACAAGAACCTGAATTCTTGTCGCCGTTTATCTATCCGGTGGGGTGGCTGATGGGACTCGAACCCACGACAACCAGAATCACAATCTGGGACTCTACCAACTGAGCTACAGCCACCGGTGAAGCCTTAGATTATAAGCAGTAATTCATCCGCTTGGGAAGAGTTTGCAAAAACTTTTTCCAAATGCCGGCATCAGTTCGAAGCTGGCGCCGAAGCAGCCGAGGCAGATGCCTTGACCGAAGTCTTGAACTGAGCCTTCAATGCCTTGAAATAGGCCTCGGATTCGGCCGCACCCCAGGCTTGAGCGTACTGCTGGGCCGTGCGCACGGGGTCAGCCACCTGGGCGTCGCGCGGCAAGATCTGCGTCACGGCGGCAATCACGTAGCCGCCATCACCAGTCTCCAGCCCCACGAAGCTGGGCAGCTTGCCGGCGTCTGCCTGGAGAATGGCGTTCAGCACCTTGGGCGGCAGCTTGCCTGCCTGGATGCGCGACACCGTCTGCGCGGCCTGCAGCGAAGCAAGATCACCCGACGCCTTGATCGCCGCCAGCTTCTCCGCTCCCGTCTTCACAGCCAGGGCGGCCGCCTGCTTGGCCACCAGCAGCTGGGTGACCTGTGCCTTCACGTCGTCAAAGGCAGGCATGCGCACCGGCTTGTACTCGGTCACATGGGCAGCAACCAGTTGGCTGGGGCCGAATTCGACGGCTTCGGTATTGCGCTTGTTCTGCAGCGAATCACTGCTGAACACAGCCTCCAGCAGCTTGGCCGAGGCCAGCGCCCCCTGCGCGTCTGCCGCGGGCTTGCGCTGCACGGCGGCGGTGCGAATGGTCAGCTTGAGCTTGTCAGCCACCGGCTTGAGGCTGTCGGACTGCTCGTAGACCGTGTTGCTGAAGGTCTCGGCAAGTTCGGAGTAACGCTTCTGGGCGAGTTGCTTGCGCACCTCATCTTCGATCTCGGCACGCACAGCCTCGAAAGCCTTGGTTTCGCCACCGCGCACGGCCGTCAGCTGAATGATGTGGAAGCCGAAGTCGCTTTCGACCACCTTGCTGATCTCACCCTGCTTGAGCGAGTAGGCCGCGTCCTCGAAAGGCTTGACCATGGCACCGCGCGGGAAGAAATCGAGGTCACCGCCCCGGCTGGCCGAACCCTCGTCCTGCGAGTTCTTGCGAGCCAGGTCGGCAAAGCTGGCCGGCGCCTTCTGCACCTGGGCCAACAGCTCCTCGGCGCGCGCACGCGCCTTGGCCTTGTCCGCCGCCGAAGCACCCTTGTCTGCCTTGATCAGGATGTGGCTGGCGCGGCGCTCCTCGGCCACCGTGTAGCGGTTGCGGTTCTGCTCGTAGTAGTCGTGCAGGTCCTTGTCAGAAACCGTGACGCCCGCCTTCAGGGCATCGACATCCAGCACCACGTACTCGATCTGCGCCACCTCCGGCAGCTGGAGCTTGCTGGCATTGGCCGGATCCTTGAAATAAGCCTCGACCTCGGCGTCCGTGGGCTTGACCTGTGCGGCGAATTCGGCAGGGCTCAGGGCCAGCAGGCGCACTTCACGGCGCTGGAAGAAAGCGTCGAAGGCGTGGGCCGACAAAGTGCCGCCGCCGATGGCGGAATTGCTCACACCGCGCAGGACCTGCTCCTTGGCCAGGCTGTCACGCAAACGCATGAGGAAGATCTGCGCGTTCATGCCCTGGGGTGCCAGCAGCGCCTCATTGACCGAGCCGTCCGGCATGCGCAGCGCCGCGAACTGCGGGTCCGAGTCAAAGACGCGAGTCAGCTGAGCGCGCGACACCTCCCAGTGCTGGCGATGCACTGCGGCCTGCAGCACGCGCTCACGGACGAGGTTGTCCAGCGACTGCTGGCGCGCCTCGGGCGAATCCAGCAGCTTGGGATCCAGGTTGGGCATCTGCTGACGCAGGCGTTCCGACTGCTGGCGGTGCGCCGCATCCCACTCCGAGCGGCTGACCTTCTGGCCATCGACCTGAGCGACCACGGCATTGCCGCCATCCATGAAGCTGCTGTAGCCATTGACACCCAAGGCCACGAAGGACGGCAGGATCAGGACCAGCAGGATCAGCTGGAACAGGCGGTTGTGCTTGCGAACGAAATCAAACATTCAAAACCTCGGAAGGGCCGAAGACGGACGCCCCGTACTGGCGGATCACAGGGCCTGTCTTTCAGGCCACATCAATTGCGACAAAGGCGAACCCGAAGTTCGCCTTTGCTGCATGGTTGCTGCGTGGGATTTTATCCCGCACATGCGGGCGAGCCGCGATGCGCAACGAGTGGTGGGTGCTAACGGGCTCGAACCGCTGACCTACGCCTTGTAAGGGCGCCGCTCTACCAACTGAGCTAAGCACCCGGAAAACCGGGATTCAGTTCACCGCATCCTTGAGCGCCTTGCCGGGACGGAACTTGGGCACCTTGGCCGACTTGATCTTGATCGTGTCGCCGGTGCGAGGGTTGCGTCCGCTGCGGGCTGCGCGCTTGGTCACGCTGAAAGTGCCGAAGCCTACCAGAGAAACCGTGCCATTTTTCTTGAGCGTGGTCTTGACCCCGCCAATCACGGCTTCCAGCGCGCGGGCGGCGGCGGCCTTGGAGATGTCGGCCTGCTTGGCGATGTGCTCGATCAATTCAGACTTGTTCACAAACCTTCCCCTCAACAACTTGCCTGGACGCGCAGGCGCTCGGAATGGATGCCCTGGCCACGAAGAGCGGCGGCTGCGCATGCCAGCGAGCGCCCGTCGGGGAAGCGGATTCTAGACCGAATCAAGCATCCGTTCGGCCAAGTACAAGCCCGGATACAAGCCCAGAAACTGCCCAATCGACAGGCCCAAGTAAGCGCCGGCAGCGCAGGGACTCGCACCGGAGGAAACCGGTCAACGACGGACAACAAGCGCAGGGAAAACGGGGAAAGGACGGGATGGAAAGCCGCTGCGAAGCGCCGCCGTCACCGCGCTTTGGCGCGGATCTCCGGAACGGCCTTCTGCAGGTAATAAACCATGGACCAGATCGTCAGCACCACGGCGGCAAGGATCAGCCAGGTGCCCCAGAGCCTCGTGGGGATCAAGCCAAACAGCCGCCCGTCGTAAAGCAGGAAAGGGATCGCCACCATTTGCACGGTGGTCTTGAGCTTGCCGACCATGTGCACCGCGACACTGCGTGAGGCGCCGATCTGCGCCATCCACTCCCGCAAGGCGGAAATCGCGATCTCGCGACCGATGATGACCAGCGCCACCAGCGCATTGACCCGCCCCAGTTCCAACAGAATCAGTAGCGCCGCGCAGACCAGGAACTTGTCGGCCACGGGATCAAGAAAGGCGCCGAAGGACGAGGTCTGATTCAACCTGCGCGCCAGGTAGCCGTCCAGCCAGTCGGTAAGCGCGACCAGGATGAACAGCGCCGTGGCAAAAAGGTTCTGGTGCCCTGGCGCAATGTCCAGGTAGAACACGCCGACGATCAGGGGAATAGCGACGATGCGCGCCCAGGTCAGCAAGGTTGGCAGGGTCAGAAACATGGCCGCATTGTGCCCGAGGCCGGAGCGGCCGCAGGGTCAAGCGTTGTTGCCGCACCGCTGCCCTCATTCATCCAGCGTCCGGGGCTTGAATTTGCGCTGGTCATTGAACAGGAAGGTCTCGCTGAAGACCCAGGGCTTGGGCAGCGCGGAGACATTGCCGAACGGGGCCGCGCGATGCACGGCGTCCATGGCCAACTGCACGGTGTCCAGCGCCTGTCCCGGGCGGCGCAGTACCTTGATGTGCTGGACCTGCCCGTCTGCCTTCAATTCAATCTCCAGCACCGGTATCGCCAGCAGCACCTCAGGCACGGCGCCCATATAGCTGCGGTCGGGATTGGCCGCGACCAGACGCTGTGCCGCCTGGCGCCGCAGTTCGGCATGGTTGCGCGGCGTCTTGGGCGGCCCCAGGGCGTCCACGGCCGCTGCCGGCGCCTTGACAGGCCCCGATGGCGGCGTCATGGCCGAGCCCCTGGGCGCCGGCGCATCCACCGCAGCACCGCTGCCAGGTGCTGTCGAGGGCGGCGAGTTGCTGCACCCCGCCAAGGCCAGCAGCAGCACCAGCCCGGAACCGATCACACACCGGTAGCGTGGAGCGGCATGCACTCCGGCAGCAACAGAATCCAGCGGCTTGTCAATGCAGGACACGATAGATCTCCTCGGCCAGCTCGCGCGAAATGCCCTTGACGCTGGCAATATCCTCAACGCTGGCAGCGGCAACCCCGCGCACACCACCAAAGCGCTGCAACAGCTGGGCTCGTTTCTTGGGCCCAACGCCCGGCACATCCTCCAGGCGCGAAGCACCCGTGCGGACTGCCGCCCGCTTGGCGCGCATGCCGGTGATGGCAAAGCGGTGCGCTTCATCGCGGATCTGGGCCACAAGCATCAGCGCCGCCGAATCCCGGCCCAGATAGATCTTGTCTCGCCCATCCGCAAACACCAGCTCCTCCAGACCGACCTTGCGGCCCTCGCCCTTTTCAACACCGACGAGCAGCCCCAAGTCCAGCCCCAGTTCCTCGAACACTTCGCGGGCCATGGAAATCTGCCCCTTGCCGCCATCGACCAGCACCAGGTCAGGCATGCGTCCCGTGCCCAGTTGAACAGCTTCGGCCAGCTTGGCGTAACGGCGCGTGAGCACCTGGCGCATCGCGGCGTAGTCGTCGCCGCCGGTGATGCCCTCGATGTTGTAGCGACGGTACTCGCTGCTTTGCATTTGATGCCCCTGGAACACCACGCAGGAGGCCTGCGTGGCCTCGCCGGCGGTATGACTGATGTCGAAGCACTCGACGCGGAATGTCTCCAGGTCGGGCACATTCAGGTCTAAGGCCTCCACCAGGGCACGCGTGCGGGCCTGCTGCGAGCCCTCTTCCGACAACAGACGCGCCAACGCGAGCTCCGCACCCTTGATGCACATCTCCTGCCAGATGCGGCGCTGCCCCCGGGGCTGCGCCTGCACCGTGACCTTGCTGCCCGACTGGGCACCGAGCGCGGCGGCCAGCGCTTCATCCACCGCCTCGCTGACGACGATCAGCGAAGGCACGGCAGCCTCCAGATAGTGCTGAGCCATGAAGGCCTCCAGCACCTGCCGCTCCGGGCTTGGCCGGGCCGCTGCGCCGGTGTCCTCGTCTTCCTCGACAAAGAGTTGCGTGCCCTCCTCCACGTGCTTGGGAAAGAAAGCGCGATCGCCCAAGTGGCGCCCCCCGCGCACCATCGCCATATTGACGCAGGCCCGGCCGCCTTGGACCTTGACCGCCAGCACATCCACGTCACGGTCGCGCCCGGTGGCGCTGCTCTCATCCACCGCCTGCTGCTGCAGGACCTTGGACAAGGCGCTGATCTGGTTGCGCACTTCTGCCGCCTGCTCGTACTGCAGCGCCTCGGCGTGGGCCATCATCTGCGCCTGCAGGCCCTGCAGGACCTCGTCCGTCTCTCCCAGCAAAAAGCGCTCGGCATTGCGCACATCCCGGGCATAGGCCTCACCCTGGTTCTCCGGCACGCAGGGCCCCGAGCAGCGGCGAATCTGGAAGAGAAGGCAGGGACGGCTGCGATTGTTGAACACCGTGTCCTCGCAGGTGCGCAGCCGGAACACCTTCTGAATCAGCTGTATCGACTCCTTCACGGCCCATGCACTCGGATACGGGCCGAAGTAGCGATGGCGCCGATCCACGCTGCCGCGGTAGTAGCTGACGCGCGGGTAGGGATGGGCGCTGAGCCGCAGGTAGGGATAGCTCTTGTCGTCCCTGAACAGGATGTTGAAGCGCGGGTTCAGGGCCTTGATCAAGTTGTTTTCCAGCAGCAGGGCCTCGGCCTCGGTGCGCACCACCGTGGTCTCGAGCCGCGCGATCCGCGCCACCATCAGGCCGATGCGCGTGCCACCATGGTTCTTCTGGAAATAGCTGGAGACCCGCTTCTTCAGGTTCTTGGCCTTGCCGACGTACAGCACCTGGTCCTGCGCGTCGAAGTAGCGGTAGACCCCAGGCAGACCCGGCAGCGCCGCCACTTCGGCCAACAGCCGCTCGCGCACCGCCAGTGCCGCCGCCTCGACCTCGGCCACGCGCAGCGCCTCGGCTCGCTCCACCGCCTCGCGCTCCTCGGCCCATGCCGACATCTGCGCCTCACCCAGGACTGCGGGCTCCGAACGCGGCGGCAAGGCGGCATCCGCAGCGCCGGCATCGGCGGGCCCAGGCCGGCCGGCAGCACCTGCTGGCGTCCCATCCTTCGACGCGAGACCTGACTTCTTCTTGCTCATGGGCGCGATTGTGCCGCCGCCGATAATGCCCGCATGGATTCGCGAGACTGGGACGTGTTCTGCCGCGTCATCGACAACTACGGTGATGCTGGCGTTTGCTGGCGCCTGTGCCGGGACTTGGCGCAGCGAGGGCAGCGCGTCAGGCTGTGGATCGATGACACGAGCCCCTTGCAATGGATGGGCTCGCCCGCGCCGAGCGAGGCGGTCCTGGTGCGCAGCTGGGCGGAGGCAGATGCCTGCTTCGAGGCCGGTCCGGGCGGTGTGGTGATCGAGGCCTTCGGCTGTGAGCTACCAGACACGGTGAAGGCCCGCATGGCTGCCGTTGCTCCGCATCCGCAGTGGGTCAACCTCGAGTACCTCAGCGCGGAAGACTATGTAGAGCGCAGCCACGGCCTGCGTTCACCCCAATGGCAGGGCCCTGCAGCGGGCCTGGACAAGTACTTCTATTACCCCGGCTTCACCCGCAAGACCGGGGGACTGCTGCGTGAACCCGGTCTGATCGACAGACTGGAGGCGAGCGATCAACAGCAGTGGCTGGCTCAGCACGGCATCCGGCGCGAGGCTGGCGAGCGCATGGTCAGTCTGTTCTGCTACGAGAACCCCGTCCTGCCGCGCCTGCTGCAAGGCTTGGCCGGGCAGCCGACCCTGATCCTGGCCTGTCCCGGGCCCGGCAGCCGCACGCTGGCGACGCTGGAGGCGCAAGCCATGCTGCCCGCGGGGCTGCGAGTCCAGCATCTTCCCTTCCTGCCGCAGGATGATTTCGACCAGCTGCTGCATGCCTGCGACCTCAACGTGGTGCGCGGCGAGGACTCCTTCGTGCGGGCCCAATGGGCCGCACGCCCCTTCCTCTGGCATATCTATCCGCAGCAGGACGGCGCGCATGAAGCCAAGCTGGAGGCCTTCATGCACCAGGCTTTCGGCGACATGGAGGCTGCGCAAGCGGCTGCCTGGCGCATGCTGTGGCGCACCTGGAACCAGCTTGAGGGCGCCTTGGACGATGCCGCGCCGCTGCCGGTGCCACCGCTGGGCGCCGCCTCAGCCGCCTTCCGGCTCTGGCGCTCCGAGCTTTTGACGCAGATCGACCTTGTCACGCAATTGCAGGATTTTCTGAAGGCTCGAGCGGCCCTGGAACAGGCAGCGGAGCCCAGTTCCCGCTAGAATATGCAGCTTTGCCGCGTCGACCCCAGCCTCTGCAAACAATTTGGAGTCCCGGGTGCGCGAGCTGCGATGCAAGTGTCGAGCCCGCATGGGCGTCGCGCCTTCAACGCTTAGAGTCAACGCTCCCAATCAAGACATCACCATGAAACTCGCTCAGGAAATCCGCGCCGGCAATGTGATCATGCAGGGCAAGGACCCGATGGTCGTTCTGAAGACCGAATACAGCCGCGGTGGCCGCGGCGCTGCCACCGTTCGCATGAAGATGAAGAACCTGCTCAATGGCGCAGGCGCTGAAGTCGTCTTCAAGGCCGACGACAAGATGGACCAGATCATTCTGGACAAGAAGGAATGCACCTACACCTACTTCGCTGACCCGATGTATGTGTTCATGGACACCGAGTACAACCAGTTCGAGGTGGAAGCCGAGAACATGGGCGACACCCTGAACTACCTCGACGACAACATGGCCGTCGAAGTGGTCTTCTACGACGGCAAGGCCATCTCCGTCGAGCTGCCCACCACCGTCGTGCGCGAGATCGAGACCGAGCCCGCCGTCAAGGGCGACACCTCCGGCAAGGTCATGAAGCCCGCCCGCGTGAAGGGCACCGGCTTCGAGATCCCCGTGCCCCTGTTCGTGGAAAACGGTGACAAGATCGAAATCGACACCCGCACCAACGAATACCGCAAGCGCGTCTGAGTCCACCGCTCGGCACCGCCTAGCGCAAAGGCACCTTCGGGTGCCTTTTGTTTTGCCTGCCGCATCCATGCAGACCCTGCTGACCTGAGCAGCGCCCGCTTTCAGGCGAAAAAAATCCCCGCCTTGGCGGGGATTTCTTCAGGCATCTGCGATGCGCTGATTACTTCTTGGCGCGGGTGCCGACCACTTCGATTTCCACGCGGCGGTTCTTGGCGCGGCCTTCGGCGGTCTTGTTGTCGGCCACGGGCTGCTTCTCGCCCTTGCCTTCGGTGTAGACGCGGTTCTTCTCGATGCCCTTGGAGACCAGGTAGGCCTTCACGGCTTCGGCGCGGCGCACCGACAGCTTCTGGTTGTACTCGTCCGAGCCAACGCTGTCGGTGTGACCCACGGCCACGATCACTTCCAGGTTGATGCCCGAGGTCTTGGACACCAGGTCATCCAGCTTGGCCTTGCCTTCAGGCTTCAGCACAGCCTTGTCGAAATCGAAGAAGGCATCAGCAGCGAAGGTGACCTTCTCGCTTTGCACCACCGGGGGCGTCACCGGCGGCTTGACTTCGGCCTTGGGCTCGACCTTGGGCGCCTCGACAACCTTCGGCGCTTCGGGCTTCTTGACCTCAGGCTTCAGCGCGCCATCGCAATCCTTGGCGGCGGTGGCAGGCGTCCAGAAGTTGTTGCGCCAGCAGTATTCGTTGCTGCCGTTCTTCCACACGGTGCCGTCGGCAGCACGCCAGTTGTCAACGTTCTGGGCGAAGGCGCCAGACGACAGGACAGCAGCCACTGCGAAGAGCGACGCCACACGGTTCAATTTCTTCATGTTTATCCTCTCAAGGAAAGACGCAGTTGCCCTGCGAAATGTCCGGAACTTGAAATGCCAAGCAGATTCCCCATGGCAAAGCCCAAGGGTTTCCACTAGGGACTGGGCGATTGTGCCATAGCGTCCAGGGCCTTCGGCATTCTGCTGCCAGCATGTCCAAAGCCATGGAACCATGTTGTGCAAGAGCGACATGCCAGCCGGCATAGAATCAACCCTTCCCGTCCGTACAAGATTCGGCGCCGGTTCGCACCGGGCGCCGCAACGCGCATGACTCAGTTCGCCAAGGAAACACTGCCCATCAGCCTCGAAGAGGAAATGCGGCGCTCCTACCTCGACTACGCGATGAGCGTGATCGTGGGTCGAGCCCTCCCCGATGCCCGGGACGGCTTGAAACCGGTGCATCGCCGCGTGCTGTTCGCGATGCATGAGTTGAACAACGACTGGAACAGGCCCTATAAGAAGTCGGCCCGTATCGTCGGCGACGTCATCGGTAAGTACCACCCTCATGGCGACAGTGCGGTCTACGACACCATTGTTCGCCTGGCCCAGGATTTCTCCCTGCGCCATATGCTGGTGGACGGTCAGGGCAATTTCGGTTCCATCGACGGCGACAACGCCGCGGCGATGCGATACACCGAAATCCGCCTGGACAAAATCGCCCATGAAATGCTGGCGGATATCGACAAGGAAACCGTCGATTACGGCCCCAACTATGACGGCTCCGAGAAGGAACCCCTGGTTTTGCCGACAAGGCTGCCGAATTTGCTGGTCAATGGATCCGCAGGTATTGCCGTCGGCATGGCCACGAATATCCCGCCGCACAACCTCAACGAGGTGGTCGACGCCTGCCTGCATGCGCTGAAGAACCCGGACTGCTCGGTTGACGAGCTGATGGAGATCATTCCGGCGCCGGACTTCCCCACCGCCGGCATCATCTACGGCCTCAACGGCGTGCGCGAGGGGTATCGCACCGGCCGCGGCAAGGTGGTGATGCGCGCCAAGGTCCACTTCGAGGACATCGACCGCGGCAGCCGCCAGGCCATCATCGTTGACGAGATCCCCTACCAGGTCAACAAGAAGACGCTGCTGGAGCGTATCGCCGAGCTGGTCCACGAGAAGAAGATCGAGGGCATCAGCCACATCCAGGACGAGTCGGACAAGTCCGGCATGCGCGTGGTGATCGAGCTCAAGCGCGGTGAAGTGCCAGAGGTGGTGCTGAACAATCTGTACAAGCAGACGCAGTTGCAGGACACCTTCGGCATCAATATGGTCGCCCTGATCGACGGCCAGCCCAAGCTCTGCAACCTGAAGGACCTGGTCACCGTCTTCCTGGAGCACCGCCGCGAAGTGGTGACCCGTCGCACGGTGTTCGAGCTGCGCAAGGCACGCGAGCGCGGCCACGTGCTGGAAGGCCTGGCCGTGGCGCTGGCCAATATCGACGAATTCATCGAGACCATCAAGACCTCGCCGACACCGCCCGTCGCCAAGGCTGCGCTGATGGCCAAGAGCTGGGACTCCTCGCTGGTGCGCGAGATGCTCGCCCGCGCCGAGAACGAGACCACCGGCGGCCGCAATGCCTACCGCCCCGAAGGCCTGCCCGCCCAGTACGGCATGCAGCCGGACGGCCTCTACCGCCTCTCCGACGACCAGGCCAGCGAAATCCTGCAGATGCGCCTGCAGCGCCTGACCGGCCTGGAGCAGGACAAGATCGTCGGCGAGTACAAGGACGTGATGGCCCAGATCGCCGATCTGCTGAACATCCTGGCCACGCCTGCCCGCGTGACGACCATCATCAGCGAAGAGCTGATCCAGCTGCGCCAGGAATTCGGCCAGACCAAGCTGGGCGCACGCCGCAGCGTGATCGAGCGCAACGCCCAGGAGCTGGGCACCGAGGACCTGATCACCCCGACCGACATGGTGGTGACGCTCTCGCACACCGGCTACATCAAGAGCCAGGCCCTGAGCGAGTACCGCGCCCAGCGCCGCGGCGGCCGCGGCAAGCAGGCCGCCGCGACGAAGGACGACGACTGGATCGACCAGCTCTTCATCGCCAACACCCACGACTGGATCCTGTGCTTCTCCAACCGCGGCCGCGTCTACTGGCTCAAGGTCTGGGAAGTGCCGCAGGGCTCGCGCAACTCGCGCGGCAAGCCCATCGTGAACATGTTCCCGCTGCAGCAGGACGAGAAGATCACCGTGGTGCTGCCGCTAACGGGCGAATTCCGCAGCTTCCCTGAAGATCACTTCATCTTCATGGCCACCGCCCTGGGCACCGTCAAGAAGACCTCGCTGAAGGACTTCAGCAATCCGCGCAAGGCCGGCATCATCGCCGTGGACCTGGACGAGGGCGACTTCCTGATCGGCGCGGCGCTGACCGACGGCAAGCACGACGTGATGCTGTTCAGCGATGGCGGCAAGGCCGTGCGCTTTGACGAGGATGACGTCCGTCCCATGGGTCGCCAGGCCCGCGGTGTGCGCGGCATGATGCTGGAGCCCGAGCAGCGCCTCATCGCGATGCTGGTGGCGGAAGACGAAAGCCAGAGCGTGCTGACCGCCACCGAGAACGGCTACGGCAAGCGCACGTCCATCGTCGAGTACACCCGCCACGGCCGCGGCACCAAGGGCATGATCGCCATCCAGCAGAGCGAGCGCAATGGCCGCGTCGTGGCCGCCACGCTGGTGCGTCCGGAAGACGAAATCATGCTGATCACCGACAAGGGCGTGCTGGTACGCACCCGCGTCGCCGAGATCCGCGAACTGGGTCGTGCGACCCAGGGCGTGACCCTCATCGCACTGGACGACGGCGCCAAGCTCTCCGGCCTGCAGCGCATCGTCGAGAACGATGCCAACGACGCCGGCAGCGAAACCGGCGCCGCAGCAGATACCGGCGACGACGCCGGCACGCCTGGCGACGACCAGGACTCCACCAACAAGGAATGAACTTGAAGGCTCATCGCATGAACGCACTGAAGCTGCTCGCAGCCGTCTCCACCCTGGCCTGCGCGAGCTTCGCGATGGCCCAAGGCACGCCGGCCCCGGCGCCAGCTCCCGCTTCCTCGCCTGCCAAGAAGGAGCTGGTCGCCAAGCTGCTGCAGCACCAGCAGCAAGGCGTGGAGATCCTGGCCCGCAACATGCTGCAGGCGCCCGTCGCCCAGCTGATGCAGGGTGCCGGCGGCATGCTGCAACAGATGCCCGCTGATAAGCGCGAGGCCGCGGCCAAGGCCATCGAGGCTGACGTCAAGAAGTTCATCGAGGACAACGGACCCTTCCTGCGCGACAAGGCGCAGAAGCTGGCGCCCAGCACCGTCGGCGCCATCCTGGAAGAAAAGTTCACCGAAGAGGAGCTGAAGCAGATCCTGGCCTGGCTGGATTCCCCGGTCAGCAAGAAGTTCGGCCAGATGGGCGGTGAAATGCAGAAGGCCCTGGGCGACAAGCTGCTGGCCGAGAACGGCGCCACGCTGGATGCCCGCTTCAAGGCACTGCAGCAGAGCGTGGCCAAGCACCTGGGCGTGTCCATGCCCAGCGCCGCGAGCAGCCCGGCTGCCAACAAGAACGCCCCCAAGAAGTAAGCCGCACCCATCGCACGCTGCCATTCCTGACGCCATGAATCGACGCCCGTTCAATTTCTCCGCCGGTCCCGCTGCCTTGCCCGAGGAGGTGCTGCAGCAAGTCGCCCAGGAGATGCTGGACTGGCACGGCTCGGGGATGAGCGTGATGGAGATGAGCCACCGCGGCAAGGAGTTCATCTCCATCTGCGAGCAGGCCGAAGCCGATCTGCGCGAACTGCTGGCCGTGCCCGATCACTTCCGCATCCTCTTCATGCAGGGCGGCGGCCTGGCGGAGAACGCCATCGTGCCGTTGAACCTGTCGCGCGGCGGCAAGGTCGACGTCGTGGTCACGGGATCCTGGTCGCGCAAGAGCGCCCAGGAGGCGCGCCGCTATGCCGACGTGCACGTCGCGGCCGACGCCGGCTGCCCGGGCCCGCGCGCCATACCCGCAAGCCGCGACTGGCAGCTGCGCAGCGGCAGCGCCTACGTGCACTTGTGCAGCAACGAGACCATCGACGGCCTGGAGTTCCACGAGCTCCCAGACTTGAAGGCGCTGGGTTGCGATGCACCGCTGGTCATCGACTTCTCCTCGCATGTGCTGTCGCGTCGCGTGGACTGGTCGCGCGTGGGCCTGGCCTTTGGCGGTGCGCAGAAGAACATCGGTCCGGCTGGCCTGACCCTGGTCATCATCCGCGAGGACCTGCTGGGCCATGCCCTGCCTGCCTGCCCCTCGGCCTTTGACTACAAGACGGTGGCCGACGCGAAGTCCATGTACAACACCCCGCCCACCTTCGCCATCTACGTGGCGGGCCTGGTGTTCCAGTGGCTCAAGCGCTTCGAGTACGGCGGCAAGACGGGGTTGGCCGCCATCGAGCAGCGCAATATCGACAAGGCCGGCCTGCTCTACCAGGCCTTGGACCACAGCGCATTGTTCGAAAACCGCGTCGCTGCCGACTGCCGTTCGCGCATGAACGTCCCGTTTTACCTGCGCGGCGAACGAGACACTCCACAACTCAACCAAGCCTTTCTGGATGAAGCCCGGGAAAGGCAACTGCTGCAACTCAAAGGCCACAAGTCGGTGGGCGGCATGCGTGCTTCCATCTACAACGCGATGAGTCTGGAGGGCGTGCAAGCCCTCGTGGACTTTCTGAAGGACTTTGAGGCCCGTCATGGCTGAGGAAAAACCTCCCACCCCGATTGCAGACCCAGCGCTGCTGGCCCTGCGCGACCAGATCGACACACTGGACACCCAGCTGCTGCGCCTGCTCAACGAACGCGCCCATGTGGCCGAGCAGGTCGGTGAGCTCAAGCGCCGCGAGGGCACGCCGTTTTTCCGCCCGGACCGCGTTGCCCAGGTCATCCACAAGATCCAGGCCGCCAACAGCGGGCCGCTGAAGAACGAGCATGTGGCCGCCATCTGGCGCGAGATCATGTCGGCCTGCCTGGCGCTGGAGTCGCCCCAGCGCGTGGCCGTGCTGGGCCCCATGGGCACCTTCTGCGAGCAGGCGGCCATCGAGTACTTCGGCGGCGCGGCCGACCTGATCTACTGCAGCAGCTTCGACGAAGTCTTCCATGCCACCGCCAGCGGCAGCGCCCAATACGGGGTGGTGGGTGTCGAGAACATGACCGAAGGCGTGGTCACCCGCTCGCTGGACCTTTTCCTGCAGACGCCCACGCATGTGGTCGGCGAGGTCAGCCTGCTGATCCGCCACAACCTGCTGCGCAAGGACAACAGCCTCAACGGCATCAAGGCCGTGCTGGCCCATCCGCAGGCCCTGGCCCAATGCCAGAACTGGCTGAGCAGGCATCTACCGGACGCCGAGCGCCGCGCAGTGGCCAGCAATGCTGAAGGCGCCCGCATGGCGGCCGAGAACCCCGAGCTCTGCGCCATTGCCAGCGAGCGCGCCGCGACGCTGTTCGGCCTGCACATCGTGGCTCACGCCGTTCAGGACGAGGCCTACAACCGCACGCGCTTCGCAGTGATCACGCTGCCGCAGACCATGGCCACGCCACCCGCAACGGGGCGCGACTGCACCAGCCTGGTGGTCTCCGTGCCCAACAAGCCGGGTGCGATGCATGACATGCTGGTTCCGCTGAAAAAGCACGGTGTGTCCATGACCCGTCTCGAATCCCGACCGGCACGGACCGGCCAGTGGGAGTATTACTTCTACATCGACCTGGACGGCCACCCCAGTGAACCGAACGTGGCGGCAGCGCTGGACGAGTTGCGCGCGCTGTGCGCGTTCTACAAGGTCATCGGCGCCTATCCACGCAAGGCTTGAACCCAACAAAGGAAGCAATGTTCAATCAACTGGGAGTGATCGGCTGTGGATTGATGGGCGGCTCCTTTGCGCTGGCCCTGAAGAAGGCCGGCCTGGTCAAGCGGGTCGTCGGCTACAGCAAGTCCCCCTCCACCACCGAGTCCGCCAAGCGCCTGGGCGTGATCGACATCGCCGCCGAATCGGCCCTGCTGGCCGTGGCCAGCTCGGACATCGTGCTGCTGGCCGTGCCCGTGGCCGCGACCGAAGCCACCTTCCGTGCCGTCAAGCATCTGGTCGACCCCAAGGTGCTGATGATGGACGTGGGCTCGACCAAGTGCGATGTGGTCGATGCGGCCCAGCGCGTGCTGGGCAAGCAGATCGGCTCCTTTGTCCCCTGCCACCCCATCGCCGGCAAGGAGCAGTCCGGCGTGCAAGCGGCAGATGCCACGCTCTACCAGGGCCGGCAGGTCATCCTCACCCCCCTGCCGCAGACCGATGCATCGCTGATCCAGAAGGCCACCGACGTCTGGTCCGCCCTCGGCTGCCAGGTCTTGAAGATGACGCCGCAGAACCATGACGCCGCCTTTGCCGCCGTCAGCCACCTGCCGCATCTGCTGGCCTACGCGTACTTCAGCACCATTGCCAACCAAACCGCCGGGCGCGACTACCTCAGCCTGGCCGGACCGGGTTTCCGCGACTTCACCCGCATCGCAGCCAGCGACCCGGCCATCTGGCGTGACATCCTGCTCGCCAACAAGCAGGAGGTGCTGGCCCAGTCCCAGCGCTTCCGAGACATGCTCGCCCGTTTCGAGCTGCTCATTCAGCAAGACAATGCCCAGGCCCTGGAGGCCTTGCTGCAGCAGTCCTCCGACGGACGCTCACAATGGCAGATGGGCCAGCTGCCGGGCAATCGTCCGCGCTGAGCCCGCCCCCGCATTTCCGTTTCTCCCATGTACAAGATCCCACACCTCGACCTGCCGCCTCTGCAGGCCGCAGCGGGCACCGTGCGCCTGCCCGGCTCCAAGAGCATCTCCAACCGCGTGCTGCTGCTGGCCGGTCTTGCGGAAGGCGAGACCCTGATCCACGACTTGCTGGCCTCGGACGACACCGCCGTGATGCTGGACGCCCTGCGCCAACTCGGCTGCGGCATCGAACAGGACGGCACCAGACTGCGGGTCCGCGGCATCGGCGCCCAGCTCACCGCCCCGGTGCGGGACGCCGGACTGAAGCTTTTCCTGGGCAATGCCGGCACCGCGATGCGCCCCCTGGCCGCAGCGCTGGCCCTGCTGGCCGCCACGCAAGGGGGTCAGTTCGAGCTCAGCGGCGTGCCGCGCATGCACGAGCGCCCCATTGGCGACCTGGTCGACGCCCTGCGAGAACTGGGCTGCGATA
This sequence comes from Burkholderiaceae bacterium, assembly GCA_041905785.1. Classification (GTDB taxonomy): domain Bacteria; phylum Pseudomonadota; class Gammaproteobacteria; order Burkholderiales; family Burkholderiaceae_C; genus Roseateles_B. The sequence continues at coordinate 72,424 of JAYRKJ010000011.1, forward strand.
TTGCCTGCCTGGGGCAGGAAGGCTATCCGCCGCTGCGGCTGAGCGGCCCCGCGGCGCTGAAGCTGGCGGAGCCGGTGCGCGTGCGGGGCGACGTGTCCAGCCAATTCCTCACCGCCCTGCTGCTGGCCCTGCCCCTGGTGTCTCAGCAGGATGTGGTCATCGAAGTCGTCGGCGAACTGATTTCCAAGCCCTACATCCACATCACGCTGGCGCTGCTGCAGCGCTTTGGCATCGAGGTCCGCCGCGAAGGCTGGCAGCGCTTTACCATCCCGGCCGGCAGCCGCTACCGCTCGCCGGGCGAGGTCCACGTGGAAGGCGATGCGTCGTCGGCCTCTTACTTCGTTGCGCTGGGCGCGCTGGCCGGCATCCGGGCGGCGGTACGCATCGAAGGGGTAGGGTCCGCTTCGCTGCAGGGCGACGTGCACTTTGTCGAGGCGGCCGCCTTGATGGGCGCCCAGGTCGAGCAGGGCCCGAACTGGGTCGAGGTCCGCCGGGGCGCCTGGCCGCTGAAGGCGCTGGACCTGGACTGCAACCACATCCCCGACGCGGCCATGACCCTGGCCGTCATGGCGCTCTATGCCGATGGTCCGAGCACGCTGCGCAATATCGCCAGCTGGCGGGTCAAGGAAACCGACCGCATCGCGGCCATGGCCACCGAGCTGAAGAAGCTGGGTGCGCAGGTCGAGGAAGGCGCCGACTGGCTGCGCGTCCATCCGCTGCGAGACTGGCGCGCCGCCAGCATTCACACCTATGACGACCACCGCGTGGCCATGTGCTTCTCGCTGGCAGCCTTGAACCCGCTGGCCAACGAGCGGCCTGTGCCGGTGCGCATCCAGGATCCGGCCTGCGTGGCCAAGACCTTCCCGGACTATTTCGAAACCCTGTTCGAAGTGGTCCAGGCCCGCCGCAGCGATATTCCCGTGATCACCATCGACGGCCCCACCGCCTCGGGCAAGGGCACGCTGGCGGACGAGGTGGCCCATCAGCTGGGCTACCTGGTGCTGGACTCCGGCGCCCTGTACCGTACCGCCGGCCTGGCGGCCTTCCGCGCCGGGGTCAGCCTGGACGACGGCCCTGCCGTGGCCCGCATCGCCGCCGGCCTGGACCTGCATTTCCGCAAGGGCCGTGCCATCCTGCAGGGTGAGGACATCAGCGAGCTGCTGCGCGAGGAAGCCACCGGCCTGATGGCCTCCCAGGTGGCGGCTCACCCGGAAGTGCGCCAGGCCCTGCACCAGCTGCAGCTGGATTTCCGCCGCCTGCCAGGCCTGGTGGCCGATGGCCGCGACATGGGCACCGCCGTCTTCCCGGACGCCAGCCTCAAGGTCTTCCTCACCGCCAGTGCCCAAACGCGTGCCGAACGCCGCTATAAGCAATTGATTGACAAGGGGATTTCAGCTAATATGGAGAGCTTGCATGCGGACCTTGAGAGCCGTGACGCGCGCGACAAGGGTCGTGCCGCCTCGCCGCTCAAGCCCGCGCAGGACGCGCAACTGCTGGACAACTCCGGCCAGACCATCGAAGAATCGAAGGATCTGGTGCTGGGGTGGTGGCAAGAGCGCCAGCCCTTCTGAGGGCCGGATTGGATCCCCCGGCGATGGCAGTTCGCGAACGGATCCACGGGAGGGTGCTCGAAAGCGCGCCGTCCCACGGGCTTTGACCCAGAAGCGGGCGCACCTGCCCTCCGGACGACAGTCCACCGGGTGCGCTTTGTCTGCAACCTAACCCGCAAGTCTTCTTGCACTCACCGTCGGCGCCTTCCAGAGTTTTTCTTCATACGCTGCGCGCGCCGATTCAGGAATCAACATGTCCCAAACCCAAACCGCCACCGGCGGCGAATCCTTCGCCGCTCTCTTCGAAGAATCGCTGCAACGCGCTGACATGCGCTCCGGCGAGGTCATCTCGGCCGAAGTCGTCCGTGTTGACTACAACTTCGTGGTGGTGAACGCCGGCCTCAAGTCCGAAGCCTATGTGCCCATCGAAGAGTTCAAGAACGATCAGGGCGAACTCGAAGTCAACGTCGGCGACTTCGTCTCGGTGGCCATCGACGCCATCGAAAACGGCTACGGCGACACCATCCTGTCGCGCGACAAGGCCAAGCGTCTGGCTTCCTGGCTGAGCCTGGAAACCGCACTGGAGTCCGGCGACTTCGTGACCGGCACCGTCTCCGGCAAGGTCAAGGGCGGCCTGACCGTCCTGGTCAACGGCATCCGCGCCTTCCTTCCCGGTTCGCTGCTGGACACCCGCCCGGTGAAGGACATGAGCCCGTTCGAGGGCAAGACCATGGAATTCAAGGTCATCAAGCTGGATCGCAAGCGCAACAACGTTGTGCTGTCGCGTCGCGCTGTGGTGGAAGCCTCCATGGGTGAAGAGCGCGCCAAGCTGCTGGAAACGCTGTCGGAAGGCGCGATCGTCCAGGGCGTGGTCAAGAACATCACCGAATACGGTGCCTTCGTGGACCTGGGCGGCATCGACGGCCTGCTGCATATCACCGACATGGCATGGCGCCGTGTCCGTCACCCGAGCGAAGTCGTTCAGGTCGGCCAGGAACTGACCGCCAAGGTCCTGAAGTTCGACGCCGAGAAGAACCGCGTCTCGCTGGGCCTGAAGCAGCTGGGCGACGATCCCTGGTTCGGCGTGTCGCGCCGCTACCCGGCCAACACCCGCCTGTTCGGCAAGGTCACCAACATCGCTGACTACGGCGCTTTCGTCGAGATCGAGCCGGGCATCGAAGGCCTGGTGCACGTCTCCGAAATGGACTGGACCAACAAGAACGTCGCGCCTTCCAAGATCGTCTCCCTGGGCGACGAAGTGGAAGTCATGGTCCTGGAGATCGACGAAGACAAGCGTCGCATCTCCCTGGGCATGAAGCAGTGCAAGGCCAATCCTTGGGAAGAGTTCGCCGAGAACGTCAAGCGCGGCGACAAGGTCAAGGGCCCCGTCAAGAGCATCACCGACTTCGGCGTGTTCGTGGGTCTGGCCCAAGGCATCGACGGCCTGGTGCACCTGTCCGACCTGTCCTGGAACGAGCCGGGCGAGACTGCCGTTCGCAACTACAAGAAGGGCCAGGAAGTCGAAGCCGTGGTCCTGGCTGTGGACGTCGAGCGCGAGCGCATCTCCCTGGGCATCAAGCAGCTGGACGCTGACCCGTTCACCAGCTACACCTCGATCAACGATCGCGGCATGACCGTGACCGGCAAGGTGAAGACCGTCGACGCCCGTGGCGCCGAGATCGAGCTGGCTGAAGACGTGCTGGGCTACCTGCGCGCTTCGGAAATCTCCCGCGACCGCGTGGAAGACGCCCGCAACGTGCTGAAGGAAGGCGACGAAGTGACGGCCCTGATCGTCAACATCGACCGCAAGACCCGCAACATCCAGTTGTCCATCAAGGCCAAGGACAGCGCCGACCAGCAAGAAGCCATGCAGCGTCTGTCGGCCACGTCCGAGCGTGAGAACGCCGGCACCACCAGCCTGGGCGCCCTGCTGCGTGCCAAGCTGGACAACCAGAACAGCTAATCCCTGTTCCGCAAAGGCCCGGGCTCTGATAGCCTGGGCCCCAGCCGCAAGACGCAGGCTCGCCTACCTCACCGGGGCGAGCCTGTTTTTCTCTCCCGCCTGGAATTCCCCGTCATGACCCGTTCCGACCTCGTCGCGCATTTGGCAGACCGCTTTGGTCAACTCACGCAACGCGACACCGAATTCGCCGTCAAGACGATCCTGGACGCCATGTCCGACGCCCTGGCCCGCGGCCATCGCATCGAGATCCGCGGCTTCGGCAGCTTCTCCATCAACCGCCGCCCGCCCCGCATGGGCCGCAACCCGCGCAGCGGCGAGCAGGTGCTGATTCCCGAAAAGCTGGTGCCCCACTTCAAGCCGGGCAAGGCCCTGCGCGAAGCCGTCGACGCCCAGTTGCCGGTCGATCAGAGCGCCGCCTGACCCCCTCGACCGAGCCCTGGCTCTGAGCCCGTCGCCCGCAAGCCTTCGATGGCGAACCGCCGACCAGCCGGCTGAGCCTCCCGCGCCACAGTCCCGCCCGCGCCGAGCATGCCGCCTTTGCGCTGACGGCTGACGCCTCCCTCCCTGCCCCTTAGAATCCGCCACGATGCGATTCATCGTCCGGCTCTTCTGGGCCTTCATCTTCTTCGCCCTGTTTTCCTTCGCGCTGAACAACAGCCAGGAGGTGGCCGTGCATTGGTTCTTCGGCCATGCCTGGCATTCGCCGCTGGTGATCGTGGTGCTGCTGAGCTTCGGCCTGGGCTGCGCCTTCGGCGTGCTGGCCATGGTGCCGGCCTGGTGGCGTCACCGCCGCATGGCCGCGCGGCAGATCGAGGCCCAGCAGAGCACCCTGGCAACACCTGACCCCCTGGTCAATCCGGGCGTGCGCGATGGGCTTTGAACTCAGTGCCCTTCTCATCGCCCTGCCCCTGGTCTTTGCCCTTGGCTGGCTGGCCTCCAAGCTGGACTCGCGCCAGTGGAGACGCGAGCAGCGCGATGCGCCCAAGGCCTATTTCAAGGGCTTGAACCTGCTGCTCAACGAACAGCAGGACAAGGCCATCGACGCCTTCATCGAGGCGGTGCAGGCCGATCCCGACACCTCCGAGCTGCATTTCGCCCTGGGCAATCTGTTCCGCCGCCGCGGCGAGTACGAGCGCGCCGTGCGCGTGCACCAGCACCTGCTGCAGCGCGGCGACCTGCCCAAGGCCGAGCGCGACCGCGCCCAGCACGCCCTCGCCCTGGACTTCTACAAGGCCGGGCTTTTCGACCGCGCCGAACAGGCCTTCGCCGCCCTGCGCGGTACGCGCTTCGAGAGCGAGGCAGAGCTGGCGCTGCTGACGCTGTACGAGCGCTCGCGCGAATGGCGCAAGGCCGCCGAGGTGGCTCGCCACCTGGAGCAAGGCGGTACCGGCTCCTTCGCCTCGCGCATCGCGCACTACCTGTGCGAACAGGCCCTGGAGGCCCAGGCTCGCAACCAGGATGCCGAGGCACACACGCTGCTGGCCGAGGCCCGCAAGGTGGCGCCGCAGTCCGCACGCGCCCATGTGCTGGCCGGCCAGTTGCTGAGCCGGCGCGAGCAGCATGAGCAGGCCATGGCCGCCTATGCGGAACTGCTGGCGGTCAACCCGGAAGCCTTCAACCTCGTCGCCCGCGACTATGCCCAGGCCGCGCTGCAGACCGGCAAGCAGGCCGAGGCCCTCGGCGCTCTGCAGGCGCAATATCAGCGGCATCCCAGCATGCACCTGCTGCTGGCCCTGGCGCTGCTGGAGCCTGAGGGCGACGCCCAGCGCCGCCGGCTGCGCCAGCATCTGCAGGCCGAGCCCGCCCTGTCGGCCGCGCGGGCGCTGCTGGTCCAGTCCCAGTCCCGTCTCAGCGAAGACGAGGCGCCCCTGGTGGCCGCGGCCCTGGACAAGGCCGTGCGCCCCTTGCAGCGCTACCGCTGCGCCGCCTGCGGCTTCGAAGCGCAGCACTATTTCTGGCAGTGCCCCGGTTGCCTCAACTGGGACACCTACCCGCCTCGCCACGTCGAGGAACTCTGATGAGCCCATCCCAAGCTGCGAGCGATCGCGTCATACTGTGCATGAAGTGGGGGACCAAGTACGGCCCCGAGTACGTGAACCGCCTCTACGGCATGGTGGCCCGGCATTTGCGCGGCCCCTTCAAGTTCGTCTGCCTCACCGATCGCAGCGAAGGCATCCGGCCCGAGGTGCAGTGCCTGCCCATTCCCGAGCTCAAGCTGCCCGCCGGCATTCCCGAGCGCGGCTGGACCAAGCTGACCACCTTCGAGGCCGACCTGCACGGCCTGAAAGGCACGGCCCTGTTCCTGGACCTGGACGTCGTGATCGTCGACGACATCACTCCCTTCTTCGAGGTGCCGGGTGACTTCCTCATCATCCATGACTGGAAGCGCCCCTGGCGCATCACCGGCAACTCGTCCGTCTACCGCTTCAAGCTGGGCGCCCATGCCGACGTGCTGGCCAAGTTCCGCCGTGAGCACGAGACCATCCGCGCCCAGTTCCGCAATGAGCAGGCCTACCTCTCCGACGAGATCCATCAGCAGGGCAAGCTGCAGTACTGGGACGCTGCCTGGTGCGCCAGCTACAAGTACCACTGCATCCCGACCTGGCCCAGCAACTACTGGAAGCCGCCGCACATCCCCAAGGACGCGCGCATCCTGATCTTCCACGGCGTGATGAACCCGCCCGACGCCTTGGCCGGCCGCAGCAACGGCAACTGGCGCAAGGCCAAGCCGGCCGTCTGGATTGCCGACCATTGGCGGGAATGAACGCCTTCGCCTGGCTGGGCCTGCTGCCGCTGTTCGTACTGGCCTGGCTGGGCTGGGAACTGCTGCGACTGCTGCGCGCGCAGGCGCCGCTTCAGGTGCGCAGTCTGCAACTGGGAGGCGCCCCGCCGCAGTCGGGAGCCCCCATCCCGAGGGTGATCTGGAGCTACTGGAACAGTGAGTCCCTGCCGCCGCTGATCCAGGCCTGCGCTGACAACTGGCGCGCCCAGGCGCCCGAGCACGAGCTGCGCTTTCTGACCCCGGCTACCGTGCGCCCTTGGCTGCCCGCAGATGCGGATCTGAGCCTGCTGGACCGTCTGCCCCCCTTTCGCCAGGCGGACTGGCTGCGCCTGCAGCTGCTGCAGACCCATGGCGGCCTGTGGATCGATGCCTCCACGGTACTCACCCGCGGGCTGGACTGGGTGCATGAGCAGCAGGCCATGAGCGGTGCCGAGTTCGTGGGTTTCTACATCGACCGCCTCAGCGACCGCGCCGAGCAGCCCATGGTCGAGAACTGGTTCATGGCCGTCGTCCCTGGCAGCCGCTTCATTGCTGACCTCAACGCCGAATTCGTGCGCGCCCTGCAGATGGGCGAAGCTGCCTATCTGCAGGCTTTGCGCGACGCAGGCCGCTTCGAGCGCGTGGTTCAGGCCATAGACCCGAGTCTGCAGGACTACCTCATCATGCATGTGGCGGCCTCGCAGTTGCTGGATACCGACGCGGGCCGCTACCGCCTGCAGCTGCAGCGCGCCGAGGACAGCGCCTTTGCCCTGCAGCAGGCCCTGGGCTGGCGCAAGCGCCATCTTTACGCCAAGCTGGCCCTGTGCCCTTGCCCGGCGCGCGTGCCCGCCCTCATCAAGCTGCGCGGCAACGACCGCCGCGTACTGGAGCAGCAGCTGCAGCGTCGACCCGTGCGCCCGGGCAGCCTGCTCCAGCGTTTTTTGCCCACGCTGCCTTCTCGCCGGCCATGAACGCAGATCAAAGCACGGACAAGGCCGCCGCCCCTTGGCTGAGCCTGCTCATCCCCGTCTACAACGTCGAGCCCTGGCTGGAGGCCTGCCTGGCCTCGGTCTTCGAGCAGGACCTGGCCGGCGTCGAGATCCTGGCCGTGGACGACTGCGCCACCGACGGTTCGTCGGCACTGCTGCAGGCCTGGTCCGCGCGTCACCCCGCACAGCTGCGCGTCGTCCGGCATGAGCGCAACAGCGGCATCAGTGCCACGCGCAACACGCTGGTCGAAGCCAGCCGGGGGCGCTACCTGTGGTTCCTGGATGCCGACGACGTGCTGCTGCCTGGCGCCGTGGCTTCACTGAGGCGGCAGGTGCAGGCCAATCAGCCAGAACATCAGCCAGAACTCGTGCTGTGCGACTTCGCCTATCTGCGCGAACGGCCGCGCCTCAAACACCGCCTGCGTGGCGAAGGGCATGTGCGCAGCTTTGCCGGCCCTTCGGGGCGCGTGCGCACCGACCGCGGCGAGCTGCTGCAAGGCCTGCTGCTGCTGGGCTATCTGCATTGCTGGAGCCGCATCTCGCTGCGCTCGCTGTGGGGAGAGGATCTGCGCTTCCCCGTCGGCCGCTACTACGAAGACATGGCCGTGGTGCCGGCGCTGGCCCTGCGCGCGCGCTCCTACCTGCATGTTCCCGAGGTCTGGATAGGCTATCGCCAGCGTGCGGGCTCCATCCTGGCCACCGGCGACACCCGCAAATGCGAGCACATGATGCAGGCCCTTGCCGGGCTGGGGGGCCACTGGAGGCGGGCCGCCCAGCAGGATCCCCGCATCGCCTTTGCCGCGGCACACTTTGCCGCCCGTTCCTTCATCGGCGCCTGCAGGCATGTGGACAAGGCCGGCGACCGCGACCGCCTCCCCGGCTTCCTGGAGATCTTCGAGCAAGCCTCACCGCTGCCGCCCCGCGCGCTGATCGGCGCCTACCTGCGCCGTGGCTGGTACCTGCGCGCGCTGCGGCTGCGGCACTGGATCAGGCAAAGCGCCAGCGCCGCCGACGAGCGCTAATGCCTGCGCCCGCGATCCCGGCCCAAGTGTCCTGAAGCGCCGTCCCTGGTCGAGAACTCAGATCGAGACCTCAGACAAGGCCTTAGATCGACGCCAGCAGTGCCTGGTACCGCAGCCGCATCAGGTCCAGCCCATGGGCCTGCAGCGCCTGCTGGCGCGCGGCCTGGGACAGCTGCTGCCCCAGCGCCGGCTCGCTGAACACCCGCTCCAGGGCCATGGCCAGCGAGGCGGGATCGGCTTCCGGCACCAAGAGGCCGGTGCGCCCATGCTCGATCACACCTTCCACGCCGGGCACGTCTGAAGCGATGCAGGCACAGCCGGCCGCCATGCCTTCGACCAGGGCTAGTGGCATGCCTTCCCAATGCGTGGACAGCACGAACACCGCCGAGCTCATCAAGAGCTTGGGCATGTCCGGGTGATGCCCCAGGAATTGCACCTGCTTTTGCAGGCCCAGGCGATGCACTTCAGCTTCGCAGTCCTTGCGATAGCTGTCCTTGCCCGCCCCGGCCAGCAACAGGGGCAGCTTGAGCCCCCGCTGGTTGAGGATGGCCAGGGCGCGGATCAGCGTCTTGTGGTCCTTCTGCCGGGCAAAGCGCGCGGACATCACGATACAGGCCTGACGCTCGGCAAACCCGCGGATCTTGCTCTCTGGGAACTTCGAGAGGTCGATGCCGTTGGGAATTGCAAAGCTGCGCTCCTCCGGAAAGCCCAATTCGACCAAGCGACGGCGCACCCCTTCCGAGACCCCAACGAAGCGCGCCGTGTGCTTGGCCAGCCAGCGCGACTGCAGCAGGCGCCAGCGGTTATAGCGCTCGCGGGTGTTGTGTTCCACATGCACCAAGGTCGGGACGCCCGCCAGCCAGCCGGCCAGGCGACCCCAGATGTGATCGCTGAACCCATGCGCCACCAGCACGTCCGGTTTCATCTGCTTGCAAAGACGGTAGAGGGACCACACCGTGAGCAGATGCGACCAGCCCGGCACCACGTGCACGTCCAGGCCGCGCTCCTGAAGGTCCTGCAGCCGCTTGGCGTCCGTGTTGCGTTTACGACGCAGCACCAGCACCGCGCGCATGCCGCTGCCCGGGGCTTTGGCGGCATTGCACAAGTCGACCGCGACTTGCGTGGCACCAGAGAAACCGCCGGTGACGAAGTGCATCACCACCTGCTCCTGAATGGGCAGCGACCGGGTGAAGGGTTTGGACGGGGAGGAGGAAACATCCGACATGCGAACAGTATAGGCAGGGGCGTCAAGCCGAATCGATCGGTATTCGCAGCGACAATGCAAGCACATGCAAGCAAGCCCGCCCACCGAACCCAGTCCCCAACCCCTGGCTTCCCTGCCCCCGACGGCCGGCGGATCGCCGCCCGGCCTGCGGCAAACCGCGCGTCGGCTGCTGCCCTTTTTCTGGCCCCAGCGCTTGGGCCTGGCCTTCACCCTGATGGCCTACCTGGGCGCGGCAGCCACGGAACCCCTCATCCCCGCCCTGATCGAAAAGGTCTTCGGCGAAGGCTTTCGCGCCGACGCCTTCGCCGTCTGGTGGGTGCCCGTGGTCCTGATCGGCCTTTTCGTGTTGCGCGGCATTTTCAGTTTCCTGGGTCAGTACCTGCTGAACTGGACCAGTTCCCGCACCGTGATGCGCCTGCGCCTGGCCCTGGTGGACGCGCTGCTGCAGGCGGACGCCTCGGTCTACACCAGCCTGCAGCCCGGCGTGGCGGTTTCCAAAGTGGTGAACGACCCGCAGCAGATCATGGAGCGCCTCTCCACCAGCGTGATCACGCTGCTGAGGGACGGGCTGCCCTCGCTGGCCATGCTGAGCTACCTCTTTTACCTGAACTGGCAGCTGACCCTGCTGTCCATGGTGACCACGCCGGTGATGGCCTTCGTGGTCAGCAAGGTGAGCCGACGGGTGCGCGCCATGGGCAGCGCCGCCTATGACGCGCAGCTGAGCCTGGTGGCCAAGGTGGAGGACATCAGCCGCGCCTGGCGCGTGGTGCGCAGCTTCGACGCCGCCGAGCACGAGCGCCAGCGCTTCGAGCAACTGGCGCGGGAGGCCCAGCGTTCGGCCCTCAAGACCGCTGCAGCCAATGCGTCCGCGCAGCCGCTCTCGCAATTCGTGGCCAGCATCGGGCTCTCGGTCATCGTCAGCCTGGCCCTGCTGCAGGCGCGTGGCGCGCATACCGGCGTCGGCGAGTTCAGCGCCTTCATCACGGCCTTGCTGCTGCTGACCTCGCGCCTGCGCCATCTCACCGAAGTCAGCCAGCCCATCATCAACGGCCTGGTGGTGGCCCAAGGCTGCCTGCAGCTTCTGGACACGCCGCGCGAGCAGGACAGCGGCACGGACCTGTTCGAGCACTGCCGGGGCGATTTGCGCCTTGAGTCCGTCACCCTGCGCTATCCCAATGCGGACCGGCCCGCCCTGGAGGAGCTGCAGCTCCACATCCCCAGCGGCCAGACCACGGCGCTGGTGGGCGCGTCTGGTGCGGGAAAAAGCTCGGTGGTCCAGCTGCTGCTGGGCTTCGCGCGCCCGCAGGCGGGGCGCATACTGCTGGACGGGCACGACATCGCCCAGCACACGCGCGCCAGCCTGCGCCGTCAGTTCGCCGTGGTCTCGCAGGACATCGTGCTCTTCGACGGCAGCATGGCCGAGAACATCGCCTATGCCCAGGCCCGCGACGACGCGCGCCTGGAGCAGGTGCTGCGGGCCGCCCACCTGTGGGACTTCGTCTGCCAGCAGCCCCTGGGGCTGGACAGCCCTGTGGGCGCCAACGGCAGCCTGCTCTCCGGCGGACAGCGACAGCGCCTGGCGATCGCACGCGCGCTTTACAAGCAGGCGCCGATCTGGGTGTTCGACGAAGCCACCTCGGCCCTGGACACCGAAAGCGAGCGCGCGGTGCAGCAGGCCCTGGAGCAGTGGCAGGGCAAGAAGACGCTCATCGTCATCGCGCACCGCCTGTCCACCATCCGCCATGCCGACTGCATCCATGTGATGAGCGAGGGCCGGGTCGTGGAGAGCGGCACCCACGACGCCCTGCTCGCGCAGGAGGGTCTCTATGCCGGCATGGTGCGAGCCCAGCACTGATCCCATCCTTGCGCCCCGCCGGCAGTGCCTGCAGACGGGAGCCTCCCTGCTGCTGTGCCTGGCGTGGGGCGACTGCGGCGCTCAGGAGCAAGACCTGACCCCACCGCGCCTTGAGCTGAACACGGCCAGCCGTGCGGAGCTCGAGTCCCTGCCGGGTCTGGGACCGTCGCTGGTCGGACAGTTGCTGGCGGCGCGCAGCCAATCGCCCTTCATCGACTGGCAAGACCTGGCACGGCGCGTGCGCGGGATGGGCCCGAAGCTGCAGGCGCGGCTCTCTGACGCCGGGCTGCGCATCAACGGTCAACCGCTTGACGGCGCCAAGGCGGAACCGCCGGCAGCGCCAGTCACAGCGACGTCGTCGCCTCGGCGCTGAGCCCGCTGGCCCGCTCGCTGCGGCGCTGAAGCGTGGGGTCGGGACGTTCGGCCTGCTCCGACCAGCCAAAGAACTGCAGCACGTCGCTGCGGCGCGCCAGCGTGTCGGTCATCCCGAGGTTGATCAGGTCCACGGTGTAGGACGGCTCAAAGAGCAGATAGCTGGTCAGGGCCGAGCCGCTGGCCGACTTGCCCTCGCCCGACACGCCCACGCTGCGCAACATGGCGCGTATGGGTGCGGGCAGGCTGCCCTGGTGTTCGGCCGCGAGATCATCCAGGCGGCGGCTGGGCGCGATCACCAGCACGTCGAGGGGACGCAGCGGTGTCGCCTCCCGGGCCTCGGTCGGCAGCAGGGACAGGGTCTTGTTGATGCGCTGCAGCCGCTCCACGTCCACAGCCAGCGCATCCAGGAAGATGTTGGACAGCGCATGACCGGCGATCTGCGCCATGCTGGGATGCCCCTCCACGAGAGTGACACGCCGGCCGGGCGGTTCATGCATGCGGCCAGCGCCTATCACCAACACCCGCTCCGCGCCCAGGTGCACGGCGGGCGAGATGGGCGCGCTCTGGCGCATGGAGCCGTCGCCGAACCACTCCAGCTGCCCATCCAGCTCCAGCTGCTGGGCCGGGAAGATGAAGGGAATGGCCGAGGACGCCAGCAGGTGTCGGACACCCAGTTGCGTGGGGACGGCAATGCGCTGCGAGCGCAGCCAGGGCTGGAACGGTTTGTGGGTCTGGTAGAAGGTGACGTGCAGGCCCGAGGTGTAGCTGGAGCCGCTGATGGCCAGCGCGTCCAGGTGCTCGGTGTCCAGCATCCTGTCCAGGCGATCGAAGTCGATCCAGCGCCGCAGCAGGTGCGAGAGCGGGTCGTTGTCCAGCAGGCTGCGGGGTTTGGACCGCCGCCAGCGCGCCAGCGCCCAGCCCAGGCTCATCATCGTCATCCAGCGCGCGCCGGTGCGGATCACGCCCAGGGAGTCGGCGGCGTAGACCTGCTCCACATGGATGTTGCGCCAGATGTGGACAAGCCCGTCGACCGCCGCATCGAACTGGTCCGCCTGGCAGGCCAGCGTGGCCGCATTGATGGCGCCCGCCGAGGTCCCGGCGATCACGGGAAAGGGGTTGGGGCCCTGCACACCGGCGTCCCGCCTCAGCTGGGCAATGGCCGCAAGCACGCCGACCTGGTAGGCCGCGCGCGCACCGCCTCCCGTCAGGATGAGGCCGGTGCGTGGCGTGTAGGCGGTCGCGCTCAAGGAATGACCTCCGCACAGCAGGACCAGGAACAGGCGTCGGCAACAAGCGCGGCGCCCCTGTCGAACTGATCATCGCAGCAAGCCTGCCCGGCCAACCAGGGGAAGATGGCACAAAAGCCCCCTAAACAAGGGGACGTTGGCGCCCGTCCACACCGGTCGGCCGCCGTTCAGGCGGCGATCGCGCCTGGGTGGTTCACTCGTAGCTGATCTGCACGGGCTCGCCCTTGGGCCCGGCGAAGCGGGCCAGCGCCTCGTCGCAGGGCCAGAATTTGGCGGCATCGCCCAGTTCCAGCTCGGCCACCGCACCCTCGCGCTTCAGGCTCAGACGCAGGCTCAGGCCCTGCGTGATGACGCCCTGCTCCGTCTCGACCACCTTCGGGGGCCAGGTCTTGACCACCTCCTGCACCGGCGGCACCGTGCCGTTGACGGCCAGGCGCAGGAACTTGCCGAAGCGGGCGCGGGCGCCGGCGAGGTCCCAGACCGCCTGGATGTTCATGCGCAGACCGCCGGAGAAGCGGTCGTTCTGCACCTTGCCGGAGACGATGATGAGCTCGTCATCGGCCAGGATGCCCTTGGCACTGTTGATCAGCTCCTCGTTGGCCACGGACTCGATCACATCGGTCTTGTCGTCCAGCTTGAAGATGGCGACCTTGCCGCGGTTGCCGTTGATGATGCGCATGTCGGACACGATGCCCGCCACCAGCATGGGCTCGCGGCTGTCCTGCAGGTCGGCGATGCGCCGGCGCACCATGCGGCGCACCTCCTCGCCGGACTGGTCGAAGAGGTGGCCGGAGAGGTAGTAGCCGATGGCCGTCTTCTCCAGGCTCAGCTTTTCCTTGATGCTCCAGGGCGGCACGTTCACCAGTTCCGGCTCGGCGGTCGAGGAGCCGTGGGTGTCGTCGAAGTCGAACAGCCCGCCCTGGTCCGCGTTGGCGGCCAGGTTCTCGCCATAGGTGTAGCCCAGCGCCACGCTGGCCAGCAGCCGGGCGCGGTCCGGCTCCAGCGTGTCGAAGGCCCCGGCCTTGATCAGGGCCTCCACCACGCGCTTGTTGACGGCCTTGCGGTCCACGCGGGCGCAGAAGTCGAAGAAGCTCTTGAAGGGCCCGCCCTCCCGCCGAGCGCGCAAGATGGCCTCGATGGCCCCCTGGCCCGTGCCCTTGACGGCGCCCAGGCCGTAATTGACCAGCTTGTCGTGGATGGGCTCGAAGCGGTAGACGCCGCGGTTGACACAGGGCGGCTGGAACTCGATGCCGAACAGCTTGGCGTCCTCCAGCAGGACCTTGAGCTTGTCGGTGTCGTCCATTTCGATGGTCATGTTCGCAGCGAAGAATTCCGCCGTGAAATGCACCTTCAGCCAGCCGGTGTGATAGGCCAGCAGGGAATAGGCGGCCGCGTGCGACTTGTTGAAGCCGTAGCCCGCGAACTTCTCCATCAGGTCGAAGACCTCGTCGGCCTTGGCCTGGTCGATGCCCTTCTCCGCCGCGCCCTTTCGGAACAGGTCGCGGTGCATGGCCATTTCCTCGGCCTTCTTCTTGCCCATCGCGCGGCGCAGCATGTCGGCGCCGCCGAGGCTGTAGCCGCCCAGCACCTGGGCCGTCTGCATCACCTGTTCCTGATAGACCATGATGCCGTAGGTCTCGGCCAGCACGGGCTCGGTCAGCGGGTGCGGGTACTCGACCACCTCCTTGCCGTGCTTGCGCGCGACGAAGGTCGGGATCAGGTCCATGGGCCCCGGACGGTAGAGCGCGTTCAGCGCAATCAGGTCTTCCAGGCGCGAGGGCTTGGCGTCGCGCAGCATGCCCTGCATGCCGCGGGATTCAAACTGGAACACGGACTCGGTGAGGCCGTCGGAGAAGAGCTTGTAGACCTTCTTGTCGTCCAGGGGGATGTTCTCGAAGGCGAAGTCCTTCCGGTCCGGATGCCGGGCCACGATGAACTCCTTGGCCAGCTCCAGGATGGTCAGCGTGGCCAGGCCCAGGAAGTCGAACTTCACCAGGCCGATGGCCTCGACGTCGTCCTTGTCGTACATGCTGACCGCGCTGGTTGAGCCCGGCTGCTGGTACATGGGGCAGAAGTCGGTGATCTTCCCCGGCGCGATCAGCACGCCCCCGGCATGCATGCCGATGTTGCGCACCATGCCCTCGACGCGCGCCGCCAGCTTCAGCAGCTCGGCGACCTCCTCTTCCTGCCGCTCGCGCTCTTCGATCTCCGGCGCCTCGTGGCGCGCGTAGATGACCTTGGCCTTGTCCGGATCGAAGTCCGGCGGAAGCTTGGCCAGCGTCACGGTCTTGCCCGGCGGCGCCGGAATCAGCTTGGCGATGGAGTCCACATGGCCGAAGCCCATGCCCAGCACGCGGCCGATGTCGCGCAGCGCGGCCTTGGCCGCCATGGTGCCGAAGGTGGCGATCTGGCTGACCGCGGGCCGGCCGTACTTGTCCTTGACGTACTCGATGACGCGGTCGCGGTTGCCCTGGCAGAAGTCGATGTCGAAGTCAGGCATCGAGACCCGCTCGGGGTTCAGGAAGCGCTCGAACAGCAGGTTGTACTGCAGCGGGTCGAGGTCCGTGATGAGCAGCACGTAGGCCACCAGCGAGCCGGCACCCGAGCCCCGGCCCGGACCGACCGGGCAGCCGTTCTGCTTGGCCCAGCGGATGAAGTCACCCACGATGAGGAAGTAGCCCGGGAAGCCCATCTTGATGATGGTCTCCAGCTCGAACTCCAGGCGCTCGACATAGCGCGGGCGCTGGGCCTCGCGCTTGGCCTCGTCCGGATACAGCTGCTTCAGCCGCTCGTCCAGGCCCTCGTAGCTGAGCTCCCGGAAGTAGCGGTCCATGGGCATGGGCTGGCCGTCGTCCAGGATGGGCGTGGGGAAGTTGGGCAGCTGCGGCTTGCCCAGCACCAGGGACAGGCTGCAGCGGCGGGCGATCTCTACCGTGTTGGCCAGGGCAGTGGGGATGTCGGCGAAGAGCGCCTCCATGTCAGCCTGCGAGCGGAAGTACTGCCCCGGCAGGAAGCGCTTGACGCGCTTGGGGTTGGCCAGCGTCTCGCCGTCGGCAATGCAGACGCGGGCCTCATGCGCGTCGAAATCTTCCTCGGCCAGGAACTGCACCGGATGCGTGGCCACCACCGGCAGGCCCAGTTCCGCGGCCAAGGGCACGCTGGCCGCCACCATCGCCTCCTGCCCGGGCAGGCCCGCGCGCTGCAGTTCGATGTAGAAGCGGTTCGGGTAGATGGCCGAGAGCTTGCCGGCCCAGTCGCGGGCGCGCGCCTGGTCGCCCACCAGCAAGGCCTGGCCGATGGCCCCCATCTGGGCGCCCGACAGGCAGATCAGGCCTTCGTTCAGCTCCTGCATCCACTCCGGCTTCAGGCAGGCCTGGGTGCGCTGCACGCCCTGGATCCAGGCCCGGGACAGCAGCTCGGACAGGTTCAGGTAGCCCTGCTTGTTCTGCACCAGCAGCAGCAGACGGTGCGGCGGCTTGTCGGCCACCTCGGACTCCACCCAGCAGTCGGCGCCCAGGATGGGCTTGACGCCCTTCTTGCGGCAGGCGTTGTAGTGCTTGACCGCGCCAAACATATTGGCCAGGTCGGTGACGGCCAGGGCCACCTGGCCGTCCTTGGCGGCAGCGTCGGCCGCATCGTCGATTCGCAGGGTGCCGTCGACGACGGAGAACTCGGTGTGGGTGCGCAGGTGAACAAAAGCCATCGCCGGATTGTAGAGAGCCGCGCGAGGGGCTCGGGCACAAGCGGCCGGCTCGTCAGCCTACTGACAAAGGCTGTCACCAGCGAGGCCTAGCATGGCTTCAGCTCCACCGAGGGAGCCCCCACCACCCGGCGACGCCGTCATGGAGCAACGCCACCCATCCAGGGAGATTTGCATGAACCTCAGCCCCAGCCTCCAGATTCTTTTCGTGGACCAGCCGACCCGCAGCGCAGCCTTCTACGGCGAGCACTTCGGTGCCCGCGTGCTGGAGTCATCCCCCACCTTCGCGATGCTGGCCTTGGGCGAAAACGCCCGCCTGGGTCTTTGGTCGCGGCACACCGCCGAGCCCAGCCCGAGCGCAGCGGGCGGCGGCACCGAGCTGGCCTTTGCCCAGGCCGACCGTGCGGCGGTCGACGCCCTGCATGCCCGCTGGAGCGCCGCCGGCGTGCCCGTAGCCCAGCCTCCCGTGGCCATGGACTTCGGCTACACCTTCGTCGCGACCGACCCGGACGGCCACCGCCTGCGCGTCTTCCACCCCGAAGGCAACTGAAGCCGCGCGCCTGCCCGGGCGCTGAGCGCCCGGGCGGACGGGCATCAGGGATCTTGCGGGGTCGGATGGCGCTTGCAGGGCTTATGCTGCGCCGCCATCCACGCTGACGCCGAGAATGCCCATGCAAGAACGCTCCCATGCCCCTCGCCTGCTCGCCCTGGCCTTGAGCGCGTGCGCCGGCCTGTTGACGAGTGCCCCGGCCGTTGCGCAGGCCCCCGCACCCGCCCCTGCGGCATCGCAGGCCGGTGCGGCCCCGGCACATCCCGCCACCCCGCCGGCAGCAAAGCCCGCTGCGGCCAAGCCCACCGGCCCCGCTGCAGGCAAGAAGCCTTCCAGCGCCGACATCCTGGCGGCCTCCAGGGCCGAGGACTGGCGCCCCGTGAATCCTGAGCAGGCGCTGCAGATGGAGCTGCCCAGCGGCAAGGTCGTCATCGAGCTGGCCAGCGCCTTCGCGCCCGCGCATGCCGCCAACATCGTCAAGCTCGCCCGCTCCGGCTATTACGACGGCCTGGCCATCATCCGTTCGCAGGAGAACTACGTCACCCAGTGGGGCGACCCCGAGGAGGAGGACGCCAAGGCCCGCAAGAAGCCCGAGCCCGCGGCCAAGGTGCCGGCCGAGTTCGACCGTCCTCTCAAGGGTCTGAAGCTGACGGCGCTGCCCGAGCGCGACACCTGGGCCGCCCAGGTGGGTTTCGTCGACGGCTGGCCGGTGGCGGTGGACCACAAGAAGGGCCGCGCCTGGCTGACGCACTGCAACAGCATGGTCGGCTCCGCCCGCGGCAATGAACCCGACTCCAGCGACGGCAGCAGCCTCTACGCCATCATTGGGCATGCCCCCCGGGCCCTGGACCTCAACATCACCACCGTGGGCCGCGTCTTGCAGGGCATGGACAAGCTCAGCAGCCTGCCCCGCGGCACCGGCGCCCTGGGCTTCTACGAGAAGGCCGAAGAGCGCACACCCATCACCCGCGTCCGCGTGCTGGCCGACATTCCCGAGTCCGAACGGCCGCGCCTGCAGGTGCTGCGCACCGACACCGCCACCTGGGCTGCCTGGCTCAACAGCCGGCGCTTCCGCGGCGGTGGCTGGTTCGTGCACGAGCCGTCCAAGGTGGAGCTGTGCGGCGCACTGCCGCCGGTGCGCAGCGCACCCTGAGACGGCCCATGGATCGTCGACAAGCCCTGGGGATGCTGGCCGCGGCCGGCCCGCTGTCAGCCCTTGCGCAAGACCTGACCCCGGCGCGCCCCCTGCCCTTCAGGCTGCGCAGCCGCTTCTGGATGAACCTGCACCACGTGCTGGCCGAGCTCGTCCAGCCGGACAGCGAGCTGGCCGACTGGCAGCGGCCTCAGGGGTGGTCCGACGCTGATGGCCAAGCCTGGCAGGCCGCGCAGCACCGCTACCGCGAGGCCTTTGCCGAGGCCAGCATTCCATTCGACGAGCGCTTCCAGGCCTTGCGCCTGGCCTTGCTGGGGACAGCGGATGCGCAGCCCCTGCCGACGCTGGCGCCCGCGCTGCGCCCCTTCGGCCAGGCGCTGGAGCAGGCGGCCGGACCTTATCGCCGCCATCTTTGGAGCGGCCATGCAGCGCTCAACGAGGCCTGGATCCATCAGGCGCAGCCCCTGCTCATCAGCCATGGCCCGCAGTTGCGCGAACGCCTGGAGGCCGTGCTGCAGCCAGCCCTGCCCGAGTTCATCCCCGTGGACGTGGTGGCCTACGCCGCCAACTTCGCCGGCGCCTACACCCATCCAGGCCCGAGCCACACCATCATGCCCAGCACCCGCAAGAGCTACCAGGGAGACGCCAGCCTGGAGATGCTCTTCCACGAGGCCGGCCACACCGGCATGGACAGCCGCCTGATCCGCGACATCAACGCCCTGCTGGCGCCGCGCGGCCTGACGGACCAACGAGGCCTCTGGCACGCCACCCAGTTCTTCACCGTGGGCCACCTCACCCAGCGCCTGCTGGCCGAGGCCGGCCGGGCCTATGAGCCCTACGCCATGCGATGGCGTGTGCTGCAACGTGCCTGGCCCTTCGCAACCGCCCCGCTGGCGCTGCACTGGCAGCCCTATCTCGAGGGCGGACGTTCCCGCGACGAGGCGCTGGCAGCGCTGGTTGCCGCCAGCTACCCCGCTTGAGGAAGCGCACACCACCGACCCCTGCGAGGCCGCGGCCTAGAATCCGGCGCCATGTCGTCCCCTGCCGCGCCCATCCTCAACATCTCCTGCTATCTGTTCGTCAGCCTGCCTGACGCCACCGAGCTGCGCGAGCGCCTGCACGCCCAGGCTTCGGCCCGGGAGCTCAAGGGTACGGTGCTGCTGGCCGAGGAAGGCATCAACCTCTTCCTGGCCGGATCGCCAGAGGCCGTGCGCGGCTGGGTGGACCTGCTGAAGGCCGATGCCCGCTTCGCCGCGCTCTCGCCCAAGGAAAGCTGGAGCGAGACCATCCCCTTTCGCAAGCTGCTGGTCAAGGTCAAGCAGGAGATCATCCGCATGAACATGCCCGCGATCCGGCCCGACCAGCAGCCGCGGGCGCCGGCCCTGCCTGCCGCCACCCTGCGCCGCTGGCTGGACCAAGGGCACGACGATGAAGGCCGGCCTGTCGTGACCCTGGACACCCGCAATGCCTTCGAGGTGGACTACGGCAGCTTCGACGGCGCCATCGACTGGCGCATCCAAAAGTTCACCGAGTTCCCCGCTGCCCTCGCCGCCCACAAGGCCGAGCTGATGGGCAAGACCGTGGTCAGCTTCTGCACCGGCGGCATCCGCTGCGAGAAGGCGGCCATCGTGCTGCAGCAACAGGGCTTGGACGGGCCCGTCTACCAGTTGGAGGGCGGCATCCTGAAGTACTTCGAAGAGACCGACGGCGCCCACTACCACGGCAGCTGCTTTGTCTTCGACCAGCGCGAGGCCCTGGATGCCGGCCTGGCGCCGTCGTCCGAAATCAAGCCGGCAGGCAAGGCCTGACCCCATGAAGACCCTGGGCGCCTGGCTGCTGCGTGGACTGGGCCTGCTGATCCTGCTGCTGGCACTGGGGGCCGCGGCGTTCAAGGCGCCGGAGCGGCCTCTGGAGTCCCTGGTGGCCCGGTGGGCGCCGCCCCCCTCCGATTTCATCGAGCTGCCCTGGCAGGGTCGGCGCCAGTTGGTGCACCTGCGAGACCAGGGGCCGCGCGGCCCGCAGGCGCCACTGGTGCTGCTGCACGGCACCTCGGCCAGCCTGCACACCTGGGAGCCCTGGGTGGCCGAGCTGAGCAAGCAGCGGCGCGTCATCACCCTGGACCTGCCCGGCTTTGGCCTCACCGGCCCCAGCGTGCTGGGCGACTATCACGACGCCAGCTATGGCGATTTCCTTCAGGCCCTGCTGGCCCACCTGAAGCTGGACCACGTGATCCTGGGCGGCAACTCGCTGGGCGGGCAGATCGCCTGGCAGTACGCGGCTCAGCATGCCGAGCAGGTCCAGGCCCTGATCCTGGTGGATGCCGGCGGCCTCGAGTTCCAGTCCGAATCCGTGCCCATGGCCTTTCGACTGGCGCGGCTGCCGGGGCTGCGCAGCCTGGCCTCGCAGCTGCTGCCGCGCCAGATGGTGGAGCGCAGCGTGCGCAACGTCTACGGTGATCCGGCAAGGCTCGGCGAGGCCGTGGTCGACCGCCACTTCGAGCTGACCTTGCGCGAAGGCAATCGTGCGGCCCTGGTGCAACGCTTCGCGCAATTGGAGCCCGGGCGTTATGCGAACATGCTGACCCGGATCCGGCAGCCGACGCTCATCCTCTGGGGAGGCCGTGACCGCCTGATCCCGCTGGCCTATGGCCGGCAGCTGAAACAAAGCATTGCAAATAGCAGCCTGGTGGTCTTTGGTACCCTGGGGCATGTGCCGCAGGAGGAAGACCCGCAGCAGACGCTAGGGCCGGTGCAGGACTTCCTGCACTCGCTCAAACCCTGATGCGGACGCCGTCTGCGGCCATGCAAGATCGAGTTTTTCCAACCCAGTCTCGCGAGACGAGCAGGAGACCCCATGAAGAAACGCCATCTGATCGCCCTGGCCGCCGTGGCCACCTTCGGCTTCAGCGCCCTGAGCGCCACGGCCCAGGCCCCCGATTGGAAGAAGATCCGCATCGGTGTGGAAGGCGCCTATCCTCCCTTCTCGGAAGTCGGTGCTGACGGCAAGCTCAAGGGCTTCGAAATCGACCTGGCCATGGCTCTGTGCGCCGAGATGAAGGCCGAGTGCACGCTGGTGCAGCAGGACTTCGACGGCCTCATCCCCGCCCTGCAGGCCAAGAAGATCGACGCCATCATCGCCTCCATGTCCATCACGGACGAGCGCAAGAAGGCCATCGCCTTCTCCAACCCCTACTACAACACGCCGGCCCGCTTCGCCGCCAAGGCCGACGCCAAGTTCGAGTTCAGCCCCGCCGGCCTGAAGGGCAAGAAGATCGGTGTGCAGCGCGCCACCATCCACGAGAAGTTCGTGGCCGAGACCTTCAAGCAGAGCAACATCGTGCGCTATGCCACCCAGGACCAGGCCTTCCTGGACCTGAAGTCCGGCCGCATCGACATGACCATCGCCGATCTGGTGGCCATCGACCAGGGCTTCCTGAAGACGCCGGCCGGCAAGGGCTTCGCCTTCCAGGGCCCCAGCTATGACGACGTCAAGTACTTCGGCATCGGCTCCGGCGTGGGCATGCGCAAGGCCGACGAGAAGGCGCTGGCCAAGAAGTTCAACGACGCCATCGCCGCCGTCAAGGCCAACGGCACCTTCAAGAAGCTGAACGACAAGTACTTCGAGTACGACATCTCCGCCAAGTAAGGCGAGGCCCGCGCCCTCGGCGCGCGGGCCGGATGCATTGATAATGCGCCCGGTCCTCGCTGCCTCATCCGGCGCCAGGGAGGCGCCCTCCGACCACCGGGGGGCGCCTCGGTTTTTCTATCTCGCAGTACCTCCACCGATGTTCTTGCACGGTTTCCTGCCCAGCCTGCTCCAAGGCTCGGTGATCACGCTCAGCGTGGCCCTGGCTTCCCTGGCCCTGGCCATGGTGCTGGGCCTGCTCGGGGCCCTGGCCAAGCTGTCCCGCTGGCGCTGGGCCAAGACCCTGGCCTATGTCTACACCACCCTGATCCGCGGCGTGCCCGACCTGGTGCTGATGCTGCTGATCTTCTTCGGCGGACAGGTGGCGGTGAACTCGATTGCCCAGTCCCTGGGCCACGACGAATACATCGACATCGACCCCTATGTCGCCGGCGTGCTGACCATCGGCTTCATCTTCGGCGCCTACCTCACCGAGGCCTTCCGCGGCGCCTTCCTGGCCGTGCCGCCGGGGCAGCGCGAGGCCGGCCTGGCCTACGGCATGTCGCCCGCGCAGATCGCCTGGCGCATCACCTTCCCGCAGATGTTCCGCCATGCGCTGCCGGGGCTGTCCAACAACTGGCTGGTGCTGATCAAGAGCACGGCCATCGTGTCCGTGATCGGCCTGCATGACCTGATGACCCGCGGCTCGCAGGCCGCCGGCACCACGCGCGAACCCTTCGTCTTCTATGCCGCGGTGGCCGTGATCTACCTGGGCTTCACCACGCTCTCCGAGCTGCTGTTCAACTGGCTGCAGAAGCGCCTGTCGATCGGCGTGCGCCAGAGCCACTTCTGAGCGGAGCGCGCGCAATGAATTTCGAAGCCATCCAAGACAACTGGCTCCACTACCTGGAAGGGGCCTGGATCACGCTGCAGCTGCTGGCCATCTCGCTGGCCCTGGGCCTGAGCGCGGCCATTCCCCTGGCCGTGCTGCGCGTGAGCCGCAAGAAATGGATCTCGGGGCCGATCTGGCTCTACACCTATGTCTTTCGCGGCACGCCCATGCTGGTGCAGCTCTTCCTCATCTACTACGGCCTGGGCCAGTTCCAGTGGATGCAGGAAAGCTGGGCCTGGACGTACTTCAGCTCCGCCTGGTTCTGCGCCTGCTTGAGCTTCGTACTGAACACCTGTGCCTACACGGTGGAGATCATCGCCGGCGCCATCCGTGCGCTGCCGGCCGGCGAGATCGAGGCGGCCCGCGCCCTGGGCATGAGCCCCTGGGTGATGTTCCGCCGCATCGTGCTGCCATCCGCGCTGCGCCGCGCCCTGCCGGCCTACAGCAATGAGGCCATCTTCATGCTGCATGGCACCTCGCTGGCCAGCATCGTGACGCTGATGGACCTCACCGGCGTGGCCCGGGAAGTGAACTCGACCTACTACATTCCCTTCGAGGCCTTCATCACCGCAGCCGCCTTCTACTTCCTGATGACCCTGACCCTGGTCGGCCTCTTCCACAAGGCCGAGGCCCGCTGGCTCAAGCCCCTGATGCCGCGCTGATCGAAGGGCGCGCCATGCGCTGCGCCCCAAGAGGCCCTCACCATGCAGATCCAGACCCATCCCCTTCTGTCACCCGCCCCCGGCACGCAGCGTGAGCTCGTCTCGCTGCACTATGGCCGTCCGGGCAGCGGCCCGAAGATCTACATCCAGGCTTCGCTGCATGCCGACGAACTGCCCGGCATGCTGACCGCCTGGCATCTGCGTCGCCAGCTCGACGCGCTGGACGCTGCCGGCGCGATCCGGGGCGAGATCGTCCTCGTGCCCATGGCCAACCCCATCGGCCTTTCGCAGTGGCTGCTGCAGGGCCATCTGGGCCGCTTCGAGCTGCTGTCGGGCGAAAACTTCAACCGCCACTATCCCGACCAGATCGAGGCCGCCGCCCATGCTGCCGAGCCTGAACTGGGCTCCGATGCGGCACACAACGTGGCCGTGCTGCGCCGCGAGCTCAAGAAGGCTGTGCTGGCCCAGCCGGTGGACACCGAGCTGCAGAGCCTGCGCCGCACCCTGATGGCGCTGTCCTGCGATGCCGACGTGGTGCTGGACCTGCATTGCGACGCACAGGCCGTGCTGCACCTCTACTGCGAGACGCCCGCCTGGACGCAGTGCGAGCCGCTCTCGCGCTTCCTGGGCGCGCGCGTCACGCTGCTGGCCACCGACTCGGGCGACAACCCCTTCGACGAAGCCTGCTCGCAAGTGTGGTGGAAGTGGCAGCGTCATTTCGGCGGACGTTTTCCGATTCCGCAGGCCTGCCTGTCGGTGACGGTGGAACTGCGCGGGCAGCAGGACGTGGAGCATGCCCTGGCCGAGCAGGACGCCGCCAACATCGTCGACTACCTGCGCTGGCGAGGCGCGCTGGCCGGCGCAGCCAAGGCCGTGCCGGCCGCACAGGGCGACGCCCGCCCCCTGGCAGGCTCCATGCCCATCAAGACGCCGGTCGGCGGCGTGCTGACCTTCCTGTGCCAGCCCGGCGACGAAGTCCGCGAGGGCGCGGTGCTGGCCCATGTGATCGACCCCGTCACGGCAGAGCTCACCGAGCTCAAGAGTCCCGTGGACGGCCTTCTGTTCGCGCGGGACAACCTGCGCTTCGTCACCGCTGGCGCACGCGTCGCCAAGGTGGCCGGACTGAATGCATTGCGCAGCGGCAAGCTGCTGGGAGCCTGAAGAGATGAGTGCCAGCCTGAAAGTCGAGAACCTCCACAAGCGCTACGGCGAACGCGAGGTGCTCAAGGGCGTTTCACTGACCGCCAACAAAGGCGACGTCATCACCCTGATCGGCTCCAGTGGCTCGGGCAAGAGCACCTTTCTGCGCTGCCTGAACCTGCTGGAGCAGCCCTTTGAGGGCCGCCTGTGGCTGCATGACGAGGAGCTGAAGCTGGTGCGCGACCGCGACGGCAGCCTCAAGGCCGCCGACGCCAAGCAGCTGCAGCACTGGCGCTCGCGCCTGGCCATGGTGTTCCAGAACTTCAACCTCTGGGCCCACCGCACCGTGATCGAGAACGTCATCGAGGCCCCGGTCCATGTGCTGGGCGTGCCCAAGGCCCAGGCGCTGGAGAAGGCCGAGGCGCTGCTGGCGCGCGTGGGCGTGGCGCATCGCAAGGACGTCTACCCCGCGCAGCTCTCCGGCGGCGAACAGCAGCGCGTGGCCATTGCCCGCGCCCTGGCGGTCGAACCCGAGGTGATGCTCTTTGACGAACCGACCTCGGCGCTGGACCCCGAACTGGTGGGCGAGGTGCTCAAGGTGATGCGCGATCTGGCCGCTGAAGGCCGCACCATGATCGTCGTGACCCACGAGATGGGCTTTGCCCGCGAGGTGTCCAACCACACGCTGTTCCTGCACCAGGGGCGGGTGGAAGAGCAGGGACATCCCAAGGACATCCTGGTCAATCCGCAGTGTGAACGCCTCAAGGCCTTTCTCAGTGGGGGCTTGAAGTAAGCCCCTGCCGGCTGGGTCAGGCCCTGCTGGCCGCGCCAGGCCGGTGGCCTGGCCGCACTCAACCCGGAGGTTCCCCGTCGGGCTTCCGGTACGCGCCATCCACGCCGGGTGCCCGTTGCAGGCGTGCAAGGGCGGTCTCGAGGTCGCCAGGGCCCTGCTGGTGAAGCGCATACCACCCCCGCAGCGTGGGATCGGTGCTGCCGGGGTGCATGGGCCGCGCATCCAGGCCCAGTTGCTTCAGCAGGGGCTGCAGCGGGGCCAGGCTGGCATCCGCTTGCAGCAAAAGGACGGCTTGCGCCGGTGTGTCCATGCTGGTCTCCTGTGTCGTCGACGGCGGCGCATCGGCGGCGCCCCCTCACTAGAACCCCCGGGTCTCCAGGCTCCTCCCCCGCGAATGCCGGGCCTGCAGCTTAGGGAGGCAGGGCCTCCGCCTCATCTGCCTTAAGGACTGGAGGGACTTGAGGCCGGTGCCCGCGCTTTCCACACTGAGCCTATGCCGGTATCCACCGGCCCACAAGGAGGCTCAATGAAAGACGCATACTCCGGCCCCGAGATCATCGTGGTGGCCAAGACTTCCGCCGCGCTGCGCTCGCCCAAGGGCATGCCCATGGTCAGCGCCGGTCCAGGCGCCAAGGTCAGCGGACTCAACAGCCTGCTCAAGAGCGCCAAGCTCAGCCTCGAGCCCCTGTTTGGCGACAACGAAGCCGCCGTCCGGGCGGCCATGAGCGAGCCCATGACCAAGCATGCCGGCGGCGAGATCCCCGACCCGGGCAGCTACTACCTGCTCAGCGGCGACGTGAAGAACCCCAAGAAGGTGATCGCCGATCTGCTCAACGAAGAGGCCATCGAAGGCGCCTATCTCAAGCCTGGCGGCGAACCGCCGGTCTACCGAGAGGAAGGAGAGGCAGACGGCGTGCCCGCCCCCACCGACAGCGCCCCCCTGCCCACGCCCGACTTCAATGCGCGGCAGATCTACCTGGACGCGGCGCCAACGGGCATCGATGCACGCTTTGCCTGGACCAAACCCGGCGGGCGCGGTGACGGCGGGCGCGTCATCGACCTGGAATGGGGTTGGAACTTCAGCCATGAAGACCTGCTGATCAACTCCGGCGGTCTGGTCGACGGCAGCAATGCTGCGGACAATCACCACGGCACGGCCGTGCTGGGCGAAATTGGCGGCGATCACAACGGGCTGGGCATCCTGGGCATCGCCCCCAATGCCAAGACCTCCACCATCTCCTTTGTCGGCAACCCTTCTGCCGCCGCGATCCGCAAGGCCGCCGACCGGCTGGGCCCCGGCGACATCATCCTGCTGGAGATCCACCGCCCCGGCCCGCGCCACAACTTCCAGAGCCGGGCGGACCAGCTGGGCTACATCGGCATCGAGTGGTGGCCCGATGACTTCGCCGCCATCCTCTACGCCACGGCCAAGGGCATTCTGGTGGTGGAAGCGGCCGGCAACGGCGCAGAGAACCTGGACGACGCGCTTTACAGCGTGCGCCCCAACGGCTTCCCGCAGAGCTGGCGCAACCCGTTCAATCGCAACAACCCGCAATGCGGCGCCATTCTGGTCGGCGCCGGTGCGCCGCCTCCGGGAACGCATGGCCGCAACCACGGCGCCGACCGTTCGCGCCTGGGCTTCTCCAACTACGGCTCCGCGGTGGACTGCCAGGGCTGGGGCCGCGAGGTCACCAGCACCGGCTATGGCGACCTGCAGAACACCAGCGCCAACACACAGTACACCGACACCTTCTCGGGCACTTCCAGCGCTTCACCCATTGTGGTCGGCGCCCTGGCTTGCGTGCAGGGCTGGCTGCGCGCCGCCGGCAAACCCGTGATGGCGCCGGCCGCGGCCCGCCAGCTGCTGCGTGACACCGGCTCTCCCCAGCAGGACGAGCCCGGCCGTCCGGTCAGCCAGCGCATCGGGAAGCGGCCCAATCTGCGCCAGATGCACGGCAAGCTCTTTCCCAAGCCGATCCTCAAGGAGACGGTGAAGGAGATCAAAGAAATCAAGGAGAAGGACCTCAAGGACCATCTCAAGGACCACAAGGAGAAGGACCTCAAGGAGCTCAAGGACAAGGACCACAAGGAGTTCAAGGAGAAGGATGCCAAGGAGCTCAAGGAAAAGGACCACAAGGACATCAAGGAGATCGAGAAGCCCATCAAGGAAAAGGACAAGGACAAGGATGTCTTCGAGGGCGGTCTGGGCGGTGGAGGCGTCATTCAACCCCCGGTGGCAGCCCTCGGCAGCGAGGCAAGGCTGGCCGCGCTGGAGGCCACGGTGCAGAGCCTGGTGCAGATGCTGCAGCTGCAGGGCCTGGGCGCACAGGAGCACTTCATCCCCTCGGACTTGCGCCCGCCGGTTGGCGGAGACCCTGACGATGGCAGCCAGGGCGCCTGACCCGCGGGCTGGCGCTGACGAAGGTCCGCTGTGGCTGCTGCTCCATGAGCTGGACGACCTCAGTGCGGAGCCGCTGCGGCGCTGCCTGGCTCCGGCCGCCCAGGCAGCCGGCGGGTGCTTGCTCAGCGTGCCCGCGCCGGCCTTGCTGCAGGCCCGGCATTGGTCGCTGCGCATGGAGGCTGACGGTCGCACGTGCGCTTCGATCCAACTGGGCCGGCACCAGTTGGCGGGTCATCGCCTGCGCGCCGTGCTGAACCGCCTGGGGCCGCCCCTGCTGTCCGGCGGGTCAGCCGAGGCTGGCTACCAGCAGCAGGAGTGGCAGGCCATCCTCGCCTTCTGGCTGGCCAGCCTGCCCTGCGCAGTGCTCAATGCGGCGCATCCGCTGGGGCTCAGCGGCCTGCAGGCCTCCGCCCCGCGGTGGCGCCTGCTGGCTGGCCGGGCAGGACTGCCCGTGGTGGCGGGGTCCCTGCCTCCGCCCGCTGAACGCGCGCGTTTGCGGCTGCTGGTCCTGGGCCGCCATTGCCTGCCCGGGCCGGAAGCGCGCACCCTGGACGACGCGCCGCTGCTGCGCTGGCAACGTGCCCTGCCATCCTTCGCCGCAGCGCTGGGCCTGGCCATGCTGGAAGTCTGGCTCAGTCAGGATGCTCACGGGCGCTGGCTGCTGGACCGCGCCGACGCCCGACCCGACCTCCGCAGCCTGGACACCCCCTTGCAGTCGTCACTGCTGGAGTGCCTGGGCCTGGGCACGGTGCGCGTCAACGCGGCCCAGCGCCAAGCCGCCGAGGCCCCGGGCTGCCCGAGTCGGCCACTCAGCCCGCCTGGCGGCGCACCCCTGCACGTCCCGGAGCTGTACCCATGACCCAGGGACAAGTGCTGATCATCGGCAGCGACAGTCCTTGCGAGCTGCTGGTTCAGGCCCTGCGCCACCAGGGCGCCCAGCCCATGTGGCTGCGAGCCGAAGCCGATGCGGGACAACTGCCCCGCCCGACGCTGGCCGCCGGTCTGCTGCACGGCAGCTTTGTCCACCAGGGCCGGCTCCATCCGCTGGAGGAGATCCAGGGCCTCTATCTGCGCCCCTTCGGCCGCGTCACCGCCGATACGCCAAGCGCTGAACGGCGCCAACAGCAGCTGTGGTGCCAGGCCTGGGCCGAGCTGGGCGAACTCTTCCACGGCACGGTGGTGAACCGGGTCTCAGCCATGGGCTCCAACGCGTCCAAGCCCTTCCAGCAGCGCCTGCTCGCCGCGCTGGGCTTCGCGGTGCCGCCCAGCCTCTTGAGCAACGACCCGCAGGAGGTGCTGGCCTTCGAGGCCGAGCAGGGGCCGCTGATCTACAAATCGGCCAGCGGGGTACGGTCCATCGTCCGGGAGCTGGACGCCCAAGCCAGAGACCGGTTGGACCGCCTCAAGCATTGCCCCACACTGTTCCAGAAGCGGCTGCAGGGCAGCAATATCCGGGTGCACGTGGTGGGCCAGGAGGTCTACGCCACCGAGATCGAGGCCGAGGTCGTGGACTACCGCTATGCCTCGCGTCAGGGCTCGGACGCCCAGCTGCGTCCGACCACGCTGGAACCCGGCACGCGCGAACGCTGCCTGCGGGCCTCGCAGGCGCTGGGCCTGCCCTTCGTGGGCCTGGACCTGATGCTGGCGGATGACGGTCGCACCTATTGCTTCGAGGCCAATCCCAGCCCGGGCTACAGCTTCTTCGAGGACGCCACGGGCCAGGACATCTCCGGCGCACTGGCCCGGCTGCTGCGCGGGGCCGAGCCGCTGCATTGAGGCGCTGCCTGCCGCAGCGCGCAGGCGGGCGTCAATGCCTCACGGCTTCTCGCAGCACGTCCAGCACCTCCGAGTGGAATTCGCGCTGGTAGAGGATGTAGATCACGCCCACGGTCGCGGCCAGCATGGCCCAGGGTGAAAAGAACCAGGCGATGGCGGCAAAGGCCAGGTAATAGGCTCGCAGGCCGTCGTTGAAGGTTTCGGCCGCCATGCCCACCACGCGGCCGGCACGGTCGGCGAAGCTGTTGCGGTCCAGGCCCTCGCTCTGGTACTGCTCGGCCTCCGGCGCGGACGCCACCAGCAAGGCGCCGAAGGTGTACTGGCGCATGCTCCAGGTGAAGCGGAAGAAGGCGTAGATGAAGATGGCCGTCAGCAGAACCAGCTTCAGGTCGAAGACCAGGTTGCTGGTCGTGGCGGCAAAGGGCAGCTCCTTGACCAGCTCGCTGGCCTTGTCGCTCGCGCCCAGGGCCGCCAGCAGGCCGCCCAGGATCAGGATGGTGGTCGAGGCAAAGAAGGAGGGGCTGGAGGCCAGGCTCTGCACCACCACGCCATCGATCACCCGCACCTCGCGGTAGGTGACCTGCATCATCCAGCGCCGCCTCACCTGGTTGGTGATGGCCAGGAGCGAGCCCTGCTGCTGGGCCCGGCGCTTGGCGAATTGTGCGTAGCCGACCCAGGCCACGAAGAAACCGGCGAGCGCCAGCCAGTCCGCCAGCGGCAGCAGACCCAGATGCGAGAACAGCTTTTGCATGGCGGCAGTGTAGCGATCGGCCTGCCCTCAGCCCCGCCGCCCTTGCGGCTCAGGGCGCCAGGTCAAAGACCAGCACCTCGGCATCATCGCCCTGGTCCAGCTGCAGGCGCTCCACGCCCTGGAGCTGCAGGGCATCACCAGCGGCCAGGCGCTGTCCGTTGACACTCAGCGCACCGCGGATGAGATGGACATAGCCCAGGCGCCCGGCAGGCAGTGCCAGGGTGTCGCGCTCGGCGCCGTCGAAGAGCCCGGCATAGACCCGCGCATTGGCATGGATCATCACCGCGTCGGCAGCGCTGGCCTCGCCCGCCGGTGCGGCGATCAGCGCCAGGCGACCGCGCTTGCGCTGGGCTTCGATGTGCTTCTGCTCATAGCCCGGTGCCACGCCGCGTTGATTGGGCTGGATCCAGATCTGCAGGAAATGCGTCACGCGATCCTTGGCATGGTTGAATTCGCTGTGCAGCACCCCGGTGCCGGCACTCATGCGCTGAACGTCGCCCGGGCGGATCACGCCGCCGTTCGCCGCCCCCTTTTCGCCATTGCCCATGCTGTCGCGATGCGCCAGCTCGCCGTCCAGCACGTAGCTGATGATCTCCATGTCGCGATGGCCGTGAGTGCCGAAGCCGGTGCCCGGGGCGATCCGGTCCTCGTTGATCACCCGCAGTGCGCCAAAGCCCATGCGCGAGGGGTCGTAGTAGTCGGCGAATGAAAAGCTGTGGAAGCTCTTCAGCCAGCCATGGTCGGCATAGCCGCGGTCGCAGGAACGGATCAGATGGGTCTGGGGCATGGCGGGTCTCTCCTGGCAGCACTGTAGGGACCGCAGGCCCCCTCGGGGCCGAGTCCGCTTGAAGCCATCGTTCAAATAAGATGAAGGCATGTCGCAGAAAGATTCCGCCAGCCCCTATGTCCTGGCCCCGCCATCCCTGGAGGTGCACCAGAGCAACCGGCGTGTGCTGACGCCCGAAGCCCTGGCCATGATGGACAGCATCGCCCGCACCGGCAGTTTCGCCGCCGCGGCCCGCGAGATGGGCAAGGTGCCCTCGGCGCTCACCTACAGCGTGCGCCAGCTGGAAGAGGCGCTGGACGTCCTGCTCTTCGACCGCAGCTCGCGCCAGGCCGTCCTGACCGCCGCCGGGCAGGAGCTGCTGACCGAGGGTCGCCGCCTGCTGCAGGAAATGGACGCCGTGGCCAACCGGGTGCGCCGCGTGGCCACCGGATGGGAAAGTACGCTGACCGTGGCGATCGACGACGCCATCGCCCGGCGCGCCGTCTATGACCTGATGGAAGCCTTCTTCCAGCTGCGTGAGAACGGCCAGCCCCCGCCGACCCGGCTGAAGCTGCGCACCGAAGTGCTGGCCGGCACCTGGGAGGCGCTGAGCTCGGGCCAGGCCGATCTGGCCATCGGCACCACTGCCCAGCCGCCCGGCAGCAGCTTCCATTGCGAACCGCTGGGCGAGATGGAGATGATCTTCGTCGTGGCGCCCCACCATCCGCTGGCCAGCCACGAGAGCCCGCTGGACCCGGGCACCATCGCGCAGCATCGCATCATTGCCGTGGCCGACACGGCCCGCCAGCTGCTGCCCATCACCGTGGGCGTGATGCCGGGCCAGGAAGTGCTGACCATGCCCTCGATGGCGGCCAAGCTGGAAGCCCTGCTGCGCGGGCTGGGCTGCGGATCGCTGCCGCGCTCCATGGTGCGGAGGCACGTGGAAGCGGGCCGTCTGGTGCACAAGCCCTACGCCCAGGCGCGCCCCCCCGCGCGCCTGCACTACGCCTGGCGCGCGGGGCCGCAGCCGGCCCGCGCCCTGGCCTGGTGGCTGCAGCAGCTGGGCAGCCCGGTCACCCGCCTGGCCTTGCTGGAGCAGCACGAAGGCCTGCTGCTGTGAGCACCAAGGATCCGGGCCGGCCGTATCGAGGTCGTTTTGCCCCCTCGCCCACGGGCCTGCTGCATGCCGGCTCGCTCGTCGCGGCGCTGGCGAGCTGGCTGGACGCCCGCGCCCACGGCGGCCAGTGGCTGGTCCGCATCGAAGACCACGACCAGGGCCGCTGCGTGCCCGGGGCCGACGAGGTCATCCTCACCCAGTTGCATGCCCTGGGCCTGCGGCCCGATGAACCGCCGACATGGCAGACGCGGCGCCAGCCGCTCTACACGCAGGCGCTGCAGCGCCTGATCGACAGCGGCTGGGCCTACGGCTGCGACTGCACCCGCAAGTCCATCGCGCAGGCCCTGGCCGGCCAGGCGCTCGAGCGACAGCGCCATGGCGAGCTCGTCTACCCCGGCACCTGCCGGCATCGCCGCCTGGCACCCACCCAGGCACGGGCCTGGCGTCTGCTGAGCTCCGCCGACCTGCACGGGAGGCAAGACCTGACCCTCGCCTGGCAGGATCGCCGCCTCGGGCCGCAGCAGCAGAACGTCAGCCGCGCCGTGGGCGACTTCGTGCTCCGCCGGGCGGACGGGCTCTGGGCCTACCAGCTCTGCGTGGTAGTGGACGATGCAGCCCAGGGCATTACCGACGTGGTTCGCGGCGAAGACCTGGCGGACAACACGCCGCGGC
Source organism: Burkholderiaceae bacterium (assembly GCA_041905785.1). Lineage (GTDB taxonomy): Bacteria > Pseudomonadota > Gammaproteobacteria > Burkholderiales > Burkholderiaceae_C > Roseateles_B. The sequence continues at coordinate 105,408 of JAYRKJ010000011.1, forward strand.
AGATCCGCCTGCAGCAGTTGCTGGACCTGCCTAGGCCGCGTTACCTGCATACCCCGCTGGTGCTGGGGCCCAACGGCGAGAAGCTGTCCAAGCAGAACGGTGCCCGGGCGCTGGACCTCACAGACCCGCTGGCCACGCTGCGCCAGGCCGCAACGACCCTCGGCCTGCCGCCGCAGTTGCCCGGAGCCACGCTCCCGGACTGGCTGGCCGCCGCCGTGCAAGCCTGGACTGCACTGGGCAGCCGGCAGGGAAGCGACGCACCGCTTTGATGGCATGATCCCGGGATTCGCTTTACTTTCTCGACGAGGCAACTTCCATGATCACCACCCCCTCCGGCCTGCAGTACGAAGACACCGTGGCCGGCGACGGCGCCGAGGCCAAGTCCGGCCATGACGTGCGTGTGCACTACACCGGCTGGCTGTACCAGGACGGCGTCAAGGGCGCCAAGTTCGACTCCAGCAAGGACCGCGGCAAGCCTTTCGAGTTCGAACTGGACGGCGGCATGGTCATCAAGGGCTGGGACGAAGGCGTGCAGGGCATGAAGATCGGCGGCACCCGCGTGCTGGTGATCCCCCCGCAGCTGGGCTACGGCGCGCGCGGTGCCGGCGGCGTGATCCCGCCCAACGCCACGCTGATGTTCGAGGTGGAATTGCTGGGACTCTCCGGCGGAACGGAGCCGCTGGAGCTGAACCTGCAGACCACGGCCAGCGGGCTGCAGTTTGAGGACCTCGTCGTCGGCGAAGGCACGGAGGCCGTCTCGGGCAAGCGCGTCACCGTGCACTACACCGGCTGGCTGTTCAAGAACGGCCAGCGCGGCAAGAAGTTCGACTCCAGCCAGGACCGCAACGATCCCTTCAAGTTCCACCTGGATGCCGGCCAGGTCATCAAGGGCTGGGACGAAGGTGTGCAGGGCATGAAGGTAGGCGGCAAGCGCATGCTGGTGATCCCGTCTGAGCTGGGCTATGGCGCCTATGGTGCCGGCGGTGTGATCCCGCCCAACGCCACCCTGCTGTTCGAGGTGGAGCTGCTGGCCGTCTGAGTCCGCTGCCGGGTCGAGCTGCGCGCGGCTGCGGCGGCCCGGTTGGCTATCCTGCGCCCGCCTGCCGCGGGCGCAGCCGTTTCAGGACCGGGCGCAGCGCGGCCTTGATCCAGCGGGCGCCGAAATGCCGCAGCGCCGGGGCCCAGGCCGCTGGGCGACGCAGGTCGAAGCCGACCAGGCCGACGAACATCCGGCACTCGTCCACCCAGTCCCGCTTGTACGGTTCCGAGCCGTTGAGGTAGTCGATCAGCCGCACCTCGCCGCTGTCCAGCGCCGCGCGGAACAGCGCAGCCGACAGCACGGTGCCCACGCCCAGCTGCGCCGCCGACTCGCGGTACGCCAGCTTGTAGATGCTGGCCACGCCCTCATGCACCCACCACAGCTGAGCAGCCTGGGCCACGTCATGCAGACGCAGCACGCCAAGCCGCAGCCGCCCGTCTGCAGCCAGCAGCCGCACCAGCTCGCGGATGAACTCAGGACTCGCTTCCGCCTGCTTCCAGCTGTCTTGGTAGACCGATTCGAAGTCCTGCAGCGCCCGCTCCAGTGCGGGGCCGGACTCCCTGACGATCTCGATGTGAAGCCCATGCTCGGCCTCCAGGCGCTTGCGCGCACGGCGCTCGGTGTTGCGCAGCCTGGAACCGCGCGTCGCCCAGTACGTCTCGAAGCGCAGACCTTCGCAGCGCAGAACCCAGTTCTCGAAACAGTGGTAGAGGTCGGTGCAGTAGCCTGCCGTGCGCAGGCCATCGTGCAGCAGCTGCAGTTCCTCACTGCCCGCCTGCATGGGCTGAAGGCTCAGCACCGCCCCCTGGGGATGGGACCGCAGCTGCCGTCCCAGCGAGGCAGCGGCGAGCGAGGCCTCGGCCCCACGCAAGGGCGGCGGCCTCCCGCCCCTCCCGCCCGACATCGCGCCCAACAGCGGCCCGTAGCGCGGGCTGTAGCAATTGCTCAGCGCCGTCAGCCTCGCGCCGGCGGGCGGCACAGGCCGGTCATGCAGCCACAGCCAGAGGGACAGGTCTTGCCCCCCACCGGAAGATGCGCTCAGCAGCAAGGGCGTTCCGTCCCCCCCCAGACCGCGGGAGGCTATGAGGCGAAACCAGGGCGCTGTTTGGAACAAGGACATCAGAGAATCAGGGACTTGCCGGGGGCCTGGCCCCATCGATTGCTTGCATCGCCATCATCACCCCGCTCATGCTCATGAAAGCTCGACGACTGACCCTCATTGCCGCGGCGTTGTCGCTGCTGGCGCTCATGGTGCTGTTCAAGCTGATCTACGCCGACCTGGACCGTCTGGGCGGCACGCCCTGGACCTCCAAGCGCAGCAATGACTACGCCCGCTACCTGCTCAAGCGCCTGGAAGGCCACCCCAAGCTGGAGCTGGTCTTCCAGCCGGCGCTGCAGGGCTGGCAGTCCTGGCTGGAGCCTGAGGTCGACCTGCGCGAGCACCCGGACCATGGTCGCGGTGCGCGCGCCGAAAGCGCCCGCAGTGTACGGCAGCAGGCGCTGGCCGGCCACGCCAAGATCGATGAAGACCTGGGCCGCCGCATTCGCAGCGTCGACAACGCGGCCTCGCTGGAGTTGGCGCTGCAGGACGCCCGCGCGGGTGACGTGATCGAGCTGGCCGACGGCCGCTACCTGATCACGCGCTCGCTGTGGACACGCAGCGCGGGCACGGCCGAGCAACCCATCACGCTGCGCGCGGCCCACCCCCGCGCCGCCGTGCTGGTGTCGGAGACGGCCACGCTGTTCGAGATCACCGAACCCCACTGGCAGTTCGAGGACCTGGACATCGAAGGCCATTGCAAGCCGCCCGGCTGCGAGCACGCCCTGCACGTCACCGGCCGGGCCCACCACTTCCGCGCCGAGAACAACGTCATCAGCGATTTCGATTCCCACCTGAAGGTCAACGGCAGCAAGGGGCTCTTCCCGGACCACGGACGCCTGACGCACAACACCCTGCTCAACAAGGGCGATCGCCTCAGCGCACGGCCTGCCAACCCGGTGGACATCGTGGCGGCCAGCCACTGGATGGTGGACGAGAACATCGTGCGCCATTTCGTCCATCCGGACGACAAGTCCAGCAGCTACGGCATCTTCATGAAGGGTGCAGGCAGCGGCGGTCGCATCGAACGTAATCTGGTGATCTGCGCGGCCCAGGGCGTGTCCGCACGCGGCACCCGGCTGGGCATCTCCTTCGGCGGCGGCCTGACGGGCCCCAGCTACTGCCGCGACCAGCTGTGCCGCACCGAGCATGAGAACGGGATCGCCCGCGCCAACATCGTGGCCAACTGCAACGACGCCGGCCTGGACATCAACCATTCGACCCGCATCACCCTCGAAGCCAATGTGTTGGTCAACACCGCCGGCATCAATGTGCGCGGCATCAGCCCGGGCGCCCGCTTGGTCGGCAACCTCGGCGACGGCAGCGTGCGCACCTTCGCCAACAATGACGTCAGCAGCGACGGGCTGGGGCCCGCGCCGCTGGATCACCGGCTGCAGCTCAAGCCCTGAGCCTGCCGGCTCGGCACGGGCCCCGACCCCACCCCCAGCACCGCACAAACCCCGGCGCGGCCTCGCGCTCAGCCTCGCAGGGGCGCGTCGTTCGCGCGGGCGTCGATGGCAGTCATCAGCTGGGCCAGCTGCCACGCGCCGTGCTGGCGCGAGGTCGGTGCCACCTCCTCCACCGCCCGAACCGGCTGGCGGAAGGATGCCGGGTCCGCCATGAAGGCGTCGTAGGCCTGCAGCAAGGCGGCCTCTATGGCCTGCTCATCCAGCACGTCGGCATTGCACACGCCCGTGAACTGCGCCAGGCGGCGGGCCGTGATGCCCTGACAGTCGACCAGCGCCAAGATGGGTCGCAGGGCGCGCAAATACTCGTAAATCTTGGCCGGGATCTGGTTGTTGAAGGCCGAGCCCTGGAACACCAGCAGCACGTCGGCCCCCATCATTTCCTGCAAGGCCTCGCGATAGGACACCGGGCCTGCCACATCGACCATGTCCACCACGTCGTACTTCTGGGCCAGTTCGCGGATGGCCTGGTCGGCCCCCGGGGCGCGAAAACGCACGCACAACCTCGATGCCTCGATGCGCCCCTCGTCGCGCAGCCGGGCCATCACGCTGAACAGCTTGCTTGGATCGCGCTCCTTGGGATAGATGGCGCCGCTGTGCAGCATCAGCAGGCGCTCCGCTGCCACCTCGATGCGCTGCGCCTGCGCGCCGGCGAAGGAACCCTCGTCGTAGCCGTTCTCGATCACGTGGACGCGCCCCCGGGCCTCCGGGTAGCGGCGCTCGAAGAGCTCGCGGGCGCCGTCGGTCGTCACCACGCAGCAGGTGGCGCGGCGCACGGCCCAGCCTTCCAGGCGCGGCAGCAGCCAGCGCTTGAGCCGGCTGGCGTCCCAGTCCTCGTGATAGACGGGGTCGCGGAACTCGGCGATCCAGGGCCGGCCGGTCCAGCGCGCGACCGTGCCGCCTATCAGGTGGGCTGACAGGATGGGATAGGTGCTCCAGACCAGCTGCGCCTGCCGGCTGCGCACGAGCCGGATGCCGCGCCGCACGCCGCCGAAGAACCAGCTGGACCAGCGGTCGGGCATGGCCAGCAGCTCGGGGTACTTGCCGCGGATGGAGAGATCCCGCCGCACATCCAGCGCCAGCGCACGGTCCAACCGAATGTCGGGCGGCACCTGGGCCATCAGGTCCACGCTGGTGCGTTCGTAGGCGCCGGCGCTGGCCGACAGCAGGCTCACGTCCCAGCCGGCCTCCGGCAGCACTTTGGCGAAATTGAGGCTGCGCAGCACGCCGCTGGACCCGGCCTGCGGCGGAAAGTGAAAGGCCACCATCAGCGCGGCATGCGGCCGTGCCGGCCGGGCCAGGTCGGGCTCCACGCGGCGCAACAGATTGCTCAGCAGCTGCACGGCCCGCGAGCGCGGCGTGGCGCCCCAGGGCGTGAAGCGGCGCAGCTGCAGGAAGCAGTTGTCCAGCGCGGCGTAGCCCTTTTGCGTGCTGACCCCGCAGGCATAGCCGGCACTGCGCACCATCTCCACGTGGCGGCTGGTGTAGTCCTTGCCCGGCTCGCCATTGGGGTAGGCAAAAGGCATGCGCAGCGGGCCCAGCACCGCCTCGATGTCGGCACGGCATTCGCGGATCTCGCGCTCCGCTTCATCTTCGCTGCAGCAGGACAGGATGGGATGGTTGACCGAGTGGGCGCCGATCTCCATGCCCATGGCATGCAGGGCCTTCAGGTCTTCGGCATCGAAGCAGGCGGGCCCGGCATAAGCCGGCCCGCACAGGCGCTCCAGTTCGGCCATCGCGACATGGCGCTGGTCCTGCGCCTGGTACTTCAGCGCGGCCGTGACCAGCCGTACGGCATCGACGCGTCGTTCGACACTGCCAATGTCCAGGCCGGGCGTGGCGCCAGGCACGCCGGACAAGGTGCGCTGCTCGGCAGGCAGATGGTGGATCGCATGCTCGATGCGCTCATTCCACAGCGGCTGACCGCGCAGCTGCGCCGTGGTGATGAAGAAGGTGCCGCGCAGGCCCTGAGCCTGCAGCCAGGGCGCCACGTGCTCGATCCAGCTCTTGTAGCCGTCATCGAACGTCAGCACCACGGCCGGCTCCTTCAGCAGGCCGGCGCGCAGCAGGTCCACGGCCTCGGTCAGGCCGAGGATGCGGAAGGACGTCTGCAGCTCGGTCACGAGGGCCTTGAATCGCTCGAAGGAATACTCGTGCGGATCCAGGCGCTGCGACTCCAGCGGCAGTCGATGGAAGGAAAGAATGGTCAGCTTGCCGCGACCCATCCTGCGAGCGAAAGAAAGCATCATGACGTGGCTCGGGAGCTGCTCAAGGCCGCAGTCCCGCCGTGGATTTCCTGGGATTGACCTGCTGGCGCACATGGCGGCGTACACAGTCCGCCAGGGCCACCAGCATGTAGTGGAAGTCGTAGAAGGCGGCGCTCAGCGCGGCGCCGGTGATCAGGAAGATGAACATCGCGCCGGCCAGCGCATTGACCATGTCGACGGCCCAGGCCAGGTCGTCGCGCCCGGACTTCTTCACCAGCCGCTGCACTTCGCCGCGGGCCGTGAAGGCCGTCCACATCAGCGCCACGAAGATGATCAGGCCGACAAAGCCCATGTCGCCCAGCACCTCGAAATAGATGCTGTGCGCGGCGGCGGGGTAGTTGACGTTGGGGGTCTCGACAAAGCCCAGCAGCCCCGGCTTGTAGCGGAACTGCTCGAAGATCTTGGGCTCCTGCACCGCACGGAAACCGCCCCCGAACACGGGGTTCTCCAGCGCAATGGCGCTGGCCCGTTTCCAGGCCGTGACGCGGCCCATGAAGGACGCATCCTCATTGGCCGCCTGCAGGGTTTCCATGCGCTCGAACCAGCTCGCGGGCGCAGCCGCATAGATGGCCAGGCCAATGGCCAGGAAGATCAGCAGGCCCTTGAACTTCTGGCGCCCCATCAGCACCATCCAGACCCCGAAGCAGACGAAACCGATCAGCCCGCCGCGCGACTTGGTGGCGATCACCGCCATGGCGACCAGGAACATGAAGCCCAGCAGGATGTGGCGCCAGATCCGGGTCTTGCTGTACTGCCACAGGTAGAAGGCCAGCGGGACGGACAGCAGCACCGACTGCGCGAAGTGGTTGTTGTCGCCCAGCTTGGGATTGCCCAGCACGATGTGCGCCCCGCCCGAGGCCAGGAACTTCAGCCCCTCGACCACGCCGTGCCCCCCCAGGCCCAGGGCCATGATGATGAGCATGGCCACCAGGCGCACGCGGTTGACGACCAGCAGCGGCATCAACAGGCACAGCAGAATGTTCTTCAGCAGATTGGTGCCGATCTCCCAGTTGCGCTCGATGCCGGGATAGGCCAGCGCCGCCACGAAGAGCGCATGGACCGAGAACATCAGGAAGAGGACCTGCGGCGCGCCAAGCTCCCAAGTGCCGACGACCTGCTTTCGCTGGGTCATCACGAGCACCAGGGTCGAGACGGCGAAGATCATCACGTAGGGCACGCCCGCCATGAAGCCGAACATGTAGAAGCCCAAGGCGGAGAGGTTCGCCCATGACCACATCAGCAAGGACGCAAAGGCGCTGCGCAGCACCAGCGGCGCCAGCCCCAGCATGAAGACGAGGGTGATGATGTCACGCATGGGGACCCTTGCCCTGCTGCGGTCGGCTTCCCGCCGATGCCGCGTCTGTCGCTGGCGGCGGTTTGGCCGATTTGGGCGGTTGAGGCGGCTTGGACGTCCTGGAGGCCTTGGGCGGCTTGCTGCCCTCGCGGATGTCGAACCAGCCCAGCTGCTCTTCGTTCAGCCTGCCCCGCGCCCTGGACAGGGTCCTCAAGAGCCAGCCCACGCAAAGCAGCTGGGCAAAGATGACCAGGTACTCCTTCATGGCATCACCCGCCCTTGCACGGCCCCTTCAGGCATGCGCCCCTGACCGGCGAACAAACGCTCGTAGCGGCCCAGCATGGTTTGCAGTGAATAGGCCTCCATGGCCCGGCCGCGCGCCATGTCCTGCTGGGCCAGGCGCGCCACGGCATCTTGCTGCTGCTGCAGGGCTTGGCGCAGGCCTTGCGCAAGCGCCTGCGTGTCTGACGGCGGCACCAGGTGGCCGGCGGCGCCCTGCCCCAGCACGGCGGCGTTGCCGCCCACGGTGGTGGCGACGATGCCCATGCCCGTGGCCAGCGCTTCCTGCAAGGCGCAGGACGTGCCCTCGCTCACCGAGTTCAGCACGAAGACGTTCAGCGCGCGCAGGATGGCCGGCACGTCCTGCCGCTGGCCCGCGAAATGCACGCGGTCCTGCAGGCCCAGCTGCTGCACCCGCTCGCCCAGAGCCTGGCGCAGCGGCCCCTCGCCCACCAGCAGCAGACGCGCGCGGCGGCAGGCCTCATCGTCCATGGACTGCAGTTGGGCAAAGGCCTCGATCAGCCGTGCCTGGTCCTTGACCGGGTCCAAGCGGCCGACGGTGCCGATCAGCAGGTGCTCGCCGCGCTGGAAAGGCAGCCCCGGCGGCCAGGGATCGCCCGCCTGCGTGGGCCTGAAACGAACGGTGTCCACGCCGTTGGTGATCAGCTGGATGCGCGACGCCGGGACGTGGATGGCATCGCGCAGGTAGTCATGCACCTGCTCGGACACGGCGACGAAATCCTGCACAAACGGCGCCATCAGCCGGCGGTTGCGGCGGTTCCTGGGGTTACTGCCGCCCTGGTCGTTGACGTCCCAGCCATGTTCGGCATGGATGCGGCGCGGCACGCGGGCCAGCGCGGCCATGGGCATGAAATCCAAGGCCGCCAGATTGCAGCTGTGCAGCGCATCGGGAGCCAGCTCGCGGAACAGTCGCCAGGCGCGCGGCCAGTAGGGCAAGGGCCCGCCGGGCTGTTTGTCCAAGGCCAGGCACTGCACGTCCTCCACCTCGATGCGCGCCCGATAGGCCGGATCCACCTCGGTCAAGGCGACGAGGGTGTGGCGAAAGCGATCCCGGGGCAGGCCATTGATCAGCTGGGTGACGACGTTCTCCAGCCCACCGCTGGAGAAACGGTAGACCAGGTGCATGACATGCAGTCGGGAGTCGGTCTTCATGGACACTGGGGGATGCAGCCGGAGGCCTTCGTCAGTCAGGGTCAGTCGGGGCAAGGGCCGCTCAGCGGCCGATGGGGAAGTATTCGAGACCCAGACCGCGCACCAGGCCGGGATCGTAGAGATTGCGGCCGTCGACGATGACGGGATGGCGCAGGGTCGTGCGCAGGGCGTCGAAGTCCGGGCTGCGGAATTCCTTCCACTCCGTGGCAATGAGCAGCGCGTCCGCCCCCTCCAGCGCCCGCATGGCGCTGGCGGCGAAGTGCAGGCCCGGCTGTGTGCCAAAAACCCGGCGCGCCTCGTCCATGGCCACGGGATCGTAGGCCACGACCTCGGCGCCGGCGGCCAGCAGGTCGGCCACCAGCACGCGGCTGGGGGCTTCGCGCATGTCATCGGTATTGGGCTTGAAGGCCAGACCCCACAGGGCGAAGCGGCGCCCGCGCAGGTCCTCGCCGAAACGGCGACGCACCTTGGCCGTCAAGACATGCTTTTGCGCTTCGTTGGCCGACTCCACGGCCTTCAGCACCTGCATCTCCAGGCCGGCCTCGACGGCAGCCGTGCGGATCAGGGCCTTGACGTCCTTGGGAAAACAGGAACCGCCATAGCCGCACCCCGGGTAGAGGAAGTCGTAGCCGATGCGCGGATCTGAACCGATGCCCCGACGCACCATCTCGATGTCAGCCCCCAGGCGCTCGGCCAGGTTGGCCAGCTCGTTCATGAAGCTGATGCGCGTGGCCAGCATGGCATTGGCTGCGTACTTGATCAGCTCGGCACTGCGCACATCGGTCAGCACCAGGCGCTCGTGGTTGCGCTGGAATGGCGCATACAGGGCTCGCATCAGCGCGATGGCTTGTTCGTCCGAGGCGCCAACGATGATGCGGTCCGGGCGCATGAAGTCCTCGATCGCCGCCCCCTCCTTCAAGAATTCGGGGTTGGAGACCACGGCAAAGCGGAGGTCCGAACCGCGCCGCTGCAGCGCGGCCTCGATCTCCGCCTTGACCTTGTCCGCGGTGCCCACGGGCACGGTGCTCTTGTCCACCACCACGCGAAAGCCCGTCATGTGCTGGGCAATGCCGCGCGCCGCCGCCAGCACGTACTGCAGGTCGGCAGAACCGTCTTCGTCCGGCGGCGTGCCCACGGCAATGAATTGCATGGTCGCGAACTCGGCCGCGGCCCGGACATCGGTGGTGAAGCTCAGGCGGCCCGCCGCCATATTGCGCCGCACCAGGGCCTCCAGGCCCGGCTCGTAGATGGGGATCTCGCCCTGCTGAAGGCGCGCGACCTTGGCGGCATCGGTGTCCAGACACAGCACCTGGTTGCCGACCTCGGCCAGGCAGGTGCCGCTGACCAGGCCCACATAGCCCGTGCCAATCATCGTGACTTTCATGCGGTGCTCCGTGCGCGGGACTTGGCTTCATGCGCCTCCACCAGCCGCTTGAACAGCTGGTATTGCTGCTCGCTGGTGGCGTCCCAGGAAAAGTCCTCAGCATAGCGGCGGACGGCCTCGCGCCCGGGGTGGGATTGCCACAAGGCGGCCACGGCCGCTGCGATGCCGTCGCCATCGCGCGACTGGATCAGGCGCCCTGCCGTTGCGTTCTGCACCACTTCGGGCGAGCCGCCCACCGGCGTGGCCACCGCCGGGGCACCACAGGCCATGGCTTCCAGCAGCACATTGGCCCAACCTTCGCGGCTGGAGGCCAGCACCAGCATGTCGGCCGCGCTGTACCAGCGAAGCAGCTCGGCATTGGGCAGAGCACCGGTCATGCGCACCTTGTCCTGAAGGCCGAGGCGCTGGATGGTGGCCTCGATCCGCGGGCGCTCCACGCCTTCGCCGATGATCGCGAGACGGGCTTGCGGATGCGTGGGCAAGAGCCGGGCCAGGGCCTCGACGCAGAGCTCATGCCCTTTGAGCGGCACGAGGTGGCCCACGGACACCATCAGCGGCGCCCCCTCCAGGCCCAGCTCCCGGCGCATCTGCGCCTGGTCCAGCGGGCGAAAGCGCTGCAGGTCCACGCCATTGCGGAACACGTTCAGCTTGTCGCGAGGTTCGCCCAGCGCATGCAGCTGCTCCATCAGGTCGGCACAGACGCCAATGGACGCGTCCGCCTGCCGTGCCGCGCCCTGGATCAGGCGGCGCGGCCAGGCAAAGCTTGGAAAGAGATTGAGGTCAGACCCGCGCGCGGTGATGGTCAGGGGCTTGTCGAAATAGCGGGCCAGCCATGCCGCAGCCACGCCGTCCGGGTAGTAGTAGTGGGCATCGATGAGGTCGAAATCCAGCCCTTCGCACATCCATTGCCGGATGGCCAGCGCGGATCGCAGGGCCAGCAGATGGGGCGCGACGCTCATGCCCACCTTGGGCGGCAGCGGGTAGCGCGGATAACGCACCTCGATGCCGTTGTGCAGCGCCTGGCGCGGCGTGGCCGCCATCTTCGCCCAGGCTCCCCAGCGCGGATGCGCCGAGGGGAACCAGGGCACCGGCGCCAGCACCTTGGCCTGCACCTTGCCTGCCTTGAGCAGCTCGCGCAGGCGGGTCTCCACGAAGATGCCGTGCCCCGGCCGGCTGGGGCTGGGGTAGAGCGTGGAGAACAGCAGCGTGCGAATGGGGCGGTCCATGGCTTGGAGGTCGGCGGCGATAGCCCGGGAAAGTGCTTGTTTCAGGAGCCTCAGGCCAATGAGCGGCCCAGCAGGCGCTCATAGACCGGCACGTAATTGGCTGCACTGTTGCGCCAGTTGCGCACATCCTCGACGAAGCGCCGGCCATTGGCCTGGACGCGCCCCCAGTCGGCCGGCGCCGCCAGAACCCTCATCACGACCTTGGCCAGCGACTGGCGGTCACCGGCACTGAAGAGATGCCCGGTCTGGCCATCCTCGATCAGCTCCCTGTGGCCGCCGACATCCGACGCCACCAGCAGGCGCCCCTGAGCCATGGCTTCCAAAGGCTTGAGCGGCGTGACCAGTTCGGTCAGGCGCATGGGATGGCGAGGGAACACGAGCACATCGATCAGGTCGTAATAACGCTGAACCTGCGCATGCGGCACGCGGCCGGTGAAGACGACCTTGCCGGCCAGCCCCAGCGCCTGGCACTGGGCCTTGAGCGCGGCCTCCTGCGGCCCGCCGCCCACCAGCAGCAGGCGCACGCTGGGGTCGCACTGCAGCATCTGCGGCAGCGCCTCCAGCAGGAGGTCCAGGCCTTCGTAGGCATAGAAGGAACCGATGAATCCCAGCACCTTGGCACCCTGCAGGCCCAGCTCGGCCTGCAGGGCGGGATCGGGCCGACCGCCAGGCTCGAAGCTGGCGATGTCGACGGCATTCGGAATGACGCTGACCTTGGCTGCAGGAATGCCGCGACCCAGGATGTCGCCGCGCAGGCCCTCGCAAATGGTGAAGACGTGGTCCACCCGCTGCATGGCGCGCGTCTCCAGGCGCCGCGTGGCCTTGTAGCGCAGGCTGCCCTCGGTGGTGGTGCCATGGTCCACGGCGGCATCCTCCCAGAAGGCCCGGATCTCATAGACCACCGGCAGCCCTGCGCGCCGGGCCGCACGCACGGCCGGCAAGGCATTGAGCACCGGCGAATGGGCATGCAGGATGTCCGGCCTGTGTTCGCGGATCAAGGCCTCGATGCGCCGCTCCAGCGTGCGCATCAGCTGCATTTCCTTGAGCACGGGCAGCTTGCTCGCCTCAGGCATGGGCGTGCGGTAGAAGGTCCATTGATCGACACATTCCTGCAGCGCGCCATCGTGCCTGCCCGAGCTCTGCTCATGCTTGGGGCTGGTGAGGTGCAGGGTCTCCCAGCCCAGCTTGCGCTGCTCGCGCAGCAGCGAGGCGGTGCGGAAGGTGTAGCCGCTGTGCAGCGGCAGCGAGTGGTCGAGGATGTGAAGAACGCGGACAGTCATATCAAAAGGCGGACGAGGCCGCGGACGGGCCCGCGGAGGAGCCACTGGGCGCAGGGGCAAAGACCGGCGCGGCCTTGCTGGCGATGGCGGAGTCGGGCACCACGGGGTGCGGCCCGTCGACCACCACGCGCAGGAAGGCCTCGAACATGGTCAGGGACCACAGCGCCGTGCTGTGGTCCGACCGGCCCGATTGGTGCTGCTCGACCAGGTCGCGCAGGCAGTCCGGGTTGAACCAGCCGGTATCGGCCAGCCGCGGCCCCAGCACCGACGCGCGAACGCGCTGCGCGAGCGGCCCGCGGAACCAGTGGGCCAGCGGCACGGAGAAGCCCATCTTGGGCCGATACAGCACCTCGTGCGGCAGCTGGTTCTCCAGGCTCTTCTTCAGCAGGTACTTGCCCTCCTGGCCCTGCAGTTTCAGGGAGGACGGCAGCGTGGCCAGCCACTCCAGCAGCGGGTGGTCCATCAGCGGCTCGCGAACCTCCAAGGAGTGGGCCATGCTGGCGCGGTCCACCTTGGTGTTGATGTCGCCGACCAGGTAGGTCTTGGTGTCCAGGTACTGGATCAGCGCCAGCTGGTCTTCGCTGTTGGCATGGAGGGCGTGGCGATGGAAGACCTGGTCGGCGGTGTAGCCTGCCAGCGCCTGGCGCATGCCTGGGCTGAACAAGCGCGCGCGCAGCGGCGCCTTGTTCTGCGAGACCGAGTGGCAATAGGCGCTGACCGGGTCCATGGCCATGCCCTGGAACGTTGTCTTGGCCCGCAGGAAACGCGGCGCCCAGTCCAGCTTGGGATAGGCCCGCCCCAGCGCGCCGAACACGAGCTGTCCCATGCGGCCGGGCAGCATGCCTCGCAGCCCGGACTCCAGCATGTGCAGCCGGTAGCGGCGGTAGCCGCCGAAGGCCTCGTCCCCGCCGTCGCCGGACAGGGCCACGGTGACATGGCGGCGCGCCATCTCGCAGACGCGGTAGGTGGGGATGGCCGAGCTGTCGGCGTAGGGCTCGTCATAGAGCCGCGCCAGGGTGTCCACCAGGTCGAAGTCATTGCTACCGACCATGTGGCACACATGGGCCGTGCCATGGCGCTTGGCGACCATGGCGGCGAACTCTGACTCGTTGAAGCGCGGATCGTCGAAGGCAATGGCGCAGGTGCGCACCGGCTGCTCCGACAGGCCGGCCATGGTAGCCACCACGGCGCTGGAATCCACGCCGCCGGACAGAAAGGCGCCCAGCGGCACCTCGGCAATCATGCGCAGGCGCACCGATTCACGCAGCCGCTCCAGCAACTCGGCCTGTGCATCGGCCAGGCTGATCGGGTTGTCCAGCGTGTAGTGCAAGTCCCAATAAGGCTTGGCGGCGGGGATGGGGGCGCCACGCTGGATGCGCAGCGTGTGGGCCATTTCCAGCTTGTGGATGCCCTTGAAGATGGTGCGCGGTTCGGGCACATAGCCGAAGGCAAAGTACTCTTCCACCGCCTGCGGCTCGATGTCCCGGCGCAGCGCGGGATGCGCCAGCAGGGACTTCAGCTCGGAGCCGAAGAGCAGCAGGCCGTCGTCCATCAGCGTCCAGTACAGCGGCTTGACGCCCAGGCGGTCGCGCGCCATGAAGAGGCACTGCCGCTTCCGGTCCCAGATCACAAAGGCGAACATGCCGCGCAGCCGCTCCACGCAGCGCTCGCCCCAGCTTTCCCAGGCATGGACGATGACCTCGGTGTCGCTGCGCGTGGAAAAGTGATGGCCCAGCGCCTGCAACTCGGGGATCAGCTCCTGGTAGTTGTAGATCTCACCGTTGAAGACGATGGCAACGCTGCGGTCCTCGTTGAACAGCGGCTGCTGCCCCGTAGCGATGTCGATGATGGACAGGCGGCGGTGCCCGAAGCCCAGCCCCGGCTCCAGGTACAGGTCGCCCTCGTCCGGTCCGCGGTGGTGCTGCGAGTCGTTCATGCGCCGCAGCACACCGGCGTCGATGGCGCGCGTGTGGCGGGTGTCAAAAATGCCGGTGATGCCGCACATGGTCTGCCTTCATTCCGCAATGCCGTTGCCGGACCTCGACGCCTGGTCCGGAAACAAGCTTGCCGAGCAAGCTCGGCAAGCAACTATTCATGGTCCTCGGTGGCGGCCCGTTCGCAGGGGTGGCGCCCAAGCGCGGGCGGCCCGGCGAGAGGTCGCCCCAGGGATCACAGACGCCAGACGCGATAGCCCGCCGCCTTCAGCGCCGACTCGTCAAACGCGGCCTTCACGTCGATAAAGGCGCCGCCATCCACCAGCTTCTCACCCAGTTGCTGGACGCTCAGGCTGGCGAACTCACGGTGAGACACGGCCGCCACGATGGCATCCGCCTTGGGCAGTTGCTCCCACGGGGTCAGGCTCACGCCGTACTCATGCTCGGCTTCAGCAGACTCGGCCTGCGGATCCGTGACGATCACCTCCACGCCATAGCTCTGCAGTTCATGGATGATGTCGATCACCTTGGAGTTGCGCAGGTCGCCGCAGTTTTCCTTGAAGGTCAGACCCAGCACATTCACCTTAGAACCCTTGATGTGCGAGCCGCTGGCAATCATCTGCTTGATGGTCTGCTCGGCGATGAACTTGCCCATGCTGTCGTTGATGCGCCGGCCAGCCAGGATGACCTGCGGGTGGTAGCCCAGCATGTCGGCCTTGTGAGTCAGGTAGTAGGGGTCGACGCCAATGCAGTGGCCGCCGACCAGGCCCGGCTTGAACTTGAGGAAGTTCCACTTGGTGCCGGCGGCCTCCAGCACCTCGCTGGTGTCGATGCCGATCTTGTCGAAGATGATGGCCAGCTCGTTCATCAGCGCGATGTTCAGATCGCGCTGGGTGTTCTCGATGACCTTGGCCGCCTCGGCGGTCTTGATGCTGGAGGCGCGATGCACGCCCGGCACGATGATCATCTCGTAAAGCTTGGCCACGCGATCCAGGGTTTCGGGCGTGTCGCCAGAGACGATCTTCAGGATCTTGGTGAGGGTGTGCTCCCTGTCGCCCGGATTGATGCGCTCGGGGCTGTAGCCCACAAAGAAGTCCTGCTTCCACTTCATGCCGGACTCGCGCTCCAGCACGGGGATGCAGACCTCTTCGGTCGCCCCGGGATAGACCGTGCTCTCGTAGACGACGATGGCGCCCTTCTTCATGTGGCGGCCGGCACTGGTCGAGGAACCGATCAGGGGCTTGAAGTCGGGAATATGGGCCTCGTCCACCGGCGTGGGCACGGCGACGATGATGATGTCGGCCTCGCCCAGCATGGCGGGGTCCGAGGTGTACACGGCATGCTTGGCCGCCTGGACCTGTTCGTCGGTCAGTTCGCGAGACGGGTCCGTACCGCGCTTGCAGGCGTCCACCTTGCCCTGGTGGATGTCAAAGCCAATGGTCTTGATCTGCTTCCCGAATTCCACGACGAGCGGCAGGCCCACATAGCCCAGACCGATCACTGCCAATGTCGTCATACAAACGCCTTTCTGTAGATTCTTGAATTATGGCCAGTCCTCAGCGCTGAGACTGTGACTGCAGGTAGCCCTGAATCGCGGGGGTCAGGGCCGGCAATTCGTCCGACAAGCCCGCGCTCCCCTCCTCCGTCAGCGGCGCGTAGATGAACACGGCCGCCGCGTTGTCCACACGGCCGCTCAGACGGCACCAAGCCGTCAGCAAGCGGGCGCGCACGGCAGAGTTGGTGAACGTGCCGTCCACCCAATGGGTCTGCCGCACCTGCAAGGTCTCGCGGCTGCCGGCCACATGCAGGCGTTGACGCACTTGCGCCGCTCGCCAGACGCCCGTCTTGCCATCCGTTGCGGCGAGCGACGGGGCGCCTGCGGGCACCTCCACCCATTCGTCCTTGAACCCGGTGAGGCGGTTCTCCGAGTTCATGACCTTGCGTTCTTCGTCCTGCCCTCGATAGAACATCACCCAGACGCAAATGGAGCGCCCGCCCTTCAGGTAGCAGGATTGCTGCTCGGCATTGGCGCCGCCGTAGGCGGGCTTCCACCCTCCGCCACCCGTACTCTCGACGCGTGCCCAGCCCTGCGCCTGCAGCGACAGCGGCGGCAAGTCCACGCTGACCGAGTTACCGGCCAGATGATCGACATGCCTGGCCCAGCCAGCCGGGGCCGCCAGCAGCATGAAGGTCAGCGCCACCTGCAGCCAGGGCGAACGTGCCGCCTCCACCTGCGCTGGAGCGGGGGGCCGGGGCTCGACCAAGGGCGCATCCACGTAGCGAATACCCACCATGTAGAGAAGCATCATCACCAGGCCGAAGAAGACCCAGCCGTAAATGATGTGGTCCACCCCGGTGGCCAACTCGTTGCCCGACAGGTGGCCGATCATCACGATCATGTAGGCCCGCAACCAGTTGGCGATGAGCGGCACGACCAGCGACACCGCAACGAAGATGCCGCGGCGCCAGGCACTGCGATAGTTGATGTAGGCGAACAGCGTGCCAACCATGAAGGACGCGATGAGGTAGCGGATGCCGCTGCAGGCCTCCACCACCGACCAATGGCCGCTGGGGATGACGAACTCCAGGCCCTCCCGGTACACGGGAATGCCGGTGGCACGCAAGGCAGCCACCGTGAAGTCCGCCGTGGCGTTCATCAGCACCGGCAGCAGAAACTCGCCGAAGGGGACGGCGAAAAAGCTGAAGCTGAGAGGGAAAAGCAGGCGCATCGCCACTACCCGGCCAAAGACCAGCGGCACCAGCAGCACCAGCAGGGACACGATGGCGAAGTGCTCCGCCGCATTGACATGGGCCAGGCGCACGACCAGCCAGGCCGGCAGCAACAGCAGCATGCCCGCCAGTGCCGGCCACCAGGGTCGCGGCTGCAGCACCAGGCAGTCGAAGCGGCGGCGCCAGATCAGCCACAGTACGGCCGGAAAAATCAGATAGCCGTGGGCAAAGGTATCCGAACGGGCCCAGATGCCCACCATGGACTCGAACGATGGCCACAGCAGGCCGACTGTGGCCAGCGTGCACAGCAGCCAGGCCAGCAGTGCCAAACGCCAGCTGGCCCGCAGGCCGGCCGGCAGGCTGCGCCAGAAGCCGCGCGTGTCGTGGACCCAGTCCTGCAGCAATTCCTTCAGCATGCCCCCCCCGTGGCCTGGCTCAGCGCCCCGTCGATGGACGACAGGTGCGCGTCCCAGCTGTAGTGTCCCAGCACATGGCGGCGAGCCGCCAAGCCAACACGGTGTGCCAGCTCGCGGTCATTGAGCAACAGCTCCAGCGCAGCCAAATACTCGTCGGCCGATTCCGCCTCGAACACCGCCTCACCATGGGGTGCGCCAATCACCTGCGCGCAGCCGCGCGCCGACACCACGGCCTTGCACATGGACATGGCTTCGAGCACCTTGTTCTGCACGCCTCGCGCCAAGCGCAGCGGCGCGACGACGGCATCGGCGTGCTGCAGGTAGGGCCGCACATCCGGCACCGTGCCGGTGACCCGCACGTGCGGCCCGGCGAGGGCCTGCACGGCCTGTGTGGGGCTGCGCCCGACGATGTGGAATTGAGCCTGCGCATGACGCTCCAGCACCGATGGCAGCACGGCCTGGGCAAACCAGGACACCGCATCCACGTTGGGCCAATAGTCCATGGCACCGGTGAACACCAGATGCGGACCGGGGCCGGCAAAGGGGCTTGCGCTGTGTGACTGAGGCTGAAAGAACTCGCTGTCGACGCCGTTGCAAAGGGGCTGGATCTTGTCGTCAAGTCCTGGGGCCAGCTTGAGGAACAACTGGCGCTCGGGTTCGGTCACCAGATAGCTCATATGGGCAGCACGGACGATGCGGCGCTCGTAGTCAAGCAGGGTGCGACCTTCGCGCCCATAGACCCAGGACATGGGCCAGCGACGCGCCTTGGCGTAGCCCGCCCACTTTTGCGAGTCGACATCGATCAAATCGACCAGCATGGGCTGGGGCAGGTCGATGGCGTACTGAGCCATGGTGGACGAGAACACGACGCTGGCCGCCATATCGTGCTGCTTCACGCAGCGCTGCACCCAAGCCGCCATGGCGGCATCGCGGTAGTAGGGCAGCCCGAGCGGTTCACCGCTGAGCAAGCCCTTCAGGCTGCGCAGCTTGCCCAGCGCTGGATTGAGCGGCAGCGCGCAGACATCCGCGCAAACGGCGCGCAGCTTGTCGAGGTACTGCCAGTCGTCGGGATCATCGACAAAGGTACCGAGAAAAACCCGGTGTGCCTTGGCCAGGTGCTTGAGCAAGTGCCAGGAGCGAACCTTGTCACCCTTGTTCGGCGGATACGGCAGGCGGTGGACGAGATACAGGATGTTGGCCATCTCAGGCCCCCGCCGAGACGGCAGCCGGCGCGACCGTCGATGGCGCCGCCCAGCCTTCGGCTTGAAACCCCACAGGGCCACCAGGCACTGGCTGCGCAAGCCCTTCCCAGACCTGGACCATGGGCACCAGGCCTTGGATTACCAACTCGAATGACATTCAGTGCTGACCCGCTGACCGGGCCGCCAAGCGAGGTTTGAGAAATACCTCGTCCATGCGACCCCAGTTGAAATCCTTCAACAGACGGGCAATCCGCCCCTCCGTGCGCGAAAGATTTACATAGTGACGAAAGCGGGATTTGGCATCAATCCCCTGAACACGCGGCTGGTCCGGATCGATCTCCCAGGGGTGGAAATAAAAGACCGCAGGCTGCGCCTCCTGGACGTTGACGCGCTTGAGCATCCAGCGCGACAGCGCATAGGGCAACAGACGGAAATAGCCCCCTCCGCTGCTGGGCAGGTTGCGCTCGAAGATCCGCAGCGTGGTGATGGGAATCTCCAGCAACCCCTCGCGAACAAAATACGGCGTGCGCGGAGAATCCGGCATGCCGTAGTGGTCATGGGCAATGGGATAGACGCTGGAACTGTATTGGTGCCCCGTTTCCCGAAGCACATCGAAGGCCCAGAGATTGCCCTTGCCGATGGAGAAACTGGGCGCCCGGTATCCCAGTACCGGCACGCCGCCGAGATCCTCAAGCACCTGTTTGGCGCGTGCCAGGTCTTGCCTCAAGGCTTCAGGGCTCAGATCACTGGCCCGCTCATGCCCATACCCGTGGCTGGCCAGTTCATGCCCGGCTGCCACGATGCGTCGCACCAGGGCCGGGTAGCGCTCGGCGATCCAGCCCAGCGTGAAGAAGGTGGCGCGCGTCTCGTGCTCGGCCAGCAGATGCAGGATACGGTCGACATTGCGCTCTACGCGGCATTCCAGCCCATTCCAATGATCGCGACGGATATAGGGCGCAAACGCGGAGACTTGGAAGTAATCTTCCACGTCGATGGTCATGGCATTGACGGGTGTCACGAATCGGATCCTTCTCTTTTTTCGGCCCGGCCGGCAGCCTCCACCAGCTTCTGCAACAGAGCCAGCGTCTGCAGATTGATCCGCTCCAGCCTCATCAAGCTGCGCTCCAGGCGCTGCAGGCGATCCGTGTGATAATCCTGGGCCAGATTCATGATCTGCGCAGACATGCCCTGCCCCACGCCAGCCGGCAGGTTGATCTGGCTGATATCGATGTCCAGTCCGCCATGCCCCAGGTGGGCGGCAGGCACCGAAGCCGGACTGGTGGCCAGCGCTGCATGTGCCGAATCCGGGATCGCCGCTTCATCACGGAAGTCGCGCACGACCTCCTCGACGTCCGCCTGCGTCAGGTGCGTGCGTCCCGCCATGAAGCCCAGCAGCAACAGGCGATCGCACAGACTGTTGATCCGGCGAGGGATCCCGCGCGAAGCCTTGTGAAGGGTGGCGAAAGCAGCCGCCTCGAAACTCGGATTGCCCGTGCTGCCCGCGCACTTCAGGCGATGCTCGATGTAGCGCTGCGTCTCCTCTTCATCCAGCGGACCGATGTGGCAGGTGGCCGCCACGCGCTGGCGGAACTGTTCCATTTCCGGCCGCTGCAAAATGGCGCGGAACTCGGGTTGCCCCACCAGGAAGGTCTGCAGCAGCGACTGGTTGCCGTACTGGAAATTGGAGAGCATGCGCAGCTCTTCCACGGCCCGTGCACTGAGGTTCTGGGCTTCGTCCACCACCAGGAGGCAGCGCTTGCCCTGTGCCGCCTGGCTGACCAGAAAAGCCTCCAGCGCCATCAGCAGCTCGGACTTGGGTAGATCCTTCACACGCACGCCAAAGGCGGCGCCGACCAGGCGCAAAGTGTCCTCTGCATCCAGCTGCGTGGTGACCAAGTTGCCGATGACGGTGTTGCTTCGATTCAGGCTGTCCAGCAGACCGCGCAGCAACGTCGTCTTGCCAGCCCCCACTTCGCCGGTGATGACGATGAAGCCGTCATTGCGCAGCACACCATAGTCCAGGTAGGCCTTCGCGCGTCGGTGCTGCTTGCTTCCGAAGTAGAAATTGGGGTCCGGGCTGAGCTGGAACGGCTTGCTCGTCAGCCCGTAAAAAGCTTCGTACATGGAACTAGAACAGTTGCTGCAGAGTGCCGGTCACGGCGTTCTCCACATAGGGCTGCAAGGGGCTTTGCATCTCTGCGCGCCGCACGTTCAGCGACACGGTCCGCGATTCGGCCAGCCGCACGCTCAGAGCAGCGCTCAGCGAGCGCAAATGCGTGCCGCTGCCGAGGGCGCCTTGATCGGTGCGCGTGCGCTGATCCGTGTAGCCCAGCGAAAAGGTGCTCAACGGCGTCAGCTTATGCGACAGCGTCAGGATGGCGCCCCGCTGCGAGATGCGACCAGCCAAGCCGAGGTCATCGCCCGGCAAGCTCACCGCACCCAGACGAACATTGCTGGTATGGGCAAGCGACAGGCTCACGGTGGTTCGCAGGCCTTGCCACAGCGCCGCCAACTGCCGCGAGCGCGACAGGCTGACCGCCGAACTGAGGAAACCCGGCGTGGACACCGCATCCGGGGACAGCCCGCTGGCCTTCAGTGCAGCCAACACCAGCGTCCTGCGCTTCTCCGGATCCGGCTCCAGCGATGCCAGCATTTGAAAGAGCAGGTCAAAGTTCGTCCTCGTACCCAGCCCTCCCTGCACGCCGGGCGGCGCGACCTGCTGGATGTCCGAGGCGCGCAAAGCCAGCCGCGCCAGCCGGTACTCGAAGCTCAGGCTGTGCGTGCTGCCATAGGATCGATGATCCGCCGCCAACTCTGCAGAGGTTCGGGGTGAAGGCTTCCATCCCAGCTGCAGGCCATAGGCCGCCTTGCGCTCCTTGTTCACGCTGGTGTAGTTGTTGGCGTCGGCGCCGAAGTTGACTCCGGCCTGCCAATCGGGATCTGGCCTATAGATCAGCGTGGCAATCAGTCGGTCGCTGGCAACGCGCCGCCCGACCCGCGGCTTGCTGGACTGCAGGTCGGCCGTGATCTGCCAGCCCAGTTGCGCCCCTGCATGAGCCGGTCGCAGGACAGCGCCGGCTGCATAGCCATTTTGGTCACCCAGGTCGGTGTCCTTGGCGCGGTTGGCCACGAAGTTGACCTGCGACTCCAGCACGGCAGCCTCCCCCACGCGCAGGCGCAGTCCAGGCATCACGCTGACGTTGGCGACCTGGGTGGCGTTCGGGTTGGCCAGCGAAGAATCCACGCTGCGCGGCCCCAAGGCGCTTAGATTCTGCTGTGACATGCTTGCCGAGGCCTGCACGAACATGGACCCGTCCGCAGGCGCCCAGCGCAATTGCGAGCTCAATTGATGGTGGATGCGGTCCGGCTCCGCGGACTTCTGGTAATAGACGCCATTCAGCGAATAGTCCAGATTGCCGTTCAACTCCAAACCGCGGGCGCGCAACGAGAGCCCAGGCGCCAGCGTCGTGATCAGCGCGGCATCCGGATAGCTGCTGGAGAGCCGAAGATTGCTCGAGTAGCCCTGCGAAATCATCACGCGCGGCTCCAGCGTGACTTGGCGCTTGTTGACGGCGCCTGCACCGGCAGCGTCCGAAGCTGGCTCCTGGGCCCAGGCCGCCGGACTCGCCCCGGCCGCCATGCACACCCCCAGAAACAGGGGCCAGGAGCAAGCCAAGGGTTTACTGCTCATGGGCTGCCACCTCGGCAGGCTGCAGGCTGACGGAGGCATCGGGCGACTCGCTGTGCTCGTAGCCATAACCGTAACCGTAGCCGTAGCCGTAGCTGCCGTCCGCGTCGACACGCGCCTGGTTCAGCAGCATCAGACGAACCGGGCAGGCCTCGATCGTGTTCAAGGCCCTTCGCACCGCAGACTGCGGCGTACTCTCCGCCTGGACCACGACCACGATCTGCCCCATCTGCGACGCAAGCACGGCAGACTCCGTGGTCAGCAGCAAGGGCGGGGAATCGAAGATGATGATGCGGTCCGGATAACGCCGGGCCATGTCGTCCAGCAGCTTGCGCATCGCGTCGCTGGCCAGCAATTCGGTGGCACGCGCGTGGGGCGTCCCGCTGGGCAGGACGGTCAGCTTGTCAATGCTGGTGCGCAGCAAGGCATCGGACAGATCCACCGACTCCTCCAACACATCCAGCAGGCCCGGCCCGGGAGGCAAGCCCAGCATGCGCAGCACCGAAGGGCGCGCCACATCGGCATCGACCAGCATCACCGTGTGATCCAACTCAGCCGCAATACTCATCGCGAGATTCAGCGAGGTGAAGCTCTTGCCCTCGCCGGCCAGCGCACTGGTCACCATGATCAAGTTGCCATGGTTGAGCATCTCGGCGCCGCGGCCGGTGGCGTTGCGAATCAAGGGGCGCTTGATCACGCGGTACTGATCAGCCATCGGCGTGCGCGGCGCGTTGGGCGTCACCAGTCCCATGGCCGCCAGCGCCTCCAGATCCAGCTCTACGCGCTTGGACACTGCCGGCGCTGCCGCTGCACGACCGTGCGCCGGCGCGGCCATCGCCTGCTGCGCGCCTCCTTCAAGCGCTGCGACGCCCTCAGAAGCAGCAGCCACAGGCGCCGCAGGCGCTGCAGTGGTCGTCAACTGATCCATGTCGACACCCGCCTGGCGCAGCTGTTCCAGGCGCTGCGCGGCTTGTTCAATGAGACTGCCAGCCATGTTCAAGCCCCCCGATTTGCGATGACGGCCATCGCGGCGATGCCAGCGGCAAAGCAGATAAACAGCAATCCTCCGGCCGCCCAGAAGCGCAGCATGCCGCGGCGCACACGCGACATCTCGGCCGGCGTGTTGAGGCGCCCGACCACACCCAGCACCGGCAGCTCGGTCACATCGCGAAGTTCATTCGTGTCATGGAAGACGGGGCGCAGCTGACTCGCAACGAAGGAGGTCCCCAACCCTGCAGCCACCGACAGGCCCCAGGCAGCCGCCAACAACACCAGGCGATTGGGCGCCACAGGCTGGTTGGACGCCCGCGGCGGGTCGATCAGGCGGAAGTCCGCCACGCCGGAAGCGACATCCAGATCACCGGATATAGCTGCCGATTCACGCCGAGCGACCAGCTCTTCGTAGTTCTTCTTCTGGACCGCGTAATCCCGATTGAGCTGCGCCGCCTCGGCCTCCAGTTGCGGGGCGGTCTTGAGCGCTGCGAGCGCCTGCTGATAACGCGCCGAGTACTCACCCACTCGCGCCTGCAACTGAGCCACCTGCACTTCGGTGGTCGCCAGCATGCGCGACAACTCCTGCTGCACGGGCGTTCCGGCGTTGGCACTGCTGGTGCCGGAGCCCACGCCACTGCGGCGCATGTCGGCCAACTCGCGCTTCTTCTGCTCTTCCAGGTCCTTGATCAGCTTGCGGGTTTGAATGACGTCGGGATGCTGGTCGGTGAAGCGCTGCAGCAGGATGTCCAGGTTGCGCTTCTGGGCATCGATACGGGCATCGAGTTCAGGCATCGCAAACGCTGAAGGATCCTGCAGCGCCGTCTGCGCTGCGCTGTCCTGCCGCGCGCGTTCCGCCGCCAATTGCGCCTTAGCAGCGCTGCGGGCGTTTTCCGCCTCCCGCAACTCCAGGCGCGCACGGTCCAACTGGTTGCTCAACTCGCCCAAGCGAGCGGCGGCATCTTTGCCTTCGCTGGCCGTCAGCTCCAGATTGCGAAGGCGGAATTCCTTCAACCGGGCCTCAGCCTCCTCCAGCTTGGTCTCGTAGTTCTTGATCTGCTCGTTCAGAAAGGTGGTGGCCGTCGCGGTCTCCTTGCGGCTGGCTCCCAGACTGGATTCAACGAAGATGGACACCAGCGACTGGACGACGCGCTTGGCGGTGTCCGGATCCTTGTCGCGGTAGGACAGCGTATAGAGGTTGTCCTTGGCAGTGCTGCGGATGGACAGCTCGCGGGTCAGCGTCTCGATCAGTGCCTCTTGCTGCGCCTTGCTCTGATTGCCGAGATCCAGATCCGCCATGCGGACCAGCTTTTCCATGTTGGGCCGGCTGATCAGCGTCCGGCTGAGCATCTGCACCTGCGTGTCCACATTCGGCTGGACGGCCAGACCGCTCATCAAGGGCTTCAGGATGGACTGGGTATCCACATAGATGCGGGCACTCGCCTCATAGCGATTGGGCAGCAACAGGGCCACCAGAACACCCAGCGCTCCCACCAGCCAAGCCGCCAGCAGCCCCGCCCAGCGGTACTTCCACATCCGACGACCCAGCGTCAGCAACTGAGAGAATAACTGTTCCATTGTTGTCCGCTTGTCGGAAGCAATCAGCGGTGATCGCCCGCGCGACCACCGCCGTCAAGAATTCCCGGCTCGGGCGTGTCCACGCCGCCAGCCACCAGGCTCAGAAGAAGCTCTGGGGGATGATGAGGATGTCACCCGGACGCATCTCGACATTGGCCGACACATCGCCCCGCTTGATCAGGTCCTTGAGTCGCACCGAATACTGCTTGTTGCCCTCGGAGGAGCGCAAGATGGTGGCTTCATTGCCTGCTGCGAAATCCGTCAGGCCGCCCACCGCGATCATCACGTCAAGCAGGGTCATTTGCTGCTTGTAGGGCAGGAACTGGGGCTTGGCAGCCTCGCCCACCACGCGAATCTGCTCGCTGTAAGGCCCGACGAAACTCGTCACGATCACCGTCACCACCGGATCGCGGACGTACTTCGAAAGCTGCTTCTCGATGTCGCGCGCCACTTCGACAGGGTTCTTGCCCTGCGCCACCAGTTCGTCAATCAGCGGAGTGGCGATCTTGCCGTCCGGCCGCACGGGAACGGTCATGGACAGCTCAGGATTGCGCCAGACAATGATGTTCAGGTTGTCCCCCGCGCCAATGATGTAGCTGTAACTGCCTTCACCGGCTTTGGCGGGTGCCTGCGGAAACTTGCCAGACGTCGCGCAGGCACTGAGCAAGGCCATGACTGCGCCGAGCGCGGCGACAAGGAACCCACGCAGGGCAAGGGCTTTGAACATATGTCTGTCCTTCTTTGCTGGTCAACAGAAAGGGATGGCGACAAGCGCTTTGCGAACCTTCCCGCCCCGGCCAGGGCGCGCAAGGCATCATGCCATAGCTGGCAAGGCAGGATCCCAAGATCTCCCGTTGAGCGAGCAGCCGCATTCCCAATGGGTGATTGCACACCACTCACAGCGCTGTGCCCATCCCTCGTATGAGTGCGGTTGCACACGCCACCACGATTCACAACTGCTCACGATTGGGTACCACGAAGCACAGGGCGTATGAACATCATCAACAGTTTCTGCAGTGGATTCGCGTTACCGCCGGGGCGCCAGGTAAAGCCAAGCTTCTGCCGGTAGGCGTCAAACTGCATGGCCCAGGGTGCGGCACGCAATTCACCTCGCCCCAACAGCACCTTCAGCACAGAGGTCCCCATCACGCCGGCACATAAGTCGCAGGCCATCATGGTGGAAGGGCCCTTGCGCTCAGCAAAATTGACGGCCAGCGGCTCCACCAGATAGGGTCGCTGGAGCATGGCGGGCGACAGCCCCGCGATGAAACGTGCATATTGTTCCTGGCGCGGCTGCCCATCGACCTTGAAGTATTCCTCGAAGGTCATGGCTCCGGGCTTGAAGTAGAGCAACGCAACCCCCATGCCCAGCGGGGCCGCGGTCAGTGCCGGAATGCCCCGGCGGGCACACTCGGCAAAGAGGAGCCTTCTGGCGTCCACGGCAAAAAAGTCAATACCGTCCACATAGACATCCACGCCGTCGAGAAACTCGCCGACATTCGCCTCAGTCACCCCCTGATCAAAGCAACGGACATCTGCTTCGGGATTGATGGCCCGCACCATAGACCCCATCACTTCGACCTTGGCACGACCGATGGTTTCCATCGACGAACCGACCTGCCGATTGAAGTTATGCACCTCGAACTCATCAAAATCAGCAAGACGAAAACCGCCAATCCCCAAGCGGGCAAGCGTCAGGGCATGAGCGCCACCCACCCCGCCTTGGCCGGCAATGGCCACGGTCGCCGTCCTGAGCTTGGCCTGCTCCTTCGCCGACACCCAACCAATATTGCGCGAAAACGCCTTGTCATAATCAAACGCAGACTGGTCCTGCATATGCCCGTCCCCGATCGACCCCATCAGAGGGTCATGCCGCAAGCATTTTGCGCCAAGCCAGGCAAAGGGCCACGCTTGCAGCGAAGCTGTGCCAAGATCCCAACTCGGCTGACCGTCCGCCGGAGAGAGAGACTGCAATGACCGAGCTCGACATGCTGGACCGCTTGATGGACATGGCACGGTGGGCCCCCAGCGGTGACAACACCCAGCCATGGCACTTCGAACGGCTGGGCCCGCAACAACTTCGCATTCACGGCAGAGACACCCGCGACCACTGCGTATACGACCTGGACGGGCACCCCAGCCAGATCAGCCTTGGTGCGCTGCTGGAAACCTTTGCCATCGCTGCAGCCAGCCAAGGTTGGCGCATGGACCTTGAACGCACGGACTTCAGCCAGGAAACGCACCCGACGTTCGATATCGCCCTGCAGCCGGCCGAAGGCCCCAGCCAGCTGGAGTTGGCTTCGCAAATCGAAAAACGCAGCGTACAGCGCCGCCCACTACGGCGCACCCCTCTTTCTGCTGACGAAAAATCCGCGCTGGAGGGCTGCCTGCCGGATGGCATGAACGTGCACTGGTTGGACCAACGCTTTGACCGCCTCAGGGCGGCCAAGCTCTTGTTCCATTCGGCCAAACTCCGGCTGACCATTGAAGAGGCCTATGAAGTTCACCGGGACATCATTGAATGGCACGCTCAATTCAGCACTGACAAAGTACCGGATCAAGCCTTGGGTGCTGGTCCCGCCACCTTGATCCTGATGCGTCAAGTCATGAAGAGCTGGCAACGTGTCAAGTTTTTCAACACATTTCTCGCCGGCACCTGGGCACCCCGCATCGAGCTGGATTTCGTGCCTTCCATCTGTTGCGGCGCACATTTTGTGATCCACGCAAAGACCGCCCCAAAAACGCCTGTCGACTACGTCCAGGCTGGGCGGTGCATCCAACGCTTCTGGCTGCAGGCCAGCGCCTTGGGTTTGCAACTTCAACCCGAGGTGACCCCGCTGGTATTCAGCAGGTATTCAAGAGAGCAGCGAAACTTCTCCAAATCCGTCCATGCACTTCCCTTGGCCCACGACATCCGCCATCGCCTCGAAGCGCTGATTGGAACGTCACTGGCCGAGCGCGCCGTGTTCATGGGCCGACTCGGCCACGGCCCGAAGGCCCAGGCACGTTCACTGCGCAAGCCCTTGAGCCAGTTGCTCGCCTGAAGGTCACGCCGGGACCTGTCGGTGTGCTTTACACCTGCACCGGCCAAATCGATCGCCGCCGCCAAGAAAACCAGCAAGCCATTGATCTAACAACGTTTTTCGTGACTGGCACGTGGGTTGCATATAAGCACGCAGGCGGCTCAGCGACCTTGCGAAGCTGACCAACCTGAAACAAGGAATGGAGAGAAATATGAACTTCAAGCACGTTGTGCGCGCTGCAGCCGCTGCAGCCCTGGTGGCAGCCAGTGCATCGGCTTCCGCAGGTTACGTGGTGTTGGATGGCTGGCAGCTGAAGACGCCGACCACCAACACGACCAACATCGGACGGCTGAATCTGACCAGCGGCACTGCCGTGGTCGAGCAGGAAGTGAATGGCCTGGGTCAAGCTTTCGTGGGCGCCAAGTTCACCGAAGCCGGCGCTATCTATTCGCTGACCTACACCAAGGAGAACGTGGTGGGTGGCGGCGACTTCGGCCCCCCCAGCATGCTCGGCGATTTTCTGACCATCTCTTTCACCAATGTGGCTGGTAAGGTGGTGGCCTTGAACCCGGGCGGTGGTTTCAAGTACCAGTTCACGTCGGGCACCTTCGCGATGTCCGGTATTGGTGGTGCCTATGCTTCCGGTTCTATCGTCGGTCTGGGCGGCAATGCCTCCTCTACCGCTGTGATCGGTGGTTTCAATGGCGACTCTACGCTGCTGGCCATGGTGCTGAACATCCTGAACCCCAGCGTCGCCATCAAGGACAGCTTGGGCAACAGCCTGGCCGCTGACATGGCTGCCGGCAAGGTCCTGTTCGAGGCCGTGACCAACAACAACACCACGGGTTTCCTGGGTACTGGCGCCTGCTCCTTCGACGCTAGCAAGGTCTGCTCCAAGGTGTCGGTTGCCTCGGCTGGTGACGCCTACCTGGTGCGCGACATCCCCGAACCCGCCAGCATCGCCCTGGCTGGCGTTGCCCTGCTGGGCCTGGGCATGGCTCGCCGTCGCAGCGTCAAGAAGTAATCAGCTAGCAAGCGCTGATTCAACACAAAGGGGTGCTCCAAGCACCCCTTTTTCATTCGACCGGCGGACTCTGCGATCCGCCTCAGGCCCATTGACGGCAGACTCGCTGGCTGAAGAGGCCGCCCAGGCAATTGCCGCGCACGGGCCTGACGGGGCCGGCGCGATGCGCCTTGGCGTGATGGTCAAAGGTCGCGATGCGTCTGCCCAGTTTCGAAGGCAGCAACGCAGGCCCGCCAGGGCGCATCGGGCTCTGCGATCAACCGAAAGCCGAAATAGCGACCTTGCTCGCTTTCTCGTTTGCGCACGACCTGGGCGCGAAGCCTCGAGCGCTCATGCTCGCCGAGGTCAACCACCACATCACCCATCGCTTCCAGTGGCAAATCATTGCCGCAACGCGCCTGAAAGCCGGCAGCCGATATTTCAATAATATCCAACACGCAGACACGCTCCCCCGTTGCGGATACCAGCCGCATTTCCGCGGGGCAACGAATCGAGTAGCGCTGATGCCGGCGCAGCGGGTGATGCTCCAGCGCCTGCCCGGCCAGCATGGGCAGCACCTGGCGGTAGTCGGCCGTGTTGTAGATGGACCAGAGCAAGGCCTTCTTGCGGTCATCCAAGCCTTGAAGTATTGGGCTGCATTTATTGAAGAAGTGATCGAGCAGGGCTGGCGTCAGTACCGGATCGTTGGTGGTGAAATACCGGCGACTAGGCAGCACAATGTTTTCCAGCGCCTGCCGGTAAAAGAAATGATGGAGATTCTTGCGCAGGGGCCGGAATTGATAGACAGCCCTGAACAACGTTTCGGCTTGGCTGAGGTCCAGCGTGGCACCTACTGCGGGAGCTCCGTTGGCGAAATCGTAGGCGTCGACCGTGCGCATCTGCAAACGCTCGAAGAACAGCAGCGCCTCGTAGAGCTCGATCTTGTCGGGATTGACGGCAATCACCAAATGCCGGGTATCAAAGTACTCGGTGCAGTATTGGTGCATGAACTTCATGAGCGGAAACAGAACCGCCCCGCCAGTTTTCCGGAAATCGGGATGCACTGCCAGGGCAGAGATCTCCGCGATGTTGCCGCGTTTGCGCCGGACGCCCGCAAGATCAAACACACTTTGCAGGGGAAAGCCGAAGACGCCTTCTCGGATCATCGAAATGGTGCCAACCACCCGCCCTTCCCACTTTGCGCAAATGGTGGTCGTGGTAGGCAGCGCATGGTAGATCGTGATGCGCATGCCTGACGGGTCCGGCTTCATGAAGCCGGCCGCCACGTAGGCATCGTGGAGGATGCGGAAGCAGGCTTCCAGTTCTTCCTGGGTCTCCGCAATTTTCAGCTGAAGCCTGGCATCCGGCTGTGGATCGCAATCGACCATGCGTCGATAAATCGCAAAACGCCAGTCGCGAGGCAATACCGCGAACATCGCCCGCAAAGTGGTGTGCAGCCGCTTGCGCAGACCGGAACGCTTGATGCCAGCCATACTCGACTCCTCCCACCCCAGCCCCGAGGGGCCAAGCGCCTGACGCAGCTTACTGCAAGAACGTCGCGCCAGCAGCAGGCTTCCGTGCACCGAAAGCAGCAAGCATGGACTCAAAGCTGCTGTGTCAGCTTGTCCCTCAACTGCTTGAGATCGGCGCTCAGCACGCTGTCGTCTATCTTGCTCAGTTCAGTCTTGGCACCCGCCTTGTCTCCTGTCGCCAGCATTGCCTGCGCCAGGTGCAGCCGCACTGCCTGCGCTGAGGGGTTCAACTGAACGGCCCTCCGTGAGGCCTCCAGGGCCCTCGCCGGCTCATTCGCAGCCATCTGCGCCATGGACAGGGTGTCCCAGAATTCGTCAACATCGTCGCGCACCTGGACCGCACGTTGAGCATAGTCCACGGCACCCGCCTTCCCCGCCTTCAGCAGCAGCCAAGCCATGTTGTTCAGAGCCACCGAATGACGGGGCTCCAGGGCAAGCACCTGCTTGTACAAGGACTCCGCCTCGGACAGCTTGCCCGACTGAAGGGCCTGCGAAGCAAGATGACTTAGGAAAAGGGCGTCCTTGGCATGCCCGGACATCCAACTGGAGGCCAGACGCGCAGCTTCAGCGTTCTGTCCCGCCTTCTGCATCACTGAATGCAGCTTGATGGCCAGCATCGAATCATCGCGCTGGAGCTCCAATGCCGCCCGATAGGAGCGAATGGCCTCGGCCCAGGCTTTTTGCGCATAGGCGACGTCACCGCTGGCAGCCAGGATCACCGGCTTGGGAGCGCCCGCCACTTCCATGTCCTTCAAGGCCGCCCGCGCGTCGCTGAATTTGCCCAGAGCGACCTGCAAGGCCACCAGCTTGCCCACCACCTCCGTGTTGCGAGGCGCCAGTGCCATCGCGCGGCGCAAATCCTGGGCAGCTGCGGCCAGATCCTTGGCCTGTGCGTGCACTTCCGCCATGCGCAGGTAGGGGTCGGGCGAATTGGGCATTTTTGCCAGCAGCTTGTTCAAGGTGCTAACCGCCTGATTCATATCCCCGCTGAGCGCCTGTACCTGCCCAAGCGCCAACAGCATTTCCGCGCTGTCGGGAATCGCAGTCTGCCCCTCGCGTGCGGCCTGCAGCCCCTGCTTGACATCGCCTTGCGCCATGCGGTGCCGGATCAGGCTCAGACGCGGCTCCGTGGCGTCCGGCGACGCCTTGATGGCGCCAAGCAGCAGCTGCTCATACTCATCGGCACTCGCACCCGCCCGGACGCGCAGCTCGATGGCGGCCATGCGCGCTCGGATATTCCGCGGGTCCTTATCCACCATCGCGTCAAAGCGCTTGATCGCGTCGGCAATACGCCCTGCATCGACATCCAGCATGGCCTGGGCCACTGCTGCCTGGAAATGGCCGGGCGAAAGCTGCAGCGCCTGATCGAAGGAGGCGCGAGCCTCATCCAACTGTTTGTGCCGCAGCTGAATGCTGCCGCGCAAATAGGGGGCGTCGGGCAGCTTGGGCTGCTTCTGCTGCAATTGTGCAATCGCCTGCAAGGCCCCTGCTTCATCACCGCGGCTCAGCAGCGCACTGATGAGCGCCAGGTCAGCGGTAATGCCGGCAGCGTCACTGGCGGCCAGCCCTTTCAAAGCGCCAAGACCTTCATCGACGCGCCCCTTGCCTAGATCCACGACGGCCAAAGCTGTCTTGCTGCGGACATCTGCCGGGTCCAGATCTACTGCTTTGCGGAAGGCATTCACCGCCTTGCCTGTATCCCCCAGCATCAGGTAGGCCTGGCCTGCCAACGCCATGGCGGCATGGCTGCGCCCTTGCTGTTCCATCAGCGGCTGCACGGCGTTGATGGCCTTGCTTGCCTCACCTGCCTTGAGCAGGGTATGAGCCAGCAGCAAGCGGGCCGAGGGGTTGTCAGCCGACTGATTCAAGGACTGGCTGAGGTACTTCTCCGCCACCAGTAGGGCCCCCGACTGCGCTGCAATGGCACCTGCCAAGTGCAGGAAGCGCGCATCCTCTGGCCCCAGTTTCAGCATGGCCTGCGACTCTTCGTTGGCCTGCTTGAGGTCTCCTGCCTCCAGAGCCACCAGCGCTGCAACGAAGCGCGTCTGGGGATGGTTGGGCAGCGCCTTGCGCATTTGCTCCACCTGCTTGCGCGCCGCGTCCAGCTCACCCTTGGTCAAACGGAACGTGGCCAGCCCGACGTTGGCGCCCACCGACTTGGGGTCGAGCGCGAGGGCCTTTTCGTAGGCTGCCACGGACTCCCCATCGCGGCCGAGCCCGAAGCGCAGGAACTCGGCCTTGGCCAGCCAGGCCCTGGCGTTGTTGGGTTCATCCGCCAGCACCTGCGCCACCCGCTGCAGCGCCGTTTCATAGTCGCCGCTGTAGCCGGCCACGTTGGCGGCGACCAACAGAGTCCTTGGCTGCTTGGCGTCCAAGCTCAGCGCAGACTGAATGAAGCGCTCGGCGTACTCCTTGCGCTTGAGCAGCAAGGCGCAGTCCGCCAGCGTGGTCATCAAATCCGCCTGCGCAGCCGGTGCGTCCAGCTGAGTGCGCGAGAACTCGCTCAGCACCTTCTCGTATTCGCCATAGATGAAGAGCACGCGCGCCAGGGGCGGCACCAGCTGATCGGCGGGGAAGCCGAGTTCGCGAGCTTTCTCCAACTCGATACGGGCGCTGATGGGATCCCCTTGAGCCAGCAGCGTGGTACCCAAAAGGAAGCGGGCTTCCGCCATGCTGGGGTCGCCTTGCAAAGCGCTCTTCAGCTCAACAGCCGCGCTCTTGCCATCATTCTGCGCAAGCATGGCCTTGGCGGCCGTCAGGTGCTGCTCGGGTGTCTTGCTACCGCAAGCGCCCAGCAACGCAGCCGCCAAACCTGCAACAAGAATCGTTCTGGAAAATGCCACCAAACCAGCCTCCTTCGGACCACACCGGGCCGCTCACTTCAGTTGCAAGCGATTCATCAGATCGTAGAGCGTGGGCCGGCTGACACCCAGCAATTCGGCCGCACGGACGATGTTGCCGTCGGTGCGTGCCAGGGCCTTGACCACCGCCTCGCGTTCCGCACGTTCACGCACCAGACGCAGGTCCAGCTCTGCGTTGATCGGCTGTGTGTCCTCGCTCTGCGCTCCCTTGATGGCGAGATCCGCAGCAGCAATGCGCTCATGCTCGGCCATGATCACTGCGCGCTTGATCACATTCTGCAGCTCACGAACGTTGCCCGGCCATTTCCAGCGCTCGATAGCCAATTGCGCGTCCTCCCCCAGACTCAAGCCGGGACGCCGCAGCTCAGCGGCAAAGCGCTTCACAAACGCATGCGCCAGCAGAACGGCATCGCCCAGCCGCTCCCGCAGCGGTGGCACCTCGACCACGATTTCAGCCAGGCGGTAGTACAGGTCCTCGCGGAAGCGACCCTCTGCGATCAGCGCTTGAAGATCCTGGTGCGTGGCGCCAACCACCCGCACGTCGACGGGGATCTCGCCCCGGCCACCCAGGCGCTCGATGCTGCGTTCCTGCAAGAAGCGCAGCAGCTTGGCCTGCAGCGCCATGGGCAGATCACCGATCTCGTCCAACATCAAGGTACCACCGTTGGCCGTCTCGATCTTGCCCACGGTGGTCTTGGTCGCGCCCGTGAAAGCGCCTTTTTCGTAGCCGAACAGTTCGCTTTCCAGCAGCGTCTCGGGAATGGCAGCACAGTTGATCGCCACGAACTTGCCGGCTCTGCGAGAGGCTGCGTGCAGACCCTGCGCCAGCACCTCCTTGCCAGTGCCACTCTCACCAAGAATCAGCACCGTGGCACCAC
Organism: Burkholderiaceae bacterium; assembly: GCA_041905785.1. Classification (GTDB taxonomy): domain Bacteria; phylum Pseudomonadota; class Gammaproteobacteria; order Burkholderiales; family Burkholderiaceae_C; genus Roseateles_B. The sequence goes on from JAYRKJ010000011.1 coordinate 139,750, forward strand.
TGGGCGCCACACGCTCCACCATACGGCAGACCTTCACCATCTGCGGATCGCGAGTCAGCAGCCCACCCAGCGCATCATGCTGTTGCTCACGCTGGAGCCGTCGGTTCTCCTCCTGCAGCTCATGCAAACGGAAGGCACGCTCCACCGTCAGCGACAGCACGTCCGGATCCACAGGCTTGGAGAGAAAGTCATACGCTCCCAGGCGGATGGCGCGCAAGGCATTGGCGTGGTCGTTCTGACCGGTCAGCACGATGATCTTGGTGCCCGGCTCCAGCTCCAACAGACGCTCCAGGAGCTTGAAGCCTTCGCTCACCGAATCCTGATCCGGCGGCAGTCCCAGGTCCATCGTGACCACCGCCGGCAGATGACGACGGAACTGCAGCACGGCGCTGGATACATCACTGGCCAGCACCGCCTCAAACGCATCCAGCGACCATTTGAGCTGCTTCTGCAGGGCCAGGTCGTCTTCGACGATCAGCAGCTGGCGTGTGTTCTCATTACTCATGCAGCGTCCACCATACCCAGATCTTGGCCTTCCTGCGTCAATAGAAGAGGCAGGCTGATTGTCAGGCGAGTGCCCTGCCCCACCGTGCTTTGCACTTCAATCTTGCCCCCCAATTCCTGGACATACTGGAAACTTTCGAAGGCTCCGATCCCCATGCCCGTCTCCTTCGTGGTCTGGAACGGGCGGAACAGCTTGGTCTGAACGAACTCCTCGCTCATGCCAATGCCGGTATCCGCGATGGTGACCACGGCGTTGCTTCCGTGGCGATGTAGTGTCGCCCAAACGCGGCCTTCCGGTGGTGTCGCATCCAGCGCATTCTGGACGGCATGGCCCAGCACGCGCTCGACCCGGTCTTCCTGACCGCGACACTGAATGGCCTCCAACTCGCCCAGGTCCAGCACACGCCCCTTCTTGGCCGCCTGTGCTTGCAGGCGCCGCAGCAGCGCCCGCAGTTCAACGCCGCCCTGCCCCCCCAAGGGACGTTGACCGTCGCGCAACTGCATCAACAGCTGCCTCATTTTTTCCAGGGAGTTCTCGACCGTCGCCAACATATCGTCCTGGAACTCAGGATTGTCGCGGTGCTTCTGCGCGTTCTTCATCATCAGCGACAGTTGGGTGACGATGTTCTTCAGATCGTGCACAACAAAGGCCGACATCTTGTGAAAGGCATCGAACTTGCGCGCTTCCAGCAGGGCTTCAGTGGCCTGCACTTGCGCCAGGAATCCGGCAGCTTGCGCACTTGCTGTCTTGAGCAAGTCCCGCACTTCCCAATTCACGTCCAGGCTGGCGCGCGAATGCTCCAGCACAACAAAGGCGATGAGCCTGGGCCCCGCCAGCAGCGGCACGATCAACCAATGGCGCGGCTCGTCGAGCAAGGCTTGCGGCACATGCGCCCATTGCTTGCCAAGCTCCTCGCTACCTGCCCGCAGTTGGTCCAGGTCCAGGATCCAGCCACTGCTGGAGAGGAACTGCACAAAATCCCCCTGCTCCGGGACCACCAGCGAGCTGCGGACCGCGTTGTGCCGCACCGCCTGCACAAAGCCCCCCTGCGCTTGCGAGGGCAGCCACAGCGAGCCACCCAGGCTTTCCACCAGCTTGGCCAAGCCCTCAATGATGGACTGCCCCAGCGCTTCCGGCGAATTCTGCGACGACAGCATCGCGGTAAAGCGCAGCCATTCCTCGCGATAGTCATAGCGATAGCTGAAGAAGTGCTTGCTGATGTAGACCCGCAGCTTGGCGCGCAGCGCTCCCGAGAAGAACAGGAGCAGCAGCCCAATGAGGGATAGGACCAGCAGGCCGATCTGCAAGGCCCGGCCCCAGCCGCCGCCCGTGTACCGGAGGTAATAACCAACAGCAGACACGGCCAGAAGATACAGGCCGCTGAGTATCAGGGTGGCTGAGTGAAAGACGGCGGCGCGTGACACATGCAGCTTGGCGATCCAGTCCTTGTGCCGGCGCGCCGCTACATACAGCAGCGGCACGGCGATGGCATGGACGCCCGCACGGATGCTGACCGCGTCCAGATCCGATTCTCTGAACAAGGCCATCTGCGAATACAGATAGAGATCGAAGGCGAATATCGCACCCAGCGCAATGCAAACGGGCTTGGCGTTCCAGCGCGCACTGGCCGGTACGTTCTGATGCAGTTGCTCGACCAACATGAGGCCAAGCACCGCCAGAGCCAGACAGTCAAAGGCGGCCCAATGGTTCAAGACCGCACGGGGCGCCGGCAGCAGCTCGGACAAGCCCTCCAGCAGCACCTTCCCGAGCAGCAATGCCAGAGCGAGCCACTGCCCCGCCCGATGGATCAACCCTCGCTCTGAGGGAGGCCTACCCTCCAGCAGCAGCCAGCGCATGAAGCCCAGCCAGGCCAGATAGCGTCCGGCATCCAGCGCTGGCGGCAAAGCCTGCAGTGCGCTGGCATTCGCTTGCAGCTCCAGCCAGAGTCCGGAAGCAGCCCAGGCAGCACTGAACAGCAGTCCGGCCCAGAAGAACCAGGCACCGCGGCGTTGTTCGCCCTGAAGGCGACGCAGTTGGAGGCTGTAGCCCCCGGCGAACGCCCCATAAAAAAGCAAGGCCAGCAAATAGCCGGCCACGCCCAGATCAAATGACATCAATGATGTGCTGCATCAGTGAATGATGTGCGTCACGCGACCAGGGGTCGCGTCACCCGGAAGCTAAGACGCAGCTCAGCGCGCGCCCTTGCCCGTCAAAACCACGGCAACAGTCTCCAGCAGGATCAACAGATCCAGGAACAAGGTGTGATTCTTAACGTAATAGAGATCGTATTGCAGCTTCTCTACAGAATCTTCCAGCGTAGACCCGTACTCATAACGCACCTGCGCCCAGCCGGTAACGCCGGGCTTGACGCTGTGGCGGACTGCGTAATAGGGCACCTTGGTCGTCAGGTCGTCGACAAAGAAGGGGCGCTCAGGACGAGGGCCTACCAGGCTCATTTCCCCGCGAAGGACGTTGAACAGCTGGGGCAGTTCATCAATGCGCACGCGGCGAATGAAACGACCGACGCGCGTGACGCGGTCGTCGTTCTTGCTAGCGAAACGCGGCTTGCCATCCTTTTCTGCATCGGTGCGCATGCTGCGGAACTTCACCACCTCAAAGGTTGTGCCGTTCAGTCCCACGCGCTCTTGCGTGTAGAACACCGGACCGCGAGACTCCAGCCGAACGGCCAAGGCCGTCAGCAGCATGATGGGGCTGCTCACCAGCAGCAGCAGGCCCGAGAACAGCAAGTCGAAGCTGCGCTTCACGAAGGTCCGCCACATGCCCTGGTTGAAACCGTCCCCGAAAATCAGCCAGCCCGCGTTCACATGGCTGATCTTGATCTGGGCCAGCGTCTTCTCGAAGTGGGTGGCGATATCCACCACCTTGACGCCATAGATCTTGCAATCCAGCAATTCGCGCAGCGGCATGCTTCCACCACGGCGCTCACTCAGCGCCACGACGATCTCGTCAACTCCCATTCGCAGGGCCGTCTCGGTGAGCGTGCCTTGCGGCCTGATGATGGCGGCCTGCGCGACAGCGGTCTCCGTTTCGTTGGGACCAACGAAATAACCCACGATCTCCGCATGCGGATCGGCTGAGTGCAGCGTCTGGCCAACAGACTTCGCGACGGGCCCGGCGCCAAAGATCAGGATCTTGGTCCTCGAACGGGCATGCACGGACGAATGTGCAGCGTAGACGCGGTGCACCATCACGGCGGCAATGGCGGCCATGGCGGCAAGCACCAGCAGATCGCGGTGAGGAATGGACGCCGGCACCAGGCGCGAGAAGCCATAGGCCAGCGGCAGGGCGAACAAGGTCGCCAGCAAGGCGCGCGCGCAGGACTGGGTCAGCGAACGGTTGTGCGTATGCTGATAGAGCCCGGAGGCCGAGTTGATAACGAACATGAAGCCGGCCAGAGACAGCCCCTGCGAGGCAGCAAAGGGAATCAGGGCGTCGGCCGAGTCGCCCTTTGCCAGCACAACAAGCATCGTGGCCAGGAAGATCAGGCCCAGATCGAGCGCAACTTGCATCAGCGTACGCCGATGAAGATAGTGGTTAAAAATTCTGATCATGCCAATCCCCAAACACGCTTCCCGATCAAACGGGCCGTCCCCATGGCCTCCTGCGCCATCAGGACTCCGCCGGACTTGCAGTGCGGTGCATCATGCCTCCAGCCCCCTGCAATGAAAGCCCCCCGTTTGAAGGGGCGCCCCCCGAGTTGGTGAGCTAGTTCACGAAGCAAAGAGAAACTCTTTGTTTCGCTAGGCGTATCCACAAAAGAGGCGGTATACCGCCCTTTGCAAGGGCACAGCTTAGCCGGCTTTCGTGAACGAATATTGAAGCACCGAGGCGGGCCGTCTTGTCGTACTTCCCAGGTCGCACTTCAGTTGGCAGGATCTTTCGCCCGTTGCCGACACAAGGAAAAAGGACGTGCCGCCGGCAAAAAGAAAAGCACCAGAACTGCGCGCGCAAAACAAAAAAGCCCTGGCTGCATGCAACCAGGGCTTCAAATTTGGCGGAGTGGACGGGGCTCGAACCCGCGACCCCCGGCGTGACAGGCCGGTATTCTAACCAACTGAACTACCACTCCTGATGCCCGCTCTTGCGAGCCGGCACAGAACAAGTTTCGGAGCTACGCTCCCAAGTCTTGTTGAACTTGGCGTCCCCTAGGGGATTCGAACCCCTGTTACAACCGTGAAAGGGTCGTGTCCTAGGCCTCTAGACGAAGGGGACTAAACCTTCTACCCTGAACTGCGCGCCACCCATTCATATTGACATATTGAATTTGGTGGAGGTAAGCGGGATCGAACCGCTGACCTCTTGCATGCCATGCAAGCGCTCTCCCAGCTGAGCTATACCCCCATTGAGAATTACTCAATAACGGCGCGCCGTTCAAGCTTTATATATTATATACAGTATTTTATGCACTGCATACAAATTGTTGGCGGAGTGGACGGGGTTCGAACCCGCGACCCCCGGCGTGACAGGCCGGTATTCTAACCAACTGAACTACCACTCCAAATATCGCAGCGTATTATAACCACAATATTTAACAAGTTTGCAATCTGTTCTTCAACAAACTGCCAAGCCTTGTTGAACTTGGCGTCCCCTAGGGGATTCGAACCCCTGTTACAACCGTGAAAGGGTCGTGTCCTAGGCCTCTAGACGAAGGGGACTAAACCTTCTACCTTGAACTGCGCGCCACCCATTCATATTGAATTTGGTGGAGGTAAGCGGGATCGAACCGCTGACCTCTTGCATGCCATGCAAGCGCTCTCCCAGCTGAGCTATACCCCCATCGAATCACTTCTCTGGGCAAACACCACCCAACTCGTCAGCCACCCCGGCAAGACCTCGTCATGCTGCAGCAGCCATCGCGTTGCGCTTGTGTTTGTTGCGCCGTTCAAGCGAGAAAAAGATTATAGAACGCTTTTTAGAAGGAGCGCAAGCGTTTCAGAACAATTTCTTTGTCAAAGAGTTCCAGCACTGCGTCGACGGACGGCGTCTGAGCTCTCCCGCAAACCAGCACGCGCACGGGGATCGCCAGCTGCGGCATCTTCAGACCGTGGGCGGCGATCACGTCCTTGATCGCGCCCTGGATGGCCGCCTTGTTCCAGTCCAGTTCGGCCAGCTTGTCCGCAAGGGCTTGCAGTGCCGGGCGGACAGCCTCGCTCAAGTGCTGAGCCCGCTCTTCCACACTGGCCTGCACCTCCGCGACGTACATGGACAGCCAGTCGGCCAAAGCCACCGTCGTGCTGCAGCGATCCTTGAACAGCGCGCACATCTGGGCCAGGCGACCTGCCTCGGGCACGACCTGACCCCGCCTGCTCATCTGCAAAGCAACCAGCGCCGCCAACCGGGTGTCGTCCGCCTGTTTGATGTACTGACCGTTGACCCACTCCAGCTTGGCGGCATCCCATTGGGCCGGACTCTTGGACAGATGGCTGCCGTCGAACCAGCTCACCAATTGCTCGCGGGTGAACAGTTCATCATCGCCATGACTCCAGCCCAAGCGGGCCAGATAGTTGAGCATCGCCTCGGGCAGATAGCCGTTCTCCTCATAGGCGGTAACGCTGACGGCGCCACGCCGTTTGGACAGTTTCTGACCGTCGTCGCCCAGAATCACGGGCACATGGCCGAACTTGGGCAGCGGTGCACCCAGGGCTTGGAAGATGTTGATCTGCCAGGGTGTGTTGTTGACATGTTCGTCGCCGCGGAAGACATGGCTGATGCACATGTCCCAGTCATCCACCACGACGGCAAAGTTGTAGGTAGGCACACCGTCGGCGCGCATGATGATCAGGTCGTCGATTTCCTTGTTGGCAATCGTGATGGGGCCTTTCACCAGGTCGTCCCACGTCACCTCACCGTCGATCGGATTGGCGAAACGCACCACGGGTTGCACACCCTCAGGAATGGCCGGCAGGGTCTTGCCGGGGGCCGGCCGCCAGGTACCGTCGTAGCGACGCTTCTCCCCACGTGCCTCCTGTGCAGCCTTCATGGCCTCCAATTCCTCGGGCGTGGTGTAGCAGCGATAGGCTCTGCCCTGCGCGATCAGTTGGTCCACCACGGCCTGATAGCGGTCCAGACGCTGCATCTGGTAGACGGGACCTTCGTCATATTCCAGGCCCAACCAGTGCATCGAGGCCAAGATCTGGTCGACCGAGTCCTGGGTGGAACGCGCGACGTCGGTGTCTTCGATGCGCAGCACGAATTCGCCGCCGTGGTGGCGGGCAAAGGCCCATGAGAACAGCGCCGTGCGGGCGGTGCCCAGGTGCAGGAAGCCGGTGGGAGACGGCGCAATGCGGGTGCGCACGGGAGTGGGTGCAGAGATGCTCATCTGTGATTCAAGGTGGAAAGTCCGCGCAGCAGGTCGTCGGTGATGTCATCGACATGCTCCAGGCCGATCGACAGCCGGATCAGCCCCTGGCCGATGCCGGCCGCCTGGCGCTGGGCTTCGCTGAGACGGCCATGCGAAGTGGTTGCGGGGTGGGTGATGATGGACTTGGTATCACCCAGGTTGGTGGCGATGCTCAGCACGCAGGTGCTGTCGATCACATGGAAGGCCGCGGCCCGCGCAGCCTCGGGCGTGTCCCCCTTCAGCTCGAAGGACAGCACCGCCCCGCCCTGCCCCGCCTGCTGGCGCATGGCCAGCTCGTGCTGTGGATGCGAGGGCAGCGAGGGGTAGTAGACGCGCGCCACTTCAGGGCGGGTCTCCAGCCAGTGCGCGACGGCCAGGGCCTGCTCGCTTTGCGCCTTCATGCGCAGGCCCAGGGTCTCGAGGCCCTTGAGCACCACCCAGGCATTGAAGGGCGACAGCACCATGCCGGCCGTGCGTACCACCGGACCGAAAATGTCCTTGATCAGCTTGCTCGGACCACACAGGGCGCCGGCCATCACGCGGCCCTGCCCATCCATGTACTTGGTGGCCGAATGCATGATCACGTCGGCGCCCATCTTCGCGGGCTGCTGCAGTACCGGCGAGGAATAGGTGTTGTCCACCACCAGCAGAGCGCCCGCGGCATGGGCAATGTCGGCCAATGCCTGGATATCGCAGACCTCGGTCAGCGGGTTTGTGGGCGTCTCGGCAAACAGCAGGCGCGTAGCGGGGCGGATCGCGTCCTGCCATTCCTGCAGATCGGTCTGCGAGACAAAGCTGGTCTCGACGCCGAACTTGCCGAACTCCTTGGCGAAGAGATTGATGGTAGAGCCAAAGACCGAGCGCGAGCAGATGACGTGGTCACCCGCCTTCAGCAGCCCCATGCACAGCAGCAGGATGGCGCTCATGCCACTGGACGTGGCGATGGCGGCTTCCGTGCCTTCCATCGCCGCCAGCCTGGCCTCCAGGCTGCGCACGGTGGGGTTGCTGGTGCGCGAATAGGTGAAGTCTTCCGACTGCGAGAAGCGCTGGGCCGAGGTGGCGGCATCGGGCTGCACGTAGGCACTGGTCAGGAACAGGGCCTCGGAATTCTCGCCATGCTGACTGGGCGCCAGGGCCGTGCGCACGGCCAGGGTCTCGGGTCGCAGGCCCTCGGGCAGCTGCGCGCGCGCCAAGCGGCGTGCCTCCTCGTTCTGGCTCATTGGGCATCGCCCCCACTTTGCAGCGCCAGGCGGGTGCGTGCCGGACCGTCCTCTTCGTCGCCCTGGCTCTTGCGCTGAGCCTGGATGGTGGCGAAGTCCTCGGCCGACACATCGCCGGTGATGTAGTTGCCGTCAAAACATGAGGCCTCGAAGCCCTTGAGCCCCGGCCTCAGCGCGGCCACGACGCGCTTCATGGCGTCCACGTCCTGGTAGATCAGCGCATCGGCGCCGATGTACTGGCGCACCTCCTCGATGCTGCGGCCGTGGGCGATCAGCTCTTCCTTGGTGGGCATGTCGATGCCATAGACATTGGGGAAGCGCACCGGCGGTGCGGCCGATGCCAGGTAGACCTTGTTGGCACCAGCCTCGCGGGCCATCTGCACGATTTCCTTGGACGTGGTACCGCGCACGATGGAGTCGTCCACGAGCAGCACATTGCGGCCCTTGAACTCCAGGCCGATGGCGTTGAGCTTCTGGCGCACCGACTTCTTGCGGGCGCCCTGCCCCGGCATGATGAAGGTCCGACCCACGTAGCGGTTCTTCACGAAGCCCTCGCGGTAGGGCTTGCCGATCTTGTGCGCCAGCTGCATGGCGGAGGGGCGGCTGGATTCAGGGATGGGAATGACGACGTCGATCTCGCTGGGCGGCATGGTCGAGATCAGGCGCTGAGCCAGGGTCTCGCCCATGTTCAGGCGGGCCTGGTAGACCGAGATGCCATCCATCACGGAATCCGGGCGCGCCAAGTAGACGAACTCGAACATGCAGGGGTTCAGCGAGGGGTTCTCGGCGCACTGCTCGGTGTGGACCTGGCCCTGGGTGTCGATGAAGATGGCCTCGCCAGGCGCCACATCGCGATCCAGCTTGATGCCCGTGCCCTCCAGGGCCACGCTCTCGCTGGCCACCATCACGTCGCCATTGGCGGCATGGCCAAAGCACAGGGGGCGGATGCCGAAGGGGTCGCGGAAGGCCAGCAGGCCGTGCCCCGCAATCAGCGCGATCACACCGTAGGAGCCCTTGATGCGCTTGTGCACGGACCGCACGGCCTTGAACACGGCTGCGGGCGTCAGCGGCAGCTCGCGCGCCACCTGTTCCAGTTCGTGCGCCAACACATTGAGCAATACCTCGGAATCGCTCTCCGTGTTGATGTGGCGGCGATCGATGGCGAAGAGTTCTTGCTTCAAGGCATGGGCGTTGGTCAGGTTGCCGTTGTGCACCAGCACGATGCCGAAGGGCGCGTTGACGTAGAAGGGCTGGGCCTCCTCTTCGTTGTAGGCATTGCCGGCTGTCGGGTAGCGGACCTGGCCCAGGCCGATATTGCCCGGCAGCGCCCGCATATTGCGGGTGCGGAACACGTCGCGCACCATGCCCCGGGCTTTGTGCATGAAGCACTTGTTGCCCTGCATGGTGACGATGCCGGCGGCATCCTGGCCGCGGTGCTGCAGCAGCAGCAGCGCGTCATAGATCAGCTGGTTGACCGGCGCCTGGGAAATCACACCAACGATGCCACACATGTTCTCTTCCTCGACTTGTCGGCTTCCGGGGAGCCGGAAGCGCTCTCTACGATACACAGGGCCTGCGCGCTTGTGGCGCTCAGGCCGGGATGAATTTGTTGACGGACTCCGGCAGCAGGGGATGCAGCGCCCGCAGCCCCCCTTGCAGCCAGGGCGCCAGGGACGAAGCCAGCCAGGGCTCCGACTGTGCCAGGGGCGTCATGCCCACCAGCAGGGCCACCAGCAGGCCGATGAACAGGCCGCGCACGGCCCCGAAGCCACCTCCGCCCAGACGATCCAGCCAGGACAGTGGTGAGGCCTGGATCAGCGCCCGCACCAGCTTCGCGACCAGGCTCCACACCACCAGGACGGCAATGAAGGCGAGCACCAGACCCGCGGCATGGCTCAGCGCAGGGCCCATTCGGCCTTCCGGCAAGAGTCCCTGCAGCACCGGTGCGAGCCAGGGCGACAGCAAATAGGCGACCAGCCAGCCGGCCAGCGCCAATACCTCGTACACCAGGCCGCGCCAGAGCCCCACGGCAACCGACAGGCCCAGCACGATCAACAGTGACAGGTCGACCCAGCCCATGGGTTCAGAGCGTCAGCACCGTGCCAGCCAGGCCACCGCCGCGCAACTTGGCCGCTGCGCGGTCAGCCTCCTCACGGCTGGCGAACGGACCGACGCGCACACGAATGCGCTTGCCCTCAGGCGTTTCGATCGCCTGCGTATAAGTCTTGAGGCCCAGCTTCTCGACCTTTGCCCGCATGTCCTGCGCTGCCCGGGCCTCGGCAAAAGCACCGACCTGCACGATGAAGCGCGCGCCCGTGGCATCCATTGACTTCTTGTCAGCCGGGTTCGGGGGCTCACGCCCTTCCAGCAAAGCCATGGCGCGGGCAGCATCCGCATCGCGCGCATGCTCGGCCGCCTGACGGGCCGCCACCTTATCTGCGACCTTCTCCGTGGGCTTCTCTGCCGGCTTGGCGGCTCGTTCGTGCGCCTTCTCCTGCGCCTTCTCCTGGGCTTTGTCTGCAGCCTTGTGAGCCTCAACCTTGGGCTCGGGCCTGCTGACAGCCTCCTTGCGGGGCTCGGTGCGCAGGTCAGGCTTGGCGAGCTCTGCTGCTCTGACAGGTTCAGGCACCGCGGCGGGCGCAGCGGCCTGCGGCTCGCTGACGATGGCGGCGCCTTGCTCAGAAGGAGCAGGCGGCTGGCGATCCGAGGCAGCCGCCGCTGCGGCCGGTACCGCCAAGGGAGGCAGGCCGTCTTTCTTGGGAATCTCGATGGGCAGGTCGACCGGCACCGGCCGCGGCTGGGTTTCGAACACCAACGGGAAGGCGACCACGCCTGCAGCCACCAGTACCGCCGCGCCAATCAGGCGGCGCCGGGCGCGCAGCCGCAGTTGCTGCACGGCGTCCAGCCCCTCGGCCACCGGCTTGGCCGCCGCCTTGTTGTCCTCGGCACGCTTGAAAAATGACAGCAAACCCATGTGTGATGCGGCACCTTGCAGAGCCGGAGATGGACGGCGCCAGGGCCGCAGGAGACAGGCGTTGGAGCTCGATCGGCGTGGCGGCCTTGCCCGCTGCCTGAGCGCAGGCTCAGGGCTTGGCAGCCGCTGCGCCGGCGGTCAGCCTGGGCACGCCGTCCTTCAGCACACCGCCCACGGTGTAGAAGGAACCGAAGACCAGAATTCTATCAGCGGGGTCCGCCTCGGCCGCGGCTGCAGCGAGGGCCGCCTGTGGGTCCGCATGCTGGGAGACGACGACTTCCTTCGGCGCCTTCAGCAGGCCTTGTGTCTGCAGGGTCGCAAAGCGTTCGGCCAAGGCGCTGGCCGTCGCGGCGCGAGGCAGGGGCAGGTCGCAGAAGTGCCAGCGGTCGACCAAGGGCGCGATGCGCGCCAGGATTTCAGCCAGGTCCTTGTCCGCCATCGCGCCAAACACCGCGTGGGTGCGGGGGAAGAAGCCCATCTGGTCCAGATTCTGGGCCAGCGCCGCGATGGCATGGGGGTTGTGGGCCACGTCCAGCACCAGGGCAGGCTGTCCGGGCACCACCTGGAAGCGTCCCGGCAGCTCCACCAGGGCCAGGCCCGTGCGCACGGCCTGGGCACTGATGGGCAGTTGCTCATACAAAGCCTCGAATGCGGCCAACACCCCCGCGGCATTCAGCAACTGGTTGACCCCGCGCAGCGCCGGATAGGCCAGGCCGCTGAACTTGCGGCTGCGGCCTGCCCATTGCCATTGCTGACGGTCACCGCCGTAGCTGAAGTCCTTACCCAACTGGCGAAGGTCAGCGCCAATGGCCGCAGCGTGCGCCGCCAGGCTGGCAGGGGGCATGGGATCGCTCACGATCGCGGGCTTGCCCGCGCGCATGATGTGGGCCTTCTCGCGCCCGACCGACTCACGATCCGGCCCGAGATACTCCACATGATCCAGATCGATGCTGGTGATCACCGCGCAATCAGCGTCGATGGTATTGACCGCATCCAGGCGCCCCCCCAGGCCCACCTCCAGAATCACCAGGTCCAGCGGCTCGGCCGCCAGCCGGCTGAGGATGGCCAGGGTGGTGAACTCAAAATAGGTCAGCGCCACCTCGCCGCGGGCGGCCTCCACGGCCTCGAAATGCGGCAGCAGGCTGTCGGCATCGACCGGCGCGCCATCCACCCGGCAACGCTCCTGGAAATGCACCAGATGCGGCTTGATGTACAGCCCGACGCGATAGCCTGCCTGCAGAGCGATGGACTCCAGCATGGCGCAGGTCGAGCCCTTGCCATTGGTGCCCGCCACCATCACCACCGGCGCCTGAAAGCGCAGACCCAGGCGATCGCGCAAGGTGTTGACCCGTGCCAGGGTCATGTCGATTTCCTTGGGATGCAGGCGCTCGCAATGGGCCAGCCAGTCATCCAGGCGCTGTTGAGCGTCACTTGCTGCGGTCGTCATGGGCAGGAGAGGGTTCGAAATGCAAAACGGCCAGGCGCACTGCCTGGCCGCGGGAGGGTCGAGGCCGCCGGATCAGGCGACGGCGTCCGAGCTCTGGCGCTGCAGCATGGCCAGTTGGCGGGCAATGGTCTCGCGCAACTGGCGGCGGTCCACAATCATGTCCACAGCGCCCTTTTCCATCAGGAACTCGGCGCGCTGGAAGCCCGGCGGCAGCTTTTCACGCACGGTGTTCTCGATCACACGCGGGCCGGCAAAGCCGATCAGCGCCTTGGGCTCGGCGATGACGATGTCGCCCACGAAGGCGAAGGAGGCGGAAACGCCGCCCATGGTCGGGTCGGTCAGCACGCTGATGTAGGGCAGCTTGGCTCTGGCCAGGCGCGTCAGCGCGGCATTGGTCTTGGCCATCTGCATCAGCGACAGCAGGCCTTCCTGCATGCGGGCGCCACCGGTGGCGGTGAAGCAGATGAAGGGTGTCTTCTGCTCCAGGGCCGTCTCTACGCCGCGGGCAAAGCGTTCGCCGACCACGGAGCCCATGGAACCGCCCATGAAATCGAACTCAAAGCACGCCGCCACCACGGGCACACTCATCACGGCGCCGCCCATCACGATCAGGGCATCGGTCTCGCCCGTGGCTTCCAGCGCTTCCTTGAGGCGATCCGGGTACTTCTTGCTGTCCTTGAACTTCAGGGCGTCGACCGGGATGACTTCCTGGCCGATCTCGTACCGCCCTTCCCCATCCAGGAAGGCATTCAGGCGCGCACGCGCGCCGATGCGGTGGTGGTGGCTGCACTTGGGGCAGACGTTGATGTTCTGCTCCAGATCGGTCTTGTAGAGCACCGTCTCGCAGGACGGGCACTTGATCCACAACCCTTCAGGCACGGTGCGACGCTCGGCGGCCTCGCTTTGCTGCATCTTGGGCGGCAGAAGTTTCTCAAGCCAACTCATGGGCAGACTCCTTCGTCTCTGGTCTCGTTTTCGGGCGCCCCGCGTCCTTTTGGGCGGCGGGGCGCCGTGTGGCAAGGGGGAGCGTCAGCCGCGCGGCAAAGCGTCCAGCGCCTCGCGGATCTCGCGGATGAAAGCCGCCCCCGTGGAGGGCACATTATCGCGTGCTTCGACCTCCAGCAGCTGGACCAGGCGGGAACCGATCACGACGGCGTCCGAAACGCGGGCCACCGCCTGGGCGCTGGCGGCATCTCGGATGCCGAAGCCCACCCCCACGGGGACCGAGACCTGGGCCCGGATGCGCGGCACCATGCGCGCCACAGCTTCGGTGTCAAGGTGGCCAGCCCCGGTCACACCCTTGAGCGAGACGTAGTAGACGTAGCCGCTCGCAACCTTGCCGACGCTGGCCATGCGCTCGTCCGTCGAGGTGGGTGCCAGCAGGAAGATGGGGTCCAGGCCAGCGGACTTCATCAGGCCGGCAAAGGCCTCGCATTCCTCGGGTGGATAGTCGACGACCAGCACGCCGTCCACGCCGGCCGCCTTGGCGTCGGCCACGAAGGCGGCCTGGCCGTAGCGCTCCACCGGGTTGGCATAGCCCATCAGCACCACAGGCGTCTCGGCGTCCTGCGCGCGGAAGGCACGCACATAGGCCAGCACCTGCTTCATGCCGATGCCGTGGGTCAGCGCCCGCTCGGCAGCCTTCTGGATCACCGGACCATCGGCCATGGGATCGGAGAACGGCACCCCCAGCTCGATGACATCGGCGCCGGCCCTGGCCATGGCCAGCATCAGCTCGACCGTGCAGTCCGGATAAGGATCACCGGCGGTGACGTAGGGGATCAGTGCCTTGCGGCCCTGCTGGGCCAGTCGGGCGAAGGTGGCTTGGATGCGGCTCATTGGGCAGCCCCCTTCGCAGGCACGTTGACAACGACGGTGTCGGAACCCTTCACCGACTGTCCTTGACAGGACGGTCGGCAATAGAAGTCGGCCTTGGAGAGGTCGGCCACCGTGCCGATATCCTTGTCGCCGCGTCCGGAGAGGTTGACCAGGATGTGCTGGTCCTGGCGCAGAGTCGGGGCCAGCTTCATGGCATGAGCCACGGCGTGGCTGGACTCCAGCGCAGGGATGATGCCCTCGGTGCGGCACAGGCGGTGGAAGGCGTCCAGCGCTTCCTGGTCGGTGATGCCCACGTACTCGGCCCGACCAATGTCCTTGAGGTAGGCATGCTCCGGGCCGACACCGGGATAGTCCAGGCCTGCGGAGACGGAGTGCGTCTCGATGATCTGGCCGTTCTCATCCTGCAGCAGGTAGGTGCGGTTGCCATGCAGCACGCCTGGGCTGCCCAGGCTCAGTGTGGCGGCGTGCTTGTGGCCGTCCAGGCCTTCGCCGGCGGCCTCGACACCGATGAGGCGCACCTGCTCATGCGGGATGTAGGGATAGAAGATGCCGATGGCATTGGAGCCGCCGCCCACACAGGCGACGACGGCATCCGGCTGGCGGCCGATCATGGGGGGCATCTGCTCGAGGCATTCGTCGCCGATGACGCGCTGGAAGTCGCGCACCATCATCGGATAGGGGTGCGGGCCGGCGACGGTGCCGATGATGTAGAAGGTCGATTCCACATTGGTGACCCAATCGCGCATGGCCTCGTTGAGGGCGTCCTTGAGCGTCCTTGAGCCCGAATCCACCGGGACGACGGTGGCGCCCAGCAGCTTCATGCGGTAGACGTTGGGCGACTGGCGCTTGACATCCTCGCTGCCCATGTAAACCACGCATTCCATGCCGTAGCGTGCGCAGATGGTGGCCGTGGCCACGCCGTGCTGGCCGGCGCCGGTCTCGGCGATGATGCGCTTCTTGCCCATGCGCCGGGCCAGCAGAGCCTGGCCGATGGTGTTGTTCACCTTGTGGGCGCCGGTGTGATTGAGGTCCTCGCGCTTCAGGTAGATCTGCGCGCCGCCCAGCTCACGGCTCAGGCGATCGGCGTGATAGATGGGACTGGGCCGCCCCACGAAGTGCGCCAGCTCCTTCTTGAATTCGGCGATGAACTCTGGGTCGCGGCTGTAGCGGGCGTAGGCCTCGTTGAGCTCGTCCAGGGCATGAACCAGGGTCTCGGCGACGAAGCGGCCTCCGTAGACTTGGCCGTTCACGGGCCCGAAATGCCCACGGGCATCCGGCATGTTGTAGCTTGACATGATGATTCTCTCTTCCGAGGCCGAGCCGCCCGTCCCGGGTTGGCTCAGCCGGCATCCTCGATACGGGCGTCCGCTTCGCGGACGGCCTCGCAGAACTGACGCATCAGCAGCGGGTTCTTGAGGCCCTTGGCCTCCTCCACCCCGGAGCTGACGTCAACGGCCCAGGGCCGGACGCGAAGAATCCCTTCGATCACATTTCCGGCATGCAACCCACCAGACAAAACGACTGGAGAGGGCACGTTTCGAGGAAGCAGTGACCAATCGAAGACCTTTCCACCACCGCCATAGCCCTCGACGTGGGCGTCGACGAGCATGGCCTGGGCGCTAGAGAACTGTTGGGCGAAGTCTAGCAAATCAAAGCCCGGACTCATGCGGGCCGCGCGGATATAAGGCCGTGCCAGGCGTTCGCACTGCTGCGGCGTCTCGTCGCCATGGAACTGCAGCAGCATATTGGGCAGGGCCGCCACGGCCTCGGCCAGCAAGTCGTCACCGGCGTTGACGAACAATCCCACGGGCGTGACGAATGGCGGCAGTCGCCGCGCCAGCTCAGCGGCGCGCAAGGGGCTGACATGCCGCGGGCTTTTCTCGTAGAAGACGAAGCCGATCGCGTCGGCCCCGGCCTCCACGGCGAAATCCAGATCCTGCTCGCGGGTCAGTCCGCAAATCTTGATGCGTGTACGGGTCATCGCTGCACTCCCAGGCCGCTCGCAGATCCAAGGCTCACGGCAGCCAGTCCATGGCCGCCGTGCGCTCCGGCAGGCCCAGATGGGCATCGTAGTACGGTCCGAGGAAGTAGAGACCTGCCGGCGAGAAGGTCGGCGCGGCCGCCTGTCGGCTGCGGGCGGCCAGCACCGCGGCCGTCCACTCGGGCGGCTTCAAGCCACTGCCCACGGCGATCAGGCAGCCCATGATGTTGCGCACCATGTGATGCAGGAAGGCCGAGGCATCGAACTCGAAGCGCCAGTAGGCCCCCCGGCGGTGGATGTCGAGGGCGCGCAGCACCTTCACCGGCGAGTTCGCCTGGCACTCCGCCGAGCGAAAGGACGAGAAATCATGCTCGCCCAGCAGGTGCTGCACGGCAGCCCGCATCGCATCACCGTCCAGCGGCCGGAACACCCAGCCGCAGGCACCACTCTCGATGGCCGGGCGCACGGCCGACTCCAGCAGAAGGTAGGCGTAGCGCCGCCCGCGGGCATGATTGCGGGCATGAAAGTCGGCACCGGGAAAGGCACACCATTGGATGGCGATGTCCGGCGGGAGGTAGCGATTGGTCCCGCGCACCCAGGAGAAGGGCTCGCGGACGGCCACGGTGTCGAAATGCACGACCTGGTTGAGGCCGTGCACGCCCGTGTCGGTTCGGCCCGCGCAGATCGTGCGGATCGGGGCGTCGGCAAACTGGGACAGCGCCTTTTCCAAGGCATCCTGCACGGTACGGCCATTGGGCTGGGACTGCCAGCCCAGATAAGCTTCCCCGCGGTAGCTGACCCCCAGGGCCACGCGCTGCGTCATCGAACCACCCTCCTCAAGGATACGCCCGAGCACCCCGCCCTGCCGGTGATGGCTGCGCCGCGCACCACACGCCGCAATCGAAGGGGAATGGACACTCGTCTCAGGGCCTCATGATCAAAGAAAAAAGGCGCCCGAGGATCGGGCGCCTTGCCATTGTCGCGGACAGGGCGCCGCGATCGCGAACACACACTCAGCGCAATTCATCCAGCATGGACTGCGCCTTGGCCCGGAGCTTGCCTTCGGCCTTGAGCACCAGCTCCTGCAGGACATCACGCGCGCCTTCCACGTCACCGATCTGGCGGAACTCCTCAGCCAGCTCCAGCTGACGCTGCAAGGGATCGCCCTCGTCGTCGGCCAGGGCATCGATGGCATCAGCGAGCTGGTCCGCCGCGCTGCGGCCGGCAGTCTCGCTACCCTGCTGGTCAAGCACCGTGGCCACTGCTGCTGGCGCCGGGGCCTCTGTCGCTGGCAGATCCAGGTCGATGGAGGACAGATCGAAATCCAGGCTCTGGGCGTCCGGCGGCAAGGGCGCAGCCGCCGTGGCGGCATCGAAGTCACCCAGCTCGTTCAGGTCGAACTCCAGCTCGGCAGCGGCAGCCTTGGCCGACTCCGGCAGCTTGGTCGCGCCCAGGTCGACATCCATGCGCAGGGGCGCCTGGGCTGCACTCACCGGCACGGCCTGCGTGGCCTGCATTGAGCTGCTGCTGCCCCCCAGATCCAGATCGAGATCCAGGTCCAGGCTGCTGGCGGGCCCGGCGTCCGGGGCTGCGGCCGGCGCGCCCATCATGCCGGCCGTGGCCGGCAGCGTCGTGGCATTCATCGGCTCGGGACGATGCTCTTCATCGCCGGCCGCCAAGGCCGCCGGCACGCCACCGGGCTGGTACAGGGGATGATCCGGATCGATCTGACGACCGAGCTCCTGCACTTTGGGCCAATCTTCGCCCTGCCCTTGCGTCTCGGCATAAAGCTGTGAGGCCAGTTGCTCGTAGGCCTTGGTGTCGCGGCGCTTGGCGTAGACCTCCAGCAGCTTCAGACGGATGGCCAGGCGATCCGGATTGGCGCGCAGCGCCTCCTTCAGGATTTCCTCGGCCTGCAGATCCCGGCCATAAGCCAGATAGACATCGGCCTCGGCCACCGGGTCCACGTCGCCAATGGCGTCCAGCTGGCTCAAGGAGTAGCTCATGGAGCTCTGGCTGGAATTGCCCGACTCGCGGGTATCGATGCGCTGACCGCCGCTGGCGCCAAAGAAGGAATCCGGCTGCAGACGGCTTTCGGTGAAGGCCGTCTCGGCCTTGAATTCCGGGCGCCGGTTGCGCATGCGCATCAAGCCCAGACCACCCAGGGCCACCACCAGCACACCCGCCAGGATGGGCAGGATGGGGCCATCGGTCAGTGAATCGAGGAAGCTGGGCTCAGCAGGCGCGGGCGCGGGAGCCGGTTTGGGACGCGAAGCGGCTGGCTTGGGACGGCTGGCCGCCCCCGCCACGGCCGAAGCGGCAGGGGCCGGCGATGCGGACGCGGCCGGGCTGGGCATGCTTGCCGGCGCCGGCAACGTGGCAGGCAGGGCGATCGCCGGTGCCGGTGCCGGAGTCGACGCCGCGGCAGGCGTCGGCGCAGGAGCGGCGGCAGGCTTGGTCTGGCTGGACAGCTTCTTCAGCTCTTCGACATTGCGGGTGAGCTCGGCCACGCGCGCCGCTGAATCCTTCTTCTCCGTCTCCTTGGAGGCCTTGACCTCGGTAGCGGCCGTCGCACTGGGCTTGCTGAGGGTCAGCTTGTCGGGCGCCGCGGCGGCGGCCGGCTTCTTGTCAGCCACCTCGGCCTGCACGCGCCCCTTGGCGGACTTGTCGCTCTCGTCCTGATGCACGAGCGGCGCACCGGAAGCGAGCCGTTGGCGATAGTTGTTGAAGTCTGCGCTCTGCGCCTGGATGATCTGGCGCGCTTCAGTGGGGCTCAGCTCGCCGAGCTTCTCGCTGCCCGGCACCTTGAGCACCACGCCGGCCTTGAGCCGGTTCATGTTGTTGTCGACGAAGGCATCCGGATTGGCGCGGTACAGCCCCACCAGCATCTGATCCAGCGAGATGCCCTCGACCTGCGTCTTGCCGGCGATGCGGGACAGCGTGTCGCCCGGCTTCACCGCGTAATCGCTGGCCGCCGTAGGTGCCGTCGGGGCCGGGGCCGGCTTGGGTTCGACTGCGGCGCGGGGCGCAGGTGCAGGTGCAGGGGCAGGGGCGGCCGGACGCTGCGCGGCCGGTCGCTGCGCAGGCTGGCTTGGCACGGGCTTGGACTCCGCCGGTGCGGCGGCGATGACAGGCGCCGTGGTGACTTCACTGGGCGGCGTCGGGCGGGCCAGCGCAGGCGGATCGAACAAGAGGGTGTACTCGCGCGTCAGCCGTCCTGAAGCCCAGTTCAATTCCAGGATCAGGTCCACGAAGGGTTCCTGAACCGCGCGATCGCTGGTCACGTGCAGATAGGGGCGCCCATCGGCACGACGCAGCAGCTGAACCTGCGTGGAGGTCAGCACTGCGTTGAATTCGACGCCACTGGCGCGATAGACGTCCGGGTTGGCGATGCGCACCTTCAGCGTGCTGGCTTCCTCGGCCGTCATGCTGCTCACATCGATTTCGGCCTTGAGCGTCTCGCCCAGCGCCGACTGGACTTTCGAGCTTCCCAGCCCAAGGCCCCAGGCCTGCAAGCTGGCCAGAGACAAGGCGGCCACCGCAACGCGGCTCAAGGCAAAGCGCCCGAAAGCGCGAGAGTACTTGTTCAAGGCGTCCCCCAAAGCAACAAAGCGGGCACCCCAGGGTGTCCGCCTGTTTCGACGATGTTTGTTCTGTGCTTTACAGCCCTCGAGATGCTGTCGTACACGGCTTCAGCGCTGTAGAAATCACAACAGCGTCAAGCATATACGCTTGACAACTCATGCAAAGGCTGAATTTCACCCTTGACAAGCGTCTGGTTCACCACCCGTTACCAGCTGTCGCATGTGGGCAACGGGTGGCGGCCTGAAGCCAGGGGTATCACTGAGTCAGCAGGATGCGCAGCATGCGGCGCAGCGGCTCGGCCGCGCCCCACAGCAGCTGATCGCCGATGGTAAAGGCGCCCAGATACTCGGGGCCCATGGCCAGCTTGCGCAGGCGGCCGACCGGGATGGCCAAAGTGCCGGTGACAGCCACGGGCGTCAGGTCCTGGATGGTCGCCTCGCGGTTGTTGGGCACCACCTTCACCCATTCGTTGTCGGCAGCGATCATGGCCTCGATGTCGGCCAGCGGTACGTCCTTCTTCAGCTTGAAGGTCAGTGCCTGGCTGTGGCAGCGCATGGCGCCAATGCGCACGCAGAAGCCATCCACCGGCACCGCAGGCGTACCGAAGCCCTCGCCCTGGCCCATAATCTTGTTGGTCTCGGCCATGCCCTTCCATTCTTCGCGGGACACACCGTTGCCCAGGTCCTTGTCGATCCAGGGAATCAGCGAGCCGCCCAGGGGCACGCCGAAGTTGGCGGTTTCGCTGGCGCTGAAGCTGCGCTGCTTGGCAATGATCCTGCGGTCGATCTCGAGGATGGCGCTCTTGGGGTCGGCCAGCAGCTCGCGGACCTCGGCATTCAGCGCGCCATATTGGGTCAGCAGCTCGCGCATGTGCTGAGCGCCACCGCCGGACGCCGCCTGATAGGTCTGGGTGCTCATCCATTCGACCAGTCCGGCCTTGTAGAGCGCGCCCACGCCCATCAGCATGCAGGAGACGGTGCAGTTGCCGCCCACCCAGTTGCGACCGCCCTTGGCCAGCGAGTCCTTGATCACGGGCATGTTGACCGGATCCAGGATGATGACGGCGTCGTCCTTCATGCGCAGGGTGGACGCAGCGTCGATCCAGTGGCCATTCCAGCCCGCGGCGCGCAGCTTGGGGAAGACCTCGGTGGTGTAGTCGCCGCCTTGCGCGGTGATGATGATCTCGCAGCGCTTGAGCTGCTCGAGGTCATAAGCGTCCTGCAGCCTGGTTTCGTTCCTGGCCTGGGCCGGGGCAGCGCCGCCGGCGTTGGAGGTGCTGAAGAACAGCGGTTCGATCAGGTCGAAATCGCCCTCGGCCGTCATGCGGTCCATGAGCACCGAGCCGACCATGCCGCGCCAGCCCACCAAACCTACGAGAGTCGTCATCTTGCTTCCTTTGTCATCTCACACCACAAACCCTTTGCGGTCCTTCTCCGGCTCGTTCGCCGGGTCTGTGGTGGCGAGACGAACCGGAGCTGGATCAGCCCTTAATGGTTTTGGTCATGGTGGCGCCTGCAGCAATTGCAGCCACCACGGCATCCCCCATCTCGCGGGTGCTCACCTTGCGCGTGCCTTCCGAATGGATATCGGCAGTGCGCAGGCCCTGCGACAGCACGGACTGCACCGCGGCCTCGATACGGGCGGCGGCTTCCGGCTGGTTGAGGGAGAACTTGAGCATCATGGCGGCAGAGAGGATGGTGGCCAAGGGGTTGGCAATCCCCTTGCCGGCGATGTCTGGCGCGCTGCCGTGGCTGGGCTCGTAAAGGCCCTGGTTGGCCGCATTCAGCGAGGCCGAGGGCAGCATGCCGATGGATCCCGTCAGCATGGCCGCCTCGTCGGACAGGATATCACCGAACATATTGCCGGTTACCACCACATCGAACTTCTTGGGTGCTTTCACGAGCTGCATCGCGGCGTTGTCGACGTACATATGCTCCAGCTCGACATCCGGATACTGGGCGTGGACCTCGGTGACCACGTCCTTCCAGAACTGGAAGGTCTCCAGCACGTTGGCCTTGTCGACGCTGGTGACCTTCTTGTTGCGCTTGCGGGCAGCCTGGAAGGCGACATGCGCAATGCGCTCGACCTCCGGGCGCGAGTAGCGCATGGTGTCGAAGGCTTCCTCGCTGCCGGGGAAATGGCCGTCCACCGCGGTGCGGCGGCCGCGGGGCTGACCGAAGTAGATGTCGCCGGTCAGCTCGCGGATGATGAGGATGTCCAGGCCAGCCACCAGCTCGGGCTTGAGGCTGGAGGCGTGCGTCAGTTCGGGATAGCAGATGGCCGGACGGAAATTGGCGAAGAGGCCCAGCTCCTTGCGCAGGCCCAGGATGGCCTGCTCGGGGCGCAGGCGACGCTCCAGGGTGTCGTACTTCCAATCGCCCACCGCGCCAAACAGCACGGCGTCCGCGGCCTTGGCCAGCGCCAGGGTGCTCTCGGGCAGTGGATGGCCGGCAGCCTCGTAGGCGGCGCCGCCCACGGGCGCAGTCTCCATCTCGAAGGAGAGGTCCAGGACCTTCAGCACCTTGACGGCTTCAGCGACGATCTCGGTGCCTATGCCATCGCCGGGCAGGATTGCGATCTTCATGGGGGTCAGTCTCGATAATGAGTTCAGTCGTCAGACAGCCAGTGGCTCAAGCGGTGCTCGCAGGCCTTGAACACCACATAGGCCATCATGGCCAGGAATCCGTTGAGCAGCAGCTCCAGCAGTTGGCGCAGGCCGCCCTCCACAATGGCGTCCCATCCGTGCTCAAGGAGGAAGCGGCCGTTGGCGGAGAGCAGGTGGAAGAGATTGAGCGTGCCGATGCCGAAGGCAAAGAAGCTCAGCACCATCACGACGAAGGCCAGCCAGGGCCTGGCCAACACCACGCGACGGAACCAGGCCCTCATGGCGGTCACGGCTGCACCCTCGCCCGCCTCAGATGCGCCGGCCCAGCCAGGGCTTGACCAGCAGACGCTCCGCCTCGTAGGCCTTGATCTTCTCGGCATGGCGCAGGGTCAGGCCGATGTCATCGAAACCGTTGAGCAGGCAGTACTTGCGGAAGGGCTGCACCTCGAAGGGCAGCTCGGCGCCGTCCGGCTTGATCACCACCTGGCGCTCCAGGTCCACCGTCAGCTGGTAGCCCCGGAAGGCATGGACCTCGTCGAACAGCCGCGCGACCTGGCTCTCGGGCAGCACGATGGGCAGCACGCCGTTCTTGAAGCAGTTATTGAAGAAGATGTCGGCGAAGCTCGGCGCGATCAAGGCACGGAAGCCGTACTGTTCCAGGGCCCAGGGCGCATGCTCACGGCTGGAGCCGCAGCCGAAGTTGCCCCTCGCGATCAGGATGGACGCACCGGCATACCGCGGCTGGTTCAGCACGAAGTCCGGATTGGGCTTGCGCGAGGCAGGATCCTGGCCAGGCTCGCCCTTGTCCAGGTAGCGCCACTCGTCGAAGAGATTGGGGCCGAAGCCGGTGCGCTTGATGGACTTCAGGAACTGCTTGGGAATGATGGCGTCGGTGTCGACGTTCTCGCGGTCCATGGGCGCGACCAGGCCCTTGTGGATGGTGAACTTGTCCATGTCTTGCTCTCCCTCAGGCCAGGCGACGCACGTCGACAAAGTGGCCTTGCATCGCGGCAGCCGCCGCCATCGCCGGACTCACCAGGTGGGTACGCCCCCCCGCGCCCTGGCGCCCTTCGAAGTTGCGGTTGCTGGTGGACGCGCAGCGTTCGCCCGGCTCCAGGCGATCGGCGTTCATGGCCAGGCACATGGAGCAGCCCGGCTCGCGCCATTCGAAGCCCGCGGCCTTGAAGATCTGGTCCAGTCCTTCGTCCTCGGCCTGCGCCTTCACCAGGCCCGAGCCCGGCACCACCAGGGCCAGGCGCACATTGCTGGCTATGCGTCCGCCCAGCCGCTTGACCACCGCAGCGGCTTCGCGCATGTCCTCGATGCGGCTGTTGGTGCAGGAGCCGATGAAGACCTTGTCGATGCGGATGTCGCTGATGGCCTTGTTGGGTTCGAGCGCCATGTAGGTCAGCGCACGCTCGATGGCACCGCGCTTGACGGCGTCCTTTTCCTTGTCGGGGTCCGGCACGCGGTCCTCGATGGACAGCACCATCTCGGGTGAGGTGCCCCAGGTGACCTGCGGGCGGATTTGCGCGGCATCCAGTTCGACCACGGCGTCGAAGTGCGCGCCAGGATCGGAATGCAGGGTGCGCCAGTAGCGCACGGCCTGCTCCCACTCCAAGCCCTGCGGCGTGAAGGGGCGCCCCTTGACGTAGTTGATCGTGGTGTCGTCCACCGCCACCAGGCCCGCGCGCGCGCCCGCCTCGATGGCCATATTGCAGACGGTCATGCGGCCTTCCATGCTCAGCGCGCGAATGGCCGAACCGGCGAACTCGATGGTGTAGCCGGTGCCGCCGGCCGTGCCGATCCTGCCGATGATGGCCAGCACGATGTCCTTGGCGCCGACGCCAGGCAAGACCTGACCCTCGACCTTGACCAGCATGTTCTTCGCCTTCTTGGCCAGCAGGGTCTGCGTAGCCAGCACATGCTCGACCTCCGACGTTCCGATGCCATGGGCCAACGCGCCGAAGGCACCGTGAGTGGAGGTGTGGCTGTCGCCGCAGACCACGGTCATGCCGGGCAGCGTGGCACCCTGCTCCGGGCCGATCACATGCACGATGCCCTGGCGGAGATCGTTCATCTTGAACTGCGTGATGCCGTGGCGGTCGCAGTTGGCATCCAGCGTGTCGACCTGCAGGCGCGAGACCGGGTCGGCAATGCCGGCGCTGCGGTCGGTGGTGGGCACGTTGTGGTCGCTCACCGCCAGGTTGGCCGACAGGCGCCAGACCTTGCGGCCGGCCATGTCCAGCCCTTCGAAGGCCTGTGGACTGGTCACCTCATGCACGAGGTGTCGGTCGATGTAGAGCACGGCGGTGCCGTCTTCCTCGGTGTGCACGACGTGCTCGTCCCAGAGCTTGTCGTAGAGAGTGCGTGCGCTCATGTGGATCTCGCTGGCAGTGATGCGGCCGGCCCCTCAGGCCGCGCCGCGCAGGGGTTGGGTGGTGGCCGTGGCCTCGGTCCGGGTCTCGGGCGGGCACAGGGCGTCCACGAATCGCTGGACCACGGTGGGCAGGCGCTCCTGGCGCAGCACGCCCAGCACGTAGTCGCGCCGGGCCCAGTCCTCCTCCAGCCGCAATTGGCGGACCTTGAAGACCTGGGCAAATCGCTCCGCAGGCGCCTGCGGCAGCACGGCCACGCCCAGGCCGGACTCGACGAGTTGGGCGATGGCATCGAAGCCGCGCACCTGCAGGCGCGCGTTCAAGGTGCGCCCGCGGGCCAGGGCCTGCTCGCGCATCAGCTCCTGGGCAGCGGCGCCGGCATGCAGGCCGACGAGGTCGTAGTCCAGCAGCTCGTCGAAGCTGATTGCGCTGCGCTCCGCCAGCGCATGGCCTTCCGGCACCAGCACGGCCAGGCGGCCGGAACGGTAGGTGAAGGTCTGCATGCGGCTGTCCAGCAGCGGCGCGGTGAACACGCCCACATCGGCGCGCCCTTCGGCCACGGCGGCCTGCACCTCGGCACTGGTCAGGTCTTCCAGGCTGATGCGTATCTGGGGATGGGCCTGCGAGAAAGCCACCAGATCCGGCGGCAGCGCCTCGGCAATGGCGCCGCTGTTGGCCACGATGCGCAGATGGCCCTTGATGCCGCGCGCGAACTCCATCACCTCGCTCTCCAGCGCATGCAGCGAGGCATGCAGCGAGCGGATGTGGCGCACCAGGGCGCGGCAGGCCTCGGTGGGCTCCACGCCGCGGGCGCGGCGCTCGAAGAGCTGCACCCCCAGGCGCGTCTCGAGGTCGGAAATGCGCTTGGAGGCCGCAGCCAGCGCAAGGTGCTCGCGCTCCGCGCCACGGGTGATCGAACGGGTCTGTTCGATCGCCAGCACAAGGTTCAGGGTGGTGAGGTCGAGTCGCATGGTGAGTGGCCTTGGCAGTAATTTAGTCTTCGCGGAAGACTTTGTTACTACCCAATCACCCAAACAAGCCTTCGCGCAAAGCGAAGAATACCAAGCAATTCGACCCTGGCAAGCGCGGCAGGAAAAATTAGGGCGACGCGCTCACCCGGCGCACCGCCCCAGCGCGCAGGAACCGATCAGCCCAGCGCCGCCACCACCTCCGGCGGCGCCTGCACCAGCTCGATCAGTACCCCTTCCCCGCCGATGGGGAACTCGTCATTGCTCTTGGGGTGGATGAAGCAGATGTCGAAGCCCGCAGCGCCCTTGCGGATGCCGCCCGGCGCAAAGCGCACGCCGTGGGCGCTCATCCACTCGACGGCCCTGGGCAGGTCATCCACCCACAGGCCCACATGGTTGAGCGGCGTGGCGTGGACGGCGGGCTTCTTCTCCGGGTCCAGGGGTTGCATCAGATCGACCTCGACCTTGTGCGGACCGCTGCCGATGGTGCAGATGTCCTCGTCCACGTTCTCGCGCTCGGAGACGAAGTTGCCGGTCACCGCGAGACCCAGCACGTCGACCCACAGCTTGCGCAGGGCCTGCTTGTCCGGTCCGCCGATGGCGATTTGCTGGATGCCGAGGATCCGATAAGGCTTGTTGCTCATGGCGGGACTCACTCGAAGCGCAGGATGGGCTGGTCGACGGAAAGGCTCTCGCCGGTCTTGGCCAGGACCTCAGCCACCTTGACGTCGCGCTCGGCCACCAGGATGTTCTCCATCTTCATGGCCTCGATCACGGCCAGGCGCTCCCCGGCCTGCACGACCTGCCCCGGCTGCACGGCGATGTGCACCAGCAAGCCCGGCATGGGCGAGAGCAGGAACTTGCTGGTATCGGGCGGCGCCTTGTAGGGCATGAGCTTGAGCAGCTCCGCCGCGCGACGTGGCAGCACGGTGACCTCCATCGCGAAACCGTTGTGGCTGACGCGGTAGGCCAGCGGATTCTTCGCTGCGCCGCGCTCGGCCTGTGCGACGAAGTGCTGGCCGTTGACCATACCTTCCAGACGGATGTCGTTCAGGCGCGAGTTGCAGACGATCTGGTAGCGCTGGCCTTCCACGTCCACCGTGGCCTCGCCCTTGTGGTCGGCGAACTCGGCCACATGCACGAGGTGGTGGCGCTGCTGGCCGCCGCCTTCGTTGACCACGGCCACGCAATCGCTGTCGATGCGTACTTCGTGCCCACGTAGCTGGCCGCTGATGCCGGCGGCGCGCTCACGCGTCTTGCGACGGATGAAGGCCGCCAGCGCCACCAGGAAGCGCGGATCGGCATGCGGCACATCCTCGGCGCGGAAGCCGCCGCCGTAATGCTGGGCGATGAAGCCGGTGTTGAAGTTGCCGCTGACGAAGTCCGGATGCGCCAGCAGGGCCGCCTGGAAGGGGATGTTGCTGGAGATGCCGCGGATCACGAAGCCGTTGAGCGCCTCACGCATGCGGGCAATGGCATCGTCGCGATCGCGTCCATGCACGATGAGCTTGGCAATCATCGAGTCATAGAACATCGGGATCTCGCCGCCTTCGTAGACGCCGGTGTCCACGCGCACGCCGCCGAACAGGCCGTTGGCATAGGCACTGCCCAGCAGGGTGGGCGTGCCCTGCTCGAGGTTGGCCGTCGGCGGCTGGTACTTCACCAGGCGGCCAGTCGAGGGCAGGAAGTTGCGGAAAGGATCTTCTGCGTTGATGCGGCACTCGATGGCCCAACCATCCTTGCGGATCTCGCCTTGCGTGAAGCCCAGGCGCTCGCCGGCAGCCACGCGGATCATCTGCTCCACCAGGTCCAGGCCGGTGATGCACTCGGTCACCGGGTGCTCCACCTGCAGCCGCGTGTTCATCTCGAGGAAATAGAAGTCCTGGTTCTTGCCGACCACGAACTCCACCGTGCCGGCGCTCTGGTACTTCACCGCCTTGGCCAGGGCCACCGCCTGCTCACCCATGGCCTTGCGGGTGGCGTCGCTGATGAAGGGCGACGGCGCCTCTTCGATCACCTTCTGGTGGCGGCGCTGGATGGAGCACTCGCGTTCGTGCAGGTAGACCACGTTGCCATGCGCGTCGCCCAGCACCTGGATCTCGATGTGGCGCGGCTGCTCGACGAACTTCTCCATGAAGACGCGGTCGTCGCCGAAGCTGTTGCGAGCTTCGTTGCGGCAGGAGCTGAAGCCCTCGAAGCATTCCTTGTCGTTGAAGGCCACGCGCAGGCCCTTGCCACCGCCGCCGGCGCTGGCCTTGATCATGACCGGGTAGCCGATCTTCTTCGCGATTTCGACGGCTTCCTCGGGCGCGAGGATGGGCTCGTTGTGGCCGGGAATGGTGCTGACCTTGGCCTCGTTGGCCAGCTTCTTGGAGGCGATCTTGTCGCCCATGGCCGCGATGGAGTAGTGCTTGGGGCCGATGAAAACGATGCCCTCCTCCTCGCAGCGGCGGGCGAAGTCTTCGTTCTCGGACAAGAAGCCGTAGCCCGGGTGCAGCGCCTCGGCCCCCGTGGCCTTGCAGGCGGCGATGATCTTGTCGGCGACCAGGTAGGACTCGCGGCTGGGCGCCGGGCCCAGCAGCACGGCCTCGTCGGCCAGTTCGACGTGGCGGGCATCCTTGTCCGCCTCGGAATAGACGGCCACCGTCTTGATGCCCATCTTGCGGGCCGTCTTGATCACCCGGCAGGCGATCTCTCCGCGATTGGCAATCAGGATCTTCTTAAACATAGTGCCTCCAAGCCGGCGCAAGGCCAGCCATCGATTCGAATTTCAGACAGTGATTCACGGGCGGGCTCCCGGCACGGCACCACTCAGGCAACGGGCGACCCAAGCCTGCAGGCGCTGCTGCACCCAGTGCTCGGCTGCGCCCTTGCGCGGGGCCATGCCCTCGTAGCTGAAGCGCAGCATGGCTTCGGCCCGCGCCGCTTCGACGCCGCCCGCGGCCGTGCCTTCACGCAGATCACGGCGGGCCTCGGCCAGCGTCACGCCGTCTGCGCGGTAGAGCAGGATCACGGGCAGCGTGTCCAGGTCAGCGCCGCACACCGCACGCTGCTCGGGCGTGCTGCGCGGCGCCACGCGGGCCGCGCAGCGCTCGAAGCCCTGCTCGGCCCACTGCCGCATGCGCTCGCCATCGACCTCGCCCGGCTCGGACAGTTGCCCGCGCCACCAGGCCTGGTCCTGCGCGGCCACGCCCGCCGACTGCGCCAGCGCCAGCAAGGCCGCCATGCCCTCCTCGCTTTGCCGCGCCTCGAAAAGGTCCAGGCTTTGCGAGGGCAGCGCACGCAGGGCCACGCATGCCGCCACGTCCGCAGGGGGTGCGGCCTGGGCAGTGGTCGTCATCGCAGCAACCATGAGCAGCAGCGCAAGAAGCATGGCGCGTCAGAGCGGGATGTTCCCGTGCTTGCGCCAGGGGTTCTCGAGCTTCTTGTCCTTGAGCATCGCGAGCGAGCGGCAGATGCGCTTGCGCGTCTCGTGCGGCTGGATCACGTCGTCGATGAAGCCGCGAGCACCGGCCACGAAGGGGTTGGCAAAGCGGGCCTTGTACTCGGCCTCGCGCGCCGCCAGCTTGACCGGATCGTTCTTGTCTTCACGAAAGATGATCTCCACCGCGCCCTTGGCGCCCATCACCGCGATCTCGGCATTGGGCCAGGCGAAGTTGACGTCGCCGCGCAGGTGCTTGGAGGCCATCACGTCATAGGCGCCGCCATAGGCCTTGCGGGTGATGACGGTCACCTTGGGCACCGTGCACTCGGCATAGGCGTAGAGCAGCTTGGCGCCGTGCTTGATGATGCCGCCGTACTCCTGCGAGGTGCCGGGCATGAAGCCGGGCACGTCGACGAAGGTGATCACGGGGATGTTGAAGGCGTCGCAGAAGCGCACGAAGCGCGCGGCCTTGATGGAGCTCTTGATGTCCAGACAGCCCGCCAGCACCAGGGGCTGGTTGGCCACGATGCCCACGGTCTGACCGTCCATGCGGGCGAAGCCGGTGAGGATGTTCTTCGCGTAGTCGGGTTGCAGCTCGAAGAAGTCCCCGTCGTCGACGACCTTCAGGATCAGCTCCTTCATGTCGTAGGGCTTGTTGGGGTTGTCCGGCACCAGGGTGTCCAGCGAAACGTCCATGCGGCTGCCCGGGTCGCCGCTGGGACGGCTCGGCGCCTTCTCGCGGTTGTTCAGCGGCAGGTAGTTGAAGAAGCGCCGCAGCATCATGATGGCCTCGACGTCGTTCTCGAAGGCCAGGTCGGCCACGCCGCTCTTGCTGCTGTGCGTGCCGGCGCCGCCCAGCTCCTCAGCCGTGACCTCCTCGTGCGTCACGGTCTTCACCACCTCGGGACCGGTGACGAACATGTAGGAGCTGTCCTTCACCATGAAGATGAAGTCGGTCATGGCCGGCGAATACACCGCACCGCCGGCGCAGGGGCCCATGATCAGGCTGATCTGCGGGATCACGCCGGAGGCCAGCACGTTCTTCTGGAACACGTCGGCATAACCGCCCAGCGAGGCCACCCCTTCCTGGATGCGAGCACCGCCGGAGTCATTGAGGCCGATCACCGGCGCGCCGACCTTCATGGCCTGGTCCATGATCTTGCAGATCTTCTCGGCATGCGACTCCGAGAGCGCGCCGCCGAAGACCGTGAAGTCCTGGCTGAAGCAGAAGGCCAGGCGGCCGTTGATCATGCCGTAGCCCGTCACCACGCCGTCGCCGGGGATCTTGTTGTCTGCCATGCCGAAGTCCACACAGCGGTGCTCGACGAACATGTCCCATTCCTCGAAGGTGCCTTCGTCGAAGAGCAGCTCAATGCGCTCGCGGGCCGTGAGCTTGCCCTTGGCGTGCTGAGCGGCGATGCGTTTCTCGCCTCCGCCCAGCCGCGCCTTGGCGCGCTTTTCTTCAAGCATTTGTTGGATGTCGTGCATAGCGGTCCTTTCACGGGGCTGCGCCGGGCGCTGCGTTGCGCGCTTCGCCCGGGCAAGGGGAATTCGGAGTCGAGGGACTCGGTGTCGGCGACGCCGCAGAAGCCTGTGGCGAGGGCGCGGCTGTGGCATGGAAGCAGTTCAACAGTTCTCGGGCGGCCGTCGATGGCGCCAGTTGGCCAGCCAGCACTTGGGCGGTGGCCTCGGGCAGCCGGGCGCGGACGGTGGCGTCAGCCATGAAGGCCGTCTTGAGGCCGCCCTGGATACGCTCCCACATCCAGGCCAAGGCCTGCTGCTGGCGCTTCTCGTCCCAGCGGCCGCTGGAGGACTGCAACTGACGGAACTGCTCCACCGCAGCCCAGAACTCGCCGAGGCCCTGAAACTTCAGCGCACTCATCTGCAGGGCCTTGGGATGCCAAAGCGCAGGATCGTGCGCCGCATGCTCGTGCCGGCCGTGCAGGCCCAGCAGGCGCAGTGAAGAGGTGATCTGCGCCTGGGCGCGGGTGGCCGCTGCGGGGTCCACATCGGCCTTGTTGATCACCACCAGATCGGCCAGCTCCATCACGCCCTTCTTGATGGCCTGGAGCTCATCTCCGGCGTTAGGCAGCTGCAGCAGCACGTACATGTCCGTCATGCCGGCCACGGCCGTCTCACTCTGCCCCACCCCCACGGTCTCGACGATGACGATGTCGAAACCCGCCGCCTCGCAGACCAGCAGCGCCTCGCGCGTCTTCTCGGCCACGCCGCCCAGGGTGCCGCTGCTCGGGCTGGGGCGGATGTAGGCGCGTTCGTCCATGGAAAGGCGCTCCATGCGGGTCTTGTCGCCCAGGATGGAACCGCCGGAGACCGTGCTG
Source organism: Burkholderiaceae bacterium (assembly GCA_041905785.1). GTDB lineage: Bacteria > Pseudomonadota > Gammaproteobacteria > Burkholderiales > Burkholderiaceae_C > Roseateles_B. Next base: position 171,376 of record JAYRKJ010000011.1, read on the forward strand.
GAGGGATCGACGGCCAGCACCGCCACGCGATGCCCGCGCTCGATCAGGAACAGGCCCAGGGCCTCGATGAAGGTGCTCTTGCCCACGCCCGGAACGCCGGAAATGCCAAGCCGCAGCGAGCGGCCGGTGCGCGGCAGCAGCTCGCTGAGCAAGGCGTCGGCCCGCGCACGATGATCAGGCCGGGTCGACTCCAGCAGCGTGATGGCCTTGGCCATGGCGCGACGTTGAGCCGGACCGGGTCCCGCGAGAATGGCGGCGGCCAGGTTCATGCCCCACCCGCCTTCCAGCAGTAGTCGATGTCGAAGTCGCTCTCGCTGACGGGCACGAAGCCCTCGCGCAGGTAGAAGCGGTTGGCGTCGCTGAGCTTGAGCGCCGCGAGATGGATGTCCCGCCCCTGGCGCTTGAGGCCCTCGATCACCCAGTGGCCCACGCCCTGTCCCTGCTCGCCGGGCAGGATGTAGAGATGCTCCAGCTTCAGCGCGCCACCGGCCATGGGCTTGACGGTCACGAAGCCGATGCGTCGGCCCGCACGCTCGATGTGCTGCATCGCGGCAGGCTCGAACTGCGAGGCCAGACGCTCACGGGCGCGCTGCGGGTCGAAGCGGCCCAGCCGCTCCAGACTCTCCCGCAGGGCCTCGATGCGCAAGGCCAACATGGCCTCGAAGTCATCGGCCACGACCGGTGTCAGGCGCAGCATCAGGCCGCCACCGTGGCCTTGCGGATCTGCTCCAGCACGTCCTTGGCGCTGGCCGGAATCGGCGTGCCGGGCCCGTAGATGCCCTTGACGCCGGCCTCGTAGAGGTATTCGTAGTCCTGCTGCGGGATCACGCCGCCGACGAAGACGATGATGTCATCCGCCCCCTGCTTCTTCAGCTCGGCGATGATGGCGGGCACCAGGGTCTTGTGGCCGGCGGCCAGGGTCGAGACGCCCACGGCATGCACGTCGTTCTCGATGGCCTGGCGGGCGCATTCCTCGGGGGTCTGGAACAGCGGGCCCATGTCCACGTCGAAGCCCAGGTCGGCGTAGGCGGTGGCCACGACCTTGGCGCCGCGGTCATGCCCGTCCTGGCCCAGCTTGGCGATCATCACGCGGGGGCGGCGGCCCTGTTCCTCGGCAAAGGCCTGGATCTCGGCCTGCAGCTTGGCCCAGCCCTCGGCGGAATCGTAGGCAGCGGCATACACCCCGGTCACCTTTTGCGTATCGGCACGGTGGCGACCATACACCTTCTCCAGCGCATCCGATACCTCGCCGACGGTGGCTCGCAGACGGATGGCCTGGATCGAGAGGTCCAGCAGATTGCCCTGGCCGCTGCGCGCCGCCTCGGTCAGCGCCTCCAGCGCGGCCTGCACGGCGGCGCCGTCGCGGCGGGCCTTGATGGTTTGCAGGCGGGCGATCTGGGCGTCACGCACCTTGAGGTTGTCCACCTCCAGGATCTCGACCGGGTCTTCCTTGGCCAGGCGGTACTTGTTGACGCCCACGATGACGTCCTTGCCGGAGTCAATGCGGGCCTGCTTCTCGGCCGCGCTGGCCTCGATCTTGAGCTTGGCCCAGCCGGAGTCCACCGCCTTGGTCATGCCGCCCATGGCCTCGACTTCTTCGATGATGGCCCAGGCCTTGTCGGCCATGTCCTGCGTGAGGGACTCCATCAGGTAGCTGCCGGCCCAGGGGTCGACGACGTTGGTGATGTGGGTTTCTTCCTGGATGATCAGCTGCGTGTTGCGGGCGATGCGGGCGCTGAACTCGGTGGGCAGGGCGATGGCCTCGTCCAGCGAATTGGTGTGCAGGCTCTGCGTGCCGCCAAACACCGCTGCCATGGCCTCGATGGTGGTGCGCACCACGTTGTTGTAGGGATCCTGCTCGGTCAGGGACCAGCCCGAGGTTTGGCTGTGCGTGCGCAGCATCAGGCTCTTGGGGTTCTTGGCGTTGAAGCCCTTCATGATCCGGCACCACAGCAGGCGCGCGGCCCGCATCTTGGCGATCTCCAGATAGAAGTTCATGCCCACGGCCCAGAAGAAGGACAGACGGCCGGCGAAGTCGTCCACGTCCAGGCCTTTGGCCAGGGCGGTCTTCACATACTCCTTGCCGTCGGCCAGGGTGAAGGCCAGCTCCAGCGCCTGGTTGGCGCCCGCTTCCTGCATGTGGTAGCCCGAGATCGAGATCGAGTTGAACTTGGGCATGTTCTGGCTCGTGTACTCGATGATGTCGCCGATGATCTTCATCGACGGCTCGGGCGGGTAGATGTAGGTGTTGCGGACCATGAACTCCTTGAGGATGTCGTTCTGGATGGTGCCGCTGAGCTTGTCCTGCGAGACGCCCTGCTCCTCTGCCGCGACCACATAGCCGGCCAGCACTGGAAGCACAGCGCCGTTCATGGTCATGGAGACCGAGACCTTGTCCAGCGGGATGCCGTCGAACAGGATCTTCATGTCCTCCACCGAGTCGATCGCCACGCCGGCCTTGCCCACGTCACCGGTCACGCGCGGGTGGTCGCTGTCATAGCCCCGGTGGGTGGCCAGGTCGAAAGCCACCGAGACGCCCTGCCCGCCGGCGGCCAGTGCCTTGCGGTAGAAGACATTGGACTCCTCGGCGGTGGAGAAGCCGGCGTACTGGCGGATGGTCCAGGGGCGCACCGCGTACATGGTGGCCTGCGGGCCGCGCAGGAAGGGCTCAAAACCAGGCAGGGTGTCGACGTACGGCAGATTCGCCGTGTCGGCCGCGGTGTAGAGCGGCTTGACGGTGATGCCCTCGGGCGTCACCCAGTTCAGGGCCGAGACATCGCCCCCCGGCGCCGACTTGGCGGCAGCCTTGTGCCACTGCTCCAGCGTGGCGGCGGCGAATTCATGCTTGGCGTTGGACGAATCAGACATTGACAACTCCTGAAGGCCACGCATCATAGCGCCTTCGTTATTCATAATTATGAATTCAAATTTGACTACACTCTGACAACAGCAGGCCGATTGAGCTGGCGCACGCCTCCGCGGCTTCGTCTTTGCCGCACCAAGCCATCGCACCACGCCATCACAACAAGCACCTGCACCAGCCCGCCCAGCCGTCCAACCCTGACCGCCCGCCATGCCCGCATCGTCACCGTTTGCCCAGCGCCCGCTCTACGAGGAAGTGGCCGAGCAGCTGCGCCAGCGCATCTTCGGCCGCCAGCTGGAACCCGGCAGCTGGATCGACGAGCTCAAGCTCTGCGGCGAGCTGGGCATCAGCCGCACGCCCATGCGCGAAGCGCTGAAAGTGCTGGCCGTCGAAGGCTTGGTGACCATGCGCCCGCGCCGCGGGGCCTATGTGACCGAAATGTCCGAGCGTGACGTGCGCGAGGCCTACCAACTCCTGGCCCTGCTGGAGAGCGATGCCGCGGCGCGGGTGGCGGAGCGTGCCACCGACGCCGAGTTGGCTGAGCTGACGACCCTGCACGCGCAGCTGGAAACCGCCATCGGCGAGCGCGAGCGCTTTTTTGCCCTCAACGAGGCCTTTCACCTGCGCCTGCTGGAACTGGAAGGCAACCGCTGGCGCCAGCAGATCGTCACCGACCTGCGCCGGGTGATGAAGCTCAATCGGCATCATTCGCTCTTCAAGCAAGGCCGACTGGCCGAGTCGCTGCAGGAGCACCGGGACCTGATGCAGGCGCTGATCGAACGCCGCCCGGACCAGGTGGCTCAGCGCATGAGGCTGCATTTCGAGAATGGCCTGAATGCGGCGGCGCCGCAGGCGGCTTAAGCTCCAGCATGCAGCAGCAGCGGGCGTGTCGCTCCCGCGTTCAACGCGGCGCTCGGTGATGCAGGCATCCGCCGCAGCCCGGCGGCGCACCGCTTGTCGCACGCCTCGCGCCACAGCACCCGTTCCAAACGCTGGAATTGCCCCTTCCCTCACCCCGTCCTGCGCCGATCACCCCCTGCCACCCCAGGCAGACTCGCGGCCATGCAGCCCACGCCCCGCAGGCGGCGCGGCCGCGTCATCCAAGGACAGGAGCCGCACCCATGCTCAGCAACGAAGAACTGGCACAGGCCGCCAAGGAATGGTGGTACTACACCGTCGAGCTCTCCCCCGGCCTCGTCGCCCAGGGCACCTACCCGCCCGACTTCCCCTATATGCCCCGCATGCTGATGCGCCAGGCCCATCTGCAGCAGCAGGACTGCCTCGACCTGGGCAGCATGGAAGGCGTCATCCCCGTGCTGATGCACCGCAAAGGCGCCCGGCGCGTGCTGGCCACGGACGCTGTGCCCCACTGCGCCCAGAAGATGGAATGGCTCAAGAAGGCCTACAAGGCCGACTGGGACTTTCGCGAGGTCGGGCTGATGTATGACTTGCACCAGAAGCTCGCCAACGAGGGCAGCTTCGACTACGTCAACCTCTCGGGCGTGCTCTACCACGTGTTCTCGCCCATGCATACGCTGGCCTGTGTCCGACCCATGGTCAAAAGGAACGGGCTTTTCATGCTCTCGACCAATGTGGTCAACGAGCAGTCCGATGTGATGCACTTCAACACCGCCGGCAAGCTGCAGACCGAGCCCAACACCTTCTGGTACCCCTCGATCCCGCTGCTGGAGTACATGCTGCGCTACTTCAACTTTGCGCCCATCGACTGCCTGTACAGCCGCCACCCGTCCGACGCTGCGCTCTATGTGCCGGGCAAGGAGTGCGGCTTCATCTCCATCGTCTGCCGCGCCGTGGACCGCGGCGCCGCCCTACCCGCCGACGACGGCTGGGCGCGCCGCTCCATGCTGGGCTCCTGGGAGTACACCGGCCTGTCGCCCCAGAAGCAAGGGGCCGAGCAGCCGACGTCCACCGTCGCCTACGACGTGCCGGATGCACTGCAGGCGGAGGTGGCCCGCAGGGGCTCGATCGACCTCTACCTGGCCGTCAACGAGCATGGCCGCCGCATCGTGCGCGCCACGCGCGCCCAGGACACCTATCTGCTGAGGCTTGGCGACGAGTCTTGATTCGACCCAACGGAGGGCGCCAGCGGCGCCTTTTCAGGCGAAGTCAGGCCAGGAGGCAGGCGTGCATCAATCCTGCGGCACCGGCCCCAGCACGCGTGCGGGGTTGCCGCCCACCATGCTCATGGGAGGCGCCTCAAAACCCGGTGTCAGCACCGCGCCGGCGGCGATGATGCAGCCGTCGCCCACCTTCACGCCTTTCAGGATGGTGACCCGCGCACCGATGAACACCTGGCTGCCGACCTCCACGCCCCGCGGTCGCGGGTCGGGCGAGCGCCGGTGCGCCAGGCGCAGATCGTGCAGATGGCTGTCGAAGACCTGCAGCTCCGGGCCGACGAGGCAGTCCGCGCCAAAGCGGATGAAAGCCCCTTCCGAAATCAGCACGCAGCGATTGTTGAAGACCGTGCCCGGCCCAATGTCGATCAGCGACTGCGGCGTGCGCGACTCGAAATAGCTGCTGGACAGGCTACCCGGCGAGCGCGGCACGCCGAAAACGGCCGAATTGCTGAGCCGGAAGGCGCCGGCGCCCTTGAAGACCGTGGGCGTCAGCACGTTGATCGTGCGCGGCCCCTCGCCCACCAGCTCCACGCGCTGCCTGTCCGAGGTGTGGAAGAAGAAGTGCACCAGCAGGGCGCGCACCGCGCCCTCGAGCTCCAGCGGCGGCAGACGGCTGATCAGCCCGCGCCAGTGTTCCAGGCGTTGCAGCAGCTTCATTTCAGAATCCGTTGCGGATCAGAAAGGCATGCCAGGCGCGGACGAATTCTTCACCGGCCAGTGCCTCCTGCTGCGCCATCCGCATCAGCAGCGAGGCAAACGGTTGCATGTCGTCCTGCCCCCCATAGCGGGCCATCACCGCCGCAGCGATGCCTTCATAGCAAAGCCGGGCCTGGGCCTCGTTCATGCGCCCCAGGCGCTGCAGACCCACCGCAAGAGCGGCATAGCCCAGGTGGGCCGCCTTCATGTGCTTGCCGTTGACCTGGGCCGAATGGCCCTCGCCGCCAGCGCGGAAGTAGCCCAGGCGGTCCTGGATGTACGCCAGCGGCTGGCGAAGGGTGGCTGCGATGAAGAACCCGAGGTCCCAGAGCCCGGCATAGGACACGCCGCCGAACTGGGTGTCCTCCAGCAAAGCGGCGTATTCGGCCCGGATCACGCAGTTTGAGAATTCTCCGAGCCAATTCTGGCAATAAGGCACGGTACTGGAGATCAGGGCCAGGGGTCCGACCGACATCATCCGGGCCTGAGCATGGAAGATCCCATCCGGAATCGGCATGCCCTCGATGGGCTGCCCCTTTTCGTTCGCGGTCCAGCGCGCGCTGACGCTGCAGGAGATGGCCTCTCCCGTGGCATGCGCCAGGCGGTGCTGGGCATAGAAATCGGGATAGACGACGTCGTCGTCCAGGTGGATATGGACAAGCTCGGTCTGACCTCCCCAGAGCTTCACCAGGTGCTTGAAGTTCTCATAGGCCCCCGCCCTCGGCCCGCGGTGGATTTCCAGCGGCAGTCGAGACGCGAACCGCGCCAGCGCCCCTTCGCGCAGCAGCGCTCCGAAGCTGCCGTCAGGACTGTCATCCGACACGATCACGCGCTCGCTGGGACGCGTCTGGGTCAGCAGCCCAGTCAGCAATTCCGACAGGTACTTGGTCTTGTAGGCCGGGATGAGTGTGGTGATCTGCATAGGCGCGTTGACAGGCGGAACCATGGGCGAGCCAGGCTCCTCCGTCCACGCCATTGGAGCCGGCGCCCGCTCCGGCCATGGCAGGAACAGACAAGTATTGCAGCAGCTTTTGCCGGCTTTGCCTCGGCCCATGCGGACCTAGCATCGCCGGACGTGAAATTGAAGCTGCGTCCGGGCACCTGCCCGTCCGGGCAAGGTTGAGCCCTTTGAACAACACCCGTGCGTCCCGCCCAAACGCCCCGTCACTGCTGTCGGGGGCGCGCCGGCGCTCAAGTTTGCGCAAGCTTGGTCGAAATCCGACGGAAGCGGGCAATGTCCCGGGCATTGCATTGATGAGATTGATTGGTCAGGAAGTGAAGTGCGGCCTCCTCTGGTGGAGCCAGACCCCGCATTTCAAGCTCCCTCCCCCAGGGGCGGGCGTCCAGCAATAACCAAGTGAGCACACCATGGCGTCATTGATTTTCACTCTGTCCACCGACCAGATCGCCGCGCTGTCCACCACGACCCTGGCCAAGCTCACGACGGAGGATTGGGCCGCTTTCAACAGCGACCAGATCATGGCGCTGACGACCAAGCAGGTCGCCTCGCTGGGCACATTTGCCATCAACTCGCTGGCCAGCGACCAGATCGCACGTTTCGAAACGGCGGATCTGCGGGTGCTCAGCACCGCCGCCTTGCGCGCGATGTCGGACACCAAGCTGGGTGCCTTGGGCTCGGACCAGATCGGCGCCCTCACCACCACCCAGGTGGCTGCATTGAGCACCAACCAGATCAAAGGCCTGGGCAGCGACGATTTGCAGGCCCTGACCACCGACCAGTACAAGGCGCTCACCTCCAGCCAGGCCGCAGCGCTCACCTCGGACCAGATTCCGCTCATCCAGACTGACGACCTGCGCCAGCTGTCCACGGCGGCCCTGCGGGCCATGAGTTCGGACCAGATCGTCGCGCTGGGCTCGGATCAAATCGCCGCGCTGACCACCACCCAGGTGGGCAGCCTGACCACCTCGCAGATCCGCGGGATGGGCAGCGACGACCTCAACGCGCTGAGCAGCGACCAGTTCAAGGCCCTGACCTCCGCGCAGGTGGCTGCCATTGGCACGGATCAGATCCGCACCCTGCAGACCGAGGACTTGGCCGCCATCAGCACCACTGCGCTGCGCGGCATGACGTCGGCCCAGCTCGGCGCGCTCACCACCGATGAAGTAGTGGTGCTCACGACCGCGCAGGCCGCCGCGCTCACCAGCGCCCAGGTCACCGGGCTGCACAGCGACCAGATCGCCAAGCTGGAGTCCGACGACCTGCGCGCCCTGAGCTCCGGCGCTCTGCGCGCCCTCGGCACCGACCAGATCCGCAGCCTCAGTTCCGACCAGGTCGCGCAGCTGACCACGGCACAAACCGCCGCGCTGACCAGCAGCCAGCTGGGGGCGCTCAACACGGAAGACATCGTTGCTCTGAGCACCGCCCAGGCAGCCGCCCTCAGCAGCGCCCAGGTCAAGGGACTGGGCTCCGACCAAATCGCGGCCCTGGAAACCGACGACCTGCGCGCCATCAGCACCACGGCGATCAGGGCCCTGGGCACCGACCAGATTGGCGCGCTGGGCTCCGACCAGATCGGCGCGCTGACCACCGCCCAGGTGGCCTCGCTCACCACCGCCCAGATCAAGGGCATGGTCAGCGATGACCTCAACGCCCTGGGTTCCGACCAGTTCAAGGTGCTGACCAGCGCTCAGGTCGGCGCCCTGGGCACGGACCAGATCCGGACCCTGCAGACCGAGGACTTCGCCGCCATCAACACGGCCGCCCTGCGCGGCATGAACTCCGCCCAGGTCGGTGCGCTGACCACCGATGAGATCGTCACACTGACCACCGCCCAAGCCGCCGCCCTGACCAGCGCTCAAGTGGCTGGCCTGCACAGCGACCAGATCGTCAAGCTGGAGACCGACGACCTTCGTGCCATGAGCACCAGCGCCATCCGCGCGCTGTCCAGCGATCAGTTCGCCGCCCTGTCCTCCGACCAGATCGGCATCTTGACCACCGCCCAGGTGGTCGCCCTGACCAGCTCGCAACTCAAGGCCTTGGCCAGCGACGACCTCAATGCCCTGGGCTCCGACCAGTTCAAGGTGCTGACCAGCGCCCAGGTCGGCGCCCTGGGCACCGACCAGATCCGGACCCTGCAGACCGAGGACTTCGCCGCCATCAACACGGCCGCCCTGCGCGGCATGAACTCCGCCCAGATCGGCGCGCTGACCACCGATGAGATCGTCGCGCTGACCACCGCCCAGGCCGCCGCACTGACCAGCGCTCAAGTGGCAGGCTTGGGCAGCGACCAGATCGCCAAGCTGGAGAGCGACGATCTGCGCGCCCTGAGCACCGCCGCCATCCGCGCGCTGTCCAGCGACCAGGTGGCGGCACTGTCCTCCGACCAGATCATCGCCCTGACCTCGGCCCAGATCGCCGCCTTGGCCACGACGCCGGCCAACCAGTTCGGTGGGCTCTCCACCGACGAGATCAAGGCCCT
>JAYRKJ010000012.1:0-177589 GCA_041905785.1 Burkholderiaceae bacterium
GCAATCTCGCCACTTTGTGCTGCCACCGCGCCGCGGCGAACGAAGCTACGCCAGAGAGGTCAAGAACCGGGCTCACAAATTCCCGACGAAAAAAATGCCAGTCAGGCTTAACTGACTGGCATTGCGGCTTCGGCCGGGTTTTTTTGTCTGCGAAGTACGGGACTGTGCGGCATCCAGGAGCTGCTGCCGCAGCTTCTCAAGGGTAGAAGATCTCGACGGTGTAGCCGTTGACGCGCTGCCTGCCGGTGCTGAACACCAGTTGCAAGGCCTGCTCGCTGTTGGCGCCCATGCTGGGGCGGCCATTGCTGAAGTCTTCCGGCCGCAAGGCTTTCTTCATCAGCAACTGCCCGCTGCCGTCGTTGAGGCTCAGCTCAACCCAGGGCGTGGCCAGCTCCCAGGGGCTCTTGTTGCGCAGGCTGAGGCTGAACTTGTAGTGATTGCCGCTGGCCGCCTCCGACAAGCCGGAGCTTTCAACGCTGAAGGCGTCGAGCCTGCGCCAGGCTTGGAGCTGACAGCCCAGCTTCTCGCAGGCGCCGCCCAGCCATTGCCGTGCCAGCGGTGACTGCGTGGCCAGAGCGTCGCGGTAGTGCCAGGTCAGCTGCGCGCCAGCCGCCAGCAGCAGCAGCGCGCTGCCCAGCCCCAATGCCAGGCGCACGCCGGGGCGCTGCCAGCGCGCTTCCCCTTCGGCGCGGCGCAGGAAGCCCGGCTTTCTCAAAGGCTGGGCGCTGTCCGGCGTTTCGGGTGCGGTGGTCGGCGCGGGTGATGCGGCGTTCGCCGCCAGCTCGGCCTGCACCGACTTCAGGCGCGGCGAAAGCACCACGTCGGGTCCGAGGTCCTGGTTTGGCGGCAGCGCGCCCGCAGTGCCTGCCGAGGCTGCGGCCGCCTCGCGCGAGGCGGGGGCAGGCGGCTCGTGCGCATCGAACTTCAGTCCCTTGGGTTCAGGCAAATCTTCACGGGCGTCGTGTGGGGTTGCGGGTGGGGCCTCAGGTGGCGTGTTCGGGGCGGGCGCGGGCTCCCAAAACGGCTCGCGCCGTCCGCCCTGATGTTCGGCGCCAAGGCCTGCTTCAGTGTGAGCCCCCCAGCTGCCGGCGCCGAGCTCGCTCGCGTCGGGTTCGACCACAGCCAGACCCGGCCCGCGGCCCATCCCGGCAGTACCGGCGCGGGTCATCGGCGCCGGGTCGCGCTGCCAGGCAGGCGGCGGCTCGACGGGGGCCTCAGGGATGCGATGGGGCGCCAAATGCGACGGGACAGGTGGTGCCGATGGGATTGGGGGGGCCGGACGTGCCGACGGAGACGGCGCCGCGGCGTGAGGCGTTCTCAGCGCCTGTTCCTGAACGAAGGCATTCTCGCGGGCCGGTTCGGCGAGGCGCTCGGCAGTGCCGGGCGGCCAGGGCGGCGGCGCTTCGCGGTCCAGGTCGAACAGCTGTTCACGGGCGTCGAAGACCTCGGCACATCGGCCGCAGCGCACCCAGCCCTCCGAGACGCGCAACTGGTCCTGCACCACGCGGAAGATGGTGCCGCAGGCGGTGCAGCGGGTAGCAAGACTCATGGGGGCAGATCATGCCATGAAGGCCCGGCCGCGCAGAGCGCGCTCACCCCTAGATGCGGCGCCGCAGCCATCGGCATCCAGGGCATGCGTGCTGCATGGGGTCAGGCCTTGCCTGGCGTCAAAGAAGCCCGGCGCGGCGCAGCGTCAAAGGGGACGCTGGGCCGTCATCAGGATCCAGCCGTCCTCGCTGTCGCTGACCTCGAGAGCCAGCCAGGGCGCGTAGGTGTCCTTCAGCTCCTGGGCCTGGCGCTCCAGAATGCCGGCCAGCACCAGGTGGCCGCCTGCGCGCACATGGGCGCACAGCAGCGGTGCCAGCAGCTTCAGCGGGGTGGCCAGGATGTTGGCCAGCACCAGCGGGTACTCGCCCTGTGCGGCATCGGGCAGGGCCGCGCGCAGCGTGACCTGGTTGGCTTCGGCATTGGCCTGACTCGAGACGATGGCGGCCGGGTCGATGTCCACGGCATCGATGTTCCCGGCGCCATGCAGGGCGGCGCCGATGGCCAGGATGCCCGAGCCGCAGCCGTAGTCCAGCACGCGGTCCCATCCCGCGGCATCGCCACTGTGCCGCGCGATCCAGCGCAGGCACATGCGCGTGGTCGGATGCGTGCCGGTGCCGAAGGCTAGGCCCGGGTCCAGGCGCATGACGCGCGTGGCCTGGGCCGGCGCCTCGTGCCAGGAGGGCACGATCCAGAACTCGGGCGTGATCTCCACCGGCGCGAACTGCGACTGCGTCAGCCGCACCCAATCCTGCTCCTGCACGGCCTGGATGGTCTGCACATGCACGTCCTGCGCCCAGTCCTGCGCCAGCAGCAAGGTCGCGGCCTCGGTGGCCTCGACCTCGCTGGCGAACAGGGCCTTCACGACCGAGCGCTCCCAGCCCGGCTTGGGAGCGGGCATGCCCGGCTCGCCGAAGAGGGCCTTCTCGGACTCGGTGTCCGCGTCGGCGTCTTCCACGGACACGGCGAGCGACTCCACTTCCATCAGCGCGTCGCTGACGGTCTCGACGTCGTCCTCGCGGCAGATGAGCACGAGTTCGTGCAGGGCGGGGGTGCTGGGGGTATTGCTCATGGGGGGCCTTCGAATGCACGTCAAAAGCACAAGCCCTGGGCGGCATGGGCCGCGCCAGGGCTGTGGCGGGTGCGTATGCGTCAGACGCGAATGATAGGGCGTCGCTCGCGTTCAGCGCTGGTTCAGCGTTTGTGCTGGTTCATCCAGCCTTCCAGGTAATGAATGGACGTGCCGCCCTCGATGAACTTGGCGTCGGCCATCAACTCGCGGTGCAGCGGGATGTTGGTCTGGATGCCTTCCACCACCGTCTCCGACAGGGCGATGCGCATGCGGGCCAGGGCCTGCTCGCGGGTGTCGCCGTGGACGATGATCTTGCCGATCATGGAGTCGTAGTTGGGCGGCACGAAGTAGTTGGTGTAGGCATGCGAGTCCACGCGCACGCCGGGGCCGCCGGGCGGGTGCCACATGGTGATGCGGCCCGGCGAGGGCACGAACTTCACCGGGTCTTCGGCGTTGATGCGGCACTCGATGGCGTGGCCCCGCATCTCGATGTTGCGCTGGGTGAAGGGCAGCTTCTCGCCGGCAGCCACGCGGATCTGCATCGCGACGATGTCCACCCCCGTGACCATCTCCGTCACCGGATGCTCGACCTGCACGCGGGTGTTCATCTCGATGAAGTAGAACTCGCCGTTCTCGTAGAGGAACTCGAAGGTGCCCGCGCCACGGTAGCCCATCTTCTTGCAGGCGGCGGCGCAGCGGTCGCCGATCTTCTCGATGGTGCGGCGGGGGATGCCGGGGGCCGGCGCTTCCTCGATGATCTTTTGGTGGCGGCGCTGCATGGAGCAGTCGCGCTCGCCCAGCCAGACGGCGTTCTTGTGGCTGTCGGCCAGCACCTGGATCTCCACGTGGCGCGGATTCTCCAGGAACTTCTCCATGTACACCTCGGGATTGCCGAAGGCGGCGCCAGCCTCGGCCTTGGTCATCTGCACGGCATTGACCAGGGCGGCCTCGGTGTGGACCACGCGCATGCCGCGGCCGCCACCACCGCCGGCGGCCTTGATGATCACCGGATAGCCCACCGAGCGGGCGATCTTGACGATTTCCTTGGGGTCGTCGGGCAGGGCGCCGTCGGACCCGGGCACGCAGGGCACGCCCGCGGCGCGCATGGCCTGCTTGGCCGAGACCTTGTCACCCATCATGCGGATGTTGTCGGGCGTCGGGCCGATGAAGGTGAAGCCGCTGCGCTCCACGCGCTCGGCAAAGTCGGCGTTCTCGGACAGGAAGCCGTAACCCGGGTGGATGGCCTCGGCATCCGTCACCTCGGCGGTGGCGATGATGGCCGGCATGCTCAGGTAGCTTTGCGCAGAAGGGGCCGGACCGATGCACACGGCTTCGTCGGCCAGCTTGACGTACTTGGCGTCGCGGTCGGCCTCGGAATAGACGACAACCGATTTCACGCCCAGTTCGCGGCAGGCGCGCTGGATTCGAAGGGCGATCTCGCCCCGGTTGGCAATGAGAATTTTCTTAAACATGGCAGTTGCTCAGCGCACGGGGCGCAACGCGGCCAAAGAACCCACCCGGCGGCTGTCATGGGGCCGGCTTGGCCGGTCCGTCGACAGCACCAAGGCCTGTGGCCTTGGCTCTTGGCTGGCACAGGCGGTCCACTGGACTGCCTGCGGCCGGCCTCGGCCCCCTCGCGGGGGTCGGCGCAGCCGGTGGGGGGTGGGCTTGTTCACTCGATGATGAACAGCGGCTGGCCGAATTCCACCGGCTGGCCGTTCTCCACCAGGATCTTGGTGATGGTGCCGGCCTTGTCGGCATCGATCTCGTTCATGATCTTCATGGCTTCGATGATGCAGATGGCCTGGCCTTCCTTGACCTGCTGGCCCACTTCCACGAAGGCCTTGGCGTTGGGGCTGGAGGCGCGATAGAAGGTGCCGACCATGGGAGACTTCACCACATGACCGGTTTCCACGGGCGCGGCCGGTGCGGCCGCCGGGACTGCGGCAGCCGCGGTCATGGCCGGTGCCATGGGGGCGGCCATCACGGGCATGGCCTGCGCCATGGGCACGGTCACCGTGCCGTCGGACTTGACGATGCGCACCTTGCCATCGGCTTCGGTGATTTCAAGTTCAGAAATGTTCGACTCGGACACGAGGTCGATCAGGGTCTTGAGCTTGCGCAGATCCATGAGGCTTCTCCAACGGAAAGATTTGTAGTGCTTGCCAATGTCGCGGCCACGAGGGTGGCCGCGCCCCGCGCTTCAGGCGTCCCCATCCCGGACATGGTCCAGGGCGTGCATCAGGGCGTAGCGGTAACCCTGGGGACCCAGTCCGCAGATGACGCCCAGCGCCAGTTCCGACACATAGCTGTGGTGGCGGAAGACTTCGCGCTTGTGGATATTGGAGAGGTGGACCTCGATGAAAGGCAGGGCCACCGCCGCCAAGGCATCCCGGATGGCCACGCTGGTGTGCGTGTAAGCCGCCGGGTTGATGATGATGAAGCGTGTGCCGTCTCGGCCCGCCGCCTGAATGCGGTCCACCAGGGCGCCTTCGTGGTTGCTCTGGAAGCTGTCGATCGTGGCCCCAGCATTGGCGGCGATTTGCTGCAGATCTGCATCGATCTGCGCCAAAGTCGTTGCGCCATACACCCCAGGTTCCCTGCTGCCAAGGAGGTTGAGGTTGGGGCCGTGAATCACAAGAATCTGCATCAGCGACGTGCCGTGGCGGTTTAGAGCGTAGACACTAGAAGCGTGAAAGGCTGAACTTTAGCCTTTTTAGGTCCAGATCGACGCAGCTAGCCAAAAATAAATGGCTTGACCTGTTGAGGGCTTTCGGCTTGGGTGCCGTCGCGCTTGACGCGGGGCATGCGGGTGAGGGAATGACACCGAACGCGCATTTTGCCCGGCCTGGTACCCGCCTCAGCCCCGATCTTTCCCCGATGTAAGGCGCTGTAACAGCAGTTCCAGGGTCGCCAGGTCTTGGGCTTCAGTGGCGCCGCGCTTTTGCCAGCGTACCTGGCCCTGGGCGTCGAGCGCGACGCTGAAGGGCAGGCCGCCCTGGGTGTTGCCCAGCTCGCGTGCCAGGGCCAGACCCTGGGTGTCAGCCAGAGCCAGGGGGAAATGCAGGCCCCGGGCGGGCGCGAAGCCTTGCACGGCTTCGGCGCTGTCGGCGGCAATGCCCAGCACCTGCCAGCCCAGCGCGCCCTGGCGGGCGGCCCAGGCGTCGAGCGCCGGGAGCTCCCTGACGCAAGGGGCGCACCAGGTGGCCCAGAAATGCAGCAGCAGCGGGCGCCCCAGCCACTGGGCGAGCTGGATATCACCGCCTTCAGGCCGGCGCAGTTGCAGTCCGGCCCATGCCGGCGCCGCCCCCTTGGCCACGTGCTGACGGGCGCTGAGTGACCAACCCAGCACGCCAGCGCCCAGGCCCGCAGCGCAGTAAAGAAGGGTTCGGCGTGACGGAGTTCGGGCCATGGGGGGCATTGTAGGCAGCCCGTCGACTGGCGATCTTGCCCCGGCTGCGCGGCTGTGGTCAGATGAGCCACTCCTTCGCGTCCAGAAGCCCTGGGAGAGCAAGCGATATGGCGGATTTCGATGCCCGCGGCGGCAGCCTCACGCTCAAGCTTGTCTATTACGGTCCTGCTCTGGCCGGCAAGACCACCAACCTGACCCGCCTGCACGATCTGCTGAATCCGGCGGCCCAGGGAGATCTGATGGTGCTGGACACCCAGGGCGACCGCACGCTTTATTTCGATCTGCTCCCGCTGGGCTTCCGGGCGCCGTCCGGTCTGCTGATCCGCTTCAAGCTGTTCACGGTCCCCGGCCAGGTCTGCCATGACGGCACCCGCAAGGCGGTGCTGTCGCGCGCTGACGGGGTCATCTTCGTGGCCGATTCGCAGCGCAATCAGGCGGTGAACAACGGCGCCTCCTTCGACAACCTGGTTGCCAATGCCGGCATCGTGGGCCTGGACCTGGCCACGCTGCCGCTGGTGGTGCAGTTCAACAAGCGCGACCTGAGCGACATTCTTTCCGAGGCCGAGATCCAGCAGCGCTGGGGGGCCGCCCCCTGGCCGGTGGTGATGGCCAGCGCCTTGGAAGGCCGCGGCGTGCGCGAGACTTTCAACAGCCTGCTCCAGCGGCTCTTCCCGGCCCTGGATGCGGAGTACCGTCTGCAAGCCGAGCATGGGCTCGACGCCCAGCGCTTCGTGGAGGCTGTGCAATGAACGAAGAACGCCTGCAACCCTTTGACGCCGACTATGGCCTGGCCGATTTGATCCGCCTGATGCCCAAGGCCCGGATCAAGGGTTTGTATGACGACGCCACCGGCGGCGCCTGGCGGCTGCTGGACCTGGACGGCGCCGAGCTGTGGGCCAGCGGCGCAATGGGCGAGGGCAGCGTCAGCGCGCCGGTGTGTGTGGACTTCAAGCCGATCGGGCACCTGCACGTCCCGTCGACGGCTGCAGCCGCGCTGCCCGCGCTGACGGGCTGGTTCGAGATGGGGCTGGTGCTGGTGCTGCGCTACCGCATGGCTTCCGTCCTGCACCTGGAATCCATCCATGCCGACTACGCCGTGCTGCAGCGCGAGCACGAGAAGCTGCTGGCCTCGGAAAGCGCGTTGCGCCAGCTTTCGCGCAACCTGGAAGAGCGCGTACAGGAACAGGTGGTGCTGATCGAGCGCTCGCAGCGCCAGCTCTACGTGGCCGAGCGCCAGGCTTCGGTCGGCAGCCTGGCTGCCGGCATGGCCCACGAGATCAACAACCCCATCGGCTTCATTCGCAGCAATCTGTGCAGTGCGCGGAAATACATGGCGACCCTGGCACGCGGCATGGCGCAGCTGCAAGCCCAGGCGCCGCAACTGCGAGCCGCCTGCTGGCCCGGCGAAGACCTGGACTGGCTCTTCGAGGACTTCGAAGCCATGATGGGCGAGTGCCTCACCGGTGCCGATCGCATCGCACGCATCGTGGCTGCGCTCAAGGACTTCTCCAATGTGGACCGCCAGGCCATCGATTGCGTGGACCTGGGCGCGAGCCTGCGCAACGTCGTCGAGCTGCTGCGGGATCAGTCGCCCGAGGCCGTGCAGTTCGAGCTGCTGCTGCAGCCGCTGCAGCCCACCTATTGCGATGTCGGGCGGCTCAATCAGGTCTTCCTGTCACTGCTGCAAAACGCCGTGCAGGCCTTGGGCGGCCAGGGGCGGATACGCGTCAGCGCTGAAATGAAGGAAGGGCAGGTCGAGATCCGCATCGAGGACAACGGCTGCGGCATGAGCGAGGAGGTGCAGCGCCGCATCTTCGACCCCTTCTACACCACGCGCGAGGTGGGCAAGGGGACGGGCCTGGGGCTCACGGTGGTGCATGACGCCATCACCGCCCATGGCGGCACCATCGCAGTGAAGAGCGAGCCGGGCCTGGGCAGCTGCTTCACCATTCAGCTGCCGATCCGCAGCGAGGCCGAGTGCGCCCACATGGTGGTGGCTGCATGAACCAGCAGAAGTTTGCCCATCTCTTCACTGGCGAGGCGGCGGATCCCTCGCCGCAGGCCGTCGAGGCACCCAAGTTCCGGCTCCTGCTGGTCGATGATGAGCCGGGCGTCCTCAACGCCCTGCGCCGTGTGTTCCGCCAGGAGCGCTACGAGGTCGTGACCTGCGACCGCCCGGAGCAGGCGCTGGAACTGCTGCAGCAGCAGGACTTTCAGCTGATGATCTCGGACTACATGATGCCGGGCATGACCGGCGGCGAGCTGCTGCGCCAGGCGCGCAATGTGCGCCCGGACACCATGCGCATCATGCTGACCGGCCATGCCGATGTGAACGCGGTGGTGGGAGCCGTCAAGACCGGCGCGGTCTACAAATTCATCCTCAAGCCCTGGAACGACGACGACCTGCGCATCACCGTGGCGCTGGCCTTTGAGCAGTACGAGCTGCGGCGTCGCAACCGCACACTGCAGCAGGAGAACCAGGCGCGTTCGGCCCAGGTGGACCGCCTGCTGGCGCGCGCCGATGTCCAGCGCAGCCACCTGGCCGTCTTCCTCAGCAAGAAGGGCCTGTTGAAGGAGGCCCAGCTGCAGGAGCTGCTGCAGTGGCAGCAGGCGAACAAGGAGTCCGCCAAGGAGTCGCCGCTGCGTGAGATCGTGCAGCGGGGCTGGGCGACCGAGCGGCAGATCTTCGAGCTGCTGGCCCGCGAAAGCGGGGTGCAGCAGATCAGCCTGGATGAAATTCGCGTCGAGCCCGGCGTGGCGGCCCTGATCCCCTCGCGCTATTGCCTGCAGCAGCATGTCGTCCCGGTGCAGCTGAGCGGCCAGGTGCTGACCGTGGCCATGGCCGACCCGCTCGACGGCTCCTTGCTGGAGGACCTGCGCTTCATCACGGGCCTGCGCGTCGTGCCGGCCCTGGCCTCCTACAAGGCCGTGCAGGACAAGCTCGCCGAGGTCTACCAGCTCAATGGCGCTGACGTGAGCGACCTGGAGGCGGCCTTCGGCGACCCCTTCGAGGGTGTGGAGATCGTCATTGAAGACGAGCCGCAGACGGTCGAGGATCTGCTGCGCGGTTCGGACGAGCCGCCGGCGATGCGCCTGGTCAATTGCATCATCCTGGAAGCAATCAGGCTGGGCGCCTCGGACATCCACATCCACCCGCGCGCCAAGAACGTGATGGTGCGGCTGCGCATCGACGGCGTGCTGGTCGACAAAATCCAGATCCCGAACACCATGCACCAGGCCTTGGTGTCGCGCATCAAGATCATGGCCGAGCTCGACATTTCGGAGCGTCGCCGGCCGCAGGATGGGCGCATCACGGTCAAGACGCCGCAGCGCATCGTGGACCTGCGCATCTCGTCCCTGCCCACGATCAACGGCGAGAAGCTCGTGCTGCGCGTGCTGGACCGCAACTCGGCGGTGCTGAGCCTGGAGCAGCTGGGCTTCGGGGCGGCCGAGCTCGGCGCGCTGCGCTACGCGGCAGAAAAGCCCCAGGGCATCGTGCTGGCGACCGGCCCCACCGGCAGCGGCAAGACGACCACGCTGTACAGCCTGCTGCAGGCCGGGGCCGATGCCGGCAAGAACTACGTGACGATCGAGGATCCCGTCGAGTACTACCTCGATTCGGCTGGCCAAGTGCTGGTCCGCGAAAAGATCGGCCTGACCTTTCCAATCGTGCTGCGCGCCATCCTCCGTCAGGACCCGGACGTGCTGCTGATCGGCGAGATCCGTGACCTGGAGACGGCCGAGGTGTCCTTTCACGCCGCGCTGACCGGCCACCAGGTGTTCTCCACGCTGCACACCAACTCGGCCTTCGACACCATCGCCCGGCTGCTGGACCTCGGCCTCAAACCCTTCGTCGTGGCGGCGGCGTTGGAGGCGGTCGTGGCGCAGCGTCTGGTGCGGCGCGTGTGCGCGGACTGCCGGGAGACGGTCGAGGCCGACGCAGGGCTTCTGAAGCGGCTGGGCGGTCGCTTCAGCCAGGGCGAGCTGCGCGAGGTCTACCGGGGGCGGGGCTGCGTCAGCTGCTTCAACAGCGGCTACAAGGGGCGCGTGGGCATCTACGAGGTGCTGCTGATGGACGAGGGCCTGCGCGCCTTGGTGGCCAGGGGCGGCTCGATGGCTGACCTGGTGCAGTACGCCCGCGAGCATGGCTTCAGCTCCTTGCGCGACGCCGCCTACGAGAAGGTGGCGGCCGGCCTGACCAGCCCCGACGAGATCATGCGCACGCTGGGGCCGGCCTGAGCGGCGAGCCCGGACGGATCACTCGGCCAGCAGGCGCTGAAGCGCGTCCCGGTCGCCGCGCTCGCTGCGCCCGCGCGCATCCAGGCGCAGCGCGCCGCGCAAGTCGTCGTGGTCCAGGATGGACAGCACCAAGGTGGCCGGCTCGCCGAGCGCCCTGCAAGGCACGTTGAAGCACAGTTGCGCGATGGGGCCGCGTGGCCCCGGGGCCTCGCCGACCTCGTAATCCACGCGCTGGTTGATCAGCGCGATCTCGGCGGACTTGCTGTCATCGCAGTAGAGCTGCAGGTGAATGTTGGACAGGCGCGTGGCCGTGCCCCGCCAGACCGCGCCGCTCAGGTGCGGGCGGAATTCGGCCAGGCGTTCCATCCACTGGGCAGCCACTTCGCGCAGCGCGCGCAGCTCGGCAGGCTGGGTGTCGGCATGGTAGAGCGCGATGTGCTCGCGCACGGCGTCTTCGAGTTCGTCGTTGTCGGGCAGGGCCACGCGTGGCGGCAGACCCAACTGCTTGACGGCGCGGCGCTTGGCAGGGCCGTACTCCATGCCTTCGTCGACGACGAGTCGGGCCGCCGTGGCGGCGATTTCGGCACTGATGCGGGGATCGCTGGGCATGATCAGGGAAGGGCGGCTGCGCCCATGCGGGCCTCAATGGTGGCGGCGCGCCCAAGCACGTAGGCGGAACCGGGACGCTTCTCGAATCGCTTGGGCGCCGGCAGCATCACCGCCAGGCGGGCGGCCTGCCAGGGTGCGAGCTGCGCGGCGTCGACACGGAAATAGTGTCTCGCTGCGGCCTGCGCGCCGAACACCCCTTCGCCCCATTCGACGTTGTTGAGATAGATCGCCAGGATGCGCTGCTTGGACAGCAGGGCCTCCAGCATGAAGGTCAGCACGAATTCCTGACCCTTGCGCAGCAGCTGGCGCTCGCCGCTGAGGAAGAGGTTCTTGGCCAGCTGCTGGGTGATGGTGGAGCCGCCGACGATCTTGGCCTGCGGCGCCGGCCGGCCGCCGTCCTTGGGAGCAGCCTTGGAGGCCGCCTTGGTCCGCTTGTCGGCCCGGGCTTGCTCGCGCTGGTTCTTGTCCCAGGCCTTCTCCAGTGCGTCCCAGTCCACGCCGCCGTGCTCGGTGAAGCCGGCGTCCTCGCTGGCGATGACGGCACGCTTCAGATGCGCAGACAGGCGCGCGTCGGGCACCCAGTCCTGGCTCCACGCCACTTCATGCTTCTCGACGGCCAGGCGCCAGATTTCCGAACGCTGGAAGCTGGTCGACTGCGGATCCAGCACGTTCATCAGCGCGATGCGGGCCAGGAAGTAGAGCTGCAGCGCCAGCAGGCCCAGGGCGAGCAGGGCCAGCAGGCGCAAGGGCAGGCGTAAGGGCGGGCGCCACATGGCTCAGCCCTTTGCGCTCAGACGCCGGCGGAGTTCGGCCAGCACCGGCGCCGTGTCGGGCCGGACGCCGCGCCAGAGCAGGAAGGCTTCGGCCGCCTGTTCCACCAGCATGCCCAGCCCGTCGCGGGGCCGGGCGGCTTGTGCGCTCACCCAGTCCAGAAAGCCCTGCGCTGCGGGGCCGTACATCATGTCCACGCCCAGGCCCCCGGCACGCAAGACCTGACCCCGCACGGGAACGCCGGCACCGGACAGGCTGGCGCTGGTGCCGTTGACCAGCACGTCGAAGTGCCCCTCGGGCAGGTCGTCCAGCGCACCGGCCTGCAGGCGCACGCCGTGCTCCAGCGCCCAGCGCGCGTGCCCGCCCACCAGGGCCAGTGCCTTGTCCTGGCTGCGGTTGGCCACCACCAGCTCCGCCGGCCGCGCGGCGATCAGGCTGCCCAGCACGCCAGCCGAGGCGCCGCCTGCGCCCAGCAGCAGCACGCGCAGCCCCGTCAGCGGCTGGCCGGCATTGACCTGGATGTCGCGCACCAGACCCATGCCGTCGGTGTTGTCGCCCCACCAGCCCTGCTCATCGAAGCGCAGGGTGTTGACCGCGCCGGCCAGCTCGGCCCGTGGGCTGCGGCGGCTGGCCGCGGCAAAGGCCTCGAACTTGAAGGGCACGGTGATGTTGCAGCCCTTGGCGCCGCTGGCCGCAAAGGCCTGCACCGTGGGCAGGAAGGCGTCCAGCGGGCAAAGCAGGCGCTCGTAGACCATGTCCTGGCCGGTCTGCGCGGCGAACTGCGCGTGGATGGCCGGCGACTGGCTGTGCGCCACCGGGTTGCCCGCGACGGCGTAGCGGTCGGCACTCATAGCTGCTCGGTCACGGTGGCCTCCAGCCCGTCCTCGCGGGTGAACTTGAAGCGGGTGGTGATGACCAGCACTTCGGCGCTCTTGCGCATCTCGGCGTTGAAGTCGCCGAAGGGCTGGCAGGCATGGACGATGGCGACGGCGCGCTTGTCCAGCTGATGGTTGCCCGAGCCCTGCACGATCTCGGTGTCCACCAGCCGGCCCTTGAAGTCCACATGGATGTTCATGATCAGCTCGCCGTACAGCTTGCGACCGCGGTAGGTGGGGAAGTCGCGGGTGCCGCGCTCCTCAATGCGGCGGCGCAGGGTGTCGTAGTACTGGGCGTAGACGACCTCGCGCGTGGCGGGGCTCACGTAGCGCTTGCGCGGGCGGGCGTTCTCGTCGTTGACGCGCTTCTCGATCTCGGCCAGCAACTGCACCAGCTGGCGCCGCTTCTCGGCCTGCTCGCGGGCCTGGGGGCTGCCGCGCTCGCGCTTGGGGTCCGGCGGCGGCAGCAGGGCCAGTTCGCGCCGCACCTGCGCCAGCAACTGCTGCTGGACCTCCTGCAGCTTGGCGATCTGGGCGCGCTGGGTCTCGGTGTTGTCGCCCAGTTCCATGCGCGGCGAGGGCGCCAGCGGCGAGGTGGCGCGCTTCTGCCGGGCCGACTCGCCGCCGCCGGCCAGGTTGGCCTGGGCCAGGGCCTTGGCTTCGGCCGGGGCATCCTTGCTGCGGGCATTGACCAGCACCACTTCCAGCGGCGTGTCCTGGAACAGGCGCTGGAAACGCTCCGGATCGGCGATCTTCAGGGCCAGCAGCACCAGGTGCAGGCCCAGGGAGACGATCAGGGCGAGATGAAGCGGCTGGATCTTGCGCGGCAGCATGGCGGTGCAGGCGGGCTCAGGCAGCGGCCGGGGCTGCCGGGGCTTCTGGCGCGCCGTCGGCGTCGTTGAGGTCGATAGCCAGGGTCAGTGGACCGCTGCCGGCGGCTTCTTCATCTTCGTCCAGGCTTTCCGCGTCGTCAGGCGCCTGGGCTTCGTCCAGGCGCTCGATCAGCGAGGCATGCAGGTCCAGCGTCATCTCGTCGATGCCGGTGATGCGCACCCGCACATGGCTGCCGCGCGCCAGGCCTTCGCAGCCCAGGGCCTTGAAGACCAGGGGCAGGGTATCGGCGCGCACCAGACCGTCCTTCATCACCGAGGCGGTGAGCTCGTGGATGGCGTTCTGCTGCAGGTAGCGCAGGGTCCAGTAGCGCTCGATGCCCGACTGGAAGCCGTTGTAGGCCGTGTAGGCGGCGTCGAAGCCGGAGATGATGGAGAAGAGCTGCGCGTCCTTGGGCTTGAAGGGGGCGACCAGGGCGGCCGTGCGGCCATGCCGGGCGCAGGCGATGATCTGCCACTGGTTGACCAGGTCCGTGTAGCGACGCAGCGGCGAGGTGGCCCAGGTGTACTGCGCCACGCCCATGCCGGCATGCGGCAGGGCCTTGGTGCCCATGCGCACCTTGACGCCGGGCGCCAGGCTGGCCTGGCTGCGGTAGATGCCGGGCAGGCCCAGCTCGTTGAGCCAGCCGCCCCAGCTGCTGTTGGCCAGGATCATGGCCTCGGCCACGATCAGGTCCAGCGGCGCGCCGCGCTGGCGGGTGCCGATGCTGACGGTCTCGCTGCCGTCGGGTTCGCGCTCGCCATTGCTGTCCAGGCGGAAGGTGTAGTCCGGGCGGTTGAAGGTCTCGGGCTTGCCGCGCACGATTTCCCGCTGCGCCTTCAGGTGCTTGGCCAGACGGAAGCAGAAGCGCAGCTCGGCGCCAAAGGCGTAGTCCGCCGGCGCCGCGCCGCTGAGCGAGGCCTCGGTGACCGTGGCGTCCAGCTTGTCATGGCGCAGGTTGGCGGCGATGGGCACGCGCTCAAGCTTCGTCTCGCGGCTGCGGATTTCCAGCGTGGCCTCGTCCATCGTGACGTAGAGCGACACCGCCGGGCAGTCCCGTCCCTCGGCCAGCGTGTAGTGCTGCACCACCTCGTCCGGCAGCATGGTCAGCTTCCAGCCGGGCATGTAGACGGTGGACAAGCGCTCGCGGGCGACCTTGTCCACCGGCGAGTCCGGCTGGATGGCCAGGCCCGGCGCCGCGATGTGGATGCCGAAGACGATGGTGCCGCTGCCCAGGCCCTGCACGGAGAGGGCGTCGTCGATCTCGGTGGTGGCCGAGTCGTCGATGGAGAAGGCCTGCACCGGCGCCAGCGGCAGCTCGTCTGTAATTGCCGGCGCGGCGAGCGCGGGGAAGCCGGTGCCCTTGGGAAAGTTCTCGAACAGGAAACGCTTCCAGTGGAACTGGTAGGGGCTGCTGATGGCGCCGGCACCCTTGAGCAGCTCCAGCGGAGCCTGTTGCGAACGCTTGGAGGCCTCGACCACGGCCTTGTACTCGGGGCCGTTCTTGTCAGGCTTGAAGAGGATCTTGTAGATCTGCTCGCGGATGGCGGCCGGGCACTGGCCGGCGATCAGATCCTCGGCCCAGGCCTCGATCTGCAGGGCCTGCTGGCGCTTGCGCTCGATGCCCAGCAGGGCGGCCTTGACCTGCTCCTCGGGGGCCTTCTTGAACAGGCCCTTGCCCATGCGGCGGAAGTAATGCGGCGCTTCGTACAGGCGGAACAGGGCCGCAGTCTGCTGGATCACGCCGGCCTTGGCATCGAAATAGTCGCGCGCCAGATCGGCAAAGCCGAACTCGCCCTCGGGGGCGAACTCCCAGGCGAGATCGAGGTCGATCTCCTGACCCAGGGCCTGGCCTTGGGCCATCAGCTCAGCCGGCGCCGGCTTGTCGAACTTGAGCAGTACATTGGCTGCTTTCACTTTGACGCGCTTGCCCGAGTCCAGCTCGATCTGCATCGAGCTTTCCGCTTCGGACATCACACGGCCGGCGAGAAATTTTCCGGCGTCATCGAACAGGGCAAACATAGGGTGCGCATTGTCGCCGAAGTGGGGCGGTGCTCGGCGCGTGGGCGGCGTGCAGGTTCCCGAACGTGCTCGCCGGGCCACTGGTGCAGGCGTGATGCGCCGCCGCCGGACGCCAGGGCTTGCGCACTGGCACGTGCCTGCCTTGCGCCTTGCGACCAACGGGGTGCATGGCGGCACACCCTGCGCCAGTCGCGTCTGGCGACTTCTGGCCGATGAATGGAGAATGGAAAGCTTCGTAGGATCGGATTGCATCGACCTTAGTTCGCTGTGCCCTGTGCCAGCTGCAGGGCTGGGGTGGCCGATATCATCCAGGCCCTCCGCGCGTCGTGAAGGCTTGGGGATGCCATGGTCTACCTGTTTCGTTTGCTACTGCCTTTGCTGTTGCTGTGGATGCCGACCTGGGGCATCTTCCTGACGGATTTGCCTCGGTCCGCCGGTGAGTGCATGGCCATACTGAGCATGGGCCTGTTCGTGATCGTGGCTCCATTGGCGGTCTGTCGGCGCTGGCTTCTGCTGTACCAGCTGTGGTGGCCCATGCTGCCGCTGGTCCCTGTGCACCTGTACATCTGCTGGCGCTATCGCAGCGTACCTGGCGATGCACTGGTTTCCGCCCTGATGGACACCACGCCGGTCGAGTTCTTCCGCGTCGCCCAAGCCTTTGGCGCCTGGTGGTTGCTGCTGCCCGCCGTGCTGGTCGCTTACGCGCTGGCGCTGCGATGGGTCCCACGGGAGGTGCGCCTCTCGCCTGCTGGGGGCAAGAAGCTGACGCTGGGTTTGCTGACTTATGCCTTGGTAGGTTTAGCCGCCAGGCAGGTTCTTGAGGACGGCAATGGCCTGCCGCCCCTCTTCGAGGCGAGCAGCGCAACTCAGGTTTTTCCGCTCAGTTGGGGCCTGGCGGCAGAGCGCAGTTGGGAAGCACGGCGTGCGCAGCGGTCGGCGCAGGGCGCAAATGGCCATGCGCTTGCGCCCAACGAACCCATGCTGGTCGTGCTGGTGATTGGTGAAACAGTCAGGCCCGACCACATGGGTGTTTATGGCTATGAGCGCGCAAGCACCCCTTGGCTCCAGGCGCATCGCGCAGAGTGGCTTGTTTATGAGGACGCCGCGTCAACCGCGCAATGGACGGCGGTGGCGGTGCCCTCTATCGTTACGAGGCAGCAGGCCGGCAAGACCGTGAACCTGCTGAAGGTCTTTCGCGAGGCGGGCTTTCAGACGGCATGGTTTTCGAACCAGAATCGGGCCGATTTTGCGCTTGCCGCTGAGTTGTCGAACTTCCCGGACGGTGACGCGGATCTCTACTATCGGCAAGATGAGGCCATGCTCCCGCTGGCCGCTGGCTATATCAATCAGGGCGCTCGGAGGCAGCTGCTGGTGCTGCACATGAGCGGCAGCCATTACCCGTATGACCTTGCCTACCGTGCGGATGCCCGACGGTTCCGGCCGACCATGAGTGAAGCGGGGGTCGAGATGCCACCCTCGGCAACGCATCGAGCTGCCGTCGTGAATTCCTACGACAACACCATCGTGGCGCTGGACAGATTTCTGGAGCGCTTGATCCTGATGCTGAAGGCTCAGGAGCGACCGGTCTTTGTGATGTATACCGCTGATCACGGCGAGAACCTGCTCGATGACGAGCGTGAGCTGTTCATGCACGCATTGCCTCAGGCCAGTCGCTACGACCTGCGCGTGCCTTTGCTGTTCTGGGCCAACGCCGCGTACTGCGAGCGCTGGCGTGAAAAGTGCTCCGCACTGGGCGAACACAGGAAACTTCCTGTCAATCACCTGGATGCCTTCCCCACCTTGCTGGACGTTGCCGCCATCAGCTGGGATGGAGAAGAGGAGGACGCCAGTTTGGCCAGGCCGCGTTTTCGCCCACGGGTGCGCATGACCCTGGACACCCTGGGGCGCCCATTGCGGCCGCTTGCGGACGTGAAGTGAGCGCCGATCTCAGCGAACGGCGTCAGCCGAGGCAAGGGCATGTCCCGAGCTGTCCATCAGCGGCCGGCGGGCTACCTTGAAGGAGGGGGAACTCAGAACCTGTGTGAGGTCTTTCCCATGCCATGTGATGCCGCTGGCGTCCAGCAGTGTTGGCGGCAGCACCACATGGCTCACAGGCAGGGCGCTGTGCGCTTGGAGCATGGCCCACTTGTCGGGCCAGCGGCGTTGGTAGGCGCCGTTTGCCCAGATGAGCAAAGGCACGCGCAGATCATGACGGCTGATCTTCGGCAGTGCATGCATGAACAGCCCGCGCTCGTCGTCGAGCAGGTTTTCGCCGTGGTCCGAGGTGTACACCAGAAGTGCTGGTCGCTCTGTTTGGCCCACGCGTTCCACCAGTAGCTGTAAGAAGCGGTCGAGTGCGACGATCGTGTTGTCGTAGGAGTTCAGCACGCCCGGCCGTTGCCTGGGGCTTGGGTCGGCGCCTATGCCAAGGTCTGTCATTGTCGGTCGGAACTTGGCGTCGGATGGCGGATAGCGGGCGTCATAGTCGTAATGACTGCCATACATGTGCAGCACCAGCAGCTGCCTCTGGGTGCCTTGGCGGACAAATTCATCCGCTCGCGGCAACATGGCGCTGTCGAACCGCAGCGGTGCCGAGTCAGGGATGTCCATGACGTCGGCTGAAACGAAAGGCTGCGCATTCTGATTGGAAATCCACGCCGTCTGGAATCCCGCTTCCTTGAATGTCTGCAACAGGCCTGACTGGCCGGCGGCGCCCGGTCCAGGAATCAGGAACAGCTGAGGCAATGCTTGGGCGGTCCAATTGGCAGTGGAGAGTACGTCGCTATAGAAGATCCACTCAGTCTTGTTTTGCGTGAGCCACGGGGTGGTGTCTCGTGGGTAACCCAGCACACCCAGATGGTCGGGGCGGACGCTTTCCCCGACCACCATGATGACCAGCATGGGCTCCAATCCTGCAACAGCTTGGCCTGCCACTGATACGAGCGATCGGGACTGTTGATTTCGGCCCACGCTATGACTCCAGCCCAGCAGCGCGCTCGTTGGGAACGTCAGTGTCAGCGTTTCAGCTTCCAGCAGAGGTGGCAGCTGTCGATGTAGCGCGGGTATCTGCCGTGCCCAAAGGCCCACCATCGCGTAAGCAAGGACTGCGAACAGCAGGGCCATTCTTATCGGCCGACTCGTCCGCAAGGCCGAGGGCCAGGCAGCCATGGACCAGCCAAACAAGCCGGTTGTCAAAACCGGCAGAAGCCACCAGGCGCCGTATCCGCGCATGACTTCAAGGGAGCGGCTCAAGGGCGTGTCCAGCGCAGCGGACACCAGTGAGTCCCCAGGTACGCTGCCGAACTTCAGGCAGAGATACAAGTGGATCGGGATCAGCGGGACCCAGGGTAGCCAGCAGCCAAGCGCCCAACGAATGCTTGGGGCGAGCGCAATTGGAGTTAGGCTCAGCACAAGCTGAAGCAACATGGCCGAAGCGAGCTGGCCTTGCGAAACAGGCAGGTCCAGCCACGGCAGTACCACTGCGGGACCCAGCAGCAGAACGGGGGCGAGAAGCCTGCGCCCCAGTCGCGGCCCTCTTGCACGATCAGCGATGCTCACACGACCTCACACCGTCAGCCCGCCGGACACCTCCAGCACGGCCCCGTTGACATAGCTGGCCTCGTCGCTGGCCAGGAAGGCATAGACATTGGCCACCTCGGCGGGGCTGCCCAGACGGCGCAGGGGCACTTCCTCCTGCATCTGGCCCAGCAGCTTGTCGGGAATGGTGGCAAGGATGGGGGTCTCGATGAATCCCGGCGCCACCGCGTTGACGCGCACGCCCTTGGGACCCAGTTCACGGCTCCAGGTCTTGGTGAAGCCGATCACGCCGAACTTGGCGGCGGCGTAGTTGGTCTGGCCGAAGTTGCCATAGATGCCCACGACCGAGGAGGCGTTGAGAATCACCCCGCTGCCCTGTGCCACCATGCTGTCGACCACGGCCTGGGCGCAGTGGAAGACGCCGCGCAGGTTGACGTCGATGACGGCATCGAACTGCTGCAGGCTCATCTTCTGCAGGCGGGCGTCCTGGGTGATGCCGGCGTTGTTGACCAGCACGTCGATGCGGCCGTAGCGGGCCTTGACCGCCGCGGCCATGGCGTCGACCTCGGCGCGGTCGGTGACGGACAGCGCAAAGCCCAGGGCCTCGGCCCCGGCGGCGCGGCATTGCGCCACGGCGGCGTCGACCGCGTCCTGGCGCAGGTCGCAGACGATGACGACGGCGCCTTCCTGTGCAAACTTCAGCGCCGTCGCCAGGCCAATGCCCTGGGCGGCGCCCGTGATGATGGAGACCTTGCCTTCGAGGCGGCGGGCGGGATTCATAGCTGCAAAAACTCCGTCAGTTCAGGGAGGTGTCGTTTCCCAAAACGTTGTTCACCCGAAGTGGCCGGGGAAGATGGAGGTTCTCACGCCAGACCATCAACCCAATCAACCTCGGACGAACAGCCATAAGAATGCCTCATTAACGCCGCTTGGCCGCGAGCGCTTGATCAAAAACATCGCCGCCCAGGGCGTCAGTAAGGCGGCCTGTGCTGCCGGCGTCAGCACACGCACGGCCTCGCGCTGGCAACGGCGCTATCAACTCGAAGGCGTCGCGGGCTTGCAGGATCGCAGCTCTCGCCCGCACCGCAGTCCCACGCGTATTGGCGCGGACAAGGCCGAGCGGATCGAAGGCTTGCGCCGCAATCAGCGCCTGGCTACGCGCAGATCGCCGAACGAGTGGGAGTCACCAAGAGCACGGTGGGACGCGTGTGCGTACAGGCGGGCCTGGCCAAGCTGTCCTCGGTGCAGGACAGCGTCGCCGTGTGCCGCTACGAGAATGACCGCCCCGGCGAACTGCTGCACTTGGACATGAAGAAGCTAGGTCGCTTCGAACAGCCCGGGCATCGCGTGACGGGCGACCGCACGCGCAACACGCCGCGTGCCGGCTGGCAGGCGCTGCATGTAGCCATTGATGACCACTCGCGCGTGGGGTTCAGCCAGGTCCTGAGCGACGAGACCAGCCGCAGCGCCTGCGACTTCCTGATCGCGGCGCTGCGCTACTACCGCAAGCTTGGCGTGCCGATCCAGGCCGTCATGACCGACAACGGCTCGGCCTACAGTCCCGGCGATTCGCCTAGCTCTTGCGCCGGCTTGGCATCAAGCACAAGCGCACGCGGCCCTACACGCCGCGTACCAATGGCAAGGCCGAGCGCTTCATCCAGACACTTCTACGTGAATGGGCCTATGCCTATCGCTACCCCAGTTCAGACGTCCGAACCGCTGAGTTGCAGCCCTGGATGCAGCACGACAACTTCCATCGGCCACACTCTGCGGTCTCGCACAAACCTCCCGCCTCCAGACTCGGCTTTGACGGGAACAACGTCCTGAGAAACTACACCTAGCGGTTCAGTGATCGGGTTCGGAAAACAAGATGCCGGTGCAATGCTCCAAATGACTTGCGAGCCCTCTGGCTTGGGCAGGATCGCTGCACACCAGCCCATACATGGTCACGCTTTTCGCTGCCGGAGGATGCGGCCAGTCACCGACGCGCCAGACCTGCGATGACTGCTCTTCGAAGATCTCGCTGAACTGCCTCGTCCACTCCTCTGGCCACGGAAAGGGCTTGCCGGCCTCCGGCATACAAGTGAGTTGAACAGGCCCAGCAAAGAAGCCAAAGGCCTCTGTTGGCGAACTGAAAATCGGCAAATCAATGCTGACTGTCACCATAGCGGCACGATAGCACTCGGGGGCATCGTCAAGGTGCCTTCCCCGGACGCTTTCCTTCAGCGCACGCCCGGCGTGCGGCGCAGCAGCTCGAACTCGGCGCTGATCAGCTCGGCCACATGCCGCACCCGCGGCAGGCCGGCCGAACGCTGGTGGCTGACCAGGAAGAGGTCGCCACGGTGCTCGCCAAGGGGGACGGGCAGCTCGACGAGCCCATCCAGCGCGCTGTGCCGGTGCAGGGCGCGGGCCATCACCAGCACGCCGGCACCGGCACGGCAGGCGGCGAGTTGCACGAGGTAGTCGTCCGAGGTGAAGGCCGGCCGGAAGCCGGGAATGGCCGCCTCCAGCGCCTGGTTCACCAGCTGGTCCTCGTAGGGCGGAGCCCAGACGATCCAGTCCAGCTCGGCGAGGCGCAGCTGTTCGGCGGGCACCGGCAGCCGGGCCGCATAGGCGGGGCTGGCATAGGCCACGATGGGGCAGCTGAGCTGGTCCAGGATCAGCAGCTCCTTGTCCGCCGGGCGTTGGGTGCGCAGGGCGAGGTCGGCTTCGCCGCGCGCCAGATTGAGGGCTTCGACGCCGGACAGCGCCTCCAGCCGCAGTCCCGGCTGCTGCATCAGCAACTGCGCGGCCAGCGGTGCAAGCAGCTCGAAGGCCATGCGCGGTGGCGCGGCGACCCGCACCTTGCCCTCCAGTCGCTCGCGGGGGCGGCTCAGTGCGGCATCGGCCTCCAGTGCCCACTCGGCCATGCGCTGGGCCGAGGGTAGCAGGCGCTGTCCCGCTGCAGTCAGGCGGCAACCCTGGGCTAGGCGCTGGAACAAGGGCTCGCCCACGCTCTCTTCCAGCTCGGCGATGCGGCGCGACAGCGTGGGCTGGGCCAGGCGCAGCTGGCGTGCCGCTGCGCTGAAGCTGCCGGACTCGGCGACACGCAGGAAGAGTTGCAGATCATCCCAGCGCAGGTGCTCGCGTCCCATGAAGCCATCTCTTTTTGCATGGGCCGATCTGAACTTGGTCGATTCCCAAGTCGCCCTCACCATGAAAGCATGTGGACCATGTTGAACGGGAGGCTAGCATGGGTCAACGAACCGGGAAGGAATCGACAGGGCAGTGGACGCGTACGGTGCGCGTTTGGGCTCGGCAGGCGATGCGGAGTCGCGTCCTGCTGCCGCGTGTGTTGGCCGGCCTGCTGCCGCGTGTGTTGGCCGGCCTGCTGCCGGGTGTGTTGGCCGGCCTGCTGCTGGCGGCCTGCGCGCCCACCGCCCACCAGGCGCAGCGGGACGGCACAAGCCGGCCGGTGGGCTGGGCACAGATGGAGGCGATGTTGGACATGCCCGGCCCGGTCGAGCTGGAGACCGTGGCCAGCGCCTCCGCGGTGTCAGACCTGGATGGGCTGCTCAATCTGAACCACCCGGCGGCACGTAGCGCCGGCCTGCGCAATCGCGATGAGCCCATCCAGATATTCCTGCATGTGCTCAAGCATCCCGACCGGGGCGTCTATCTCGTGGACACCGGCGTCGCCAAGGCCCTGATGCAGAAACCGGAGGATTGGGGTCTCAACGCCTTCTTGCGTCGCGGCATGAAGTTCGAGCGGATTGTGCTGAGCCGCAGCAGCGGCGAGGTGCTGCAGGGCCTGGGTCAGCCCGTGCAAGGCGTGCTGCTGACGCATCTTCACCTGGACCACATCAGCGGATTGCCCGACCTGCCACTGGACCTGCCCATCTACGCTGGTCCCGGCGAGAACACCGAATGGCACTGGACCAATCTTCTCGTTCGTGGCGCCAGCGACACCCTGCTCAAAGGGCGTCCGCCGCTGCGGGCCTGGCCGTTTGAGGCAGCGCGGGGGCAGGATCCGCTGTCGGTGCTCGACGTCTTCGGCGACGGCTCGGTCTTTGCGCTGCATGTGCCCGGCCATACCGCAGGGTCCACCGCCTACCTGGTGCGCACAAGGCGGGGTCCGGTGTTGCTGACCGGCGATGCCTGCCACACCCGCTGGGGTTGGGAGCACGACGTGGAGCCGGGCCATTTCACGCGCGACCCCGCACCAGGCGTCCGCAGCCTTCAGGCGCTGAAGTCACTGGCGGCCCGGCACCCGGCCTTGCAGGTGCGGCTGGGCCACCAGAGTTGAGCTCAGGCCGTGTAAGGGGGGTTGGCGGGCAGGAGCGCGAGCCGCGCAGCCTCGGCGGCATCAAGCGCTTGCTCGCTGAAGACCAGCACGCCATGACGGCGCAGCAAAGCGGCCGTCAGGCCTTCGCCGGCCCGCTTGGCGCCGTCGAAATGGCCGGAGGCGATGCGCCGGCTGCCGCAGGACGGGCTGCCTTCCTTGAGCACCGCGATGCGCAGGCCATGCCGCTGCACCAGGGCCAGCGCGGCTGCAGCGCCGGTCTTGAAGGCCTCGGTGGGATCGCCACCCTGCGCGTCACGGATGCGGGCCTGGCCCAGCCAGACCTGCCAGCCCTGGGATCCGGCCTCGATCTCGGCGGGCGGTCGCGGCACTGGCAGGCCGCCAGCCAGCTCGGGGCACAGAGGTATCACCAAGCCCTCGTCCTGCCAGCGGCTCAGCAGCGTCGAGCGCAGCTCCTGCGCCCGACCGTCGTAGCGCACCGGAGCGCCCAGCAGGCAGGCGCTGACGAGGAGCTGCGGGCGGGTGGGCCTCTCAAGCATGTGACCTCACACCGTCAGCCCGCCGGACACCTCCAGCACGGCCCCGTTGACATAGCTGGCCTCGTCGCTGGCCAGGAAGGCATAGACATTGGCCACCTCGGCGGGGCTGCCCAGACGGCGCAGGGGCACTTCCTCCTGCATCTGGCCCAGCAGCTTGTCGGGAATGGTGGCAAGGATGGGGGTCTCGATGAATCCCGGCGCCACCGCGTTGACGCGCACGCCCTTGGGACCCAGTTCACGGCTCCAGGTCTTGGTGAAGCCGATCACGCCGAACTTGGCGGCGGCGTAGTTGGTCTGGCCGAAGTTGCCATAGATGCCCACGACCGAGGAGGCGTTGAGAATCACCCCGCTGCCCTGTGCCACCATGCTGTCGACCACGGCCTGGGCGCAGTGGAAGACGCCGCGCAGGTTGACGTCGATGACGGCATCGAACTGCTGCAGGCTCATCTTCTGCAGGCGGGCGTCCTGGGTGATGCCGGCGTTGTTGACCAGCACGTCGATGCGGCCGTAGCGGGCCTTGACCGCCGCGGCCATGGCGTCGACCTCGGCGCGGTCGGTGACGGACAGCGCAAAGCCCAGGGCCTCGGCCCCGGCGGCGCGGCATTGCGCCACGGCGGCGTCGACCGCGTCCTGGCGCAGGTCGCAGACGATGACGACGGCGCCTTCCTGTGCAAACTTCAGCGCCGTCGCCAGGCCAATGCCCTGGGCGGCGCCCGTGATGATGGAGACCTTGCCTTCGAGGCGGCGGGCGGGATTCATAGCTGCAAAAACTCCGTCAGTTCAGGGAGGTAATCGTCGAAATCGGAGAGCCCGTGGTCGCTGCCTTCCAGCAGCTTGATGCGGCTGCCGGCATAGCGGGCGTGCATCTCGCGCCAGTCCAGCACCTCGTCGCCCTTGGCGATCACGGCCATGACCCGCTGCGGTCTGTCGATGCTGCCGGGGGGCAGGTCTTGCCCGATGGCTCGCAGCTCGTCCACGTACTCGGGACGGAAGAAGAAGCGCTCCTCGGGGTTCTGCCAGCAGCTGTGCTCGCCGATGTAGCGCGCAAGGTCCCGCGCCGGATCCACGGCCGGGTTCAGCAGCACGGCGCGGCAGCCGGTCAGCTGCTGCACCCAGCTTGCGTAGAAGCCGCCCAGCGAGCTGCCCATCACGGCCAGGGTGTCGTGCGGGCAAGCGCTGACCAGGCGCCGGATCAGCTCGATGGCCTCACGCGGCGAAGGCGGCAGCTGCGGTGCCTGCCAGACCAGGCCGGGGCGCCGCTCGGCCACCCAGCGCGCCATGCGCTGGGCCTTGGCCGAGCGGGGCGAGGAGCGGAAGCCGTGCAGGTAGAGCAGGTGGGTGCTGCGGGACAGGGGGGCGTTCATGGCGAGGCAGTCTAGCGCCCGGGCGCGGCGATGGCTGTCGGCTGCGCGTCACCGTCGGCATCGGGCCGGTGTGCGATGAAGCACGGTTTGGCTGGTGCGAGTGGGGTGGGTCTGCATTGACGGGGCATGGCGGCTCTCGACAATGAGCGCCTTGTCGTCGGCCAGGGACGCGCTGCTCGGGAGCGGCTGCATGAGGCCGGCCCGTCCAAGGAAAGTGAAATCCATGACCCAGCCTTCATCCCCTGTCCCGGCTCAGCGCCTGAGCCTGCTGGCCCTGGCCGCCCTGACCATCGCCAGCCAGGCCGCCGTGGCGCAGAGCAACGGCGCGGCACCCGCCGCTCCCGCCAGCGCGGCATCGACGCCCGCCGCAGCCAAGCCGCCTGCCGACCCGGCCGCCCCCAAGCCCTTTGCCGACGTGATCAAGGAGGCAAAGAGCCAGGACGGCCTGTTCCCGATCTGGCGCAAGGACGAAAAGGTCTGGCTCGAGATCCCCAAGGCCCAGCTGAACAAGCCCTTCCTCTTCTCCGTCAACGTCGCCAACGGCGTGGGCGAGCGCGGCCTCTATGCCAGCCAGATGGGTCGGGTGCACCTCGCCGAATGGCGCCGCGTGGGCAACCAGCTCCAGCTCGTCGCCCTGAACACCAAGTTCCGCGCGGAGGGCGGCAACCGTCTGGCTTCGGAACAGGCCTTCTCGCCCAGCCTGCTGGCAGCCTCGCCGGTGGCCAGCGCCGAGCATGCGGAGCGCAAGTCCTTTCTGGTGGACGCCAGCCTGCTGCTGACCGACATCCCAGGGCTGTCCACCCGCCTGGAATACGCCTACCGCCTGCCTTTCGGGCCTGACCGTGCCAACAGCTTCTTCGAGGCCACGCGCGCCGAGTCCGGCCTGAGCACCCTGACGGCCCGCCTGCACTTCGCGACCCCGCGCATCCCCGCGCCGCCGCTGACGCCCTCGCCGACGCCAATGCCCAGCGCGCCCCAGGCCACACCTGATCCGCGCAGCCTGTTCATGAGCCTGGTCTACAGCTTCAAGGCCCTGCCCGAGCAGCCCATGAAGACCCGCCTGGCCGATCCGCGCCTGGGCCATTTTGCCGAGTCCTACACCGACCTCAGCGAGGACTACAAGCCCAACACCCGCGTGCATCACATCAAGCGCTGGCGCCTGGAGAAGGCCGACGCGAGCGCGGCGCTGTCCGAGCCGGTGCAGCCCATCACCTACTGGCTGGACAAGAACATTCCGCTCAAGTACCGCAAGGCGGTGGAGGAGGGCATCCTCGAATGGAACAAGGCCTTCGAGAAGATCGGCTTCAAAAATGCCATCGTCGCCAAGCAGCAGCCCGATGAGGCCGACTGGGACAATATGGACGCCGGCCACGCGTCCATCCGCTGGTTCGTCGGGGCCGACGTGGGCTTTGCCATCGGCCCCAGCCATGCCGACCCGCGCACCGGCGAGATCCTGGACGCGGACATCGGCATGAGCGACGTCTTCGCCCGCGGTTCGCGCCGGTTCCTGGTCGAGGACGTGAACCGTCCCCTGGGCCACGCGGCCCATGCCGGCCACGGTGGGCATGAGGAGGCCGAGGCCTGCCGCTACGCGCAGGAAGCCGTCAGCGAAATGGACTTCGCGATGGACGTGCTCGAAGCCCGCGGCGAGATCCAGCCCGACAGCCCCGAGGCCGAGGCCTTCGTTCATGCCGTGATCCGCGACGTGATCATGCACGAGGTGGGCCATACCCTGGGCCTGAAGCACAACTTCAAGGCCTCCACCACCGTCACCCAGGCCCAGCTGCTGGACAAGGCCTGGACCGATGCGCACGGCATCTCCGGTTCGGTGATGGACTACAACGCCTACAACCTCTCGCTCAAGGGCGAGCCGCACGGTGCACTGACCAACACCACGCTGGGCGCCTATGACTACTGGGCCATCGAGTACGCCTACAAGCCGCTGGACGCGCAGGCCGAGGCGAAGGAGCTGGCCGCCATTGCCGCGCGCAGCACCGAGCCCGCCCTGGCCTATGCGGACGATGCCGATGCCGACCTCTTCGGCGGCATCGACCCGCTGGCCAACCGCTTCGACCTGGGCTCCGATCCGCTGGCCTACTACAAGCGCCGACTGAAGCTGTCGCAGGAGCTGTGGGCCCGCGTGCAGGAGCGCCAACCCAAGCTGGGCGAGGATCCGCTGCGTCAGCGCCGCGTGCTGCTGGGCGGCTTCAGCCAGTTGGGCCGTGCGGCCGAGCTGGTGGGCAAGTACGTCGGCGGCATGTACATGCAGCGCGAACTGCCCGGCATGCGCACGCAGCCGGCCTTCAAGCCCGTCGAGCCGGCGCGCCAGCGCGAGGCCCTGGACTTCCTGGCCAAGGGCCTGTTCAGCGCCGACAGCTTCCGCTTCAAGCCCGAGTTCCTCAGCACCTTGACGGTGGACTACAACGAGTGGGAGCGCGCCGGCCCGGTGGACATCCCCGGCGCGGTGGCCCGCATCCAGAACGTGGCCCTGGACCGTCTCTACAGCGCCGGAACCGCCCAGCGGCTGATGGACCTGCCCGGCTTTGTGCCGGAGAAGGAGCGCAAGGGCCTGATCTCGCTCAACGAGGTCTATGCCAGCACCCAGGCCGCGATCTGGAGCGAGCTCAAGACCGGTGGCGAGATCGACCGCCTGCGCCGCAACCTGCAGCGTGAGCACCTGCGCCGCCTGCAGGCCATTCTCACTCGCGGCGGCGCGCCCGGCGTGCTGGCCGATGCCTATGCACTGGCCCGCATGCACGCCAACCAGCTGCAGTCGGAGCTGCGTGTGGCCGTGGCCCGCGGCGGGCAGTCGGTCGAGACGCGAGCCCATCTGGCGGAGTCGCTGGACATGCTGTCCAGCCTGCTGAAGGCGAACATGCAGCGGAGCTGACCCCCCTGCCGGCTGCGCCGGCGCCCCAAGGGGCGCGCCTGACGACCCGGCGAAGCAGGATCCGCAGGCGTCGCTCTGAACGAAGCCCGCCGGTTTGCACTGGCGGGCTTTTTTGCGCTTGATCGTCGCCCGGTGATGGGGCGGCTGTGCTGGGTCGCTCCTAGAATCAGGCACCTTTTGCGATGACGCCGCCATGAAGCGGTGGCGTGCCGAACGATTCATGAGCGCTGCTGTTTCCCAACTTCCCGTGGTCATCGTGGGTGCTGGCCTGGCCGGCCTGACCGTCGCCCTGCATCTGGCGGACACGGTCCCCGTGATCGTGCTGGCCAAGCGCGAGCTGGGCGAGGCCGCGACGGCCTGGGCGCAGGGCGGCATCGTCGGCGTGCTGGGCAGCGACGACAGCATCGACAGCCATGTGCGCGACACGCAGGACGCCGGCGCCGGCCTGGTCGACGAGGCCACGGCCCGCTTCATCGCCGAGCGCAGCGCCGAGGCGGTGGCCTGGCTGGTGGGGCAAGGCGTGCCCTTCACCCCGGAGGCCGGCGGCCCCCTGGGGCTGCACCTCACCCGCGAAGGCGGCCATGCCGTGCGCCGCATCGCGCATGCGGCCGACGCCACCGGCAAGGCCATCCACGAGCGGCTGCTGGCTGCCGCCCAGGCCCATCCCAACATCCAGCTGCGCGAGCGCTGGATGGCGCTGGACCTGATCACCTCACGCCATGTCCAGCGTGACGAAGAGCCGCGCTGCTATGGCATCTACGCGCTGGACATCGACAGCCGCCGCGTCGAAACCCTGGCGGCCCGTGCCGTGGTGATGGCCACCGGCGGCGCCGGCAAGGTCTATCGCTACACCACCAATCCGGACACCTCGACGGGCGACGGCATCGCCATGGCCTGGCGCGCCGGCTGCCGGGTGGCGAACATGGAATTCATCCAGTTTCACCCGACCTGCCTCTACGTGCCCAATGCCCACCCGCAGGACCGCGGCTTCCTGATCACCGAGGCCCTGCGCGGCGAAGGCGGCTACCTGACCCTGCCCGACGGCACGCGCTTCATGGCTGCACACGATGAGCGCATGGAGCTGGCGCCGCGCGACATCGTCGCCCGCGCCATCGACTTCGAGATGAAGAAGCACGGCCTGGACCACGTCTGGCTGGATGCGCGCCATCTGGGCGAAGACTTCCTCAAGAGCCACTTCCCCACCATTCACGCGCGCTGCCTCAAGCTGGGCATCGACATCGCGAAGCAGCCGATTCCCGTGGTGCCGGCGGTGCACTTCACCTGCGGAGGCGTGGTGACGGACCTGCATGGCCGCTGCGACCTGCCGGGCCTCTATGCCGTGGGCGAGACCGCCTACACCGGCCTGCATGGCGCCAACCGCCTGGCCAGCAACTCCCTGCTGGAATGCGTGGTGCTGGGCCGCACCTGCGCCGAGGACATCCAGGCCCAGCCCGAGCTGGCGCCGGCCCCGCTGCCGGCCTGGGACGAAAGCCAGGTGGAGGACGCCGACGAGCAGGTGGTGATCGCCCACAACTGGGACGAGCTGCGCCTGCTGATGTGGAACTACGTCGGCATCGTGCGCACCACCAAGCGCCTGGAGCGGGCGCTGCACCGCATTGCCCTGCTCAAGAGTGAGATCGACGACTACTACGCCAACTTCCGCGTCACGCGCGACCTGCTGGAGCTGCGCAACCTGGTCGATTGCGCGGAGCTGATCGTGCGCTCGGCGCTGCTGCGCCACGAGAGCCGCGGCCTGCACTTCAGCCGCGACTACCCGCGCACGCTGCCGGTGAGTTTCCCCACCGTGCTGATCGCCGAGCGCCACAGGGCCTGAATGCGGCTGCGCGAGGAGCCTGGCGCTCGACAGCCGGGCTCAGCCCGTCTGCTTCTTGCGCAAGGCGATGCGGGCCTGGACGAAGTTGAAGGCGTAGGACACGGCCTCGGCAATGGCGGCGTCGGTCTCCAGACGTTCGGGCTCGGTGAGGTAGAAGCTGAAGTCCACCGCGTGCCGGATGTAGCGCGGTGGCAGACGGTTCAGGGCCACGCAGGCCACGTCGCAGAGCAGGTCGTCGTCCTTGGACAGCGCCGGATATTTGGGCGCACTGGCGATGACGGCGGCGAACACTTCGCGCTCATGGTGGTTGTACAGCGAGGTGAAGTCGACGGAGGACATGCGGAGACCTTTCGGCGCAAGAATGATGCCCAGACCAGACGTCCGGGACGCATGTCTTGCTTTATAGCGTCTGGGCCGGCAGCAGGCCAGCGGCGTCGGGCACCTGCAACGACCGTCAGGCCGCCCTGGCCGCCGGGCGCGGTCCAGGGCCTTGCCCGAGCGCGAGGCTCATTGCGGCTGCGGCTGCGGCTGCGTAGCCAGCGGGGCTTGGACCGCCTTGACCGGGCTGACCTCGACTTGGCCCTGGCCGCGCACCGACTTGTAGGCGGCGCGCTCCACCAGGCTGACCAGCCGCTCCATCATGTCATGCGGGCTCACCTGCTGCGCCACGTCGACGGCGGTTGAATTCGGGTCGCTGTACTTGGTGTGCTCGAACATGCGCTGGCTCTTGAGAACGCGCAGAGTCTGCGCATCGAGCGTGAGGCGTTCGAAGTAGAAGTACGGGGCGACGAAGGTGGATGTGGGACTCTTGACGCCGCTTTCGGGGTTGACGGTCGAGTAGGTCCCCGCATTGCTTTCCGGGGCAGCTTCGATGTCGCCGTCGCCGGTCAACTGCACGCGCCCGTTTGCCAAGGGCATCACGAAGATGCCAATGCCGGATAGGCGGTTGGCCAAGCCCCGGGACTCCAGGCCCGCGAAGTAGGGCACGACCAGCTCGATGCGCGCCCAGCCGGCGCGCTCCGGCACGGCTCGCAAGTAGTCCAGCACCGCGGCAAGCAGCAGCTTCGAGCGCTCCTCCCCCGCAGCCTTTTCAAGACGTTTGGCGAGCTCCTCGGGCGGATTCCAGCCCATCAGGAGGTGCTCGGCCCCGGGCTCCTCGAGCTCAAGCGCTTCGTCCAGGCCCTTGAGCACCGCCATGTTGAGGCTGGCGCCCGGCACCTGCACGGAGCGGCGTGAATAAGGTGCAATATTGCTGCCGGTGCTGGGACGCTGGCGAACCAGGCCGATGCGATCGCCCACGGCCGCCAGCACGGCGACCACGGGCTTGCCGCTCGGCGCGCCGGTGGGTGTTTGAGCCCGGACCTGGGACAGGCTGAATGCTGCCAGCGCCGTCGCGAGGGCGAGCTGCCAGACTTTGCGGTACACCATGGAATTCTCCCTATGCTGTTGTTGATTTGGGGAGGAACCATAGCCGAAATTCCCGGATCATCCGAAGGTCAGGGGCGCCGCGAAACAGGTCCTGCCCTCAGGCGGCGCCGATGCCCGGGACCAGCCCCGAGGCCTGGCGGGCCTTGAGCTGGGCGGTGAAGTCCAGCATGCGCGTGATGCAGGTCTGGGCCTTCTGGCGGATCGGCTCGTCCACCAGGATCTCGCCCGTGCCCTGCTCCAGGCAGTCAATCACGCCCTGCAGGCCGTTCATGGCCATCCAGGGGCAGTGGGCGCAGCTCTTGCAGGTGGCGCTGTTGCCCGCGGTGGGGGCTTCGATCAGCGTCTTGCCCGGCGCGAGCTGGCGCATGCGGTGCAGGATGCCGTTGTCGGTCGCGACGATGTATTCCTTGGCCGTGCCTTCCACAACGGCCTTGATCAGGGCCGAGGTGGAGCCCACCACATGCGCCTTCTCGACCACGCTGCGCGGCGATTCGGGGTGGACCAGGATCATGGCGTCGGGGTGCTGCTCGCGCAGCAGGTCCAGCTCCAGGCCCTTGAACTCGTCGTGCACGATGCAGGCACCGTTCCACATCAGCATGTCGGCGCCGGTCTGCTCCTGGATGTAGCGCCCCAGGTGGCGGTCCGGCGCCCAGAGGATCTTCTCTCCGCGGGCCTTGAGCTCGCTGACGATCTCCAGCGCGCAGGAGCTGGTGACCATCCAGTCGGCGCGGGCCTTCACCGCGGCGCTGGTGTTGGCGTAGACCACCACGGTGCGGTCCGGGTGGGCATCGCAGAAGGCGCTGAACTCATCGGCCGGGCAGCCCAGGTCCAGCGAGCAGGTGGCGTCCAGGTCGGGCATCAGCACGCGTTTCTCGGGGCTGAGGATCTTGGCGCTCTCGCCCATGAAGCGAACGCCGGCCACGATCAGGGTCTGTGCCGCATGGTCCCGCCCGAAGCGGGCCATTTCCAGCGAATCCGCGACGCAGCCGCCGGTCTCCAGGGCCAGGTCTTGCAGGTCGCCGTCGACGTAGTAGTGGGCGACCAGCACCGCTCCCTTGGCCTTGAGCAGCGCGGCGGCGCGTGTCTTGAGTTCGGCGCGCTGGGCCGGGTTCAGCGGCGCGGGCACTTTGGCCCAGGCATGTGCGGTGCAGCTCTCGCCGGCGGCGTCCTGGCGCGTGTAGTCAAACAGCTGTTGTTCCATGGCGGGATTTTAGGTGCAGCAGGGTGGGGCCTCAGGCCCGGTCGAAGAAGCGGCTGGGCGGCATGCCGACCGTTCGGGTCACCATGGCGGAGAAGGCGCTGGCGCTGGCGTAGCCCAGCTCGGCGGCGATCAGGTTCATGGGCTTCTTCTGCGCGGCCAGCTGCAGCGCATGGGCCAGCTGCAGCTGCTGGCGCCACTGGCTGAAGCTCGTACCCAGCTCATTGCGGAACAGCCGTGACAGGGTGCGGGTGCTGGCGCCGCACTCGGCGGCCCAGCCTTCGATGCCGGCGTGGCGGGCCGGGTCGGCGATCATGGTCTCGCACAGGTGGCGCAGGCGCTTGTCGTGCGGCAGGCTCAGGCCCAGGTGCAGGCTGCGGGCGCGGCGCAGCTCGTCGATCACCAACTGGCACAGCGCCCGCTCGCGGGCCTGGTCCAGCGGGCTCTGGGGGCTGCTTTCCGGGTCCGTGGCCAGGGCGTGCAGCAGCTCCCGCAGCAGCGGCGTGACCTCCAGCACACGGCATTGCTGCCAGGCCTCGGGGCCGCCGACCAGGCCCAACTGGGCCACGGCGGACTCATGCACATACAAGGCGCGCAGGTCGGCGCGTTCCACCGCGCTGACCGTGTGGACCGTATGCGGCGGGATCCACACCGCGCGCGAGGGCGGCACCAGATAGCTGTGGCTGCGCTGCGGCCCCTCGGTCTGCACGCGCACCGCGCCAACCATGGAGAAGGCCACCTGCGCCCAGTCGTGCTGGTGGGGCTGGATGTCCATCTGGGACTCCATCCAGCGGGCCTTCGCACGCAAGGGGCGTTCCGCGCTGGGCTTGAAGCGCAGCGGATCCAGTGGCGGCACGCTGCGGCGTCGGCTGGCGGGCTTGACGGGTGTCATGGCTGAAACTCGAAAGAATCTGTCGGACTATCGTAACTGTGCCGCGCCGGCCCTGCCTACATTGAGGGCATGAACACCGCAGTCCTCACCCCAGAAGCCGCCGACAGCGCACGGCGCGACCTCGGCACCATCAGCCTGATCGGCCTGGCCCATGGCAGCAGCCATTTCTTCCACATGCTGCTGCCGCCGCTGTTCCCGGTCTTCATCCGCGAGTTCGGACTGAGCT
The DNA here is from genome assembly GCA_041905785.1 of Burkholderiaceae bacterium. Classification (GTDB taxonomy): domain Bacteria; phylum Pseudomonadota; class Gammaproteobacteria; order Burkholderiales; family Burkholderiaceae_C; genus Roseateles_B. The sequence continues at coordinate 33,606 of JAYRKJ010000012.1, forward strand.
ATTCGGAGCTGGGCCTGCTGGTCACCACCTTCTTCGTGATCTCCGGCATCGGCCAGGCTCTGGCCGGCTTCCTGGTGGACCGCGTCGGCGCGCGGCCGGTGCTCTTTGCGGCGCTGGGCTGCTTTGTGCTGGCTTCCATCGCGGCGGGCTCGGCGCATGGCTTCGCAGGGCTGTTCCTGGCGGCTGCATTGGCCGGCCTGGGCAACTCGCCCTTCCATCCGGTGGACTTCACCATCCTCAACAAGCGCGTGTCGGCGCCGCGCCTGGGTCACGCCTTTTCGGTGCACGGCATTTCCGGCAACTTGGGCTGGGCCTTCGCGCCGGTGTTCCTGATCGGCCTGTCCGAACTGACGGGCCAGTGGCGCCTGGCCTATCTGGGGACGGCCCTGCTGGCGTTGCTGGTGATCGCCATCCTCTTCTGGCAGCGCGAGGCCATCGACGACAGCCAGGGCAACTGGGCCCATGAGAAGTCCGGCCACCCGGCCGCAGCCGCCAGGGACGAGCACCCGCTGGCCTTTCTGCGCCTGCCCTCGGTCTGGCTGTGCTTCTCCTTCTTCTTTTTCACGACGGCGGCGCTGACAGCCATCCAGAGCTTCGCCAGCCCGGCGCTGGCAGCCATGTACGACATCGCGGTGCGCTCGACGGCCTTCGTCGTGACCGGCTACATGCTGGCTGGCGCGGCAGGCATGGTGCTCGGCGGCTTCGTGGTCGCGCGTGGCGCCCGCCTGGAGCGCACCATCGCCCTGGCCATGGCCGGGGCGGCGGCAGCCCTGTGCCTGACGGCGACCGGCTGGCTGCCGGTGGGCGCGGCGCTGACCGTGGCCTCGCTGGCCGGATTCGGCACCGGCTTGGCCGGCCCCTCGCGGGACATGCTGATCAAGCGTGCCGCGCCGCCCGGCGCCACCGGACGCGTCTATGGCACGGTCTACTCAGGCCTGGACATCGGCTTTGCCATGGCCGCACCGATCTTCGGCGCCTTGATGGACCATGGCCAGACGCATGGCATCTTCTACGGTGCGGCATTCGCCCTGCTGTTGGGCATCGGCGCCGCCTCGCTGGTGGGCCTGGCGCGGCGCAAGGCAGCGGCCTGAACGACCGGCGGCGCTGGTGCAGTGCTCCACGCCAATCGGCACAGCAAATCGCGTCCTTGCCGCCTTGGCCTTGTTGCAAATCCTCGCGATGCCACTGGGCATCGCCGCGGTTTGCGCCTAGCCGCGACGGCAGTTTCATGGGTTTTCTTAAGCGCCGCCCAGCGTCGAACACGGCACTAGGGAAAGCCCCGAAGAAGGCCTTGCAACAGCGCAAGGCCTTCTCCGCGGGGCGGCGCTACAGTCACCGGATGACGAATCAAGCACCTATTCCTGCCGTGAAGCGGCTGGCCGGCCATGCGCTGGTCGAGGCCCTGATCGAACAAGGCGTGACCGATGCCTTCGGCGTGCCCGGCGAGAGCTACCTGGCCGTGCTGGACGGCTTTCATGAGCACCGCGACCGCATCCGCTTCATCGCTTGCCGCCAGGAGGGCGGTGCGGCCTTCATGGCCGAGGCCCAGGGCAAGCTCGGCGGCCTGCCGGGCATCTGCTTCGTGACCCGGGGCCCCGGTGCCACCAATGCCAGCATCGGCCTGCACACGGCCTTCCAGGATTCGACGCCGATGATCCTCTTCATCGGGCAGGTCGCCAGCGACCAGCGCGACCGCGAGGCCTTCCAGGAGGTGGACTACCGCCAGATGTTCGGTCCCGGCACGCTGGGCATGGCCAAGTGGGTGGGGGAGGTGCAGGATGCAGAACGCCTGCCCGAGTACGTCGCCCGCGCCTTCCACACCGCGATGCAGGGCCGCCCGGGCCCCGTCGTGCTGGTGCTGCCCGAGGACATGCTGACGAAGACGATCAGCGCCCCGGTGCTGCCGCGCGTCCGCGTGGCCGAGGCCGCGCCCAGTCCGGCCGCGCTGGCCGAGCTGCGCGAGCGACTGGCCGCCGCGCAGCGTCCTTTCGTGATCGCCGGAGGCGGGGGCTGGACGCCGGAGAGCGTGGCCGCGCTGCAGCGATTTGCCGAGCGCTGGCAGTTGCCGGTGGGCTGCGCCTTCCGCTTCCAGGACCTGTTCGACAACCGCCATCCGCTCTATGCCGGTGACGTGGGCATCGGCATCAATCCCAAGCTGGCGCAGCGCATCAAGGAGGCCGACCTGATCCTCGCCATCGGCCCGCGCCTGGGCGAGATGACCACCGGCGGCTACACCCTGCTGCAGGCGCCGCTGCCGGATCAGGACCTGATCCACATCCACGCCGGCGCCGAGGAGCTGGGCCGCGTCTACGCCGCCGAGCTGATGATCAATGCCAGCATGCGCTGCGCGGCCCCGGCGCTGGCGGAGCTTGTGCCGCCCGCCGGCTGCGCCTGGACCGAATGGACGCAGGCCGCGCATGCCGACTACGAGGCCAATCTCGTGCCGCAGCCCGTGGCGCCGCTGGACATGGCTCAGGTGGTCAGCAGCCTCTCGGGCCTGCTGCCCGAAGGCACGGTCTTCACCAACGGGGCCGGCAACTACAGCGGCTGGCTGCATCGCTTCCACCGCTACAGCGGCCTGCACCAGCACGGCCGCACGCAGCTGGCCCCGACCAGCGGCGCCATGGGCTATGGCCTGCCGGCCGCCGTGGCGGCGGCACTGCTGCAGTCGCGCTGGGTGGTCAACATCGCCGGCGATGGCGACTTCCTGATGAACGGCCAGGAGCTGGCCACCGCCACCGGCTATGGCGCGCGCAAGCTGCTGTGCGTGGTCGTGGACAACGGCACCTACGGCACCATCCGCATGCACCAGGAGCGCGAGTACCCCGGGCGGGTTTCGGGCAGCGATCTCTACAACCCCGACTTCGCCGCGCTTGCCAAGGCCTACGGCTGGGCAGCGCACCGCATCGAGAGGACCGAGGACTTCGAGCCCGCGCTGCGGGCCGCCATCGCCGAGGAGCGGCCCACGCTGTTCCATCTGCGCCTGTCCAGTGATGTCTCCACCAGCCGCAGCACGCTCAGTGCCATCCGCGAGGCCGCGCGCCAGCGCCTGGGCCAGGCCTGAACGGGGGCGTGAGCGCGCACAGCCTCTGAGACAATGCCGCCATGAACGAGATCGAATTCCAGCTGCGCGGCGAGTACATCGAACTGGACAAGCTGCTCAAGGCCACCGGCGTGGCCGACAGCGGCGGCCAGGCTCGCATGATGATCACCCAGGGCCTGGTCACCGTGGACGGTCAGCCAGAGAGCCGCAAGACGGCCAAGATGCGAGCCGGCCAGCGCATCGGCGTGCAGGGGCAGCAAATCCGCATCCTGGGCTGAGGAAGGATCTGCCGGAGGCATCATGGACTTCAGCAGCTGCGACATCTGCGACCGCTTCAAGAACGACGCCAGCGGCGCCCTGCGCGTGATGCCTGGCGGCCGCTACCGGAGTTATGGCGGCCGTGAGCGTTTCTGCGGCCCCATCCGCACCGTGCGCTGCCTGGACGACAACAGCGCCGTCAAGACCGCGGTGGAGTCCCCCGGCGAAGGCTGCGTGCTGGTGGTGGATGGCGGCGCTTCCATGCAGCGCGCCTTGCTGGGCGGCAATCTGGCGGCGGCGGCGGCGCGCAATGGCTGGGCCGGCTTGCTGATCCACGGCTGCGTGCGGGACCGCGCCGAGCTGCGTGCGGCCGACGTGGGAATCCTGGCCCTGGCGCATGTGCCCCTGCCCACCGATAGGCAGGGCCAGGGGGCGAGCAATGTCGTCCTGCAACTGCACGGCATGACGGTGCGTCCCGGCGAGTGGCTGTATGCCGATGAGGACGGCTGCCTGGTCCTGCCGCAGCGCCTGGACTGAGCGCCGGTCAAGGGCCTGCAGGGGCGGCCGGCAACGCCGGGGCCTGCCTGACGGCTCGTCTGCGCGTCAGGCGACGGCGCGGGTCACCAGCAGGCCGCCGCTGGTGAAGAACTGCCCGGCGCCCAGGTGGTGCAGGGCGCGGCGCTGCATCTCGGGCTGGTCCACCCAGCGGCCGTCGACGAAGGCCCAGTCCTCCGCCCAGGCCGACACCACCTCGGCCAGGAAGAGGTCGTAGCGATGCTCCACATAGGGCTCGGGGTAGACCACGCACTCCAGCCAGGCCAGGCAACCGGCGATCAGTGGGGCGTCGACTTTCTGTCCAGGCTGGGCCTGGATGCCGAAACGCTGGAACTTGTCGAACTCGCGGCCACTGACGTGGCCGACGTCCGCCGTCAGCTGCGCCTGCGCGGCGCAGGGCACCGCCAGCACGAACTCGCCGGAGGCGTCGACCAGCTCGCGGGTGTAGGTGGCCTTGTCGATGACCACCGCCACCTTGGGCGGGCTGAAGTCCAGCGGCATGTTCCAGGCCGCGGCCATGACGTCGCGCCGGCCTTCATGCTGGCTGCTGACCAGCACGGTGGGGCCGTGGTTGAGTAATCGGCTGACTTGACGGAGATCGACGGAAATGCGCATGGAGGATGGGACAGGCGGTACAGCTCAGGGCCTGCGTCAGGCCCGGCAGCGATTGTCCGCAGCCCTACCTCTGGCGTCAGGATCGAAAGGCAAGAGGATGTAGCAAGGTGTTGCCAAAAGGATCGGGATTTGCCCTGAGTCAAGCCCCTCTTTGAGGGTGCACCCTCGGTTTGTTGCAGATTCGTATCAGTGGCGGGCGTACGGCGCCCACTCGCTCTGCTCGGCCCAATGGCGCAGGTGCTGCAGCATCGACGCCTGCCAGGCGCAACGGTCTGCGGGATCGCCGGGATCCAGCCGCTCGACATCGCGATGCGTCTCTTCCTTGGCGCGCGCCACCAGCTGCTCGCGGGCCCGCCAGCGCGTCTCGCTGCCGAGCTCGCCGGGTTGCGCCAGCTGGACGGCGATGGCCCAGTCCAGCAGCGAGGCGCCCTGCGTGCCCCACAGCCAGTCGGCGGCCTGGGCGCACAGCTGCCGGGCCTGGGGTGCGAGGTTGGGCACGCGGCAGGCCTTGGTCAGGGGCAGGGGCAGTACGGTGGACCAACTGACCCGCCATCCGATCAGCTCCATCATGGCGACCTCCTGCTCCAGGCCCGGCTTGCCGGGCCAGGGCAGTGCCAGCAAGGTGAGCATCATGCGGCTGCTGCCGTCATCCCAGCGGCGAGCCTGGCTCCATTGCTTCCACCGGGTGACCGTGGGCGGCACGTCCGGCGGCGCTGCCGCGATCCAGGCCGCCAGGTTCTCCGGCTCAAGCAGGGGCCAGCGTTCGGGAGGCGCCATTCTGCAGCCGGGCGTGCTCTGGCAGTGGACGCGGCGCTGCAGGGCCACGGCCTGCACCCAGGGGTCGCTGCTGCGCATGGCCAGGTCCTGCAGCGGCTGCAGGGCGTCGAGGGGTGGGGCTTCGTGGGGCCCGTGGCTGATCAGCAAGGCCAGGGCCAGGCTGGCGTCGTCGCCACGCTGGCGCAGGCTGGCCTGCCAGGTGCGCAGCAGCCGGACCCGGATCTGCCTGCGGGCTTGCGTGCTGGGCCAGCTGTCTTCGATGGCGCGGAGGCGGGCCTGCGCTTCAGCGTCGAGCTCCTCGCCCTCGCTGGCCAGCGCGGCGGCCTGCTGCTGGCTCTCCTGCAGGCTGCCGTGGCTGCACCACTGGGCTTCGATCTGGGCCAGGGCGGCGTCACTGAGCCAGGGGCCGGCGGCGGCCGAGGCGGAGGGCGGCGCAGGTCGGGGAGGCGTCGCGACGGCGCGCGCTGTCGCGACATCGCTGGCCTTGGCGGCTGTGGCCCGGCTGGCAGCGGTCAGGGCGGGAGGCGTCCGCGCCCGCCCCGGTGGTTCCTGAGGCGTCCACGGCAGCCAGGCCAGGCCAAGAAGCGACAAGGCAAGCGCGGCGAGCAGCCGCAGCCGTCGCCCGCGCCGGGCCGCGTTCATGGCGTGCGCGCCGCTCGCTCAGGGCCCGGGGCCTTGACGAAGGCCGCGCGCTGAACCCTGGGGGACCGCCCCTGCTGATCGGCAGCCGTACCCATCGGCTGGGCGAAGCCGCGGTCGAAGGCCTGGGCTTGCTTGGCGTGCCAGGGCAAGCCCATGCCCAGCGTGCGCCATCGCTGCGTGCGGCGCCTTCCCTGGACCGTCGGGTTTTTCATGCCGGCATGCTAACGCTCCGGCCGTGCGTGCCTATGCCAAGTCTGTCAGGTGGGACCGGCGCCTGAGCTCAGTGCAGCAGCTGCAGCAGCTGCTCCAGTCCGCCCTCGTTGATCGCGACCATGGCCTGCTCGCGCACGCGCGGCTTGGCGTGGTAGGCCACCGAGAGCCCGGCGGCGCCCATCATGGGCAGGTCATTGGCGCCATCGCCCACGGCCAGGCACTGGCCCGGCGCGGCGCCGATCTCGGCCGCGCATTGCAGCAGCATGCGTTTCTTTTCCTCGCCGTCGCAGATCTCGCCCCAGGTCTGCATCACCAGGCCGCCGGTGAGCCGGCCGTCGACGATCTCCAGCTCATTGCTGCGCACGAAGTCCATGCCCAGCTCGGCGGCCACATGGCGGGTGAAGAAGGTGAAGCCGCCGGACACCAGCAAGAGCTTGATGCCCGCCGCCTTCAACGCGTCACAGAGCTCGCGGGCGCCGGGGTTGAACTGCAGGCGTTCGTGCAGCACCTGCTCGAGTGCCGTGACGGGCACGCCCTTGAGCAGGGCCAGGCGGCGGCGCAGGCTGTCCTTGAAGTCCGTGATCTCTCCGCGCATTGCGGCTTCGGTGATGGCCGCCACCTCGGCCTTCTTGCCGGCAGCGGCAGCGATTTCGTCGATGCACTCGATGTTGATCAGGGTCGAGTCCATGTCGAAGGCGGCCAGGCGGAAATCGGCCAGGCGCAGCGGCGCGCTGAAACCTTGGATGACGAGGGCGGGGGAGGTCGGGGCGGTCACGATGAAGCAGTGGCAAGGACGGCTGGGGCCTGCACCTTAGCACGCGCGCGGCGCCTAGGCGCCAATGCGCGAGTCCTCCGGCGCGCGCTTCGCAAGGCGCACAGGAGCCAGGGTGTGGCGCGCACCACGGCCAACGGCTGCGCCTCGCAGGTGTCGGCGGCGTCCGGACCGTCGGTCGACGCCATTGGGGCGCTGCACCTGTCGCGCTCAATCCGCCTTGACCGGCGACCCCAGCAGCCGCAGCACCTCGCGGATGGCCTGGGCACGGTCCTTGGGGTCGGAGAGGGCCTTGTCGATGCGCAGCTTGTCGTTGCCCACGAGCTTGATGTTGCGGTTCTTCTGCACGAGCTCGATCACGCGCATCGCGTCAATGGGCGGGTTGGGGCGGAAGTTGATGTTCATCACCGAGGGCGCCGCATCGATCTTGAGCACGCCGTAGGGCCTGGCCAGCACGCGCAGGCGGTGGGTGTCGAAGAGGGTCTGGCCCTGGGCGGGGAGCTTGCCGAAGCGGTCGGTGATTTCCTCCAGCATGGCGTCGATCTGCTCGGTCTTGTCGGCCGTGGCCAGACGCTTGTAGAGCGAGAGCCGCACGTGCACGTCGCCACAGTAGGCGTCGGGCAGCAGCGCGGGGGCGTGCAGGTTGATCTCGGTGTTGGCGCCGAACACGCCGCCCAGCGGAGAGAGCAGGTCGGGCTCCTTGCCGGCCTTGAGCGAGCGCACAGCCTCGGAGAGCATGTCGTTGTAGAGCTGGAAGCCCACCTCCATCATGTTGCCGCTCTGGTTCTCGCCCAGCACCTCGCCGCAGCCGCGGATCTCCAGGTCGTGCATCGCGAGGTAGAAGCCCGAGCCCAGCTCTTCCATCTGCTGGATGGCCTCCAGACGCTGGGCGGCCTGCTTGCTCAGGCCTTCGACGTCCGGCACCATCAGGTAGGCATAGGCTTGGTGGTGCGAACGGCCGACACGGCCGCGCAGCTGGTGCAGCTGGGCCAGGCCGAACTTGTCCGCCCGGCTGATCACGATGGTGTTGGCACTGGGCACGTCGATGCCGGTCTCGATGATGGTGGAGCACAGCAGCACGTTGTGCCGGCCCGCCACGAACTCGCGCATCACGCGCTCCAGCTCGCGCTCGGGCATCTGGCCATGCGCCACGACGATGCGCGCCTCCGGCAGCAGTTCCTCCAGCTTCTGGCGGCGGTTCTCGATGGTCTCGACCTCGTTGTGCAGGAAGTAGACCTGGCCGCCGCGCTTCAACTCGCGCAGCACGGCTTCGCGGATGGTGCCGCTGTTTTCCGCACGGACGAAGGTCTTGATGGCCAGCCGGCGCTGCGGCGCGGTGGCGATGACGGAGAGATCGCGCAGGCCTTCCAGCGCCATGCCCAGGGTGCGCGGGATGGGCGTGGCGGTGAGCGTGAGCACGTCGACCTCGGCGCGCATGGCCTTCATCGCTTCCTTGTGGCGCACACCGAAGCGGTGCTCCTCGTCGATGATCAGGAGGCCCAGGCGCTTGAACTGCACGTCCGGCGAGAGCAGCTTGTGCGTGCCGATGACGATGTCGATGCTGCCGTCGGCCAGGCCCTCCATCGCGGCCTTGATCTCCTTGGTCGAGCGGAAGCGGCTCATCTCGGCCACCTTCACCGGCCACTTGCCGAAGCGGTCCGCGATGTTCTGGTAATGCTGCTCGGCCAGCAGGGTGGTGGGTGCCAGCAGGGCCACCTGCTTGCCGCCCATCACCGCGACGAAGGCGGCGCGCAAGGCCACCTCGGTCTTGCCGAAGCCCACATCGCCGCAGACCAGGCGGTCCATGGGCTTGGGACTGATCATGTCCTGGATCACCGCATGGATGGCGGCGCGCTGGTCGGGCGTCTCCTCGAAGCCGAAGGAAGCGGCGAAGGCCTCGTAGTCATGGCCCGAGTAGCGGAAGGCATGCCCCTCGCGCGCCGCGCGGCGGGCATAGAGATTGAGCAGCTCGGCCGCGGTGTCGCGCACCTGCTCGGCCGCCTTGCGCTTGGCCTTCTCCCATTGCGCCGAGCCCAGCTTGTGCAGCGGCGCTTCCTCAGCTGACACGCCCGTGTAGCGGCTGATCAGGTGCAGCTGCGCCACGGGCACGTAGAGCGTGGCCTTGTCGGCGTACTCGAGGTGCAGGAACTCGCTGGGCCCGTCGCCCAGGTCGATGTTGATCAGTCCCTGGTAGCGGCCGATGCCGTGGTTCATGTGCACCACGGGGTCGCCGACCTTCAGCTCGGAGAGGTCCTTGATCAGCGCGTTGACGTCGCTGACCAACTCCTGCTTGCGCCGCCGCCGCGTGGTGGGCGTGGTGGCGAACAGCTCGGTTTCGGTGAGGAACTGGATGGCGATGCCCTGTGGCGCCGCGTCCGGCTCGTGCCAGAAGAAGCCCGCGGCCAGGGGCGCCGCGGTGATCGCGAACTTCTCGTCCGAGGCCTGGAACTCGGCCAGGCTGGCGAACGAGGGCGGATCGATCTTGTTGTCGCGCAGCAGCTCCAGCAGGCTTTCGCGGCGGCCTTCGCTCTCGGCCACGATCAGCACGCGATGCGGCGTGGTTTTCAGGTGCGAGGCCAGCCGGGCCAGCGGTTCCTGGGCGCCGCGCTCCACGCTGATGTCGGGCAGCGGCCGAGCGTAATCCACGGCCTCGCTGCCGCGCAGGCTGAGCAGGGCCCGGCTGCGCGCTGCACCGAAGAAGTCCTCGACGCGCAGGAAGATGTCCTCGGGCGGCAGGATGGGGCGCTCCGGGTCGTGCTGCAGGAAGCGGTGGCGCTCGCGGGTGTCGGTCCAGAACCGGTTGAGGGCCTCATCGACCTCGCCGTGCAGCACCAGGGCGCCGTCTTCGGGCACGAAATCGAAGAAGCTGGCCGTCTGCTCGAAGAAGAGCGGCAGGTAGTACTCGATGCCCGCGGTGGCCAGGCCCGTGCCCATGTCCTTGTACAGGCGGGACTTGCTCGGGTCGCCCTCCATCTTCTCGCGCCAGCGGGCGCGGAAGGCCTGGCGGGCGGCCTCGTCCATGGGGAACTCGCGGCCGGGCAGCAGACGCACCTCGGGCACGGGGTAGAGGCTGCGCTGGCTGTCGGGGTCGAAGGTGCGGATGGAGTCAACCTCGTCGCCGAACAGGTCCACGCGGTAGGGCACGGGCGAGCCCATGGGGAAGAGGTCAATCAGCCCGCCGCGCACCGCGAACTCGCCGGGCGAGACCACCTGCGAGACATGCGCGTAGCCGCCCAGCACCAGCTGCGCCTTCAGCGCGGCTTCGTCCAGGCGCTGCTTCTGCTTGAACTGGAAGGTGGTGGCCGCCAGGAAGGAGGGCGGGGCCAGGCGCGTGAGTGCCGTGCTGGCGGGCAGCAGGACCACATCCACGTCGCGCGCCTCGCGCGGCCTGTCCTTGGCCTGCAAAAGGCGCCAGAGCGTGGCCAGGCGCTCGGAGATCAGGTCCTGGTGCGGGCTGAAGGTGTCGTAGGGCAGGGTTTCCCAGTCGGGGAAGACGGCCACGCGCAGCTCGGGGGCGAAGAACTTGAGCTCGTCCTCCAGGCGCTGGGTGTCGCCGGGTTCCGCCGTGACGATGGTGCACAGGCGGCCCGCCTCCAGCTGCTGGCGGCAGAAGCGGGCCAGCAGCAAGGCATCGGCCGAGCCCGGCGGGCGCGGCAGCGAGAACTTCTTTCCGGGAGCGATCAGGGGCAGTTGCATGGGGGCGCTACAAACAGGAATGGCCCCTCTCGGGGGCTGCGGGGATTGTAGGGAGCAGGCCGGCCAAAACTGTCAGCAGGGATGATGGGCATGCCGCCGCCAGCAGCGCTTCAAGAACGGCGCAGACAGGATCTGGCCGCAGTCGGGCTAAAATAGCGAGTTGACCCGCGAAAAGCTGCCGTCATCATTCACAACCTCATTGGAGCCACCATGGGCAACAAGATCGTCACCGAGGCCGACAAGCGCGCCGCCCCCCGTCCCGTCCCCGCCAACGGCGTGAGCTTCACGCACGGCCGCGGCAACTGCACCAGCCTGGAGCGCGGTACCCACACCCGCAGCAAGAAGAACCCCGGCAAGCGCACCCACAAGGGCGGCTGATCCCGGCGGTCTTCGGACAGCGTGACGGCGCCTGCGAGGGCGCCGTTTCCGTTTCTGGCTCCGGCTTGTCATTCGGGCCGGACTCGTTTCTCATCCCCACTGGGTTATCGCCACGCCCCTGAGGAATCCTCATGATCCGCATCACCGAGCTCCGCCTGCCGCTGAACCACGCCGAGGACGAACTCCGCCCGGCCATCGTGCAGCGCCTGGGCCTGCAGTCCAGCCAGCTCAAGGCCTTCCACCTCTTCAAGCGCAGCCATGACGCCCGCAAGAAGACGGCCATGATGCTGATCTACACCGTGGACTGCGAGGTCGAGGACGAAGCCGCCGTGCTGGCGCGCTTCGAGGGCGACACCCATGTCAAGCCCACGCCGGACACGAGCTACCACTTCGTCGGCCACGCGCCGGTGGACTTCTACGACCGCGGCGACAAGCTTCGCCCCGTGGTGATCGGCTTCGGTCCCTGCGGCATCCTGGCCGCGCTGGTCCTCGCGCAGATGGGCCTGCGCCCCATCGTGCTGGAGCGCGGCAAGCAGGTGCGCGAACGCACCAAGGACACCTGGGACCTCTGGCGCAAGCAGAACCTGCACCCCGAATCGAACGTGCAGTTCGGCGAGGGCGGCGCCGGCACCTTCTCCGACGGCAAGCTCTACAGCCAGATCTCCGACCCCCGCTTCCTCACCCGCAAGGTGCTGACCGAGTTCGTGAAGGCCGGCGCGCCGGAGGAGATCCTCTATGTCTCCAAGCCGCACATCGGCACCTTCCGGCTGGTGAGCATGGTGATCAAGATCCGCGCCGAGATCGAGGCTCTGGGCGGCGAGATCCGCTTCCAGCAAAAGGTCAGCGACCTGCTCATCGAGCCCGGTCAGGACGGCTGCCAGCATGTGCGCGGCGTGGTGCTGGAGAGCGGCGAGCAGATCCGTGCCGACCAGGTCATCCTGGCCCTGGGCCACAGCGCGCGCGACACCTTCAAGATGCTGCACGAACGCGGCGTCTACATGGAGGCCAAGCCTTTCTCCATCGGCTACCGCATCGAGCACCCGCAAAGTCTGATCGACAAGGCCCGCTTCGGGCCTAATGCCGGCAATGCGCTGCTGGGTGCGGCGGACTACAAGCTGGTGCACCACGCCAAGAACGGCCGTTCGGTCTACAGCTTCTGCATGTGCCCCGGCGGCACCGTGGTGGCGGCCACCTCGGAGCCGAACCGCGTGGTGACCAACGGCATGAGCCAGTACTCGCGCAACGAGCGTAACGCCAACGCCGGCATCGTGGTGGGCATCAGCCCGCAGGACTACCGTCAGGACGGCAAGAGCGAGGGCCCCGTCAATCCGCTGGACGGCATGGCCTTCCAGCGCATCTGGGAGTCGCGCGCCTATGAGCTGGGCGGTGGCGGCTACATTGCCCCGGGCAGCCTGGTGGGTGACTTCATCAAGCGCCAGGTCAGTTCGGAATTCGGCAGCGTCGTGCCCTCCTACAAGCCCGGGGTGCACCTGACCGATCTGCAGGAGAAGGGCCGCGGCAGCCTGCCCGACTACTGCCTGGACGCCATCCGCGAGGCCCTGCCGGCCTTCGGCCGCCAGATCCGCGGCTTCGACATGCGCGACGCGGTGCTGACCGGCGTCGAGACGCGCACCTCCAGCCCCCTGCGCATCACTCGCGGCCGGGACTACCAAAGCCTGAATGTGCGCGGGCTCTATCCGGCCGGTGAAGGTGCCGGTTATGCCGGCGGCATCATGTCGGCGGGCGTGGATGGGATCGAGGTGGCGGAGGCGGTGGGCAAGGTGTTGCTGGCCTGATCCGCTGGCAATGGCAGGGAGGTGCCGCGAGGGGCTCCTCCCAGGCACTGCGGTCGGGCTTACATCAGCTCGTCGCCCATGCGCGGGTCGGCGATGTCGTCCCTGCCGGTCTCCATATGTCCGGCCAGCCTCCACCAATAGCCACCGCCTTCGGCAAGCAGCATGGTGAAGTCGTACCAGCCGTGTCCACGGCTGCTGAGGGGGATGTCGACGTACTGGTGGACGTCCTGGCCTGCTGCCAGGGTCACGCGCGTCGAGGTGCTGCCGTAGAGGTCGGAGATCAGGAACGTGCAGCCGCTCCAGGCATTGAAGTTGCTCAGATCCAGGCGGACACGGCTATTGGCTCGATCCAGGATCACCGATGCGCCAGCGCCGATCGTCTTGACGAGATTGGCCGCAAAGCGTCGGTAGAACCCGTTGGGGCCGAAGACCTCAAGGTCGTAGGTGGCGTTGGGGTCCGTATTCAGGTCGCTGCTGGTGACGGTCACGACATGGGACAGCGAGCGTCCCGGGGCCACCGTGTAGCGAGCCGGCGCCAACTGCAGGTTCTTGCGATCGTAGACATGGAAGACCGTTGCCGTGCTGTCCGATTCGCAGCTGAAGGTGAGTGTCACCTTGGCCTGAGTGCTGCTCAGCACCTGGGCCTTGCAGCTCGCGTTGATGAAGTAGGGGATGGCGCGCGCGGGCTTGCGGGTCTGCCAGACGGGAAAGCAGTCAACCCGGCTGGCATTGAGGCGTGGGGTCGGGGTGACCATCGTTTCCTGCTGGGTTTCCACGGTCTGGTAGCCCGAGGTATCCGGCCAGTTGGGCAGCGAGACATTGCTGGCCCCGAAGTTGAAGGTCGAGGTCAAGTCGCCACACACCTTGCGCGTCCAGGGGCTGATGTTGGCGCCCAGGTCGATGCCGCAAGCCTTCTCAAGGAACATGCCCATGGAGGCGTGGCTGAAGACCTGCGAGTTCACGAAACCTCCCTTGGTCCAGGGGGACACCACCATCATGGGGACGCGTGGACCCAGCCCGGCCGGGCGCATGCCGCCATTGCTTGCGAAGTCGGTCGCATCGAGATAGGGGCTGCCGTTTTGATCGAGCTCCGAGCTGGCGCTATTGCCATTGAACCGGCGGAGGTCTACGTACTCGCCCTTCATCAGTCGGGTGGCTGTCGCGCTATCCCCGCTGGAGGCGAAGATCTCTGGGCTGCACTGGCCCGCGAAGGACCAGCTGTCATTGCCTGCGGCGTCTCGCGTCACCGTGGCACTCGGCAGGGATGGCGGCGGCATGTGATCGAAAAAGCCGTCGTTCTCGTCGTAGGTGATGAACAGCGCGGTCTTGCTCCACTTCCCGCTGTTGCTTGTGGCGGTCAAGGCATCGAGAATCTGATGGAGGAAGTCGGCGCCCCGGGCAGAACTGGCCAGGGAGCTGGGGTGCTCGGTTTGCTGCTTTGTGGGCAGGATCCAAGACACTCGGGGCAAAGTGCCGGCCCTGGCCGCGGTGCAGAAGTCAGGCAGGCCGCCGACATAGTTGGCCGGGCCGGTGCCTGCGGGCGTGCTGGTGCCCTGCAGGCCCTTGGTCCAGAGTGGGCCGGTCTGGCTCATGGACGCATTGCGGAAGCCGGCAAAGGCCAGGCCGCCGTGCATCATGCCCTCCCAGTTGTCCTTGGGATCTTGAAAAATCCGCCAGGAGACGCCGGCGGCTTCCAGGAGTTCCGGCAGCGTCTTCCAGTTGAAGGGTGTGCCGCTGTAGACGTAGGACTCGGGCCCCACATTCTTCGGTCCAGTGGTGAAGTTCACCGTGGCGCTGCGGTAGTTGGTGATCTCCGCATTGGCTTTGGTGGCAGGACTGCCGGCCATTCGTGCATTCGGATCGCTGTTGGATCCGGACCAGAAGGACACGCGGTTGGGGCCGGTGCTGCCGGTGACCGAACAGAAGTAGGCATCGCACAGCGTGAAAGCGGCGGCCAGCGTGTGATGGAAGGGAATTTCAGCCGACGTGTAGTAGCCCATGCTGTAGTCGGTCTTGTACTTCGTCCACTCATTCATGCGGCCCTGGTTCCAGGCAGCCTGCGCGTCGGAGTAGCTGTGCGGCAGCTTCTGCGTTCCGGTATTCCACTTGTCGATACGAAGTGCATTGACCTTGGACTTGTCGAGCCGGAACGGCCAGACCAACTGCCCAGGGCTGGTCTGGGACGGCTGCTGCCAAACCATGCGCGAGCCGTTGAGGGGGATGGGGAAGCGGTCCATGAAGCCCCGCACTCCTTCCATGGTGCCGAAGTAATGGTCAAAGCTTCTGTTTTCGAGCATGACGATCACGATGTGCTCGATGTCCCGTACGGACGTGGCGGGGCCGGGCGTGGCTGCCAGGGCCCGCTGAATGGCGGGAGGGAGGGCGCCGAGGGCGGCAGCGGTTCCGGCGGACTTGGCGATGGATTTCAGGAAACTGCGGCGATCTTGATGGTTCATCGGAAAGGTGTGATTGATCGGTCGATGGCCTGAAGCCTGTAGGCGGCATCAGGGCGGAGGACTGCCCAGTTATTGTTGCGGACTTCGATCGATCGTTTCGCGTAGCCCCAATATGGGGGACAGCGAGAGTAGACCGGGCGCCTGGGTCACACACGACTGGTCTGCTTACCGCACAAGGACGATCACTGGAGCACGAGGCTGGTTCGCGTTGCCGACAATGGGACGATGCGCCGCCTCCAATCCCTTCTGTCTCTCCTTTCGCTGTCTGTCGTGACCACCCTTAGCCTGGCCCAGGCGCCGCGTCCCCCCCAGCGCATCGCCCTGACCATGGACGACGGTCCCCATCTCAGTGCCACGCCGCGCCTCAGCCCGCAGGCGCGCAATGAGGCCATCCTCGCGGCCCTTCGCAGACACCAGGTGCAGGCGGCCCTCTTCGTGACCTGCGGCAACGGCGCCGATCGCCCCGAAGGTCTGGCCCTGGTCAAGGCCTGGTCGGACGCCGGCCAGCTGCTGGGCAACCACACCATGAGCCACCTGGACCTGAACAGCCCGCAGGTCAGCCTGGAGCAGTACCAGGACGAGATCCTGCGCTGCCAGAAGATCCTCGAGGGGCAGGCCGGGCTGCAGCGCTGGTTCCGTTTCACTTACCTGCGTGAGGGCAAGCCCGAGGCCAAGCGCGACGGCATGCGGGCCTGGATGAAGGAGCAGGGGTTTCGCAACGCCTATGTGAGCCTGGATACCAGCGATTGGCGGCTCAACGAGGTCCTGGAATCACGGCTGAAGGCGGACCCGCAGGCCGAGGTCGGCGACATCCGCCAGGCTTATCTGGATCACCTCTGGCAGCGTGCGCAGGCCTACCAGGCTCTGGCGCGGCGTTTGCAGGGCCGCGACATCGCCCAGCTGCTGCTGACCCACCACAACCTGCTCAATGCCTTGTTCCTGGACGACGCCATTGCGATGTTCAAGGCCCGGGGCTGGCAGTTCGTTTCGCCGGCCGAGGCCTTCGAGGATCCCGTCTACCAGCTGCAGCCGCTCAGCCCGGTCGCGGGCCAGAGCCTGCTGCTGTCCATGGCCCGCTCGCTGGGCCTGGGGCGTTTCGAGGGGTGGTCGAGGCTGGTGGATGATGGGGACTACGAGGTCGAGCGGCTGAGCAGGCCCGCGGCCTCGAGCGCGCACTGAATCATCCGTTGCCGCACGCACTGAAGGAGCCCTGACCGCCATGCGCCTCTGATGCCCAGCCTTCCCATCGCCACCTGCCCGTCATCGGGGAGGGGCCGTGGCCTGTCTGGCATCGGTGCAGGGCGCGGGCATGCGCCCGTTGATGCGTGCATCAGCGCTCCGAAATTCTGACGCGGCGGCATGGTCCTTCCCCTTCGCTCATCGAAGGAGAAACCATGCCTGCATTCAAACCCTCAGCGTCCGACGGCCCGGTCTTCAGCCAGGCCGCGCTGATCCACCACAACCAGCAAGCCTGGGACGCCATGGCGTCGCAGGACAGTCCCTGGTCGCGGCCCGTCAGCGCCGAGCAGGTGGCGGCGGCACGCCGTGGCGAGTTGCTCCCCCAGCTCACGCCGGGCCCCCTGCGCCCGCACTGGCTCGGTTCCTTGGCCGGCGCGCGCGTGCTGTGTCTGGCGTCCGGCGGCGGCCAGCAGGCGCCCTTGCTGGCCGCACTGGGCGAGAGCGTGGGCGTCGCGGTGACGGTGTTCGACCTGTCCGCGGAGCAGCTCGCCCGTGACCGCGCGGTGGCGCAGCGCGAGGGCCTGGCGCTGTGCTGCGTGCAGGGCGAGATGAGCGATCTGTCGGTCTTTGCAGACGCAAGCATCGACCTGGTCTTGCATCCCATCTCGAACCATTACGTGCCGGATGTGCGGCCGGTCTGGCGGGAATGCGCAAGGGTGCTCAAGCCGGGCGGGCGGCTGCTGGCGAGCTTCTACAACCCCGTGCTCTTCATCGGTGATCGCGATCCGCAGTGGCAGGCCCAGGGCCTCATCCGACCCTGTCACCGCCTTCCCTATGCCGACAGCCGCGACCTCGCGCCCGAGGCGTTGGCGGCCAAGAAGGCCCGAGGCGAGGCTCTGGTGCACGGGCACAGCCTGGCGGATCTGATCGGTGGGCAGTTGGCCGCCGGCTTGCTGCTGGCCGACTTCCAGGAGGATTGGCAGCCGCAGCCGCGCTTCCTGGTGGACCGGGTGATGCCGACCTTCCTCGCCACGCTGGCGATCAAGCCGGCGGCGTGAGCCTGGCGCGCGGCTCAGCGCGCCAGCGCTGCCAGGAGCTTCTCGTGGATGCCGCCGAAGCCGCCGTTGCTCATGCACAGCACATGGTCGCCGGGACGGGCCGCCTTGAGGATGGCGTCCACCAGGGCCTCGACGCCGTCGCAGACTTGGGCCTGCTCGCCCATGGGCAGCAGGGCCTCGGCCGCGTCCCAGCCCAGGCCGGCCTGGTTGCAGAAGGCCAGGTCCACCTCCTCCAGGGCCCAGGGCAGCTGGGCCTTCATGGTGCCCAGCTTCATGGTGTTGGAGCGCGGTTCGAAGACGGCCAGGATGCGCTCGGCCGGCGCAATGCGGCGGCGCAGGCCGTTGACCGTGGTGCGGATGGCGGTGGGGTGATGGGCGAAGTCGTCGTAGACCTTGACGCCGCCGGCCTCGCCGCGCAGCTCCAGGCGGCGGCGCACATTCTTGAACACGGCCAGCGCAGCGGCGGACTGCTCGGGCGTCACGCCCAGGTGCTCGGCCGCGGCCATGGCGGCCAGGGCATTGAGCTGGTTGTGCTCGCCGGCCAGGTCCCATTCCACCCGGGCCACCTTGAGCGCGCCGCGCAGCACGTCGAAGGCCGAGGGCTCGCCCCGCGCTCGCAGGATGCCGGGCTCTTCCTTGCGGGCGCCAAAGCGTTGCACCTCGCTCCAGCAGCCGCGTTGCAGCACACGCTGCAGCGCCTCTTCGCGGGCATTGACGATCAACCGTCCGCTGGGCGGCACGGTGCGCACCAGGTGGTGGAACTGGGTCTCGATGGCGGCCAGGTCCGGAAAGATGTCGGCATGGTCGAACTCGAGGTTGTTGAGCACGGCCGTGCGCGGGCGGTAATGGACGAACTTGCTGCGCTTGTCGAAGCAGGCGGTGTCGTACTCGTCCGCTTCAATGACAAATGGTGCCCCCACGCTTGGCCCTGCGGGCACTGCGCTGCCCCCCGAGGGGGCGCTCGCGCCTTGGGACGGCCCGGCCGACAGGTGCACCCCCACGCTTGGCCCTGCGGGCACTGCGCTGCCCCCCGAGGGGGCGCTCGCGCCTTGGGACGGCCCGGCGGCGCTCGGGGTTCGCGATGCCACCGCGCCCAGCCGCGCCGAGACCCCGAAGTTCTGTGGCACTCCGCCCACGAGGAAGCCGGGGTTCAGGCCCGCGTGCTCCAGGATCCAGGCCAGCATGGAGGTGGTCGTGGTTTTGCCGTGCGTGCCGGCCACGGCCAGCACATGGCGGCCCTGCAGCACATGCTCGGCCAGCCATTGCGGGCCGCTGGTGTAGGGCAGGCCGGCGTCCATGAGGGCTTCCATCAGCGGGAAGCGGCCCTCGCTGGAGCGGGTGACCACGTTGCCGATCACGAAGAGATCGGGCTTCAGGTCCAGTTGCTCGACGCCGAAGCCTTCGATCAGCTCGATGCCCAGGGCTTCCAGCTGCGTGGACATGGGCGGGTAGACGTTGGCGTCGCAGCCGGTGACGCGATGGCCGGCCTCGCGGGCCAGTGCCGCCAGGCCGCCCATGAAGGTGCCGCAAATGCCGAGGATGTGGATGTGCATGGTGTGCAGAATCGTCAGTCGCCGAACCAGGCCGGCAACTGGGCCAGGGCCTGTTCCAGGCTGGAGAGGATCAGACAGCGCGGGGCGATGTCGGGGGTGGGATCTTTGAGGTCGGGCACCAGGACCACGCCCATGCCGGCCGCGAGCGCTCCCTGGGCACCGTAGCTGGAATCCTCGAAGACCAGGCAGTCGCCGGCCGGGCGCTGCAGGCTGCGCGCGGCCAGCTCGAAGAGGTCCGGATGCGGCTTGCCGCGCGCCACCTGGTCGCCGCCGTGGATGGGGTCGAAGTGCTCGAGAATGCCGGCGGCGCCGAGGCGGTCCAGCACCTTGGCATGACGCGTGGACGAGGCCACGGCGCAGCGGATGCCACGCGCGCGCAGCGCCTGCAGCAGGGGCAGGACGCCGGGCTTGAGCTCGAAGCCGCGGCCGGCGAAGCGCCGGGCGACATCGGCATCCACGGCCTCGTACATGCGCTCGGCCGCGTCCAGCGAGCCGAACCAGCCCGTCAGCAGCGCCAGGCAGTCAGCGCGGTTGCGACCCACGGTCTGGCGGTAGTCCGCCGGCGTGAGGGCAACACCCGCCTCGGCCGACAGGCGCAACCAAGCTTCCTGGATGGGGCGCTCGGAGTCGAGCAGCAGCCCGTCCATGTCGAAGACCGCCGCACGGTAGCGGCGGGAGGCGGTGCTCATGGCTTCGGACTATCTTCAGCGCAGGGCCTGGCGTGCGGCGTCCAGGGTCGCGGTGATGTCGGCGTCCGTGTGGGCGGCCGAGACAAAGCCGGCTTCGTAAAGGGCCGGGGCCAGGTAGACGCCACGGTCCAGCATGCCGTGGAAGAAGGCGTTGAAGCGGGCGCCATCGGTGGTCATCACGGTCTTGTAGTTCTGCGGCAGCTCGGGCAGCAGGAAGAAGCCGAACATGCCGCCTTCGCAGTCGGCGCTGAAGGGCACGCCATTCTCGGCGGCCACGGCCTTGAGCCCGTCGACCAACTGCCGGGTCTTCGCGGAGAGGCCGTCGAAGAAGCCGGGCTTCTGGATCTCGCGCAGCGTGGCCAGACCGCAGGCGGTGGCCACCGGATTGCCCGAGAGCGTGCCGGCCTGGTAGACGCCGCCCAGCGGGGCCAGGTGCTTCATGATCTCGCGGCTGGCGCCGAAGGCCGCCAGCGGCATGCCGCCGCCGATGACCTTGCCGAAGGTGCTGATGTCCGGCTTGAAGCCCGGCAGCAGCGTGGCGTAGTGGCCCTGGGCGCTGTGCAGGCCCACGCGAAAGCCCGTCATGACCTCGTCGAAGACCAGCAGGGCGCCGTGCTGGGTGCAGAGCTCGCGCAGGCGCTTGACGAAGGGCAGGGCGGCCCGCACGAAGTTCATGTTGCCGGCGATGGGCTCGATGATCACGCAGGCCAGCTCGTGGCCGTGGAGGGCGAAGGCCTCTTCCAGCTGGGCGAGGTTGTTGTACTCCAGCACGACGGTGTGCTGGGCCACCTCGGCCGGCACGCCGGCGCTGGTGGGATTGCCGAACGTGGCCAGGCCTGAACCCGCCTTGACCAGCAGGCTGTCGGTGTGGCCGTGGTAGCAGCCCTCGAACTTGATGAACTTGCTGCGGTCGGTGGCGCCACGGGCCAGGCGGATGGCGCTCATGGTCGCCTCGGTGCCCGAGCTGACCAGGCGCACCTGCTCCATCGAGGGCACCAGCTTCAGGATCTCCTCGGCCAGCTCGATCTCGCGCTCGGTCGGCGCGCCGAAGGAGAAGCCGTCCAGCGCCGCCTTCTGCACGGCCTCCAGGACCGCCGGATGGCCGTGACCCAGAATCATCGGACCCCAGGAGCCGATGTAATCGATGTAACGGTTTGCATCAGCATCGAAGATGTAGGCACCGCTGCCGCGGGTGATGAAGCGGGGCGTGCCGCCCACGGCGCGGAAGGCGCGGACGGGCGAGTTCACGCCCCCCGGGATCACGCGCTGGGCGCGCTCGAACAGGGTCTGGTTCTGGCTCATGGAATCGGGTCGGAGAGGAATCAGTGGATGCGGCGCGGGCCCTTGGTGGGCTCGTCCATCATCAGCTCATGGCTGTGCTCGTGCTCGGCCGCGGCGCCGGGCTCGCCCTCCTCGGCCGGGGGCAGGGCCCAGAAGAAGCGGTCGGGGACCACATTGCCCATGCCGGGGCGGAAGCCGGCGTCCAGGCTCTGGTCCAGAAAGGCCAGGGCCTCACCGACGGCGGCGTGGATCTCCGCGCCCACCGACAGCAGGGCCGCCAGCGAGGCCGACAGCGTCTCACCGGCACCGACGAAGCTGACCTCGAAGCGTTCGAACTTCTCGCCGGTGATGGGCCCTTGCGGGCTGGCCAGGACGTTGTCCACGAACTGGTTGGGCAGCGCGATGCCGGTCACCAGCACGTGCTGGGCACCGTGCTCGGCGGCGGCCACGGCCAGCTCGCGGGGCGAGGCCGGGCGGCCGGCGTCCCATTCGGGCAGCAGGAAGTCGGTGAGGGTCTTGTGGTTGCCCACCAGCACCTGGGTCTGAGGCAGGATCAGCTCGCGGAAGCTGTCCCAGTAGCTCTGTTGCTGTTCCTCATCCAACCAGCTGATGGCGGGCATGTAGGCGACCAGGGGAACGTCCGGATAATCCGACAGCACTTCGGCGACGGCACTGACACCCTCGGCGCTGCCCAGGAAGCCGACCTTCCAGGCGGCGACCGGCACATCCTCCAGCACCGAGCGGGCCTGTTCGACCACCAGGTCGCTGTCCAGCGTCTGATGCTCGAAGACCTCGGCGGTGTCGCGCAGCACGATGGCGGTCACCACCGGCAGGGCATGCGCGCCCATGGCAGCGATGGTGGCGATGTCG
The DNA here is from genome assembly GCA_041905785.1 of Burkholderiaceae bacterium. GTDB lineage: Bacteria > Pseudomonadota > Gammaproteobacteria > Burkholderiales > Burkholderiaceae_C > Roseateles_B. Next base: position 55,437 of record JAYRKJ010000012.1, read on the forward strand.
CCGGCGATCCCGGCGGCGCCGGTGGGCTCGCTGGCGTTGAAGCTCATCACACAGGCAGGGGCCTGGGCTTCTTCTTCGGCCGCTGCGGCGTCAGGGGGGAGGGGGGTGTCGGGGCTGTTCATGGTGGAGCGTCGCCCATGCTGGGCCTGATAGGGACCGTGCACCGGCACGGTCGGGCGGGAGGCTTGGGCAATAGTGCTCGGAATTCTCTGGGCGGATTCGTCTAAGTGCGGATAAGCCCCGAGTTTCCTGTTGCATCTGTGCCTATATGCTCCGCGGGAACGTCTGAGGGGCGTGGCTACAATCTTTCGTCGCATTGTAGTGAGCAAAGAACTGTATCGTGAGCGAAGCAAGTACCTGGATGTGCCTGATCTGCGGCTGGATTTACGACGAAGCCGCCGGGGATCCCGAGCACGGCATTGCGCCTGGCACCGCCTGGGCCGATGTGGACATGAACTGGACCTGTCCCGAGTGCGGAGCTCGCAAGGAAGATTTCGAAATGGTCCGCATCTGACGGGTCGACAACACCATGCACGCTGCAGGCGTGTTCCCCACCGCTGAAGGAGTAGCTGGGTTGGACGGGCAAGCGCAAGAAGGCAAGACGGCAGCGACCAAGGTGCTGGTCATCGATGACAGCAACACCATTCGTCGCAGTGCCGAGATCTTTCTCAAGCAGGGCGGGCACGAAGTCGTGTTGGCGGAGGACGGCTTCGATGCCTTGTCCAAGCTGAGCGACTACCATCCCGACCTGGTGTTCTGCGACATCCTGATGCCGCGCCTGGATGGCTACCAGACCTGCGCCATCATCAAGCGCAATCCGCAGTTCGCCCACGTGCCGGTGATCATGCTGTCGTCCAAAGACGGCCTGTTCGACAAGGCCCGTGGCCGCATGGTCGGGTCCCAGGACTACCTCACCAAACCCTTCACCAAGGATCAACTGCTGCAGGCGGTGCAACAGCACCGCTCGCAGTCCTGAGCTGCCGGGCCGCCATCAGCCCCAGGGCTGAGACATCCCACCGGCCCAGCGAGGAGCTTCCATGACTATCCAAAACATTCTGCTGGTCGACGATTCCAAGACCGAACTCCATCACCTGAGCGAGATGCTGACCAAGCGCGGCTACACGGTGCGCACCGCCGAGAACGGCGAGGAAGCGATGAAGCGCCTGGGCGAGGAAGTGCCGGACCTGATTCTCATGGACGTGGTCATGCCCGGCCAGAACGGCTTCCAGCTGACGCGCGCCATCACCCGCGACCCCAAGTTCTCCCATGTGCCGGTGATCATGTGCACCAGCAAGAACCAGGAGACCGACAAGGTCTGGGGCATGCGCCAGGGGGCATCCGACTACGTGGTCAAGCCCGTCAAGTCCGACGAGCTGATCGCCAAGATCAAGGCGCTGGAAGGCGCCAAGGGCTGACGCACCATGGCCAACAAGCAAGCCCTGCGCGAACTGCAGCAGCGCCTGGCGCAGCGGATGCAGGCGGCGCGGGAACAGACCCGCAGCGCCAGCTGGCTGGCCGTCGAGGTGGCGGGACACGCCATGCTGTTTTCGCTGAAGCAGGCGGCCGAGATCTTCTCGCCGGTGCCGCTCAAGACCGTGCCTTACGCCCAGCCCTGGCTGCTGGGCGTGGCCAATCTGCGCGGCGGCTTGCACACGGTCGTGGACCTGGCGGCCTTCCTCGGGGCGCGTGAACCCGGCACCCGTCTGGATGCCGGCCAGTCGCGTTTCGTCGCCCTGAACTCCGACCTGAACATCAACTGCGCCCTGCTGGTGGATCGCCTGCTGGGCCTGCGTTCGGATGAGCAGCTGAGCCCCGATCCCGATGCGGGCGAAGCTGGCGCGCGGCCCCGGTTCGCCGGTGCGCGCCTGAAGGACGAGCAAGGCCGCAGCTGGCAGGTGCTCGATCTCGAAGCATTGGCCAAGCACGAACAATTCCTGCGCATCGTCGCCTAAACCTGCATGCGTCGGCCGAACGCGAGACGGCCGCGCGTCTTTCACGCTATCTAACAGACGTCAGAGGGTCAGATGAGCTTCCTGGACAAGATCAAGAGCATGGGCAAGCAAGAGGGTGAGCATGCGCCCGAAGGGCTCCACGACGTGACGCAGGAGGCGCAGCCATCCATGCACGACGGGGCCGAGACGGTCCAGGTCGAAATGCATGCCGCCGACGTGTCCATCATCTCGGAGGCCACGCCGACGGCCGAGCAGGCTGCGCCCGTGGGCGAGTATGGCGAAGGCGCCAGCAGCACCACCTTCGGCCAGACCACGTCCTTCGGCAACACGCAGGCCGCCGACCCCGCGGCCGCGCTGACGGCCGTGGCCGCGGCTGCCGCCGCGAACCGCGCCAAGCGCCAGCGCGCCCTGACCGCGCTGGTGGCTGTGGGCCTGGTGGGCACGGCCGCCACGGTGGGCTTGAATCTCTGGAACAGCAGCCGGACGGCCGCCCAGGTGCGGGCATCCGGTCAGGCCATGATGCAGTCGCAGCGCCTGGCCAAGGCCGTGTCGACCGCCACCATGGGCAACACCCAGGCTTTCGCGGAACTGCGGGAAAGCTCCTCGGTGCTGAGCGGCATTGCCAACAACCTGCGCACCGGCGAAGGCGAGCTGGCCAAGGCTTCGGGCGACGCCCTGCAGACCCTGGAGAACCTCGCGCCCAAGATCGCTGCGGCCGAGAAGAACGCCAAGCTGGTGCTGGGTCAGGAAAAGATCCTGACGCAGGTGGGCGCCGCTCTGCGCACGATTAACCGCCAGTCTTCCGATCTGCTGGAAAGCGCCGAGGCCGTGTCCTCCCTGGCTCTGCAGCAGAACAGCTCCGCCGTGGAAATTGCCGCGGTGGGCCAGATGGTCATGCTGACCCAGCGCATCGGCAAGAGCGCCAACGAGTTCCTGACGCAGGAAGGCGTGAACGCCGAGGCCGTGTTCCTGCTGGGCAAGGATCTGAACACCTTCCGCGAGATCAATGAGGCTCTGCTGAAGGGCAACTCGGAGCTGGGCCTGAAGGCCGTGAACAATCCGCAGATGCGCGAGCGTCTGGCCGCCCTGCTCAAACAGTTCGACGAGACCCGCAACCAGGCCTCGGCCATTCTGAGCAACATGCCGGGTCTGGCATCCGCCCGCGAAGCCCAGGCCGCCATCCTGGCCGACAGCGAACCGCTGCGCAAGGGCCTGGACCAGGCCGGTCAGCAACTGGAGGCCTCCGGCGGTACCAACCCGCTGCTGCTCCTGTTGATGGTCGGCTCGCTGGTCGCGCTGGTGACCGGCGCCGTGGGCTTCCTGCGCCTGTACGTGGCGGAACAGGCCCACCGTACCGAGATGGCCGAAGAGCAGCGCAAGCTGGCCGAGCAGCAGGAGCAGGAGGCCAAGCGCGTCAACGACGCCAACCAGGCCGCCATTTTGCGTCTGATGAACGAGCTGCAGTCGGTCGCTGAAGGTGACTTGACGCAACAGGCCACGGTGACCGAGGACATCACCGGCGCCATCGCCGACTCGGTGAACTACACCGTGGAAGAGCTGCGCAACCTGGTGACGCAGGTGCAGTCGACGGCCGCACGGGTGACGGAAACCACCGGCCAGGTCGACCAGACCTCGACCGAGCTGCTGGCGGCTTCCACCGAGCAGCTGCACGAGATCCGCGCCACCGGCGAGGCGGTGCTGCAGATGGCCGAGCGCATCAACCAGGTGTCGGCCCAGGCTCAGACGACCGCCGAGGTGGCCCGCCAGTCGCGTGAAGCGGCCGAGCAGGGCAAGCAGGCGATGGAGAACAACATCGGCGGTATGAACCAGATCCGCGAGCACATCCAGGAAACCTCCAAGCGCATCAAGCGCCTGGGCGAGTCCTCGCAGGAAATCGGCGAGATCACGGAGCTGATCTCGGACATTACCGAACAGACCAACGTGCTGGCGCTGAACGCTGCCATCCAGGCCGCGTCGGCCGGTGAAGCGGGCCGCGGCTTCTCGGTGGTGGCGGAAGAAGTGCAGCGCCTGGCCGAACGTTCCGGCGACGCCACGCGCCGGATTGCCGCGCTGGTCAAGACCATTCAGACCGACACCCAGGATGCTGTGGCCGCCATGGAGCGTTCCACGCTGGGGGTGGTGCAGGGTACCAAGCTGTCCGATGCCGCCGGCCACGCGCTGGAGGAGATCAACGAGGTGTCCCGCCGCCTGGACGAGCTGATCGCCCGGATTTCCGAAGCCGCAGTGAACGAAGCCCGCTCCGCCAACGACGTCGCTTCCAACATCCAGCACATCTTTGCCGTGACCGAGCAGACCGGCGAGGGCACGCGCTCCACCGCGCAGATGGTGCACGAGCTGTCGCGTTCTGCCGAGGCCCTGAAGCAGTCGGTGTCGCGATTCAAGGTCGAGTGATCGATCTCCAGCCCACAGCAATAAAACCGTACTAGAAGGCAAGACCCGGCATGGATTTCTCGCGCGATTCCGAGTTCCCCGCGGACCTCAGCCCCTTGGCCTGGGTGCAGGAGGAATTGCGCCGCTCCCTGGAGTCAGTGCACAAGACCTTGCGCCGTGTGCTGCGTGACAACGAGAGCCGCAGCACCCTGATGCTGGGAGGCGAGCCGCAGGGCCCGCACCAGCTGCTGGAGGCGACCGCCGCGCAGATGCACCAGCTGGTGGGCGTGGTGTCCGTGGTCGGCCTGCCGGCCGGCGCCAAGCTGCTGGCCGCCAGCGAGCGGGCGCTGCGGCACCTGGCGACGGCCCCGCAGAACCTGGACAGCCAGGCCGTGGAGATCATCGAGCGCGGTCATTTCGCCCTGCTCTCGCTGATCACCCGCATGCTGGCGGGCAATGCCGTTTCGACGCTGGCGCTGTTCCCCGCCTACCGCGAGCTGTCCGAGCTCGCGCAGGCCGAACGCGTGCATCCCGCCGATCTTTGGCACCATGAATGGACCTGGCGCGAAGTCAGCGGCTTCCCGCCGGTGTCCGGGCTGCGGCCGGACGCCGTCCGCAACGTCTTCGAGTCGGCCCTGCTCAAGCAGATGCGCGCACCGGCGCCCAGCCATGCCCGCCTGCTCAGCGAGCTGTGTGCCGGTCTGGGGGCGTCGTCATCGGACCTGCAGTCGCGCACGCTCTGGCAACTGGCCTCGGCCCAGTTCGAGGCGCAGGCCCAGGGTTTGCTGCAGACCGACAACTACGCCAAGCGCCTGGGTTCGCGCCTGCTGTCGCAGCTGCGTGCCGGCAGCGCGGGCGAGGTCAGCGTGTCCGACCGTCTCGGCCAGGATCTGCTGTTCTTCTGCGCCCAGGCCAAGGCGCCTGCCCAGCACGGCCAGGCGCCGCGCCTGAGCGCGGTGCGCGCCGCCTACCATCTGGAGTCCGCGGCTGCCGGCGACTACGAGGACCAGACCCTCGGGCGCATCGACCCCAACTGGGTGGCCCAGGCCAAGCGCCGCGTGCATGCCGCCAAGGAAGGCTGGTCTTCCGCAGCCGAGGGCGAGTCCCATCGCCTGGCCAGCCTGAGCGAGCAGTTCACGGCGCTGTCCGAGTCCCTGGCACAGCTCTTCCCAGAGGGCGCCGTGCTGGGCGAGGTGCTGCAGCGGGCCATCGTGGCGACGCTGCGCTCCAATCAGCCGCCGGCGCCGCATCTGGCCATGGAAGTGGCGACCGCCATTCTCTACATCGAGGCCGCGCTGGAGGATGCCGCCTTTGACCAGCCCGAGCAGGCCGAACGCGTGCGCGTGCTGGCCCGTCGCGTGTCCTCCGTGGCCCGCGGCGAGGCGCCCGAGGAGCTCGAGACCTGGATGGAGGATCTGTACCGCCGCGTCTCGGACCGCCAGACCCTGGGCAGCGTGGTCCACGAGCTGCGTGCCAGCCTGACCGAGGTCGAGCGCCAGATCGACGAGTACTTCCGTGACCCCGCCAAGCGCGAGGTGCTGATCCCCGTGCCCAACCAGCTCCAGAGCATGCGCGGCGTGCTGAGCGTGCTGGGCATGGACCAGGCCGTGCAGGCCTGCGTGCGCATGCGCGACGAGATCGATTCCCTGGCCAATACCGAGGTGGACGCCACGCTGCCCGGCCCGCAGGAGATCTTCGACCGCCTGGCCAACAACCTGGGGGCCCTGGGCTTCCTGATCGACATGCTCAGCGTCCAGCCGCAGCTGGCCAAGCGCATGTTCCATTTCGACGATGCCAGCGGGCGTCTGCGTTCCGAGGTGCGGCGCCAAAAGCCCGCGCCGGTGTCGGTGCCCAATTCCGCCGACCTGCTGAGCCAGGTGCAGGCCGCCGCTGCCGCGGTCGCTTCCGGCGAAATGCCGGCCGAGGACCTGGCTCGCAGCCTGGAGCGCATTGCCCTGCAGGCCCGTGCGGCGGACGAGGACTCGGTGGCCGAGGCCGCGCAGTCCGCCAAGCAGATGCTGGACGCGGCCCGTCCCGAGGCAGGGGCAGGCGCCGAGGCGCCCGTGGAGGCCGAGGAGGCCCGCGCCCAGGCCGCGCAGTCGCTCAACGAGCTGGTCGCCGCTCGCACGCCGGTCGCGCCCGAACTGCCGCCGGTCAGCGCGCCCATCCCCGAAGACCCGGCCGCGCTGGACCAGGAGATGCTGGACATCTTCCTGGCCGAGGCCGAGGAAGTCTGTCAGACCGCCCGTGAAGCCCTGCAGGCGCTTGCCGAGCAGAGCCAGAGCCCGGAGCACATGACCACCGTGCGCCGGGCCTTCCACACGCTCAAGGGCAGCTCGCGCATGGTCGGCCTCAATGAGTTCGGCGAAGCCGGCTGGGCCTGCGAGCAGCTCTACAACGCCCGCCTGGCCGAGCAAAGCGGTGCCGACAAGGCGCTGCTGGACTTCACGCACCAGGCCCTGAATTATTTCGACGCCTGGGTGGCCGACATCGCCGCCCAGCGTTTCGGCCGCCACAGCGCCGCACCGCTGCGCCAGAGCGCCGATTCGCTGCGACTGCGCGGCGAGTTCCTGCCCGTCGCAATGGGTGGTGCTGCCGAGCAGGCTCCAATGGTGGCGGCGCCTGCCGCCGAAGCTGCCGCGCCAGCGCCGGCCGCCCTGGAAGAGGCCATGGCGCCGGTTCTGGAACCGGCCCTGACGCCGTCTTCGGGCGAGCTGCCCGAACTGGCCGCGGCCCCCGAAGCCGCGCCGGCGCTGTCCCTGGCGCTGCCGGAGGTCGAGGCGGACGACGCGCTCAGCCTGCCGGACCTGGCGGTCGAGCTGCCTGCCGAGATCAGCGCCGCGCAGCAGGAATCGCCCGACTTGGGTCAGGCCCTGTCGCTGGACGGACTGCCGGAGCTGGGCGAGGTCATCGAGATGCCCGTGCTCAGCGACGATGCCCTGCCGCAGGACGTGCTGGCCGCGCCCGCCGAGGCGCCGCTGTCCGTCGACCTGGCCCTGGAACCCATGCCGGAGCCGGTGGCGACCGAGCCCATGCCGCTGGAGCCAGCGCAAGCCGCCGCGCTGGAGGAGCCAGCGCTGGAGCCGCTGGCACTGAACCTGGAGCTGCCCGCCCTCGAGTCCGAGCGCGAGCATGCGTTCGAGAGCGCGAGCGACAGCCGCGCCGAAGAGCAGGCCGATGCCACCCTGCGTCTGACCGCGGACGAGTTGCCCGCGGTCGAAGGCCTGGGCGAGCCGTTGCTGAGTCTGGACCTGGAAGTGCCGCTGGACGCGATCCCGGCGGCGCAAGCGTCTGAAGAGGTGCTGGACCTGTCGCTGCTGGATGAATTGGGCGAAGTGAATGTGCCCCAGCCGCAGCTGCAGACCCTCAGCCCGGATGAGACGCCGACCCTGGCCCTGCCTGTGGCCGAAGCCCTGGCGCTGAGCGATGAGGCGCTGCCCGCCTTCGAGCTGCCGCTGGCCGACAGGGAGCAGGCTGAAACGGAGCAGGCGGAGGACAGCGCCCTGGCCATGCCGGCCGACGAGGCCCTGGAAATGCCGGCGCTGCTGGACGTCGGCGAGGCGCTGGCGCTGGAGGTGGAGGCCTCGGGCCAGCCTTCCGGCGTTGCGCATGCGGCGTCGGATGAGCAGGCCCTGCTTGAGGACGCCATCGACGCCTTGCCCCTGCCGGAAACGCTGGAAGCCTTGCCCGGCGAGCTGCCGCAGGACTCGGAGCCACAGGGTGCGCTGTCCGAAGTCTCCGAGCTGGAGCCTGAGGACGACACGCAGCGCAGCGCACCGCAGCTGACGCTGGTGAGCGACCAGGGTCAGGTGTTGACGGCTGAGCAGCCGACGGCGTCGCTCGACGAAGAGGCCGCAGGGGACGACGAGAGCGTCAAGGTCATCGGGCCGCTGCGCATCAGCATCAGCCTCTTCAACATCTTCCTGAACGAGGCGGACGAGTTGTCGCGACGCCTCAGTACCGAGCTGTCCGAGTGGTCGCTGCAACTGGCGGACACCGTGCCTTCGGCCTGCGAAGCCCTGGCCCACAAGCTGGCCGGCAATGCGGCCACCGTGGGCTACGAGGATCTGTCCGAGCTCGCGCGCGCCCTGGAACACGCGCTGGAGCGCGCCGCGCTGGCCGGCCGTTACACCGAGGCGGACGCCGAGACCTTCGTGCGCGCCGCGGAAGACATCCGCCGGCTGCTGCATCAGTTCGCTGCCGGCTTCCTCAAGCCCGTGGAGCCCGGCCTGGTCGAGGCCCTGCAGGCCTACGAGCCGCTGGACCGCCGCGATCCGCTGGCCGAGGCGGCAGACAGCGACTACGACATGCTGGACCCGGCGCTTGCCGATGCGTCGCACGAGCTCGTCGCACCCCCTCTGGCGCAGGCCGAACCCTTGGTGATCGAGCCCGAGCCCGAGCCGGAGCCCTTGGTGACGGAGGCCGCCGCTGCGCCCGCGTTGATCGAGGCCCTTGCACCTGCCGAACCGCAGGCCTCAGTCGCCCCGCACGCCGTGCATGCCCTGAACGCCGTGCAGGCCGCGGCCGAGGACTTCCCGCTGGGTGAGGCGGACCACATCGACGACGAGCTCTTCCCCATCTTCGAGGAAGAGGCCGATGACCTGCTGCGCAGCCTGCATGCCGCCATGCGCGAGTGGCAGTCGGCTCCGGCCGATGCCGGCCGTGCGGCGGCCTGCATGCGCCATCTGCACACCTTCAAGGGCGGTGCGCGCCTGGCGGGTGCCATGCAGCTGGGCGAACTGGCCCACCAGCTGGAGTCGTCCATCGAGCGACTGCTGGGCGAGTCCGGCGTCGACGCCGCGGGTGTGATGGCCCTGCAGCATGACGCCGACGGCCTGGAGGCCGCCTTCGAACGCCTGCGTGAACGCCTCAAGGGTGGCGGCGCGCCTGTCGCGCCGCTCGCCGTGCCGCCTGCTGCGGCCAGCGAGGCGCCGGCCGACATCGCCCCTGCTGCCTGGACGGAAGCGCCTGCGCCGGCGCCTCAGGCGTTCGATGCCGAGCCCACCGCGGGTGCTGCGCAGAGTGCCGCTGCCGAGGACGCAGCGGCCCCGGTGCCGGCGCTCGTGGACGCGGCCCTGGCGCAGATGGAGCCCGAAGTCGAGTCGGTGCCCGATGTCTTGCTCTCCGCCTTTGGGGAGCTGCCGCCGGTCGTGGCAGCCGTGGCGGCGCCCGTCGTGGCCAAGCCCATCGACTGGACGCTGTTCGCGGCCGGCAAGGAGCTGGAATCCGACAGCGCCATGCTGTCCCAGGCGCAGTCCGTGGTGCGCGTGCGCGGCCCGGTGCTGGAGCGCATGGCCACCCAGGCCGGTGAGGTCTCGATCCGCCGTGCGCGCCTGGAAGGCGAGCTGGGCGCGATGAAGACCGCCCTGGTCGACCTGGAAGACAACCTGGAGCGTCTGCGCGCCCAGCTCCGCGAGCTGGAGGTGCAGGCCGAAGCCCAGATGGGCTCCAGCCGCGAGGTGGCCAAGCAGCTGGGCCGCGACTTCGATCCGCTGGAGTTCGACCGCTACACCCGCTTCCAGGAACTGACCCGCATGATGGCCGAGTCGGTGAACGACGTGGCCACCGTGCAGCGAAGCCTGCTGCGCAACGTGCAGCTGGGTGAAGATGAACTGGCCGGCCAGTCGCGCCTGACCCGTGAACTGCAGGACGACCTGCTGCGCACGCGGATGGTGGAGTTCGAGTCCCTGGCCGAGCGCATGCACCGCGTCGTGCGCCAGGCCTCGCGTGAAGTGGGCAAGCAGGTGCAGCTGGAAATCACCGGCGGGCATGTGGAGCTGGACCGTTCCGTGCTGGAGCGCCTGATCGGCTCCTTCGAGCACCTGCTGCGCAACAGCGTGATCCACGGCATTGAGCCGCCGGAGAAGCGCGAAGCTGCGGGCAAATCTGCGGTCGGCCACATCCACGTGCAGCTGGCCCAGGAAGGCAACGAGGTGGTGCTGCGCTTCACCGACGACGGCGCTGGCCTGAACCTGCCGCGCATCCGCGAGCGCGGTGTGGCGCAGGGCCTGATCAAGGCAGACGCCGAGCTGAGCGACGAGCAGCTGATGGGTCTGATCTTCGCGCCCGGCTTCTCGACCGCCCACGAGGTGACCGAGCTGGCCGGCCGCGGCGTGGGCATGGACGTGGTCCGCTCCGAGGTGAACACCCTGGGCGGCTATGTCGAAACCCAGAGCCGCGAGGGCATGGGCACCAGCTTCGCGCTGCGCGTGCCTCTGACCACCGCGCTGACCCAGGTCGTGCAGCTGCGCTGCGGCGAGCTGACCGTGGCGGTGCCGGCCAATCTGATCGATTCGGTGCTGCGCCTGTCGCCGGCCCAGGTCGAGAAGGGCTACGACAGCGGCGAGCTGCACCTGGGCGCGATGACCGTCCCCATGTACTGGCTGGGCGGCCTGCTGCAGGCCGGCGAGCGCGGGCACATTCATGGCCGCACGGCTCCCGTGGTGCTGGTGCGCAGCGCCCACCAGCGCGTCGCGCTGCACGTGGACGAGGTGATCGGCAACCAGGAAGTCGTGATCAAGAACCTGGGCCCGCAGCTGATCCATGTGCCGGGCCTGGCGGGCATCAGCCTGCTGGCCTCCGGCGAAGTGGCGCTGATCTACAACCCGGTGGCCCTGGCCAACGTCTACGGCGAGCATGCGCACGCCCTGGTCCGCGCCGATGCCGAGGCCCTGGCGGCCCAGGCCTCGGTGGTGGTCGAGGAGAAGCTGCCGCCGCTGATCCTGGTCGTCGACGACTCGCTGACCGTGCGTCGCGTCACCCAGCGTCTGCTGGAGCGCGAAGGCTACCGCGTCAAGCTGGCCAAGGACGGCCTGGACGCCATGGAGCAGCTGGCCGGTGACGAACTGCCCGGCGTGGTGCTCTCCGACATCGAGATGCCGCGCATGGACGGCTTCGACCTGGTCCGCAATCTGCGCGCCGATCCGCGCCTCAAGGCCCTGCCGGTGATCATGATCACCTCGCGGATCGCGCAGAAGCATCGCGACTATGCGCACGAATTGGGCGTTGATGACTATCTGGGCAAGCCCTATGACGAGGACCTGCTGCTGAGCCTCATTGCTCGCTACACTGCCGAGGAGACCGCAGCGGCCTGACGCCGGGCGGTCGACGCCCTGATTCCTCGTTTCTTGATGGCCCCGGGGGCCGGAGTGTCCTGACAGGCAGTCATGTCCGAAGTCGTTGAGCATCTGGCAGAGTTAACCGGGTTCCGGGACCGGGACGTCATGGACGTCACCCTGGTCTCGGCCCTGCGTGACCTGCTGGAACCGCTCTCGGTGGCCATCTACCGCTGCGTCGGCGAGCCCGGCCAGCAGCGCTGGCTGACCCGGGCCCGCCTGGCCGCCACCGACGCCGTGGCCACCGCCGATTCGCTTTGGACCGAACCCGGTCGGCTGCCCTTGCTGGACGCCTTTCCCCAGCGTCAGCTGTGCCTGGATAGCCGCAGCATCCTCCAAAGCGAGGTGGACGGCGTCCATGAAACCCTCTTCCCGCTGCAGACCGACCGCGAGGTCATCGGCGTGCTGGAGGTGCGCTCCGAGCAACTGCTCAGCCCGACCGACCAGCGCACGGTGGGCAGCATCCTGCGCATCTATCACAACTTCCAGGGCCTGCTGGACTACAGCGAGCGGGACACCCTGACCGGGCTGCTCAACCGCAAGACCTTCGACGAGAGCTTTCTCAAGGCCGTCAGCGAACTGCCCCTGAGCCCCGGCTCCGTGCAGGCCGACGACGGCCGGCGCCACGAGTGCACGCATCCGCACTGGTGGCTGGGTGTGATCGACATCGACCATTTCAAGCAGGTCAACGACCGCTTTGGTCACCTGATCGGCGACGAAGTGCTGCTGCTGCTGTCCCGTCTGATGCGCAACAGCTTCCGTTTCAACGACCTGCTCTACCGCTTCGGTGGCGAGGAGTTCGTGGTGCTGATGCGCTGCGCGGACGAGGCCGACGCGGCCCATGCCTTCGAACGCCTGCGCCACAACACGGAGGCCTATGCCTTCCCGCAGATCGGGCACATCACCGTGAGCGTGGGCTTCACCGAGGTCCGCGGCGGCGACACGCCGGCCAGCGCCTTCGAGCGGGCAGACAAGGCTGTCTACCACGCCAAGTCGCACGGCCGAAACCAGGTGCACAGCCATGCCGAGCTGGTCCGGGCGGGCGAGATGCAGGAGCAGGAGCAGCACAGCGACATCGAGCTGTTCTGAGCACCCACTGCCGGGGCGGCTGTTGACGCCACCGCCGGCTTCGGACCGCACCAGGCCGGTGCATTGGTACGCAAAGTGTCGATACCCGCCCTTGGTTCTGGGTTAATCAATCGATTGATTAATTCGACCTAGAATCCGGGCCCATGCCTGGACGCCGGAATTCCCCATCTTCTCCTGACACCGCCGGGCCGCGTGACCCATCCGGCCGGCCGGGCCCCGCGGAGCCCGGCACCCGCGAGCGCCTGTTGCGCGAGGCCTTGCGCATCTTTGGCGCCAAGGGCTTCGACAAGGCCGGCACCCGCGAAATCTGCCAGGCCGCTGGCGCCAACATCGGCATGATCAAGTACTACTTCGGCGACAAGCAGGGCTTGTACAGCGAAGCCCTGGTGCGTCCGCTGGAGGCCGTCATGCAGGGCATCGCCTGGCAGGATGGCCTTGGCCTCCCATTGCCGGACTGGCTGCGTGGGCTGTACGGCGCCTTCGTCGAGCCGCTGCGCCGACCGGACTCCGGCCTGGTCGACCTGATGCGCGTCTGGGGTCGCGAGCTGTCGGACCCCACACCGGTGGGCGACGAGGTCTGCATGGCCTTCATGCAGCCTTTCCATGAGCGCCTGACGTCGGTTCTGGCGGCGCGCCTGGGCCTGCCGGCGGTCGATGCCGGCGTGCACCGCCTGGGCTTTGCCCTGATGGCCCTGGTGCAGGACTACTGGACCTCGGCCGACTACATGGAAGCCCTGGCCCCCGGCACCGTGCGGGCCGATGGCGCGCTCGACGAGCTGCTGGACACCCTGGTCTGCTACGGTCAGGCGCTGATCGAGGCCGAAGGGGCCCGCCGGGCGCGGCCTGCTGCCTCGGGCCGGGGCTCGCTTGACCCGAGCGACCGGCGCGACTATCGGCCGGCCGGCTGAAGTGCCGGGCAGCACGAACGGTCCAAGGACTCAAAGAAAAGGACGCCGATGCAAGAACCTTCGCTGAACTTGAGCGCGGCACCCCGCCTGGCACAGGCGGCGCTGCTGGTCGCCGCAGCCTGGCTGCTGGGCGGCTGCGCCATGCCTGCGCCGCCGCAGGTCGTTGCGCCCGCCCCCTTCCCGGCGAACTGGCAGGCGCCCCTGCCGGCAGCCGAAGGGGCACCGATTCCCCAATGGCTGCAGGCCGACGACCCGGTCCTGCACGCCCTGCTGGACGCTGTCCAGGCACAGTCGCCCACCTTGCAGCAGGCCGTGGCGCGGCGTGACGAGGTCCGCGCGCTGGCCGGCTTGGACCCCGGCGGCCCGCGCGCCCAAGGTCTGCTGCAGGTCCAGCGCACCCGCCCGGTCCAGCTTGCCGGCAGCCCGGCCCTGAGCCAGAGCCTGGCCCAGGTCGACGCCAGCTGGGAGCTGGACCTCTTTGCGCGGGTCCGGCAGCAGTCGCAGGCGCTGGCACGCCGGGCCGAGGCGGCGCAGTGGGAGCTGCAGGCCGTTCGCCTGGGCCTGATGGTCGAGGTGGCGCAGCTCTACCTGAGCCTGCGCAGCGCCGAGCAGGCCCAGGCGCTGGCCCTGGAGGAAGAGCAGATCACCGAGCGGCTGGCTGCCCAGGCCGCGCAGCGCGCCCGCGCGGGCCTGGAGACACCGGCCCAGCAAGGCCTGCTGGCGGGCGTGGCCGCGGAGACGCGCCAGCGCCGCCTGGCCCAGCAGCTGGAGCTGGACACCTTGGTCAAGGCCCTGGTGGCGGCGACGGGGCTGGACGAGGCCTTCTTGCGCCAGCAGCTGGCGCCGGGCCGGGCCCGGCTGCCCGCCTTGCCGGCTTTCGCGCTGCCCGCCGTGCCCGCCGAGGCCCTGCAGCAGCGTCCCGACCTGGCCGCCGCCCGCGCCCAGGCCCTGGCTGCGTGGTCGGAAGCCGGTGCCGCGCAGGCGGCACGTTATCCTCAGCTGCAGCTGCTGGGCAGCATCAGCGTGCTGGGCGTGAAGCAGGGCGCCCAGCGCGATGAGAGCCGCGGCTGGAGCCTGGGCCCGCAGCTGAGCCTGCCGCTGCTGGATGGGGGCGCCAGGCGCGCCGAGGCCGAGGCCGCGCAGGCGCGCTGGCGCCAGGCCGAGGCAGGCTGGCGGGCCGCAGCCGTCCAGGCCGCCCGCGAGGTGGAAGAGGCCTTGCTGCACCTGGCGGCGCAATCCGCGCGGGCCCAGGCCGCGCAGGCCAGCCTCGAGGGCTATGAGAAGGCGCTCAAGGGCGCGGAGCAGCGCTGGCGGCACGGCCTGGCCAGCGCCACGGAACTGGACGAGCAGCGCCGGCTGACCCTGGCCGCGCGCAGCCTGCGGCTGCAACTGCAGCGCGAGGGCCTGTCGGCCTGGCTGTCCCTCTACAAGGCCGTCGGTGGCGGCTTCAAGCCGGCCTGAGTCCGGCGCAAAGGTATCTCCCATGAACCCTCAATCGATGAACAAGCTTGCCCCCGCCGCGCTGCTGGTGGCGGTCTTCACCCTGCTGCCGAGCGGACCGGTCCATGCCGAGGACAAGAACAAGGCCGACAAGACCGCGGCGCCTGCGGGCCTCGCCAAGTCGGCCTTGAGCGTGCAGGTCGTGACGCCGCAGCAGAGCCTCTGGAGCCGCCGCCTTCCGGCCGTGGGCGCCGTGGCGGCCTGGGCGGAGCAGCAGGTCAGCGCCGAGACGGGTGGGCTGATCCTCGTCGAGGTGCGGGCCCAGGTCGGCGATGTGGTCCGGCGCGGCCAGTTGCTGGCCCGCCTGCAGGACCTGGGCGTGCAGGCCGATCTGGCCCAGGCGCGCGCGGCGCTGGCCGAGGCCGAGGCCGCCCATGAACTCGCCCAGGCCGACGCCCAGCGCGCCCGGCAGATCGAGGCGGAAGGCGCGGAGGGCCTGTCCAGGCAGGCCCTGCAGCAGTACCAGGCCCAGGCGCGCAGCGCCGCCGCCCGGCTGCTGTCGGCCCAGGCGCGGGTGAAGTCTGAAGAGCTGCGGCTGAGCCAGACGCGCATCGTGGCCAACGACGACGGCGTCATCAGCGCCAAGGCGGCCGTGGAAGGCGCGGTGGCTCAGCCTGGCCAGGAGCTGTTCCGCCTGATCCGCCAGCAGCGGCTGGAATGGCGCGCCGAGCTTCCCGCCGAGACGCTGGCCCAGTTGCGCCCAGGCGCGCGGGCCCTGGTTCAGCTGCCGGGCCGGGCACAGCCCGTCGAGGCCCGGCTGCGCAGCGTGGCGCCTACCGTGGATCCCCAGTCGCGCATGGGCCTGGCCTATGTGGACCTGCCGGCCGGCACCGGCCTGCGTGCCGGCAGCTTCCTGCAGGGCAGCTTTGAGCAGGGTGAAGCAGCAGCGCTGCACGTGCCCCAAAGCGCGGTGCAGTTGCGCGAGGGCTTCGCCTATGTGTTCAAGCTGGGCGGCGATGGCCGCGTGCAGCAGACCAAGGTGAGCCTGGGCCGCCGCCAGGGCGACCGGGTGGAGCTGCTGCAGGGCCTGGAGCCGGACGCCCGCATCGTGGCGGCTGGCGTCGGCTTCCTGGTGGATGGTGACCGGGTGCAGGTGGTGGGCGGCGCGGCTGCTGCGGCCAAGCCGGCACCGTCGGCCGCGTCGCGCTGAGGGGCAGGCACATGAACGTTTCTGCCTGGTGCATTCGCAACCCCATCCCCTCGATCCTGCTCTTCATCATGCTCAGCCTGGGCGGCCTGGCCGGCTTCCAGGCGATGAAGATCCAGAACTTTCCAGACATCGACCTGCCCACCATCACCGTGACGGCCCAGCTGCCCGGCGCTGCGCCGGGCCAGCTGGAGTCGCAGGTGGCGCGCAAGCTGGAGAACCAGATCGCCACGCTGCAGGGCGTCAAGCACATCTACACCAACCTCAATGACGGCGTGGCCATGGTGACGGCGGAGTTCCGCCTGGAGAAGCGAACGCAGGAGGCGCTGGACGATGTGCGCGAGGCGGTGTCGCGCGTGCGTTCGGACCTGCCGGCGGACATGCGCGATCCCATCATCTCCAAGCTGGACCTCAGCGGCACGCCCATCCTGACCTACACCGTGGCCTCGGAGCGCAAGGACGAGGAAGCCCTGTCCTGGTTCGTGGACCACGAGGTGGCCAAGCGCGTGCTGGCCGTGCGCGGCGTCGGCGCGGTGGGCCGGGTCGGCGGTGTCAGCCGTGAGGTCCGGGTGGAGCTGGACCCGCTGCGTCTCATGGCCCTCAACACCACCGCGGCCGACGTGTCGCGCCAGCTGCGCCAGGTCCAGCAGGAGGCGGCCGGCGGCCGCATGGACCTGGGCGGGGCCGAGCAGTCGGTGCGTACGCTGGCCACCGTGCAGAGCGCCGAGGAACTGGCGGCGATGGAGATCAGTCTGCCCGACGGGCGCCGCCTGCGCCTGGACCAGGTGGCGCAGGTCTCGGATACGGTCTCCGAGCCGCGTTCGGCGGCATTCCTGGACGGCAAGCCGGTGGTGGGCTTCGAGATCACCCGCACCAAGGGTGCCGGCGAGGTCGAGGTGGCGCGGGGCGTGCGCGCCGCGGTGGAGGAGCTGCGCGCGGCGTATCCCGAGGTGCGCTTCGACGAGTCCTTCAACTTCGTCGACCCCGTCGAGGAGAACTACACCGGCTCCATGTACCTGCTGTGGGAAGGCGCGCTGCTGGCCGTGGTCGTCGTCTGGTTCTTCCTGCGCGACTGGCGCGCCACGCTGGTCGCGGCCACGGCGCTGCCGCTGTCGGTGCTGCCCACCTTCGGGCTGATGTACCTGATGGGCTTCACGCTCAATGTGGTGACTCTGCTGTCGCTCTCGCTCGTCGTGGGCGTGCTGGTGGACGACGCCATCGTCGAGATCGAGAACATCATGCGCCACCTGGCGCAGGGCAAGACGCCCTTCGATGCTGCCATGGAGGCCGCGGACGAGATCGGCCTGGCCGTGATCGCCACCACCTTCACGCTGATCGCGGTCTTCCTGCCCACGGCCTTCATGAGCGGCGTGCCGGGCAAGTTCTTCGTGCAGTTCGGCTGGACGGCGGCCATCGCCGTGTTCTTCTCCCTGGTCGTGGCGCGCATGCTGACGCCCATGATGGCGGCCTATGTGCTGCGCCCGCCCAAGAAGGACCACACCGATCCCGCCTGGCTGCAGCGCTACATGGGCTGGGCGCGCTGGGCATTGAAGCATCGCATCGCCACGCTGGTGATCACCGTGCTGTTCACCGTGGGCTCGCTGGGCCTGTCGGGTCTGCTGCCCACCGGCTTCCTGCCGCCGGACGATCTCTCGCAGACCCAGGTCACGCTGACCCTGCAGCCCGGCAGCACCCTGAAGGAAACGCTGGCCCTGACACGGCAGGCCGAGGCGCTGGTCAAGGCCCATCCCCAGGTGCGCCTGATCTACACGGCCTTGGGCGGCGGCAGCGCGGGGGCCGATCCCTTCATGGGCAGCGGCATGCCCAGCGTCACCAAGGCCACCCTGACGCTGGACCTCACGCCGCGCAAGCACAGGCCCGGCATCAGCAAGCAGCGCATCGAGGCTGAACTGCGCGAACGCCTGGCACAAATCCCCGGAGCGCGCGTCAAGGTGGGCTTCGGCGGCTCGGCCGAGAAATACATCCTGGTGCTGGCCGGTGAAGACGGCGAGGCCCTGGCGGCCCATGCGGCCAAGGTGGAGCGCGAACTGCGCGGCCTGCCCGGCATCGGCGCGGTGACGTCCAGCGCCAGTCTGGTCCGGCCCGAACTGCAGCTGCGGCCGGACTTCGCCCGCGCGGCCGACCTGGGCGTCAGCGCCGCCGCCATCGCCGACACGCTGCGGGTCGCGACCCTGGGCGACTACGAGCAGTCGCTGGCCAAGCTGAACCTGGCGCAGCGCCAGGTGCCCATCGTCGTGCGCCTGCCCGATGCCGCGCGCACCGACCTGGACCTGCTGGCCCGCCTGCCGGTGCCGGGCGCCAAGGGTCCGGTGCCGCTGGGCCAGGTGGCCGTGCTCGAGCATGCCAGCGGCCCCACCGAGATCAACCGCTACGACCGCCAGCGCAACGTCAACTTCGAGGTCGAGCTCAACGGCCAGCCGCTGGGCGAGGTTGAGCGCCTGGCCCAGGCCCTGCCCAGCCTGAAGCAGCTGCCGCCGGGCATCAGCCAGGCCGTCATCGGCGATGCCGAGGCCATGGGCGAGCTGTTCGAGAGCTTCGGGCTGGCCATGCTGACCGGCGTGCTGTGCATCTACGTGGTGCTGGTGCTGCTGTTCAAGGACTTCGTGCAGCCGGTGACCATTCTGGTTGCGCTGGTGCTGTCGGTGCCGGGTGCCTTCCTGGCGCTCTTCATCACGCACACGGCCCTGTCCATGCCCTCGATGATCGGCCTGATCATGCTGATGGGCATCGCCACCAAGAACTCCATCCTGCTGGTGGACTACGTGGTGCTGGCGCGCCGCGAGCACGGGCTCAGCCGCTACGAGGCCATTCTGGATGCCTGCCGCAAGCGTGCACGCCCCATCGTGATGACCACCATCGCCATGGGCGCCGGCATGATGCCCATCGCGCTGGGGCTGGGGGTGGACCCGAGCTTCCGCTCGCCGATGGCCATCGTGGTGATCGGCGGCCTGATCACCTCGACCTTTCTGAGCCTGCTGGTCATCCCCATCGTCTTCAGCTACGTGGACGACCTCATCGGCCTGGTGAGCCCCAGCCGGCGGCGTGAGCGGCGGGCGGCCCGGATGCGGATGGAGCAGGCATGACGCCCCGCGAACGCGCGACGGGCTGGAGGCGAGGGGCAGGTCTTGCCTGCGCGGCCCTGCTGGTGGCCGGCGGTCTGCTGGGGTGGCATGCACATGCCGGCACGACGCCGCTGCCGTCCGAGGCGGCCGCAAGTGCCCCAAGTGACGCAAGTGCCGCAAGTGCCGCGTCGGCATCGGCTGCGCAGGTCCTGGACCTGGACTGGCTGGACGAGAGCCGCCAGCGCGCGGTGCCGGTCCGCCTGTACTGGCCGGCACAGGCAGCGGCGGGCCAGGCCGTGCCGCTGGTGCTGTTCTCGCACGGCATCGGCGGTTCGCGGCGAGGCTACAGCTACCTGGGCTCCTACTGGGCATCGCAGGGCGTGGCCGCGCTGCATGTGCAGCATGTGGGCTCGGACCGTTCGCTGTGGTCGGGCAATCCGCTGCAGCTGGTCGGGCGGCTGCAGGGGGCGGCGCAGGAAGACGAAGCCCTGCACCGCGTGCAGGACATGCGCTTCGCGCTGGACCGACTTCTGGCCAGTCCATACGGTGCGCACATCCGTCGCGATGCCATCGTGGCGGCCGGCCATTCCTATGGTGCCAACACCACGCTGCTGCTGGCCGGCGCCCAGGTCGCGCGCCAGGGCCGGGTGCTGGAGCTGGCCGAGCCGCGGCTGCGCGCGGCCATCGTCATCTCGGCGCCGCCCTTCTATGGCGAGGCGGCGCCGCAGCGCATCCTTGCCGCTGTACGCATCCCCACGCTGCACATCACGGCCACCGAGGACGTGATCCGCATCCCCGGCTACTACTCGCCGGCCAGCGACCGGTTGCAGGTCTTCGAGGCCACGGGCGGTCCCGCCAAGGCCCTGGCCGTTTTCCAGGGGGGCTCGCACAGCATCTTCACGGACCGCAGCGGCACCGGCGGCGCCCTGGTCAATCCGCAGGTCAAGGCCGCCACGCGCGAGCTGACCGTCGCCTTTTTGCGCGAGGTGCTGGACGGTGACGCCCACGCGCTGCAGTCCTGGCCACAGCGCTACGGCGCGCTGTTGAACCAGTTCCAGCCGGTCGCGTCGCCCTGAATGCAGGCCGGCTCAGGCCTCGGGCAGGGCGCGTGACTTGACCACGGCGTAGCGCGCCAGGGTGCGGGCGCGGGCCTCTTCATGCAGGACGATGGGCGCCGGATAGTCCCGCCCCAGCACCAGGCCGGCTGTCTGCAGAGCCAGCGGCGGCGCTTCCCAGGGCGCATGGCGCAGGGCCGGGGGCAGGGCGGCCAGCTCCGGCACGTAGCGCGCGATGAAGCGGGCGTCGGGGTCGAACTTCCGGCTCTGGCTGACCGGATTGAAGATGCGGAAATAGGGCTGGGCATCGCAGCCGCTGGACGCGGCCCACTGCCAGCCGCCGTTGTTGGCCGCCAGGTCGAAGTCCAGCAACTGCCGGGCGAACCAGGCCTCGCCGCGCCGCCAGTCGATGCCGAGATCCTTGACCAGGAAGCTCGCCGTGACCATGCGCAGGCGGTTGTGCATGTAGCCGGTGTCCCTGAGCTGGCGCATGCCGGCGTCGACCAGCGGATAGCCCGTCCGGCCCTCGCACCAGGCCGCGAAGTGGGCATCGGCCTCTGGGCCTGCCTCCCATGCGATGCGGTCGTACTCGGGGCGGAAAGCCTGCGTCACGACCTGCGGATGGTGGTGCAGCACCTGGTGGTAGAAGTCCCGCCAGATCAGCTCGGAGAGCCAGCACGCGGCGCCGGCATCGCCCGCCTGGGCGCGGGTCCAGGCCTCTCGGGCCAGGCGGCGGATGCTGAGGGTGCCAAAGCGCAGGTGCGCGCTGAGATAGCTGGGGCCTTTGACGGCGGGAAAGTCGCGCTGCTGCTCATAGCGCACCATGCGCCCCAGAAAGTCCTGGTACAGCGCCTCGCCGCCCGCGCTGCCCCCTGCCAGCCGCGGCGGCAGCGCCAGGGGCTCGAAGCCGATCCCGGCCAGGCTGGGAATGCCGCGTGCGGGGCAGGGCGCCAGCGCCGCGGCGTAGCGGTGGACCGGATAGCTGGAGAGGAAGAAGGGCGTGAGCTGCCGCAGCCAGGCCTTCTTGTAGGGCGTGAAGACGCCGTAGGGCTTGCCCTGTCCGGTCAGCACTTCGCAGCGCTCGAAGATGACATGGTCCTTGAAGCTCAGGAAGGCGCGGCGCTGCCGGGCCAGGGCCTGGCTCACCAGCGCGTCGCGGGCCAGGGCGGCGGGATCGTCATCGTGGTTGCAGAAGACCGCATCCACGCCCAGCTCGGCGGCCAGGCGCGGGATCTCGGCATGGGCAGGGCCGTGCCGCAGCAGCAGCCCGGCGCCGGGGCGCAGCAGCGCCAGGTCCTGGTCCAGCGCCTGCAGGGACTGCAGGATGAAGGCCACGCGGCGGTCGCGGCGGGGCAGGGCGTCCAGGATCTCGGTGTCCAGCACGAAGGCGCACACCACCTGGCGGCTGTGCTTCAGCGCATGGTGCAGGGCGGCATGGTCCTCGCTGCGCAGGTCGCGGCGGAACCAAACCAGGGATTTGTCATGGCGCATGGGCCCGCAGTGTCCGCGAAGCCGGGCCGGCCGAGCAGGCAGCCCCTAAAATGTCCCCATGTCCAAGGACCGCATCGACCTGACCAACCAGTTCCTCATCGCCATGCCCGGCATGGCCGATGATGCTTTCGCCGGCTCGGTGGTCTACATGTGCGAGCACAACGAGAAGGGCGCGCTGGGCCTGATGATCAACAAGCCCATCTCGCTGACCGTCGGCAAGCTCTTCGAGAAGGTCGAACTCCAGCTGCCGGACGACGATCTGGCGGCCCGCCCCGTCTTCTACGGCGGCCCGGTGCAGACCGAGCGCGGTTTCGTGCTGCATGAGCCCCTGGACGAGCAGGGCGGCCACTACAACGCCACCCTGGCCATCCCCGGCGGTCTGGAGATGACCACCAGCCGCGACGTGCTGGAGGCCCTCAGCCACGGCGCGGGGCCGCGCAAGCTGCTGGTGACCTTGGGCTACAGCGGCTGGGCCGCCGGCCAGCTGGAGGAAGAGATCGGCCGCAACGGCTGGCTCACTGTGGACGCCGCGCCCGAGATCATCTTTGAAGCCCCGGTCGAGCAGCGCTATGAGCGCGCCCTGGCGCTGCTGGGCGTCGACCCGCGCATGCTCAGCACGGAGGCGGGGCACGCATGAGCGCCGACCGCTCGCCCCCGACCCTCGCAGCCTCCGCGCCCCGGCCTTCCCATTCCGCTCCCGCTGGCGATCTGCCCCCGCCGGCCTCGCTGCTGGCCTTCGACTTCGGCACGCGCCGCATCGGCGTCGCCAAGGGTCATGTCTTGCTCAAGCAGGCCGAGCCGCTGCGCGCCATCACCGCCAGCGGCGAGGCCCGCTTCGAGGCCATCGCCCGCCTGATCAAGGACTGGCAGCCCGACGCCCTGGTGATCGGCGTGCCCTTCCATCCGGACGGCGCCGAGCACGAGATGACCCTGGCCGCGCGGCGCTTCGGGCGCCAGCTCAAGGGCCGATTCCGATTGCGCGTCTACGAGGTGGACGAGCGCTACACCAGCGTCGAGGCCGAGAGCCTGGGCGCCCGCGATGTGGACTCCACCTCGGCCGCCCTGATTCTTGAACAGTACTTCCGAGAGCATTCATGAGCACCTTACTCCTCGATGCCGAGGCCTTGTACGCCGACCTGCGCCAGGGCGTGCAGCGGCTGCTGGCCGCCCGCCCACAAGGCGGGATCGCCCTGGTGGGCATCTGGTCCGGCGGGGCCTGGCTGGTCGAGCGCCTGGCTGCGGACCTGCAGCTGGACGCGCACGGCGTGATCTCCAGCTCCCTGCACCGCGACGACTTCGGCTCCAAGGGCATGAGCGTCAGCAGCGACCACACCCGGCTGCCCTTCGAGGTCAAGGACCGCCACATCCTGCTGGTGGACGATGTGCTCTACACCGGCCGCACCGTGCGCGCCGTGATCAACGAGCTCTTCGACTTCGGCCGCCCCGCCAGCGTGCAGCTGGCCGTGCTGGTGGACCGCGGCGGCCGCGAGCTGCCCATCGAGCCCGCCTTCTCGGCGGCGCGGGTCAACCTCGCACCGGCCCAACGCCTGCGCCTGGCCAAGGACGAAGGCGGCCGCTTCAGCTTTGATGTCAAAGGAGCCTGAGCCCCATGCTGTCCAAGCGCAATCCCCAGCTGAACACGCACGGCGAGCTGGTGCACCTGCTCTCCATCGAGGGCCTGCCCCAGGCCGTCATCCACCAGATCCTGGACACCGCCGGCACCTTCCTGTCGGTCAATGACCGCGAGGTCAAGAAGGTGCCGCTGCTGCGCGGCAAGTCGGTGTTCAACCTCTTCTTCGAGAACAGCACCCGCACCCGCACCACCTTCGAGATCGCCGCCAAGCGGCTCTCGGCGGACGTGATCAACCTCGACATCGCGCGCAGCTCCACCGCCAAGGGCGAGACCCTGCTGGACACCGTGGCCAACCTCTCGGCCATGCACGCGGACATGTTCGTGGTGCGCCACAGCGAGAGCGGTGCGCCCTACCTGATCGCCCAGCACTGCGCGCCGCATGTGCACGTGGTCAATGCCGGTGACGGCCGGCATGCCCACCCCACGCAGGGCCTGCTGGACATGTACACCATCCGTCACTACAAGAAGGACTTCCGCAACCTGACGGTGGCCATCGTCGGGGACATCGTGCACTCGCGCGTGGCGCGCTCCGACATCCATGCGCTGAACATCCTGGGCGTCCCCGAGATCCGCGCCGTGGGCCCCAAGACCCTGGTGCCCGGCGACCTGCGCGAGATGGGCGTGCGCGTCTGCCACGACCTGGAGTCCGGCATCAAGGACGCCGACGTGATCATCATGCTGCGCCTGCAGAACGAGCGCATGAACGGCGCCATGCTGCCCAGCACCGGTGAGTTCTTCAAGAGCTTCGGCCTCACGCCCGAGAAGCTGCAGCTGGCCAAGCCCGATGCCATCGTCATGCACCCGGGCCCCATCAACCGCGGCGTGGAGATCGCCTCCGAGGTGGCCGACGGCCAGCAGAGCGTGATCCTGCCCCAGGTGACCTTCGGCATCGCGGTGCGCATGGCCGTGATGAGCATCCTGGCCGGCAACTGAGCGGAGAACAGCAAGTGAAGATCCTGATCAAGAACGGCCGCCTGGTGGATGCGGCCTCGGGCCTGGACCGCGTGGGTGACCTGGCCATCGCCGCCGGCCGCATCGTGGCCCTGGGCGATGTCCCGGCGGACTTCGACGCGCAGCGCGTCATCGACGCCGCCGGACTCGTGGTGGCCCCTGGCCTCGTGGACCTCTGCGCGCGTCTGCGCGAGCCCGGCCATGAGCACGAGGGCATGCTGGAGAGCGAGCTCGCCGCCGCCGCGGCCGGTGGCGTGACCAGCCTTGTGTGCCCGCCCGATACCGACCCGGCGCTGGACGAGCCCGGCCTCGTCGAGATGCTCAAGTTCCGCGCCCGCAAGCTCAGCATGTGCCGGCTCTTCCCCCTGGGTGCGCTGACCCGCGGGCTCAAGGGCGAGCAGCTGACCGAGATGGCCGAGCTCACCGAAGCCGGCTGCGTGGGCTTCTCGCAGGCCGAGGTGCCTCTGCAGAACACCCAGTTCCTGCAGCGCGCGCTGCAGTACGCCGCCACCTACGACTACACCGTCTGGCTGCATCCGCTGGATCCCTGGCTGTCCGGCGGCGTGGCCGCCAGCGGCGCGGTGGCGACGCGGCTGGGCCTGTCGGGCTTGCCGGTGACGGCCGAGACCATCGCCCTGCACACCATTTTCGAGCTGATGCGCGCCACCGGCGCCCGCGTGCACCTGTGCCGTCTTTCGAGCAGCGCCGGCGTGGCCCTGCTGCGCGCGGCCAAGCAGGAAGGCCTGCCGGTGACGGCCGACGTGTCCATCAATTCCCTGTGCCTGACCGACATCGACATCGGCTACTTCAACACCGCCATGCGCCTGACGCCGCCGCTGCGCCAGGGCCGTGACCGCCAGGCCCTGCGCGCCGCGCTGGCCGACGGCACGCTCGACGCGCTGGTGTCGGACCACATGCCCGTCGGCGCCGACGAAAAGAACGTGCCCTTTGCCGAGGCCACGCCCGGTGCCACCGGCCTGGAGCTGCTGCTGAGCGTGGCACTCAAGTGGGCCGAGGACGAGAAGCTGCCGCTGGCGCGCGCCCTGGCCGTGGTCAGCAGCGAGCCGGTGCGGGTGCTGGGCAATGCGCTGGGATCCCTGTCGGCCAGCGCCGGGCGGCTGGTGGAGGGCGGCGTGGCCGATCTGTGCCTCTTCGACCCCGGCGCCCGCTGGGCCGTGACGCCGGATCAGCTGGTGAGCCAGGGCAAGCACACGCCCTTCGCCTTCGAGATCAGCGGCTTCGAGCTGCCCGGCCGGGTCAAGGCCACCGTCGTGGCGGGCACCCTGGCCTACGAAGGCCGCTGAGCGGCATGCGCCCGCTGATCGGCATCTGGCGCCTGCTGCGGCTGGCGCTGCATGTGCTGCACGGCCTGGCCATCGTGCAGCTGCGCTTTGGCGCCTACACGCCGGCCCAGCGGCAGGCGCAGGTGCGCTGGTGGTCGGGCAAGCTGCTGCGCCTGCTGGACATTGCCTTCAGCAGCCAGGGCCAGGCCCGGCCGGGGGCCAAGCTGCTGGTGGCCAACCACGTGTCCTGGCTGGACATCGCGGCCACGCATGCGCTGCTGCCCGAGGCGCGCTTCGTCTCCAAGGCCGATGTCAGGCACTGGCCGCTGGTCGGCACGCTGGTGACGGCGGTGGGCACGCTCTACATCGAGCGGGCCTCCAAGCGCGACGCGCTGCGCGTGGTGCACCAGTGCGCCGAGGCGCTGCGGGCCGGCGACACCATCGCCTTCTTCCCCGAAGGCACGACCGGCCCCGGCCCCGAGCTGCTGCCCTTTCACGCCAATCTGCTGCAGGCCGCCATCGCGACCGAGCTGCCGGTGCAGCCCATGGTGCTGCGCTGGCACGAGCCTGGGCAGCGCTTCAGCCGCAGCGCGCAGTTCATCGGCGACACGACGCTGCTGCAAAGCATCTGGCGTGTCGTCACCGCACGCGGCCTGGCCATCGAGCTGCAGATTCTCCCGGCCCTGGCGACGGCCCATGCGGACCGCCGCCTGCTGGCCGAGCACCTGCGCGAGTTGATCGCGGCCAAGCTCGGCTGAGGCGCGGCAGGGCTACCATCCAGACATGAGCGCCCAAGCCTCCCAACTCCAGATCCGCCGCGTCGGCATCGACACCTGGCGCGAGAACGTGGCCTACCTGCACCGCGGTTGCCCCGTGGTCCGGGCGGCGGGCTTCCAGGCCTTGTCCAAAGTCGAGATCCACGCCAACGGCCGCACCATCCAGGCCGTGCTGAACGTGGTGGACGACGAGCGCATCGTCAGCACCTGCGAGCTGGGTGTCAGCGAAGAGGCCTTCGCGCGGCTGGGCGTGGACGAAGGGCATGTGGCCAGCATCGCGCATGCCGAGCCGCCCCATTCCATCGCGGCGCTGCACCGCAAGATCAACGGCGAGCGCCTGGGCCGCGAGGACCTGATGGGCATCATCCGGGACATCGCCGAGGCGCGCTATTCCAAGATCGAGCTGGCGGCTTTCGTGGTGGCGACCAACCAGGTCGAACTGGACCGCGAGGAGGTGCTGCATCTCACCGAGGCCATGATCGCCGTGGGGCGACGCCTGGACTGGCACGCGCAGGTGGGCTCGGGGCCGGTGGTGGACAAGCACTGCATCGGCGGCATTCCGGGCAACCGCACCTCGATGCTGGTGGTGCCCATCGTCGCGGCGCACGGCATGCTGTGCCCCAAGACCAGCTCGCGCGCCATCACCTCGCCCGCCGGCACGGCCGACACCATGGAGGTGCTGGCCAACGTCGAGCTGCCCTTCGACCGCATGGTCAGCATCGTGCGGGACACCCATGCCTGCCTGGCCTGGGGCGGCACGGCCGATCTCTCGCCGGCGGACGACATCCTCATCAGTGTCGAGCGGCCCCTGTCCATCGACTCGCCGGGTCAGATGGTCGCGTCCATCCTGTCCAAGAAGATTGCCGCGGGCTCCACGCACCTGGTGCTGGACATCCCGGTGGGCGACAGCGCCAAGGTGCGCTCCATGGCCGAGGCCCACCGGCTCAAGAAGCTCTTCGAGTTCGTGGCCAGCCACCTGCGACTGGAGCTGGACGTGGTGATCAGCGACGGCCGCCAGCCCATCGGCCGCGGCATCGGCCCGGTGCTGGAGGCGCGTGACGTCATGCAGGTGCTGCGCGGCGACCCGGGCGCGCCGCACGACTTGCGCCAGAAGGCCCTGCGCCTGGCCGGTCGCATGATCGAGTTCGATCCCGATGTGCGTGGCGGCCAGGGCTACCAGATCGCCCGCGACATCCTCGAGTCCGGCCGCGCCCTGGCCAAGATGGAAGCCATCATCGAGGCCCAGGGCCGCCGCGCCGAACCGCCGCCGCTGGGGGCGCTCAGCACCGAGATCCTGGCTCCGCAGGACGGCGTGGTGCTGGCCCTGGACAACCTGCGCATCGCCCGGATCGCCCGCCTGGCCGGCGCGCCCCAGGTGCCCGGCGCAGGCCTGGACCTGCTGAAGAAGGTGGGCGATGCGGTGCAGGCCGGCGAGCCGCTGTACCGAATCCACGCCCAGTACCCCACCGACCTGCAGTTCGCCCGCGAGCTGGCCGGCCGCGACAGCGGCTGCCGCCTGGGCACGCCGGCGGACTGGGCCGAGCTCTCGCATGCCGCGAGCTTTTTCTCCATCTGACCGTTCCTGATTCATGGCTCAAGACCTGACCCTGCTGCTGGCCTTCGAGGACGAAGCGCCGCTGGCCCGTGAACTGGCCGAGGCCCTGGGCCTTCGCCTGGACTTCATCCGCCGCCACCGCTTCCCTGATGGCGAGCTGCGCCTGGTCCTGCCCAAGCCGCTGCCGGAACGGGTGATCCTGCTGCGCGGCCTGCAGCAGCCCAACGAGAAGATGGTGGAGCTGCTCATCGCGGCCCCCGCCGCGCGCGAGCTGGGCGCGCGCCGGCTGCTGCTGGTCTCGCCCTACCTGGCCTATATGCGCCAGGACATGGAGTTCACGCCCGGCGAGGCCGTCAGCCAGCGCCATGTGGCGCGCTGGCTGGCGCAGCTCTTCGACCAGGTCATCACGCTGGACCCGCACCTGCACCGCATCGCCAGCCTGGACGAGGTGATGCCGCCCGGCGTGGGCGTGGCCCTCTCCGTGGCGCCGGTGCTGGGGGCCTGGATCGCGCAGCACGTGCCGGGCGCCCTGCTGATCGGGCCGGACGAGGAGTCGGGCCAGTGGGTCAAGGAAGCCGCCCTGGCCGGCGGCCTGGACCATGCCGTCGGCCGCAAGCTGCGCGAGGGCGATCACCAGGTCCGACTGGCCTTGCCCGAGGTCGAGGTCAAGGGGCGTGCGGTGGTGCTGCTGGACGACATGGCCTCGACCGGCCGCACCCTGATCGGCGCCGCCGAACAGCTGCTGGCGCGCGGCGCCGCCTCGGTGGACGTGGCGGTGACGCATGCCCTCTTCAACGGTGACGCGCTGCCGGCGCTGAAGGTCGCGGGCGTTCGCCATGTCTGGAGCAGCAATGCCGTGCCGCATGAGAGCAACGCGGTCAGTGTCGTGCCGCTGATCGCCGAGGCCGTCCGCGCGCTCGGCTGAGAGGCTGGCTCAGCGCTTGAGCCAGCGGCGGGCCCAAGCCAGGCCTTCGCGGGTGCCGGCGGCGGGGCGGTATTCGCAGCCGACGTGGCCGGTGTAGCCCCAGTCGTCCAGGGCCTGGAGCAGGGTTTCGACGCGCAGTTCGCCGCTGTCGGGCTCGTGGCGGTCGGGGGCGCCGGCGATTTGCACATGGCCCAGGCGGCCGCGCTCGAAGGCCAGGCGCAGCTTGTTGAGCACCTCGCCTTCGCTGCGCTGGCAATGGTAGGCGTCGAACTGCAGCAGCACGCGCTCGTCGTTCAGCAGGTCCAGCAGCGCATGGGCCTGTGTCTGGCCATGTAGCAAATAACCAGGCATGTCCAGCGGGTTGATGGGTTCGATGCACAGGCGCACCGGTTCGTCACCCACTTGTTCCGCCGCCCAGCGCAACTGCTCCAGGTAGCACGCCTGCGCGGCTTCGATGGAGGTGGACGGTGCCGGGACGCCGGCCATCACGTGCAAGCGCCGCGTGCCGGTGCGGTGGGCGTAGTCCAGGGCCTGGAGCAGTCCGCTACGAAACGCCTCGCGGCGCTCGGGCAGGCAGGCCAGGCCGCGATCGCCCGCGGCCCAGTCGCCGGCGGGTGCATTGAACAGGGCCAGCCCCAGGTCCAGGTCTTGCAACCGCGCGGCCAGCGCCGCCGCAGGCTCGGCGTAGGGGAAGAGGATCTCGCAGGCCCTGAAGCCGTCCGCGCGCGCGGCGGCCCAGCGGTCTTGTGCAGGCAGCTCCTGATAGAGGAAGCTGAGGTTGGCGGCAAGTGCGGGCATGGGTGGTGCTCAGAGCGGGCAGGCCACCGCTGCGGTGCCCTCAGATCTTGCGCCGACCCCGCTAGCCGCGGCAATGAAAAAGGCGAGCAGTTCGCTCGCCTTTGCTTGCCGGATGGGCATCGCCGGGCCTAACGGGGCCGAAACCGCGGGGTCAGGCCTTGCCCTGGCTGGCCACCGCAGCCGCGGCCTTGGCCGCCGCCTCGGCGTCGCCCAGGTAATAGCGCTTGAGGGGCTTGAGATCGGCGCCCAGCTCGTAGACCAGCGGGATGCCATTGGGGATGTTCACGCCCACGATGGCGTCGTCGGCGATGTCGTCCAGGTACTTGACCAGGGCGCGGATGCTGTTGCCGTGTGCCGCAATCACCACACGCTTGCCCGCCTTGATCGCCGGTGCGATGCTGTCGTTCCAGACGGGCAGCACGCGGGCCACGGTGTCCTTCAGGCATTCCGTGAGGGGCACTTCCTCGGGCTTGAGCCGGGCATAGCGCACATCGCCGCGCTCGCTGCGGGGGTCGTTCGGCTCCAGCGGCGGCGGCGGGGTGTCGTAGCTGCGGCGCCAGACCAGCACCTGCTCGTCGCCGTATTGCTTGGCCATGTCGGCCTTGTTGAGACCTTGCAGCGCGCCGTAGTGGCGCTCATTGAGGCGCCAACTGTGGACAACAGGCAACCAAGTTCGATCCATTTGATCCAGACAATGCCAAAGCGTCCAAACTGCACGCTTGAGCACGGACGTGTAAGCCACGTCGAAGTCCAGCCCGGCATCCTTGATCAAACGGCCGGCCTGTTTGGCCTGTTCCACACCGGTGGGGGTCAGGTCAACGTCGGTCCAACCGGTGAAGCGGTTTTCCAGATTCCAGGTGGATTCACCATGGCGGATGAGAACGAGCTTGTACATGGGCTTTTCGGTTCCGTGAAAGGGCGGCAGGCTGCTTGGCGCTGGCGACAGGCCAGTGCGGCGGTTGGCGGCGCGGCCCGGATTCTATCGAGCCCTGTCCAGACCGGGACTTTCCTAAAGATCGCGGCAGGCTTGCCGAAAGCCAAGGACATCCCTCATGCGGCCCGTCCTTTGCTGGACCGGCCGTTTTTAGTTTCAAACCAAAGGAGACCTTGATGATGGCTTTGCAATCACGTCGACTGGCGCCCTTGGCGCTGGCTGCGCTGGCCGCCACGGCCCAGGCGCAGTCGGACGCCAATTCCATGTTCAGCTTCTCGGGCTTTGGCACCATAGGCATGGTCAAGACCAGCACCGACGACGCGGATTTCGTCATCTCCGGTCAGCCCAGCGGTGCGACGAAGAAGTGGAGCGGCGATGTCGACACCAAGCTCGGCGTGCAGCTGGGTGCCAAGTTCAGCACCATGTTCTCGGCCACGGTCCAGGTGATGAGCAAGCACAACGGCGACGGAAACTACAAGCCTGAGTTCGAGTGGGCCTTTGCCAAGGCGCAGTTCAATCCTTCGCTGAGCGTGCGCGTGGGGCGCATGGGCGGTCCCTTTTTTGCTGTCTCCGATTTCCGGGACGTCGGTTACGCCAACACCTGGCTGCGTCCGCCGCAGGATGTCTACGGGCAGGTGCCCGTCAGCCACTTCGACGGAGCTGACCTCAGCTACCAGACGGCAGTGGGCAGCGCCACGGTCAACCTGCAGCTCTATGGTGGGCAGGCTTCCGCAGTCTTCGAAGGGGTGGACGTCCACATGAAGAGCATGGCGGGCTTCAACGCCACCGCGGAACTGGACGGCGGCTTCACGCTGCGTCTGGGTCATGTGCAGGGCAAGCTGACGGTAGACAGCGCCACCCTGGCCGGTCTGGTGACCCTGCTTCGTGCGACGCCTTTCGCTGCTGTGGGCGATCAGCTCGCCGCCGTGAGCAAGAAGGCGAGCTTCACGGGCCTGGGCCTGGCCTGGGACCAGGGCGACTGGCTGGCCAACGCCGAGTACACGATGCGGCGTACCGACAGCTATGTGCCAGACACCGACGGCTGGTATCTGACGGTGGGGCACCGCTTCGGCAAGTTCACGCCCTATGTGACGGTGTCCGAGCTCAAGCAGAAGGACAACAACGTCAACAACGTGATCCCGGCTGGCGTGAAGATCCCGTCGCCACCGGCGCCTTTCCCGATAGCGGACCTGAAAGCGGTGGTCGACAAGACGCTCTATGACCAGAGCAACCAGCAAAAGACAGTGGCCTTGGGGCTGCGTTGGGATGCCTACCGCAATGTGGCGGTGAAGGCCCAATACGAGCGCATCACTCCGAACGGCCCGGGTCTGTTCACCAGCCCGCAGCCCGGCTTTGGGTCCAGCAAGGTCAACGCCTACAGCCTGGCTGTGGACTTCGTCTTCTGAGGAGGCTACATGCGACTGATCAATCAAATCGCCTCTCGCGCCCTGTGTCTTGCCGCCTTGCTGCTGGCCGGCGCCGTTCAGGCCCAGGTCGCCGTGGTGGTGAACCCCAAGAGCCCGACCGCCAGCATGACGGCCGAACAGGTGGCCAACATCTTCCTGGGCAAGAGCAGCACCCTGCCCAGCGGTGCTGCGGCAGCCCCCGTGGACCAGCCCGAAAGCGCGGCCATCCGCGAGACCTTCTACACCAAGGTCACCGGCAAGAGCGGCGCCCAGGTCAAGGCCGCCTGGTCGCGCCTGGTCTTCTCCGGCAAGGCCACGCCGCCCAAGGAAGTGGGCAGTTCTGCCGAAGTGAAGAAGTTCGTGGCGGGCAACCCCGATGGCATCGGTTATATCGAGAAGTCGGCCGTCGACGGCAGCGTCAAGGTGGTGCTGACCGTCGATTGAGCCCGTGAGAAAGACCGGGCGAGGCTGGCGCTTCGCCCGGCGACCAAGGAGTTGGACATGAATGTCAAAACCCGGATCTGGCTGTTGCCGGTGCTGGCTGCCGTGATCTTCGCGATCGGGATCGCCGTCGTGCTGGCGTTCTCGGCGCGGACTTCGGGCGCCATCCAGGCCATCGGCGATGTGCATGCGCCCTACCTGGACGCCACCAATCAGTTCGCCTCGCAACTGGAGGCCCTGGGGGCCACCATCCAGAGCGCCGTGGCCGAAGGCGAGAAGAAGCGGCTGGACGAAGCCGGCGAGCGCGCTGCCGCCATGCGCAAGACCTTGGGCACGATCAAGGCCATCGAAGGCCGCGCCGACACCGCCGCCAAGCTGTCCAGCAGCTTCGAGGCGTACTACGCCGCGGCCTCCGACACCGCCCAGCTGTTCCTCGGCATGAAACAGGGCGACCAGGCCGGCGCCATCCCGAAGATGCAGGCCGCGCTGAAGGACTTGGAAACGGTCCTGGGCAAGGCGCGCGCCGAAGCCCGCGAGAGTTTCGATGACGGGCTGCGTGCCGCCAGCTCCGGCGTGTCCTCCAGCCTCAGCGCCATCGTGGTCAGCGGCCTGGTGGTGGTGTTGTGCCTGGGGGCCGGCTCCTACCTGGTGATCGGCAGCGTCTGGCGCCAGCTGGGCGGTGAGCCCGAGTACGCGCGCGACGTGATGCGGCAGATGGCCGAGGGCGATCTGTCCCAGGACATCCAGGTCAGCCCCGGTGCCGAGGGCAGCCTGCTGGCAGCCGTGCGCGACATGTCGCGCGGGCTGGCTGGCATCGTGGCCAATGTGCGAACGGGCACCGATTCCATGACCGTGGCCTCGCGCGAGATCGCCGTGGGCAACCATGACCTCTCGGTGCGCACCGAGAAGCAGGCCACCTCGCTGGAGCAGACCTCCTCCAATATGCAGACCCTCACCGAGACCGTGCGGCAAAGCGCCGATGCGGCCTCGCAGGCCAACCAACTGGCCGGCTCGGCCGCCGCGGTGGCGCAAAAGGGCGGTGACGTGGTCAGCCAGGTGGTGACCACCATGGACGAGATCAACGCCAGCTCCAAGAAGATCAACGACATCATCGGCGTGATCGACGGCATCGCCTTCCAGACCAATATCCTGGCCCTGAACGCGGCGGTGGAGGCCGCGCGAGCGGGCGAGCAGGGGCGCGGCTTTGCCGTCGTGGCCGGCGAGGTGCGCAGCCTGGCCCAGCGCAGCGCCGAGGCGGCCAAGGAGATCAAGGCGCTGATCGGCGCCAGCGTCGACAAGGTCGAGTCCGGCAGCCGCCTGGTGCAGGATGCCGGCGCAACCATGAGCGAGATCGTGGCCAGCGTGCAGCGGGTCTCCGACATCATCGGCGAGATCACCGCCGCGGCCAGCGAGCAAAGCCAGGGCATCTCCCAGGTGAATCAGTCGGTGAGCCAGCTGGATCAGATGACGCAGCAGAACGCGGCCCTGGTCGAGCAGGCGGCGGCCGCGGCCAGCAGCCTGGAGCAGCAGGCCCGAGCGCTGCAGACGGCGGTGTCCACCTTCAAGCTGGGCTAGTGTCCCGTTCCACGCCAATCGGCGCATCAAACCGCGTCTTTGCCGCCTTGGCGTTGGTGCAGCTCCAGCGATGCCACCGGGCATCGCTGGAGCTGCACCTGGCCACGAAGACAAATCCATCGGTTTTCTTCAGTGCCTCATCACGTCGAACGGTGCGCGAGCGGGTGGGGCGGGTGAGGGCTTTCTATAATCGCCCACCCCTTCCCACCGAGGCCTTGAATTGAAATTCCTGATCGACAACTGGTATCTGGTCCTGGCGGCCCTCGTCTCCGGCGGCTTGTTGCTGCGCTCGGCCCTGCAGGGCACTGGCGCCGGGCAGGTCAACACGAACGAGGCGGTGCGCCTGGTCAATCGTGAGAAGGGTGTGCTGATCGATGTCTGCGAGCCGGCCGAGTTCGCGGCCGGTCACGCCAGCGGCGCCCGCAATGTTCCGCTGGACAGCATCGAGACCAGCAAGGAGCTGCCGGGCAACAAGACCCTGCCCATCGTGTTGCTGTGCCAAAGCGGCGCACGCGCCAGCCGGGCTGCTGGCATGCTGCGCAAGGCAGGCTATGGCCAGGTGCTCGTGCTTGCGGGTGGCATGAAGGCCTGGCGCGAGGCCAACCTGCCCATCGAGAAGGCCTGAACCTTCTGCCCTGTTCTGTTTTACGTGTCGCGCTGAGAAGTATCCGAGAGTCCGGCCATGAGCCTTGTGAAGATGTACACCACCCAGGTCTGCCCTTTCTGCGTGCGGGCCAAGACCTTGCTGAAGCAGCGCGGCGTCGAGCAGATCGAAGAAATCCGCGTGGACCTGGATCCCGCGCAGCGTGACGCGATGATGGCGTTGACCGGCCGTCGTACCGTGCCCCAGATCTTCATTGGCCAGACCCATGTGGGCGGCTGCGACGAGCTGATGGCCCTGGATCAGCGCGGCGCGCTGATGCCCCTGCTGCGGCAGGCCGCCTGATTCAGCACCGGCCCCGCGCCCGTGGTGCGCAGCGCATGTGCTTGTCGTGCGCCTGCTGATGGGGCCTTCTTGAGCCATTTCAAGAGCGGGCAATTCCGCTCCCGGCGCCGCGGCGGGCGTGGGTGATAATCCGCCCCGTCTGCTTGGCGGCCCTGGGTTTGCCGGGCGCCCACACACAGCAAAGAGATCATCATGGCCGACGAGCAACTGACCCCTGTTTTCAATATTCAGCGCATGTACCTGAAGGACCTGTCGCTGGAGCAGCCCAATGCCCCGCAGATCCTGACGGAGCAAGGCCAGCCGCAGGTGGACATCAACCTGACGCTGGCTGCCGAGCCCGCCGCTGAAGGCATCTTCGAAGTCAGCGTGACCGCCACCGTGACCACCAAGGTCGCCGAGCGCACCCTGTTCCTGATCGAGGCCAAGCAGGCCGGCATCTTCGAGATCCGCAACCTGCCCCAAGACCAGGTCGAAGGCATCCTGGGCATCGTCTGCCCGCAGATGATCTACCCGTATCTGCGCGCCGTGGTGTCGGACGTCTGCACCCGCGCCGGCTTCCCGCCCGTGCTGCTGACCGAAGTGAACTTCCAGGCCATGTTCGAAGCCCGCCAGCAGGCGCAGGCCGAGGCACCGGCCGCCGAAGCCCTGAACTGAGCACCGATGGCATGATCGGGCCTGCGGGCCTGGTTCTTGCGCCTGAGTGCCCATGCACGCCACCGCGAGGTGGCGTCGTCGTTTCATGATCACGGCAGCCCGCGGGCGCCGTTTGGCTGGCAACGCGATGAAGATCAGCATTTTGGGAGCCGGTGCCTGGGGCACCGCACTGGCCATCCAGGCCGCCGCGAGGCATGAGGTGCTGCTGTGGGCCCGCGACGCGGCCCAGGTCGCCGAGATGCAAGCCAGTGGCAGCAACGAACGCTACCTGCCGGGGTTCGCATTGCCTGCGACGCTGCGCCTGGACAGCGGGCTCGATGCGGCCCTGGCGCACGCGCAGGGCGGCCTGATCATCATCGCCACGCCCATGGCCGCGCTGCGGGGCATGCTGCAGCAGATGCCTGTCGGCGCTTGCGTGATGTGGCTGTGCAAGGGCTTCGAGGCGGGTACCGGCCTGCTGGGCCATGAGATCGCCCGGGAGGTGCGGCCCGATTTGCGGGTGGGCATCCTGTCCGGCCCCAGCTTTGCGCAGGAGGTGGCCGCGGGGCAGCCCACGGCCCTGGTCTCGGCCAGCGAGGACGATGCGCTGGCGCAATGGGGCGTGCAGGCCTTCCATGGCGAGCGCCTGCGCGTCTACAGTTCCAACGACCCGGTGGGCGTGGAAGTGGGCGGCGCGGTCAAGAACGTGATGGCCATCGCCGTGGGCATCGCCGACGGCCTGCGTCAGCGCGCCGAGGCCGAGGGCCGGCCGGAGCTGGCCCCTGGTCTCAATGCGCGGGCGGCCCTGATCACCCGCGGACTGGCCGAGATGCTGCGCCTGGGCCTGGCGCTGGGGGCGCGCACCGAGACTTTCATGGGTCTGTCCGGCATGGGCGACCTGGTGCTGACCGCCACCGGCGATCTTTCGCGCAACCGGCGCGTGGGCCTGCTGCTGGCGCAAGACCTGGCCCTGGCCGACATCCTGCACCAGCTGGGCCATGTGGCCGAAGGCGTCTACAGCGCCCCCACCGTGCTGGCGCGTGCCCGCGCCAAGGGCGTGGACATGCCCGTCACAGAGGCCGTGGTGGCCGTGCTGGAGGGCCGGCTGAGCCCGCGCGCCGGCGTGGAGCTGCTGATGGGGCGGCAGGCGCGCGCCGAGCACTGAGCCGCTGGAGCGCCGCATGCTGCCTCGCCGAGACTGCCTGACCGTCCTCGCCGGCGCGCTGCTGCTGCCCTGCGCCGGGCGTGCCGCGCAAGATTGGCCCGCACGGCCGCTCAAGCTCATCGTCCCCTTTCCGCCGGGCAGTTCGCCGGACCTGATCGCGCGCGCCTTGGCCGAGGGGCTGCGCCCCCAGTTGGGACAGCCCATGCTCGTGGAGAACAAGCCCGGCGCCGGCGGCCTCATCGGCACCGGGCTGGCGGCCCATGCGGCGCCGGACGGCTACACCTGGCTGCTGACCATCCAGGGGCCGCTGACCACCGCGGCCCTGCTCAACAAAAAGCCCGGCTATGACGCGCTGAAGGACCTGGTGCCCGTCAGCCTGATCGCGTCATCGCCCAATGTGCTGCTGGTCTCGACGACGTTGGGTGTGGGCACGCTGCAGGAGTTTTTGCAGTTGCTGCGCACGCGGCGCGAGTCGCTCAATTACGGCTCGGTGGGTCTGGGCAGCGCTTCGCATCTGGCCATGGAGGACCTGGCCGCGCGCGCGGGCGTGGCCTTGAACCATGTGCCCTACGGCGGCTTTGCGCAGGTGCTGCAGGCCCTGCTGGGCGGAGAGATCCAGGCGGCCTTCATGGTGCCGGGCATGGCCCTGGGCGCCTGGAAGGCCGGCAAGCTGCGCGCCTTGGGGCTGAGCAGTGGCGTGCGCAGCACCAGTTGGCCCGAGCTGCCGACCCTGGCCGAGCAGGGCCTGAAGGACTTCGTGGCGCTGTCATGGCAGGGCCTGCTGGCGCCCGCCGGCACGCCGCAGCTGCTGGTGGAGCGCATGGCCGGTCTGGTCAGTGCCCTGGTGCGAAGCCCGGCATTCCGCGAGCGGCTGCTGGCGCAGCATTTCAATGCCATCGGCTCGGCGCCGGAGGGGCTGAGCCTGCAGATGCGCGAGGACCGCGAACGCTGGGGCCGGGTGATACAGCGCCTGAGGCTGAAGCCGGAATAAGGGCTTGGGCGCTCAGGCGCCGCCGTCGTAGCCCTGCTGGCGCCAGGCGTCGAAGACGGCCACGGCCACCGCATTGCTGAGGTTCAGGCTGCGCTGGCCGGGCCGCATGGGCAGGCGCAGGCGCTGCTCGGGTGGAAAGCTGTCGCGCAGCGCGGCGGGCAGGCCGGCCGTCTCGGAGCCGAAGACCAGCCAGTCGCCGGCTCGCCATTGCTGGGTGGGGAGCAGCCGGCTGCCGCGCGTGGTGAAGGCGAAGAGCCGGTCCGGCGCGGGCTGCTCGGTGGCCAGGAAGCTGGGCCAGTCGGCGTGGCGCTTCAACCGGGCGTACTCATGGTAGTCCAGGCCGGCGCGCTGCAGCAGGCGGTCTTCCATGGAAAAACCCAGGGGCTCGATCAGGTGCAGCTCGCAGCCGGTGTTGGCGGCCAGGCGGATCACATTGCCCGTGTTGGGCGGGATTTCGGGGTGGACCAGGACGATGCGGAACATGGCGTGCAGTCTAGAGCAGTGTTCCATACCCATCGGCACATCAAGCACTGGCGCTCAGCGCGCCCGCATCAGCACCCAGCCCCAGACCTCGCGGGCGCCTGCGCGCTTGAGGACGCCGGCGATCTCGTTGAGGGTGGCGCCGGTGGTCATCACGTCGTCCAGCACGGCGATGCGGGCGCCCCGCACCCGCTGCGCAGCCCCGGGTGCGAGGACGAAGGCCCCGCGGGCGTTGCGGCGGCGGGCCTGGGCGTCCAGCCGGGACTGCGGCGGCCCAGGCAGCCGGACCAGCAGGCGCGGCTCGTAAGCCAGGCCCAGCGGGCCGGCCACGCGCCGCGCGAGCTCGTGGCTCTGGTTGTAGCCGCGCCTCGACAGGCCGGCGCCGGACAGCGCGACGCAGCACAGCAGGTCCGGCCGCGGCTGTGTCTGCAGGGCCTCCAGCATCAGCGCGGCGAGGGGTCGGGCCAGTTGGGGCCGGTCGTTGAACTTGAAGTCCAGCAGCAGGCGGTCCCAGGGATGGTGGTAGTCCAGTGCCGCGATGCAGCGATCCAGCGCCGGCGCCTCGCGCAGGCAGGCGGCGCAGCAGGGGCCCGGCAGGCCCGCCAGCGGCAGGGCGCAGCGGCCGCAGGCCGGCCACTGGCCGGCCCGCCGGGCTTGCTGCTCCAGGCAGGGCGCGCACAGCCGGGCTGGAGCCCATTGCCGGCACAGCAGGCACTGGCCGCCCAGGGTCGGCAGGCTGGCCTTCAGCTGGGCTTTGGCGCGGTGCCAGGCGGTGGTGGACATGGCGGGTCAATATACTGAGGCCGATGAGTGAATCCGCACGCCCCGTCCCCCATCAGATTGATGCCCCGGCCCTGCAGCGGCAGCTGCGCCGCCTGGCCGGCCGGGACGAGGCGCCGTGGCTGCACGCCGAGGTGGCGCGGCGCATGGCCGAACGCCTGGACTTCATCAAGCTCAAGCCGACGGACTACCTGGAATGGGGCGCCTGTCTCGGCGACAGCCAGGCGGCGCTGCACGAGGCCTATCCGCAGGCGCGCGTCTGGTGGCTGGAGCCCACGCCGGCCCTGCGTCAGCGCGCCGAGGCCCGGCTGCGCAAGGGCTGGTGGCGCAAACTGCTGACGGCGGCGGGTCCGCAACTGGCCCGGGGCGGGGAGAGCGTCCAGATGCTCTGGGCCAATATGGCCCTGCATGCGGCGCCCGACAAACCGGCCCTGCTCAAGACCTGGCACCAACTGCTGGCGGTCGACGGCTTCCTCATGTTCTCCTGCCTGGGGCCGGACAGCCTGGTGGAGCTGGTGCGGCTCTATGACGCCCTGGGCTGGGGCCGGCCGCTGCCGGCCTGGGTGGACATGCACGACCTGGGCGACATGATGGTCGAGGCCGGCTTTGCCGATCCGGTGATGGACCAGGAGCGCCTGCGCCTGACCTGGGAAGACCCGGCCAAGCTGCTGGCCGACCTCCACGCCCTGGGTGGCAATGTGGCCCCCGCACGCTTCCCGGGCCTGCGCACCCCGCGCTGGCGCGCCCGGCTGCTGGCCGCGCTGGACGGCCTGCGCGGGCCGGATGGGCTGATCACGCTGAGCCTGGAGCTGGTCTACGGCCATGCTTTCAAGCCCCTGCCGCGGCCCCGGATGAGCGAAGAAACCCGGGTCAGCCTGGACGACATGCGCCGCATGGTGCACCGCCCAGGCAAGGACTGACCCCCGCGGAAGGGCCGGGCGGGCGCCGGAGGGCGGCCCTGTCTACAGGGTAAACAGGCAGGCGATTGCGACGCACAAAGACCACATGGCCTCAGGGTGCCTGGGCTAAAATCCCGCGGTTTTCTGAGGCCAAATCCCTTTCATCCTAGGGTATTCACCGGGCTTTCGCTTTGCGTCAGGTCAACAGCTGAGGCGGTTTGCGACAACGCGTGCTGCCGTCCCTGCGTCAATCCGGTGCAGCGGGGCGCTGCAATGCCGGTGTTGTCTGAGCGGCTGGGACCGGGTGCGCAGGTGCCTGGGCACGGTGAAGTTGCAAGGTCGGGTGCCGGGACAGGTGCCAGGACTTGCCTGGTGCCTGTGCACAGCGAGGAGTGGAGCGGGCTGGCGTCAGAAGCTGTAGGTTTGTCGAGCCGGTCGGGCCGTGACTGTGATGACGGTGTCAACGCAGTACATGGCGGCTGGCGGGAAGGACGCAAGGGCGGATGCGCGGACCTCAGGGGCGTGCGTCGGCTTGTCGGATCGATTGGAGACAGAAGTGACGACCATGAAGATGATGAACGCAGCGCTGCGCCAGATGGGGCGGGCCTGCAGCCGCTTCAGCCTGGTACTGGGCGCGACGCTGGCCAGCCATGCCGCGTTGGCGAACCCCGTCAAGGACCTGCCGGGCGGCCCGGCGGTCAACCAGCTGAACCTGCACCCGCCGGTCACCCGCATCGCCAGCGAGCAGATGTGGCTGCACAACATGATGCTCTTCATCTGCCTGGGCATCTTCGTCGCCGTCTTCGGGGTGATGTTCTATTCCATCATCAAGCACCGCAAGTCCAAGGGCGCGGTGCCGGCCAACTTCCACGAAAGCGTCAAGGTCGAGATCGCCTGGACCGTCGTGCCCTTCATCATCGTGATCCTGATGGCCCTGCCGGCGACCAAGGTCGTGGTCGCCATGAAGGACACCACCAACGCGGACCTCACCATCAAGGCCACCGGCTACCAGTGGAAGTGGGGCTATGACTACATCAAGGGCGAGGGCGAGGGCATCGGTTTCCTCTCCACCCTGGACGTGAACCAGCGCAACGCCTCCGACTCCGGCAAGCCCGAAGCCGTGGACGACTACCTGCTGCGCGTGGACAACCCGCTGGTCGTGCCCGTGGGCAAGAAGGTGCGCATCATCACCACCGCCAACGACGTCATCCACGCCTGGATGGTGCCGGCCTTCGGCGTCAAGCAGGATGCCATCCCCGGCTTCGTGCGCGACACCTGGTTCAAGGCTGAGAAGACCGGTGACTTCTATGGCCAGTGCGCCGAGCTCTGCGGCAAGGAGCACGCCTACATGCCCATCCACGTGAAGGTGCTGTCCGCCGAGGACTACAGCAAGTGGGTCGACGGCAAGAAGAAGGAAATCGCCGCCAAGGCCGATGACCCGAGCAAGGTCTGGAAGCTCGAGGAGCTGGTCGCGCGCGGCGAGAAGGTTTACAACGCCAACTGCGCCGCCTGCCACAAGCCTGACGGCAAGGGGGCGGGTCCGATCAAGGCCCTGGACGGCTCGCCGGTCGTGCTGTCCGACAAGCACGAAGATCAGATGCAGGTGGTGATGAGCGGCCGCCTGGACAAGGGCATGCCCGCCTGGAAGCAGCTGAGCGACACCGAAATCGCCGCCGTCATCACCTACACCAAGAACAGCTGGTCCAACAAGACCGGTCAGATCGTGCAGCCGGCCGAGATCGTTGCCGCTCGCAAGTGATGGTTTGAACGTCAAGGAACAGAGGAATCAACATGAGTGCAGTGCTTGACCCCCACGGTCATGACGTTCATGCCCCCGGGCACGATCACCACGACGACCACCACGCGCCCACCGGCTGGCGCCGCTGGGTGTTCGCCACCAACCACAAGGACATCGGGACCCTGTACCTGCTGTTCGCCTTCACGATGCTGATGATCGGCGGCGTGCTGGCCCTGTGCATCCGCGCCGAGCTGTTCCAGCCGGGCCTGCAGTTCTTCAACCCCGAGCTGTTCAACCAGTTCACGACCATGCACGGTCTGATCATGGTGTTCGGTGCGATCATGCCGGCCTTCGTGGGCTTCGCGAACTGGATGATCCCGCTGCAGATCGGCGCCTCGGACATGGCCTTCGCGCGGATGAACAACTTCAGCTTCTGGCTGATGATCCCTGCCGCCATCATGCTGGTCGCGTCCTTCTTCATGCCAGGCGGCGCCCCCGCTGCCGGCTGGACGCTGTACGCGCCGCTGACGCTGCAGATGGGCCCCTCCATGGACGCCGGCATCTTCGCGATGCACATCCTGGGCGCCTCGTCCATCATGGGCTCGATCAACATCATCGTGACCATCCTGAACATGCGCGCGCCCGGCATGACGCTGATGAAGATGCCCATGTTCGCCTGGACCTGGCTGATCACGGCCTATCTGCTGATCGCCGTGATGCCCGTGCTGGCCGGCGCCATCACCATGACGCTGACGGACCGCCACTTCGGCACCAGCTTCTTCAGCCCCGCCGGCGGCGGTGACCCGGTGATGTACCAGCACATCTTCTGGTTCTTCGGCCATCCCGAGGTCTACATCATGATCCTGCCGGCCTTCGGCATCGTGAGCCAGATCGTGCCGGCCTTCGCCCGCAAGCGCCTGTTCGGCTACGCCTCCATGGTGTATGCCACCGCTTCGATTGCCATCCTGTCCTTCATCGTGTGGGCCCACCACATGTTCGCCACCGGCATGCCGGTGACGGGCCAGCTCTTCTTCATGTACGCCACGATGCTGATCGCCGTGCCCACGGGCGTGAAGATCTTCAACTGGCTGGCCACCATGTGGCGCGGTTCGATGACCTTCGAGACCCCCATGCTGTGGGCCGTGGGCTTCATCTTCGTGTTCACCATGGGCGGCTTCACCGGCCTGATTTGCGCGATGGCGCCGATCGACATCCAGATCCAGGACACCTACTACGTCGTCGCCCACTTCCACTACGTGCTGGTGGCCGGCTCGCTGTACGCGCTGTTCGCCGGCGTCTACTACTGGGGCCCGAAGTGGTCCGGCGTGATGATCTCGGAGACCCGCGGCAAGATCCACTTCTGGGGTTCGCTGATCTTCTTCAACGTCACCTTCTTCCCCATGCACTTCCTGGGTCTGGCCGGCATGCCTCGCCGCTACGCCGACTACCCCATGCAGTTCGCCGACTTCAATGCCGTGGCCTCCATCGGCGCCTTCGGCTTCGGCTTGATGCAGGTCTACTTCTTCTTTGCCGTCGCGCTGCCCATGATGCGCGGCAAGGGTGAGAAGGCGCCGCAGAAGCCCTGGGAAGCCGCCGAAGGTCTGGAGTGGGAAGTGCCGTCGCCGGCCCCCTTCCACACCTTCGAGAACCCGCCCAAGCTGGACGCCAGCGCCACCCGGGTGATCGGCTGAAGGACGCGGCATGAGCAGCACGCCTGAACAACGCAAGGCCAATCGCCGCCTGGGCCTGATCCTGGCCTCGGTCGCGATCACCTTCATGGTCGGCTTCATCGTCAAGATGAGCTGGCTGGGGCACTGAGGCCGCCATGAACGACAAGCGCTGGCAACTCGCCCACCTCCTGCGCCGGGACAACCGGCTCATGATGGGCAAGCTGCTGGTCATCGTCGCGCTGATGTCGGGCTTCGGCTATGCGCTGGTGCCGCTGTACCGCGCGGTCTGCACGGCGCTGGGCATCAACGTGCTGTCGCTCGCCGAGCGCGGCCATGCGGTCCGTGCCGAGGATGTGAAGAACACCCAGGTGGACTACAGCCGCAGCATCGAGATCGAGTTCGATGCCAACGCCCGCGGCCCCTGGGACTTCAAGCCGGCGGTGCGCCACCTCACGGTGCATCCCGGCGAGCTGACCACCGTCATGTACGAGTTCCGCAACGTGCAGGACCGCACCATGTCGGCCCAGGCCATCCCCAGCTACGCTCCCAAGCAGGCCACGCCGCACTTCAACAAGCTGGAGTGCTTCTGCTTCAACGAGTACACCCTGGCCCCGGGCGAGAGCAAGCAGTGGCCGGTGGTGTTCTATGTGGACCCCAAGCTGCCGCGGGATGTGAAGACCATCACCTTGTCCTACACCTTCTTCGAGGTGGCGGGCAAGGCGCAGGGCAGGGAGCCGGGCAAGAAGCAGGCTGCAGCCCCGTCGCAGGAGCACCGGCTGTGAGCGAAGCGGGCAAGGATTTGAAGGAGGCGGCGGCCCGCAAGGGCAGCTTTCTCGGAACGGTCAAGGCCGTGGCCTGGTCGTTCATCGGCATCCGCAAGGGTGCCGGCTATGACAAGGACGTGGCGCAACTGAATCCGGTGCATGTGATCATCGCCGGCGTCATTGCCGCCGCCGTTTTCGTGGTCAGCCTCGTGCTGCTGGTCCAGTGGGTGATCGGCAGCGGCGTGGCTGGCGCCTAGCGTGGAATTGAATTGAGTCGTTAGAAGATCGAGGAGATCAGCAATGTCGGCAGCGACCTCTCAGGGGAGCACTCCCTACTACTTCGTGCCGGGCCCTTCGCGGCATCCGGTGATGGCCGCCATCGGCCTGTTTTTCGTGGTCCTGGGCGCCGGCCAGTGGGTCAACGGCCACCAATGGGGCGCCTATTCGCTGGCCTTCGGCCTGTTGTGGTGGGCCTTCGTGCTGAAGCAGTGGTTCGGTGACGCCATCCGCGAGAGCGAGGGCGGCCTCTACAGCGAGCGCATCGACGTGTCCTTCCGCTGGAGCATGAGCTGGTTCATCTTCTCGGAGGTGATGTTCTTCGCGGCCTTCTTCGGCGCGCTGTACTGGGCCCGCGTGCACTCGGTGCCGAGCCTGGGCAGCCTGGAGAACGCCCTGCTGTGGCCCGACTTCAAGGCCCTGTGGCCCAGCGCCGCCGCCGGCATCACGGCCTCGCCGGCCGGCACGGTGGAACCCTTCACCACCATGGGCCCCTGGCCCCTGCCCACGATCAACACGGCGCTGCTGCTGAGCTCGGGCGTGACCCTGACCATCGCGCACCACGCGCTGATCGCCGGCAACCGCGGCAAGACCATCGCCTTCATGTGGATCACGGTGCTGC
Source organism: Burkholderiaceae bacterium (assembly GCA_041905785.1). Classification (GTDB taxonomy): domain Bacteria; phylum Pseudomonadota; class Gammaproteobacteria; order Burkholderiales; family Burkholderiaceae_C; genus Roseateles_B. The sequence continues at coordinate 100,409 of JAYRKJ010000012.1, forward strand.
TGGGCATCACCTTCCTGTGCGTGCAGGGCTACGAGTACTCGCATGCCTACCATGAGCTGAACCTCAAGCTCAGCTCGGGCATCTACGGCTCGACCTTCTTCATGCTGACCGGCTTCCACGGCTTCCATGTCTTCGTGGGCATGCTGATGCTGCTGTTCATCACCCTGCGCCTGCACAAGGGCCACTTCACCAGCGATCGCCACTTCGGCTTCGAAGGCGCGGCCTGGTACTGGCACTTCGTGGACGTGGTGTGGCTGGGCCTGTACGTGGTCGTCTACTGGATGTGATCGTCCACGCGCGGTGCCGCGGCACCGCGTGCCATGGCCCTGCCGAGCGGCCATGAAAAAGCGCCGCATGCCGCGGCGCTTTGTCTTTGAGGGCCGCGCCCCGCGAGCGGGCCCCAGCCTGCGGCAGCTGTCGCGCCTGCCGGGCTCAGTGCCCCATGGGCACGCCGGTGGGCTTGATCCAGCCCATCTGGTAGCTCAGCAGGATGATGAGGAAGAGGGCGATGGACACGCCCACCCGCACGGCCAGGGCCCGCGCCATCTGCGGCCCCTGCTTCTTGCGGTCGCCGCCCCGGCGCAGCATGAAAAGGCCGGCCGCAGCCAATGCGCCGAGAATGGCCACGAAGCCGAGCAAGATGATGGTTTTCATGGTCGCCGATTATTTCACCCGCCCCACACAAATCACCCCGGCATGAACACGAGTTCCCCCGCCGGCCGCAAGCGCCGCTGGCTGCTGCCGCTGACCCTGGTCGGCGTCGCGCTGACGGCCGGCCTCTGTGCCTGGCAGTTGGACCGCGCCGGGCAGAAGCGTGCGCTGGAGGCGGCCATCTCGCAGCGCGCCCAGGCGCCTGCCCTGGACGCGGCCGGCCTGGCCGCCGCGGGTGAGCAGGGGCTGCACCGGCGCGTCCGCCTGCAGGGCCAGTGGCTGCCGCAGCACAGTGTCTGGCTGGAGAACCGGCCCATGGACGGCCGTGTGGGCTTCTTCCTCGTGACGCCGCTGCGCCTGAGCGGCCGACCCGAGGTCGTGCTGGTCCAGCGAGGCTGGGCCCCGCGCGATGTGGCCGACCGCAGCCGCCTGCCGACGCTGCCCTCCGAGGCCGGCGAGACCGTGATCGAAGGCCGCATGGCCGCTTCGCCCTCGCGGCTGTATCAGCTGGGCGAGGCAGGGGCGGGGCGCATCCGGCAGAATCTGGACCCGGCCGCCTTCGCCCGCGAGACCGGCCTGCCCCTGCTGCCGCTGACCGTGCTGCAGACGGCGCATGAAGGGGCGACGCCCGGCCTGTTGCGTGACTGGCCGGCACCGGCGGTCGATATCCACAAGCACTACGGCTATGCCGCGCAATGGGCCGCGCTTTCGGTCCTCCAACTGGGTTTGTATGTCTGGTTCCAAGTCCTCCGCCCCCGACGCTCCCGCTGAGCTCCACACCGAGATGCAGGCCGCGGCCAGGGACGACAGCCCGCTGTCCTTCACCGTCCACAGCCAGCCGCAGCCGGCCGAGCTCGCTGCGCTGGCCGAGCAGCAGCGCACCCGCGCCGGTCGCCTGCGCATGCTGGGCGTGGTGGCCGTTTGCGCGGCGCCGGTGATCGCGTCCTACTTCAGCTTCTATGTGCTGAAGCTGCAAGGACGTGCCTACTCCGACCTGATCACCCCCACCGTCGACCTGCCGGCCACCCTGAGCCTGCAGGACTTGGACGGCAAGCCGGTCAAGGCCGAATCGCTGAAAGGGCAGTGGCTGCTGACCGTGGTCCAGCCCAGCCGCTGCGACGCCCAGTGCGACCGCCTCATGTTCGCCCAGCGCCAGTTGCGCGAGATGCAGGGCAAGGAGCGCGACAAGTTCGACAAGCTCTGGCTGATCCCGGACCAGGAACCGGTCTCCGCCGAGCTGCGCGCCCTGATCTCGCAAGGCACGCCCGTCACCGCCTTGCGCGTGCCGCAAGACCAGTTGCAGGCTTGGCTGAAGCCGGCCCAAGGGCACCAGTTGAACGAGCACCTCTTTCTGATCGACCCGCTGGGGCGCTGGATGATGCGCTCGCCCGCCCAGCTCGATCCGAGCCGATTCAAGAAGGACCTGGACCGCCTGGTCAAGGCCAATGCCGGCTGGGACCGGCCCGGACGCTGAGGGACGCGAGCCGTGATCGGATTCGACTTCAGCCCCCTGCTGCAGATGCTGGCCATGGCCACGCTGCTGGGCGGCCTGCCGCTGGCCTGGGCCTGGCGCCGCGGCCGTGGGGCACCGCACCGCGAGCGCCTGCGCCTGCTGACGGTGCTGGCCATGACGCTGACCTTCGAGCTCATCCTGTTCGGCGCCTTCACCCGCCTGACCGACTCCGGCCTGGGCTGCCCCGACTGGCCCGGCTGCTATGGGCACGCCTCGCCGCTGGGCGCCCACGGCGACATCCAGCAGGCCCAGACGGCCATGCCCACGGGCCCGGTCACGCACGGCAAGGCCTGGGTGGAGATGCTGCATCGCTACTTCGCCAGCGCCGTCGGCTTCCTGATCCTCGTGACCGCCGCGCTGCACACCCGCTGGCGGCGCGAGCCGGGCATGCCTTCGCCGGCCTGGTCCTGGTTGAGCCTGGCCTGGGTGCTGGTCCAGGGCCTGTTCGGTGCGCTCACCGTGACCATGAAGCTCTTCCCGGCCATCGTCACCCTGCACCTGCTGCTGGCCCTGGGCCTGCTGATGCTGCTGGGCTGGCAGGCGCAGCGCCTGGGCGACCGCGTGCTGCCGCTGAGCGAAGGCCTGCGGCGTGGCATCGTGCTGGTGCTGCTGCTGGTGCTGCTGCAGGTTGCGCTGGGCGGCTGGGTCAGCACCAACTACGCGGTGCTGGCCTGCGATGAATTCCCCACCTGCCAAGGCGGCTGGTGGCCGGACATGGACTTTGCAAGGGGCTTCACCCTCTGGCGCGCGCTGGGCCTGGACCGTGACGGCGCCGTGCTGCCCTTCGAGGCGCTGGTAGCCATCCACTGGGCGCACCGGATCTTTGCGCTGTGCGCGACGGGCGCGGTCCTGCTGCTGGCCTGGCGCCTGCAGGTGGCCGGCCTGGGCCGCTGGGCTTGGCGCCTGCTTCTCATCCTGCTGTGGCAGCTGCTCAGCGGCCTCAGCAACGTCGTGCTGGACTGGCCTCTGGTGGCCGCCCTGGCGCACACTGGCGGTGCCGCGGCGCTGCTGCTTTGCCTGACCCTGCTGCGTGCCCGCGCGCAGCGCCTGACCTCGATCGCCTGACATGGCCGCAACGCTCGCTTCCTCTGCATCGCTTTCCCGCTGGCAGCAGTACTACCAACTCACCAAGCCCCGCGTGGTGCAGCTGATCGTTTTTTGTGCCGTGATCGGCATGGCCCTGGCCATTCCCGGCTGGCCCAGCCCCGCGCAATGGGGGGCCATCGCGGCCGGCACCTTGGGCATCTGGCTGGTGGCGGGGGCCGCCGCCGCCTTCAACTGCCTGATCGAGCAGCACATCGACGCCAAGATGAAGCGCACCGCCTGGCGCCCCACCGCCAAAGGTGAGCTGAGCCGTCCGCTGACCCTGCTGTTCTCGGCCGTGCTGTGCGGGCTGGGCATGGCCCTGCTGGGCTGGGGCTGCAATGTGCTGACCATGTGGCTGACCTTCGCCACCTTCGTGGGCTACGCCATCATCTACACGGTGATCCTCAAGCCCATGACGCCGCAGAACATCGTCATCGGCGGCGCCTCGGGCGCCATGCCTCCGGTGCTGGGCTGGGCCGCGGTGACGGGCGAGGTGGGGCCGGAATCCCTGGTGCTGTGCCTGATCATCTTCCTCTGGACGCCGCCGCACTTCTGGGCCCTGGCGCTATACCGCGCCGAGGACTACGCCCGCGCCGGCCTGCCCATGCTGCCGGTGACCCATGGCGGCGAGTTCACGCGGCTGCAGATCGTGCTCTACACCTGGATCCTGTTTGCGGCCACCTTGCTGCCCTTCCTGATCGGCATGAGCGGCTGGGTCTATCTGGCCAGCGCCCTGGTGCTGGGTTTCTTGTTCTGCCTCCATGGCTGGCAGCTCTGGCGCGAGTACTCTGAGGCCCTGGCACGCAAGACCTTCCGCTTTTCCATCCTGCACCTGTCGCTGCTGTTCGCGGCCCTGCTGCTGGACCACTACCTCCTGCCCCTGATGGCCTGACACCATGATCAAGAAACGTTCAATGCTCCTGGGCGCCGCGGGTGTGGCACTCGGACTGGCCCTGGCCGGCTGCGATCTGTACAAAGCCGACAAGAGCAGCTTCAAGGGCGTGGACCTGAGCGGCGCCAAGTACGCCCGCGAGCTGCAGTTGCCCGACATCGACGGCCGCAGCCGCAGCCTGGCTGATTTCAAGGGCAAGGTGGTGGTGGTCTTCTTCGGCTTCACGCAATGCCCGGACGTCTGCCCGACGACCATGGCCGAGCTCTCCCAGGTGAAGAAGATGCTGGGCAAGGATGGGGACAAGGTCCAGGGCGTCTTCGTGACGGTGGACCCCGACCGCGACACCCCCGAGCTGCTCAAGGCCTACCTGGGCAGCTTCGACCCCAGCTTCGTGGCCCTGCGCGGCACGCCCGAGCAGCTCAAGGCGGCGGCGCAGGAGTTCAAGGTCTACTACGCCAAGGTGCCCGGCAAGACGCCCGAGACCTACACCATGGACCACACCGCGGCCAGCTTCATCTTCGACACCGAAGGCCGCATCCGCGTCTTCTCCCGCTATGGCAGCGGGGCCGAGGCGCTGAGTCAGGACATCATGACGTTGCTGGCCGAAGCCAAGCGCTGAGTCCGGAGGCGCCTGGCGCGCTCATGGACCGCCCGGCAGACGTTCGTGAGCGTGGTCGGCCGCTGGGCTGCTTGGCCATGGAACCGATAGGGCCGTAGGGGACTGCTGGCGGCCAGGAGCTGCCGCTCGCAAACGTCGGCTAAGCTGACGCCTATGTTGACAAGCAGGCCCCCAATCTCTCAACGACATCGCGGTGACAGGCGCTTCTGGCGGCCAGTCGAGGGGCTGTATTTTCAGTACCGCCGACCTGAAGACATCGCAGCCACATGTGTGCGCTGTAGCGCTCGTTTTGCGTTCAAGGCCGATCCCGCGAAGACTCACGAGTTCGACCCACAGTCAGGCGGCTATCGTGTACTGCGTGGTGAGGTCGCTGGAATCATCGCTGGAACCGGGGCATGTGGCGCGTGCGGGAAGATCGTTCGTTCGATTTTCTGGCCGCAGGCTGCGTATTTTCAGGTGCAGGTTCCAGAAGGCATTGTTTGGGCGTGGAGCGAGCAGCATCTCCCTGCGCTTCGCGCACGAATTGCCGGGGACAAGACAGAGCTCAGGCGTCTGGTATCCGACAGCTGGGACATGGCCCGGTTCGTCGCGCGCCTGCCTCGTTATGCCGTATCGACCAAGAATCGTGTTCGCCTGCTAGCAGCACTAGACCGTCTGGCCCGCAGTTGAGTTGACCGTAGATGGCAAGGGCACTCAACGTTCGGCCAAGAACGGAGGGCGGCCTGTGGCAGCCTTGCCCCCGCTCAGGCGTGGCGACAATGTGGCCTCGCGTCAATTGCAACCCGTGTCGCATTTGTCCGGCTTTTAGTACCATTACCGGGACTGGAGACTGGGAGAAACCACCGATAAACCATGGGCATGGGAGTACCCTTCGCAATGTTGTTGTGCGTATGGCACCGACGTTATGCAACGGCGTCAGGCTCCCCACAACGCATTAACCGCCTTGGTGCCCTCACTGATGAATCTCATTCTTGAGAGAACCACTAGAGTTCCATTCTTCACGGACATGCGTGGCACGCTGCGGGCTCTGGGAATCGCCGCATCAGACTTCGATTGGTACCTGAGCGACATTGAGACCAACTACAGCGGCGAAGATTTCTCGCCTCAAGACCAATGGATCGAAGGTCATGAACTTCATCGCTTGCTCGAACGCAACGAAATCCAATTCATCTGGGCGGTCTTCAGCGCGGTTCCTGTCGGCCATCGACCCACGGTCATTGCGGCCCCATACGTTGACGGAAACCCTGATTATTGGGCTGGCTCGGAAGTGCAACCGCAGTTGCCGGGGGCAGTCTTTGAAATTGCGTGCTGGGACAGCAGTGCGACCATCCTGGTTGGCCTTCCGGCTGTAGCTGAAGCGCGCTTTCTGACGGCCTTTCCGGAAACCGAAACTCTCCAGAGTGCTGTACCACGAAGAACAGTCTAATCGAGATATTCAGCGGGATCCCGTCGGCAAGCAGCCGCTCGCGGCGCCGCCTCAACGTTGAATGCCCGCTCCTCTGCAGCGAATTCGCCAAATCGTAGAGCCGCTCCGGGTCGAAAGCAGCCAAGCTCGCCCATACTGCCTTATGCAAAAGGGCCCCTCGCAAGGGGCCCAGTCATTGGCACGGAAGGATGGCAGATCAGGCCGCTTCGCTCAGCGCCTTCTTCATCTTCTTCATCGCCGCCACCTCGATCTGGCGGATGCGTTCGGCGCTGACGCCGTACTCGGCGGCCAGCTCGTGCAGGGTCATGCCGCCGGAGGCGTCGTCGTTGACCTTGAGCCAGCGCTCCTCGACGATGCGGCGGCTGCGGTCATCCAGCACCGCCAGGGCGCGGGTGATGCCGTCGCCGGCCATCTGGTCGCGGCCCCGGGCTTCCAGCACGCGGGTCGGCTCCTGGGCCTCGTCGGCCAGGTAGGCGATGGGGGCGAAGCTCTCGCCGTCCTCGTCCGTCTGCGGTTCCAGCGCAATGTCACCACCGGCCAGGCGCGTCTCCATTTCCAGGACTTCTTCGCGCTTGACGTTCAACTCGCGGGCCACGCGCTCGATCTCGGCTTCGCTGAGGGTGCTGCGCTGCACATCGCCGTCCACGGCCTCGCCCTTCAGGCTGTGCTTCATGGAGCGCAGATTGAAGAAAAGCTTGCGCTGGGCCTTGGTGGTCGCCACCTTGACCATGCGCCAGTTGCGCAGGATGTACTCGTGGATCTCGGCCTTGATCCAGTGCATGGCATAGGACACCAGGCGCACGCCCTGCTCGGGGTCGTAGCGCTTGACGGCCTTCATCAGGCCCACATTGCCTTCCTGGATCAGGTCGCCCTGAGGCAGGCCGTAGCCCAGGTACTGGCGGGAGATGGAGACGACCAGGCGCAGGTGCGACAGCACCAGACGCCCCGCGGCCTCCAGATCACCCTGCTCACGCAGGCGGCGGGCGAAACCCTGCTCTTCCTCGGGGGTGAGCAGGGGCATGCGGTTCACGGCAGAGATATACGCGTCCAGATTGCCCAGCGATGGGAGCAGGGCCCAGGGATCGCGAACAGTCAGTGCTTGGTTGGACATGGATGGTTCTCGCTTTCGGTAAAGCCATGGCCGGCTTTGACCCATTCATATTAGCACTCAATCAAGAGGAGTGCTAATTGCGCCTATTGTCTGTCCAAGTCACTGATTTTTAAGGAATTTCCTCAGTCTATCAGGCCGAAATCCGGGCTGGCGATCATGGCTTCGATGTCCAGCAGGATCAGCATGCGGTCGTTGACCGTGCCCAGGCCGGTGACGAAACGGGTGTCGATGGCCGAGCCTACCTCGGGGGCCTGGCGGATGGCGGCGCGGCTCATCTCCAGCACGTCGGAGACCGAGTCCACCACCATGCCCACCACGCGGCCGACCACGTTCAGCACGATGACCACGGTGAAGGCATTGGTCTCGGCCTCACAGCCCAGGCGCAGGCGCATGTCCACGATGGGCACGATGACGCCGCGCAGATTGACCACGCCCTTGACGAAGCTGGGGGCGTGGGCGATGCGGGTCGGGGCTTCGTAGGAGCGGATTTCCTGCACCTTGAGGATGTCGATCCCATACTCTTCCGCACCGATGCGGAAGGTCAGGAATTGCTGCACGGCAGCCGGCTTGTCGGCTTCCATCAGGGCGGTTCCAGAAACGGGAGCGAGTTCAGTCGAAGTCATGGACGTTGTTCTCGAAGCGATAGGGGCGAGGGCACCCCCGGCCGGCTATTGTGCACAGACCGCAGGCGGTCCAGGCAAGGGAAGTGTGCCGCCGTGCGACGCAATGCGCGCTCTTCAGGGGAAGTGCCCGCCTGCCCCGGGGTCTTTGCTGCCAATCAGCCGTGATCGCTTCCCTCAAGCGGCTGGGTGGGCTCGAACAAGGCATCCAGCTCGGCCAGCAGCCCCTGCATGTCCAGCGGTTTGGTGAGGTAGCCCCGGACGCCCAGGCCCTGGGCGGCAGCCTGCTGCTCGGGCAGGGCGTTGGCGGAGACCACCAGCACCGGCAGGTCGGCCAGAGCAGGCTCGCTGCGCAGCTGGCGCAGGACGTCCAGGCCGTCCATGTCGGGCAGCTGCATGTCCAGCAGCAGCAGGTCCGGGCGCTGCCTGCGCAGGGCCGCCAGGCCGCTGCGGCCGTCTTCGCACAGCTCGCAGTGCAGGGACGGGCGCTGCGCCAGCATGGCCAGCATCAGCTCCGCATTGACGGGGTTGTCCTCGATGTAGAGCAGCGTCCGCTGCTGCGCGTAGCTGCGCCGGGCGATGCCGGGGAGCGCGCTGGCGGCTGCCTGCGGCGGCTCGGCCACGGGCAGGCGCAGCACGAAGCAGGCGCCCTCGCCGGCCGGGGCCTCATAGTCCAGGCTGCCGCCCATCAGTTCGGCCAGCCGGCGCGAGATCACCAGGCCAATGCCCGTGCCCTCAATGCCGCTGCCCTCCTGGCCCAGACGGTTGAAGGGCTGGAAGAGCTGGGCCTGCTGCTGGGGGCTCAGCCCCGGCCCCTCGTCCAGCACGCGGATTTGCACGTGGCCGGGCGCCGGGAGCTGGCTGAGCACCCGCACGGCGCCGCCGTGCCGGTTGTACTTGATGGCATTGCTGAGCAGATTGCTGAGCACCTGCTTCAGCCGCGTGGCATCCGCCAGCACCCAGCGGGCCTGCGGCGCCAGGTGCAGCTCGATGCGCACGTCCTGCAACTGCGACTGGCCCTGCAGCAGGGCGGTCACTTCCTGCAGCAGGGCCGGCAGGTCCTGCCGGTCCGGGCTCAGCCGCAGCGCGCCAGACTCGATGCGCGACAGGTCCAGGGTGTCGTTGATCATTTCCAGCAGATGCCAGCCGGCCTGCTGGATCTGCCGGGTCCAGTCCTGCTGGTGCTGCGACAGCGGCGGCTGGCCCTCCAGGCCCAGCAGCTGCGCGAAGCCCAGCATGGCGTTGAGCGGCGTGCGCAGTTCGTGGCTCATGCGCGAGAGGAACTCGTTCTTCGCGGCGTTGGCCGCCTCGGCGGCCTCGCGCGCACGTTCCAGATCCTGCAGGCGGCGCTGGTCGCCGATGTCCTCGACCACGCCCAGCAGGCTGTAGGGCTGGCCATCCTCATCGCGCAGCACGCTGACCAGGACGCGCACCTCGACCACGCCGGCGTCGCGGCGCAGGTAGCGCTTGATGCGCTGGTAGCTGCTGAACTCGCCGCGCAGCAGGGCCTGCGCCAGCCGCCCGTCCTGCTCGCGGTCCTCGGGATGCGTCAGGTCCAGGGTGCGGCGTCCCAGCAGCGCGGCCAACGGGTAGCCCACCATGTCGCAAAAGCGGGGGTTGGCCTCGCGGATGGCCCCGTCCAGCTCGGTGAAGACGATGCCGATGGGCGCGTGCTCGAAGATGTTGCTGAAGCGCCGCTCGCGGTCCTTCAATGCGGCAGTGGCGCGTTCGCGCTCGGCGATCTCATGCAGCAGGGCGGTGGTGCGGTCCCGCACCAGGCCTTGAACCGTGCTGGTGCGGCCGGTGACGCTCAGCAGCAGCGCGCCGAGCAAGGCGGTGCTGAACAAGGCCACGACCACGAAGGGCAGGCTGCTGGCGCTCGCCTGCGTGCCCAGGTCGTTGCGCGGCATGTAGGCGGCCAGCGTCCAGCGCCGGCCGGCGAAGTCGATCTGGATCTCCCGCTGCGGCAGATCGGCGCCCCTGCCGGCACAGCCGCTGGCGCCGGCAAGCTGGCGCGGCGCGGGCTCGCTGTGGTCCAGCAGGCACAAGAGCAGGCCCTTGGCCGAGTGCGGCACCTGGCTCAGCAGCAGGTCGGGCCGCAGCGTGGTGAAGACGGCACCCGCAGGCCCGGGGGCGGACGGCGAGCCGGCCGGACGCACGGCACGGTAGACCACCACGCCCAAGGTCGGCTGCGCATACTGGCTGAGCATGAAGGCCGCGCTGGCCACCGGCTGCTGGCCGTCCAGGGCCGTCAGCAAGGCCTGGCGGGCGTCCGGCACGCTCAGCACGTTGGTGCCCAGCGCGGCTCGATTGGCCTGCTGAGGCTCGATATGGCGGATTACGACCATGGCCTCCTCGGCCGGCGGTCTCAGGTCGCCTGGGCGCTGCCGGTCATGGCTGCGAAAGCCAGTCAGCCCGTCGCGCGCAGCCGTTTCGTCAAGCCCTGGGGCGTCGTGGCGCGCAACGCGGGCGGCGTAGCCGAGGGCGCTGACCGTCGGCGTTAGCCATGGGCTGGCCACCTGACGAAAGGCCTGCTGCCCCATGCCGGGCGCCTGCTCCAGCTGCAGTGCCAGGGCCTGCACCGGCACCAGGGGCTGCACAATGGCCTGTCTGCCGGAGGCCAGCAGGGCGTCGGCCTCGCGCTCGAAGGCATTGCGCGCCGCCTCGTAGTTCCAGGACTGGACCAGCTGGGTGCCATAGGACATCAGCAGCGTGGCCAGCAGCAGCGGCAGGGCGACGTTGAGCCGGCGAGGGGCCCAGATGGCATGCGGCCGACCGATCAGGCACAGCAGGAGCGGCGCGCCGATCAGCACGCCCAGGGCGTCGCCCATCCACCAGGACAGCCAGCTGTCCAGGGCCTGATCGGGCGCCAGCGCGCCGCTGCTGCGCAGGGTCAGGGTGGCGACCGTGGCACTGATCAGGCCGGCCAGCCCGGCTCCCAGGGTGTTGAAACGCAGCAGATCCCAGGGCTCCACCAGCACCAGGGTGCCGGGCAGGGCACGGCGGATCAGCCATGTCCCGACCATGGCCTGCAGCATGGCGCCCGTGCCGATCAGGGCAGCGCTGAACCAGGACATCATGCCGCGCTCGTGACCCAGCACCAGATTGAGCAGCAGCGAACCCAGCAGCACGCCGGGACTCGCCCGCAGCCCCCAGCACAGCAAGGCCGCCAGCGCCACGCCGGCGGACGGGAACAGGGGGATGGCGTAGTTGGGCGCCATCGCCAGCTTCAGGCTCAGCAGGCCGACGCCGGCGTAGCCCAGGGTCAGCGCCAGGATGCGCCAGAGCGTCCGGGGCAGGTCCGGCGTGAGAGCGGCGGGCGTCAAGCGCATGGCGGCCAGGCTGCAGGCAGGCTCAGCCCGCGCCGTGGCGCTGAATGTCCTGGATGACCGTGCTCAGGGCGTCGGCGGCGAAGCGCGTCTTGGGCAGATCGGCGGCGCGTCGATGCGCGACCAGGTACAACTCGGCCTGCGCCGCCGGCCCCAGCGAGATGTCCAGCCTGATCAGCCCGTTGATGAGCGCGTGTTCGTGCGGCGCAACGGCCATGACCATGGCCCCGACGCCGGCACGGCAGGCGGCGACCTGCACCAGGTAGTCATCGGAGCTGAACACGGGACGGAAGTCCGGCATCGCGGCGGCCAGCGCCTGGTTGACCTGCATGTGCTCGTAGGGCGGAGCCCAGACGATCCAGTCGATCTCGTCCAAGCGCGGCTTGGCCGGCAGCTGCTGGGCATAGTCGGGGCTGGCGTAGGCGGCGACAGGGCAGCGCAGCTCCGCCAGGATCAGCAGCTCCTCGGAGTTGGGGCGCAGAACGCGCAGCGACATGTCGGCCTCGCCGCGCGCCAGGTTCAGGGTCTCGACGCCCGACAGCACTTCCAGCTGCAGCCCCGGTGCCGTGCGGCGAAGCTGGGCGGCCAGGGGCGCCAGCAGTTCGAAGGCGATGCCCGGCGGTGCGGCGATGCGGATCTTGCCCTCGAACCGATGCGCCGGCCGCATCAGGCGGGCCTCAGCCTCCTGCGCCCATTCGGCCATGCGCTGAGCCGCAGGCAGGAGGCGGATGCCGGCAGCCGTGAGTTCGCAGCCCTGGGCGCGGCGGCGCACCAGCGGCTCGCCCACGATGTCTTCCAGTTCGGCCAGTCGGCGGCTGACGGTAGCCTGCCCCAGCTGCAAGCCGCGGGCGGCATTGCTCACGCTGCCCCCTTCGGCGACGGCCAGGAACAGCCGGATGTCTTCCCAACTCAGCGGTCTATTTGCCATCGAAGGTTCCGGAAATGGATGGTCCCATGAGAATTTAGTGTATTGCCGCGCTCAAGGACGAATGGGACGATCCGCACAACTTTTCAGCAGGACCGCCACCATGATCGCCGACACCCTTGCTCACACCTTCCCGCACCGCCTGCCGCAACCGCCGCGGCCGCCCATGCCCAGCTTCGAGCCGCTGACACCCCGCGAGCTCGAGGTACTGCAGTGGGTCTCCTCGGGCAAGTCCAATGCGGAGATCAGCATGGTGCTGGGCATCAGCGTGTGCACGGTGCGCGTGCACATCCAGAGCATCTTCAACAAGCTGCCGGCCAACAACCGCACCCACGCCGCCGCGCGTGGTGCCCAATTGGGGCTGATCGATTTCGGTGCACCGCTGCATACATGAACGAGCGCCGGCCCGCTGCGTGTCGGCGGGCCGTTCGTGTGACCTCAGTATGAAACCAGGGCGCCCGCCATGCTTGCATGTGCGGGCGTCATCACGTTTGCGGAGCATTCGGCGAGCGCCTCAGAAGGACTAGCGGCAGCGCTAGTGCTGACCGACTATTGGCGCGATCGGCGCGCTCGGAACAATGCCAGCCTGTACCAACTACGGTGCGGCATGTCGGCGGAGGCCGGCGTCCTCCCACGTGATGATCTCCAGCCATTTCTCCTCGTCGGTTCGAGGCCTTCGCGGGCGATGGGTCCCGCTGACAGCGTTTGCCGGTCTGCTTGTTCTTGGCGCGTCTTCCCCGTCTGCCGAGGAATCCCGGTCCAGCCCGGCCAAGGCCCCGGGCATGGTGTCGCTGCAGCTGCCGGCGCGCGTGGCAGCGGTGGGCTTGCCTGGCGTGCAGGGCGTGCGGCAGGTCGGCATGTTCCACAGCGGCAGCCCCATCGTCGGCAACCCCGACTTCCTGATGAAGACGCGCAAGGGCCGCGTGCTGGACCCGCAGCGCGTACTGGTGGCCTGCGAATCGCGCTTTGGGGCTCCCGCGGCGGACCCGGCGCAGCGGCCGGGTGCGGTGCTGTCCCTCGATGTCAGCGGCCGGGAGCCCTTGCGAATCCCTGCCGACTTCGCCCGTCAAGGAGGGCAGAAGGAAGGGCTGGAGGGCCGGGTGCGCGTCTATACCGCGCAGACGCCGGACTTCGTGAACGCTCGCCACAATCCGCAGGCCCGCACGGCAACGCAGCCGGCGGTGGCGGGGCCGCGCTACATCTCGATCAACAACGCCTTCGGTCGCCCCTGGTTCGCCAACAGCCCCTTCGGGCATGCCGGGGTGGGGTCCGTCTCCGTGGTCGACCCCGATGGCACGCCCCTGGACAATCCGCCGAGCGAGCGTGCCGGCGGCGTCTTCTTCGGGACCCTGACCCCCCGCACCCAGGTGCCCATGGGGCGCGTCAACACGGCCTTCACACGCCTGATCAACTACCGCGACGCCAAGCCCCTGACCGCAGGCGGCCTGGTGCGCGGCGCGGCTGGCACGGCCTTCCTGGGCGCCTCCCCGGACGGCAGCGGCTTCGCCGTCTTTGCGGTCGCGATGGCCGACGGCAGCATCGTGCAAACCCATGTGCAGGACGGCGTCGACGGCCTGGCGCCGGCCGGCACGGTGGCGCCCGCGGAGGCCAACGCAGATCCCGGCGTCATCGGCATGGCCTTCAAATGGACGCCGGACCGTGTGCTCTACGTGGCCGACGGCTTGCGCAACCGCCTGGCCATGCTGACGCTCAAGGACGATGGCCGGCACTTCAAGCTGGGCGAGGCCCGCTACCTGAAGGATCCGGCCTACCGCATGCCGGTGGATGTCGCGGCTGCGGTGCCCGAGATCGCCAACCCGCGCTTCGCCAGCCTCACCACCATGGCCGGCGGCTCCGACCTTTACGTGCTGAACCGGGGCGACGGCAGCGTGCTGCGGGTTGACCAGCAGGGGCGCGTACTGGTGCGTGCCCAGATACGCCTGCCGGACGGCCGACCGCTGGGCGGGGGCCTCGCGCGGGCGATGGCCGTCTCCGCGGACGCGCAAAAGCTCTGGATCACCGTGCAGGGCGAACTGCCCGGCCATGCCGGCTACGAAGGCGCCTTGCTGGAGCTCCCGGCTTTCGACCTGACGGGCACCTTCGAAGGGCGGCAGCAGCAGCAGCCGGAGCACAAGTCGGAGCAGTTGGCCAGCAGTGCGGGGCGCCAGGCCTTCATGCGCGAGATGACACCGGCCGAGGGCCTGGGCCCCTTGTTCAACGCCCGCTCCTGCCTGGCCTGCCACAGCGATCCCGGGGTGGGCGGCAGCAGCGCTCGCGAGGAACACTTCGCCGTGCGCGTGGCGCGCCTGCATCCGGTGACCGGGCGGCTGGAGACGCTGGAAGGGATGAACAGCCCGGTCGCACGCCGCCACTCCCTGCGTGAGCTCGGATTTGCGGATGCGCCCGAGCCCGTGCCGCCGCGGCTGGCCAATGTGGCGTCCATGCGCATGCCCATGAGCCTTTACGAGGTGGGCGGCATGGAGGCCGTGCCGGACGCCGCCATCCTGGCGCAGGCCGTCAGCAAGGGCGACGGCATCAAGGGGCGGCCCAACTGGGTGGTCAGCGCCAACGGCGAGCCCAAGGTGGGCCGCTTCGGCTGGAAGGCCGACGCCGCGGGCCTGGAGCAGATGGTGGCCAACGCCTATGCCAATGAACTGGGCATCACCAGCCCGCTGGCCCCTGGCAATGGGCGTCTCGATGATGACGGCCGCCTGGCACGCCAGGTGACGGCCTTCCTGCGCAGCCTCAAGAAGCCGGACCTGAAGCCGGACCAGCAATCGGATCCCAAGCCATGACAACAGCCAGCCTTCCAACGCCCTTCCAGCGCCTGGGCGCATGGGTCCAAATCCTGCCCGGCATCGCCGTACTGGCGCTGTTCGCCCTGGTGGCTCAATGGGTGGCCGGTGGGCTGGGGGAGCCGCTGTCACGCAATCCCGTCCTGGTGGCCATGCTGCTGGGTCTGCTGATCGGCAATGTGTCCGGCTACCCGGAGCGGCTGCGCCCCGGCCTGGACTTCACCAAGCGCTACCTGCTGCGCGGCGCCGTGGTGCTGATCGGTTTTCGCGTCACGGTGCGCCTGCTGCCGGATCTGGGCCTGGGGCCGCTGATCGTCGCCGCGGTGGAGTTGCTGGCCATGCTCTTCATCGTCAACTGGGTGGCGCTGCGGTTGTTCCGGTTGGACCGCAACCTGTCGCTGCTGCTGGCTTGCGGTACGGCGATCTGCGGCGCGGCGGCCATCTTGTCGGTGTCGGCCATGACGCGGGCCCGCACGCAGCAGACGGGCATGGCGGTCACGCTGATCACGCTCTTCGGATCGCTGGCCCTGCTGGTCTACCCGATCGCCTTCCTCAATGGCTGGATGCCGGGCATCGACGACGAGCAATACGGCGTCTTCGTCGGCGCCAGCATCTACGAGCTGGCCCAGGTCTATGGCTCGTCCTATGCCGTCTCCGAGATGGCGCTGAACACGGCGACCCTGGTGAAACTGACCAAGGTGCTGCTGTTGATCCCCGTGCTGCTGGCGCTGAAGTACGGCACCCGCAGCGACCGCAGCGCCAAGATTCCCTTTCCCTGGTTCATCGTGGGCTTCATCGGCGTGATGCTGCTGAACTCCAGCGTGACCCTGCACCCCGTGCTGCGCGCCACCCTGCTGGACGTGGACCTCTTCCTCTTCCTGATGGTGATGTTCGCGGTGGGCCTGGACACGCGCTTCGCCCGCCTGCGTGACGAAGGCGGCGCGCTGAAGCTGGTCGGCCTGGGCCTGTTCACGCTGGTGCTGTCGGCCACGCTGAGCTACGCGCTGGTGCGTCAGCTGGCCCCGTCCGGCGCGAGCGCAGCGCCGTCAGGATCGCCGGCTGAAAGCGCGATGCTCGCGAGCCCCGGCGGCAAGCTGTTCAGCACCATCGGCTGCGCCAAATGCCATGTGCCCAGCATGCCTACGCAGGCTGGCGCCGCGGTGACCTTGTACTCCGACCTGCTGCTGCACGACATGGGCGCGGCGCTGGACGACAAGCTGATCCAGGGCGAGGCCACCGGTCGCGACTGGCGCACGGCGCCGCTGGTCGGCCTGAGCATGCGCAAGCGCTACCTGCATGACGGCCGTGCGCTGCGCCTCAACGATGCCATCCTGGCTCATGAAGGGGAGGGTGCCATCGTGCGGGATCGCTACTTCGACCTCAGCGAACAGGAGCAGCAACTGGTGCTGGAGTTCCTGGGGCGGCTGTGAGCTGGCCGGCGCTTGACGCTGGCCTGCGCCTCTTCATCCTGCGGGCCGCTGAAACGGACGACGCCTCCCTGGCCCTGTTCGCCCCGTGGCTGTCGGAGGGGGAGCGGGCGCGCATGGCGCAGTTTCGCTTCGAGCAGCACCGCCGCGAATACCTCGCGGGCCGCGGGCTGACGCGCCAGGTGCTGGCCCACTACATGGACCGGCGCGCGCAGGATCTGAACTTCGAGGAAGGCCCACAGGGCAAGCCCGTGCTGCGCGACGCAGGCGGGCTGCACTTCAACCTGTCGCACGCCTGCGGCATCAACGTGCTGGCGCTGAGCCGCCTGGGACCACTGGGCGTGGATGTCGAGTGCATCGACGGGCGGCGCGACATCGCCCCGCTCGTTCAGCGCTTCTTCGCCGCGTCGGAAGGGCTGGCCGTGGCGCGTGCCCCGATGGCGCAGCGGCAGCGCCTGGCCATGTCGCTCTGGACCCTGAAGGAAGCCGTGGCCAAGGCGCTGGGCTTGGGCTTGTCCATGCCTCTGGACGCCTTTGCCTTCGAGCTCGACGGGGACGAGATCCACCTGCGCTGGCCGCGGCCGCATGCCGGTGCCGCGCTGGCCTGGCAACTCGGCCAGCATGCGCTGGCGGCGGACGTGCTGTGCGCCTGGGCCTTGAACGCGCCCCGGGCGCCATCGGCGGTGTCCCTGCACGAGCTGACGCCCGGCGCCGGATGCAGGGTTCTTGCGCCGGCTCTTCTGAGGCGCGGGTCGGCGGCGGGCCGCGGGGTGTCATCGGGTGCCGTCCAGGTCTGACGACTAGTCAAGCGGCTAGTTGCTCCGGCGTATTGAGCGCCGCCGCTTCCAACGGTGCAATGGCAGGGCCAGAACATCAGGAAGAACGCTTCATGTCCGTCGCCCTCAGCACTGCCGATGCCGCCCAGTCCCTGGACCTGGCCGGTCCCGCTGCCGCCCAGCCTGTCGCGCGCCGGGTCGAGTCCGTGCAGCTGACCATGTCGCATCTTGGGCTCGGCAATCTGAACGAATACGCGCTGATGGTGCTGTTCGGCAATGCCCATTCGCAGCAACTGGTGGCCGGCACGGGCCAGCGGCCCGATGGCCTGGTGGACACGCGCGGCCAGCAGCTCTACCCCGCCTACTTCATGACCCATCTGCAGGTGCCGGCGCGGCGCCTGCTGCGCAGGCACCTGCTGTGGGACGAGGTGGACGTCGGCGTCGAGGTCCAGCGCTTCGGCGACACCTTGCTCAGTTCCAGCTACGCGCTGGGCTGCAAGGGCGAGCTGGGCGGCGAAGGCGGGGACTGGTCGCCCGAGCTGTTCCCCAGCATGCGCGGCGCCAACCTGATCGTCGTCGACACCGTGGAAGGGGGCGGCACCTCGCACCGCCAGGTGTCCGCGCCGCGCCAGGGGCACATTGCCGCGCTGCCGCGCCTGCGCGCCGTGCCGCCGGCCGTTGTCGGCGCGCGCAAGGTCCGCACGGAAGGCCTGCAGGCGCGCTTCCAGGACGGCGTGCCGCTGCGCAGCCGCCAGGCGCTGCGCCATGTGGTGCGGCCCGGCCTTGATGCCGCACCCGGCCACGCCATGATCTTTGCCAAGTTCAGCGAGCTGATGGACATGGCCGAGCAGCAACTCCTGGGCGGGGCCATCGCGCAAGACCTGACCCTCGGCCTGCCGCTGGCCGCGCTGGGGCACCTCGCGGTGCGCGAGCGCGAGACCTACTACTTCGGCAACTGCTTCGGCGGCGAGGAAATCGAGATCCGCTGCCACGGGCAGCTTCGCCTGCTGCGACCCACCGAGGTCGACGAAGACAGCAACACCATCCCCGCAGCCGAGCTCGAACTGTGCTTCGAGATTACGCGCATCCCGGACCAGGCCTTGCTCGCCATCGCCCGTGCCAACAAGTGGCTGGCGGTGCCTGTCAAGGACCAGGACCTGGTGCGCGACGTCATGCGCAGGATGTCCGGACGCTGACGATGTCGGCCATGGCGGCTCCGCCAACCCCTCAACTTCCACCCCACTTGATCAGGTGAATCGCAATGCAAACTCGCTCGAAGATCGATACCGTCATTCTGGACATCCTGGCGCAGAACCAGCGCAGCGTGCAGGAGCTCAAGCCCGGCGATGTCTTCACCAAGGACCTGGGCTTCACCTCGCTGGACGTGGCGCAGCTGATCGCCACGCTGGAAATGGAGCTGGGCGTCGACCCCTTCTCGCAAGGCCAGGTTGCCATCGGCGAAGTCCATACCGTGGGTCGCCTGCATGAGGTCTACGAAGAAGCCCTCGCCGCCGCCACCTCTTGAGACCGGAGGCCCGCATGAAGTGGATCACCGAGCATCTGGCCTGCTTCGGCGGCCGGGAGGCCTTCGTGCACGAAGGCCGCAGCGTCAGCTACGAAGAGCTGCTGGCGCAGGTCCAGGTCTGGCAGCAGCGTCTGGACGAGCAGGGCACCGACCCCAAGGCCAGCGTGGCCGTCATCGGCGACTACAGCCCGGACGTCGCGGCCCTGCTGCTGGCGCTGTGCCTGCGCGGCCAGGTCATCGTGCCGCTGACGCGCGAGACCCGGCACCAGCACGAACGCTTCTTCGAGATGGCCCACGTCAGCGACGTCTGGGACTGCTCGCCCGGCGCTGAGCATCACCGCTGCCGCAGCGAAACGCAGGGGCAGCCCACCCCCGAGCTGCTGCAGCGCCTGCATGCCCAGGGCGACCCGGGCCTGGTGCTGTTCACCTCCGGGACCACCGGCGCCAGCAAGGGCTCGGTGCTGAACCTGGCGACGCTGCTGGAGCGCTACCGTGACCTCAGCCCGGAGAAGCAGCGGCCCTTCCGTACGGCCATCTTCCTGAAGCTGGACCACATCGGCGGCCTCAACACCCTGTTCGCCACGCTGTTCAACGGCGGTACGGCGATCCCGCAGTCGGACCGCTCGGTGGCGGCCGTCTGCTCGGCCGTGCAGGCGCAGCGCATCGAGCTGCTGCCGACCACGCCCACCTTCCTCAACATGCTGCTGTTTTCCAATCAGCAGCAGGCCTACGACCTGGGCTCTCTGAAGCTGGTCACCTACGGCACCGAGCCCATGCCGCCGTCCACGCTGGCGGCGGCGCACCGCTGCCTGCCCGGCGTTCGCTTCAAGCAGACCTACGGTTCGACCGAGCTGGGGATCTTCTCCACGCAGTCGGAGGCCTCGGACTCCCTGTGGATCAGCATCGGCGACAGCGGCACGCAGACCAAGGTGCACAACGGCACGCTGTGGGTGCGCAGCCGCACGGCCATGCTGGGCTACCTCAATGCGCCCAACCCCTTCGACAGCGAAGGCTGGTTCGACACCGGCGACCAGGTCGAGGTCAAGGGCAACTACCTGCGCATCCTGGGGCGCCGCAGCGAGCTCATCAACGTCGGCGGCGAGAAGGTCTTCCCCGCCGAGATCGAAAGCGTGCTGTTGGAGATGCCCAACGTCCGTGAGGCCGTGGTCTACGCCAAACCCAGCCCCGTCACGGGGCACATCGTCGCCGCGACCCTGCAGCTGCATGAGCCCGAGGAGCGCGCGGCGCTGCTGCGGCGCATCAGCTCGCACTGCGGCGAGCGCCTGCAGGCCTACAAGGTGCCCAAGTTCATCGCCATCGCCGACCAAAGCCTGGTCGGCGCCCGTCTCAAGAAGATCAGGAGCGTGGCCTGAGGCCGCGAAGCTTATGGAACACAGCAAGCAAGAGAACCCGCAAGTCCGGCGCGTCGCCATCGTCAGCGGCGGCAGCCGCGGCCTGGGCCAGGCCATCGTCGAGTCCCTGCTGGAACAGGGTTATTGCGTCGCCACCTTCAGCCGTTCGAGAACACCCTTCGTCGAGCGACTGCAAGGCTGCCCCATGCAGGCCGAGAGCTTCCACTGGGAAGCGCTGGACGCCGTGGACCACGCCGGCGTCAAGGCCTTCACGCAGCGCGTCCAGCGCCGCTTCGGTCGCATCGACCTGCTGGTCAACAACGCCGGCGTGAACCTGGACCAGCTGCTGCCGGTGACGCCCGACGATGAAATCGACAAGCTGCTCGCGCTCAACCTCGAGTCGGTGATCAAGCTCTCGCGCCTGGCCTCGCGCGCCATGCTCACCAAGGGGGGCGGCAACATCATCAACATCAGCTCTATCCTGGGGACGCGCGGCTTCAAGGGCACCTCGGTCTACAGCGCCACCAAGGCCGCGCTGGACGGCTTCTCGCGCAGCCTGGCGCGCGAACTGGGCAGCCGGGGCATCCGCGTCAACTCCATCGCCCCAGGCTTCCTGGCGACCGACATGACGCACGACATGCCCGAACGACAGCGCGCGCAAATCCTGCGCCGCACGCCCATGGGCCGCCTGGGCGAGGTCGCCGACGTGGCCGGCCTGGTCCGCTACCTGGTCTCTGACGAGGCCAGCTTCATCACCGGCCAGACCTTCGTCGTCGACGGCGGACTGACCTGCTGACCCCGCCGCTGCACTTGCCCGCCGTCCAGAACCGTCTGCAGCGTGGTCCGCATGGGGCCACGCCTTTTGTCCTTGTGGAGTCCCCATGAATCCGACCGCCCCGGAACATGCCGCCCTGCTGATCGAAGCCCTGCTGCGCCAGGTCATTGCCGACAAGCTTTCGCTGGAGCCGCTGTCCATCGGCAGCCGCGAGGCCTTCTTCAGCCTGGGGGTGACCTCGCTGGTCAGCGAAGAGATCCGCGCTGATCTGGACCGGCATTTCGACGGTCTGTCCAGCACCGTGCTGTTCGAGCAGCCCAATATCGAGCGGCTCTGCCGCTTCCTGGCCGCGCGCGAGCTGTCCCGGCCGCTGGACGAGCAGCGCCTGCGGCCCCTGCTCGCCCAGCTGGAAGCCCGGAACGCGGCGTCCGCGGGCCTGGCGCTGCAAGAACCGCCGGCACCGCTGGCGCAGGCGGCCGGTGCGGCTCCCGCGCTGGGCGCTGCGACGGACGGCGTGGCCGTGATCGGCATCAGCGCCCGCCTGCCACGGGCGGCGAACCCGCGCGAGTTCTGGCGCAATCTGCTGGACCGCATCGACTGCGTGGACGAAGTTCCGCCGCAGCGCTGGGACGCACAGACGCTCTACGAGCTGCGCCAGGACGGCAGCGGCATCCGCTCCAAGTGGGGCGGCTTCATCGACGGCGTCGAGCACTTCGATCCGCTGTTCTTCCGCATCTCCCACAAGGAGGCGGAGCAGCTGGATCCGCAGCAGAAGCTCTTTCTGCAATGCGCCTGGGAGGTGATGGAGGACGCGGGCTACGGCAACGCCGAGCTGCGGCCCTCCCAGCAGGTTGGCGTCTTCGTGGGCGTGACCTGGAATGAGTTCTCGCTCGTCGCCCAGGACGCGGGGGCGCAGCAGGGCGGCGGCTCGCTGTACTGGGGCATCCCCAACCGCGTGTCCTACTGCCTGAACCTCAACGGACCGAGCCAGGCCATCGACACGGCGTGCTCCTCGTCGCTGGTGGCAATCCACAACGCCTGCGCCAGCGTGCTCAGCGGCGAATCCGAGATGGCCATCGCCGGGGGCGTCAACCTCAACCTGCACCCGGCCAAGTACCGATTCCTCAGCCAGAACCACTTCCTGTCGTCCGAAGGCAAGTGCCGCAGCTTTGGCGAGGGCGGCGACGGCTATGTGCCGGGCGAAGGCGTGGTGGCCCTGCTGCTGAAGCCGCTGTCCAAGGCGCTGGCGGACGGCGATCATGTCTACGGCGTGATCCGGGGCAGTGCAACCAACCACGGCGGCAAGGTGACGGGTTACACCGTGCCCAACCCACAGGCCCATACGGAACTGGTGCGCACCGCACTGCAGCGGGCCGCGCTGGCGCCGGAGCTGGTCGACTACATCGAATGCCATGGCACGGGCACCGAGCTGGGGGATCCCATCGAAATCCGCGGCCTGTGCGGAGCGTTCGGCCATGACGCCACCGCCACCACCGCCCCCGCCCCCGCCTCGCGCTGCTGGGTCGGTTCGGTGAAGTCCAACATCGGCCACCTGGAGGCCGCCGCGGGCGCTGCAGGCGTGGTCAAGGTGCTGCTGAGCATGCAGCACGACCTGCTGCCCGCAGGTCTGCACGCCGAAACGGTGAACCGCAAGATCGCCTTTGAGCACAGCCCCTTCGCGCTGCTCCAGTCCCACCAGCCCTGGACGCCGCGCGAGGGGCGGGGCACGCGGGTGGCAGGCGTCAGCTCTTTCGGTGCCGGCGGCACCAACGCTCATCTGGTCCTGGAGAGCCTGGCGCAGGGGCGGCGCTTTGACGAGCAGCCCGGCCCGCATTGGATCGCCCTGTCCGCGCAGAGCGGCCCGCAGCTGCTGGCCCAGGCCCGCCAGCTGGGCCAGTTCCTGCAGGAGACGGTGCTTGCCGAGGGCGGGACAGGGGCGTCGCGCCCGGCCTGGTCCCTCAGCGCCGTGGCCTTCACCCTGAGCCACGGCCGCCAGCATTTCCCGCACCGTCTGCTGCTGCGCGTTCAAAGCCTGGGCGAGCTGGCCCAGCGCCTGCTGGCCTGCGAAGACCTGGAGGCACTGCCGGCGGGCGTGCTGACCGGCGTCGTGGGCGAACCTGCGCAGGCGAGCGCGGCGGATGCCGATGCCACCGCCCTGGCCTGGATCACCGGCGCCAGCGACGCCGTTCCCGATGCGGCGCAGCTGCCGCCCTGCCGCGTGCCGCTGCCCACCTATCCCTTCCTGCGCGAACGCTCCTGGCCCACCCAGGGTCCGGTGCTGGTGACCGAGGCCCTGCTGGCCCAGCTTCAGCACGGCGAGCCGTCCGCGGCCCTGCATCCCCTGATCGACGCGAACGTGTCCACGCTGCGCAAGCAGCAGTTCCGCAAGCGCCTGCTGCAGTCGGACTATTACCTCAAGGACCACCTGGTGGCGCTGGAGCACGTGGTGCCCGGCGTCTGCCACCTGGAGCTGGCCATGGCCGCAGCCCAGCTGGCGCTGGACGCCGGCGCGGTGCTGATCCGCGAGGTCTGGTTCACCAATGTGATTGCGGTGCGCCAGGCTTCGCGCGAAGTCAGCATCACGCTGCAGCCGCGCGAGAGCTGGGTCGAGTACGCGATCAGTGCCGAAGACGACGGCACGCCCTTCTCGCGCGGCCGCCTCGTGCACCAGGCCGCCGAGGCCATGCCGCGCGCCATCGACCTGGACGCCGTGCGCGCCACGCTGACGCATGAGTGGGAGATCCCTGCGGTCTACCAGCGCTTCGGCCGCTCGGGTGTGATCCAGAAGCGGACGTTCCAGGTGCTCAAACGCCTGCAGTTCACCGACCCCGCGCAGGGCCTGGCCCTGGCCCGCCTGAGCCTGGATGCCAGCCTGGCGGCGGACTTCGGCCGCTATACCCTGCACCCCACGCTGATGGACGGCGCCGTGCAGACGGCCATGATGCTGCTCCAGTTCTGCCTGGGCCGTGAGATTCCCATCCTGCCCATCCACTTCGGGTCGGTCCGCCGACTGCAGCCGCTGCAGCCGGAGGTGCAGGTCCATTGCCAGCTTCGCCACCTGGACGGCAAGCGCTTCGACCTCGACATCACCGACCTGCAGGGCCAGGTGCTGGTCGAGATCCGCGACTTCATCCTCAAGGAGATGAAGGACGGCAAGCCCAGCACCGAGGCGCGCCTGGAGGGTGCGAACCCGCTGCAGCAAATGTCGATGGACGAGGGCGCCGACGTGCCGCTTTACGTCCCGTGCTGGCAGGACGAAGCGCTGCCCGCTCAGCCGGTCCGCCTGGAGGAGCTGCTGGTGCTGGGCGGCGAGGTGGCCGATGTCGAGGCGCTCAAGTCCAGCCCCGAGCTGGCCGGCGCTCGCGTGCTGTGGGTGCAGTGGCAGGCCGGCGCCGCGACGGCGCATGAGGACCGCTGGTGCGTCGACCCGGAGGATGCCTCGGCGCTGGCCAGCGTCGTGGACCAGATCCATGCGCAAGGACTGCCGTCCCGCGTGCTCCTGCTGTCCGCCGATGAAGGCGCGCAGGCCTTGGAACACCCGGGCCGCACGGTCTTCCTGCTGACCCAGGCCCTGCTGCCGCGCGCCAAGCAGCTCCAGCTGCTGGTCCATTGCAGCGGCCGGCGCGCCGAGGATCTGGCGCTGGGGGGCTTTTTCAAGACCTTGCGCGTCGAGCGCCCCAGCTTCAAGGCCAGCGTGCTGCGCAGCGCTTGCGAGCGGCTGGATGCCCGCCTGGCCTCGGCCCTGTGCCGGGAATTCCAGCAGGCGGACAGCGCGGTCGACCTGCGGCTGCAGGATGGGCAGCGCAGCGCGCTGCGCTGGCAGCGCCAGGCCGCGCGCCATGAGGCCACCGAAGGCGCCTTCAAGCGCGGCGGCGTCTACCTCGTCACCGGCGGAATGGGCGGCCTGGGACGCATCATGGCCACGCACTTGTCCAGCACGCTGCAGGCCCGCGTCTACCTGGTCGGCCGCTCCGCGCTGCAGGAAGAAAAGGCGCAGCAGCTGCAGGCCCTGCAGGGTCTGGGCGGTCAGGTGCACTACCTGCCTTGCGACATCGCCGACCTCTCGGCCGTGCAGGCTCTGGTGGGCCGCATCCAGGCCGAGGCCGGCCGTCTGGACGGCGTGCTGCACGCTGCCGGCGTGATCGAGGATGCCTTCATCCTCAAGAAGCCCGTGGCCTCCTTCGATCGCACCACGGCGCCCAAGGTGCTGGGCACCCGCAACCTGGACCTCGCCACCGCCGCGCTGCCCCTGGATCTGTTCGTGGTCTTCTCCTCGGTGACGGCCATCCTCGGCAATGTGGGCCAGTGCGACTACGGCTACGGCAATGCCTATGCCGACCACTTCTGCCACGCCCGTGCCGCGGCCGTGCAGGCCGGCCAGCGGCGCGGCCGCTCGCTGTCGGTCAACTGGCCGTTCTGGGCGGAGGGAGGCATGAGCCTCACCGAGCGCGAGCAGCAGGCCCTGGCCAAGGGCTTCGGCATCCATCCGCTCGGCACGGCCGACGGTCTGCAGGCCCTGTCGGATGCCCTGGCCGGCCCGGACGCCCAGGTCGCGGTGCTCAAGGGGGATGCGCGCCGCATCGCCCAGGTGCTGGGCTTGCCGGCGGGCGCAGAGCTCGGATCGGCACCACGGGCGCAGGCCCTGGCGAAGGCTTCTGCGGTCCGGGACGAAGGGCTGGCCTTGCCCGCGCGCATCGAGAGCTATCTGAAGGACCTGCTCTCCACGCAGCTCAAGATCCCCCGCGAACGCCTCAAGGTCAAGGAAAGTTTCGACCAGTACGGGCTGGACTCCATCGCGATGATCGAGCTGATCGGCGCAATGGAAGGGCGCTTCGAGAACCTGCCCAAGACGCTGTTCTTCGAGCACCAGTCGATCGCCGACCTGGTCGACTACTTTGCCGAGCACCATGCCGAGGCCTTTGCCGCCCCGGAGGCCGCGGCAGCGGTGCAGGAGGACGCCCCGCCGATGACGGCGCCGGTGGACGGCGCCGCCTCGCGCTTCCTGGACGAGCCGCTGCCGCGTGCGGCGGAGTTCGCCGGCACCACCCAGTCGCCCACCGGACTGGCCGCCGACGAACCCATTGCCATCATCGGCCTGGCAGGCCAGTACCCGCACGCGGCCACGCTGGACGAGTTCTGGCGCGACCTCTGCGCCGGCCGCGACTGCGTGGAGACCGTCCCCGCCGAGCGCTGGGCCGTCGACGACTACTGGGAGGCTGCCGACGGCATCAAGTCCACCGGCGAGGGCAAGTCCTACGCCCGGTGGGGCAGCTTCCTGCGCGATGTCGACTGCTTCGACGCGGCCTACTTCAACATCACGCCCAAGGAAGCCGCGGTGCTGGACCCGCAGGAGCGTCTGTTCCTGGAGTGCGTCAACGCCGCGATCGAGGACGCCGGCTACCGCCCTGACTGCCTGGACGCCCAGGCGCGCGGCAAGGAGCACCGCGTCGGCGTCTATGCCGGCAGCATGTGGGGCGAGTACCAGCTACTGGGCCAGGACCAAGGCGGGCGCTTCGACGCCACACCGCAGTCCTTCGCCTGGTCGCTGGCCAACCGCGTGTCCTACTTCTTCAACTTCAGTGGCCCCAGCCTGACCGTGGACACCGCCTGCTCCTCCAGCTTCACTGCGCTGAAGCTGGCCTGCGATGCACTGCGCCGGGGCGAGGTGGCGGTGGCCATTGCGGGAGCGGTGAACCTCTCGCTGCATCCGCAGAAGTACGCGCTGCTCTCGCGCATGAAGTTCCTCTCGACCGATGGACGCTGCCGCAGCTTCGGCGAAGGCGGCGACGGCTATGTGCCCGGCGAGGGGCTGGGGGCGGTGGTGTTGAAGCCGCTGTCCGCCGCGCTGCGCGACCGCGATCACATCCACGGCGTGATCCGCGCCGGCGTGCTCAACCACGGCGGACGCACCTCGGGCTTCACCGTGCCCAACCCGGTCGCGCAGGGCAGGCTGGTCAGCCAGGCCATCGAGCAGTCCGGCCTGAGCGCCGCCGACCTGGATTACGTCGAGGCCCACGGCACCGGCACCGACCTGGGCGATCCGGTCGAGGTCGCGGGCTTGAGCCGCGCCTTTGCGGGCGTGGCTGCGCAGGCCGTGCCCATCGGTTCGGTGAAGGCCAACTACGGGCACCTGGAAGCCGCGGCCGGCATGATCGCGCTGACCAAGGTGCTGCTGCAGTTCCGCCATGGCACGCTGGTGCCGTCCATCCACAGCCAGCCGCTCAACCCCAAGATCGGCTTCGAAAAGACGCCCTTCCGCGTCCAGCAGGCCTGCCAGCCCTGGCCGCAGCGCAGGTCCGCCAGCGGCGGGACACTGCCGCGCCGCGCCGGCATCAGCTCCTTTGGCGCGGGCGGTGCCAACGCGCATTTCGTCGTGGAGGAGGCCCCTGCGCTGCCGCAGCAGGCCGCCGACAGCCGCCCCCAGCTCATGATGTACTCGGCCCGCACGCCGCAGGCGCTGCAGGCCCTGCTGGAGCGCCATGCCCGCTTCCTGGCCGACCGCATGGCCGGCGGGACGGCGCCCGGCCTCGCCGACATGGCCTACACCCTCTGCGTGGGGCGCGTGCCGCTGGCCTGCCGGGTCGCCTTCGTCGCCGACAGCCTGCCTGACCTGCTGGCCCGACTGCAGGCCCTGGCGCAAGACCTGACCCTGGATGGCGTCGCCAGCAGTCAGGACCCGCAGTCCCGCATGGCCGCGGAGCTGGCGGACGACGCGCAGCTGCTGCAGCGCTGGGCCGCGGATCGCCAGCTGGAGCGCCTGGCCCGAGTCTGGGCCGGCGGCATGGAGCTGGATGCCGGCCTGCTCTTCGACGCCGCCCGTTGCCGGCGCGTGCCGCTGCCCAGCTATGCGCATGAGCGCCAGCGCCACTGGGTGGAGGTCGAGCCGGCGGGTGCTGCCGGTGCGCGGGTTCGGCCGCGTCTGCATGCCTGGCTGGACGAGAACGTGTCCACGCTGTCGCAGCATGCCTTCCGCAAGGTCTTCGAGGCCGGCGACGTCTGGCTGCGTGAGCATCGCGTGCAGGATCGCGCGACCCTGCCCGGCGTGCTGATGCTGGAGATGGCCCGTGCCGCCGTGCAGAGCGCCGCCGACCAGCCGCTGCACAGCCTGCAGGCCCTGCGCTGGTTGAGTCCCGTGCAGCCCGCGGACGGCCCGGTCGAGCTGCGCCTGCGCCTGCTGCCGCAGGGCGACGAGGGCTGGTTCGAGATCGCCAGCGCCGGCCAGGCGCCGCGCCGCGTGCATGCCTACGGCCGCTATCTGCTGGGGGCTGCGACCCCGCAGCCGGTCGCGCAGGACCTGGACGCGCTCCGGCGCAGCCTGCAGCCGGCCGGCAATCCGGCCCATGAGGACGCGCTGGCCGAGCTGGGCCTGGCCTTTGGCAGCAGCTATCGCGTCAGCGCCGACTGCTGGCGTGGCAAAGACGCCGTGCTGGTGTCCCTGCAGCGCGACCCTGCCGCGGCGGCCTGCGGGGACCTGCCGCACCCGGGGCTGCTGGACGGTGCCCTGCGCGCGGCCCTGGCCATCGCTCCCGGACCGCTGCGTTTCGCCCAGGTGCCGGTGGCGCTGGCGCAGTACCGGGTGCATGGACCCATCGCGGAGCGCTGCTTCGCGCTGGCCCGCGAGGTAGAGCGCGAAGGGCAGCGGCAGTTTGACGTCCAGCTGCTGGACGATCAGGGCCGCTGCAGCGTCGAGTTCCTCGGCCTGCAGCTGCAGCCGCTGATGGGCGCCGCGAAGGTGAAGCCGGCGGCGCGTCCGCAGGCCGAAGAAGCCTTGGGCGCCCTGCCTGCCGCTGCCGACCTGGCGCAGGTCGCCACGGACTTCCTGCGCCAGGCCGTCGCCGAGGTCACCAAGCTGCCGCCCGCACAGGTGCCGCTGGAACAGGCCTTCCCCGAGATGGGCATCGATTCGCTGATGGTCATGGAGCTGAACGACAAGCTCGAGAACGCACTGGGGCCGCTGTCCAAGACCCTGTTCTACGAGCATGCCCACGTGCGCGACATGGCCTGCTACCTGGCCCAGGAGCATGCCGACGCGGTGCGGTGCCTGGCCCCCGCGACTGTCGCGCAGCCGGCGTCGCCCGAGGCGGCGGCTGAGGAGTCGACTGAGGAGTCGGCCGAGGAGTCGGCCACCGACGTGAACGGCCCGCTTGACGCGGCCGCGACGACCGGCCCGCGCGCCGAACAGCCCACGCTGCCGTACGAGGCCCTGCTGCAGGGCCGGCCTGACAGCGGCTCGCAGGAGCCCATCGCCGTGATCGGCTTCGCGGGCAGTTTCCCGCAGGCCGAGGATGCCGAGGCCTTCTGGCAGCGCCTGCGCGAGGGTGTGGACTGCATCGAGGAAGTGCCGGCCTCGCGCTGGAACCATGCCGCCTTCCATGTGCCCGGCACCAGCGAGCCCGGCAAGGTCAGCGCCAAGTGGGGCGGCTTCGTGCCC
Organism: Burkholderiaceae bacterium; assembly: GCA_041905785.1. Classification (GTDB taxonomy): domain Bacteria; phylum Pseudomonadota; class Gammaproteobacteria; order Burkholderiales; family Burkholderiaceae_C; genus Roseateles_B. Next base: position 129,662 of record JAYRKJ010000012.1, read on the forward strand.
AACGTGGACCGTTTCGATGCGCCCTTCTTCCAGATCCCTCCGGTGATGGCCAAGCAGATCGATCCGCAGGAGCGCCTGTTCCTGCAGACCGCCTGGAGCGCCATGGAGTCCGCCGGCTACACGCCCGCGGCCATGGAGGATGCCCGCAGCCGGCTGCGCGAGGTGGGTGTCTTCGTCGGCTTCATGTGGAGCCATTACGGTCTGATCGAAGGCGAGGAGCACCTGAAGGGCCAGCCGGCCGTCGGCATCACCTGGAACTCGTCCATCGCCAACCGCGTCTCGCACTTCTGTGACTTCAAGGGGCCGAGCTTCGTCGTCGACATCGCGTGCGCCTCCTCGCTGATGGCCGTGCACCTGGCGTGCGAGAGCCTGCGGCGCGGTGAATGCCGCTATGCCATCGCCGGCGGCGTCAACCTGACCCTCCACCCCAGCAAGTACCGCACGCTGACGCAAATGGGCATGCTGGCCAGCGACGGCCGCTGCCGCAGCTTCGGCGAAGGCGGCAGCGGCTACGTGCCGGGTGAGGGCGTGGGCGCGGTGCTGCTCAAGCCGCTGAGCCAGGCCCGGCGCGACGGCGACACGGTCTACATGACCATCCTGGCCTCGGCCGTCAACCACGGCGGCCGGTCCAATGGCTACACGGTGCCCAGCCCGGACGCGCAGTCGCGCTGCATCGAGAAGGCGCTGGAGCTGGCCCGCGTCGATGCCCGCGAGGTCAGCTACGTGGAGACGCATGGCACCGGCACGGTGCTGGGCGACCCCATCGAGGTCAGCGGCATGAGCAAGGCCTTCCGCAAGCAGACCGGGGACCGCCAGTTCTGCGCCATCGGGTCGGTCAAGTCGAACATCGGGCACCTGGAGAGCGCTGCGGGCATTGCGTCGCTGATCAAGGTGCTGCAGCAGATGCGCCATGGCCAGCTCGCCCCTTCGCTGCACACCGCGCGGCTGAATCCCAACATCGACTTCGAGGCCTCGCCCTTCCGCGTCCAGCGCGAGCTGCAGGACTGGCCACGTCCGCTTCTGGCCAGCGGTGCGGGCTCGCGCGAGGTGCCGCGCACGGCGCTGATCAACTCCTTCGCCGCGGGCGGCACCAACACCATCCTGGTGGTGCGCGAGCCCGAGACCCAGCCGCACGCCGCGGCGCCTGCCGAGGACGCACAGCCGCAGTTGGTCGTGCTCTCGGCCAAGCGCCGCGAGAGCCTCATGGAACAGGTCGCAAGACTGCGGCGCCATCTGGACCGGACGCAGCCCGCATTGGCCGATCTGGCCTACACCCTGCAGGTGGGCCGCGAGGCCATGAGCCACCGCCTGGCCTGGGTGGTGGACAGCGTCGAGGCCCTGCGCCTGCAGCTGGATCAGGCGCTGCAGTCGGCCCAGCCCCGGATCGTGTCCGCGGTGCCGGCCGCGCAGCCGGAGGCCGTGCAAGGGGCGTTGCGTGCGTGTGATCTCGACCGCCTGGCCGCGCTGTGGCTGGAGGGCCAGGTCTTGCCATGGGCAGCGCTGCACCAGGGCCGGCGCCGGCAGCGGCTGGCCTTGCCCACCTATGCCTTCGCCACGGAGCGCCATTGGATGGAGATCAAGGGCGGCGCGCCCGGCGTGCTCTGCGCACCGGAACTGCAACGAGGGGTGCAGGCCCTGCACCCCCTGCTGGACCGCAATGTGTCCAGCTTCGAGGGCCTGGCCTTCAGCAAGCAACTGCTGGCCGGCGACGAGCAGCTGACCCACGTCCAGCAGCGCGGACGCTGGCAGCTGCCGGCTGGCGCGCTGCTTGAGATGATGCGCGCCGGCGGGCAACTGGCCGGCCGCAAGCCGCTGCGCGGGCTGCGCAGCCTGCGCTGCGCGGGCCAGCCGGTCGGTGACGGGCAAGACCTGACCCTGCTGCTGCGCCAGGAAGCGGGCCGAAGCCATGGCCGCATCAGCGCGCAAGGTCCGCTCGAAGACGCCTCCGCCGCGGCGCTGATCGAGGCCGAGCTGCTCTACGGCCAGCCGTCGCTGCCGGCCTTGCGGCTGGACATCGAGGCCGTCCATGCCCGCTGCACGGCGGAGCTCGCACCGGCGCAGCTGTATGCGCAGCTGCAGGAGCAGGGGCTGAGCCTGGCGCCGTCCGCCTGTCTGATCGAGCAGGTCCGCCTGCGTCCGGGCGAGCTGCTGGCGCGACTGAAGTTGCCGACCCTGGGCGGAGCTTGGGCCGATGTCGCCGACGCGCTGCACCCGCTGATGGCGGAGTGGGTCTTGATGGCCGCCTGGGCGCTGCTGCGCCAGGCGGGGCGAACGGTGGCGCCCGTCCTGAGCGCGTTGGACCAACTGCAGCTTGGCATTCAGCCGCGCGAGGCCTGCTGGCTGCACGTGCGGCTGGACGGCGCACAGCGCGCCAGCGTCGACATCTACGACGCGCAGCGCCTGCTGCGCCAGCGCTGGCTGGGCCTGGAGCTGGGCAAGCCCGGCGGCGGTGCGGGTCCGGGCCGCGGCCTGGAGGGCGGCACGCAACGCCAGCACCAGCCCGCCGGCGTCCCGGCCCTGGCCGCGTCGTCGCCGGGCGCAGTCCTGGGCCTGGGTCATGTGCCGGCGCCATGGGCGGCGGCGGGCGAGCAGCCCCCGGCGCATGAGCCCCGGATCTCGGTGCTGGGGTTGGCGCATGTCGACCTTCGCGATGGTGCCCTGGACCTGGAACGGCTTGAGCTCGACGCCGATGAGGCCAGCCTGCTGAACCTGGCGCAGCGCCAATGGCTGGAGGCCGTCGAGGCGGCGCTGGGCGAGGCGCTGTGCAGCCGCGATGCCTGGCGCCGGCACCGGAGCGCCATCATCGTGGCCTCGCCGGGCGGGGCGCACGAGGAGGGCAGGGGCGGGGAACTGGCCCAGCTGGCCCGCCGCTGGACAGGCGGGCCAGGGCCCACCATCGCCCTGCAGGCCGCAGGGCAGGGCGGATCGACGGCGCTGGAACTGGGCGTGCGGACCCTGCAGTCCGGTGGTGCCGAGCTGGCGCTGGTCGGCCAGGCCGATGCGCAGGGCGCCTGGGCGTTGGTGTTGGGCGTGCCGCAGGCCGTGACGGTCGCGAGCCATGGTGCACCGCTGTGGCTGGCGCTGGACACCGACAAGCTGGCCGGCCGTGCCAATGGCGCGGGCGATGCGCGAGAGACCTTCGAGCTGCTGCCCTCCCTGCAGCAGGCCTGGGCCGATGCCCAGGCGCTGGAGTCCGCAAGTCGGGGCGCCGCCGAGCCGCTGCCCGAGGCCGAGCTGCTGCGCTGCGGTCTGCCCGGTGGCGGGTGGCTGCGCCTGGGCGTGCCGGCGTGCGAGCCCGTCGGCACCAGCGGGGATCGCGTGCCCTGCCTGCTGCCGGTGTCGGCAGTTGATGCGGACGGCCTGCGTGCCGCCGTGCAGGGCCTGCAGGCGCTGCTGAGCAGCCGCCTGGAGCAGGGGCTGGGCAGCGCCGCGGAGCTGCGCGACCTGGCCTTCAGCCTGCAAATGGGCCGCGACGCGCTGCGCCAGCGTGCCGTGTTCCTGGCCGAAGATCCGGTGGACCTGCTGCAGCTGCTGCAGCGCTTCCAGGCCGACGAGTCGCATCCGTCCGTCTGGACCGGCGTGGCGCAGCCCGCCGAGGCCGGCCTGGCCGCGGAGCTTTTCAGCGGTCCGCTGGGCGCGGACATGGTGGCGGCCCTGCTGGCCCGCGGCGACCACGCCACGCTGGCCCGCCTTTGGACGCAGGGCCTGGCGGTGGACTGGTCCGCGCTGTACCGCGCGCTGCCGGCGCCGGCATGGCCAGGCCGCCATCCGCTGCCGGCCCAGCAGGCCCGGCGCAGGGCGCTGCCCCTGCCCGATCAGGACCTGGCCCGGTTTGCGCATCCGGCGGCCGTTGCCGAGGTCGGCCGGCCGTGGCAGGCGCAGCTGCATCCCATGATCGACAGCAACGCCTCGACGCTTTGGCGCTACGCCTTCAACAGGCGCTTCACGGGCTCCGAGTTCTACCTGCACGACCACCTTGTGCAGGGCCAGCCGGTGCTGCCCGGCGTGGCCTACCTGGAGATGGCCCGTTTCGCCGGCCAGTCGGCCAGCCCCGTCGACCATGTGGCCAAGCTGGCCAACGTGATGTGGATGACGCCCATGGAGGTCAGCCGGCCGCTGGACGTGGTGGTGGAGCTGCTGCCGCAGGACGACCACGTCGCCTTCGAGATCTTCAGCACGCCGGCGGCCGAGCAGCACATCGTGCATGCGCAGGGTGAGATCCACTACGCCGAGATCGCTCCAGCGGCGCCGCCGCGCGTGGACATCGCTGCGCTCAAGAGCCGCCTGCCCATGATCAAGGATCAGGCCACGCTCTACGGTCAGTTCGAGCGCATGGGCTATGGCTACGGTCCATCCTTTGTGGCCACGCAGTCGCTGCGCTTCGGCGCCGACGAGGCGCTGGGCGAGCTGCGCGTGCCGGCGGACCTGGTGGAGACATCGGGTGAACTGGCGCTGCATCCCTCGCTGCTGGACGCCGCCCTGCGCAGCACCCTGGGCCTGGACGAGCGCTTCCAGCGCGGCGACGCGCCCCTGGTGCTGCCTTTCTCACTGGGGCAGCTGCGCATCCACCGCATGCTGACGCCCAGCTGCTACGCCTACGTGACCCGCGAGCCGGGTTCGACGCCGTCCTTCCCCAAGTTCCGCATCCAGCTGCTGAACATGGAGGGCGAGGTGCTGGTCGACATCGCCGACTTCGCTGCCCGGCAGGTGCGCTCGGTGCAGCCCAATTCCGGCTACTACCAGGCCAGCTGGACCCTGCCGGCCCGTGCGCTGGAGCTGCGTCCGCTCGACGCCGGCCCCCTGCTGCTGTGGAGCGACGACGCCGCGCTGCATGAGGCGCTGCGCCAGCAGCCGCCGATGCAGGGCCGGCCCCTGATCGTCGTTCGCAGCGGCGCCGAGTTCCGGCAGATGCAGCCGCTGTCCTTCGAGCTGGACCCGGCAAGGTCCGAGCATGTGCGGGCGCTGTTCGAGCGGCTCGCTGCCCAGCAGACGCTGCCCACGCTGATCGTGCATGCGCTGGGCCTGGTCCGCAGTCCGTCGCGCTTGCAGCCGGTGGAGGGCGCAGGCGCACTGGAGTCTCGACTGCAGTCGCTGGAGACCGACCTGGAGCTGGGCCTGCGCAGCCTGCTGCGCATCTACCAGGCCTGCCGAGCGCTGGCCCCCGACCTGGAGCAGCGCTGCCTCTATGTCTACCCGCACAGCACGGAGATGACGGCACCCCAGCACGAGATGGTGGCCGCCTTCGGCAAGTCGCTGACCAGCCTGAGCCCCAAGTTCATGCTGGGCTCGCTGAGCCTGGACGACGTGGCGGTGACCAACCGGCAGCTGGCCGCGCAGAGCATCGTGCAGGAGTTGTCGGCCCGCAGCTTCGCGGCCGGCTCCGAGGCGCGCTGCGTGATGGGCGCGCGCCTGGTGCGCCGCATCCTGCCCTACACCCACGCGGGTGGCGAAGCGCTGCAACTGGCCCAGGGGGCCGTCGTGCTGGTCACGGGCGGCCTTGGCAAGCTGGGCCGCGTCTTCTGCCGTTACCTGGCCAGCCGGACGCAGGCCCGCATCGCCATTTTGGGACGCTCGCCGGCCACGGCGGAGACGGCAACCTTCCTGCAGGCGCTGCAGGAGCTGGGCGCGCCGCAAGCCCTCTACCTGGCGGCGGACAGCGCCGACGTGGCCGCCATGCGTGCCGCCGTGCTGCAGGCGCGCGAACGCCTGGGCCCCATCCAGGGTGTGCTGCATTGCGCGGGCATGGTCAGCACCATTCCCGCTTCCGAGGTGAGCCAGCCCGACTTTGATCGCGTGCTGCAGGCCAAGCTTCACGGCACGCTGATCCTGGATGAGGTGACGCGAGACCAGCCGCTGGACTACTTCCTGCTGTTCTCCTCGCTCTCCGCGCTGGTGGGCGACTTCGGCTACGGCAACTATGCCGCGGCGAACCGCTTCCTGGACGGCTTCGCCCAGCTGCGTCAGCTCTGGTATGCGCAGGGCGAGCGTCCGGGCGAGACGCTCTCGCTGGGCTGGCCGCTGTGGGAGGAAGGCGGCATGGAGATCCCGCCGCAGGACCGGGCGCTGTACTTCACCTTCTCCGGCATGGAGGCGCTGTCCAACGAGCAGGGCCTGCAGGCCTTCGAGCAGATGCTGCGTTTCCGCCAGGGCCAGCTGGCCGTGGTGCATGGCGATGTGGAGCGCATCCACCGCGTCATGCAGATCCAGCCCGAGGACGGCGGACGCCATCCGGCGCGGCCCGGCATCCGGGCGCAGGCGCCCAGCCCCTGCGACTCCGCCATGCTGGACGAGCGTGAGGGGCAGGGCGGCGAGGACGGCGCCGCGGCCAGCGCAGACGTGCTGCTGGGCGGCGCGCAGGGGCTGGTCCGCGGCCTGCTGTCCGAGACCTTGGAGATTCCCGTCGAGCAGTTGCAGGACGCGCAGCCCTTCGAGGCCTATGGCATGGACTCCGTCCTGATCATGAAGATGAGCAAGCGCCTGCAGGACAAGCTGGGCGAGCTGCCCAAGACCGCGCTGTTCGAATACAACTCGGTGGCCGATCTCGCGGCCTACCTGGCGCGGGACCGTGCTGAGGCCTTGGGCCGCACGCTGGGCCTGCAGGCGACGGCGCAGTCCGCCCCGGCTCGTGCGGCGCCGTCCGCCGTGCCGGCAGCCGGCACGGGCGAGCCCGCGCCAGATGTCTCGCTGCCGCTGGCGGCGCGACCCGATCCTATCGCCGCCATCGCGCCGGCTGACGACGGCAGCAAGGCTGTCGGTGAGCGTGCCCTGCGCCGCTGGTCGCAAGCCGGCCGACCTGCGCAGCCGCTGCAGTGGCGCGGGGCCGCGCGCTCGGCGCTCGGCGTGGCGGGAACACCGTCCTCGGCGGCGTTGGACGACCCCATCGCCATCGTCGGCCTGGCCGGGCGCTACCCGCGCTCGCCGGACCTGGACAGCTTCTGGCGCCATGCCGTGGCGGGCGTGGACGTCACCGGAGAAATCCCGGCCGAACGCTGGGACGCGGCCCGCTTCTTCAGCGAGGAAGGCCGCGCGGCCAACGGGCGCAGCCGCAGCCGCTGGGGCGGCTTCCTGGAGGAGGTCGAGCACTTTGACGCGGCCTTCTTCCGCATGACGCCGGAACAGGCCGGCCAGATGGACCCGCAGCTGCGCCTGGCCCTGGAGAATGCCTGGCACGCCGTGGAGGATGCCGGCTACACGCCCGAAGCCCTGCGCGAGCGCCGCGTCGGCGTCTACCTGGGCGTGCAATACGCCGACTACGGCTGGGTGGCCGCCGAGTCCTACCTCAAGACCGGGCGCTATGCCGGACCGGGCTGCATGCCCAGCGAGCTGGCGAACCAGGTGTCCAGCTTCATGGACTTTCGAGGGCCCAGCCTGACGGTGGAGACCGGTTGCTCCTCGGCGCTGACCGCGCTGCACCTGGCGCGGCGCGCGATCCACGCCGGCGACTGCGACTGCGCGCTGGCCGGTGCCGTGAACCTCAGCCTGCATCCGGGCAAGTACTTGATGCTGGACGGGCTCAAGGTGCTGTCGCCGCAGGGCAGGGAGCGCCCTTTCGATGAATCGGCCGACGGCTACGTGCCCAGCGAGGGCGTGGGCACGGTGCTGCTCAAGCGCCTGAGCCAGGCGGAGCTGGACGGCGATCACATCTACGGCCTGCTGGCCGGCTCCAGCGTCAACCACGCGGGCAGGGGGGCGGGCCAGTACCTGCCCAACATCCGCCAGCTGGAAGCCTGCTTCGGCGAGGCCCTGCAGGACGCCGGCCTGAAGGCGCGCCAGCTGCAGTACATCGAGTGCCACGGCACAGGCACCGAGCTGGGCGACCCCATCGAGCTCAAGGCCCTGGTCAATCGCCTGCAGGCCGAACAGGCGCCGGCCGGCGGCTGCGTCGTCAGCACCAAGGGCAACTTCGGCCATCTCGAGGCCGCCTCGGGCATGTGCTCGCTGACCAAGGTGCTGCTGGCCATGCGTCATGGTCAGATACCGCCCTGCGCGCATCTGGACCAACTCAACAAGGCCTTCGACGCCGACACGCTGCCGCTGCGCCTGTCCGGGCATGCCCAACCCTGGCCGGATGCCGTGGGCGGGCCGGCCGCACGCATGGCGGGCATCAACTCCTTTGGCCTCGGCGGCTCCAACGCCTTCCTGATCGTGGAAGCTGCACCGGAGGTGGCGCGCGAACCCGAGCTGGCAATGCCCGAGCAACTCTGGGTGCTGTCCGCGCGCAGCGCCGAGCTGCTGCGCGCCCAGGCCCAGGCCCTGTGCCGACTGGCCCAGGCCCCGGCCCACACGAGGCCGCGCGCGCTGGATGCCGTCCATACCTTGCAGCAGGGGCGGGTCGCACACGCGCAGCGCCTGGCCGTGATGGCGGCGGGATGGGAGGAGCTGGCGGCGTTGTTGCAGGACTGGCTGGACGGCCGCGAGGATGGCGACGCCGTCGTGAGTGGCCGCGTGCCGGACCTTCCGGGTGCGCGTGCGCCATGGCAGCCGGCCGAGCAGGGCCAGGAGCGTCGCGCCGTGCTGCTGCACGCTGCGCGTGCCTGGGTCCAGGGCGCGACGCTGCCCTGGGCCGATCTGCTGGGGGCCTTGCATCCGCGCCGCGCATCCTTGCCGCTCACCCTGTTCGACCGCCAGCCCTGCCTGCTGGACGGACGGCGCCTGGCTGAAATCCAGGCGTTGCCCGCCCTGCATGGCCTGCCGGCCGAGCAGCAGGCTGTGTCTGCATCCGCTGCCAAACCGCCTGCCAAGCAAGACCAGGCGGTGCAGCCCGACGAGGGCTGGCCGGCCTGCACCTGGGAGGCTGGCGCCAAGCCGCTGGCCGCTGCGGCGCGCAAGTACTGGCGCCAGCGCTATGCCAGTGCCCTCAACCTGCCTGCGCTGCCGCAGCAGGGGGGGGGACAGCCTGCGCATGATGCCGCTGACGCTCCCGCCAGCCTGCATCAGGCCGAGGGCCGGTCGCAGACGCATGGCTGGGCCCCCGTCCACCTGGACGCAGCCCTGCGCGAGGGCCTGCGTCGCCTGGGCTGGCAGGAAGGACTGTGCATCGAGACCCTGCTGGCTGCAGCCTGGACCCTGGTGCTGGCGCGGCAGACGCAGTCGCCGCAGGCCGGCCTGCTGCTGGACACCGGGCGGCGCTGCCTGTTCAGCGTGCTGCCGGCCGCACGACGCGGGAGCACGGTCGACTGGATGCGCAGCCTCCAGGAGCAACTGACGGCGGATGCCGCTCACGCCGCGCCGGATGCCGCCGCCATGAGCCTCTGGCTGCCCCGGCTCGCCCGCCTGCCCGCGGCTCCGGCCGCCCTGCTGCTGCATGACGCCGGTGAGGCGCCGCGCAGCCTGGCGCGCACCGGCCTGGCCCTGTGCGTGGCGCGCGCAGAGGCGGGGCCCGTGCTGGCCCTGGCGCATGACCTGGCGCAGCATGGGCCGGAGCAGGTCCAGGCGCTGGCCGAGCAGCTGCAGCTGTGCCTGCAGCAAATGCTGGAACACCCGCGGCGCAACCCGGCGGCGATCTCCCTGCAGTCGCGCCAGGAGCAGCGCGAGCGCTTCTGGGCACGGCTGGACACCGACACCGCCGGCGTGCCGACCCACTGACCTCCACCCCCACCCGACGCAAATCCATGACACGAGTGTTTCTCTTCCCCGGCCAGGGATCGCAGTACAAGGGCATGGGGGCGGCGCAGTTCCAGCGCTTTCCCGAGCTGGTGCGGCAGGCTGATGCGGTGCTGGGCTATTCCATCGAGGACTTGTGCCTGCGCGACCCCCGCGGCGAGCTGGGCCAGACCCGCTTCACCCAGCCGGCGCTGTACGTGGTGTCGGTGCTGTGCTATCTGGAGCGCCTGCAGCAGGGCCAGGCTGAGCCGGACTGCCTGGCCGGACACAGCCTGGGCGAATGGTGTGCGCTGCAGGCCGCCGGCGCCTTCGACTTCGCGACCGGGCTGCGCATTGTCAAAAAGCGCGGCGAGCTGATGGGCCAGGCCCAGGGCGGCGGCATGGCCGCCGTGCTGGCGCTGGAGCTGGACGCGGTGGAGCAGGTGCTGGCGCAGCATGGCCAGGGCGGGGTGAGCATCGCCAACTTCAACAGCGCGACGCAGACCATCCTCTCCGGCGTCGCCGACGAACTGGACGCGCTGCAGCCGCACTTCGAGGCGCGGGGGGCGCGCTATGTGCGGCTCAATGTCAGCGCGGCCTTCCATTCGCCGGGCATGGAGCAGGCGCGGCGTGCCTTCGCGGACTTCCTGGCCGACGTCGCGCTGCTGCCTCTGCAAAAGCCGGTGCTCTCCAACTGCACGGCCCGGCCTCATGCCCGGACCGGCTACCGACCGCAGCTCGAGGCCCAGATCACCAGCCCCGTACGCTGGTACGAGACGGTGTCCTCGCTGCTGCAACTGCCAGATCCCCAGCTGGAGGAAATCGGCCCTGGCATGGTGCTGAGCAAGCTGGCGGCGGAGATCCGCAAGAAGCCCATGGCCGGGGTGGCCGCGCCGCAGGAAGACGCGTCGCCACAGACGATGCCGACGATCACGGCCATGCCCGTCCAGTCGCCCGACGGCGGCTCACCGCATGAGCGACCCCTGCCGGCGACAGCCGCCGACGCTGCGCCGGTGGTCCTGCTGCTGGGCGGGCAGGGCGGGCAGTACCTGGGCATGGGCCGTGCGTTGTACGAGCAGCAGCCGGTCTTTCGGGCGGCACTCGAGCGCTGCCGCGAGCTGGTGCAGCGCCTGGCCGGCTTCGACCTGCTGGCGCTGCTGTACGGTGCCGCGTCGGGCCCTCGCGCGCCCTTCGACCGTACCCTGCACACGCACCCGGCGGTGTTCAGCATTGGCCATGCTGCGGTCGAGCTGGTGCAGAGCCTGGGCCTGCGGCCCGAGCTCTGCGTGGGCTACAGCCTGGGCGAGATGGTGGCCGGCGTGGCGGGGGGCGGCATGGCGTTGGATGAGGCGCTCGCGCTGGTCGTCGAGCAGGCCCGGCTGTGCGAGGCGGGAACCGTGCCGGCCGCCAGCGTCATGGTGATGGCCGGCGTTGAGCTCATGCAGCAGGCGCCCGAGTGCTTCACCCATTGCGAGCTCAGCGCGCTCAACTATCCGGGCAGTTTCGTGGTCGTCACGGACCCCGGTCGCGTGGACGATCTGCAGCGCAGCCTGAAGTCGATGAACGTGCTGTCGCAGCCGCTGCCCATCTCGCATGGATTTCACAGCAGCCGCATGGATGCCATCCAGGACAAGTTCCTCAGCCGCGCTTCGGTGGTGCCCACGCAGGCGGGACGGCTGCCCTGGGTGTCCTGCAGCACTGGGCAGCGCATCCGTCAGCTGACGCCGCAGGGCATGTGGGAGTCCTTGCGACAAGCGCTGGACCTGCCGCGCGCCATGCTGGCCATTCCGGAAGCCGCCCGGGCGCACTTCGTGGACCTCAGCCCCTCGGGGTCCATGGGCAACTTCCTGAAGCGCGGCTGGCAGGGCGGCCTGCGCGTATCGCCGCTGATGAGCCCCTTCGGGCAGGACCTGAAGCTGCTGGAGCAACTGCGTCAGGCGCTCTGAGTGCCGCCATGCTGTCACTGCACGCCGGGCCTCCGAATGGGGCAATACAGGCAGGGCCGCCCGGCGCTCCTTGTCCATCCTCTAGCGCCTGCTCTTGGGGTCGCTCGTCGCAGGCCCGGCGGCGCGGTCCGCTGTCTTGCGCGGCTTCTGTGTGGCCTTCCTGCGGCATTCCTGCGTCCTCGGCGCGGGTCTGCACGTTCCTGCGCGTTTTTCTGCGCGTTTCTGCGCGTTTCTGCGTAGTGCGCCCAGACTAGCGCGGCTCCTAGTTGCTTTGCTGTATTGGCCCCAGGGCGCCTGACCGCTCAAATGCCTGTCAATCGCAAAGAAGGTGCCGGAGCATCGCCCGGCCAGCCAACAAACGGACAGGAGCTAGACGTGAAGGTCGTGGTGACAGGTGCCGCAGGGTTTCTGGGCTTGAACATCGTGAAGGCGCTCCAGGAGGCCGGCCACGAGCCCGTGGCCTATGTGCGTGCCAGCACGGACCGCCGCTTCCTGGATCAGCAGGGCGTGCGGCACGTGCTGGGCGAACTGAACGACGCGGTGATGCTGGAGCACAGCATGGTCGGCGCCGAAGGCGTGATCCATTGCGCCGGCAACACCAGCACCTCCTGGCGCGACATCGAGCAGCTCAAGGCCACCAACGTGGAGGGCACCCGCCACGTGCTTGACGCCGCCGTGCGTGCCGGCGTGCGCCGCCTGGTGTTCACCAGCACCACGTCCACCATCGGCGCCCGCAACGATCCGGACTTCCAGTCGGACGAGTCTTGCCACCTGGACGGCTTCCGCTCGCGCAGCCCCTACGCCATGACCAAGAGCGCTGCCGAGGAACTCGTGCTGCAGGCCCGCGAGCAGGGGCTCCAGACCGTGATCGTCAACCCGGCCGAGGTGATCGGGCCCTTTGACCACAACCTGCAGTGGGGCCGCATGGTGCTGGCCGCCTGTGCCAACCGCGTCCCCTTTCTGCCGCCCGGCGCCGCCAGCTTTTGCTCGGCCGAGGAGGTCGGCCGCGCCCATGTGGCGGCGCTGAGCCTGGGCCAGCCCGGCAGCCGCTACATCCTGGCCGGCACCAATGCCACGTTCCGCGACTTCCTGGAGGCGGTGTTTCGCGCCATCGGGCGGCGTGCGGACATTCCGGACGGCGCCTACTGGGCCCGCGTGGCCAGGGCCTGGCTGCAGGACGCACTCGTGCCCCTCACCCGCCGTGCGCCATTGGTGGACCCCTACCGCATGCGCGTCTTCGGCGGCCACTACTACTTCAGCTCATCGAAAGCGGTGCGGGAGCTCGGCTACCAGGTCCGGGCTCTGGATGACATGGTCGGCGCCTGCTACCGCTGGTACCGCGAGCACCGCTTCGTTTGAATGCCCCAGTCTGGCGTGCATGGCCTGGAGCCGGCGCGCCAATCCCCGTCAGCCAAGTCGAAACAAGTAATCCAGGAGCCAGCCAGATGGACTCTACCGCGTTGATTCAGATGCAGAAGCTGCCCTTCAGGCAGCGCCTCGAGGAGCAGTACCGCATCTATGAGGCCGAGCTCGAGAAGGGCTACATGACCGGTCGCATGGGTGTCGCTCCGGTGGGACGGACCATGCAGTACCGCGGCCTGCAGGACGGGCGGTTTCGCGACACCCTGGTCTTTGGCTCCAACAGCTACCTGGGCCTGTCCCACGACCCCTATGTGATCGCCAAGGTGCAGGAGGCTGCGGCGTTGTACGGCATCGGCACCGGCGGTTCGCCGGCCTTCTCGGGCTATACCCAGCAGCATGCGGCACTCGAGAAGCGCCTGGCTGCGCTGGCCGGGCACGAGGACGCCGTTCTGCTGCCCGGCGGCTACATGGCCAATCTGTGCTGGGTCAACGGGCTGATGAACCGCAACGACGTCATCGTCTACGACAAGAACAGCCACGCCAGCGTCATCAACGCCATCAAGATGACGGGCGTTCCCTTCTACTCCTTCGACCCGGAGAACCTCGACCAATATGAGGCCATCCTGAAGCGCATCCAGGAGAAGGAACCCGAGCGCCAGATCTTCTCGACCATCGAGGGCGTGCGCTCCGTCGACGGCCGCTGCGTGGACGTGGCCCGCTACATCGAGATCAGCCGCCGCTACGACGCCATCACCATCCTGGACGATGCCCACGGCCTGGGCACGGTGGGTGCCACCGGCAAGGGAACGCTGGAGCATCTGGGCCTGATGGGCCAGGTGGACATGCGCATGTCCACCTGCTCCAAGGCGCTGGGTGCGCAGGGTGCTTTCGTGTCAGGCAGCGCCAAGCTGATCTTCTATCTCCGCAACTTCGCCTTCCCGTACGTCTTCACCACGGCGCTGGCCCAGACCACCGTCGCGGCGATCAACGCAGCGCTGGACGTGCTGGAGCGCGAGCCGCAGCGCCTGGCCCAGCTGCATGCGAACGTGCGCTACATGCAGGACGGGCTCGAGGCCCAGGGCCTGCGCATTCTGCGCGGAGAGTCCGGGATCATCCCGGTCTTCCTGCCCGAGGCGGACGTCCGTGCCTTCAACCGCCGGCTCTACGCACGAGGCCTGTTCGCCAACATCATGGAGTACCCCATGGTGCCGCCCGGGCTGGAACGCCTGCGCCTGTCCATCATGTCGACGCACACCCAGGCGCAGATGGACCGCGCCCTCGAGCTGATCCGTGAAACCTGCGAGGAATTCGGCCTGCACGGGCAGGCTTCCGAGGCGGTGTCCCGCACCGTCGAACTGGCATAGGAGCGAGCAAATGGACGAGCGTCAATTGGTGCAGGCATTCTGCGAGGCAGTCAATCAGGTCAAGCGCACGGCGTTCACGCCGGACATGGTCGATCTGGATTGGCATCTGGGCGGCGACTTCGGGCTGGAGTCCGTCGAGATGCTGGAGGTGTGGCTGGAGCTCGAGCAGCGCCTGCGCATCCGCATCCTGGATGAGAGCAAGCGAAACATCTACACGCTGCAGGAAATGCTGGAAGTCCTGGGCGCCCTGCAGGACGCCCGCGTCGCGGGCTGATCCCGCGGCGACCACTGCGCAGCCGGCTTCGCATGCCGATGCGGCTGCTTCACCACCCCTACCACTCAAATTCAATCATGGACAAGCTGAACGCCTGGTTCGGGCGACTGCCAGCGCTCATGGGGGCGCACCGCCTGTGGGTCTGGGCTGCATTCGTGCTCTGTATCGCCCTCGCGATACCGGGCGCGATGCGCTTCCAGATCGTAGCCGGCGACGATGTCTTCTTCGGCCGGGACGATCCCGTCAAGAAGGCCTATGACAAATTCCGGCTGCAGTTCGGCGGCACCGACACCATCTACATCCCCTACAAGGCCAAGGACGGCGACATCCTCTCCAAGGACTCGCTCCAGGCCCTGCAAGGTCTGCAGGACGAGCTGCTGTATTACCGTCTCAAGCAGCCGGCGGACGCGAAGTCGCCGCTGGACCGCGTCATCCGCGTGATGACGCTGATCAACGCGCCCTACCTGGACAAGCAGGACGACGCGATCACCACGCGCCAGTTCATGGGCTCGCGCGTGCCGTCCGACGAGGCCGCGCGCGAAGCCGTGCGTCAGGCCGCCCGCGCCGAGCCGGCCTACTGGCTGACCTTCCTGACCGAGGACAAGGCCTACGGCGGCATCGTCATCACCACCGACTTCGGCCGCCTGCTGGAGAAGAAGCGCGATGGCAAGGCCGTGGCCGCCGCAGGTCAGAGCGACTTCCGCTACCAGTCCGGCACCGCGGCCGAGGCTGCCGAGGAGGTGCCCGAGTTCGAGCAGGCGCTGTGGGCCGACGAGAAGGGCGAGGTCATGCAGGCGGTCAAGGCCATCCTCAAGAAGTATCCGGCGTTGGAGTACTACCCGGTGGGCGAGCCGGCCGTGGTGGATTACCTGCTGGAGACCCAGCAGGTGCAGACGGCGCTCGAAGTCGCGGCCATGCTGACCGTGATCGCCGTGCTGTACCTGGCCTTCCGTTCGGTGGCCGCCGTGGTGTGGTCGGCCAGCATCCTGTCGGTGTCGCTGCTGCTGGTCGTCGGCCTCATGGGCTGGATGCAGGTGGTCATGACCAACGTCTTCATCCTGCTCATCATCATGGTCTGGGTGAACGGCGTGGCGGTCACCACGCACATCCTGACGGCCTACTACCAGGCGCGACGGCGAGGGCTGGATCATCCTGCGGCGATGGCCGACGCGGCCGAGCACACGGGCTTCGATTCCATGGTCATGTCCGCGACCATCGTGATCGGCCTGCTGTCCATGTCCTTCGTGCCGACCAAGCCGCTGCAGAACATCGGCACCTACTCGGCCGTCGGCTTCGGTGTGGTGCTGGCGCTGAGCCTCTTCGTGCTGCCGGTGATGCTGGACCTCTGGCATCCCAAGAAGGTGTCGCAGGCGCCGCAGGAGGAGCGCGAGGGCCTGCGCCAGCCGCTGACGCAGCGCATCTTCGCGCGCATTTCGGACCTGGTCGTGGCCCGTCCGCGCACCGTCATCACCGGCTTCCTGGCCGCCTCCGTGCTGCTGGGCTACGGCGTGTGGACGCTGAAGGTCGACGCCAACCTGGTCAAGTTCTTCCCTGCGGAGACCGACATCCGCCAAGGCTATGAGCTGTCCAACCGTCACATGATGGGCGGCACCGGATTCGATGTCCTGGTGGAAGGCAACGAGGAAGGCGCCCTCAGCGACCCGGCCGTGCTGAACGCCATGGTGGACCTGCAGAACTTCCTGCAGCAGACCTTCCCGCAGTGGGTGACCAAGACCTACTCGGTGGCGGACATCGTGCGCAAGACCTATCGCACCTTCGACGACAACCCCAACCATGGGGTGCCGCAGGATCCCAAGGTGCTGGAGGAGATGTACTTCCTGTTCAGCAACGCGGACACCATGACGCGCAAGCAATGGGTGTCCGACGACCTCAGCCGCGGACGCGTGCACGTCTTCCTGCGCAACGGCGGCAACCAGGTCGAGCTGGACATCCGCAACGAGGCGCAGGCCCACGTCGACGCGCTGTTCGCGCCGCTCAAAGCCAAGCATCCCAAGCTGGAGGTGACACTCACCGGCGGCTCCATCCTGCAGGCACGGCTGGACGACTACGTCAGCCGCTCGCAGGCCCAGAGCTTCGCGACGACGCTGGGGGTGACCTCGCTGGTGCTGCTGGCCATCTTCGGCTCGCTCAAGGTGGGCGCGATCGCCGTCGTGTCCAATCTTTTCGCGGTGCTGGTGACCTTTGGCCTGATGGGCTTGTTGGGCTTCCCGCTCACGCTGGATTCGGCCTTCAGCGCGCCGGTGATCATCGGCGTCTCCATCGACGACACCATTCGCTTCATGCTGCATTACCGTGACCGCTGCCGGCACGGCGACAGCTCCGATGTCGCGATCCGGTCCGCGATCACCACGGTGGGCCCCTCGCTGCTCTTCACCTCCGCGGTGCTGGCCTGCGGCTTCCTGATCATGATGGGCTTCCCCCTGCTGCAGGTGCGCGTCATGGGCTTCTTCACGGCCCTGGCCATTGCGATGGCGCTGTTCGCCAACGTCACCCTGCTGCCGGCCCTGCTGGCAGTGATCAAGACGCGCCTGGGTCGCAAGGACTCGTCTCAGGCGATGACTCCCGTGGCCGCCTGCCAGATCGGCACCACGGGCCGTTGAGTCCTCCTTCGAACGGCGCGGCCCGCCGCCCCTACCGCCGGGCCGCCACCCACTGACTGTCCCCTCAGGAGATTCCATGAAAGTTCCACGCATCCTCATCGCCATCGGCCTGCTGGTCGCCGGCCAGGCGGCCCTCGCCGCACCTGCCCTGGACACGCCGGACCAGGTCCGCGCCTATTTCCTGCAGCGCTTTCGTGCGCAGGACAAGGTGCTGTCGCTCTACAAGGTGCAGACCCTGCAGAGCTGCCCCTACAAGGAGCAGGACGGCGTCTACACCTGCACCGAGAAGCCGCGCTCCAAGGAGTTCGTCTCCCTCACCAACTACGAGGGCGAGACCAACGACATCGGCAAGCGCGAGTCCAAGAAGCTCCACTTCATGGTCAGCCAGGCCGACCAGGGCACCGGCACGCTGACGCACGAGTACCGCGACGAAGCCCGCGACCAGGAGATGTGGATCTACCTGCCCACGTTGAAGAAGACCAAGCGCATGATCTCCGCCTCTGACGGCGATCAGCCCAATCCTTCGACGCTCTTCGGTTCCGAGTTCAACACCGAGGACACCGAGGATCACTCCCTGCTCGACTACGAGTACACCCTGGTCCGTTCTGAAGTGCTGGAAGGTCGCGACTGCTGGGTCTTCCAGAAGAAGCCCACCGAGTCGCGCCTGAAGAAGAGCCTCTACAGCAACCACCTGATCTGGGTCGACAAGGAGCTGGGCCACAACGTGCAGCGCCTGAAGTTCAACCGCCAGGGACAGCCGTACAAGCTCTTCAGCTACAAGTGGCAGCGCAACCGCGTGGGCACCTGGACCGAGACCGTGACGCAGGTCCGCAACCTGATTGACAAGCGCATGAGCGAGATCGTCGTCAGCGCCTTCGACGTCAACGTGCAGGTCGACGGCAATGCCTTCAACCAGCGCGCGCTGACCGACGCCGTCTACCGCGACGCCGTGCTGAAGAAGATCGAGAACCTGCGCGGCCAGCCGGTGGCTTCGCTGAACTGACACGGACCAACGCCGGTGGACGCTGCACCGGGCGGTCAGGGGCCAGCCCCCTGTCGCCCGGCGCCGCAGCGACGACGGCGCCCCGAAAAAAGTAATCCATGAAGACCCACTTCGAGGTGGTGGCCGCGGCAGCGCTGGCCGCCATGCTGGGCTGCACCCTGCCCGCCCCCGTCCTTGCCGCCAGCGGTGCCCATGCCGACGCCGGTGCTGCGCCCGACAGCGCGACTGCCCAGGACCTGACGACAGGCTGGCAGATGAACCCGGCTCAGCAGTACTTGCAGCTGAACTGGGCCTATGGTCCGCAGCGTCGCGAGACAGTGATGAGCCGCGTCCAGTACGGCCTGACGCTGGAGTTCGCCCATGGCGAGGACTTGCTGCTGCGCTCCGAGACGCGCAGCAACTTCTACGTTGACAAGGACCACCAGGCGCAAGCCCGCGGCCGACGGCTGGCGTCGCACACCGAAGTGCGGGACTTCTTCGTGCAGAAGAACATGGGGCGCAGCACCTTCCGTCTGGGACGCCAGTTCATCAACTGGTCCGAGATGGAGGCCCTGGGCTTCCTGAGCGACATCAACCCGCGCGACTTCAACGAGTTCGTCTACCCCTCCACCACGGACAGCTCCATCACCGAGAGCCGCCTGTCCGTCGAGCACTTCGGCGAGGACGGCCGGCTGACGGCCTTCTTCACGCCGCGCGCGCGAGGCCACATCGAGGCCAGGCCCGGCTCCCGCTACGACTTGGAGGCGCAGATCTTCGACGCGTCGCAATTCAGCATCGAGCCGCGGCGGGAGCGCAAGGGCGAATGGGGCGCCCGCTACCTGATGAGCTCGGAGCGTGCCGACATCGCCCTGATCGCTGCCCGGCTGGTGAGCAACGACGGCCTCTACAGCGCGCTGGGCGAGCAGGGCGGCCGCGTGCTGCTGTCCAAGCGGCACGAGTCCTACGGACTGCTGGGCCTGAGCGCCAACCGCAGCTTCGGGCGCTGGACCCTGCGCACCGAGCTGGGCCTGGAGAAGGGCCGCAAGTACCAGGTGGCGCCGGAGCGCTTCGCCGTCGACAGCGAGCCGCTGTCCCGCGACCAGCGCAATGTGGTGCTCAGCCTTGAGTACATGGACCCGAGCAACACGCTCTACCACGTCGAGCTGTCCGAGCGCCGCATCCAGGGCTGGACGCCGGAGATCGGCCAGGCGCGCAGCAAGCACGAGTTCTTCTTCCTGTACCGGACCAACCTGCTGCGCAACCTGCTGGACGTTGAATACACCTACTACCGCGACATGGGCGCCGGCCTCGGCATCCACCGCGGCAAGTTCGCCTACGAGATCGACGACCGGACGCGGATCACCCTGCAGCTGGATCGCTTCCAGGTGCCCCGGCGCGACGTGCTGCCGCTGCCGGACATGGACCGGGCGGCCCTGTTCCTGCAACACATGTTCTGAACTGCGATGCAACGAACCCCACCCTCGAGCCCCAGCGCGCGCCGCCCTTGCGCGTCATCCCAACCCACGAACATCAGCCGCCGCACCTGGACGCGTGGCCTGGTGGCGAGCTTCTCAGCCCTTACCTGGTGCAACTGCATGGCTCAACCCATTCAATGGTACGAACGACCCGGGCAATGGTTCCGCAACATCCTCTTCGCGCCGCGCGCCAAGGCGCACGCGCCGTTGTCCCTGGGTCGCCATGCAGACGGCCGGCCGGCCAGCCTGGCCGAGCATGGCGACGGCCTGCTGCTGATCTGCTTCTGGGCGTCCTGGTGCGGCTACTGCCGCAAGGAGCTGCCTCTGGTCGACCAGGTCGTTCGCAGCCTCAAGTCGCCGCGGCTCAAGGTGCTGGCCGTCAACGTGCATGACGAGCCGCAAAAGGCCGCCGCCTACCTGGAAGGCAAGGACCTGCAGATGAGCCACAGCCGCGACGTCGATGGCGCGGTGGCCAAGAGCTACGCCCTCAGCCCCCTGCCCACCAGCGTGCTCGTGGACGCCAAGACGCGGCGCATCCTGCATCGCTGGGAAGGGCTGGCGGAGTCCGCCGAGCTGAGCACCGTGCTCCAAGAACACCTCAAGGCCAGCGCGCGCTGAAGCGCCTGGCATCCCTCAAAGAGAAACGGCCCAGCGCCGCCGTGGATGGAGACTCACCATGACGACTGACAAGCCCCTGCCTCAACACTACCCGCTGCTGCCGCAGCAGCGCCGCCTCTACGCACTGGACATGCTGGGCAGTGCCACCGCCTACAGCTTCCCGCTGGTCTACGAGATCAATGGCCCGGTGGAGGCGCAGCGTCTTCAGCAGGCGCTGCAGGCCGTGGTCGACGCGCGCCCGGTCTACCGCGCCAACTTCCGCATGGAGGAGGGCGTTCCGGTGCAGCTGATCGCCTCGCAGCGCCGCCTCACGCTGGAGCTGGACACCGTGCCGGACGCTGATCCGCAGGCCTTGTTCGAGGCCTGGCGCCGCCCCTTCGACCTGGCGAGCGACCTGCTGCTGCGGGCGCGCCTGGTCAAGACGGGCGAATCGCGTCACGTGCTGCTGCTGGACCTGCACCACATCATCACCGACCTGCACTCCCTGGATCTGCTGCTCGCCGACCTGGCCCTGGCCTACGCCGGCGAGACCCTGGCGCCTGAGCCCATGCCCTATGCCGAGCTGCTGCAGCAGCCCGCCGCGCAGGACAGCGCCGAGGCAATGGCCGCGCATGAGCGCTTCTGGCTGGAGCAGTTTTCCCAGGGCAGCTCGGTGGGCTCGCTGCCCGCGGACGCCGAGCGGCCTGCGCTGCAGAACTTCCACGGCGCACATCGCCGGTTCGAGCTGCGCGCGGAGACCTGGGTGCCGCTGCAGCAACGCTGCCGGCAGCTGCACGTGGACGAACGCAGCTATCTGCTCGCCGCCTTCCAGCTCTTCGTGGCCAAGCTCGGTGGTGACCCCAAGCTGGCAATCGGCTTCATCGAGCACGGCCGGCCGCAGGCCTGGCAGGAGCACATGCACGGCATGTTCGTCCGCACGCAGGCCCTGCCCTGCGCGCAGCCCGGCGTGCAGCGCTTCGACGAGCACCTGATCCGCCTGCACGAACGCTTGGCCCAGGCCCAGGGGCATGCCGCCTATGGCCTGGACCGGCTGGTCGAGCGCCTGGGCGTGGCGCGGGACGCCAGTCGCAACCCCCTGTTCGACCTCTGCTTCCTCTTCAAGCCGGCCGAGCATGGACGTCTGGCGCTGCCCGGCTGCACGGTGCGAGCGCTGGCGGTGGACACCCACCATTCCAAGTTCGATCTGAGCCTGGTCGTGCAGCCGCATGAAGGCGGGCTGAGTGCGGCCTTCGAATACAACACCAAGCTCTTCGGCGCGCCCACCATCGAGCGCTTCCTGCATGCCTTCCTGCTGCTGCTGAACAGCACGCAGTATCGACCGGATGCCAGCCTGGCCAGCCTCTCCCTGCTCAGCGACCGCGAGCAGGACGATCGCTGGCATGCCTCGCGCGGCCCAGCCCGCCCGGTGCAGCGCCTGACCATGCAGGCGCTGTTCGAGCGGGCCCTGAGCGAGCACCCGCAGCGGATCGCCGTTGAGTCGGCCGGCGCAAGCCTGACGTACGCCGAGCTGGGTGCGCGCGTGCACCGCCTGGCCCGCCGGTTGCGGAGCCTGGGCGTCGGCCGCGGCCGCATGGTGGGCGTGGTGAGCGAGCATGGCTGGGAACAGGCCGCCGCGACCATGGCCATTCTTTGCGCGGGCGGGGTCTACGTGCCCCTGCATCCCGAGTTGCCGCGCAGCCGTCTGGCGGACCTGTGCAAGGCCTGCGACATCGAGCTGCTGCTCACCCAGAGCTGGCTGCAGGATCGCGTGGCCTGGCCTGAGGGTCTGCAACGCCTCGCCGTCGATGAGCTGCAGGACTGCGCGCAGGAAGCAGAGCTGCCCTTGGACCCTGTGCAGACGCCCGAAGACATGGCCTACGTCATCTTCACCTCCGGGACCACCGGCATGCCCAAGGGCGTGGTGATCGACCACCTGGCCGCCGTCAACACCCTGCTGGACGTGAACCGCCGCTACGGCGTGGGCCCGGGGGACAAGGTACTGGCGCTGTCCAACCTGAACTTCGACCTTTCGGTCTACGACATCTTCGGCACATTGGCAGCCGGCGCGACCGTGGTGTACCCGGCGGCCGACTCGGCCAAGGACCCGGCACACTGGCTGGCGCTGGTCCGGCGGCATGAGGTGACCGTGTGGAACAGCGTGCCCGCACTGATGGCGCTGCTGTGCGACCAGCCGGGTGCGCAAGACCTGACCCTTCGCTGTGTGATGCTGTCTGGCGACTGGATCCCCGTCAACCTGCCGGCGCACATCCGCTCGATCTGCAGGGAGGGCGTTGCCGTCCACAGTCTGGGCGGTGCGACCGAGGCCTCGATCTGGTCCATCACCCACCCCATTGTCGAAGAGGACGGCCAGCGGCACCGCATTCCCTATGGCCGCGCGATGGACAACCAGGAGTTCCATGTGCTGGATGAAGCCATGAACCCCTGTCCGGACGGGGTGACGGGCGAGCTGTACATCGGCGGCGTGGGGCTGGCGCGCGAGTACTGGCGTGATCCGGAACGCACGGCGCAGGCCTTCGTTCGCCATCCAGCGCGCGGCTGCCGGCTCTACCGCACGGGCGACCTGGGTCGCTACCTCGGCAACGGCGAGATCGAGATCCTCGGCCGGCGCGACCACCAGGTGAAGATCAACGGCTACCGCATTGAGCTGGAAGAGATCGAGGCCATCCTGCTCCAGGCGCCCGGCGTGCGCAAGGCCGCGGTGGCGGTGCAGGCACACGACGGCCGGCAGCTGCTGTGCGCCTACCTGGTCGAAACCGGGGCCGGGCAGGCCGGCGAGGACCGTGCGCTGATGGAGCACCTGTCCGCGCAGCTGCCCGAGTACATGGTGCCGCAGCACTACCTGCGGCTGCCCGAGCTGCCGCTGGGCGCCAACGACAAGGTGGACCGTTCCGCCCTGCCCAAGCCCGAGCTGGCTCCCTGCGTGCAGGGCTACGAGGCCGCCCGCAATGACACCGAGCAATGCCTGGTGGACATCTGGCAGCAGGTGCTGCGCGAGCCGGGCATCGGCGTGCACGACAACTTCTTCCGGCTGGGCGGTGATTCGATCAAGGCCATCCAGATCGCCTCGCGCCTGCGCGAGCGGGGCTTCTCGCTGCGGGTGGATGACCTGTTCCGCCACGGTTCCATCGCCGAGCTGGCCCCCCATCTGAAGCAGGCTCAGGCGCTGAACGAGAGTGCCATCCAGGGGACGGTGGGCCTGACGCCCATCTGCCGCTGGTTCCAGGAGCAGGTCCACACCGATGCCCACCACTGGAATCAGGACATCGTGCTGAGCTGGCCCGGTTCGCTGGATGCCGAGGTGCTGCGCAAGGCCCTGCTGGCGCTGCTTGACCATCACGACCTGCTGCGCGCGCACTATGCGGCGGACCGGCAGGCCCTGGAGGTCGGGCCGCAGGGCAGCGTTCAGCCGCACTTGGAGGTGCACGAGCTGACGGGCGCGGCGGCCGACGCGCAGATGCTGACCCTGTGCAACGAGGTCCAGGCCAGCCTGGATCTGCAGGCCGGCCCCTGGCTCAAGGCACTGCTGTTCAAGGACGTGGGCGGCGACCGCGTGGCGCTGGTCGCTCATCACCTGGTGGTCGATGGCATCTCCTGGCGCGTCATTGCCGAGGACCTGAGCCTGGCCTGCCGACAGCTGCAGAGCGGCCAGGCGCTGCGCTTGCCGGTGCGCAGCCATTCGATGCGCCGCTGGATGGAGGTACTCCAGCAGGAGGCGCAGGCCCCGCGAAGCCTGGACGAACTGCCTCTGTGGCAGGACATCTGCTCGAAGTTCCCGGCGGGGCGGCCCCTGGGCCGCGTGGGCGATGCCCGCCAGCACCAGGTCAGCCTGCATGCGGGCCTGACACGCGAGCTGCTCACCAGCGCGCACCAGGCCTACAACACCGAGATCAACGACCTGCTGCTGACGGCGCTGGCCCGCGCCCTGCACCGGGTTCGCGGCGACGAGGCCTTGTGCCTGCAGCTGGAAGGCCATGGCCGCGAGCCGCTGCAGGACGGCGTGGACATCAGCCGCACCGTGGGCTGGTTCACCAGTGCCTATCCGGTGTGCCTGGGCGCCGGCGAGGCCGATGCCGGCACGCACATCCTGCATGTCAAGAAGATGCTGCGCTCGCTGCCGCGCAAGGGTGTGGGCTTCGGCATCCTGCGCTACCTGGCGGATCTGGGCCCCGAGCAGCGTCAGTCGCTGCAGTACCAGGCGCCGCTGAACTTCAACTACCTGGGCGAGCTCGGCGGGCGCGTGGACGACGAGGGCGTGCAGTTCGCCTTCGGCACCGCCGGCCAGCGGCGCAGCCCGCGCAGCGAGCTGCTCGCGCCGCTGGACCTGCAGTGCCTGCTTCAGGACGGCACGCTGCAGCTGCGCTTCAGCTACGACCCGGGTCACTGGCAAGCGGTCGAGGTGGAGTCGCTGGCCCAGGCCTACCTGGCCGCGCTGGCCGAGCTGGCCGCGCATTGCGCGTCGCGCGAGCAGGTGCACTACACGACCTCCGACTTCGAGATGGCCGAGGTCGACCAGGACGAGCTGGACCTGATCGCCCGCAGCTTCTGACACCCACCCGCAAACACCGAGGAACTTGAGGTCACGCCATGGAAGTCCTGCAGCCTGCGGCACCTGTGTCCAGGAATATCGTCGACGTGTATCCCCTGTCTCCCATGCAGACGGGGCTGCTGTTCCACTCCCTGCTGGACGAGCAGTCCGGCGCCTACTTCGTGCAGATCCGCATGCGCATCCGCGGCGGGCTGGACCTGGCGCTCATGGAGCAGGCCTTCCGCCAGCTCGTTGCCAGCCATGGCGTGCTGCGCACGGCCATCGTGCACGAGGGCCTGCGCCAGCCGCAGCAACTGGTGCTCAGGAGCCGTGCGGCCCCCTTTGCCTGTCACGACCTCTCGACCCTGGAAGCCGCGCTGCGCGAGCCGGCGCTGCAGGCGCTGCTGGCCGAGGACCGCGCGCGCCGCTTCGTGCTGGACAAGGATCCGCTGTTCCGCATGATGCTGGTGCGTTGCGAGGCGGACAGCTTCGAAGCGGTGTTCTCCTTCCACCACATCATCCTGGACGGGTGGTGCATCAACCTGCTGATCGACGGCCTGCTGGGCCTGTATGCCCGGTTGGCGCAGGGCGAACGTGAACCGCTGCTGCCCTCCGCGCCCTACAAGCACTACATTCGCTGGGTGCGGGCGCAGGACGAAGGCCAGGCCCGCGACTACTGGCGCGACTACCTGGCCGATGCGCCGCCGCTGGCCATGGTGCCCAAGAAGCCTTGGCGCGGTGAGGAGGCCGGGCCCGAGCCGCTCGCCCTCGAGTCGCAGCGCTATCTCAATCGCAGCTTCGAGCACGGCTTCTCCGAGGCGCGCACCCGCGCCCTGCAGGCGCTGTGCCGCAGCCAGGGCTTGACACTCAACAGCGCCCTGCAAACGCTGTGGGGTCTGGCCCTGCAGCGCTACAACCGCAGCCAGGACGTGGTCTTCGGCTGCGTGGTCTCGGGCCGCAGCGACGAGCTGCCGCAGGTCGAGTCCATGGTCGGCATGATGATCAACACCCTGCCGCTGCGCCTGCGCTGCGAGGGCAGCGAGCCTTTCACGCAAGTGGCCCGGCGCCTGCAGGACGAGTTCCGGCAGTGCGAGCGGCAGGGGCATCTCGCGCTGGCCGAGATGCAGCGCTGCGCAGGCGGGCAGGGCGAACTCTTCGACACCCTGTTCGTGTTCCAGAACCTGCCGGAGCGCAACACACCGGTGTCCGGTCTGCTCATCGAACAGGTGCGGGAGATCGAGCAGACCCACTACGACTTCAGCCTGGTGTTCAAGGTCGGCGAGGAAATCCGCGTGACCTGCGTCTACAACGGGGCGCGCATCGACGAGGCCCAGGCCCGCGCGGTCATGGGACACCTGCAGGCGCTGATGGACGGCGTGCTGGCTGCACCCGAGGGGCGTGTGGACGCGCTGGACATCGTCGACGCCGCGGAGCAGGGCCGGCTCCTGCAGGCGCTCAGTGGTCGCAGCGTCCGGCTGCCCGCGCAGGACGACCTGTGCACACGCTTCCGGCAGGTGGCCAGCGAGCGGCCCGGGCACCCCGCCGTGGTCAACGGCGACCTGATCCTCAGCTATGAAGCGCTGGACCGCCAGTCGGACGCGCTGGCCCGGCGGCTGCTGGCGCTGGGCGTGCGTGAGGGCGAACTGGTCGGACTGATGCCCGGCCGCCACGCGCGCATGCTGCTGGGCCTGCTGGCCATCCTGAAGTGCGGCGCGGGCTATGTGCCGCTGGACGCCGCCATGCCGGCACCCCGGCTGGCCCACATCGTGCAGGACACCGGCATGCGCCACCTGCTGTGGGGAGGCCGCCGTGCCGAGTCGCTGCCGGCGGGCCTGCAAGTGCTGGACCTGGACGCGCTGCTGCAGGACGACGCGCCCGTGCCCACCCTGCTGCTGCCGACCTGCCATGGCGGCATGCGGGCCTATGTGATCTACACCTCGGGCTCCACGGGGCAGCCCAAGGGCGTGCAGATCTCGCATCGCAACGTGCTGAACCTGCACCTGGCGTTCGAGCACGACCTGAACTTCCGCGACGAGCGCATGACGCAGTTCGCGCCCCTGACGTTTGACGCCGCCGCGGGCGAGATCTTCGTCACGCTGCTCGACGGCAGCACCCTTTACCTGATCCCCGAAGCCATCCAGCAGGAGGTGGACCGCATCCAGTCCTTCCTGGCCGAGAACGCCATCAGCTTCGCCAGCTTCCCCCCGGACTTCTTTGCGCACTTCGATCCCGCCTCGCTGCCGCAACTGCGCAGCATCCTGACGGCAGGCTCGCGGCCCAACGTGGCCACCATCGAGCGCTGGCGCCGGCAGGCGCGCTACATCAATGCCTATGGGCCGACGGAGACCACCGTGCTGTCCACCGCCTGGTGCAGCGACCAGGCGCCGGCCGAGCAATCGCACCTGTCCATCGGCCAGCCCTTGTGCAACACCCGCTGCTGCGTGATGGACGCGGCGCTGCGCCTGGTGCCGCAGGGCGTGGCCGGCGAGCTCTGCATCGCGGGCGAGGGCGTCGCCCTGGGCTACCTGAACGAGCCGGCGCTGAACGAGCGGAAGTTCGTCCTCAACCCCTACGTCGACGGCGAGCGCATGTACCGCAGCGGCGATCTGGTCCGCCAGCATGCGGACGGCACGCTGGAGTTTCTGGGCCGCATCGACTTCCAGACCAAGATCCGCGGCCATCGCGTCGAACCCGAGGAGGTGGAACGCGCGCTGCTGACCGTGCCGGGCGTGGATGAAGCCGTCGTGGAGCCGCGGCTGGTCAATGGCGTGAACTGCCTGTGCGCCTACTACACGCGCCAGCCGGGGCAGGGCGAGTCCCTGGACGCCCTGGCCCTGCGCGAGGCCCTGGCCGCCACGCTGCCGAGCTACATGCTGCCCAGCTACTTCATCGCGCTGCCCGCGCTGCCGCAGACCCGGCACTTCAAGGTGGACCGCAAGGCGCTGCCCGATCCGGTCCAGTCCAGCCAGGCCCAGACGTCGGGCGACGCAGCGGCGGACCCCTGGGTTGCACTGGTCTGCGAGCTGTGGTCCGAGGTGCTGGCCGTTCCGGTCAGCGGCCTGCAGGACAACTTCTTTGCGCTGGGCGGCGATTCGATCAAGGCCATCCAGGTTGTGGGCCAGCTGCGCAAGCGGGGCCAGTCCTTGCGCGTGGCCCAGCTGATGCAGTCGCCCACCGTGGGCGAGATCGCCAGCCTGCTGCGCCGCGAGGCCGGGCCTGGGCGCAGTGTGCAGGAGGCTGCGCTCGAGTCGGCGCCAGCGTCGGCGCCGGCACCCTATGAGCCCATGTCCCTGGTGCGCGGGCTGCTCAGCGAGGCGCAGGTCGAGGCCCTGATGGCCGAGCTGTGTCCGCCGCAGTCCGAGGCCCTGATCGAGGACCTGCTGCCGCTCTCGCCCACACAGCAGGGCATGCTATTTCACGGCATGGCAGATGCGGCGAGCAGCGCCTACGTCGGCCAGGTGCTGCTGGCCCTGCGCGGCCGCATCGACCCACGCCGCCTGCAGCGCACCTGCGAGGCGCTCACCGCCCGCCATGCGGCGCTGCGCACGGCTGTGGTGAGCCAGGGCCTGCCGACCGCCATTCAGGTGGTCTACGACCGCCGCGAGGCGGACTGCCGGGCGCTGCACTGCCCGCCGGATCGTGGTGAGGCCGACTGGATCCAGCAAGTGCTGCGCGAAGAGCGCGCCTGCGGATTCGACCTGCAGCATGACACGCTGCTGCGCATGCGCCTGCTGGAGCTCGGCGAAGGCCGCCAGCAGCTGCTGATCTGTGCCCACCATATCGTGCTGGATGGCTGGTCCATGGGCCGGCTGGTGCAGGACTTCATCGCCATCTACGCGGCGCTGGGCCGGTCGCGCAAGCCTTCGCTGCCGGAGGCCCAGGGCCAGTCCGGCTACCTGGCCTGGCTCCAGGGGCGCAGCCAGGCGCAGCGCGAGCAGTCCAGTGGGCATTGGGCGCGCCATTTGGCGGACGCTCCGGCAAGCAGTGCGCTGGAGCTGCCGCCGGCAGAGCGCCCTGAGGCCGGGCAGCGCGTGCTGCGCGTGCAATGGGACGCCCAGCTCAGCGCCGATCTGGCCCAATGCGCCCGCGGCCTGGGGGTGACGCTCAGCAGCCTGTTCCAGGCCTTGTGGGCGGCCCTGCTGATGCGGCGCTCGGGCCAGCAGGACCTGTGCTTCGGCTGCGTAAGCTCGGGACGCGGCATCGAGCTGCCGCAGGCGCAGGAGATCGTCGGCCTGATGATCAGCTCCGTCCCCCTGCGCGTGCGGGCCGGCGCGGCTCGGCCCTTTGCCGAATTGCTGCGCGAAGTGCACCGCGACTTCATCGGCAACGAGCAGCACGGCCACCTGGGCCTGCCTGCCATCCAGGCCGCCGCGGGCCGCCGCGAGCCCTTGTTCGACCACCTGCTGGTCTTCGAGAACTTTCCCATGGAAACGCTGGCCGGCGACGGCTTCGAAGTCGTCTCCAGCACGGTGATCGACGAGACCCATTACGGCTTCAACCTGGTGGTCAACCCGGGGGAGGAGATCGGCCTGATCGCGGCCTTCGATGCGAGCCGGCATGATCCCGCCGGCGTACAGCGCCTGCTCGAGCAACTGCGCACGCTGGCGGGCTCGGTGCTGCGCGATGCGCAGCAGCCCCTGGGACAGCTGGCCTGGATGCCCGAGGCCGAGCGGCAGGACTTGCTTCAGGCGCTGGCGTACGCGGGTGACGAAAGCCCGTCCGGGCCGAGCCTGAAGCAGCGCTTCGAGCAGCAGGCTGCGCAGCAGCCTGAGGCGCTCGCCGCCGTTGACGGCGAGCGTCACATCAGCTTCGGCGCCTTGGACAGGCTTGCGAACCGTCTGGCGCATGCGCTGGAGCGGCAGGGCCTGCGTCCAGGCGAACCGGTGGCGGTGCTGGCGGACAAATCTCTGGAGATCCTGGCGGGTGTGCTGGCCCTGCACAAGCTGGGCGCCGTGTTCGTTCCGCTCGCGCCGAGCTGGCCGGCCGCGCGCCTGGGCGAAGTCATCTCGCTGGCTGGCGCCCGCGTGCTGCTGCATGGGCGCGATGACGCGGAGGAGGCATTGACGCGCCTCGGCGCGCAGACAGTGCTGGGGCTGGCCGGTGTGCTGGATGCGCCTGCCCGGCTCCGTCTGGCCAATGGGCAAGACCTGGCACTGGCCGGCCAGTCCGCCGAGCCTCTGCCCGAGCGCGTGGCGCCGCAGGAGGCCTGCTACCTGATGTTCACCTCGGGTACGACGGGCAAGCCCAAGGGCATCGTCAACACCCAGGGCAACTTCGCGCACCTGGCCGACGCCGTCGGCCGCAGCCATTACCGCCCAGGGCGCGGCGTGCTGCAGGTCGCGGCCTGGCACTTCGACGCCAGCATCATGGACGTCTGGGGCGCGCTGGCCAACGGGGCCACGGTGCACTTCTGCGAGGCCGATACGGCGGCCATCCTGCGGGCGCTGCGCACCGGCACCATCCACGAACTGATGGTCTCGCCCAGCATCCTGCGCGAGATGGTGGACGCCCTGGCTGCCGAGGGCGGCAGCGCGCCCGCCGCGCCGAGCCTGGAGCAGCTCAGCTGCGGTGGCGAGCCGCTGCACTACGGCCTGCTGCGCCAGGCCCGGCAGCAACTGGGACCGCGCGTGCGCTTCCTCAACATCTACGGCCCCACCGAGACCACCGTGTTCTGCAGCAGCCGGCCCGTTCTTGAGCTGGACAGTCCGCGCAGCGTGGTGGAGATCGGCCGTCCGCTGCCGCGCACGGGGCTCCATGTGCTCGATGCGCAGGGGCAGTTGCGCGCACGCGGCCTGGTGGGTGAGATCTGCGTCAGCGGCGCGGGTCTGGCGGCCGGCTATCACGGCGCCGCCGAGACCACGGCGGCCGCGTTCGTGGACGCGACCTTCGAGCCCGGCCTGCGCCTGTACCGCACCGGTGACCGTGGCCGCTGGAACGAGCAGGGCGAGCTGGAAATCGTCGGACGCCAGGACGGCCAGGTGAAGGTGCGCGGCTACCGGGTCGAGCTGGGCGAGGTCCGCTCGGCGATGCTGGCCTATCCGGGCATTGCCGAGGCGCAGGTCTTCGTCGACCCGCTGGATCACCCCACGGTGCTGAAGGCCGTCCATGTGGACAGCGGCGCCGCGGTCGACGACGCGGCACTGCGTCGCTTCCTGCTGCAGCGTCTGCCGGACTACATGGTGCCGGCGCTGATGCTGGCCGTGGACAGCCTGCCCAGCACCGCCAACCACAAGGTCGACGTGCAGGCTCTGCGCGAGCGACTGCGGGGAGAGGCCGATGCGGGCGCGGGTGCCCAGCCGCTGGCCACCGAGACCGAACGCTGGCTGGCCGGCCTGATGGGCGAGCTGCTGGGCTGCGCGGTGGACGATGCCCATGCCAACTTCTTCGCGCTGGGCGGCAACTCGATCAAGGCCATCGACCTGATCGCCCGCATCAAGATGCAGCGCGGCTGGCCGGCCGAGATGTCGCATCTGTACGTGTATCCCCGCCTCCGGGACCTGGGTGCCTATTACGAGGCCCTGCAGTCGGCGCAGCCCGGCGCTGAGGCGGGCGCCGGCGCTGAACCGGACGCCGCCCCCGTGGACCTGGCCGACGCGGCGCAGCGCTGCCTGCAGCCGCTGGACGCCGGGCTGCGCTGCCGCGTGCTGAGCCGGCCCCGCGAGGGAAGCGCCGGGGAATGGCGCGGGCTGGCCGTGCTGAGCCCGGCGGGCGGCGCGGACGAGGAGACCGCCTGGCAGCGTCTGCTCACGCATCTGCCGGCCGCCGCGCTGCCACACCAGCTCTGGGTGGGCCGCGATGCGGGTCGCTACGAGACGGCAGACTACGACGGCCTGTTCGGCCGCACGCTGCCGGCGGATCTGGAGGCGCGCATGGACGCCACCGTCGACGCCTTCCTGCAGCAGCGCGAGCTGCGCCAATGCGTGAAGCGCTATGCGCCGAGCCCGCGCCAGGCCCTGATCCTGCAACGCTACGGCCTGCAGCACCTGGCGCAGAACCACACGGACATGCGCATCCACCAGCCCTGCGACGAAGCACTGCTGCGCCGCGTCCTGCACACGCTGGTCCGGCGTCATCCCATGCTGCGCACGACGGTGGGCGTGGACCCGCAGGGCGAGCCCTGCCTGCAGGAGTTCGAGGACGACGAGGCCTTCACGCTGCTGACGCTGGACCTGTCCGACGTGCCGGAGGCGGCGCAGCAGCGCTTCATCCGCGACTTCCTGCGCCGGGTGTCCAGGCCCTTCGATCTCAGCCGCGGTCCCCTGCATCGCGCCATCCTGATCCGCGAGAACCGCAACTGCCATCGCTGGATCTGGACCTTCTCGCACTTCATCTCTGACGGCGAGTGCGGCAAGCTGATGGCCTCGGAGTTCTACCGCTGCTTCGAGGCCTTCGCCCAGGGCGGCGAACCGGTGCTGGAGCCGCTGGGGGCTGCCCATGCGGATTACGTGGAGGCGGTGCGCAGCGAGCCGGCCGACGCCGCCACGACGCAGGCTCGCCGGCAGCAGCTCGCCCAATGGCTGGCGGCGGTGCGCACGGTGAAGGCCCGCATGCAGCCCTGGCACGAGCCCGAGAGCCTCGCCCGTTTCCGATCCTACGAGGTGGCCTTGCCGGCCCGGACGCTGGCACCCGTCGAGGACCCCATGGAATGGGCCCACGCGGCCATGCTGCAGGCCCTGGCGCAGTGCACGCAGCAGACCCTGATGCCGGTGTCCAGCCTGCACCATGGCCGGGTCCAGGGCGGGCGCAGCTTCTTCAACCTTGTCGGCGACTGCCATGACCGGCTGCCATTGCTGGTCGAGGTCGATCCCGGCGACGTGCGCGTCACGCTGTCGCGCTTCCTCCAGCAGCGCCAGGCGGCCGAGCTCGACCCCCACCATCGCTTCCATGTCGCCGAGCAGCTCGTGCGCGAGACGCCCGAGTGTCTGGAAGACCTCTGCGACACCCCGCTCTTCTTCAATTTCACCGAGCTGATCAGCTACCTGCAGTGGCGCGAGGGGCAGCGCTTCGAGCAGATGGAAAAGGAGCACAGCCTGCGCCCCGAAGGCATCTACGACGGCCAGTGCGGCCTGCTGATGCACCGCGTCGCGCCTGACCGTCTGGTGTTCTCCGTCATGGGGCACCTGCTCGAAGAGGCGGCCACGGAGCGCCTCTTCGAGGCCTTCGAGCGCGCCTGGCAGCAGCTTGGCGGCAGTGCGCCTCGGCGGCTGCAGGCCCAGGGCCTGGTGATGTGAAGCCGGCCCCATCCCATTCAAGGAGACCCCCATGACCCTGCTCGACTTGCGCGCTGACACCTGCACCCAGCAATCCCCGGCCATGCGGGCCGTGCTGGGCGAGATCCAGTCCGGCGACGACGTGTTTGACGAAGACCCGCACACCCATGCGCTGCAGGATGAGGCGGCCGAGCGCTGCGGCCTGGAAGCCGGCCTGCTCTTTCCCAGCGGCACCATGGCCAACCTGGCCGCCCTGCTGTCGCATCTGGCGCGTGGGGAGGAGGTGGTCGTCGGGCGGGATTCGCATATCTTCAACTACGAGCTGGGCGGCGCCTCGGCGCTGGGCGGGATTGCCTACCACACGGTGGACGACAGCGGCGGCCTGCCCGACGCGCAAGCGCTGCGGGCGGCCATCCGCCCGGGTGACCTCTACCACGCCCGCACCGGTCTGGTCTGCCTGGAGAACACCCACAACCTGGCCGGCGGCGTGGCCGCCACGGCCGACCAGATGCTGCCGCTGACCCAGGTGGCGCGTGAGGCCGGCTTGCCCGTCCATCTGGACGGCGCGCGCTTGTTCCATGCCTGTGCGGCACTGGATCAGCAGGTGAGCCAGTACGCGAGCCAGGTGGATTCGCTGATGATCTGCCTCAGCAAAGGCCTGGGTGCACCCCTTGGGGCCTTGTTGCTGGGCTCCAGGGCTTTCATCCAGCGCGCACGCTCGATGCGAAAAATGCTGGGCGGCGGCATGCGCCAGACCGGCTACCTGGCCGCGATGGGCCGCATGGCCTTGCGGGATGGCCCGCAGCAGCTGCTGGATGACGTCAAGCATGCACGTGCGCTGGCAGGGGCCCTGCAGTCGGTGCCGGGACTGCAGGTGCGCTTCAGCGAGTCCATGACCAATATGGTGTATTTCCGTCATGCAGGCGTGAAGAGCGGCGCCCAGCAATACCTGCCCCTCTTCGAGGCCCAGGGACTGCGCCTGCTGTCCACCGACGATCAGTTCCGATTCGTGCTGCACAACCGGATCCAGGCCCGCGACATCCCGCGCATCGTGGATGGGGTGGCGACGGTGTTTCAGGGGGTGCCGGCCGCTTGAGCCGGATCAGCCCTCCTGCAGCGCGCCGCCGCTGCGCGGCGTTCTGAGGACGGGAGGCAAGCGGTGCCGCTCGTCGGACGGCGCGGTGGCCAGGGTCCTGCGCCCCTTGCATGCGGTCCGGTGATGGAAGCCTCGGGCCGTTGGGCGACCGCCGCAGCTTGACGGCGGCTCCCGCGCCAGGTCGATCAAGCCGACGCCGCCGCGATGCGCGCCAGCCGCGCGCACAAGGCCTCGCTGGCTGCCTGCAGGTAGAAGTGACCGCCTTCGAAGGTGTCGAGCTGGAAGCCTGCGCCGGCCAGGTCGGACCAGGGGCTCATCTGCTGCACGCCGGCGATGCGGTCGGCACGGCCGCAGAAAGCGTGCAGGGGCATGCGCAGGCGTTCGCCGGGCCAGCAGTCGCTGTGGCAGAAGTCGTCGAGCAGGCGCAGGTCGGCCTTCAGCGGCAGCAGGAAGAAGTCCAGCAGTTCCTTGTCCTTGAGCAGCTCCTCGGGAATGCCGCCGTAGGCCATGATGCGGTCCATCACCTGTGCCTCGCTCAGGCCCTCGACGTGGCGCAGCCGCTGGTGCCTGGGCG
This sequence comes from Burkholderiaceae bacterium, assembly GCA_041905785.1. Classification (GTDB taxonomy): domain Bacteria; phylum Pseudomonadota; class Gammaproteobacteria; order Burkholderiales; family Burkholderiaceae_C; genus Roseateles_B. Next base: position 164,291 of record JAYRKJ010000012.1, read on the forward strand.
CCGCCACGCCGGACAGGCACAGGCTCTGCACCAGCAAGCCCTGACGCTGCAGCTGCAGGGCGCTGCCGTAGGCGAGCAGCCCGCCCAGGCTGTGACCGAACAGGTGCAGGGCCGGCGCGCGCAGCGCGGCCAGCTCGGCGGCCACACGCCTCGTGGTGGCCGAGAAGTCCTGGTCGAAGGGTTCGCTGGAGCGGCCCATGCGGCCGGGCAGCTGCAGACCGTAGAGGTTCAGGGTGTCCGGCAGCTGCTGTGCCCAGCGCGCGAAGACGTTGGCATGGCCACCTGCATGCGGGCAGAGCAGCAGCGTGGCCGTGGCACGGGGCGAGCACCGCAGCGGCAGCAGGTAGGAGCTTGTGTTCATGGGAGGCTCAGGTCGACGCAGGCCAGGCCCGCGCTGGGGTTCAGTGCGTTGGCGGCCAGGGTCTTGCCGCCGTGGCCGGAGGGCGCCGGCTCGTGATCGCGCGGCGGCGGACGGCGTTCGCTGCGGGGCGGTGGCGCATCCGGCAGCTGGGCGGCTCGCACCAGGCGCGCGGGAATGCCGGCCACGGTGCTGAAGGGCGGCACATGGTCCAGCACCACGCTGCAGGCGGCCACCTTGGCCCCCTCGCCGACCACCACGCGCCCCAGGATCTTGGCGCCCGCGCAGAGCAGGGCGCCGTTGCGCACGATGGGATGCCGGTCCCCGCGTTCCTTGCCGGTCCCGCCCAGCGTGACCTCGTGAAGAATGGCCACCTCGTCACCAACCACGGCAGTCTCGCCAATGACGATGCCATGGCCATGGTCGATGAAGACGCCGCGGCCGATGCGGGCCGCTGGATGGATGTCGATGGCGTAGCGCTCGGCGACGCGCTGTTGCAGCATCAGCGCCAGATGGCGTCGCCCCTGCTGCCAGAGCCCGTGGGCGACGCGGTGTGCCTGCAGGGCCTGGAAACCGCGCGCGAACAGGAAGGCCTGCAGCAGCGAGGTGCAGGCGGGGTCGCGTTGCCAGATCGCCTGCAGGTCGGCGCAGGCCGCCGCGAGGGTGTCCGGATGTCGGGCCAGCGATTGCAGGACCAGGGCCTCGACCGTGTCGCGGTCGAAGTCCGTGCAGCACAGCCGGCGTGACAGCTGTCCCGCCAGCCCCTGCTGGAACGAGGCCTGCTGCAGCACGGCGGTGTCCAGCGGGCGGGCGCATTCCGGGGAGTCCAGCTGGGCGAGCAGGGCGTCCTGGCGCAGCTGGCGCCAGAGCTGCGCCTGCAGAGGGGCTGAAGGATGTTCGCTTGCCATGGGTCCGATTCCAGCATCGCCGCCAGCCTGCGCCCATAAGCAAAGTGCACTAGTCTAACGACTAGGCCTTCTCCCGCAACCGGGGGGCCGGGTGCCGGTCATCCGCGATCTAGGGGGGAACTAGTCACTTAAAACGATTGTTCGCCATGTCATGATGGGTCAGCATTGCCCGCAGAGCCATGCAGACATTCAAGGACCTATGACGCTTCGAAAGCCCCTCACGCGCCTGCTTGCCCTGGTGCTGTTGCTGCTGCTGCAGACCGCTTGCTGCACGAACCAGCTGGCCCGCAAGCCGGACACCGACCTGACCGGCCATGCGCCCATCGCGCAGCAGGAGGTCGTTCAGCTGGGCGGGAGCCAGCAGTGGTTGCTGGTCCGCGGCGCCGACCGCAGCAAGCCTGTGCTGCTGTTCATCCACGGTGGGCCTGGGAGCCCTTACATGGGGTTTTCGCACGAGTTCCAGTCTGCGCTGGAGCGCAGTTTCGTGGTTGTGCAGTGGGACCAGCGCGGCGCCGGCAAGTCTTATGCCGGCACGGCGCCGGAGTCCATGAGGGTGCGGCAGTTCCAGTCCGATACGCACGAGTTGGTGCTGCACCTGAAGCAGCGTTTCCAGCGTGATCGCATCTACCTGCTGGGTCATTCCTGGGGGGCCTACCTGGGCCTGCAGGAGGCCTGGAAGCATCCCGAGAATCTGCATGCATTCGTGGGAACCGGGCAGATGATCGACCTGATCGAGCAGGAGCGTCTCTCCCATCGCTGGGCCTTGCAACAGGCACGGGAGCACCAGAACGCCGGTGCCGCGCGCGAGCTGGAGGCTCTGGGCGAGCCGCCGTATGCGGATCCGGTCAAAGGCATGAACGCCAAGTACGAATGGCTGTGGACCTACGGCGGCATGATGGAGGGCCAGACCGGCCCCAGCCCCTTCGTCAAGGGCATGCTCTGCAGCCCGGACTATTCGCTGATGGACATCTATCACTTCGTGCGCGGCAGCAGCTTTTCCGTCGAGCAGCTGGCTCGCAATGAGGGGAGCGGTTTCTGGCAGTTGCGGGCGCCGGGTCCCAAGCCCAGGTTTGAAGTGCCCGTGTATTTCATCGCAGGCGAGCTGGACCGCGTGACCCCGACGGCCTTGGTCAATGCCTATGCGCAGTCAATGGCGGCGCCGGACAAGCAGGTCTTCCTCATCCCGGGGGCTGGGCACTTCGCCTTCTACACCCATCCGGAGCGCTTCAGCGACGCGATGCAGGAGGTGCTCAGGCACACGCAGCAGGCGACGGTGCGGGACAACAAGGACAGCAAGCAGGCCACAGAGCCGGGCAGCAAGCACGACCAGCAGGGGTGAGCCACCACGCCTGCGACGCACCTTGGCGCCGATGGGCACAGGGTGAAGAAGCTCATAACTAAAGTGGTTGCAACGACGAGGGTTCCATGAGTTCGAGCTGGCGTGCCAGGCGAAGAGGCCTGCCTCCGGCTCTGCATTTGAGAACAGTCATTTCAGGAAATTGGAGGCGGCGTGTACACAAGCAACCCTTTGTTCGGTGGCGCTGAAAAGCAGCTACTTTTCGAGTTCATGGACAGCTGCCATGTCAATCTGTCCAGCATCGAGCAAGACGTGATGCCCAGGCTGCAGCGCTTGTTGGGCCATCGCCTGTTTGCCTATGGCACGGTCGACTTCGGCGCGGGGCGCAAACTCCGCCTGCTGGGCGGCAATCTGCCGGCGGCGCTGGTTGAGGAGCAGCTGAGCAGCCGCAGAAACCTGGTCTGCAACCTGATCATGGAGTGGCTGAAGCAGCGCATGCCGGTGTACTCCGAGCCTCTCGCGGCCGACCCGTTGGCGGGGCTGGAGGTATCGCAGCGCTTGGCCGTCCATGGGATCGTCGATGTCGCCCAGCGCAGCGCCACCTGGTATGCCTTCTCCAAGGAAGCCTTTGCCAGGAAGGAGGACTACATGCTGCGCATTGCCATCCCCCATCTGCATGCGGCCTTGAGCACAACCATGAGCAGGGCCAGCGCACCGCAGGGCCTGGACCCGCTGACCCCGCGTGAGCTGGAGGTGCTTCATTGGCTGTCCAAGGGCAAGGCCAATGCCGAGATCAGCATGGTGCTGGGCATCAGCGTGTGCACGGTGCGGGTCCACATCCAGAACATCTTCAACAAGCTGCCGGCCAACAACCGCACGCACGCGGCGGCACGGGCCATGCAGCTGGGCTTGGTGGATGGAGGGCGGATGGTGGCGCCGGCCTGAGCCGCAACCGGCCCGGCAGCTTGTCAGCCCGTCAGCCCGTCGGCCCTGAGCGGCACGCCCAGGCCCGATGGCCCTGAACGCCTTGGCGGGCGGGGTGCTTGATGCTGGCGCGTCGAGCGCTCCGCACGGGCGGCGCTGCTGGTGCTGCAGTCAGGGCATGATTTCCACGTACTCGTAGACCTCGGCGTTGCGCAGCTGCTGCTGAGCGCGCAGAGGCAGGGCGGCGTACCAGGCGGGCAGGTCGTAGCGGTCCATCTCTGCGCCGAGGAAGCGAATCAGCTCGCAGATCGGGTCGGTGACTTTGCGTCGGTAGTCGTCCTGGCCCTTCACGTAGGCCAGGTAGAGGTTCTTCATGCAGTTGCGCCGGCAGTAGGCAAAGGCCTCGCAGCTGTCGCAGGGCATGTTGGGGTGAGGCTGCAAGGGGCTGCGCTTGAGCCAGTTGCCCATCAGATCGCCCTGGCGCATTTCAGGCAGGTGCATCATGTCCGGGCAGGGGTAGATCTGGCCGTCCGGCATGATGTTCAGGATGTGCGTGGAGACGCGGCACTGCGTCTGGCCCGCGTAGAGTTCCTTGGCGCGCTCGGGGAAGAGTTTGTTGCGTGCCACGCCCATCAGTGGAATCAGTGGGTAGAGCGTGTCGCGGTGCTCGAAGAAGCGCTGCACCAGCTGGCGCAGCACCGCGCGGCGGGCCTCCATGGCCTCAGGGCCGTAGGACTCGCCGGCCACGAACTGGAAGTAGACGTAGTCGAAGCTGGCGGCCAGCGCGTCCAGCTCCTCGAAGCTGGTGCTGGCGTCGCTCCAGGTCACCCGCGCGGTCAGCGAGCCCCCGAGTTGCTCGCGCACGAGGCCGACGTTCTTCAGCACCTGGCGGTAGATGCCCCGGCCGCGGTAGCCGTCGGTGATCTTCTCGCCACCATCAATGGACACGAGCACGTTGGACAGACGCGCAAGCGCCTGAGGAGGCAGGTCGTCCAGCAAAGTGCCGTTGGTCTGCAGCTGATAGCGGAACAGCGGGTAGCGCTCCATCACCTGCTGCATGAAGGGCCGGTTCAGCGTGGGCTCGCCGCCATAGAACGTCACGTAGACGTCATAGCCCTGCAAGTGGGTGTCGACAAAGCGGCTGAGGTCGTCCAGCGTATAGCTGACATTGCCCTGCGAGCCCAGCACTTCGCCCTCGGCAATCGAGCAATAGGTGCATTTCAGATTGCAGCGCAGCGTGGTGAGCAGCTGCAGCTCCACGCGGCTGCCGACGATGGGCCGCTCCGCTTCCGTCGGAGCGGCCTTGGCGGCCGGTTCCGGGCGTCTGCGAAAGACGTTGATGCTTTGAAAGTCCACGGTGTGCTCCCGCCTGTTTTGCAAGGCTGGGCATCATGCACACCGCGGCTGCGCTGGTGTTTAACCGCGGTCAATCCCGGCCAACTCCCATGCGCTTGAGACGTGAGCCTGAGGCGGCGCGGCAACGAGGCAGGGACAACGCCTGATTCGAGCCGTCCAGTTCTGGTAGTTCTGGCGGGTCATCAGGCCTTGCCACCGAAAAGTCAGACGTTGAACAGGAAGTTCAGCACGTCCCCATCCTTGACCACGTATTCCTTGCCTTCGGCGCGCATCTTGCCGGCATCCTTGGCGCCTTGCTCGCCCTTGTATTGGATGAAGTCCTCGAAGGCGATGGTCTGGGCGCGGATGAAGCCGCGCTCGAAGTCGGTGTGGATGACGCCGGCGGCCTGCGGGGCCGTGTCGCCCTTGTGGATGGTCCAGGCACGGACTTCCTTGACGCCGGCGGTGAAGTAGGTCTGCAGGCCCAGCAGGCTGAAGCCCGCGCGGATCAGGCGGTTCAGCCCCGGCTCGTCCTGGCCCATCTCGGCCAGGAACATGGCCCTGTCTTCGTCGCTCATCTCGGCCAGCTCGGCCTCGGTCTTGGCGCAGATGGCCACCACCGGCCCCTTCTGGGCGGCCGCGTATTCCTTCAGGCGGTCGAGGAAGGGGTTGTTCTCGAAGCCGTCCTCGGCCACGTTGCCCACGAACATGGCCGGCTTGGCCGTGATCAGGCACAGGGGCTTGAGCACCACCAGCTCTTCCTTGCTGAAGTCGATGGAGCGCACCGGCTTGCCCTCGTTCAGCGCAGCCTCGCACTTCTTCAGCACCTCGACCAGACGCAAGGCTTCCTTGTCGCCACCCGCCTTGGCCACCTTGGTGTAGCGCTGCAGGCTCTTCTCGACGGTGGAGAGGTCGGCCAGGCACAGCTCGGTCTGGATGACCTCGATGTCGGAAATGGGGTCGACCTTGCCGTTCACGTGGATGACGTTGGGGTCTTCGAAGCAGCGCACCACGTTGACGATGGCGTCGGTCTCGCGGATGTGCGAGAGGAACTGGTTGCCCAGGCCTTCACCCTTGGAGGCGCCCGCCACCAGGCCGGCGATGTCCACGAACTCCACGATGGCCGGCACGACGCGCTCGGGCTTCACCACCTCGGCCAGCTGGGCCAGGCGCGGATCCGGCAGTTCCACCACGCCCACATTGGGCTCGATGGTGCAGAAGGGGTAGTTCTCGGCGGCGATGCCGGCCTTGGTCAGCGCATTGAAGAGGGTGGACTTGCCGACGTTGGGCAGGCCCACGATGCCGCATTTGAGGCTCATGGAAGGCTTTCAGATTGGCGCCAGGGCTGGCGTGGACGCAAAAGCGGGATTTTAAGGGGTCTTGCTCTTCGGCCGGCCGGGGCCCGCGCTGCTGCCTACAATTGCGTCATGGATCCCTATGACATCCTCATCCGCGGCAGCGGCATCGTCGGGCGCAGCCTGGCGCTGCTGCTGGGCAGCCAAGGCCTGCATGTGGCGCTGCTGGGCGAGCGCGAGCCGCGGGCGGCGCAGCGCGAGGATGTGCGCGCCTATGCGCTCAATGCGGCGTCCGTGGGCCTGCTGCGGCAGCTCAAGGTCTGGGACGCCCTGCCCGAGGATGCCCGCAGTCCGGTCTACGACATGCGCATCCGGGGTGACGGGGCCGGCGCCCAGCTGGGCTTCTCGGCCTGGCAGCAGGGGGTTTCCGAGCTGGCCTTCATCGTCGACGCGGCGGAACTGGAGCAGCAACTGGCGCTGGCCTTGCGCTATGCGCCGCGGGTGGACGTCGTCAGCCAGCCGGTGCCGGCCGGGCTCGAAGCGCTTTGCGAGGGGCGCGAATCGCGGCGTCGGGCGGAACTGGGTGTGGCGTTCGAGCCGCAGTCCTATGGGCATCGCGCGATTGCCGCCCGTCTGACCACGGACGCGCCGCACCAGGGGGTGGCGCATCAATGGTTCCGTTCGCCGGATGTGCTGGCCCTGCTGCCGTTTGAGAAGCCGCAGCCGGCGGCGTCCTATGGCCTGGTGTGGTCCTTGCCCGAGGCGCGGGCGCAGGAGTTGCTGGCGCTGCCGGCCGCGGACTTCGAGGCAGCCTTGATGGCGGCCACCGGCGGCGCTGCCGGCGCCCTGGGCCTGCACGGCGAGCGCCAGAGCTGGCCGCTGGCGCTGGCCCGTGCGGCGGCCGTGTCCGGGCCGGGCTGGGTGCTGCTGGGCGATGCTGCGCACCTGGTCCACCCGCTGGCCGGCCAGGGCCTGAATCTGGGCCTGGCGGATGTGCAGGCCCTTGCGCAGGTGATTGCTGAAAAGGAAAGCTGGCGCAGCCTGGGCGACCCCCGGCTGCTGCGCCGCTACGAACGGGCCCGGGCCTTGCCGACCCTGGCCATGGGGGAACTGACCGACGGGCTGCTCAAGCTGTTTGCGAGCGAGGCCGCGCCGGTGCGCCGGCTGCGCAATGAAGGTCTGCAGTGGCTGGACCGGGCGGCGCCCTTGAAGCGCTGGCTGACCGCCAGAGCCCTGGGGCAATGAACTCACGCGGGGCCGCCGGGTCCTGCATCCACAAGAGGATGACAATGCACGCGAAGAACTATGCACGCCTGGCGGCGGCGGCGCTGCTGACCTTGGCCACCAGCTGCGGCTGGGCCAACGAGGCGGCCATCAAGAAGGCCCTGACTGAACGCCTGCCCGGCTTCAAGGTGGACGAGGTGCGGCCCACGCCCATGCCGGGGCTGTGGGAGGTCCGCACCGGCACCGAGCTGCGCTACACGGACGCCGCCGGCAACTACCTGATCGAAGGCGAGATCCTCGACCTGCGTGCCAAGAAGAACCTCACCGAGGAGCGCATCGCCAAGCTGACCGCGATCGACTTCAACAGCCTGCCGCTCAAGGACGCGGTGGTCTGGAAGACCGGCTCCGGCAAGCGCCGCATCGCCGTCTTCGCCGACCCCAACTGCGGCTACTGCAAGCGCTTCGAACGTGCGCTGCAGGACGTCAAGGATCTCACGGTCTACACCTTCGTCATCCCCATCCTGGGTCAGGACTCGGTGGAGAAGACCCGTGCCATCGTGTGCGCCAAGGACCAGACCGCGGCCTGGCGCGCGTGGATGCTGGACGGCACGGCGCCGCCCAAGGTGGAAGGCAAGTGCGACGATGCAGTGACCGAGCGCAACCTGGCGTTCAGCCGCCGCCACCGCATCAATGGCACGCCCGCCATCCTGTTCGAGGACGGGTCGCGGGAGCCAGGTGCCATGGGCGCCGAACAGGTTGAGCAAAGACTGCAGCGCCTGTCCAGCAAGTCCTGAATCCGGGCAGCGTCCGGGCCCCGGCCCTGATCCCTGCCCGAAGCCCCGTTCGAACCCGACGAATGACTCGACAGACCACCATGTCCGACCCGGCCCTGCGTCCCCTGCCCTTGAACCCCATTGCCGAGCGCCTGGCCAACCTGGGTCAGCTGCCCTTCGTTCTGGGCGCCTTGCTGGTCTGGCTGGTGCGGGCCGAAGCCCATCCCTATGTGGTGGACGGCTTGTCCATGTATGCGGCGCTGGTCGTCGCCTTGCTGGGCGGCATCCACTGGGGCCTGGGCATGCGCCAGACAGTGCCTTCGCCGGCCCCTTTCATCTGGGGCGCGGTGACGGTGCTCGGGGCCTGGCTGGGCGCCATCATGCAGGCCTATGCCGGCCTCGTGGTGCATGGCGTGATGCTCATCGTCTGCTACCTCTGGGACCGCCGGCACTACCCGGCGCTGGGAGCGGGCGCGTGGCTGACCCTGCGCTTTCGCCTCAGCGCCATTGCCTCCCTGAGCTGCTTCCTGGGCGCAGCCGGGACCTGAGCCCAGGACCATCCGTTTGACGCCCGATTGACGCCCGTTTGACGCCCGCCTGACCGCCACCGACGCTCGCCCACGATGATCCACTACCGCATCTCGACCGCCGCGCTGCACGCCCATCTCTACGAGATCCAGCTGACGGTGCCGGCGCCGGATGCCAGCCAGCGCTTTGCGCTGCCCGTGTGGATCCCCGGCAGCTACATGGTGCGCGAGTTCTCGCGCCATCTGGGCCCCATCACGGCGCGCCAGGGGCGGCGCGAACTGCCGGTGCGCCAGCTCGGCAAGAACGAATGGCAGGTGGACGGGCTGGGCAAGGGCGCCCTGGTGCTGAGCTATCGCGCCTATGCCTTCGACAGCTCCGTGCGCTGCGCCTACCTCGACGCACAGCGGGGGTTTTTCAACGCCAGCAGCCTGTGCCTGCAGGTGCAGGGCGCCGAAGGGCAGCCGCATCAACTCCAGCTGGCGGACCTGCCGCGGGGCTGGCAGGTGGCCACGTCCATGGCGCCAGCGGGCGGCAGCGGTCCCAGGCATCGCTACCAGGCGGCGGACTACGACGAGCTGCTGGACCATCCCTTCGAGCTGGGCGCGTTCTGGCGCGGCGAATTCCAGGCGCGCGGCGTGCCGCATGAGTTCGTGGTGGCTGGGGCCCTGCCCGTGTTCGACGGCGAGCGGCTGCTGCGCGACGCCCAGCGCATCTGCGAGGCGCAGATCGATTTCTGGCATGCCCAGGGCAGGAAGCGCGAGGCGCCCCCCTTTGAACGTTATGTCTTCCTGCTCAATGCCAGCGAAGACGGCTATGGCGGCCTGGAACACCGGGCCAGCACGGCCCTGATCGCCGCCCGGCGCGACCTGCCCCGCCTGGGCCAATCCGACACCAGCGATGGCTATGTGCGCCTGCTGGGCCTGATCAGCCACGAGTACTTCCACACCTGGAACGTCAAGCGCCTGCGGCCGCGCGACTTCGCCTGCTTTGACTACCGCCAGGAGAACTACACCGAGCTGCTGTGGTTCTTCGAGGGCTTCACCTCCTATTACGACGACCTTTTCCTGGTGCGCGCCGGCCTGATCGACGAGGCCCGCTACCTCAAGCTGCTGACGGGCAACGTCAACAACGTGCTGTCCGGCCCGGGCCGCCTGCAGCAGTCGGTGGCCCAGAGCAGCTTTGAAGCTTGGACCAAGTACTACCGCCAGGACGAGAACAGCCCCAACAGCATCGTCAGCTATTACGTGAAGGGCTCGCTGCTGGCCTTGTGCCTGGACCTGAGCCTGCGCGGCGGCGGCGTCAAGGGCGCGAGCCTGGATGCGCTGATGCGCAAGCTCTGGCGCGAAACGCCGGATCGCCTGCTCGATGAAGCGCAGGTGCTGGCCGCGGTCGAGGCCCTGGGCTCGGCCGAGCTCGCCGCCCAGCTGCGCGACTGGGTCCATGGCTGCGAGGACCTGCCGCTGGCTCCGCTGCTGGAGAAGTTCGGCGTGCAATGGGCCGCCGACAAGCTGGGGCTGGCCCAGCGCCTGGGCGTGCGCGTCAACGAGGGCGGCGGCGCGCTCAGCGTCAAGCAGGTGTTCAGCGGCAGCGCGGCCGAAGCCGCCGGCTTGCAGGCCGGCGACGAGCTGATCGCCTGCAACGGCTGGCGCCTGCGCAAGCTGGACGACGCCGTGCTGAGCCTGAGCCCCAGGGCACCGCAGCAGATGGACCTGTTGGTGGGGCGTGAGCAGCGCGTGCTGGCCTTGCCGCTGCGCCTGCCCTTGGACCGTCCAGCCGGCGCGCCGGTGCTGCTGAGCCTGGCGGACAAGGCGCCGGCCCGGCTGCAAAGCCTGCGTCGCGCATGGTTGCAGGGCGGCTGACACGCCGGTCCCTCGGCGCCTTGGCCGGTCTGGCCGCGGTCGTGCTCCTGCTGCACGGCCTGATCCTGGATTCGCTGACCGATCTGGTGGCGGGCTGGCGCGTGCTGCGCCCGATGCCGCCGCGGCTCAGCGCCGCCTTTGTGCGCACCCTGCAGCCCAGCGCACCCCCGAGCAGCCAGCCGCGGCCCCGCAAGCCTGCCGAGGCCCAGGCTGCCGCTGCACCTGCTGCACCGGCCGCACCCGCGAAGGACGGCCGCTCGTCCGCGGATGCGCATCCCCCTGCCGCCCGCGCGTCCGAGCCCGAGGGGCCGCCAGCCAGCGCCGAGCCCGATGCGGTCGCCGCGGCGCCGGCCGCCTCCGGGGTGCTGGCGTCGGCATCGCCCGCGAGCAGCGCCGCATCAGCCGCATCCCCGGGCAGCACGGCGTCAGCGCTGGCCGCGGCGAGCAGCATCGCGGAATTTCAGCCTGGTCCCGAATGGCCGGCCTCGACACGGCTGGACTACAAACTGCGCGGCAACTACCGCGGCGCCGTGACCGGCCATGCGCGGGTCGAATGGCTGCGCGAAGGCCGGCGCTACCAGGTGCATCTGGAGGTCTCGGTGGGGCCGGGCTTTGCACCGCTGATTTCGCGCACCATGAGCAGCGAAGGCGTGTTGACGCTGCACGGCATACAGCCCGAACGTTTCGACGAGGACACGCGCATCCTGCTGGCCGCGCGCCGGCGTCTGACGCTGCAGTTCCAGGGCCAGGACTTGCTGTTCCCCGATGGCCGGCGCGAGTGGGCGCCACCTGGCGTGCAGGATGCCGCCAGCCAGTTCGTGCAGCTGACCTGGCTGTTCCTGACGGGAAGGGAGTCGCCGGCCGCTGGCCGCGAGATCCGCCTGCCGCTGGCCCTGCCGCGCAAGCTCTATGCCTGGCGTTACGTGATTGACGGTGAAGAGACCCTGGACACACCCATGGGGCCGCTGGCCGCCTGGCATCTGCGCCCCCTGGCGGAGAACACGGGCAGCGATCTCAAGGCCGAGGTCTGGCTTGCGCCTTCGCTGCAATACCTGCCGGTGCGCTTGATGATTCGCCAGGACGACAAGACCTGGATCGACCTGATGCTGCAGACGGCGCCGCTGCAGGCCGCGCCTTGACGCCGCACGGCGCGACAGGGCCCATGAGCCCCGTATAGTTGCGCAAATTCCAAGGAGTTACACGATGAGCACGTACGAATGCATCCTGACCGAGGTGCGCGGCGATGGCCCGCGCAAGACCGGCCTGATCACCCTGAACCGCCCCAAGCAGCTCAATGCCCTGAACGACCAGCTGATGGACGAACTGGGCCAGGCCCTGCTGGCCTTCGACGCGGATGAGGGCATCGGCTGCATCGTGCTGACCGGCTCGGAGCGTGCCTTCGCGGCGGGGGCGGACATCCCCACCATGGCGCCGCACAACTTCATGAGCGCCTTCAAGAGCGGGCTGATCTCTAAGAACTGGGAGACCATCCTGCAGGTGCGCAAGCCCGTGATCGGCGCCGTGGCCGGTTTCGCCCTGGGCGGCGGCTGCGAGCTGGCCATGATGTGCGACTTCATCATCGCCGCGGAGACCGCCAAGTTCGGCCAGCCCGAGATCAAGCTGGGCATCATTCCCGGCGCCGGCGGCACGCAGCGCCTGCCCCGCGCCGTGGGCAAGAGCAAGGCCATGGACTTGCTGCTGACCGCCCGCATGATGGATGCGGCCGAAGCCGAGCGCGGCGGCCTGGTGTCCCGCGTCGTGCCTGCCGACAAGCTGCTGGACGAGGCCCTGGCTGCGGCCCAGACCATCAATGGCTTCAGCGCACCCTCGACGATGCTGATCAAGGAGCTGGTCAACCGCAGCTTCGAGGGCCCGCTGCTGGACGGCGTGGCGGTGGAGCGCCGCTACTTCCACGCGCTCTTCGGCACCGAGGACCAGCGTGAAGGCATGGACGCCTTCCTCAGCAAGCGCGCGCCGGATTTCAAGCATCGCTGACGCTATGCGAACAATCCGGTGTGCGATCCTCGGATTGTTTGCAAATCGGCAATAGAGTCTTGCCGCGGCCCTGGTGTTTCTACTAGGGGCCGATCTCTACAGTGGAGGCCATGGACAGACAGCTTGCGCTCGCAAGGTGTCTGAAGCCCAGGACCCTCCACTGCAAAGGATCGCCTCATGAACACCCTGTCTCGCACCGTCGCCCTGGCCCTTGTTGCTGCCCTGAGCCTGCCCGCCCTGGCCCAGTCCAGTGCCTCGCCCACCCGTGAAGAAGTGATCGCCGAGCTGCTGCGTGCCCGCGCCAGCGGCGAACTGGCCCGCATGAACAGCGAGGACACCGCCCTTTTCGGCCAACCCGTCACGTCGGCGGCCCAGAGCGCCGTGGCCAAGAAGGACGCCGCCAAGCCTGCGGTCAAGTCCGAACCGGCCTCGCCCGCCCCCGCCGTCACCCGTGATGGCGTCAAGGCCGAGCTGCAGCGCGCCCGCCAGGCCGGTGAGATGGACTATGCACAAGCCGAGCTGGGTCCGCGGCTGAACAGCGAACCGGCCGGCAAGCTGCCCGCGAACGCTCTGCTGGCGGCGCAGCCGATGCCGGCGGCCAGGTAAGGACAAGACCCACGACCTCTGCGCGAGCCCTCCGGCGATGGCTCGCAGGCAACCAAAAAAGCGGCCTTCGTGGCCAATGCCAGTCAGTTAAGCCTGACTGGCATTTTTTTCGTCGGGAATTTGTGAGCCCGGTTCTTGACCTCTCTGGCGTAGCTTCGTTCGCCGCGGCGCGGTGGCAGCACAAAGTGGCGAGATTG